>NZ_CANMCZ010000001.1 GCF_947496485.1 uncultured Winogradskyella sp.
GAAATTGGTGCATCATATCGTATTTGCATATAATCTGTATTCACTATTTGATTATCTGCAGCCAAATAATGAGTAAGATCTCTATCCGAAAAAGTCTCTAAAAGCTCTGGATCAAATACTGTTGGACCATCACCAATGTTAGCACCTGCCAAAGACATATCATCTATGAATTGATTCGCTGCTGCTGGATTAGCAAATTGATAATTAACTTGACTTGGTATGTAAAATCCTGTAAATGGATTTGGTTCACCTACTATAGTTATAGAATTAAGAATTGCGCTGGATGCACCTCCTGCACCTGTAACATCTGAAGTAATATCCGCGCCTGCGATTTGGGCTGTAGGACTGCCCGCTGGTATCGAATCAAAACAACCATCGTCACTACATTCCGCTGGTGCCGTAAATACATTGGTGTCTTGTAACGTACAAGAATTGTCTGCTGAAAATGTTGCAGTTAAATCCACTGGACCACCATCTGCTGAAAATAATACATCTACAAATGTATGCGGTGATGTTAAACCTACAACAGATACTGATGCGGTTCCATCACCTGTTAAATCTAATGTACCTGTAACTGGAGCTCCAACGAAAGTAACTGTAATATCTGCTGTAAAGGTATCATCTGTTAAATTGGTTGGTGTACTATTATCATCACAAGCATCTACATTTGAGACTGTTATTGCAGAAATATTACAAGCTGCACATCCAGATGTTACAGCTGGATTTGTTACTGTAGAATTAGTTCCTAACCCATAATTAACACCAGCCTCAGTTACTAAGCCATTTGCTGTATTTACTGAAGCTGGATCTGGATCACCAAATTGCCCATCATCACTACCTGCTGCTGCTGCACTAGAATAGGCTTCATTAGCATCGGGACATCCATCTCCATCACTATCTGTATTTTGGAAATCAGGGGAACTGCCACCTGACGGTGTGTTAACTGGTGTTACTGCTTCTGCATCATCATCTGCACCATTAGTATCTGTATCTGTAAAACCAGTATCATTACTATCTACAACACCATCATCATTAGTATCTAAAGCACCATTACCTGCTTCATCAACATCGTAAATACCATCGTTATCAGAGTCTAAATCGAAAATATCATTAACACCATCATCATCTGTATCTAATGGTACACAATAACTCAACTCGTAAAACTGCATAGTGACATTACCATTCCCTCCATCATCTTTTCCAACAGTAATGGAAATCTCGGTTATTGGTCCAACAATATCAACCGCAATACTATTACCTGGAGCATTTCCAGCTGTAGCAGTACTCACGGCACTTTGTCCATTTATAGTGAGATCTGCACCTAAGTTAATATCCGAAATAGTCACAGGAACATTTTGTACCCCATTTAATGCTTCAAAATCTGCTCTGTCTTCAAAATCCAACCCACCAAATTTAAAACTCACATTATATACAGGTTCTGAAAACGTATAGGTATATACTGCAACATCTCCAGCTGGGAAATCCGTATTTCTGGGTTGTGTTCTAACAAATGCTCCAGTAACACCTGTTGCGGTATCATCTTCTACACCTCCATTCCATGTAGCGCTACCTTGTAAATCGAAAGTCGCATCCACGTCCACTCCTCCATAAGCATAAATATTATTGACTATAACAGGATCACTAGAATTATCATTAAATGTTTGACCTAAAGTGACAAAACCTGGTGAACAATCTAATTCATTTATATCTAAAATACCATCATTATCATCGTCTTCATCACAGGCATCTGGATATGCATCTCCATCATTATTATCGTTATCATCTCCATTTGGACAAATATCACTTGCATTAGGCACTCCATCTCCATCGTCGTCAGGTATACTTATAATAAACACTTTTCCATCTCCATGGTCAGTAGTAGCAGCTGTAAGTTGAATACTTGTAATTATGGATCCTACTGGCGCTACATCACTTAACGAAAATAGAGCGATACCAATAGTACCACCATTATCTATAAGTCTATCGCTTAACCAATAGTCGGAGCCCGAACTTGGCGGGTTAACCGTTCCTGGCGTACCAGGATTACTGCCATTAGTTCCTGTACCACCATAACCCCATTGTGTACTATCTTGATTAACAAATGTTTCACCTAAAGATTGCGAAGCACCACCACCTGCTGGAATACCAAAAACTTCTATATGAAAACAATTATTTGCATTTCTCTCTGTTACCGCTATAATAGCATTTGCTGTAGATTTAATTCCTGGTGAATATGATAATGTTTGTCTTTGAGCACCTGTAGTTTGCTCAGCAGTATAATTATCACATATAGCTGCGCCATTTCCATTTGCCTCGAAATAATGATTTAAATTTAAATCTTGAAATGCTGCTAAAGCAGAAGCATCCCATGTTGCACTAGCACTTGTAGTCTCTATAGCACTACCGTTTTGCTGAATATTATTATTCGCATCTGCTCCACCCAACTGGGTTAGCTGATAAGCAGTTGGCACACCTAAGTTGAAATCATTATAAACTGTGCCATTTATAGTAATACTCTGTAATGTCGCTGGATCTGAGTTTACCGCTTGCGTATCACCCCATTGAAATGTAACGCCTGTCTGAATACTGGGTGCATTTGTTTGGGCAACAATACTTAAAAAAGAAAATAAGCCAAACACTAAAGATAAGTAAAGTGTTTTTGCATTTGAGAATCGAGTAGAGATTTTCATATTGTTATATAGTTGATGTATAATTCAATTTGTACTAATAAAATAATATTACAAAATATCGATAAAGTGACAAATATATTCGATAAAGTGTAAAAAACAAACTTGTTTGTAAGATTATTCGATATAAATATAGAATACCTTATAATTAAAATTTAATATGAAGACATCTTAGGTATGTCTAGCGGTCACATTCAAAATTATTATTTTATTCAGTGAAGAGATTAGCTATTAATCAACTTCAAATAGAATTTAGTAGGAAAATTAGTTTTAAAAATTTCTTAATGTAAAATTACAAAAAAGATTAATATGTTTTATGCACTAAAAGATTATAACTAATTTGGGCTCTCTTTTTTCGATTAAATGCATTAATAGAATTTTAAATGCATTAATAGAATTATATTTGCAGCCTTATTTAATAAAATCTCATGAGTTTTTTAAAAGAAATAGATAGGCGACGTACGTTTGGCATTATATCTCACCCTGACGCTGGTAAAACTACACTTACAGAAAAACTATTGTTATTTGGTGGCGCTATACAAGAAGCTGGTGCTGTAAAGAGTAATAAAATAAAGAAAGGTGCTACTAGTGATTTTATGGAAATTGAACGTCAGCGTGGTATTTCTGTTGCCACTTCTGTTTTAGCGTTTGAGTATAATGGAATTAAGATTAATATTTTAGATACTCCTGGTCACAAAGATTTTGCAGAAGATACGTTTAGAACCTTAACTGCGGTTGATAGTGTTATTGTAGTTATAGATGTTGCAAAAGGTGTTGAGGAACAAACTGAAAAACTGGTTGAAGTTTGTAGAATGCGGAATATACCAATGATAGTCTTTATTAATAAATTAGATCGTGAAGGTAAAGATGCTTTTGATCTTTTGGATGAAGTAGAGCAAAAACTTGGTCTTAAAGTTACACCTCTTAGTTTTCCTATAGGTATGGGCTATGATTTTAAGGGTATATACAATTTATGGGAAAAAAATATTAATCTATTTTCTGGTGACAGCAGAAAAGATATTGAGGAGACTATTGAGATTTCAGATTTATCATCACCAGAATTGGACAAACTTATTGGAGAAACTGCAGCCAACACATTGCGCGGCGACATAGAACTAGTAGATGGCATATATCCTAAATTCAATAAAGCTGATTATTTAAATGGTAATCAACAACCAGTATTTTTTGGTTCAGCACTTAATAATTTTGGAGTTAGAGAATTGCTAGACTGTTTTGTGGAAATTGCACCAAAACCAAGACCAAAACAAAGTGAAGAACGTTTAGTTAAACCTGATGAGAAACAATTTAGCGGTTTTGTTTTTAAAATTCATGCCAATATGGATCCTAATCATAGAAACAGATTAGCCTTCGTGAAAATTGTTTCTGGAGAATTTAAACGTAACACACCATATCTTCATGTAAGACATGATAAGAAACTAAAATTTTCTAGTCCAAATGCTTTTTTTGCTGAAAAGAAAGCCATTGTAGATATCTCATATCCTGGAGACATTGTAGGTCTGCAAGATACTGGTAGTTTTAAAATTGGAGATACACTAACAGAAGGTGAAATACTAAACTATAAAGGAGTCCCTAGTTTTTCTCCTGAGCACTTTAGATACATTAATAACGCTGACCCAATGAAAGCTAAGCAATTATATAAAGGTATCGATCAGCTAATGGACGAAGGTGTCGCACAATTATTTACTTTAGACCTGAATGGGAGAAAAGTAATAGGTACTGTTGGTGCTCTTCAGTATGAAGTGATTCAATACCGATTAGAACACGAATATGGCGCTAAGTGTACCTATGAAAACCTGAATGTGCACAAAGCCTGTTGGGTTGAAACCGAAGATGAAAAGAGTGAAGAATTTAAAGAGTTTTTAAGAGTGAAGCAACGATTTCTTGCTAGAGACAAACAAAATCAATTGGTTTTCTTAGCGGATTCTATGTTTTCATTACAAATGACACAGCAAAAATACCCGAGCATAACTTTCCATATGACGTCAGAATTTGAATAATCTTGGTATGCTGTTCATCGAATAAGTGTTAAAATTTATGTATTTCGTCGATGTATTTTGTTTTTTATCGTTATTTTAATTACTCTTGATTAACTATAATATACATTCAAACTAAGATTAACCCCAAACTAATCTACTTATTATGGATAATAACGCAAACGTTTTCAGTAACGAAAAACTTACTGTGACCTACGAACCTCACTGTTGTGCAAATGCAGGCATTTGCGCTAAACAACTTTCAGATGTATTTAGAAATTCTGTAATTCCTTGGATTGATTTAAATGGTGCAAAAACTAAAGCCATTATAAATCAAATTAATAAATGCCCATCTGGAGCATTAAAGTATTATTTGAATCAAAAAGATGTGGCTTGATAATAACTATTAAACCAACTAAAAACCCTTTGAATTTAAATTCAAAGGGTTTTTAGTTTTTAAGCCTGCCCAGTTGGGCCAAAGTTAAGAGGAATAGGTGGCTGCTCGTAATCTTTAATTTCACCATGTGCTTTTTCAAAACGGGTTACATTATCCCCTAATGCTTTTAGTAATCGTTTTGCATGTTGCGGAGTTAAAATAATTCTAGACTTGACTTTACTTTTTGGAGTTCCTGGCATAATACTAACAAAATCAACTACAAATTCTGATACAGAATGGTTAATGATTGCTAAGTTTGAATATATACCTTCTGCAACTTTCTCGTCTAATTCAATATTAATCTGTCCTTTTTTAGGGCTATTTTTTTCGTCTGCCATATTGTATGTTTTATAAATTAATTATAAAAGCCTTCAGGTAGTATAACTTGAAGGCTTTTATTTTATTTAATACGCTAACTATTTTGAGAATTAATTAAAATTCATCTCTTCTTTAGCTTTCATCATTTCATTAAACTCTTCTTTAGAACCTACTATAATGTGTTCGTATTCTCTAACACCTGTACCTGCTGGTATTCTATGGCCAACAATTACATTTTCTTTAAGTCCTTCGAGAGTATCTACTTTGCCATTTACAGCTGCTTCGTTAAGAACTTTTGTTGTCTCTTGGAACGATGCTGCAGATATAAACGACTTGGTTTGTAATGATGCCCTAGTAATACCTTGTAATATCGGAGTTGCAGTCGCAGGACTGGCATCTCTTGCAGTTACAAGATTCTTATCTTCTCTGCGTAAGCTAGAGTTTTCGTCTCTTAGCGTTCTTACCGTTACAATCTGACCTGATTTTAAATTCTCAGAATCACCAGCATCTTCAATCACTTTCATTCCGAAAATTTTATCATTTTCTTCAATAAAATCTGATTTGTGAATCAATTGGTTTTCTAAGAAGATTGTATCACCAGAATCAATGATTCTCACTTTACGCATCATCTGTCTTACAACAACTTCGAAGTGCTTATCATTAATCTTCACACCTTGCAAACGATATACTTCTTGTACCTCATTTACTAAGTATTGTTGCACTGCAGAAGGGCCTTTAATATTAAGAATATCGTTTGGTGTAATAGAACCATCAGATAAAGGCATACCAGCTTTTACGTAATCATTTTCTTGTACAAGAATTTGATTAGATAATTTTACTAAGTATTTCTTAACCTCACCCAATTTAGATTCGATTATAATTTCACGGTTACCACGTTTTATTTTACCGAAAGAAACCACACCATCAATCGCACTTACTACAGCAGGATTAGAAGGGTTACGTGCTTCAAATAGCTCAGTTACACGAGGAAGACCACCTGTAATATCACCAGCTTTAGCAGATTTACGCGGTATCTTAACTAAAATCTTACCTATATCAATTTTCTCACCATCATCAATCATTATATGTGCACCAACTGGTAAGTTGTAAGAACGGATTGTTTCGCCTTTCTTATCTTCAATTAATAAGGTAGGAATTAATTTCTTGTTTCTAGATTCAGAAATTACCTTTTCTTGGAAACCTGTTTGTTCATCAATTTCTACTTGATAAGTAACTCCTTGCTCGATGTTTTCATACTTTACTTTACCAGCAAATTCTGAAATAATTACACCGTTATAAGGATCCCATTGACAAACTACATCACCTTTCTTCAATTTGTCACCTGGTTTTACATATATAAATGAGCCATAAGGAATATTGTTAGTACTTAGAACAATTCCTGTCTTACCATCTACTAATTTTAATTCTGAAGTTCTAGAAATAACAACATCAACATCTTTTCCATCATTATCTTTAGATTTTACAGTCTTAAGATCTTCTATTTCTGCAACACCATCAAACTTTACGGTTAACTTATTCTCTTCAGAAATGTTACTAGCAATACCACCAACGTGGAATGTACGCAATGTTAACTGTGTACCTGGCTCACCAATTGACTGAGCGGCAACTACACCAACAGCTTCACCTCTTTGCACCATTTTACCAGTAGCAAGGTTACGACCGTAACACTTCACACAAATTCCTTTTTTGGCTTCACATGATAAAGGTGAACGCACTTCAATAGATTCGATTGGAGAATCACCAATTCTTTTAGCAATGGCATCATCAATATGACCACCAGCTTCTATCAATAATTCTTCAGTTAATGGATTATATACATCATTAAGAGATGTTCTACCAACAATTCTACCCTCTAAATTCTCAACAATTTCTTCATTCTTTTTAAGTGCAGAAACTTCAATACCTCTTAGAGTACCGCAGTCTTCTTCATAGACAATTACATCTTGTGATACATCTACCAAACGACGTGTAAGGTAACCTGCATCGGCAGTTTTAAGAGCCGTATCGGCAAGACCTTTACGTGCACCGTGAGTAGATATAAAGTATTCTAAAATTGAAAGCCCCTCTTTAAAGTTAGAAAGAATTGGGTTTTCAATAATTTCACCACCTGCAGCAGTAGATTTTTTAGGCTTAGCCATTAATCCACGCATACCTGTCAACTGACGAATCTGCTCTTTAGAACCCCTTGCACCAGAATCTAACATCATAAATACTGAGTTAAATCCTTGTTGATCCTCACGAATACGCTTCATAGACAGTTCAGTCAATTCGGCGTTTGTAGATGTCCATATGTCAATTACCTGATTGTAACGTTCGTTGTTGGTAATAAGTCCCATATTATAGTTACCCATAATACCGTCAACCTGCTTATTAGCAGCATCTATCATTCCTTGTTTTTCTTGTGGAATAATAATATCACCTAAACTAAATGATAAACCACCTTGAAATGCAAACTTATATCCTTGAGTTTTAATTTCATCAAGAAACTCTGCTGTTTCAGGAACGCTTGTCTTTTTAAGAATACCATGTATAATATTTCTTAAAGACTTTTTCGTCAATACCTCATTTATATAACCTGCAGCTGCTGGTACTTTTTCGTTGAAAAGTACACGACCAACAGTTGTTTCAATAATTTGTTGAGTAAGCTCACCTTCTTCATTGAAATCCATGGTTCTTACCTTGATACCTGCATTAAGATCTACTTTTTTCTCATTATAAGCTATAGTTACTTCCTCAGGAGAATAAAAAGTTAAGCCTTCACCTTTAACGGTATAATCAGCATCAGATTTTCTATGTTTAGTCATATAATATAAACCAAGTACCATATCCTGAGATGGAACAGTTACTGGAGCTCCATTAGCTGGATTTAATATATTATGTGATGCTAACATTAGAAGTTGCGCCTCTAAAATCGCTTCAGGTCCTAATGGTAAATGCACTGCCATCTGGTCACCATCGAAATCGGCGTTAAATGCAGTACACACTAATGGGTGTAATTGAATTGCTTTACCTTCGATAAGCTTAGGTTGGAATGCTTGTATACCAAGTCTGTGTAATGTAGGAGCACGATTTAAAAGGACTGGATGTCCTTTTAAAACATTTTCTAAAATATCCCAAACTACAGGCTCTTTTCTATCTATAATTTTCTTAGCAGATTTTACAGTTTTTACAATTCCTCTTTCAATCAGTTTCCTGATGATAAATGGTTTGTAAAGTTCAGCAGCCATATCTTTTGGCAACCCACATTCGAATAATTTTAATTCTGGTCCTACAACAATTACAGAACGTGCAGAATAATCAACACGCTTACCAAGTAAGTTCTGACGGAAACGTCCTTGCTTACCTTTAAGTGAATCTGATAATGACTTTAATGGTCTGTTAGAATCTGTTTTTACTGCAGATGACTTACGTGTGTTATCAAATAATGAATCTACCGATTCTTGTAACATACGCTTCTCATTACGTAAAATCACTTCTGGTGCTTTTATCTCAACTAATCTTTTAAGACGGTTGTTACGGATAATTACACGACGGTATAAATCATTTAAATCTGAAGTCGCAAAACGACCACCATCTAAAGGTACTAAAGGTCTTAGTTCTGGTGGGATTACAGGAACAGCCTTCATAATCATCCACTCTGGTCTGTTCTCTCTATTTAAGTTAGAATCTCTAAATGCCTCAACAACTTGTAAACGTTTTAAAGCTTCAGTTTTTCTTTGCTTCGATGTTTCGTTATTAGCTTTATGTCTTAAATCATAAGATAATTGATCTAAATCAATACGCGCTAATAAATCAATAAGACACTCAGCACCCATCTTAGCGATGAATTTATTAGGATCTGTATCATCTAAATATTGGTTTTCTTGTGGAATAGATTCTAAAATATTTAGATATTCTTCTTCAGTTAAGAAATCCATTTTCTGTACAGGTTCTCCTTCAGCATTCATAGCAATACCTGGTTGGATAACCACATAACGCTCATAATAGATAATCATATCTAATTTCTTAGATGGTAATCCAAGAAGGTAACCTATTTTGTTTGGTAACGAACGGAAGTACCAAATATGAGCTACAGGGACAACTAAATTGATGTGACCTACACGATCTCTACGTACTTTCTTTTCTGTTACTTCTACACCACAACGGTCACAAACGATTCCCTTGTAACGTATTCTTTTATATTTACCACAAGCACATTCAAAATCCTTTACAGGACCAAAAATACGCTCACAGAACAAACCATCACGTTCAGGTTTGTGAGTTCGATAATTAATAGTTTCTGGCTTTAACACTTCACCTCGTGATGCTCCTAAAACAGATTCTGGTGATGCTAAACCAATAGAAATTTTATTAAATTTCTGAATTGTATTCTTATCTTGTCTTCTTGCCATGTTCTTTATTGTCTTTAGTTTATATTAACAGCTCCATTCTAAAATGAAACTGCTAATACGCACCTAAATTTATTCTTCTAATCTAATATCTAATCCTAAACCTTTCAATTCGTGCATAAGTACGTTGAAAGATTCCGGTAGTCCTGGTTCTGGCATTGGCTCACCCTTAACGATTGCCTCGTAAGTTTTTGCTCTACCTATAACGTCATCTGATTTTACAGTTAAGATTTCACGTAAAGTGCTTGATGCACCATAAGCCTCAAGTGCCCATACTTCCATCTCACCAAAACGCTGACCACCAAATTGTGCTTTACCACCCAATGGTTGTTGTGTAATTAATGAGTAAGGTCCTATAGAACGAGCGTGCATCTTATCATCAATCATGTGTCCAAGTTTAATCATATAGATAACACCGACTGTTGCTGGTTGATCAAAACGATCACCTGTTCCACCATCATAAAGATATGTATGGCCAAATCTTGGAATGCCAGCTTCATCTGTATACTCATTAATTTGATCTAAAGTCGCACCATCAAAGATTGGTGTTGCATATGTTCTTCCTAAATCTTTACCGGCCCAACCTAAAACGGTTTCATAAATTTGACCAATATTCATACGAGAAGGTACACCAAGTGGATTTAATACAATATCAACTGGAGTTCCATCTTCTAAGAAAGGCATATCTTCCTGACGAACGATACGGGCAACAATACCTTTGTTACCATGACGACCTGCCATTTTATCACCAACTTTAAGTTTACGTTTCTTAGCGATATAAACTTTAGCCAATTTGATAATACCTGCTGGTAATTCATCACCTACAGATATTGTAAACTTCTCGCGTCTTAAAGACCCTTGAAGATCATTTTCCTTGATTTTATAGTTGTGGATTAAATCTGCAACGAGTTCATTGGTATGATCGTCAGTAGTCCATTTTCCTGAAGTTAAATGCGTGTAATCATCAACAGCGTTTAGCATTTTTAAGGTATACTTTTTACCTTTAGGAATAATTTCTTCACCTAAATCATTGTAAATTCCTTGAGCTGTTTTACCATTAACGATGTTGAATAACTTTTCAACAACAACATTCTTAAGATCATCGAATCTCTTATCATAAACATCTTCTAACTTTTCGATGTCTTCTTTGTCTTGGGCTCTTTTACGTTTATCTTTTACTGCTCTTGCAAACAATTTTTTATCGATAACAACACCATTTAATGATGGAGATGCTTTCAAGGATGCATCTTTAACATCACCTGCTTTATCACCAAAGATTGCACGAAGAAGTTTTTCTTCTGGAGTTGGATCTGATTCTCCTTTTGGCGTAATCTTACCTATTAAGATGTCTCCTGGCTTAATTTCCGCACCAATACGAATCATACCATGCTCATCTAAATCCTTAGTTGCTTCTTCAGATACGTTAGGGATATCATTCGTTAACTCTTCATTACCTAATTTTGTGTCTCTAACTTCTAAAGAGTACTCATCAATATGAATAGATGTAAATACATCTTCTCTAACTACCTTTTCAGAAATCACAATCGCATCCTCAAAGTTATACCCTTTCCAAGGCATGAAGGCTACTTTCATATTTCTACCCAGTGCTAATTCACCATTTTGAGTTGCATAACCTTCACAAAGTACCTGACCTTTAACAACTTTATCACCTTTCTCAACGATTGGTTTTAAGTTAATAGAAGTTCCTTGGTTTGTTTTTCTAAATTTAACTAAAGGATATTCTTTAGTATCACTATCAAAACTCACCATAGCTTCTTCATCGGTACGCTCGTACTTGATGATGATTTTTTCCGCATCAACATATTCTACTTTACCAGCTCCTTCAGCATTAATTAATACTCTAGAGTCTGACGCTACTTGACGTTCTAATCCTGTTCCAACAATTGGAGCTTCTGGGCGCAATAACGGCACAGCCTGACGCATCATGTTAGATCCCATTAATGCACGGTTAGCATCATCATGCTCCAAGAAAGGAATTAATGATGCAGAAATCGATGCAATTTGATTAGGAGCAACATCTGTATAGTTGACGCTTGAAGGCTCTATTACTGGGAAATCACCCTCCTGACGAGAAATAATTTTCTCTGGTAATATTCTACCTTTTTCATCTACTTCGATAGTAGCTTGTGCAATTAACATATCCTCTTCTTCTTCAGCACTAAGATATGTTGGCGCATTTTTAATATCTACAACTCCATTTTCAACCTTTCTGTAAGGAGTTTCGATGAATCCCATAGAATTCACTTTAGCAAATACAGATAAAGAAGAAATTAAACCAATGTTTGGTCCTTCTGGTGTTTCAATAGGACATAAACGTCCGTAATGTGTATAGTGAACATCACGTACTTCGAAACCTGCTCTTTCTCTAGATAAACCACCTGGTCCTAATGCTGAAAGACGACGCTTGTGCGTAATCTCTGCAAGAGGATTCGTTTGGTCCATAAATTGAGAAAGCTGGTTTGTACCAAAAAATGAATTAATAACAGACGATAAAGTCTTAGCATTAATTAAATCTATTGGAGTAAATACTTCGTTATCACGTACATTCATACGCTCACGAATTGTACGTGCCATACGAGCTAAACCAACACCAAACTGAGACGACAATTGCTCACCAACTGTACGTACACGACGGTTTGATAAGTGATCTATATCATCAATTTCAGCTTTAGAGTTAATTAACTCAATTAAATATTTTATAATCGTTATAATATCTTCTTTGGTAAGCACTTGCTTATCCATTCCGATATCTAACTGTAATTTTTTGTTCATTCTGTAACGACCTACTTCACCTAAAGAGTAACGTTGATCAGAGAAGAATAATTTATCAATAATACCTCGTGCTGTTTCCTCATCTGGCGGCTCAGCATTACGAAGTTGACGGTAGATATGTTCAACAGCTTCTTTTTCAGAGTTTGTTGGATCTTTCTGTAATGTATTATGAATAATTGCGTAATCTCCTTGTTGCGCACTTTCTTTATGTAAAAGAATCGTTTTTACTTCCGCTTCAAGAATTTCTTCAATGTTTTCTTTATCTATAATTGTGTCACGATCTAGTACAATTTCGTTACGCTCAATAGATACAACTTCACCTGTATCTTCATCAACGAAATCTTCGTGCCAAGTATTAAGTACACGAGCCGCAAGTTTACGACCGATAACTTTCTTTAATCCAGATTTAGAAACTTTTACTTCTTCTGCAAGATCAAAAATTTCTAAAATATCTTTATCACGTTCAAAACCGATAGCACGGAAAAGCGTAGTAACTGGTAACTTTTTCTTCCTATCAATGTATGCATACATTACACTGTTGATGTCCGTAGCAAATTCTATCCAAGATCCTTTAAAAGGAATTACTCTTGCAGAATATAATTTAGTTCCATTGGCATGGAACGACTGGCTAAAAAAGACACCAGGTGATCTGTGTAATTGCGAAACAACTACACGCTCTGCACCATTAATACAAAAAGTACCACTAGGAGTCATGTAAGGTATTGTTCCTAAATATACATCTTGAACGATTGTTTCGAAATCCTCATGTTCAGGATCTGTACAATATAATTTCAATCTTGCTTTTAAAGGCACACTGTACGTTAATCCTCTTTCGATACATTCTTCAATAGAGTATCTTGGTGGATCTATAAAGTAATCTAAAAATTCTAGTACGAATTGATTACGTGTGTCTGTAATTGGAAAGTTCTCCATGAAGGTATTGTACAACCCTTCATTACCTCTTTCTTCTGACTTTGTTTCTAATTGGAAAAAATCTTGGAAGGATTTTATTTGAATATCCAAAAAGTCTGGGTAATCTGTCCTATTTACAATAGAAGAGAAATTAATTCTTTCAGCCTTTTTTGCTAACATTGATGAACGAGATTTTAATAAATAAAAACTAAATAATGTATATAACGTTTATATACACAAAATGGTTTAGGTCTTATCCCGCAAAAAAATGCGGGATAAAACTAAACCGTATAATTTGAGTTGAGGTATACTTACTTAAGCTCTACCTCAGCTCCAGCTTCTTCTAACTGAGCTTTTAATGCTTCAGCTTCGTCTTTTGCTACACCTTCCTTAATTGGACTTGGCGCATCATCAACTAAACCTTTAGCATCTTTTAAACCTAAACCAGTTAATTCCTTAACTAATTTTACAACTGCTAATTTAGAACCGCCAGCTGCTGTTAAAATTACATCAAATTCTGATTTTTCTTCAGCGGCTTCGCCACCTCCAGCACCACCTGCAGCAACTGCAACAGCAGCAGCAGCCGGCTCAATACCGTACTCATCTTTTAATATAGTTGCTAAGTCATTAACCTCTTTTACGGTTAGGTTGACTAATTGTTCTGCGAAATCTTTTAAATCTGCCATTTTTCTATTGTTTAATAATGTGTGTTATAATTTATTTTTCTAATGTGTTATAATTCTAACCTTCTCTTTCCGATAAGGTTTTAACGATACCAGCAATGGTTCCTCCACTTGACTTAAGTGCTGAGATAACATTCTTAGCAGGAGATTGTAATATTGTAACTATCTCGCCAATAAGTTCTTCTCTAGACTTAATATCTACTAAGGTTTCTAGTAAATCGTCACCAATGTAAATTGACTCCTCAATGAAAGCTCCTTTTAATAAAGGTTTTTCAGATTTCTTACGGAATTCCTTAATTACTTTAGCTGGAGCGTTTCCTGTTTCAGAATACATTACTGATGTATTTCCTTTTAGAGTAGATGGTAACTCACCGAATTCTTTATCCGAAGCTTCCATTGCTTTCTCTAAAAGCGTATTCTTTACAACGGCTAACTTAATGTTAGACTTAAAGCATGCTCTTCTTAAATTTGAAGTTGTTGCTGCATCTAATCCAGAAATATCTGTTAAATAGATATTTGTATTATCTGCTAATTGAGCAGTCAACTCTTCAATTACTTGGGATTTTTCTTCTCTTGTCATAATATTCTAAGTTTAACTACTATCCTATTTTTGTATCAATTGCAATACTCGGACTCATGGTACTAGACATGTAAATACTCTTTACATATGTACCTTTTGATGATGTTGGCTTCAATTTCATTAAAGTAGTTAACAACTCATTAGCGTTACCAACAAGTTTTTCAGCACTAAATGATGCCTTACCTATTGGAGCGTGAACGATTCCTGTTTTATCTACTTTAAAGTCAATCTTACCAGCTTTAACTTCACTAACAGCTTTACCTATATCCATAGTTACTGTACCTGTCTTAGGGTTTGGCATAAGACCTCTTGGTCCTAATACTCTACCTAATGGTCCTAACTTACCCATAACGCTTGGCATAGTAACGATAACGTCAACATCTGTCCAACCGTCTTTAATCTTTTGTAAGTATTCGTCTAACCCTACATAGTCAGCACCAGCTTCTTTAGCCTCTGCCTCCTTATCTGGAGTTACTAATGCAAGAACCTTCATGTCTTTACCTGTACCATGTGGTAAAGAAACTACTCCACGTACCATTTGATTGGCTTTTCGTGGATCTACACCCAATCTTACTGCTAAATCTACTGAAGCATCAAATTTTGTAAATGTAATTTCCTTTAGTAAAGCTGAAGCTTCTTCTACTGAGTAAAGTTTGTTATTGTCAACCTTTCCTCTTGCTTCTTTTTGCTTCTTTGTTAATCTTGCCATTTCTAAAAATTTAGTTTGGAGCTTCTCCTCCTTTAACAGTGATACCCATCGATCTTGCTGTACCGGCAACCATTTTCATAGCTGATCCGATTTCAAAGGCATTTAAATCTACCATTTTGTCTTCAGCAATCGCTTTAACTTGATCCCAAGTTACTTTTGCTACTTTACGTCGGTTAGGTTCTCCTGATCCTTTCTTTACTTTGGCCGCTTCTAATAATTGTACTGCTGCTGGTGGAGTCTTGATAATAAAGTCAAATGATTTGTCTTTATATACAGAGATTACCACAGGTAAAACTTTACCTGGTCTATCTTGAGTCCTAGCATTAAACTGCTTACAGAACTCCATGATATTAACTCCAGCGGCACCTAAAGCGGGTCCTACCGGTGGCGATGGATTCGCAGCACCTCCCCGAACTTGTAGCTTAACTACTTTGTCTATTTCTTTTGCCATTTCTTAATGTTTGTGCGACTATCTATAATGGAAGCATAGATGTTACGCTATCTTTATTGTAACAATTATTAAACTTTTTCTACTTGCATATAACTCAATTCTAATGGCGTTTTTCTTCCGAAAATTTTAACCATTACTTCAAGCTTACGCTTTTCTTCATTTATCTTTTCTATAGTACCATCAAAACCATTGAATGGTCCATCGATAACTTTTACAGTTTCCCCCTTGGTGAATGGTATAGCTACATTTGCATCTGCTTCAATTGCTAATTCATCGACTTTACCTAACATTCTATTTACTTCAGACTGTCTTAATGGAACAGGGTCACCACCTTTTGTTTCTCCTAAAAATCCAATTACATTAGTAATAGATTTAATTATATGAGGAATCTCACCGCTTAAATTGGCTTGAATCATGATATAACCTGGAAAATAAACTTTCTCTTTATTTATTTTCTTTCCATTACGTATTTGAATTACTTTTTCTGTAGGCACTAAAACCTGATCTACAAAATCCTCTAAACCTAACCTTGAAATTTCATTTTCAATATAAGTCTTGATTTTATTTTCTTGTCCGCTTACCGCTCTAACAACATACCATTTTTTCTCTGACATAATTTTCTTCGTTGTTAGTTAATAAATCCAAAAAAGGCTTTAACCGCTCTACTAAAAACAGTATCTACTCCCCAAATAGCTAAAGAAAATATAATTGAAAATACAGCAACTATAACTGTTAGTCTTTGAGCTTCTGGCCACGGAGTCCATGACACATTATTCTTTAACTCTTCAAACGATTCTTTTATATATGTGACTATTCCTGCCATTTGATTTATTTTATTTCGGATTAAAAATTAATCCATCTATTTTAATTGCACGGGTTGAGAGACTCGAACTCACGACACCTGGTTTTGGAGACCAGTGCTCTACCAACTGAGCTAAACCCGTATTTGGTACTCACACTTACTTCCGATTTTTAGTATCGGGATGAGCTAACCCGTAAACAATAATCAAGGCGTCCCGAATTATCGAGACACCTTAACTATTAATTTAACTGTATTGTTTAGTCTAAAATTTCAGTTACCTGACCTGCACCAACTGTTCTACCACCTTCACGGATAGCGAAACGTAAACCTACGTTCATTGCAATTGGCTGAATTAAATCAACAGTAATTGTTAAGTTATCTCCAGGCATAACCATTTCAACACCATCAGGAAGCGCAATGTTTCCAGTTACGTCAGTTGTACGAACGTAAAACTGAGGACGGTAGTTATTATGGAATGGAGTATGACGTCCACCTTCTTCTTTTTTAAGGATGTAAACCTCAGCTTTAAATTTAGCATGTGGTGTTACAGAACCTGGCTTAGTAATTACCATACCTCTAGAGATTTGAGTTTTCTCAATACCTCTTAATAAGATACCTGCATTATCTCCAGCTTCTCCTCTATCTAATATTTGACGGAACATTTCGATACCAGTAATAGTAGATGTTAATTTCTCAGCACCCATACCAATAATCTCAACAGGATCACCTGTATTAGCTACACCAGTTTCAATACGTCCAGTTGCAACAGTACCACGACCAGTAATAGAGAATACATCTTCAATCGGCATTAAGAAAGGCTTGTCCATATCACGCACAGGCTCTTCAATCCACTCATCAACTTGATTCATTAATTCCATTACAGTATCAACCCACTTTTGCTCACCATTAAGTGCACCTAAAGCAGAACCAGCTACTACAGGACCATTATCACCATCATACTCATAGAATGATAATAAATCTCTGATTTCCATTTCAACTAATTCTAATAATTCTTCATCATCTACCATATCCACTTTGTTCATGAATACAACGATACGAGGAATACCTACCTGACGACCAAGTAAGATATGCTCACGTGTTTGTGGCATTGGACCATCTGTTGCAGCAACAACTAAAATAGCACCATCCATTTGAGCAGCACCAGTAACCATGTTCTTTACGTAATCCGCGTGACCTGGACAGTCTACGTGAGCGTAATGACGATTAGCTGTTGCATATTCTACGTGAGAAGTATTAATTGTTATACCTCTTTCTTTTTCCTCTGGTGCATTATCAATTTGATCAAATGATCTTGCTTCAGATAAACCTGCATCAGCTAATACTTTAGTAATAGCAGCAGTTAAAGTTGTTTTACCGTGATCTACGTGTCCAATAGTACCAATATTTAAGTGTGGTTTTGAACGATCGAAAGTTGCCTTTGCCATGTTTAATTTATTTTAATCTTAATTATTATTAGTGTTCAATTGTTAATTCTAATATCACTTAGAAAAAAGAGCCAATGACGAGATTTGAACTCGTGACCTCTTCCTTACCAAGGAAACGCTCTACCCCTGAGCTACACCGGCGTAAAGTGTTTACATCCTCATTATAAATAATGAGATTCCTGCCTTCGCAGGAAATTTAGAGCGAGAGACCGGGTTCGAACCGGCGACATTCAGCTTGGAAGGCTGACGCTCTACCAACTGAGCTACTCTCGCTTTTTATAATTAAGTCTCCTTAATTAAAGGTTTTCAATATTTCAATTTTTCATGTTTAAGTTGAATTACCTCGCTTTGCTCGGTGACCCTGGATTGGTGACCCAATCCATAAAAAATTAAAAACAGTTTTACAAAAGCTCGCTTTTGACAACTCTTATTAAAATTACTTTGTGGGGAGAGCAGGATTCGAACCTGCGAAGGTGAAAACCAACAGATTTACAGTCTGTCCTCGTTGGCCGCTTGAGTATCTCCCCAAATTATCAATATTTCAATTTTAAAATTCAAAATTTCAAGCTGAAAATTGAACTTTAAAAGAGCCGATGGAGGGACTCGAACCCACGACCTGCTGATTACAAATCAGCTGCTCTAGCCAGCTGAGCTACATCGGCTTTTTCTTACTTTTTTACCATCAAAAAACGACCATAAAAAAGCCCGCTATTTCTAACGGACTGCAAATGTAGTGTTTTATTTATTTATTCAAAACATTTTTGAAAAAATTTTATCTAACTTTTGCTCTTAGCTTTTCTTTTCGTTTTTTTAACTGCCTTTCTAATGAAGCAATAGCGGAATCAGTGCCTTCTTCAAATGATTTACATTGCTTTTTTACCACAAAACTATCTCCTGGCACACTCACCTTTGCTTCAAAAATTTTATTTTCTTTATCACTTGTATTTTCAACTTTTAAATACACATCGGATTGAATTATTTTATCATAGTACATATCTAATTTATCCATTCGCTTCTGAATGAAATCTATTAGCTTACCATCTGCTGTAAAATTTACGGATTGAGTGTTTACTTTCATATATTTACTTTTAAGTTAAACATGTGTGCTAAAACGTATGTGTCTAACACCGATTTATTATTGTTAAGTACTACTTAACCTAAGTTCCTTGGATGCGATTTGGCATACACTTTTTTTAATTCTGCAATACTATTGTGGGTGTAAACTTGCGTTGCAGCCAAACTAGTATGTCCAAGAAGTTCTTTTACTGCATTTAAATCCGCACCTTGGTTTAATAAGTGTGTTGCAAATGAATGCCTTAATACGTGTGGGCTACATTTTGCTTTTGAAGATGCTTTACTAAAATACTTATTTATTATTCTGTAAACAAGTTTTTCGTAAATTTTAAGACCCTTTTGGGTTAAAAATAACATATCCTTATCTACCACTGCAGGTAACTTGGATCTATACTCAAAGTACCCATGTAAGGCATTTATTAAAGACTCCATTAATGGGATATAACGTTCTTTATTACGTTTTCCTAAAACCTTCAATAGTTTCTTATTGAAATCTATGTCTGTTACTCTTATATTGACCAGTTCAATTCGTCTTATTCCAGTGGCATAAAAAAGCTCAATAATTAATTGATTTCTCGAAGTTTTAAAATCTACAACTTCAATAGCATCTTCTAACACTGCTCTTAGTTCTTGTTCTGAAAAAGGTAGCTGTACCTTCTTGCCTACTTTTAAGGCCTTGTGTTTTTTTAATGGATTAACTTTGATACTTTCAGTTTTTAAAAGGAATTTATAATAAGAATTAAGTGAAGATGTCTTTCTATTAATCGTTCTATTTGAAATACCCCTATTTACTAACTCAACAATCCATTGTCTAATTTCTGAATATCCAGCTTTTGAAATAATTTCAGAATTATGGTTTTCATATAAAAAATCTTGAAATACTTCAATATCCTTTATATAAGCTAAAACTGTATGCTTAGAATACTTCTTTTCTAATAATAGATAATCTGAAAATGCCTTTAGACTCATACATCTTAATTGAGGACTAATAAATATAACTATTTGTCAGCTATATTATTAAGTTTCGAATAAAAAAATCCTGTCATAAAACAGGATTTAAATATTATATATTCAATTGAACCATTAAGTAGCTGGTTTGTAATCCTTGTTATCAATAACCATTTTGGCAATGATTTCTTTAAGTATTTCTGAAGTGCCACCACCAATTGGTCCTAAACGACTATCTCTTGCCATACGTGCTAAAGGATATTCTTCCATATAACCATAACCGCCTAAAAATTGAAGACATTGATAAATAACATCATCCGCCATTTTTGTAGATTGTAGCTTAGACATGGTCGCTTCTTTTACTACATAATCACCCATATCTAAACGTTTTGCTACATAGTAATTGAATTGCTTACAAATTTCCATTTGAGTTTCACATTCTACATAAGTATGTCTTAAAGCTTGAAATTTATCTATTGTTCTTCCAAAAGCTGTTCTTTCCGACATGTATTGTTTAGCATATTCTAGTGCATATTCTGCCCTAGCGTGTGCATTGACTCCCATTATTAAACGTTCTAACGCAAAATGTTGCATTATGTAAGGGAAGCCTTGATTTTCTTCGCCCATTAAATTTGAAGCAGGAATCACAACATTATCAAAGGCAATTTCACCAGTATCTGAAGCTCTCCATCCTAATTTATCTAACTTTGTAGCAGAAATACCAGAAGTTTCTCTATCCATTAAAAATATGCTTATACCTTTGTTTCCAAGTTCTGGATTGGTTTTAGCAGCGACCACTAAATAATCACTATAAACACCGTTGGTTATAAAAGTTTTAGAGCCATTAATAACATATGTATCGCCTTTTTTAACAGCGGTAGTTCGCATACCAGCCACATCGCTTCCACCAAAAGGTTCAGTGATACATAGACAACCTATTTGATCTCCAGAAATACTATCCGCTAAATATTTTTCTTTAATGGCTTCATCACCTTCTTTATTAAGATGTGTCATCGCTAAATATGCATGAGCCCATATAGCAGCCGCAAATCCACCAGAATTTATACGCTGCAACTCTTCAAGTAAAATGACAGTGTAAAACAAATCTAAATCTAGTCCGCCATATTTTTCAGGATAAGCTAAACCAAAATAGCCCATGTCGCCAAATTTCTTCCAAATGAAACGCTCAATATGACCTGTTTCTTCCCATTTGTCAATATGAGGAGCGACTTCCTTTTTCAAAAAATCTCTAAGACTTTCCCTAAATAAATTATGCTCTTCCGTGAAATATAAATTAGACATATACCTTTATTTGTTAAAGGTGCAAATATAACTTAATTATCTCTATTTTCTTTACAGGAAAATCTTCAACTTTTGTTAATTCTTCTAAAGATTTAAAGCCATCTCTAAGTGTTCTTTCTTCAATAATATTGTTTGCAACTTCGTAATCTATATATTGAATAGTGACTAACTCATCTCTTGTTGCTATATTAAGATTAAACTTTTGTATTGCTCTTGGTGTTTTAACTGTAAAATCATTTTTAATGCGTTCAATAACTTCGGGAGAAAGACCATAAACCTCAGAGAGTTGGACATCAGAAATAAAACCATCTTTGAACTTATTTCGTTCTTTCAAAATACGCTCTGATAACTTTTCACCCACTCCATAGACTTTTTGTAACTGGTTGGCCGTTGCTTTATTTAAATCTATTTTTTGAGCAAATGTTTTTGGTGAATTGTTGTCCGAATAGGAATTATTATAAGAATTTGTTTTGGGCTTTGGATTAGTCACCCATTCCGGAAATTTAAAATAAGGTGAAATCTCAGCCAATAAAGAATCTGAAACTTTAGTAACTTGTTGAAAATCTTTAGCAGAGTTCACCCACTGGTTACCATCTCTAAATTGATGAAGTCGATCAATTTCTTCATTAGACATTCCTAAAGTGTAACCTTTGTAATCTGTAATGTAATTTGGGTTGAAAGGATAAATCTTAGGCTTTGAATTTTCAAGCTCTACAAGTCTAAGAGAGTCTAGCTCATTTCTAAAAGAATCTAATTCATCTTTATTTTCTGGATCTATATACTGCGAAAAATCAACAAATGAATATAAACATTGAGCGACGACTATAATTAATAGCAATAGAAAAATCCCATTTCTTTGTTTGTTAGAAAACTGGAAATGGGATTTCATAATCTATAAAATAAATGATATACTAGGCTTTATTAGATTTTATAGCATCCATGTACCTTTTTAATTCCTCTTTCACTTTTGGTGCCAATATTACTAGACCTATCATATTTGGTACCATCATAGCAAAAATCATAGCATCAGAGAAACCAATGACTGACCCTAGACTTGCAGCAGCACCAACAATTACGAATAAGCAGAAAATCACTTTGTATGTATATTCTGCTTTTTTTGTTCTTCCAAATAAATATGACCAACCTTGAAATCCATAATAAGACCAAGATATCATAGAGCTAAATGCAAATAAAACTACTGCGACTGTTAATACATATGGAAACCACGATATCGCTGATTCAAATGCTCCTGAAGTTAATAGAATCGCTTGAGCATCATTTAATCCTGCATTAGCAGCAGTCACATTTCCTGTAATGATTAGTACTAAAGCTGTCATTGTACATACCAAAACCGTATCAATAAACGGCTCTAAAAGCGCGACCATACCTTCACTTGCAGCATATTTAGTTTTTACAGCTGAGTGCGCTATAGACGCAGAACCAATACCAGCTTCGTTAGAAAATGCAGCTCTTCTAAATCCTTGAACTAAAACACCCACAGCACCACCTGCAACGCCCTCTGGACTAAAAGCTCCATTAAAAATTTGAGCAAATGCATCACCAATCATGTTGTAATTAACGAATATTACAAATAAAGATGCTGCCACATATATAACTACCATAAATGGCACAATCTTATCTGTTACTTTTGCAATTTTCTTTATACCACCAATTATTACAATACCTACAAGTATTGCCATTACTAAACCAAATGCCCAGCCATAACCATGCAAAAATGAATTTTCTCCACCTGTTATATTTTCTACTAATTGAAAAGCCTGATTTACTTGGAACATATTTCCACCACCAAAAGACCCACCAATTACAAATATGGCAAACAAAACAGCTAAAACCTTACCTAATCCTGTGAAGCCTTTTTCTTTTAAACCTTTTGTTAAATAATACATTGGACCACCATAAACGGTTCCATCCGCTTCGATATCTCTATACTTTACACCTAAAGTACACTCTACAAATTTTGACGCCATACCTAATAAACCAGCAACAATCATCCAAAATGTTGCTCCTGCACCACCAATAGAAACTGCTATAGCTACACCAGCAATATTACCCAAACCTACAGTAGCAGATAAGGCTGCCGTTAAAGCTTGGAAGTGTGACACTTCACCTTCATGTCCTTCTACAGCAATAGTTTCAATTGCATCCCCACCTGGTGTAGAATCACCTGCACCAACTAAAGATTCGTGATGATCAATTTCATCATATTTACCTCTAACGATATTTATGGATGTAAAGAAGCCTCTAATGTTTATTAATTTAAAGTAAATAGTAAAAAATATGGCTCCTAAAATTAGCGGAAATAACACCCAAAACACTTTAGTAAAAGGTGCTGACGCTTTAATATCTAATGAAGAATTATTTTTTATATCAGAATTTGCAATAGCTAAGGATCCGCCAGTGATCTTGGCAGGCAAGTCTTTTGATTTTAATTCAATATTTTCAGCAATCTGATCTCCTGATAAAGATATATTAGAAATATATAAAGAATCATTTTTTGAAAGATAGGCAATCCCTTTTTCTGATATATATGTACTATCACCATTATCTGCTGCAGAAAGTTTATTATTAACATTCAAGTTAATAGTCATATCATTCTCAACTTCACCGAACGGAATTTGATAGAAAATAGCACCTACAAACCAACCCGTAGCACTACCGAACGCTTGATCAATTTTTTGATCAATTCCAACCTCGTCGGTTTCTTGGGTATAGGCCGAAAATGATAATACTAAAGCAAAAAGTGATAGAAGATATTTCTTCATGAGTGTAGTTATTAGTTAGTTTTTTGGTTTAAAAGCGACAAGATGCTAAAAATATTTGAGTTTTTAAAGCCTATAAAGTTAAAATGAGTAACAAACCTAGGCTATATTGTATGTGGAATTTAGCTTTTCAATTTGCTCTGGTCTCCCTAGAACAATAATTTTTGAACCAGAAACCAACTTAGTATCTGCCTCAGGATTAACGAGATATTCTCCGTTTTCGTCTTTGAATCCGATTACAGTACAACCTGTTTTTTTTCTTAAATCGAGTTCTCTTATAGTCTTCACCTCTTTAGTGTCATATAGTTGCTCAACCTTAACTTCTTCAACATTAATGTTTCGTTCCCCTACAATACCCAAATTATCAATAAACTCTACTAAATCTGGGATTACAACTAAAGACGCCATATGATCTCCTCCAATCCGGTCTGGCAGAATAACATTGTTTGCTCCTGCTAATTTTAACTTATTATAAGAAGTCTCTTGAGAAGCTCTACTTATGATATGCATTTTTTTATTTATCTGTCTTGCTGACAAAACCACAAACAAATTATCTGCATCATTTGGCAAGGCAGATATAAGTGTACTTGCCTTTTTAATACCTGCTTCAATGAGGGTTTCATCTTCATTAGCATTTCCAAATACAAATGGAATATCATCTTCATGAAACTTCTCAATAATCTCTTTGTTCCGCTCTATTATTACGAAGGGCTTATCGTAGGCTAATAATTTTTTAGCAGCTTGTTTTCCATTACGTCCAAAACCACAAATAATAATGTGGTTAGACATCGCATCTATTTTCTTCTGCATCTTTCTTTGTTTTATATCTTCAATATTACTTTTACTTAGTATGTATTCGGTTATTATAGATATCGCATAACCTACTATAATCACACTGGTTAAAATTAAAAAAATAGTAAATATTTTAGAGGTAGTATCTAATGGGTTAACCTCAGCAAAACCTACCGTGGTAACAGTAATAACAGTCATGTACAAAGCATCAACCCAACTATAGCCAGAAATAAGTCTATAGCCTACAACTCCAATACACAGTAATATAGCAAGCATCATTAAAGCTGTGTATATCTTAGATCTATAAAGTCTTAAAAAAGGATTATTCATTTTATGTTATAAGTCGAAAACAGAAGAGCGCTTGGTGTAAATTATATCCTTTATTCTCATCCAAAATGCTAAGAACAAATATAGTGCAAAACCGAAACCTACAGTTACAAATGTGAGATACATAAATGATGTTCTTACAATTTTGGCTCTAATACCAAAACGATCTGCAATACGTTGACATACATAGTATCCACGTTTCTGAAAAAACAGTAGTGTTTTATAGAATGGATTCATACAAACAAAGATGATGAAATTTTACTACAAAAAAAACCTTCTTAAAATTTAAGAAGGTTTTAATATTAAATATATTCTCTATTAATACATATATAATAAAGCAGTAATATCATTATTATTTAAAGTTTGAGCTGGTCCACAAGCCTGCATTAATGAAGATGGATCAGACCCAGTTGGTGTTCCATTTATGTAAACAGCCCCAACACCTGCGGATCCTTCATTTACATTTTGACCACAACTTGAACGCGTCTGATAATCAGTATGACGGAAGCCTATACAGTGACCTATTTCATGAGCCATAGTTCCAGCTACTTCTGCTTGAGAAGGGCTTAACAAATCAAACCATACCGTATTAATCCCAAAGCTTTTTGCTGGATCTCCTTTTCTTGTTGGGAAACCTGCTGCCACACCCAAAGTAATAAAACCTCCAGACGGTTGTTCTGAAAATGCTGTTACTTGTATTTTAGCCTTCTTTTTTCCTCTCAATCCAAATGCAACTCTCTGGAAAGTTATCAAAGAACCCACATCATTATACATATCTATAGCATCATCTAGAGCGTTAGATCCTAAAATGCCCAAATCTGGAGATACTGCAATTGTAATTACTCTCGGTAATTTTTTAACTAGGTTATTAGTATGATATTGCTTAGGTTGTCCTTGCTCTGAAATAAATAATTCATTAATCTGTTGTTCTGTAAAAAACATGTCCTCTACTCTAATTCCCTCTTCACCAAACATTAAAGCCATTTTTACTTCTGAAATATCAAAATCTAAATCAGCTAGTTTAGACAAAAGTTCTGGAGAAACAGATTTTTCATCATTTTCTACTCCTTTTTCTTCAGATTGACATGAATTAAGTACTGTCAATGCGCACAGAGTTAATAATACATACTTGAAATTTTTGATCATTTTAAAATTGTTTATTGGTTAATAAATTGTTAAAATTTTAAGAAAAATACAATTAATATTTATAAATTTTAACAAAAAATAAAATTATTCGATTAAAAACTTGACATTAGCTAAATTTATGTTTTTACTATAATTTTACTTCAGAAAAAAACTACTTATTACTCCTCGCCTTTCAAATAAGATGTAGTCAATAATTGATTTCCTACAGTACATTGTAAGCATTTATTTTTATCACAATATTCTTGCTTTAATTGCAACAGTGCCTGAGAACTTAATGCATTTTTCTCAATTGGCTTTAAGCTTAAGAACTTCTTAACCACGTTATTATTTTCAACCTTTAATTGCTTTAAAAGTTTAAATAACTTGGAGTCTATTAATTCGCCATGCGTTTTAGCATAACTAAACTTTAAAGGAATAATAGTATTAATAATGAGCAAGTCAATAAATGATTTTGTTATTATTTTTTTTGAATCTTTTGAAGTCTTATTAAATGTATAATGTGACATCCAAAAATCAGTAACTCCTTTTTTAAACAGCTTATAAAATTCTTCACTAGTATTTATTGATACTATTTTAGAAAAGAGTTGATACTCTCTAGTATATAGATTAGCAAACTGAGATAAACGAATAGTCGGAAAGTTTGGTGGTCGCAACCTAAAAAACTGTATTGGTAATAAACCTTGATTATTGAGTTTAAACTTCTGTTTTAAAAATTGATAACGCTGTTTTAAATCTAAAAAATATGCATCTTGAATATCCCCTTCTAATAAATTTGCTTGGCCCAACAATACGGCTTCCATTTCCAAAACGTCATTCTGAAGTTTTCTTATCATCGAATAGTCTACTGAATTTGCTAAACTCAAAAATGCTTCTCCATTGACTTTAAGTCCAAAATTCTTTAATAACATTTGAAACAAAACTGCTTCCCAATCATTATTTGATGCTTTTAATAGCTTTTGAATATCCTCAGATTTCCGTTCTAAACGTTCAATATAGAGACGTTCTAGCCAATTATTCAATAAAAAATCATCAATCTCAGAGAAACTACTTTCGCAATTAATCCACGATTTAGATTTCATCAGTTTTTGATAATTATCTATTAAGTTTTTATTTACGTAGTGTTTTAATTCTAATGTTGGAATCGCAGTATTATCTTTTCTAAAAATTTCGGTATCGTGCTCCCAAACCACATGCAGAATTACATTATCATAAGCTGTATCAGTCTCATGATTATGCACATACCAATCCGAAGATTTTATGTGAATCTCCACATTACCTGCCCAAAGCTGCTCAGCGATTGCTAGTTGCGCATTAAAAAAATCAGGGCCAGCGTTATGGTTATGTTGACCTAATTGTTTTATTGTTACGAATTCGTTATTTGTTGTTTTTAATTGAGAAGCATTAAATGCTTTATGTTTCCAGATATAATGAAGGAAGTCTTCTTGCATACATCTAAAATAAAAAAACCTATTTTAATTTAAGCTTTAATAAGTTTTTTAGTTACAGATTCCCCATTAGAAGTTGAAACTTCTAAAAGGTAAACTCCGGCTTTTAAGGATGAAGAAAAATCTTCAAAATCACTTATCGAAGACGATTTGTAAACTTGTTTTCCTAAAATATCAAAAAGTAATACACTTTGAATAGTCTTATTTGTTTTAATAATAACTTTATCTGTGAAAGGATTAGGATAAATATTTACTTGAGTTAATTGCTCTTCTTCTGTTGACAATACCACCCCCATGTATAAACGTTCTGTGAACGAAACAGTTGTTGAGAGTGCATCTAATTCTTGTTGCAATAAAACCGCATCACAATCACAAAACAAGTCAAATCGTTCGAAAGAAGAACCCTCATTAACAAGCTGATAATCACTTACATTAAAATCTGAAAATATTTGATTTAAACTAGCGTCATTAGTCGTTACAATACCACTTGCCACACCATTAGGTATTCCTATAGAGTTATCGACTAAATTCAAACTTAGACCATGATTAAACAAAAAATCGTTCTCATTTGTACTACTTGCAATTCTGATTACGCTGTCATAATCATTTAAATCTTGAGTAAGAAGATTAATATCGCATCCATTACAGGCACCTAAGAGAGTAGCATTATATAAATCTTCAAAATCAGTTGAGTAAATAGGTGAATTCTGATAATAAATAACATTATGAGTTTGAAAAATAGCATTTAAACCTTCATCATTAGACTCAAAACCACAACCTTGACAGCCTGCAAATACCTCATAGCCAATATTAGAATTCTCTAACACTAACTGAAAGTAATGTAACTGAGCATATCCAAAAAAACTAAGACCAAAAGCTAATAATAAAAAATATATTCTCCTCATAATAAATAACTTAGTACTATTAAGATAATAAAAAATATCAAACCTATACCCGAGATTCTAAATCTTCTATGATAATATATTTATTTAAAAGAATTTTTATTCTATATAACCCATCTCACGCATCCATTCGTCATTAAACATTTTACCTACGTAGCGACTGCCATGATCGTGATACAACACCACAACTACATCTTCTGGCTTAAAATGTTCTTTCAATTGTAAGACACCTTTAATTGCAGCACCAGCAGAATTCCCTAAAAACATACCTTCTTCTTTGGCTAACTTTTGAGTGTAAACTGCAGCATCCTTATCCGTAACTTTAGTAAACCCATCAATAATATTAAAGTTAACATTGGCGGGTAAAATATCTTCTCCGATACCTTCAGTAACATAAGGGTAAATTTCCTTTTCATCAAAAATACCAGTTTCGTGATATTTCTTAAATACCGAACCATAGGTATCTACACCCCAAACTTTAATATTAGGATTTTTCATTTTTAAATAGCTTCCAACTCCAGAAATGGTACCACCTGTACCAACTCCAACCACGAAATGCGTAACTTTACCATCGGTTTGCTCCCAAATTTCAGGTCCTGTACTTTTAAAATGAGCTTTGCAGTTACTTGGATTATCATACTGATTAACATACCAAGAATTTGATGTTTCTTCACCCAAACGTTTAGACACAGAATAATAACTACGAGGATCTGTTGGTTCCACATCCGTAGGACAAACCACAACCTCAGCACCAACAGCTCTTAGGATATCCATTTTTTCTTTGGACTGTTTATCGCTTATTACGAAAATACATTTGTAGCCTTTTACGATGGCAGCCAATGCCAACCCCATTCCTGTATTTCCTGAAGTACCTTCAATAATGGTTCCACCTGGTTTTAGTCGTCCATCAGCTTCTGCATCTTCGATCATCTGCAAAGCCATTCGGTCTTTCACAGAATTTCCTGGGTTAAATGTTTCGTATTTAGCAAGTACTAAACATGGTAAATCTTCCACTAGTTTGTTCATTTTTACTAATGGTGTATTTCCTATTGTACCTAGTATATTTTCTGCGTAGTCCATAGTTTTATTTTGCGGTGCAAAAATAAGTGAAAAGTTAAAAGTATACAGTTAAAAGTTAGTTATGTTTTTTGACAGCTAAATATCAATCAAATCGAATTGCTTTAACTGGTGAAATTTTGGAAATAATAATTGATGGAATTAATAACATAAGTAAGCAAGCTATAAATGTGCCAACATTTAATAATAAAACATAATCCCAACTGATATAGACAGGAGCTTCACTAACATAATAGGTGTCCGGATTTAGCGGAAATAGTTTGAAATACTTCTGTGTAAATAACAAACCTAAACCTATAATGTTTCCCCAAAGTAAACCTAGTCCAATTAAATAAGATGCGTTATACAAGAACACTTTTCTGATTATCCAGTTAGAACTTCCTAAGGCTTTAAGAATTCCAATCATGCTTGTACGTTCTAGTATTAAAACCAATAATGCTGTAATCATATTGATACCAGCGACTAATATCATTATAGCAATAATGCCATAGGTGTTATTATCAAAAATTTTAATCCACTCAAAAATCGTATAGTATTTTTTAGTAATTGGTGTAGCATTTAATTCAGAATCAGTGTTTTTATAGACTTGTTGACTTATCATTTTAAGCTCAGAGAAATCTTCTACAAAAACTTCAAAATTACCGATTTGGTCAACTTCCCATTTATTTAACCTTCTTATGTGTCTTATATCTGCAATACAGAATTTTTCGTCTAATTCTTGAAAACCTGAATTATAAATTCCTACGACTTCATAATTTATAATTCGAGGCAATTTTTCTAAGTTATCACCAAACAAGGTTTGAAATTTATCTCCTACTTTAAATCCTAAACGATTGGCTAAGTATTTAGAAATTAAGATGTCTTCGTTTCGTTTTTGGGTAAAATCTGGTAAACGCCCATCTACTAAAAACTCTTTAAAATAGTCCCAGTTGTAATCTGCACCTACTCCTTTTATAATAACACCTTCAAAATCTGTTTCAGTTCTTATCACAGCAAATTTCTTGGCGACAGCTTGTACATGTTTGATGCCTTCAACATTTTTAAACTCAGGATAAAAATCTTGATTAATACGGATAGGCACTTGTGATTCGTCTGAAGCATTGGTATCGAAATTGGTAATTTCTATGTGACCATTAAACGCTACAACCTTGTCCCGAATTTTTTGTTGTAAACCAAAACCAGTAGCAATCGCAATAAGCATTACAATAATACCAATAGCGATTGCAGCAATTCCAATTTTAATTATTGGTGCCGAAACACTACTTTTATACGTTTTATTGCCAATTATACGTTTAGCTATAAACAACTCAAAATTCAAACCGATATATGTGTTTTAAGGTTTTCAAAAATACAGTTTTATTATTAGTCTTGGTATGCATTTCTTGTGGAAATAAAGTGAAGCAAGAGGATGTTGATTCGAAACTAAATGAACAAGTGCATAACGAAATTCTGAACCCACCTGAAATTTTGGAACAAGATGAAAAGTCAATTATAGTTGGTGCAAATAGAACGGAAGTTTATTTGCCTTTATTGCAACGTAAACGTGTTGGTATTGTAGCTAATCAAACTTCAGTAATATTTAGAAAAGAAAAGCCAAATACAGAAAGCCAAAACTTTACTCATCTTATTGATTCCTTAATTTCTCTAAACATAAATATCAAAAAAGTATTTGCACCTGAGCATGGTTTTAGAGGCACAGCAGATGCTGGTGAATTGGTGAAGGATGGTAAAGACACAAAAACAGGTTTACACATTTACTCTCTACATGGTAAACTTAAAAAACCAACAAAAGCAAAGCTTAGAAATATAGATATCATGATTTTTGATATTCAGGATGTTGGTGTTCGGTTTTACACATATATCTCAACCTTACACTACGTTATGGAAGCTTGTGCAGAGCAAAATATTCCACTAATAATATTAGATCGTCCAAATCCTAATGGTAATTATATTGATGGCCCTGTTTTAGAAAAAAAGCATAGTAGTTTTTTAGGTATGCATCCTATTCCTTTGGTTCACGGTATGACTTTAGGTGAATACGCAAAAATGATTAATGGTGAAGCTTGGCTTAATAATGGTGTAACTTGCAATGTTACTATCGTAGAACTTAAAAATTACTCACACGAATCATTTTACAGTTTGCCAATAAGACCTTCACCTAATTTACCAAACGACCATTCGATAACATTGTATCCTAGTTTAGGTTTGTTTGAAGGTACGGAAATCAATGCTGGTAGAGGTACTGAGTTTCAGTTTCAACGCTACGGAGCACCTTTTCTAGACAAAAGTCATTATCAATTTAGCTACACACCTATTGCTAATTTTGGTGCAAAATATCCAAAGCACCAAAATAAAATCTGCTACGGTGTTGACTTATCTGAAGTGAAACCAGAAAGAGGTTTTACTCTAAACTATATTATGGATGCCTACAACCATGCCATAGATAAATCTAAAGTTTTCAATAAATCTAACTTTACTGCTCATGCCGGTACTGAAAAATTACAAAAACAAATAGAAGCTGGTTTAACAGAAACTGAAATTAAAGCGAGCTGGCAAGATGGTTTAGAAGCTTATAACAAAACACGAAGCAAGTATTTGATATATAAATAGATTATTAATTGCTAGGATGTACAATCCTTGTTGGCTCTATAGCCACAATACCCTTTTCAATTGTTTCTTCAGATTCCTTTTTAGGAATTTCCTTTAAAATTTTAACTACAAACACAATTCGCATAGGGGATTGTACGGCGACAAAAACATGTTTTCCTTTCGATAATTTATTTAATGGCAATTTATAGGATGTGGTGTCTATATGAAAATCTAATTCTCTACCATAATCTTTGTTTATTGAATACAGGTAGTTGATTTTCTTATCACTTTTAAGAATCAGTGTATCTCTAGTTGTATTCAACTGATGGATTAAGCCTTTAGCTTGAATATTTCTATTTTTTTCGAGTTTTGCATAATGATCTTGTGCATGAAGTGTGAAGCTTAATAAAAATAGGAGGATGACTACGAGACAAATACGGATTAAATTTTTCAATGCATATAGAAACTTAAGTTAAACTTTATCGCTTTAACTCAACATTAATTAATCAATCCGAAGTAAACATAATTGGTTTTAGTTTAAATTTTGCAGAACATCCACCAACTACAAAAATATTAGTGCAACGGCTATTTTTGTTAACAAGTCTGTTAACAACTCTATTTTTTAAGAATTTCAATTAGTCTATTAGGATAGTCGGTAATAATACCATCAACTTGCCATACAATCATTTGTTTCATGTCTTCTCTTTTATTGACCGTCCATGGGATGACTTTAAATTTCTCAGCTCTCAAGTTTCTAACCATTATAGAATCTAGCAATTTATAATAAGGACTAATTATTTCTGGTAGTTTTGTATCTAAAGAAGATATCTTTGCCCAAATTTCTTCATCTTCATCAACCAATAACGCTATTGGCATATCTGGAGACTGATTCCTTATTTGTCGAAGAATGTTTAAATCAAAAGATTGTAAATTCACCCGATTAAACATCTTGTGCTTTTCTATTTCATCTATTACCAACTTCACATAAGCCTCTGGTTGAGGAGTATAAATACCATAATAGTCTCGTTCAGATTTTATTTCGATATTAAATTTTACATTTGATTTTTTAGATTCTACCAATTCAAAAACTTCAGATAATAAGGGTTTATGGGTTTTAAGTTTTTCCTGATTTGGATATGTTGGATGAAATTTAGAGCCACAATCGAAGGCTTTAATCTCTTCATAAGTCATTTTATAAAGATTAAAACTCATTCCTATGGTATCTGGGATTTCTTCCACATTAGGACTATAACATATCGTAGGATTCATGTAAGGTTCATGAGACACAATAACCTTATCATCTTTAGTAATTGCTATATCTAATTCTAAGGTATGTACTCCTAAATCAATAGCTTTTTCAAATGCTGGTAAGGAATTTTCTGGCAGTAAGCCACGACAACCTCTATGACCTTGTATATCTATTTGCCTTTTGGAATTACAGTTCATATTTAGAAGGAATAAAACAAAAAATACACTACTTCTCAATATCCGCTGAAAGCGTAGGTTTTTCATATTTCTGAAAAGGTTGTTTCAACAAGTCTTTGATGTTACTATTTTTCGCTTCATCTGGAAAAACATCTACTCCATAAACCAATTTTTCTCTATCTAAATACATATAAGTTCCAAATATACGATCCCAAATACTGAAGATATTTCCGTAGTTAGAATCGGTATATGGTAATCTATAGTGATGATGTGTCTTGTGCATATCTGGTGACACAATCACGTAACTCAACACTTTATCTAAGCTTTTTGGTATTTTAATATTAGCGTGTGTAAATTGGGTAAATACTAAAGACATTGATTGATACAAAAACACCAAAGCAATAGGTGTACCAACAACAAAAACGCCAAGTAATGTAAAAGAAAATCTAATAAGACTTTCTAGTGGATGATGTCTATTAGCTGTAGTAGTATCGACCTTATGATCTGTATGGTGAACTAAATGTACCATCCAAAGCGGTTTTACTTTATGCTCTACATAATGTGCCAAATAAGCACCAAAAAAGTCTAGTAGTAAAACTCCAAATAAAGCATATAGCCAGAGTGGCATTTGCGGTAACCAATTAATAATTCCGAAATCATTAGTCTGTACCCAATCTGCAGTACCTAAAAGTAAAAATGCCAAAGCAAAATTGATAATTATGGTTGTTAACGTAAAAAAAAGATTAGGTAAGGCATGTTTCCACTTTTTATATTTAAATTTAAATAATGGCAAACCACCTTCCAACAACCAGAAAAAAGCCAAACCACCAACCAAGATGATACTTCTATGTGAAGAAGGGATAGTTTCAAAATAGTTAATAATTGTTTCCAATTCGCTTAAGAATTTAAGTTTATAAGCATGTCTGCTTTTTTCAAATTTACTAAAGAAACTTTAGGTTTCCATACTTCTATATTTTTTTCATCCTCTAGAATGGCATATGCAGTGTAATATAATAAAGCCACAAATCCTTTATTGTTGTTTTCTACAAGCTCCGCATCCATTTTTTTTAATTGCCTTAATACCTTTTTAGGGCGTTTTAAAATTAAATATTCTTGGATTTTTAATAGTTCGCATCGTTGTTTTAACATTAGCTTATCGCTAAGATTCTCAGATTCTAAAAAAGCTAAAGCTTCATTTAAGTATATATTAGACAAATTTATAATTTCCGACCTTATTTTTTCATTTGTATATAATGAAAAATCCAAGTATTTGGAAGCCAAATAATATGCTGAATAGAAATTTTTATCCTTTTTATAACCGGCTAATTCTAATTCCAAAAATTCTGTGTTCAACGCATATTTTTTAATGAGCTTGGTAATGTTTGGAAACTCTTCAAAATAGCCAGATACATTCAATATATTACCAGCAACGTCCATAATTTTTATAGAATCATCATTAAATTTATCTATATAACTCTGACTTCTTTTTCCCTTTATTTCTAGATACAGATCAGCATATTGATTTTCTTTGACTATAACTGGTATAAAGTGTTCCCATATTAGAGGACTTACTGTTTCATCTTCAAAAAGATTGTCGATTAAAATTGTTCTACCCTTATCATCTTTTACCAAAACTGGATATTGATATTTAGTTGTTTCCTCCCAAACCATTAATACCATTTTATTTTGAACTGATGCTAATTTTTGCGCTATGTCTAAATTAGTCATCCATGCTTGCGAAAAAGATAGATTGACAGCAAATAAGACAAATACAAGTTTAATTAATAGGTTTTTCATTACATTTTTTTAATCTGTTATGTATCAATAATTATTCCGAAACTATTTTATAAATTAATTCTTCTTTTCATTTCTTCAACAATATTGTAGGCTGCAGGACAAATAGCAACATTTTTTATGGTTAAATTAGATATTTGCTGAAACTTTTTACGATCTGTATGCGGAAATTCTCTGCATGCCTTTGGTCTTACATCATATATAGAACAATAATTATCTGCACCTAAAAATGTGCATGGTACAGATTGTAAAACATAATCATTCTCCTCATCTAATCGCAAGTAAGTTTCAATAAATTGCTGCTCTCTCATCTTGAAAGACCTTGCAATACGTTGAATATCTTTAGCTGTAAATAATGGTCCTGTTGTTTTGCAACAATTAGCACACTCTAAACAATCAGTACGCTGAAATTCTTCTTCGTGCAACTCTTGCATTAAATAATCTAACTGCTTTGGCGGTTTCTTTTTTAACTTCGTAAAAAAGGTTTTATTTTCCTTATGCTTATCTTTGGCAAGCTTTGGAAGATTATTGATTTGGTCTTGCATAATGTAAAAATAATGATTTTAATGAGATGCTGAAAAGGGTTTAGCATGACAAAAAAAGGTTTCTGTTTTCACAGAAAAAGTATATGAAAGATATCTTCGGAAAAGCATTACTAGATTATCAAAATGGAAACTATTCTCAAGACCTCATCACATGGACAAATATTTCAGAAGAAGATGAATTACCTCTTCCTTATTTATTTAGAGACTACTCTGAAATGCCAAAGCTTGAACAAAAAGCGCTACAATTAGCAAGAGGTAAAGTTTTAGACGTTGGTTGTGGAGCAGGAAATCATTCACTTTGGCTACAAGAAAACAATTTCAATGTAAAAGCTATTGATAATTCTAAAGGCGCCATTGAAGTTTGCAAAAAACGTGGTGTTTCAAATACTGAATTAAAATCTCTACTAGATGAAACTGAAGTCTTTGATACTATTCTACTTCTAATGAATGGTACAGGAATTTTTCAGGAATTGTCTCGGGTTTCTATCTATTTGAAGCATTTAAAATCTCTTTTAAATCCTAATGGGCAAATCCTAATTGACTCTTCTGATATTTCGTATATGTATGAAGATGACGATGGAGTTATGTGGGTAGACATTAACAGTCGCTATCTTGGTGAACTCGATTATTATCTTAGTTACAAAGGTGAAAAAGAAACACCAATGAAATGGTTATATCTCGACTTTAAAACTTTAAAAACAGTTTGTTTAACTGTTGGATTACAATGCGAGAAGGTTATGGATGGTGAGCATTTTGATTACTTGGCTAAAATTTTTAAGCTATAACTTTTCAATTATTGAATCTCACCTCCAACTACAGTCTTTAAAACTCTAATATTAGGAATCTCATTAGCTTCAACTGTCATAATATCATTATCTAGGACAATAAAGTCCGCAAACTTCCCAACTTCTATACTTCCTTTTTCGTTTTCTTCAAAATTAGAATAGGCTGCCCAAATCGTCATTCCTTTTAAGGTTTCTTCTCTAGTCAATCCATTTTCTATTTGAAAACCACCTTCAGGATAAGCGTCTAAATCTTGTCTAGCTACAGCAGCGTAAAACGTTAAAAATGGACTGACACGCTCCACAGGAAAATCGGTTCCTAAAGCCACTTTTCCATAAGCCTCTAACAATTGCTTATAGGCATAAGCGCCTTTTATTCGTTCTTCACCTACTCTATCCTCTGCCCAATACATATCACTTGTGGCATGTGTTGGCTGTATAGACGGCATTACATTTTTGTATAAATCAAAATCTTCTGGTGATACAATTTGTGCATGTTCTACTCGCCAACGTCTATCACTTTTTCCCTTTAAAACCTTATTATAAGTTTGTAGAACTGCATGATTTGCCGAATCTCCAATGGCATGCGTATTCATTTGATAATCTGAATTTGCAATGCGCTCAGCAGACTTATTAAGTGTTTCTAAATCCGTCACCAATAAGCCTAAATGACCTGGTTTGTCAGAATAAGGTTCTCTAAGCATTGCACCTCTAGAACCTAATGCTCCATCAGCATAAAACTTAAAAGAACGCACATTTAGTCGATCTGTTTTAATGATACCCTTGTCTAAAAAATAATCTAGATTTTTTTCAGAATGTGATACCATAGCATAAACTCGCATTTTTAAGTCACCCGATTTTTGAAGACTATCTATAATTTCTATTGATTCTTGACCTAATCCTGCGTCGTCAACTGTTGTTAATCCTAAATCAAAACAAGATTTTTGTGCTTCTAACAACGCATTAACAACATCTGCCCTTGATGGTTCTGGCCAATGTTTCATTACTAAATACTCAGCATTATCAACTAACACACCTGTAAGTTCTCCATTTTCTATGACCACTTCACCTCCTTCAATTTTGCTATTTACAGTTACCTTTCCTAAATCTAAAGCTGCTTGATTACATAGTATAGCATGACCATCAATTCGTGTTAAAGCAATAGGCGTTTTTGGGAATAATTTATCTAAGAGCTTTTTGTTTGGAAACTTTTTTTCTTCCCAATCATTCTGATCCCAACCTCTTCCTAAAATGTATTCATTTTGCCTTTCATTCTGAAAGTCTAATACACGTTTCACTACTTCCTCAAAACTTTTTGTTCCAAATAAATCAACGGCTTGTTTATTAAATCCCAAACCCAAAAAGTGGCAATGCGCATCAATGAATCCTGGTACAATAGTTTTACCTTCAACATTAATGGTGTCTGCTGATTTGTATTTGTTTTCAATATCCTTTTGACTTCCAACGCTGACAATTTTCCCTTCTTTTATGGCAAATGCTTCAGCTTTACTAAAACTATCATCAACTGTGTAAATGTTGGCATTAGTAACAATTAAGTCTACTTCTTCTTTATCCTTTTGACAAGAGAAGATAATTAGTAGTGTTAGAATTAAGAACAGTTTATTCATTTGGTTTTATATTTTCAATTGGAGGTCTAGACTGTGCTCGACCAGATAGAATTATTAGTTATTGTAAAAATAAGAAAAGCGTTCCGAATTGGAACGCTTTTAAATATCTAGAATCAAAGTCTTGTCTAAAAATCAAACTGATAAGTAGCACCAGCCAAAAACTGAATACCTTGTACAGGGAAATTAATCCACCTGTTATAATCTTGATTAGCTATATTGTTCACTTTACCAAAAACAGAAAGTTGGTCATTGATTTTATAGCCAACATGTGCATTAGCATCAAAATAACTATCTAAAATTACTGAAACTGGCTCCGAATTTACTAGAGTTCCTGCGACAGATCTTTGGTCTTTACGCTCTCCAACAAAATACATACTTGCTCCAGCAAACCATTGTTCAGAAATTTGATAATCTAAAAATATAGATCCTGTAACATCTGGTAAATTCCAAGGTTCTGCTTGCTTATCTACGTTATAGTTAAAGTATTCTCCCTTAATACCTAAGGTGAAATTTCTGTTAACATCAATATTTAATTCACCTGCAACAGAAAAAGTTGTTACGTCGTCGTAAACGATTCCAAAAGAATTTCCGTATTGATATTCTTCTTCTGGTGCTTGTACTATATCATTGCCTTTATATAAAGCTTTACCCTTTTCTGAATAATAATTTCCTTTAATGTTATAGCTTACATTATTAGACAATTTACCTTTTAAACCTACAAAACCTCTTAATTGTTGGTCTGTTGGAGTAATCAATAGTGTTGGAGATACAAATGGGTTTTCGTTAGCAAAATCATAATAAGAATTCTGAATTAAATCACCTTTAATACCACCATAGGCAATTAATATTTCGTCCACTAAACGATACGATGCCTCTATATTAGGATAAATGAAGAATTTATTATCACTGAACTCAGTATCATTAAGGAATACTAGTTTTACACCCAAATCTATAGTTAAATCATCTTCAGTCATTTGATAAGATGGTGCTAAACCAAAGGTTACGTTACCATACTTTAATTCATTTTCTGTGTCATAATTTCTATCAAAACTTCCACCTATGTAGTCAATTGAAAATTCGGTATTAATGGTTTCATCTTGTATTGGCACATCAAAACTTGCCTTAGCAACAAAACGATTTTCACCTGAATCTTGATTATCTCCAAAGCGTCTGAAACGTACACTTCCGTCTTTAATGATAGCATCATCAAACTTCAATTTACCTCCTACATAAAAGCTATTAAAGGAATGACCTGGATCAATCATACCAATTAGTTCTTCAGTATAAAAACCATCAGTAAGCCCATACCAATTGTAAGATTGTAACTCAAAACCACCATCTACTTTCCATGAGAAATCTCTTAGCTTTTGCGAATAGTGAACATTTAAATTTGTTTTAGAAAAATCATCATCTAAAAGTAAACTGTCAATTCCACCAGCAGAGGAATGATGACTAAAATACCCACCTACATTTTCACCACTACTTAACTCATGGTTAAGGTATATTTCACCTAATATCGTTGTATAAGTTCCCACACCTAATGAGGCGTAATTATCGTACAGTTTTACAAATTTTGCCTTATCTACTTTTGCCGCTTTTCCTTTTGCTGGCGTAAATGTAGATGCAACAGGAATAGAAAAGATATTGTATTTCACTTCTTTTTTCTTCACTGTATTAGAATCTGTCAACTTTGGAGTATCCTTTATTTTAAATGCATCAGAAATCGTTGGTGTGTATGGTTTTACTACATTAACAACCTGATCATCTATAGTATCTTTAGTGCGCTCTTGAGCATTAACGAATAAGAAACTGCTTGATATGGTGATTATAAAAATTAAAAACTTGATTTTCATATGTAATATTTTGATTAAAATATTTGACGAAACTTTAGATTACTGCTTCTGCAGGAAATTTAGTTATCGTCTGTTTCGATTGATGAATTTGTTTTTGCTTCCTCTGATTTTATTTTATTCAGTTCTGTTCTTGCTTCTTGTACTACATCGTCAAAATCTGGAAAGTTAGAAATCACACTTTCTAAAATGTAAGTGGCTTGAAATGCATCGCCCAAAGCATAAAAGTTCTTTGCCATAACCACTAAACCTTTAGCACTATAGTATTTATAGCTACTGTAATCCTTTGCTAATTTCTGTATTGTAGTGTTTGACGCTTCGTATTTTCCGTCTTTATTTTTAAAGTAACCATTATAAAATAGTGCCTCAGCAGCTACACTTCCTGTTGCAATTCGCTCTAAATCTGCATAAGCGCTTTTAGCTTTAGCTTCATTTCCTGTTTTAATGGCCGATCTTGCTATAATAATCTTAGCATCACTTTTTACTTTTTTATCTAAATTAGAATTGGTCAATACTTTCTCAGCATAAGACTCTGCTTTAGTGTAATCTTCAGTTTGGTAATAGGCATTCATTAAATTAGATTGCGCATAGATAATATTCTGTGGATAGTCTGCTTCTACTTCTAATCCTTTTAAAACTGGAATAGCCTTAGACCAATTAGAATTATTTAAATAAATCTCACATAGCTTTACAGTTGCCTGTTCTGTGTATTCACTTTTAGACGCGTCAACAACATATTTATAATGTGGTTTTGAATTATCAAACAGATCTTTTTTGTAGTACATCTGCGCTAAATAAAAATGCGATTTTAAAGCGTGTATTCCTCTTGGAAATTGATTGAGATACTTATTAAATTGACGAATTGCACTATCTGTGTCGTTATCTAAATAAGGCTTTTCCGCAGCTAGATACATTGTATTGTCTAATTCTACATCAGTAACCTCAACATAATCCAATGTTCTTACCCAAGCTGCATATTCATCAACTTTACCTAAATCAATATAAATCAATCTTGCTGTAGAAACGGCTTGCACAGCTTCTCCAGAACCAGGAAAATCTGATGCTACTTTTTTGAACTTGTTAAGTGCTCTTTCATTATCATCATTATTGTAATAGACTAAACCTTGTCGCAATAATGCTTTAGATGTGAATGCACTTCGCTTATATTCAGAATTTAAACGGTCATACATTTGCATTGCTTTATCAGTATCACCAGACTTTACATAAGAATTTGCCAACTCATACATGGCATCATCTCTTAAAGCTGATTTAGGATAACCGTCTATAAATATTTTTAATTCTGAAGTTTTAGTAGAGTTTTTACCTAAATAACCGTTGCTCATTGCTGTTTGAAATACAGCATAATCAGTTTCGATTTCGTTTATTTGAATAGCCTTTTTGTAAGCACTAATTGCGTTTTGATATTTACTAGACACAAAATAACCATCTCCTAATCTTAAGTAAGCATCATTACGACGCAACCTATCACTAGAATTCTTATCGATAAATTTCTGAAAATAATTTGAAGCGCTGTTGTAATCTTTTAACTTAAAATAAGTGTATGCCAAGTTATAATCTAGATTATCGTTTTCTGGTAAGTCTGAAGATTCCACTAATCCATTGAATTGTTTAAACCCAATTAAAGCATCATTATAATTAGTTAAGTTGTATTCTGTTTCTGCTTTCCAAAACGTTGCTTTGGCCACAAAAACAGGATCTCTTGGCTCTTTTAATGAGCTATTAAATAAATCTAATGCTTCACTGTATTTTGTTTCATTATATAATTCAATACCTCTAAAAAAAGCTACTTTTTGGTAAGCTACTTTATTCTCAAAACTGTTTTTATCTTTTAAAAGTTCTAATGCTTCTTTATAGTTTTTTGATGTGATGTAAGAATCAATTAATAAAGTTTCAATTTCTTCTCTGTAGGCCGTTTCTGGATAGTTATCTAAATAGCCAGCTAGTACTTGAGGAACTGATTGGTATGGATTACCTATTTCATAACTAATCTTTGCATAGTTTAACCAAGCATCTTCTTGAATTTTTGCATCATAATCCATTTGAGATGCATTTCTAAAAGCATTTAATGCCTCTTGCTTCTTATCTAAATTGATATAACTTACGCCTAGATGGTAATATGCATTCTGAGCCACAGAATTATTCCCATCTATGATTTTGTTAAATTCAGAAATCGCAGCCTCAAAATCATTTTGCTTGTAATGTGCATAACCTAATTGATAATAATCCGTATTATTCCATTTGCCGCGTTTACCTTGATATGCTTTTAAATAAGGAATAGCTTCGGCATACTTTTGAAGATTAAAATAACTTTCACCAATAATTTTTGATAACTCAGACTCTTCTACTCCTCTGCTTTTAGGTAATTGCTCTTCCGCAAGTTCAATTGCTTTTTCAAACTTGCCTAATTTAAAATTTAAGTCAGCTTGATAATAAGATAGCTTCTCTTTATATTTTTCGTTATCGCTTACCTGGTCAAAGTACTCATTGGCAGTATCATAATCGTCACCTTCATAGGCCATATAACCAATATAATACTTGGCTTGCGAACCATACTCCTTAGAATTTACAACACGATTTAGGTACTTTGTTGCCTGCTTTTCGCTTTTAGTTGAATACAAACTATAACCATAATTAAAGTTAAAACGGTCTCTCTCTGAACGCGCAATACTGCGCTCTTCTACTTTCTCATACCATTTGCGTGCATAAGCGTATTTGGAGTTTTCAAAATAGTAATCAGCTACATCTAAAAATGCTGTATTTCGCTTTGTACTTGTTGGGTATTCTTCAACAAATTCTGCAATTAAATCGTCAGCATTATTCTGATTTAAGCGCACAGCACAGTTAGCAATATAATAGGCACAATCTGACTTTATGGTGACATCATCAGTATTATATTTTATATCGTCAAACAACGACTGAGCCGCTTTATATTGTTTGTTATTGTATAAGGTTAATGCTTTCTGATAATCTTGTAAATCACTTGTATATACAGCAGATTTTTGCGCCATACCAAATGATGAAACTACAAGAAAAACGATGAGTACTTGTCTTTTTATATATAACATTAGCTTTCGTTTTTTGATTACTTTAATGATGATTCAAATATAATTCAATACCAAATCTATAACGTTAGAAATTGTGTATAATTATAAACGGACTTATTAAATGTTAAAATAGCCAATCGAAAAATCTTCCGAAGAAATTTTTTCTTCTTTTCTTATTTTCAAATTCTATTCTATAGACTCCAAAATTATCAACAGATTTTGTTGCTATAGTATTGTGTAAGGGCAATTCAAATTGTTGCAATCCCATTGGAAACTTTATTTTCAAATCACTAGATACCTTTCCAGAATTAACAACTACTTTTCTATTTTCAATGTCATAAATTTTAAAAATCGCGCCTTCTTCAATATCAAATTCGCCAAAATCCACAGTAACATCGTTTCCACTTTTTTCGAGAAGTGCAATGTTGAAATGATTTGGATTTGTTATGAGTTTTTGAACCTTTAAAACTGGATTTATTTCGAAATCCTTGTATACTTTTGATTGGCTGTTTCTATCAACATTGAACGTTTTTTGCCAAACATTTAGATTATACTTTTTACCTTTAATAATTCTAAATGTCGCAGCTTTTCGTGTATGATATAAATTATTTTCTAAATTTAAAAGACCAGATTTCAAAGCTGGTAAAGACGATTTGCTCAAATTAACGTATCCTCCATAGACTAGGTTGTTTTTAAATTCTAAAGATTTTACATGCATAATATTAAGTGGATTATTTCTACCTAAAATAATATTATCGGAAATTTCAATATTCTCAACCAAAGCTTTACGGTTATAACCTATTGCCAATCCAGTACCAAAGCCATAATTTTTTAAATCTTTAAAATCTATGTTATGGTAAAATACGTTCCTTTTTACCTTAATATTCTTTGCAATGTTGGTTCCCTCAGAGTCGTCTGTAGCAATGATTACATTATCTCTTGGTATACCAGATGGATTACCGTTATTAAAAAAAATATTATCAACAATATTAATATTCTTTACAAACTCAAATTTATGACCAGATGACGCAGACCAAACCTCTATGCCCTTATAATAGTTATTGAAAATAATATTGTTCCGAATTAATCTTATGTCATCACTCTTATTCTGCACATACATACCTACACCATGCCCACGAGTAGCTTGATAGCCATTGTTATAAATAATACAATCTTCTATAACAGTTCCTCCTGTTGCCTTCCATGAACCAAAAGCAGTACCAGGAATATTGTGAATTATAAGGTTTTGAAACTTGCAATTAGTACCCTTAACATGATGAATTCCTGTACCTAATTTAAAATTTTCATCAGATTTTAAACGTGAAAAATCTCCTAAATAGGTAATTTCAAAATTCTTGTAAATAACATTATTTCCATTGACCTCTAGTGTATAGTATTCATTACCATCGGTATTTCCGTTTAGAATTACCCTATCATTTTTATAAGCGGAAACCGTAATGTATTTATTTGATATAGTAGAATGAAGTAAACTTTTAAAATGACCTGTATATATCCCATTGTGAATCCAAATAATATCACCACCATTTACTTTATCAGAAGATTGTGATAATGCTGTTTGTAAATCCCATGGATTTTGAGGGCTTCCGTCACCTTTAGAAGTTCCCTTTGTTGTTTCACCATCTAAAGGAAAAACATGAAACTCTTGTTGAGCAATGGAAATTGCTGTAGTTAAAAAGAATAATAAGCCAATTAAATATCGCATAAATGTAACATTTCAATTTCTATGCCAATATAAAGTTAGAAATTTAAGCTATACATAGTTTTACTGTAGATAATTAGTTTTTAAATCCTATTTTTACAGCACTTAGAATGCAATGCTTTCAATGAAACGAATAGTAACCTTAGATGATTTTATCGAGACTTACACAAAACTAAAACAGAGAGGTTTAGGTTTTATTTCTTCTAAGTTAAATTTCAATACTACAAAACGCGTAAAAACAGCTTTCAATCACAAAAACATTCAGGCTTCAAATTGGTGGATTATTCCAAAAGTAAATGAACGATGGCGCAAGCTTATTACTGGAGATGAAAACTTAAGTATTGAAGAACATACTGTAAATCAGTTTTTAAAAGATAAACAAAATCTCAAAATGCTTTCCTTAGGTAGTGGTGAATGTTCATCGGAACTTTTATTTGCTGAGCATTCTAATTTTAAAGCTATTATCTGTAGTGATATTGCTGAAAAACGTTTAAATAAAGCTGAAAAAATAGCTAAAGAGAAAGGATTGGATAATATCAGATTTCAGATTCAAGATGCTAATAAGCTTTCGGAAATTGAAGACCAATTTGATATTATATACTTTAAAGCCTCATTACATCATTTTAGAAATATTGAGTATTTACTAGAAAATAAAATTAAGCCACTTCTGAAAAATGACGGATTCCTTATTATTGACGAGTTTGTTGGTCCTACACGACTACAATTTCCAAAACATCAAATAAAAGCCATTAATAAAGCACTTCAACTCATACCAAAACCATTCAGGAAACGTTATAAACTCAACTTATACAAAAACAAAGTTTATGGACCAGGATTAGCGAGAATGATATTAGCCGATCCTTCTGAATGTGTGGATTCATCTAGTATAATACCTGCAATCCACAGACATTATTCAACAGTATATGAAGTTGGTTATGGCGGCAATATTCTCACACTAACATTAAAGGATATTGCTCATCATTTTATTGATCTGAACGATGAAAAAGAAGAGATTCTTAATCAATTATTTGATTTTGAAGATAAATATTTGAAAAACCAGCCAAGTGACCATATATTTGGGATATACAAACCTAATGCTACTTAAATTTTCTATTTAATATATGTCGGATACAATTTTACAACTAAAAAATGCCATGATATATCAAGGTGAAAACCTTGTTCTTTCTAATGTAAATGTTGAAATGCAAAAAGGTGATTTTGTATATCTCATTGGTAAGACAGGAAGTGGCAAAAGTAGCTTTATGAAAACACTTTATGGCGATTTAGAATTGAATGAAGGGGAAGGTTCTGTTGTTGATTTTAATCTTAGAACTATGAAGGAAAAGGATATTCCTTTCTTACGACGAAAGTTGGGTATTGTATTTCAAGATTTTAAATTGTTACCTGATCGCACCATCAATGGCAATCTAGAGTTTGTCTTAAAAGCAACAGGTTGGAAAGAAAAAGATAGAATTAAAGATCAAATCGATATGGTTTTAGATAAAGTTGCCATGAAAACCAAAGGTTTTAAATATCCACATGAGCTTTCTGGTGGTGAGCAACAAAGAATTGCCATTGCTCGTGCTTTATTAAACGACCCAGAACTTATTTTAGCAGATGAACCTACCGGAAACCTCGATCCGCAGACTAGTATTGAGGTGATGGAAGTACTCCAAGACATCAATAAAAATGGCAATACTATTTTAATGGCAACACACGATTATGCTTTGTTATTAAAATATCCAAGTAAAACCTTGAAGTGTGATGAGAACAAGGTTTTTGAAGTGGTGCAACGTAAAAACTAATAGTTATTAGACAATTAATGTGATATCTATTTTAATACCAACATACAATTATAATATCACTGGACTTTTCAAAGTTTTGAAAACTGAGTTAGAAATCATTAACACAGACTACGAAGTTATTTGTTATGAAGACGGTTCTTCTAAACATTTAGAAGACAATAGCAAGATAATTAATACTATTGCCCACTCTAGGCATATCATTTCTAAAGACAATAAAGGTAGACTTACAACAAGGCAGACACTTGCAGAAATGGCAAAATATGATTGGTTGTTATTCCTTGACTCTGACGTTATACCAAATAAACCCAACTTTTTACATAACTATATAAACTATTTAAATAGTAATTACCAAGCTATTTATGGTGGCTGTTCATATAATTTTAAAAAACCAGAGAAACAATTTACATTAAGGTGGAAGTATGGTAAAAATTATGAAGATGTAGATGCAGAAATAAGAAATAAAACACCATTCAAAATTATAGTTTCTGCAAATTTTTTGATTAAAAAGGATATTTTTTTAGACATTAACTCTAGTGTTGAGAATGACGGTTATGGTTACGATAATTTTGTTGCTGCTTTTATGAAATCTAGAGGTATTAAAGTATTTCATATCAATAATAATGTAATTCATAAAGGATTAGACAAGAACGCAATATTTTTAGATAAAACTGAGAAAGCAGTAGATACTATTTTTGAATTCAATCAAAAAAACTATGATACTGCTACAGAAAACTCCCTTTTAGAATTATACAGAAAAATGAATTCATTTAGACTATCTAAAGTTATTTCATTTGTTTTTAGACTCTCAAAAACTTCTATTAAGAAGCAACTTCTAGGTAGTAATCCTAACCTAGCTTTATTTCAATTTTATAAATTAGGCTACCTTTGCTCTTTAACTTCTAGCAGAAAATGAAGCCTTATTTTTCAGTAGTTATTTCGGTTTACAACAAATCTCATTTTGTTGCACAAACGTTGGATAGCATCTTAAATCAAGATTTCACAGATTTTGAAGTTATTATAGTAGATGATGGTAGTACCGATAATAGTTTAGAAGTTCTAAATAGTTTTACTGACGATAAAATTTCAATATATCCAACTAAAAATCAAGGTGTATCAGCAGCTCGGAATTTTGGGATGCATAAAGCAAAAGCCAATTTTATTGCATTGTCTGATGGTGATGATATTTGGCTTACAAATCATTTATCGGAATTAAAAAGACTTATTGAGTCCTTTCCTAATTGCGGAATATATGCTTCATCATACCAAAAAATGTTTTTTAATGATTATACGACTCAACCTAAATTTTTAGAAGTAGATCATCCATTTTTTGGTATTGTTAAAGATTATTTTAAAACCAGTATCATAGATGATATTCTATGGACATCAGCTGTTGCAATTCCGAAAGAATTGATTGATCAAAACTATATTTTCGACGAAGATTTGGGTTGTGGTGAGGATACTGATCTTTGGATAAACATTGCTAAAAATTTTGAAGTTGCTTTTTCTTCAAAAATTACAGCTCACAAAATGATGCATGCTAAAGACAATCATCTTTCTTTAACGAAGAATATTCCCGAATTAATAACAATGCTGAATAAACATAAAGAAGATGAAAAAAGAAATTCTTCTTTAAAAGTATATTTAGATCAAAATAGATATATGACAGCTTTAGAGAGTAAAATATTAGGTGATTTTAAAAGCTATAATCTACTAAAAAAAGATATCAATTTTAGTAATATAAATAGTAAACTAAAAATTCTACTAAAGCTACCAAGACCTGTACTTATCACTTTAAAAAAAGTAAAATTCTGGCTATTAAAGAAGCGACTTTACAAATCACCTTACAGATAGTGAAAATTCTTCGTAGTCTCTAATGTATTCATCCTCACTGTATTCTGTAGAAGCTAAAACCAAGCAAACTGATCCTGAAGAAAAATTATCTATCTCTCTCCAAATATGTGTTGGTATATACAAGCCTTGATTGGGTTTGTTGAGCATTATTCTCTTTTTAGTTTTACCATCATCAACAATGACTTCAAAACTTCCGCTTAATGCTATAATTATTGATTGCTGCTCTTTGTGTGCATGCCCACCTCTAAAACTATCGCTTGGCACATCATACAAATAATATACGCGCTTAATATCAAAAGGAATTGTCTCTTTTTCTATCACAGCTAAGATCCCTCTTTCATCGTGGACTTTTGGGATCTCAATTATTTTGACATTTTCAATCGTATTCATAACGGTTTCATTATCATTTTAACAACGACTGCCATTGCTCAGCAATCTTAGCTTTAGAAAATTGAGCAACGCTCATTTTTGCATTAGACTTACAATGCAAGTATAAATCTTTTTCCTCATAAAGCCTATTCATAGCTTTTGCTAATACTTCTGGCTTATGGTTTTCTACTAATAATCCGTTGTGTTCATTTACTATAACCTCATTAGGACCAGACTCACAATTTACCGAAATCACAGGTACTTCTAATGATAAAGCTTCAGGAATTACCATCGGAAAACCTTCATATCGACTACTTAACAGCATAAATAAACTCTGCTTTACAAATGGGTATGGATTTTTTTCAAATCCTTGAAATACGATTGAATCCCTAAGCTCTAATTCTTTTACATATTGTTTTAAAACAATTTCATCTGGGCCATTACCTAGTATCAATAACTTAACTTCTTTTTCTGGGAGATTTGACAGCTTATAAGCACTGAACAGTAATTTTAAATTTTTATGTTCATCATCCAGCCTGCCATAGAAGATAATATATTTTCCAATATTTAATTCAACATCTTCATTTGCTTTAGATTCAATAGAATCAAAATCAAATCCGTTATAAATAGTTACTATATTTTTTAGCTGAAATAACTCTCTAAATTTTTCTTCTGCTGCTTTTGAAACCGCAACCATAGTTTTATTTTTATAAAGATTTTTATTTAGCCAGTTATAAGCAGTAAATGCTTTTTCAGTCTTGTGATTATGAATTACGTAAGTTACTGGCATTTTATAAATAAATTTTGAAACTATAAATTCTTGATACGCATGGATTCTCGTTCTGCCATCTATAACGTAATCAATTTTATTAGTCTCTAGGAACTTTTTAAAGATTCGAAGTCTATTTATTCTTCCAAAAAAGGTATCATTCTGTTTCTTTATTACACCAAGATTAAGCAAAGTCCCTTTGTAGTCATAATCTAAATAATCTAAAACTGTAATAATATAAACCTCATAACCCAAATCACTTAGCATAATAGATAATAATGCCGAAGATCTTTCTGCTCCACCTCTTCCTAAGGATGAAGCAACAATACAAATCTTTTTTTTATTAGCATTTGGCATTAACTAGTATCTTTGAGACAAATGTAACGATATAAAATAAATGAAAATTCTATTGGTTGGTGAATATAGTAGACTTCATAATTCTTTAAAAGAAGGATTAGTAACACTCGACCATGATGTGACTATTGTTGCAACAAACGACACTTTTAAAAATTATCGGGTTGATTTACCTATTCAGAAGAAATATCAAAAAGGATTTCTAAAAAAAGTTAAAAACCTAATTTATAGGTTAACAAAAATTGATTTAGAATCTCTTCAAATTAAAAAACAGATTATTTATTTAAAACCTAAAATCAGTGATTTTGATGTAGTCCAATTTATTAACGAAGCTTCTTTTGGATGCACAGCTGACATTGAAAAGGATATTTTTAATTTGATTTCTGACTGGAACAAAAAAATCTTCCTATTGTCTTGTGGTACGGATCATATAAGCGTAAAGTATGCTTATGATAAAAAGTTGAGATACTCAATTCTGACTCCTTATTTAAATGGAAAAGATAAATATCTAAGTAGTTATGGCTTAAAGTTTTTGCAACCAGATTTTATTAAACTTCATCATCATATTTATAAATCTGTAGTTGGAGTGATTGCTTCAGATCTAGATTATCATTTACCGTTATTAAATCATCCTAAATATTTAGGACTCATTCCTAATCCAATAAATACTGAGCAATTAGAAGTTCAAAAATTAAATATTGAAGATAAAATTGTCATATTTCATGGTATTAATTCGCATAACTATTACAAAAAAGGTAATGATATTTTTGAAGCCGCTTTAGATATTATAAATAAAACCTATTCTGAAAAAATAAAGATTATCACTGTACGAAGTTTACCATATGAGAAATACATAAAAAGCTATAACGAAGCTCATATTATGTTAGACCAAATTTATGCTTACGACCAAGGTTTTAATGCTTTAGAAGCTATGGCTAAAGGAAAAGTAGTTTTTACAGGAGCCGAAAAGGAATGGTTAGAATATTATAATTTGGAAGAAGATACCATTGCTATAAACGCTTTACCTGATGCTGAAGCTATATCTAAAAAACTGGAGTGGCTAATTCTTAATCCTGAAAAAATTATTGAAATATCTTCCAACGCCAGAAAGTTTGTTGAAACACATCATCATTATATATCTAGTGCTGAACAATATTTAGAAACCTGGCAGGAACATATTTAAAATTATCCTATATCCGTTGTAGTCGTCTTATTATAGTAAATCATAATTACAAAAACTACAATAATAAAATAGATAATATATCTCACAAAATGGGCAATAACAATACCTTCAGTTCCATAGTGCTGAATAAAAACTTTTGAAAGCACAAAAAACAGACCTAAAGAAATCAACTCAGTGATTATGAAACTTTTCACCAATCGCTTTGCTAAAAATTGATGTGCTAATACTAAAGCTCCTAGTCTAATAAAGTCACCCAATAATTGCCATTTGAATAACGGCTCCATTCCTGTAAATTCTGGATAAATAAATTCAATGATATAGTTTCTCAAAAAATACACTAACACCATTCCTAAGGCAAAAATGGGTAGAATGGTTTTATAAATATTGAAGACTTCGTGCTTAAATTCAGCTTTATTGTGAATACTTGCAAATTTTGGCAACACATACAAAGTGAATAAACCTGTAGCAAACACCATATAGTTTTTAGAAATAAAAGTCATGGCTGTCCAGTAACCTGCTTCATTAATATTAATTTCTTCTGTAACTAAAGTTCTGATGTCTAACTCAACATAATTCAATAAAAAAGTTGAAATAAACGACATTAGCGTAAATGCTAACAATTGGTTTTTGTAAACAATACTTAATTTGAGTGACTTTAATGGTACATACGCTTTTAAAATTTTACCAAATACAAAAGCCAAAACAATTAACTGAATAATAGGTGCAATAGCTATGGCGATAAGTACACCTTTTAATTCTGAAGTATAAAGCCCAATGACAAGCGCTAGGGTTGACAAAATATAACTTATCAATTCAATTTTAGCATAGCGCTTATAATCAGACAAACCACTAACAACAGCATTTACAACACGACCAATAGCAATAAAAGGAACAATAACTGCCAACAATTGAAAAACATAAACAAACTCTTGTGAGCTAAAAAGATAATCGGATAAGAAAGAAGCGCCAAAAAATAAAACAGCACCAGAAATGAGCGATCCAACAATAATAAAAATGGTAACGGTTGAAAATACTTTAGAAAGTTCTGGTTGGTCCTTTTTAAATTCCGATACATATTTTACAACCCCATTAAAGGTGCCAAGCGTAGTTGTACTGGTAAGCATTGCTATAACGTTTCTCACTTGTCCAATACTTGCAATACCAGCCGCACCAAGAGTAGTTGCGAGCAACCATTGCATAAATGCTGAAATAACTAGTCTCATAGTAATAACCACAGCATTAAGCGATGTAATCTTAAGCACTATATTATCACTAATAAACCTTGTGAGTTTCACGTTTTAATTTTTAATAATCATTCATTCCATCTTCAGTCAATACACCAAATAAAGAACTACTGAAGAGTAATAATATTATTCCGAAGTACATAAAGTAGCTTAAACAATGACCCATTACTGCCCCTTTAAGACCAAACTCGTCAATAAGATAAATACTCGATACATACATTATTACAAATAAGAATATTTCTAAAATAATGAAATGTGCAAACATCCTTTTTGCTAAAAACTGATAAGCAATCACCATAGAAAGCACACGTGCAATATCTCCTAAAATCTGATAACCAAACAAATCTTCAACTGGTCTAAAATCTTCTGTAAATAATAAATTAACCAGTAGCGATCTGCTCAAATAGATAATAACAAGCAATATTAAAAATACTGGCATAATAGTTTTATAAAAACTAAAAACTTCTTTTCTAAATTCTCTTTTTCCATTAATTTCAGAAAAACGAGGCAAAATATAAAGTGCCATTAAAGAATTAAAAAACATAAGATAATAATCTGAAACCCTAGTTATGGCTGTCCAATAACCTGCAGATTTTATACCTATTTCTGAAATGAGATAGTTTCTGATAATAATCATTACAATAGGTATGGCAATGGCACTGACTAAGGCCATAATCATATATGGACTCAATTTATTTAAGATTGAGAAATTGACTTGTGTAATTCTTAACGAGGACATCAAGTTTTTTCTAAAAGCAATTCCAACTATTGTAATTAACAAGTTGAGCGCTGGTGTTATTGCAACTGCAATTAAAGCCCCATCAATATTTTGCTGATATATTAAAAGTAAAGTCACTAAAAGACCTACAATTTGTCCAAGAATATTAATGATTAGCAGAATTTTATGCTTGGAAAACCCATTCATAATGGAAAACACGAACATATTTAAAGCATAAAAAGGCAAAACTATCGCCAATGTTTCAATAACAAAGGTGTAATTGTAATTAGCGGAAAAAATTGAATTATTAATAAGCTCAGCATTGTAATAGCAGATAAAAGCCAATAATACAGAAGAGAAAAAGCCGAAATAAAAAACTGTAGACAAGGTTTTGGTAAGCTCAACTGCATCATGTTTACATTGAGAAATAAATTTAACCACACCCTTATAAAGACCAGAAATTGCAATAGACTGAATGGCACTTAAAAAATTCCTTAAGTTACCTATTAGTGCCATACCATAGGGTCCAATATAAATGGCTATAAACTTGGTAATTAGTATACCAGATAAAATCTTAATACTAATACTAGCCGTATTTAGACTACCAGCTTTTACAAGTACCTCGCTATTTATATAATTAAAAAATTTTTTCAATTAGTAGGTGTTTAAAAGGTCTATTACGGTTTGTACGTCTCTATCGGTCATTACAGGACTAATAGGCAAACTTATAATTCTTTTATGAATTTTTTCTGTAAGAGGTAGAACTAAATTAGAAAACACGTTTAGCGCTTGCTGCTGGTGAGGTGGAATTGGGTAATGGATTAACCATTCGATATGATGTTTATTCAAGAACTTCTTAAAATCATCTCTATCATCTACCTCAATTACAAAAGCATAAAATACATGGTTTTTAGAGCCATCATAAAATGGTAACTTTAATTTTGAATTATTGACACCTTTTAAATAGGCTTTAGCAATAGTGCGTCTTCTCTCATTGTCAATATCTAAAGCTTTTAACTTTATACTTAGAAATGCAGCTTGCATATCATCTAAGCGACTATTAAAACCAATGATTCTATTAGTGTACTTTTCTTCACTTCCGTAGTTATTTAATAGTCTTAAGGTTTTTGCTAATTCTAAATCATTTGTAGTCACTGCTCCACCATCACCTAATGCACCTAAATTTTTGCTTGGATAAAAACTAAATGCCGCTGCATGTGATAAATTTCCAGCTTTTAAGGAATTGAAACTTGATTCTGCCCCATGTGCTTGGGCCGCATCTTCCATTAAAAGTAAATTACACTCATCAGCAAGTTGTTTTAAACTTTCAACATCAGCTAACTGACCATAAAGATGAACCATTATAATTGCTTTTATATCAGTATCTAATTGGTCTTTAACTAAATCTGCGGACAGGTTATAAGTTTCTGGATTGGGTTCTACCAAAACAGGAATTAATTTTGCATGCAAAACCGATAACACTGTAGCAATAAATGTATTTGCTGGCACAATAACTTTATCACCTTTTTTAAGTTTCCCTAAATGAATATACCCTTTTAATATAAGCGCTAACGCATCTAAACCATTCCCTGTACCAACACAATATTTAGTTCCGCAGTATTCCGCATATCCACTTTCAAATTTGGCCACATTATTTCCTAAAATAAAGCGCGAATCATCTAAAGATTTACTAAATGAATTTTGAAAATCTTCACGAAAACGATTATTGATTTTATGTAAATCTAAAAACTTTATCATACTAATACATCGTCTAGTAATTTATGGTTCTCTGTCACTATTTTATAAAATCCTTGTGTAATAGATCTAGCTCCAAAGCCTTCTTTCCAAAATTGTAAACCTTCATTGATATTTTCACCTGAATTGATATTAGAGGTTCCAAAGTCAAAATACGCTTTGTTTGTAAATATATTTTCAATAAGGTGGTAATGTAAAAAATCTAAACTTCCCAATTCATTTTTATTTTGGTTACCAGAGATATACTGGCAATGTGCCACATTTTCGGTTTCAAATATTGTAGTACCACCTACAATTACGCCATCTTTAAACACATTAAACTGTCTTATATTGTTTTTAAAACGAGATTTTAATAATGTTATTTCTTCCAAACTATGTACAGGTTTTACATTATGTTTAGCTTCTAAATTTGGAATTAAAATTGTATTCCAAAAGATATCAAAACTATTTGATTCTTCAACACTCAAGTTAGACTTAGCGGCCCTTTTAACACCTTCTTTTCTGCTATTTGAATACGATTTAAACTTAGTATTTACAACAGAATGCATATCGGTTCTTAATAATTCTGCTTTGACTTTAAATAACAAATAAGCCATTGGATTATTTGTTTGATTATGCAGATAGATGTTTGGGAGTTCTTTCATAACCAAATTCTTTAGGCCATTATCATTTAAAAATTTTAAAATAGCCTTAAAGCTATTAATAGCTTCAGTTGATTTTAATTCCTTACTAAAAAGCATTCCACCGTAAGTCAAACCTTGATGCGAATAAACAGTACCCTCTAATATGTTAGCAGGCAATACAACTATAAGCTTGTCATTCTTATAGATCATCAATGAAAAATCCTGAAATCTATCACTATGATAGTCCATAAAGTCTCTATGAAACAAAAAAGTGTCTTGATTGCTTTTTTGGACAAAGTCGTTCCAAACTTTATAATCGTCTTTACTATATTTTTTTACTCGAATAATAATTGCAGTCTTTAGTTTATCAATTTAAGCTTAATTAAGTATATCTCCTTGATCATTAATTAATTTTTCTACACTTTTAAAGCCAAAAGAATTTAATCTTAGATTGTAGCTCGAATCATCTTCCAAGTGCTTTAGATATTTTTTATCCTTACTTAATGCAGAAAATAAAACACGAAACAAGTTGACATTAGTTTTTAAGTCCTTATCGTAATCTTGTTCTAAATTACCATTCCATTTAATCGCAGCAATGTTAGAAAAAGTAGAGTTTATTAATTCAGTTTCAGTGTTAGAATACAAATCATTAAAACTTTTTAGACCTACCCAACCACCATGGTCTGCCAATATAATAATAATACTATTTTCGTCTTTATCAGTAATATAACTTATGGTACTTTTTAACCAAGTATTTACGTCTTCAATGCGTTCATTATACCTATTTCGTTCTTTAATAATAACATCATCTATCTTAGGAAACCCAACGTGATGTGGAAGTAATTTTTCAATAAAAAAGAATTTCGGGTTTTCATTTTGATGTTTCATAGCAAGTTTCAAATCAACAAATACATCCCTTACCTCCTCATCTCCTTTGCTATAAAACGGAAAATCATCTAAAGCTATATTAAAATAATCAAATGCTTGCTGTTTTCTGTTTTGTTGAAAGTATTCATCTTGAGCAATAAAATAGGTGGTATAGTTATTATTCTTAAAGATAGAAGCTACAGGATTAGAAGTTGAGATAACCTCTCTTGCATTAGCCATTTCAATTTCAGGAAAAAGCATATTGGCGAATTTATGTTGCTTCATTGCAAACAAAGACGCGTTTGAAGTTAAACTTGCAGGATAATTACTTCTAAAATTATCATAGACTTTAAATTCATTTTGTTCTAACCATAGATATAAATCGCTTTTAAAATCATATGGTGATTTTTCTAAAGTACTCTGCGAAACATAACCATCTGGCTGGATAAGGTAAATATTTGGTGACGATTTAAACTTTACATCCATAATGTCATCATCTTGCCTTGTCCAATATTCTGGTTTTACATCTTCATACAGATGAACAATCACTCTGAAGAAGGATAAACTAGAAAAAAAGAAAAGAAATATGATTACCTTTTTGTAGTTCTTCTTTGGTCTTTTCCAAAAGAATAAGCCCAAGACTACTAATCCTGTGATAAGAACAATTCGCTTTAATGGAGATACGAAAAAGGTATGCGACAAGAATACAAATACAGCGCATAATAAAACTATTAGAAGTAGATATTTTGTATTCTTCTTAAATTTTTGATTTTTTGCAAAAACTAAATACAATAACGTATAGATTAAGAATGATGAACCAATAAAAACCAGAGAAAAAAATAAAAGATGGGACCAAGAGTTTACTGCCCAATAGTTGTTAGCATAATAAAAAAGCATAGGGGTTAATCCACTTATTAGTGCAGCCAGATATGGAGCGTGGTTTTCGCTATTAATAAAATTATCTATTTGCTTCTTTAATCTATTTACCATTATTATCACTACTATTCAATCTTATTAAATACTGCCAATCCAGACTCATCAATATACTCATAAATACCTGTCGGAGCACCTTTTCTAATGATGATATAACTTTTATTGTCTTGTAGGTTATCCAAATATGATTCATCTTCGCTTAAATGCGAAAATAAGACCCTAAATAAGTTTACCGAGGTTTTAATCTCAGAATCAAAATTTGGTCTTGTATTATTTGGCCATTTTATAGCTAATATTGAAGAAAACATTGAGTTAATTAATATTGGATCTGTGACTTTAGTCTTACTCTCTATTGTGTAATTAAAACCTACAAAACCACCATGATCTGCTGCGATAATAATTAAACCGTTAGGATCCTTTTCAGTAATAAAATTTACCAACTCCATTAACCATTCATTAGCTTGCCCAACTTGCTCTAAGTACTTAACCCTTTCTTTTTCTGCGGAGCTAGAAGCTTTATACTCTGTAGTAATATGACTGGGTAACATAGACTCAATAAAAAAGAAGTTAGAAGTATATTTATTTTCAATTATTGCCGCCTTCGTATCTTCTATTAATTCTTTTTGCTTTGAAAAACCTCTAGAAATATACGACACTTCATCTAATGAAAAATTACAATAATCAAAGTCAATATTAGGTCTATTAGAAAGTAAATAAGGCACTTGAAGCATTAAAAACGTTTTATAGTTATTGTGCTTCAAAATTCTTAAAACAGGATTGCTTTCAACAATTTCATTTCTTCTATTATGCCTTGGGTTAATACCAAGAGTTGTATTTCCGTAATAGTGATGTTTCATTGAAAACATAGAACTATTGGTGCTTAAGGTAGAGTAATAATTGCTACGATAATCATCATAAGTTTTAAAACCTTTCGTTTTTAGAAAAACTTCAAACTCACTATTATCATAATTGTAAATTGAATCTTTAAATGTTGAAAAACTAGCATAACCATCTGGCTGTATCACATATATATTTGGACGTTTTTTAAAGACTACTTTTTCAATAGTATCTGGTTGTTCCATCCATTGCTTTGAATACACAACTTCTCTATAAATATCTGGAATCAACTTTGGTAGTACCAAAAAAGCCAGAATAAACTGAATCACAACGATTTTTTTTATGTACTTAGCAAATAATATACCCAAACAAACACCTAAAACCAAAGACAAGACTAATTTAACTTTTTGAAATCCATATACACTTACTACTATAAATGCAAAGAAGCATACCAAGTTGATAACTGGTAATAAAAATCTTCTTATGTTTTCTTTTGGATAAAAATGTTTAAATAAAAAATCTAAAATGAAATACGTTAATAATGGCAGTATGATGTATAAAGAAACTAGGAATAAAAATTGCGTCTTTGAGTTTATTAATGCATAGTTCTTATCATAATAGTACATAAGCGCATATAAACTTGAAGCCACTATTGTAATTATGGGATATGCTTTGCTATCATTCAAAAAAAGTCTTAGTTTCCTTTTTAAATATCCAAACATTGACTTAGTATTAAAAATGCTTTATGATTTTTTCCTTAGCAGAAATATAACTCTTTTAGAACCTTCGATTTCCTTTTGTTCTAAAATTTCGAACTCATTAGAATATGCAGAAATGAAATTATCTAAATTGTAAAAACCGAAATGGTCTTTAAAATCTGCTTTATTATTCAAAAGACGTTGTACCCAAGAATCTTCGCGTTTTGGAAATTCAATAATTAAATGTTTAGAAAAAGAACTAAAAAATTTAGCAGATTCGCTAAAAGGCACATTACCAGATAATGACATATGATGTATTACGGCTAGAGCGAGTGTTGCTTCTGGTGCAAAAGCTTCTATTCTATCTAAAAAAGAATCGCGCTCTTTATTATTTAATCCAATAGCTGCTGAAGGATTTAATACATCTAAAACAAAAGGAAGCATGTTTTGTTCCTTATTCAATTTCATTGTTTTATGATTAAAATCAACAGCATTGTTATCAATATCGCAAACTAAAGCTGTTTTAACAGCACTATTTAGTTTTCTTACAAATGTACCGTCATTACCACCAATGTCAATTAAACGCTCCGGTTGAATTGTATTAATCCATGTGTTTATAATCTCTGATTTTTTTATAAAAGCATCATCCGTATAGTTAGTCTTATCATAATAATTCCCCCATTCTGAATGTTCTTTTAGTTCTAATTTTTTAATATAATCGTATAAACTCTGAATGATATTAAGCTGACCTTTTTTTGATAATGAAGCCTCTTTAGCTTCACCTTTATAATCCTCGTTATGCTTATCTTCTAGCTTAGCTAAAAGGTGAATATTTGAATATAATATCGGGCTCAACTTTGTCTTAAATGGCAGCATAGACCTAATCATCTTCACAGGAATACCATCAATAAAATTACTCAATAATTTTAAGGATTGTGCACCATGATAATGCGCCAATAATAAAGGTCCAAAAAAGTGAGTAATAAATTGTTTGTAAGCTCTCCACGGAGAATTTTCCAGATAAAAATCAAACGATAGTGTATCTATAAAAATAGCTTTCCCTTTATGAAATGTAACATTGAAGGCTGTTGCATCTTTTAAAGAAAATCCTTTTTCTAAACTATATTTTTGAAGCTTTAGCGTTAGTAAAGCTGCTTCTTTATACATATTAAAACTCCATTCGTAGGGATAGGTAACAAACGGAATTTTTTCGGCCTTTAAGATAATTTCCTGTTCAGAATTTGATACTTCTTCATGAGGAATCAACAAATCATTTTTAAACAAATTATTATAAAAACCACTTTTCGTAAGTGCATTATATTGGTTAAAGTAGATAGGATTAATAGTCCTTTTTATCTCACCATTGTCTACAAAAATGTAACCTGAAGGATCTCTAAAAGAGGAAGAATGAGCGTTTTTGGCCTGCACTTATTTATTATTTTCAATCTGTTATGCTTTCAAAAATAACGTTATTATCTTTATCAATAGCTTTATAAACACCTAATGGTGCTCCTTTTTTAATCGCCAAATAGCTGGCATCTTCTTGTAAGTGTTCTAAATATGAAGCTTCATCAGATAAATAGGAAAACAAATTCCTGAAAAAATTTACTGAACTTTTAAACTCTAGGCCTTTTGGTTCTTGTCCATTTGGCCATTTCACAGCCAGAGCAGTAGTAAAAACAGATTTTATGAGCTCATCATCATCTTGCTTTATCTTTGCTTCATAAATACTATCCATCCCAACAAAACCTCCATGATCTCCCATAATGATAATTAAACCATTGCCATCTTGTTTTTCAATAGTTTCAATCATCATTTTTAACCATTCATTTGCTAATTTAAGATTTTCTATATACTCTAATCGCTCACCCTCTTTGCCTAAATTATCATAACGCGATTGTGCAATATGCGCTGGAGATAATTTTTCAATGAAATAGAAATTCTTAGAATTAGAATTTAATTGCATTGCTGCTTTAATATCTACTATCAAATCTCTCTCTATTTGAAATCCATCTGATAAATAAGGCATATCTGAGTATAAAATGTTATTGTAATCGTAATTCATCTCAGGACGACTAACGATTAGATATTCATTTTCAAGAAGTAATGATGTGCTATAATTATTCTTTTTAAATATGTCTATTACAGGATTATTACCAGCTATAATACTTCTAGATTTATAAGATTCTACGCGCTTTTGATCCATATAGTTGTAATAGTGATGTTGCATTGAAAACAAAGAACTATTGGAACTTATTGTAGAAAAATAATTACTCCTGTAATCATTGTATAAATTAAATCCTTTAGCCGATAGGTAGTTTTCAAATTCAGAATTATCAATCTTATAGTGCCCTTTTTTTAGTTCTGAAAAATTGGCATAACCATCGGGTTGAATCAAATATATATTTGGTGTCATTTTAAATACAACGTTTTCTATATCATCAGGTTGTTGCATCCATTCTACCGATTGAAAAATCGAAGAATAAAGCTTAGGTGTCATAAGAAAGAAGGCAATAAATGCTAAAAACAACTGAAAAACCATAAGTTTTTTAATATGCTTACCAAGCAAAACACCAAGTAGGAGTGCTATCACCAAAACGATGGTAAAACTCAATATATTTAAACCTGAAGTACAGATAATAATCAGGAAACCAAACCAAAATATATTCAAAATCGGAATAATGTATTTTTTAAAAGTTTTTAATGTATTGACTTTGCTGAAAATAAAGCGAAACAAGAAAATTGATAAAAACGGAATGCAAATGAAGGCAACAAGAAAAAATACAATATGCTTTAAAGAATTAGCGTGACCAAAATTTGAAGCATAATAATAGAAGATTGGATATAAACCGGCTGAAAGTGCAGTTATAAAAGGAAAATCTTTATTTGATTTAATGAATTTTAAAATAAACATGCGTAAGTTATTAACCATGTTTTATTTCTAATTAATACTTGGAGAATAGTATGAGAAAACAATTATTATGATTCCTTTGAGTTATTACTTTCAATATCAGAATCCTCAATATCAATATCATCAAAAACATCGTCTTCAATTGGTTTAGCCATACCTAAAAAAACTTTAATTTTGTACATTAAGTTTTTAGAGAAAAGCACAACTCCCGCTACTGCTGCTATAATAGCTTGAATAATCATAGCTCCTAAACCTGGATCAAAATATAGAAATGTCATCTCGTTTATTTTTTGTAAAGATATAAAATTAAAAAAAGGAAACACATTATGCGTTTCCTTTTAAAAACCTAAGAATAGGTTATAATATTATAGGCTCTTATTACGCTTACGATCTACTTCTTTCAAGTAAATCTTACGTAATCTTATATGATTTGGTGTTACCTCTACATATTCATCTTTCTGAATATATTCCAAAGCTTCTTCTAAAGAAAATTTAATTGCAGGTACAATCTTAGCTTTGTCATCTGCACCAGAAGAACGTACATTACTTAACTTTTTAGTTTTAGTTACGTTAACCGTCATGTCATCTCCACGAGAGTTTTCACCAATCACTTGTCCTTCATAAATATCTTCACCTGGATCTACAAAAAACTTTCCTCTATCTTGTAATTTATCAATAGAATAAGGAATTGCTTGTCCGTTTTCCATAGACACTAAAGATCCGTTTTGACGTTCAGGTATTCCGCCTTTTAATGGCATATATTCTTTAAAACGGTGAGCCATAATAGCCTCACCAGCAGTAGCTGTTAATAATTGGTTTCTTAATCCAATAATACCTCGAGATGGAACTAAAAATTCACATACCATTCGTTCACCCTTGGCTTCCATACTTAGCATTTCGCCTTTACGCATCGTTACCATTTCAATGGCTTTACCAGAAACATGCTCAGGTAAATCAATAGTCATTTCTTCAAAAGGCTCACATTTTACACCATCAATTTCTTTAATAATTACTTGTGGCTGACCAATTTGAAGTTCGTAACCTTCACGACGCATCGTTTCTATTAAAACCGATAAGTGTAATACGCCACGTCCAAATACCATAAATTTATCGGCACTATCCGTCTCTTCAACTCTCAGTGCTAAGTTCTTCTCTAATTCTTTAGTTAAACGATCTTTAATGTGACGAGAGGTTACATATTTTCCATCTTTTCCAAAGAAAGGAGAATCGTTAATTGTAAATAGCATACTCATCGTTGGCTCATCGATAGCTATCGTTTTTAAACCCTGTGGATTTTCAAAATCGGCAACAGTATCACCAATTTCAAACCCTTCTAATCCAACAATAGCACAGATATCACCTGTTTGTACTTCTTCCACTTTTAAACGCCCTAAACCTTCGAATGTATGTAATTCCTTAATTTTATTTTTAACAATAGAACCATCTCTTTTTACCAAAGAAATTTGTTGTCCTACTTTTAAGCTACCACGAGTTAAACGACCAATAGCAATACGACCAGTAAATGAAGAAAAATCTAAAGATGTAATTAACATCTGCGTTGTACCTTCTTCAATTTTAGGCTCAGGAATATGCTCAATAACCATGTCTAATAATGGTTCTACATTTTCAGTTTCATTTTTCCAATCGTCACTCATCCAGTTGTTCTTTGCAGAACCATAAACCGTTGGAAAGTCTAATTGCCATTCTTCTGCACCTAACTCAAACATTAAGTCAAAGACTTTTTCATGAACTTCATCTGGTGTACAGTTTTCTTTATCAACTTTATTGATAACTACACATGGTTTTAAACCTAAATCAATTGCTTTCTGCAGCACAAAACGTGTTTGAGGCATTGGTCCTTCAAAGGCATCTACTAATAACAAAACACCATCTGCCATATTCAATACACGCTCAACCTCACCACCGAAATCGGCGTGACCAGGTGTATCAATAACATTAATCTTAGTATCTTTATATACAACAGAAACATTTTTGGATGTAATAGTAATTCCTCTTTCGCGTTCCAAGTCGTTATTATCTAGAATTAAATCTCCTGTGTTCTCATTTTCACGAAATAACTGACAGTGGTACATAATCTTATCTACCAATGTTGTCTTACCGTGATCGACGTGTGCAATGATTGCAATATTTTTAATATTAGCCATAACTGATGCTGATTTTAAGCGCGCAAAGGTACATCTAATTATTCTCAATTCGTTAATTATATGTTATAATTTTATTTTTAAACAATTTGAGTTTGTATCTTTCGTTAAATATCTGATTAATAGTAAGTAAGCCTATCTTTCAAATCAATCGCTACTTCGGCTATTTACACCTTTAAAAAGGTAAATCTGAACCCTTAAATTAAAAACAGATGCTAACAATTAGCAAGTACACAAAGTTTGTCCCATACCTCTATTTTTTATCTGTAATAACCTACTGGTTTTCTCATATAATGAAGAGCGAAGGTAGTTCTGCTTATCTTATCTTGTTGTTTGGCATTCCTTTTTTATGGCAATTGATAAAGCCAAGTAGAAAACTAAATTTCTCTTTGGGAATCATATTTGTTTGCCTTTCTTCGTATTTAATATTGGCTTATTTATCTGATTTATTTAACATTATTGACTGGTCAGAGTCTTCCAAACGCTTTCTTTTTTATGGAGGATTGCTTGTTGTTTGCAACTTTGTAATGTCGCTTTGGATTGTTAGAAATAGTATTAAAAAAGTGTTTTAAAAAGTTATCTTTGCGCGATACTATTTAAGTAATAAAACATTGAAAAAAATCGGTGATTTAAATTTAAAAAAGCTAAAAGTTTTTTTTTGCTTTTCATTATTTGCAACATTTTTTAGTTGCCCCTCAGATGATTGTACTAAAACAATAAGTATCCCTCAAGTATATTTCGTAGGAAATCAAAGTTATACATCTTATATAACCCAAGAAGTTCCATGTAATTTTCCAGAACCTTCAGATCCAGATGTTATTGGAATTCCATTTTTAGAGAACTTCACTTATCAGATATTAAGTTTCAATTATATTGCTCAAACATCAAATAATACTACAATTTTACAATTTGAAATTCAGCTTAATAATAACAATGATTTCGATGTGTTTGGAGTTCCATATATTACAACAACAACTGGCGACATACAAGTTTCTACTGCTAACTATGCTAATGACGCGTCAAATTCTTGTTCTGAAATCTCAGCAAATTCGAGCTGTATATTTTCATTTGATCAAGAGTATGTAATAGAATCTTCACCTCCTTCAGAAACATTTGAAATAATAAATGTAGAATATATAGAAATTGACTGAACCGATTAATACAACTAGCTCTAATCTACTTGCATAATAATAGTATCTTTGAGCTGTAATCATCTTTACAGATTTATGAAATTAAATAGTATTCCTAAACTAAAACATACAGAATCCGATAATTTCTTTCTGCTTTGTGGTCCTTGCGCCATTGAAGGGGAAGATATGGCACTTCGTATTGCGGAAAAAGTTATTTCTATAACGGATAAGTTACAAATTCCATATGTTTTTAAGGGTAGTTTTAAAAAAGCCAATAGAAGTAGAATTGATAGTTTTACAGGCATCGGAAATGAAAAAGCCTTGAAAATTTTGAAAAAAGTATCTGAAACTTTTGACGTACCTACAGTTACTGATATTCACGAAGTTTCAGATGCAGCAATGGCTGCAGAATATGTCGATGTTTTACAAATTCCTGCATTTTTAGTTCGCCAGACAGATTTGGTAGTTGCTGCAGCAAAAACAGGAAAAGTGGTCAACTTAAAAAAAGGCCAATTTATGAGTCCTGAAGCGATGAAACATGCCGTTAAAAAAGTCAAAGATGCAGGAAACGATAAAGCATGGATTACAGATAGAGGTACTATGTTTGGCTACCAAGATATGATTGTAGATTTTAGAGGTATTCCAACCATGCGGCAATATGCTCCAACAGTTTTAGACGTAACGCACTCTTTGCAACAACCTAACCAAAGTGCAGGTGTTACAGGTGGTCGACCAGATATGATCGAAACTATTGCTAGAGCTGGAGTCGTAAATAATGTGGATGGCTTGTTCATTGAAACCCATTTTGATCCTGCTAATGCTAAAAGTGATGGCGCTAATATGCTTCACTTAGATAATTTGGAGGCATTGTTGAGCAATTTGGTGGCTATAAGAAAGTTGGTTACTTCTTTTTAGACTTAGGTTTCAAAATTAATTTAAACGGATTAGTATTAATTTCCAACTGCTTTTCAAGGACATACACCACAACCTCATCATTAATATCTTCGACAGATTTATAGCGTAATGATCGAATTGATTTTCGGTTGGCATCCACAAAATGTTCTGTGAATTCATCCATTTTATCAAAATGCCAAAAGGCTAAGTCCACGTAATCTTTAGATTGGTTCAAAAAGCATAGTGGAATACCATTACAATAATAAAAAGGAATACGCCATTTATATAAAAGCTCTGTATTTGGTGCAACAGCTTCTACTATAGCTTGTAATTGCAACAAGATAGACTTATAAGGCTCTGATTGTTTTAATATGTATGCTTCTGCAGGATTCAAAATTACTTTAGAAAAGTCTAATTAACCCAATTACAATTAATGCGATACCAATAATAGCTTTAAAAGGCATTAGTTTGGCAGAAAGCTTTCTCAAACTTGTTTCCATAGCTGGCACTTTCCCAAAAACATGAGTCAATAACAAAAGGCCACCTAAAATACTAGCAATACTAAATAGAACATTACCCCAAAAAGTAAGTATTGCTAAAACGACCAATGCACCTCCAATAACCGTTTGAAATGGTGCTAAAAATCCTGCAATTTTATTAAAGAAGTTACTTTCACCGTCCCATTTATCTAGTGTGGCAAGACCAAGTAATAATCCACCCGCTATGTTAGCAATTATTAAAAGTAATGAAATCATAATTCTATAGTGCTTTAATGTTAGTTTATAAATTTAGTTAAATCTCTAAAATATATTTGTTGAAATGAAATATTTTATTTTACTTTGTATTTCAAAGTACTTTTTATTATGAGCAACGAAGATTATTTAAAAGACATCAGCGAGATTAAAAATTTAATGAATAAATCGTCTCGTTTTATTTCATTGAGTGGTTTATCAGGAGTTTTAGCAGGCATTTATGCTTTGATTGGTGCAGCAATTGCGTATTGGTTAGTGAACTCTTATAGTGGTGGAACATTGTTCATTTTTCATGGTTGGGTATTTTGGACTTCAATGTTTGTGCTTCTTATGGTAGCTCTGCTAAGCGCAGTAACTGGCATAATATTAACAACTCGTAAAGCAAAACAAAACGACGAAAAGATATGGGACAGTTCCTCTAAGCGCCTACTCTTAAATTTTTTAATTCCTTTAATAGTTGGCGGTATTTATTGTCTTATAATTCTAGATCAAGGAAGATACGGTCAAACAGGAGGTTTAATGCTAATATTTTATGGTTTGGCATTGGTTAGTGCTTCAAAATACAGCATAGGTGATATTAAGTATTTAGGATATATTGAAATTGTATTGGGCCTTATAGCGAGTTATTATCCAGGCTATGGATTTTGGCTTTGGATAATTGGTTTTGGAATTATGCATATTATTTATGGTACTTGGATGCATTTTAAATATGACGTAAAACAACAGTAAAATGAATAAAAATTATACTATTTTTTTTATTATAGTTATAATGATTACTTTTTCATGTCACCATAGCGAAGGAAATTTTAATATTTCGAATGAAAGTGATTTTGATATTGATTCTTTATTCATCATACCAGACTCAAAAACAGATTATGTAAGCTTAAAAAAGAGTGAAAAAATTCATTATAAGACACAAATGAATGAGGCAAAATCAGATGGTAACTATTGAATTTATTTCAAAAAATCTAAATCTTTTGAATCTGTATTTCAAAAATTTGGATATTTCACTAATGGATATCAAATAGAGGATGTTATAAATATTAGAATTTTAAATGATACTATTATAGTTGATAGTAAATTTGATAATTCTTATTAAAACAAGGAGATTCCTGCTTTCGCAGGAAATAATATGAGCATAATAACTAACATAAATAAACTCTTTGACCATAGGATTAGACTAGGTATTATGTCTATACTAATGGTAAACGAGTATGCAGATTTTAATATGCTAAAAGAGTTGTTAGGAGCCACAGATGGTAATTTAGCGAGTCACACAAAAGCATTAGAAAAAGCTGAATATATTTTGGTTGAAAAGCAATTTATAGGCCGAAAACCAAATACAAGATATAGTGTTACAAAGCTTGGAAAAGCTGAATTTAAAAAACATATAGAAGCACTAGAAAAATTAATTAAGAAAGCATGACAAACTTCGTAGACAAAAATTCTATAGTCAGAGAAATTTGGGGTACAAGCGATACAATTCTGCTAGTATTTGCAGGTGCTTCAGCTGAATTTGCGCTCAACAAGTCTGTGGATTGGCTATACTTTACTGGCAAACTTCCTAAAGATCCTTTAGGAAGACTATTCTCAACAGTAAATTATGCTAAAGCTATAGTCTTTTCAGAAAAAGAAGCCGCTATAAAAGCTATTGATAATATAACAGCAATTCATGCTTCGGTTGAACGTAAACGAGGTCAATCCATACCAGATTGGGCTTACAAAGATGTTTTGTTTATGTTAATTGATTATTCTATTCGGTCGTATGAAATTCTAGAACGACCTTTATTAACTAAAGAAAAACAAGACGTTCTAAATGTATTTAATAAGGTAGGAAATAGAATGGGTTTAAAAAACTTGCCTCTCTCCTATTCAGAATTTGAAACCATCAGAGAAAAGCATTTAAAGGAAAACCTAAATAATGGCGAACTCACAAAAGATCTCTACAAACAATACAGAAAGCATTTAGGTTTTTTTAGATATAAGTTGTTATTAGAATCTCAAATATTACTTGTGCCTAATACAGTAAAGCAACAGATGAAGTTTAGAAAAACGTCACTACTAAAACCCAATATTTGGTTATATAAAATATTTAGAAATTTAAATTTAGATTGGCTTGTTAAGGAAATGATACTGCCAACAGCATACAAACAAGATATTAAACGATTGAACATAACATCTAATTAACAGAAACATTTTTTTTAATCATTTACTTTGAAAAACAAAGTACTTTTAATAATTATTATATGAAACAACTATTATTATTTATCGGAGCCTTTTTATTTAGCACTCTATTCTACGACAAAAGTATCGGGCTTAATCTATTTTTATTCAGTTTAGTTACACTAGTTGTTCTTTTTGTAAATAACCAAGACGACTTTAAGAATAAAAAAACGATCCTCTACTCTAGCTTATACCTCATAACTGGTATAGCTGTTTTTTTTCATGATTCTTTAGTTGCTGTTATTGCTAATTTTGTATCCTTTTTTACTTTAATTGGATTACTATCTGAACATAAATCTTCAATTTACATCAATTGGCTGAATGGATTATACACCACTATTGCTGGCGTATTCCATCGTAATTTTTCAGTGAATGAAATCACTCAAGAAGTAGAATCTAAAAAGCAAGTAGATTATATACATTTAACTAAGATTATATTAATTCCTACAATAATCGTAATAATATTTATTGGTCTTTATCAAAATGGGAACCCTTTATTTAGCAACTTAATCGAAAAGATAGATTTTAGTTTTATAAACTTTCAGTGGCTGCTTTTTGCTGGTTTGGGCTATTATTTGTTTACAAACATTCACAAACCCATAGAAGTTGAACCTGCAACAGAAATTGATTTAACAACTGGAAATGATCTATCTCAAACTAACCAATTTTCAATTCCGAAGTTAAAACAAGAAAACCAATTAGGCATTATTCTCATTTCTCTTCTTAATGTGTTAATTGTAATTTTCTTGATAACAGATATAACCTTTATTGCCTCGAATATAGACATTAGAGCATCATTGTTTTCAGATCAAGTACATAGTGGCATCAATGCTTTAATAGCTTCTATAGTAATTGCTATCATCATTTTATTATATGTATTTAGAGGTGATATCAATTTTTATAAAGAAAACAAAACGCTCAAAAAACTTGCTTTTACTTGGATTGTTCTCAACACAACTCTGGTGCTTAGTATAGCCGTAAAAGATTTTCAGTATATCTATTATTTTGGTCTTACTTATAAACGTATTGGTGTTTTAGTGTATTTAATACTTACAGTTACTGGTCTTATTACTACACTATTTAAAATCGATAAAGTAAAAAATATCTGGTATTTATTAAGGCTCAATACCAAAGCAGCTTTTATAGTTCTCATTTTGGCAAGTGCCATTAATTGGGATTACCACATTACCAACTACAATTTCAACTATGCGAAGTCAATGGATTTTAACTACCTCATTGAACTGTCTAACAACAATACGTTCCTACTGAAAGAACAAGCTGAAACCAAAACTATGAGTCAAGATTCAGTGCAACGCATCGAAGAAAAATACAACAAATATGTCTATGAACTCAGAACCAATTCTTGGCAAGAATTACAGTACGATAATTTAAAACTAGAAACAAAATAGGATGATTGCCTTAATATTATTTGCCTTCATTTTTATAGTACTAATGACCTTTATTATCATTAGACTGAGCATATCTTGCTTGTTTTGGGCCTCAACAAACCCAAAAGACAAACTACATGTATTTAAGGTTTACTTCCCTTATTACATTATCGCTCTGTTTGTAATATGCCTCACATTTATTATAAAGTTTGACAAAAATCTATTAGCTATTTACTATTTCTCTTCGGTTTATATCATAGCATTACTCATTTGGAGAAGTGAGTTAAAATCGAGTCTAAAAAAGATTAAAAATTTTGCCGTTGAACCAAATCATTCCAATATATCATGAACAACCTATTATTTCATAAAATAAAATCCTTGAGAAAGCAACTTATCATTTGGCTATTTGAACATTCGCAACGCATATATACTTCCATGTTTAAAAAGCATGAATCTTGGAATATAACCAAAGTCGATTTGCTAAATCTATCTCAACCTACTTTCGGAAGACACCTTGGTGAATTCTTAGACAAAAATAACTTTGAGTTAATTCCAAAGGTTGAACGACACGATTGCTATCATGTGCTTTGCGGTTACAGCACCAGAGTTGAAGACGAAATTGCCCTACAATGTCTCTGTTATGGTAATGGAAAACGCAGTCCCTATTTGTATGGAGCTATTATTCTTGGTGTTGCTATTCTTCCAGATTATTACAAATACTATTATAGGTCATACAAAACAGGAAAACGAGCTCATCCGTTTCATCATTTCAACTACAAGAAACTTTTAAACGTATCTATAAAAGACTTTAGAGAAGCCATTTTTCCAAAATCAGAATTATTAGAACTTAATCTATCCTATCTATGAAAAAACTTAAAATCATTCTATTACTAACAATATTGACGGCATTTGGTGTTTTTATCACCTACCATTGGATGAGTTTTAAAACTAAAAACCTTGTTTATGATACTGTTAATGCTATTCCAAAGAATAAAGTAGGATTAGTATTAGGAACAGGTAAATATGCTTCTAACGGTAACGTTAATTTGTTTTACAAATACAGAATTGATGCTGCTGTAGAATTATACAAAGCAGGAAAAATAGAGTTTATCCTAGTAAGCGGAGATAATGGCAGAAAAGACTATGACGAGCCTACTGACTTTAAAAATGATTTAATAAAAAAAGGTATTCCTGAAGATAAGATTTACCTCGATTATGCAGGCTTTAGAACTTTAGATTCTATGGTTAGAGCAAAAGAAATTTTTAATCAGACTTCCATAACCGTCATTTCACAAAAATTTCATAACCAGCGTGCCATTTATATTGCTAGTCATTTTAATATTGATGCTGTTGGGTTTAATGCAAAAAATCCCAAAAGAGGAAGAATGCCACAAGCACGCGAATATTTAGCGCGCTCTAAAGCAAGTTTAGATTTAGTTTTTAATGTTCAACCCAAATTTTTAGGTAAACAAATTAACATACAATAAACCAATGAAACTACAATTCAACAAAAACTATTTAGTGCTTGCGCATTCATTATTCTTAATAGAATTAGCAATCGCATTTATCATAAAAACAGGATTTATTCGCTACACTTTTGGCGATTATCTTGTTGTCATTTTACTATACGCAATTATAAGAGGATGCTCTAGCCTGAGTGTGAGGGCCTCAGCTTTAGTCGTCCTCTTTATTGCTTATGGTATAGAACTACTCCAACTCACACCATTCTTAAACTACCTCAATTTACAAGATAGTTTTACTGCTTCGCTAATTTTTGGGAACACTTTTCATTTCACTGATTTAGTAGCCTATACTTTAGGAATTGGCACTGTATTATTAGTTGAAACTATAATAATTAAATCTGAAGACAAACAAAAAATGAGATTATGGAATCAATAAAAGCACTAATTCAAAATAAGTTTAAAACCTTATCACTCGTTACAATAGCATTAGCATTTAGTGTCATTGTGCTAATAGTACGAATGAAACTAAACAAATCCTTTTTCTTTCTGTTTCTAATCTGGAATGTGTTCTTAGCAATAATTCCATACACTGTAACTATGTATCTCGATACAAAATCAAATCTTAGTAAAATTAAACTTGTGTTTTGGTTTCTAGTTTGGTTAGCATTTCTACCAAATGCTCCTTACATCGTTACAGACCTAATTCATATTAGAATCGGCAACGATTCTCTTTTATGGTTAGATGTATTAGTCGTTTTATCTTTTGCCCTAAGTGGGTTGTTTTTGTTTTACTTATCAATTCTAGATATGCAAAAATTAATCTCAGAAAACTTTAAGCGCATTCCTGTAGAATCAGTAACAATACTCGTTTTATTTTTATGTGGCTTTGGTGTATACTTGGGTCGTTTTTTACGTTACAATTCTTGGGAAATTATAAGTCAGCCACATATTTTAATTTCAGATATCATTGATATTGTTATTGCCCCATTTCAAAATTTTGAAGCTTGGTTTTTTACTTTAGGCTTTGGTATGTTTCTAGTTGTTGGCTATTGGATGTTTAAAAATTTGAATAAATCGTAACCAGTAACTTAATAAATCGTCTTACTTTTAAGTATAAATAAGAATTTTGCGATATCTAGTTCTAATAATCATATGGATTCACTTTATTGGATGCTCTTCATCTAGTAATATTGAAAATGAAACCAGTTCGCACCTAAAATATTTTGGATTCGCTATAACAGATTGTGGAATCAACTATACTAATCAGGTTGACAATTTTGTCAATTTAATTGATATGTGTCCTGAAGATTTGAGCAATCTTGAATCTAGAGTTTCAGCAAATACACTGAACAACAATAAGGTTTTAATTCATTTACAAGGCTTATTTATAAATGCAATTGAAGACTCTAATTCGCCATCAGGATTTAGATATGAATTACTAAATAATTACGAAGAATTATTTTCAACATGGACTCACAATAATCAGTTCTTAACTACAGAATCTGTTGCTGCTTTTGATTTTGCCGATGAGCCTGCTTGGAATCAAATGAGCATGAATGATTTGGCAATAGTTGCTGCCCGAATAAAGCTAAGTTTCCCAGATATTCCTTTAATGGTTATTGAAGCACCAGATGTTATCAACCAACTCATTATTACTAATGATATTGATTGGGTAGGATTTGATCGTTACGGAACTATAGACCCAAAAAATGACTCTGATTACCTTAGTCGATTAGAATTGATAAAGTCAAAACGTACTAATAGCAATCAAAAGTTAGTTTTAATAATGGAGTCGCAATGGTTAGATTTTTATTCTGATGCTGGTTTTGAAGAATCTATTCTAATCGACATGGCAAATAGTTACCATGAATTAGCACAATCTGAAGACGATGTTATTGCTTTGATTTCATATTTACTTCCCAGTGCATTTGATGCTCCAGACCAAAAAGGGTATTTTGATTTATTGCCAGAAGTGAAAACAGCAATTAGAACTATTGGAAATGAAATAGTCAACTAATCCCTATTCTTATCTTGAATTTTCCTCACAATTTTTGTCGTTCTATTTCTGGTCAACATTCTAGGGAGTATCGATAAAAACTTATTAAAAAGTCCAGGAATTGCAACTACTCTGCTATTGTGCATTGCTTTATAACCATATGCAGCTACTTGCTTAGGACAGGCCATGTTGAAGCCTATTTTATTATCTCCAACACCTTCGGAAACAACATCTTGAAATGACGTTTTTGTTGGTCCAGGACACAATACTGTAACAGTCACACCTGTTCCTTTTAACTCATTTGATATGGCTTGAGAAAAGGACAAAAGATAAGACTTAGATGCATAATATAATGCCATTAATGGACCAGGTTGAAACGCTGCTAAAGAAGATAGATTCAAAATTTTACCAGAACCCCTTTTCACCATACCAGGAAGAATTAACTTAATTAAATGGGTAGTGGTTATAATATGTAAGTGTAACATCTCAGATTCACGCTTCCAATCTGTATCATGAAATGTCCCAAATAAACCAAATCCAGCATTATTTACAATGACATCTATATCAGTCGCATTTAGGTCATTATAAATTTCTTCTGCAATATTAATTAGACTTAAATCCTTAATTAACAACGTAATTTTGGTATGGTAGTTTTTTAATATTCTGATTTTCGCTTCTTGTAACTTCTCAGAATCAATATCGATTAAAATTAGGTTATAGCCATCCTTAGCTAACAATAAAGCGAGCTCAAATCCAAGTCCTGAAGCTGCTCCGGTTACTAAAGCAGTTTTTGATGTTTTATTTGTTTCCATCAACAAAATCCTGAAGGTAACTAAATCTTTTTGTTAGTTTACCATTCTCAGTAATCTTAGCGCGTTTTAAAACTCCGCTTTCATCATTATTAAAGAATGCAGGAAGAACATGCTCTAAGAATGTAGTCCCAAAACCTTCACTGGCATCTTTTGGTAATTCGCAAGGCAGATTATCTACTGCCATAACTGTGATTGCACCTTTTTTATCAAAAGCAACTTCTTTTTCAGTTTTAGAATCATAACCATAAAAGGGCTCTGCAATTGTTGAAGGACGAATAGTACTCGCCACAGGGCCATCTATATCACAAGAGATATCAGCCACTAAATTGATTCTAAAATCTGAATGTTTGGCATCTTCTCTGGTAAATAAATAAGGTGCATTATTACCATAAAAGTGACCAGCAATAAAGTAATCCGTTTCTTTGGCGTAAGGCATAAAATTACTTTCATAACCTATTGGATCTTTATAAAATTCCCACTTATCGCCTACTTTACCATCTTTACGTTTGGCATATTCCATAACATCTGCCATAACATAAACAGGTTCAGTAAACTTTGATGTTAAATACAACGCGTCACTTATTTCCTTAATTCCTAAATGATCTAAAATTTCCTTAGCACCATGTGCTACCTTACCTGTACCTGTAAGCAAAACTTTAATATTTGGTATGGTAATTTTATCAAGTTCTGCCTTTACCGCATTTAAATCAGCAAGCGTTTCCACTTTTGGTAAGTTGAATATTCCGTCTCGTAATCCCAGAGCTCTAAACCCATTGTAAGCACCAACCAAACCAGCATAACGACCAAAACCAATTAAACGCATGTTGTCTTTACGAACTATAGTTTCGTGGTCATACATTTCTATATTCTTTTCTAGCATAGCTATTAAAAGCTTTCTATTATAAGGTTGTTCTTTAATAGTATGTGAAAAGTAGAAATACTTTTTATTCGGAATTAAATCTTCGATCGGCACTTCCTTAACTCCAATCATAACATCTGCATCAGACACATCATCAGTGACTTCAAATCCTAACTCAGCATATGCTTCATCAGAAAAAACCCTAATATCTGAAGATTCAACCACAAATTCAGCATCTGGAAATTGGGCTCTAGCTTCGGCTAAGGTTTCTGGCGAAAACACAACTCTTCTGTCTGGTGGGTTTTTACGTTCTTTTATGATGGCAAATTTCATACAAATACTATTTAGCAACTGACAAAAGTGTCAATTTACAATATGGAATAATTTTTGCACGAAAATAACTGGATTTAAGAGGTTGCACAACTTTTTTTGTAACTTCGCTCTCCTTTTAATTTAAATTTTGGGGTCGACTGGTTTTGACAGCGAGATTAGTTAAATGGTAAGCACGTCGTGTAATGGCATTGAAACACGTAAAAGGCTAGACCAAATTTTAAACGGCGAGAATAACTACGCTTTAGCTGCATAATCTGAATTATAGTAAGATTGGCCTAGGTACACATGGTGTACAAGCTAAATGTCTCCAGAAAGCCTTGGTTAATGGCGTTCTTTTTTGAGGCATCGTAAAAATTGACTAAGATAGTGTAGCGCTTTGATGCACTTTCGAGATTAAGAAGCTAAGTTTTAAGTAGGTTGTCTTTAACCAGCTTATAATCGAAAACCTAAGAATAGACTAAACGTGTAGAAAGCTCTTTGGTTACTTGTTTGGACGAGAGTTCGATTCTCTCCGACTCCACACTAAAAAAACCTGATTTTAAATGAATCAGGTTTTTGTATTTATATAAGTTACTCAATTTAGAACAATCAATTTTTATACTTCTTAATAGTAATATTTAGTGTTAACCCAACCACTATGAGTAATATCCCAATTAAACTCCAAATCGTATAGATTTCCTTAAACCATAATAATCCAATTATTATAGTAAAAATAACTTCTAAGTATTTCAATGGGGCAACTTGATTGGTTTCTCCAACTTGCATTGCTTTGGTCATGTACAGCTGAGCAAAATATCCAAAGACACCCAAACTCATAAGCACTAGCCATTCTTTACCTATAGGGTTTACCCAACCATTAATAGCCAAAAGCCCACCAATAATTGTAGAAATAACCATAAAATAATTAACCACTACTACGGGATGATCTTCGTTCCCAATTTTTCTTATTGTTATATAGACTAAACCAGCAAATAAAGCAGATATTACAGCAAAAAGAATACCTTCTATCTGTACTTCCGTATCAAATCCTTTTAAAACTAAAACTCCTAAAAAAGCGATACTAAAGAACAACCATTGTATAGGTTTTACTTTTTCTTTTAAGAGGAATAATGCAAAAAAAGCTGCAAAAATCGGAGCAATATATCGAATAGAAACGGCTGTACCCATTGCTATATATTTTAATGACAGAAAGAATAAGGTCATAGAAATAAGCCCAAAAACACTACGCATTATTAATAAACTTCTTTTGTTTCCTAATAAGGAAATCTTATTTTTTAATAAATATGGTATTGTAAAAAACAAAGATCCCACAGCTCTAAAAAACACTATTTGATAAACACTGAAGTTACTTAATGACTTTACAAATACATTCAAAAATGTAAATGCAAGAGCACTAATTATCATGTATTGTATCGCCTTTTTCAGAATAAGAATTGCTTTTTAGAATCAAGTGAATTTAGAAAAGGCAATGTAAGGATAAAATCATACAAAATTATTAGAAAATAATACGATTACGACATAATTTAAATGCTATATTTAAAAACGGAACTGTTTTTGATTATTTTTATAAGATCAAAATTTTGAACTTAATTTAAACATGAAACCATTACATTTATTTTCACTGATTACCACTGTCCTATTCATAAATTTTGCTGAAGCTCAAAACATTACAGTTTCTAATATTGATGAATATAATGCTGCTCTATCCGAAGTTAATTCTGGAGGTACAATTATTTTAAAAAATGGCGAATGGAAGGACACCAAACTTTTAGCCCATGGAAATGGAACTAAAGAAAAACCAATTATTATTAAAGCAGAAACTGCTGGTGAAGTTATCTTATCTGGTGATTCTAGTTTAAGTATTTATGGTAGTCATGTTATAGTAAGTGGCCTTTGGTTTAAAGATGGAAAAACAACATCCAAACACGTTGTTCAGTTTAGGAAAAACTCGAAAGAATTTGCTAACAACTGTAGATTTACAAACTCTACCATTTCTTACTTTAATGTTGCTGATGAAAGCATAAAAAATCACTGGGTAGATATTTGGGGCAAAAATAATAGAGTAGATCATAATAATTTTACAGGAAAAGAATCTTCTGGCACTACACTGGTGGTTTGGTTAAAAGGTGAAGAGCATATAGAAAACAATCACCAAATAGATCATAACTATTTTGGACCAAGACCAGATTTGGGCGAAAATGGTGGAGAAACGATTAGAATTGGCACAAGTGCTAACTCTATGAAATCTTCTAAAACTATAGTAGAATATAATACCTTTAAAAAGTGTGATGGTGAAATAGAAATTATCTCTAACAAATCTGGAGATAATATCTTTAGAAACAACTTATTCGTTGAAAGCCAAGGAACATTAACTCTAAGACATGGTAATAATGCACTAGTCGAAAACAATGTATTCTTAGGTAATAATGTGTCGCGTACTGGAGGCATAAGAATCATAAACGAAGGGCATATCGTTCGTAATAATTTATTAGTTGGATTAACTGGAAATGGTTATAGAGGACCAATAGTCATTATGAATGGAGTTCCGAATTCACCTTTGAATAGATATCACCAAGTTAAAAATGTTGATATTCAAAACAACACCATTATTAATTGTGGACCTATGACTTTTGGTGCTGGTAAAGACGACGAAAAAAGTTTAGCTCCTATCAATACTGTTTTTGCAAACAATATTATTACCAACACCAATTCTGGAAGAATCCTAGATGTTGTAGATAACATTGATGGTATTTCTTTTAGTGGCAACGTTGTTGACAGTAATGCCAATGTTGACCCTAAATATTTTACTCAGACATCTATTGATTGGAGTATTCTAAAATCACTTCCAATGCCAACTGAAAATAATCCTGTGCTTAAAAGCGTAACCAAAACTGCAAAAAGTCCAACTATTGATATCACAGAATCTCAAAGAGATACTTATGTTGCCGGTGCGTTTAACCTCAACAATACCAAAATACCAAAAGCAATTTTAGCCAGAACTGGTCCTGGCTGGAAACCTAATATAATAGCTCCAATAACAAAACCGGAAGATTTGGTAATAGAACCAGGTACAGGTACTCTATCTAAAGCATTCAGTAAAGCAAAAGATGGAGATATTATTACATTAAAAGAAGGAACTTACATTTTAAATAAAAGCCTAAAGGTAAATAGTAAGATAACTGTTGTTGGTGCAGAAAATGGGAGTACAATAATTAAAATGCAAGAGGATATTGAAAAATCTTTTAGTTATTTTTTAAGAATTAACCAAGGAACATCACTAACCATTAAAAATGTAACTTTTGACGCCGCGCATAGCAGACCACCGAAGTACGCCATTGTATCTCCAGATAAATTAGAATCTGATCTTTACGAACTTAAGGTAGAAAACTGCACTTTTAAAAATTTCTCAACTAAAGATGGAGGTAGTATTTTTAAAGCATATAATGGTACAATGGCTAGTCTTTTAAGTTTTAAAAGTTGTGAATTTTTAGATAGTTATAGAGGTTTAAACCTGTCTTATGATAAAGATAATCTAGGAAAATATAATGCAGAAGAGATTCTAATCAATAACTGTATCTTTAATAATATCGAAGAGTTTGCCGTAAACTATACGAGAACTATCCCAAATATTAATATTGAAGGTGGAAAAATCACTATTACCAATAGCATATTCGACAAAGTCGCTAATGAAGAGAAAGGTCGCATTATTAGAACCAATGGAATTCACGAGGTAACCATAAAAAATTCAGTTTTTATAAATAGCTATAAGGCACAAAACCCGATAAATTTGCAAGGTGTTAATGCTATTATTAAAAATTGTCTATTCGATGACAGTGGTTTTCCTAAATTAAGTAAAGGAGCTAAAGAGATGAATATGATTTATAAAAATCCTAAATGGGAAGATAAAGAGAAATATATTCCTAGTGAAAAATCACCTTTATTGAAAGAAAATAATGGAAATGAACAGATTGGATTGACACAAAGTTAAACCTTAAGTCAATATCAATTCAATTAAAAAGGGCAACTTATTAAGATAAGTTGCCCTTTTATGTAAATTTTGAATTCTAATTATTCAATAACAATTCGCTTAGTTACAGAATTATTTCCAGAGTTTACTTTAAGTAAATAAACACCTGATGCTATTTCTGAAACATTTATTGAGTCGTTAATCAGACTGGAAGCAGCAAATACTCTTTTTCCAAGAATATTATATAATTCAACAGAATCAATTTGTGATAGATCTGATGATTTAATAGTAATATTTGATGTTGTAGGATTTGGATATACTTTAAAACTTGATGCAGAAAATTCTTCAGTTGAAAGAACACCTAAGTTAACTAAAGACAGATTATCCATTCTAACTTCCGTATCTCCATTCATCCAACCTTTATCTTTACCAGGATCCCCATGCGCCGCTGCGTCGTAAGGTCCAACGGCTCTTACAAATATAGCTAGGCTTGTTTCGGCACCTGTGTTAAATGTTATAGTAGGTGACATAGGATTTAAATCTGAAGTGCTTCCCGCAGGAACTATAGTAGCATAAGCAAGCTGATTGGTAGCTGATTCTACCTCAGCGATATCATCGTAGCCAAATCCATCTTGAGCAGCTATATCTGGTGTTTCATATAAAGGTGTGTATCCATCTACGTATCCACTACCTTTTAAAACTATCACTTCAATAAATTGAGTTGTTGTTGTAGTTGAACTATATCTAAAATCAATATCTAATGTATAGTCACTGTTTGCTTCAACAGCTACCTCTTGATAGATACCGTCAGATTCAACGTTATCAAATTTTACTACATCGTTACTGCTTATAGAAGAAGACTCAGCTTGGTCTGCAATGTCTTTATTAATCCAACCAGAACAAGAACAATCAGAACCTGAAGATTTAGGTATATTGTCAAAAACAGCATTGTGGACAACTGGTTGAACTTGGGCATATCCCAAAGCTGTTAAAAATAATAATGCAAATAGTAGTTTTGTTTTCATAATTTTTTGTTTTTATATATTAATGATCAGTTAAATTTATTTTAATTTCTAGTTATAAATATTCTAAACAAGTATGTCAATTGTACAAACCTCAATAAATTGTGATAAAAATTTGGTTTACCAATCTGGTTTACCAAATATAGTGATTATTTCTTAATCCACAACAGCGGAAACTTTATTGGCATATTTCTTATAATTTCTTGTTTTTCAGGAATTTCCGGAAGAGATCTCCAAAGTTCTAAATAACTTTCATCATTATAAGCCAAGGCACCAAATAAAACAGAGGTTTGTTTTGTTGGCCAATCTTCCCAATACATCACATCTTTTTGATATGGCCAATCATCCTTACTTTTTATATATTTAGTCATTAAATTTAGTCCTAAAACCAGACTCTTTCCATCTTCAGTTTCAAACTTAAATAAGTCATCGTTATTGGTCGACAAAATTTGTGCAAGTCCACAAAAAGCATCTAAGTTAAAAATAGAGTATCCATATGGTTTTGTTCTCGCCAATTCTTTGGGAAAACTTCCATCCTCACCCATTTGCTCTGGCAGTAAGGTGTTTTTAAAAAAGTTTTTGCACCATGTCAGTTGTTCTTCGTTTTCTGTAAGTTCTGCAAAAGCAGCAACCTGCATTGCCCAACATGTACTGTGATTGTTACCATTATCACGCTCCTTTTTTCCGTAACTATGAGAAGTTAACCAACTCAAGTAGTCTTGAAACCATTCTTTAACCATTTTTAAATCAGAGTCTTGCATTAATCCTGAAGTCTCAACTACACGTATTGCTTTAGAAACTTCGATTAAATGAATTGTATCAATGATGCCAATACCTCTTCCTGTAACACGACCTTTTATAGCTTGTGCATACATTAAATTAGGGTTCATTTTAGTTTCATTGTTAACGAACCAAGCTCTTAAATGTGGAATTAAATCCTCAATATATTTATTGTTTTCTGTGACTAAATAAGCTGAAGCAAGAGATCCTGAAATTCTACTTAATCTTATCATAGCTATGCGATGCTCTGTAAAATTATCGGGATTAGTTAAACCGTCTTTTCTAATGTAAGCACTATCTGGATGCTTGGGATTTGGCCACCAATAATCACCTTCAGAATAAAAATCATGAATTCCACCAGCACTTCTTTCAGAATAATAAGACGTTACTGTTAAAGGTTTAAGATTAGAATAGTTTTTTGCTTCCTTAAGAATATATTTTCTTTCTAAGTCTAAAACAACTTGGAAATCCGTAGGCTGCTCTGTGCAGTTAAACACTGTACCTAAAAGAAAAATAATAAGCTTATAATGCCTCATGAAAAAATAAAAAAATCTTCAAACTTCAGAAGTATACTTTCGTTTGAAGATTTTAAATCAAATTACTAATAAACTACTCAATTGTTAAATATGTACCTTTAAAATTCTGATTTAATACCATCATTTTTATAGGTTGATCTGTTGCTATTCGCTTTACCTCAATAGAAGCTTTTCCATTTGCCATTTCAATAGACTCGCTACCAGTTGGAGTTCCTAAGCTTTTATATGTTTCACCGCCAGATAAACATTGAAAATAAACTCGTTTCTCATAATCTAAACAGCGTAATCCATTACTGTCGTGAGCTATTGCAGTTATAAGGTAATTCCCATTGTCCATTATCTTATATTCTAACTTTAACCCTTTTGCCTTTTCATTTTTTGTGAATCGATAATTTACATCTAACTCATCCTTTACTTCATTTCCATCGTTTGTTTTACCAACAGACACTAATGAGTTTTTACCTTCTTTAAAGTTGAGTGACCAATTTAATCCTGCGGCAGGAAATGCCTTAGTATCTCGCCTTTTAGTTCCAAGACTTTTCCCATTTAAAAATAATTCTACTTCACCACAATTACTGTAAACGCTTATATCTCTAGCCAAATCTTTTGGACCTTGACGTTCTGTCCAGGTATGTGATTCTATATAAGTAAAAGGATCTGTTGTGTTCCAATAACTTTTAAATACATAAAACGCATCTTTTGGATTGTTATCTCTATCTACCAAGCCTTTTTGATTCATATAAGGGATTGCATTTTCTGGTCGTAATGGTGTACCAAAATCTTTAAAAGCCCATTGTGCATTACCTATAAAAGTTGAATCATTTTCTGAAATGCGCAAGTGCCAATCAAATAAGTCAACAATATAATTCTCACTCCAATCGCCTATTTGTGCAATATTTGCTACATCTGTTTGTACAATCGCTTCTTCCCAACCATCAGCCTGTATTTTACCTTCACCTGTAATAGGATTCTCGGTATGTCGTCCTAAATGACTCGACCCACCATATTCAGTATGTATAAAATGTTTATACTCTGCTTTATACTGATTAATTGCTTTTTGATAACTTTTATAGCTTCCAGAATACCAACCAGACCAAATTGATGGTGAAAAAACATCAACTATATCAGCTCCTTCATAATACTTTCTAATCGCTGTTTTACGTGAATGATCTAACTCATGCGCATAGTCATTCAATTCTTTTAAATAGACATTAATATTCTCTCTATTATCACCTCCTTCAAAATCTGGTAGCCAATAAATTTCATTTCCTAAAGACCAAAAAATAATACTTGGATGATTATAATTTTGCTCAATAATTTCCTTGAGCATACCTTTAGTATTTTTCTTCCATGCGTCATTTCCTAATCCACCTCGGCACCAAGGTAACTCATCCCAAACTAATAAGCCAAGTTCGTCACAAGCTTTATAAACTTCAGGATCTTGAGGATAATGTGCTAATCGCACAAAATTAGTTCCCATATCTTTAATGAGTTCCATATCCGCTCTATGCTGTTCATTACTCATTGCTGCACCAACACCTGCATGCTCCTCGTGCCTGTGAGTTCCTCTTAATAATAATCGCTTACCGTTTAAGTAGAAGGCACCGTAATCTTTAAACTCGAACCATCTAAAACCTACTTTATCCGAAATCTCATCTATTACAGCTTCTTTATCTAAAAGCTGAACATTTAACGTATAGAGGTTTGGATTATCAGTATCCCAAAGTTTAATATTCTCAATCCCATTGAAACTAATTTCTAACTCTGAATCTGAAGCGTCGAAAGCTTGAGATCGTATCTCATTACCTTCACCATCAATCAATGTTGCCTTAATTCTTGAATCATCATTTAAATTATTGACGTCAAAAACTGCCAATAAATCTGAACTTTCGTTTGAAACATTTGGTGTCGTAATTTTTAAATTAGATAAATGCTGTGATGGTAAAGTTTCTAACCAAACATCTCTGGTGATACCTCCAAAAATAAAAAAGTCACTTTTTTGAGACGGAATAACTTCTGGATCATAGCCATTATCAGCACGCACTAAAATTTCATTCGATCCACTTGAAATTGCATTAGTAATATCAATCGTAAAACCGATGTAGCCACCAATATGACCACCAACTTTGTTGCCATTGACATAAACTTCACATGTAATATTGACACCTTCAAAATAAAGCTGATAGATTTGACCTGAAACTTTAAAAGGTATATCTAAAGTCTTTTTATACCAACTTCCTGATCGTCTGTAACCTGGCTCTAAATCTGTTGCATCTAATGCATTCCATGTATGAGGCAAGTTTATATTTTGCCAATTGTCTTGATCTAATGCATCACTTATGTTTTCTGTATTGTTTTCTAAATACAACCAGTCATTATTTATATTTGTTTTACTGCGTTCTTGACTTTTGTTTTCAGTCGTATTATTACAAGAGAACAGCAAGAAACTGAAGCTACATATAGCTACGAACTTAAAAAGTATAGATTTTGATATCATATATTATAAAGCGTTTAATCTCAGTAAAGTTTCTAAAAAATAATAGTCACCATAAACTATTGGTTCATCCATTTCATCTTTTTTAGGCCAATTACCTGTACTATGATCTAAAATAAATGGAGCTTCTACAGCAGCGTCTAATATATAAGCTTCAGACTGTAGACTATTGATGACCTTTTTACTATAATCTAAATATCTTTTGTCTCTTGTATACCCATAGAGTTCAACGAGTGCTGACGCCACAACTGTACCAGCAGATACATCTCTGACTGCGTTAGGTATTCCTGGATCTTCAAAGTCCCAATATGGAATGCCATCATCAGGTAAATTTTTGTGATTTAGAAAAAAGTTAGTACTCGCAATAGCTCTGTCTAAATACTTTGTATTCTTAGTATAACGATATGCCATTGTATAACCATAAATTCCCCAACCTTGTCCCCTTGCCCAAGAAGACTCATCATTATATCCTTGGTGTGTTACTTTCAATCTCGGTTGACCAGTAATGGTATCATAATCTACAACATGATAACAGCTATTGTCTGGTCGAAAATGGTTTTTTAATGTTGTATTAGCATGCGTAATTGCCAATTTATGAAAAGTACTATCTCCAGATATTTTAGTAGCTTCAAAAAGCAATTCTAAATTCATCATATTATCTATAATGACAGGAAATTGCCAAATATCTCTATTGAAATCCCAAGAGCGAATACTACCAATATCTTCTTTAAAACGCGTACTTAATGTTTCAGCACTTTCTACTATTATTTTTTTATAGGCATCATTGTCTTCATGCTTCAATCCATTTCCAAAGCTACAAAATACTTTGAAGCCCATATCATGTGTACGATTATTGAACTTTTCTTGCTCAATAAAAGCTGTCCATTCTTTAGCTTTATCCTTAAACGCTTCATCTCCTGTCAACTCATATATTTGCCACAGATTACCAGCAAAAAAACCACTCGTCCAGTCCTTTGATGGTACTTTTTTAATCTCATTTTTTTTGTGAGAATAACTTCTTGGAAATGATAAAGAATCTGCTTGATAAGACATTAATTTTGCATAGCGCTTTTGTAACTGTTTCTCTATTGATTCAGGTTCTTCATTAATAGACTTTGACTCATTTTTACAACTTATCAATAGTGTAAAAGCAAACATTAGTATAAGGATATTTTTACTCATAATTACATGTAACATCTTAAAGATTAGAATAAAAACAATTCAATAAAATAACTTAGGTTTTAATATTACAATACTCAACTGTTTTTAGAATACTAAAACTAGCAAAAAGCATTAAAGTATAAGTACAAATTAGGGTATATAAATATCCTAATTATTATTTCGATAGAAGGAATGATAACATATTTCAAAGAAACAGAGATTCTTCCTTTATCAAAAAAAAAATCGACTCTATGACTAGAGTCGATTTTGATATTTATTATACTAGGTATTTAAAGCATAATTAAGAATTAATATCCTGGATTATTAGGCATTAAATTTGGATTTCTTGCTAACTCATCTGCAGGTAATGGGTATAAATAATCTTGATCCTCAGAGAATCCAGGCTTAGCACCTTCTAAACCAGAAGCACCAAATACTTGTGGCCCGATTCTTCTTCTAGCGATGTCATACCATCTCTTAAACTCAAAAGCAAGTTCCCATTTACGCTCTTCTAAAACCATATCTCTGAAATCACTCTGAGATAAACCAGAAATATCTGCAGGAAACAAACCGGAAGTTACTCCATTACTATTTCTTGCTCTAGCTCTAACTCTATTTAAATAACCTTCTGCTTCCGTTGAGCCTGGGCTAACTTCATTCAATGCCTCTGCAGCTATTAGTAATACTTCTGCATAACGTATCATAGAATAATTTTGTTGTGACCCTCTTCCATTTCCAGTAGCAGTTATACCTGTATTACGAGTGTATTTTGCAATATGTGGACGATTTACACCTCTACCACTTGCTCCACTTTCTTTAAACACTGTATAAGGCTGTGTAACTCCATTAAAGACTCCAGTAGTATCTAAACTAACAGCTTTTCTATAATCTCTGCCGTCCCATGTGTTGTAAACCTCTAGAGAAGGAACTGCAACAGACCAACCTCCACCAAGGTCATATTGTTCGTCATTTCTAAGACCAGTTAATGCTGCTTGATAATCTCTACCTGTATCACCATCACTAAATCCATTAAAATCTAAAGCAAATATTGGCTCCAATGATCCGTCTATAGTGGTAGCATCGAATAAGTCTTGAAAATCAGCTTCTAAACCTAAGTTATAAGTACCTTCATTATCAATAACTCCTTTTGCCTCATTATAAGCACTTTGGTAATCACCAGTAGTTAAATACACTAGCGCTAAATATGAATGCGCTGCTGACTTGGCAGGTATAGATCTAGCTGCTTGCGTGTTAGGCAACCAAGTTTTAGCAAACTCTAAATCTGATATAATGTTTGTATATACATCAGCAGCAGAAGTTTTGCTGATTGAGCCTGCTGCATCAGCATCTGTTACTGGTTCATCTAAATAAGGAATAGCTCCAAATTGTCTTACTAAATGAAAGTATGCAAAAGCCCTAACAAAATAAGCTTGAGCTACAACTGGATTTTTCTGTTCATCAGGTGCACCTACCAAAGCAGATCCTGCAATAGCTTGATTAGCAGCGGCTATAACTTGATAAACTCTTTGCCAATAACCCGAAATCATTCCATTATCGGTTGGGACATTAAATTCTTCGTGCTCAATTCTCCTTGTTGACGTTGTTGGATCACCTATAGATACCATATCACTTCGTAACATCAATGGCAATGACATTTTTCTTCCCCAGAAATCCTCTGTGGTCATATGTCCATAAGCTCCATTAACAGCGGTTTGAATATCTGCTACGCTGTTAAAAAATCCTTCAGGCGCTAGTAAACCTGATGGCTCCTCTTCTAAGTCTGAGCATCCCATTATTGATACACCTATCAATAATAATAAAATTTTGTACGTTTTCATGTTTTTTGTTTTTTCTTTAAATTTATTAAAATCTTAGGTTAACTCCAAAATTAAAGGATCTGACAGTTGGATAATTACCAAAATCGAAGCCTTGAGTTGTATTACTTTCTGAATTGCCTTGACCACCTGTTCCAAAATAACTTACTTCAGGATCTAAACCAGAATAATCTGTTATTGTGAATAAGTTTTGTGCACTTACCGATATTCTAACACTCTCTAAACCTATCTTCCCTATAACGTCTTGAGGCAAGTTATAACCAATGGCTATATTCTTTAATCTAATGTAACTTCCATCTTCTACGAAACGAGAAGAAATTTCTTTACCTCTAAGCTTAGCACGTGGAATATCTGTATTTGTATTAGATGGTGTCCACGAGTTTAATACATCAGTTGTAGCATTAGAATCTCCATTAAACAACTGTACATTTGTAAGATTCATAATATCTCCACCTTGTACTCCTTGAAAAAAGATATTTAAATCAAAGTTTTTATAGGTAAAGTTATTTGTAAAACCAAATGTCCAACCTGGATTAGGATCCCCTATTATTTTTTTATCATCGCCTGGAGAAATTACACCATCACCATCTAAATCCGTAAATAATTGATCACCTGCCTCTGCACCTGGTAAAATTCCTGTGCCTTCTGGTAACGAACCACCTTGGTAAACGCCTTGATATTCATAACCCCAAAAAACACCAACAGCTTCACCTTCTCTTAAAATATGGGTTTCATCTATATTAAAATAACCTGGAGACGCATCAAGTATTATATCCTCACCATCTAACAATGTCACAAATTCATTTTTATTTGTAGACCAGTTTAAATCTGTAGTCCAAGTAAAATTCTCATTGCTTATGTTTCTTGTATTTAAATTTATTTCAAAACCTTTGTTATTCATCTCACCTACATTTTTTAAGCTAGGTAAAATACCAAAGTATTCTGGTTGAGACGTTTCTCTTATAATAAGATCTCTAGTATCTATATTATAATAATCTAATGACAATGAAACTTTATTATTAAGTAAACCAACATCTAAACCAATATTTGTTTGATAAGATGTTTCCCATTTTAAATTAGGATTAGCTGCAACTTCTGGAAAAACAGCATTTACTGTTTGTCCGTTTAAGACAGCGTAAATATTATTGAATTGGGCTAAGGACTCATATGCGCCAATAGCTTGATTACCTGTTAAACCATAACTAGCTCTAAATTTTAGATTAGAGATTTCTTCAATATTTTGCATGAAGTCTTCATTAGATACTTTCCAACCAATTGCACCAGATGGAAATATAGCATACTTTTCATTTGCAGCAAAGTTAGAAGCACCATCTCGTCTTACAGTAGCAGTTAATAAGTATTTATCATCCCAATCAAAATTTAATCTACCGAATTGTGATTGAATCTCTGATTCTACAAAGGAAGAAGACGGAAGTAACGGCACTGCACCACCACCTAAATTATTAAATGAAAATGAATCTGATGTAAATCCTTGAGCACCTGCCGCAAAGCGTTGCGTATTTGTCTTCTGATAAGAATAACCTGCTAATAAGGTTAAGTTACCTTTTCCAATTTCTCTGTTATAGGTTAAGTAATTCTCACTTAAAAGACTTGTTCTCTTAAAATTTTCAATTGCAGCGCTACCACCAATAGGTCCAGCAGTCTCAGTTAATGTTGAAGGTCTAAATAGACCAAAAGTCTCATTTCTGGTACTGTAACCAAAAGTCGTTTTAAAATTAAGACCTTCTAAAATATCATAACTCGCATATAAGTTTGCTCTATAATCATCCCTTTTTGTTTGATTTACAGATTCAGTCGCAATGGCATAAGGATTGTCAACGTTATCTCCTACAGAGTTAATTGTATTAATGCCGTTTTCATCTTGTATAGGTAAATCTGGTGCAAATCTAAACATCAATGAAATAACATCATCTCCACCTCCATTTGCAGTTTCACCTGTAGATTGTGTTGGTACACCATCCTGAGATCCTCTATTGGCAAATAGATTCATACCTAGTTTTAACTTGTCTGTAACTTGCGCATCAACATTTCCTAAGAAAGATATTCTTTCAAATTCAGAATTTATAACAACTCCTTCTTGTTTAAAATAGTTGGTTGATGCATAAAAGTTAACATTTTCACTACCACCAGAAAAAGAAAACTGATGATTTGAAACGCTACCGCCTCTATACAATAAATCTTGCCAATCCGTTTCGGCATTGCCTGGTGCATATCCAGGATTTAATGCAGTTTGATAAGTTGCAAATTGATCTGCGTTTAGTAAATCAAGTTCGTTTGCAGTATTTTGAGTAGAATAATTTGAATTAACCTCAACAGTTAATTTACCGCTTCTACCCTTTTTTGTAGTTACTAAAACAACACCATTTGAACCTCTAGATCCATAAATGGCCGTAGCAGAAGCATCTTTTAAAATCTCCATAGATGCGATGTCATTAGGTTGTGGCATCGTTGCACCTACAAAACCATCTACAACTATAAGGGGATTACTACTCGCGTTAATTGAAGTATTTCCTCTAATTTTAATATTGATTGGTGCACCAGGCTCACCACCATTATTAGATTGAACTACTACACCAGCAGCTCGCCCTTGAAGTGCTTGTTCTGCATTCAATAAAGGAAATGCATTTAGTTCTTTGGCTTTTACTGAAGAAACGGCTCCAGTTACATCACTTTTCTTTACTGATCCATAACCAACAACTACGATTTCATTAAGTTGATTAGTATCTTCTAGTAACGTTACGTTAATAACAGATTGGCTTCCCACAGTTATTTCTTGTGGGACAAAACCAATATAACTGAAGACCAACACAGCCGTTCCATCTTCAACCTCGATACTATAATTACCGTCAAAATCTGTAGTTGCACCTTGGGTTGTACCTTTAACCAGAATATTTGCACCTGGTAATGGCAATCCATTCGGACTACTCGAAACTTTACCAGTTACGGTTTGCTGAGCATTTAATGCTAAGCCGAATAAAAAGAATATCGAAAGTGATATCCATTTCACCTTTGCTTTTCTTAGTTGTTTTTGCATAAGATTGTTTTTTAATTAGTTTTTGATTTAGTGATTAATATTTAAAGTATTGATTTTTAGACGTTTAATAATTGGTTAACCAAACTGGTTTACCAAATATACTAAAAATTATGTTAATTTTAGTATTTACTTCTTTACATAGTGTTAAATTTTAAATGAAGTAAATAATAATCAAACCAAGTGTAACTATTACCGAAGCTAATATTACTTCTAAATAAAACTTATTTGATTTGTTATTTTTCACATCCTAAATTTAACTTAAAACATCGTTGTAAAAATCCTAAAAAGGGGGTAAAAACATCCGAAAAAGCCTAATTGTAGTCCATTATATTTAAACTACTAATAATCTGAAGAGAATCTATTAGTATATTGGGTTGGAGTCTCACCAAATTTCTTTTGAAAACATTTACTGAAGTATTTGGGATTTCTAAAACCAACCTTATAACTGACTTCAGAAATATTGATTTTTCCTTGTTCAAGAATCTGAGCTGCACGCTTCATTCTAAAATGCATAATAAATTCATTAGGAGTAAAATTTGTCCAAGCTTTTACTTTCGTAAATAGCATAGTTCGGCTAACTCCCAAGTCCGTGCAGAAATACTGAACATCAAATTCCTCATTACCGATATTATCCTCAACAATTTGAAGTGCTTTTTTATAAAGCTTCTCATCTAAAGAGGAGATCATAATTTCATTGGGTTGCAATGGATCTTCTGACGTATATTTTTGTTTTAGACGAGAAGTAGATTCTAATAAGTTTTTAATTCTTAATTTAAACTCATTGACATCAAAAGGTTTGCTGATATAATCATCTGCGCCACTTTCTAGACCTTCTAGCTTATATATTAAAGATGTCCTCGATGTTAATAAAATAATGGGTATATGACTTGTCTTAATATCTCCTTTAATTGCCGAGCACAATTCTGTGCCAACCATTACTGGCATAATAACATCACTCACAATTAAATTTGGAGATTCTTTTTGTGCAATTTTTAAAGCCAGTTTACCATTCTGTGCTTCTAAAATGTTATAATTCTCCTCCAATATGCTTCGCATAAACTTTCGGAGTGGATTATGGTCTTCAACTAATAATATGGTTTGTTTGTCTCCAGAAAGTGGTTGCACAGCAATATCGTCTTCTATGATCTGATTGGGTGTATCTAACTGTTTTACATATTGTGAGATATCATCACTAAACTTAAAATCCCTAATTATTTCATCTTTTTTCAAATGAGCACAACCTAAGGGAAGTACTACTGAAAAAATAGATCCTTCTCCACTTTCGTTATTTCTAACGTCAATTTTTCCTTTATGCAAATCGACAATATTCTTTGCTATGGACAGTCCTATTCCTGTACCTTTGCTATAATTATCATCAGGTTGATTATTTGTAGCAACTTCAAAAAATCTATCAAAAATCTTTTCGTGATACTCTTTAGCAATTCCAACTCCAGAGTCTTCAACTTGTATTATGATTTCTTCATTTTCTTTTTTCACCTTAATTGTAATTTTACCACCATGAGGAGTGTATCTAAACGCATTTGAGATTAAATTATAAAAAACACGCTCTAGTTTATAGCGATCGTAATACACAAGTATTTCATCATCGGAAGTATGAAAACTATAATCGTAACCTCTATCCTTAGCATACTCACTAAAGGACAAATAAATTTCCTTTAAAAACTTCACAAAATTACCTTCAGCAGATTCGAGCTTTAATAAATTATTTTCAAGCTTTCTAAAATCCATTAAACGGTTAATAAGTTGTAGTAGTTGATTAGCACTACTTTCTATAATCATTAATTTTTTATACATCTTACTGCTACCCTTATAGTCCTCTAGGATCTGATGTAATGGCCCAGTGATTAAGGTTAGAGGTGTTCTAAACTCATGAGAAATATTAGTAAAAAATTCTAATTTTGCTTTGTTAGCCTCCTTGGTTCGTTCTACTTCTAGGTGCTCTAACTCTAATTGTGTTTGTAGTTTTGTTCTAGATTTTAGAATATGCATTAAAAAATATAAAGCGCCTAAAATAAGGACTCCATAAATTAAAAATGCCCACCAACTCCTCCAAGGTGCTGGTGCTACTTTTATGATTAATTGAGTAGGATTTTCATTCCATATACCATCACTGTTAGCTCCTTTTACCTCAAATACATAATCACCTGCATTTTGTATAGTATACGATGCATTATTTTCAGTAGTCTCAACCCAATCATCCTCGAGTCCCTTTAATCTGTACTTATACCTATTGTTATTAGAGTTAATAAAATTTGGGACCGCAAATGCAACGCTAAAGTTACCTTGATTATAAGCAAGTTCTAGATCTTCTGTGAAAGTGATTGTTTCTTTTAAAACTGAATTTTTATTATTTAAATCAACTGATTTTTGTTTTATTTTAAAATCTGTAATGATGACTTGTGGTGCGTAATCATTAATATAGAGTTGTTGAGGATTGAAAAAAGTCACACCAGATGGACCACCAAAATAAAACTTAGAATTTTCGACTTTAAGGCTAGAATTATCATTAAACTCATTACTTACCAAACCTTCTTTTTGATCGTAGATGATACTCTTATTCGTTTCTGGGTTAAATTTAACTAAGCCTTGATTTGTTGATATCCAAAGATTATTGCTTTTGTCTTCAAGGATACTGTGCACTGAAGATACTATAGTTTCATTAGCAATTAAATCTACTGATTGAAATTTAGAATCTATTAACTTATATAAGCCTTTAGCCTTTGTACCAACCCAAATGGTTTGGTCATTAGCTTCATAAATTGATAAAACATCGTCTCCTGCTTCAATGTTTTTCTCATAAAAATAGGTTGTGATATTACCTTCTGGATTTACTTTATTCAACCCATGCTCTGTGCCAACCCAAATATTTTCTTTTGAATCTATCTCAATGGTTCTAACCAAATTACTCGATAATGAATTCGAGACTTGCTCATTAAAACTGTAAGCATCAAATGTTTTATTAATAAGACTATATTGTACCAATCCCTTTCCAAAAGTACCTAACCAAATATTAGAATTTGCATCTTCTTTTATAGCATAAATGCCTACATCACTTAAATAGTCCATCAGTTCTGGTGAAAGTATAGATGTATTAAACTTATTTATTTTGGGATTGTATAATACAAGTCCAGAGTCGAAAGTACCAATCCAAAGATTATCATTTTTAGATATATGCAGCGATTTTATATTATCGTTTAAAAGTTGTGGTGAATTATTTTCATTAATATAACTGTAAGAGTTATTGTTTTTGTTAAGTCTGGTTATTCCACCTCCTTCGGTTCCAAAGTAGATATAGTCTTTATAATTTTCTATTGAACTTACTACATTATAGCTTAATCCTGAACCATCAGGGTTTTGAATAATATTTACAAAATTTTTATTTGATACGTCCCAAACATTAATACCACCATAATACGTCCCTATCCAAATTGAGCCTTTTTTATCTTTAAATATAGATTTTATTGAATTTTTACTTAGACTCTTTGAATCTTTAATATTTGTTGTTAAAACGGTTTCATTTTTCTTCTTGTCAACAATTACAAGGCCACTGTAAGTACCTATCCAAAGTTTTTGGTCGTCATCATATTGTAATTGTCTGGCGTTAATTTTACTTTGTACATCTTTATCATTAGATAAATAACTTTCTATTTCTTTCGTCTTTGTATGATACACCAAAACACTATGACCTCTTGTTGCAAGTAGTAAGTTTCCGCCTAAGCTCTCAACTATATCCTGAATGTATAATTCTTTAGTATTTGAGACAACTTCAAAATTTAGCTGATTAAAGTCTAAAACTTTAATCAATCCATTCGATGTACCTATATAAACTGAATTATTTTTAGTCTCGAGGATGGATAAAACTTGGTTTCCTGAAAAATCATTTTCGTTTAGCTTATTTAAAAAGCTTTTGAAAGAATCAGAGCTTTTATCATATACTGAAATGCCATTAGATGTTCCTACCCAAATAGCTCCATTAGACAATTCTTCTATGGTCCAAATTGTATTGTTGACTAACGATGATTGGTCATTACTATGAAAATATCGTGTAAATGCGTTTGTCTTAGGATTATATTTATTTAATCCATTGTAGGTACCAATCCAAATGTAACCTTCACTATCTTGCTTTATGGATAAAATATCATTGTTACTAATGGAATTTGGCTTATCCACTGAATTTCTATAAACAGTGAATTTTGTACCATCGTACTTATTTAGCCCATCTCTGGTACCAATCCAAATCTGACCTAAATTGTCTTGTTCTATGACAATTGCTGAACTTTGAGATAATCCATCTGTTGTAGATATATGTGTAAATGGATAGTTTTGAGTTTGTGAAAAACCAATAGTACTAAAGGTAAAAAGAAGCAATAAAATTTTAAGTTTATTCATTAAATCACCTTGAATGGTTTATGACTAAATATAATAAAAGATTGATTACTTATTTCTTTAAGCGCTGTTTTAATTGATACCTGTATAAAGATGGGATCTCTTCTATGGATTGATTTATAAATTCAATATGAGTCTTAGGTTCGTAAGAGACTTCAAATTTATGATTTCCTGAAACACCGACAACTCTGGCAAAAGGTCCATCTTTCATTCCGTTCAATATTATAGGCTTTTCAGAATTTAACCTATCTAATAAATTGACTTCAATATTCCAAAACGTACTAAATGCACCATGAGAAGGTTTCCAATAACCTGCTCCTCCTCCTGCAAATAATGGATAACTATAATCATCATTTGGTGATAAATGTACCTTTATATTATCAAACAAATTTTGATGGTTAGCACCAGAATGTTGATCTAAAATAGGATCTACAAAAACCTCACAATCTAAATACACACTCTTAGTGGCTAACGTGTTGAAACTTAAAGGATGTTCAGCTTTATTATAAACCTTAATCCCTTGGGCTAAAACATTGTAAGTACCTTGCATCATTACCGTATAATGTGCAAAATTTTCACCTTTGGTAACGACATCCTTCACAGTAACATTGGCAATCTCTTCAGTAATAACACCACTATCTGCGTTTTCGATAACTACATTATTTACCCAACTGTTAAAAACTCGTGTCAGGTAAATTGCATTGAATCCCTGTTCTACATGGTGTGCAACTCTTGGAGCTTTTGGAAATGTAATTTTAAAATGTTCTATCCCTACTTCTTTTAGATGCTTCCACTCTACTAATTGTGCTTTATAATTAGGTTTTATGTCTATTGTTAATGGAGCGTTTATAGTAATTTTATTTCCTTTAATTTTTATTATCTCAACCTGTTGCTTAACTAATGGCAAATCGGGAAAATTCCAATGGTGAGAACCTATTTTTACAGCTTCATTTTTATAAAGTTCTGAGATGATACTACCCTTCTCACCATCTTTATTAAATAACTGTAATTCCACTACATCACCAACATTTAAATCCTTAATATTTAGAGCTTCAACAGTGAATTCTCCACGTTTTCCCGAGACAACATTGGCTAAAACATTATAAGGTTGCTCATATTTTTGAAGATAAGGCTTTACTCTAGTGTTAGGCGCTTTGGTCCAAATAAAACCTCCAGACCATGCGTATTGAGAAAATGGTAAATCGATGTTATTGTCTTTTTCGCGTTGTCTTTTATCAAATTCAATTAAGTACTCTCTAAGTTCTTGCAATACTTCTGGATCATCAGCGTACATTAATGGTCTAGGACAATAAATTTCTGTACCTTTTTCACCTGTTCCTGTACCTCGCAACACAAAATTATCGCGTTCTAAATACAAAATATCACTAAGAATAATTCGTCCTTGCGGCAATTGCAAGGTTATCTTACCCTCTAATTTAGACACTTCTTGTATTGCTTTTTTTAAAGCTTTCGAATCATCTAAACCATCATTAGCAACTACTCCATAATCTGTAGCATTAATTATTCTACCTACAGACATCGGAATTTCAACTTCACTATTATGGTAACCTGCAAAACTAAAATCAGGTAAATAACTAGAATCTTCTATTGAATTTGCAGTTAATATTTTTGGTGTTTTTTGTGCATAAAGACAGTGATGCATATTAGCAAACAAAAGCAAAACGACAAACGTTTTTTTACTTAGAGTCATAAAGTTATAATTATGAGATATTAAGTAAATATATAAAGTATAAGAGTAAACATAGTACAAAAGAAGGGGCATAATAGTCCTATTCAAAAAAGTTTAGGCGTAATATTGATTAATATAAATTCTTTATTATTATGTTTATTCTTATCTTATATACTCATTCTTAAAGGTATTTTTTGGCAAGAAAATATATCAAAGAAAAACATAACAGAACAGGATACTAAATATCTATTTATTGCTAATCTTAGCACTATAACAGAATTTTAAAAAAGACTAACAACTAAACTATAAATGAATAAAACTATTGTATTAACTGGAGCAGGAGGTGTATTATGCAGCACGCTTGCAGAAGCTTTAGCCAAAGAAGGGCATAATATTGCCGTATTAGATTTAAGAAAAGAAGCTGCAGATAAAGTTGCTAAAACTATTAACAATAATGGTGGTAGTGCCATTGGTGTTGAAGCAAATGTATTAGAAAAAGCATCCTTGATTAAATCAAAAAAAGTCGTCAATGATGCCTTTGGAAAAGTTGATATCTTAGTCAATGGTGCCGGTGGAAATCATCCTTTAGGCACAACATCAAATCCATTTTTTCAACTTGAAGATTTGGAAAATAAAACAGAAGGGTTTAAAACGTTTTTCGATTTAGATCCAAAAGGTATTGAGTTTACATTTAACTTAAATTTTCTAGGGACTTTGATCCCAACACAAGTATATGGTGAAGATATGGTTGGTCGTGAAGGTTGCAGTGTGTTAAACATTTCTTCAATGAATGCCTTTACACCTTTAACTAAAATACCTGCTTATAGTGGAGCAAAAGCAGCAGTATCTAACTTCACCCAATGGTTAGCAGTACATTTTTCAAAGGTTGGTATTAGAGTAAATGCATTAGCACCTGGTTTTTTCTTAACAGATCAAAATCGTACATTATTGACCAATGCGGATGGAAGTTTAACACAACGTGGACAGCAAATTATAGACCAAACACCAATGGGTCGCTATGGTGAACCAGAGGATTTAGTCGGTACAACACTTTGGTTATGTAGTGATGCTTCAAAATTTGTAACCGGAGTTGTAGTTCCTATCGATGGTGGATTTGCCGCTTATAGTGGAGTTTAAAAACGAATAAATGAATTTACAATTAGAACAAACTTGGAGATGGTATGGTCCTAACGACCCAGTCTCACTATTAGATATAAAACAATCTGGTGCTACTGGCATTGTCTCTGCATTACATCATATTCCCAATGGAGAGGTCTGGACGATAGATGATATTAAAAAGCGTAAATCTGAAATAGAAAGCGTTGGTCTAACCTGGTCTGTGGTAGAAAGTGTGCCTATACACGAAAATATAAAGACAAGAACTGGTCAGTTTGAAACCTATATTAAGAATTATAAACAAACACTACTTAATTTAGGTGCATGCGGAATTGATATCGTATGTTACAACTTTATGCCAGTTTTGGATTGGACGCGTACAAATCTCGATTATGAAGTAGATGATAAATCAACAGCACTTCGTTTTGAAGCTGCTGCTTTTGCTGCTTTCGAATTATTTTTATTGAAACGTCCAGGAGCAGAACATGATTATACTGATGCACAAAAAGAAAACGCAAAACGTTATTTAGAAAATGCATCCGATGACGATCAAAAAACCTTGGTCAGAAATATCATCGCTGGTTTACCTGGTGCTGAAGAGGGTTATACGCTTGAAGAATTTAATACCATTCTAGCAACTTACAATAGCATTGGACCAAAAGAACTGAAAGCAAATCTGTTTTCTTTTCTGTCTGAAATTATTCCTGCAGCCGAAAAAGCTGGAGTTTTAATGTGCATTCATCCAGACGATCCGCCTTTTCCAATTTTAGGATTGCCAAGAGTAGTTAGCACTGAACAAGATATTGTCGATTTATACGATGCTGTTAAAAGTCCTAATAACGGACTCACATTCTGTACAGGCTCATTTGGAGTGCGAGCAGATAACGATTTAGCAGGCATGGTAGCACGCTTAGGAGACCGTATTCATTTTATACATTTAAGAGCTACCAAACGTGATGCAGCAGGTAACTTTCATGAAGCCGATCATCTCGAAGGAGATGTAGATATGTATGCCGTGATGAAAGCCTTAATTTTAGAACAGCAAAAACGCGCTACATCTGGTCGTAAAGATTTACGCATGCCATTTAGACCAGATCATGGTCATAAAATGCTCGATGATTTAAAAAAGAAAACAAATCCTGGCTATTCAGGAATAGGACGTTTACGAGGACTTGCCGAATTACGAGGTTTAGAACTAGGTATTAGACGTTCATTATAAAAAAAAATAGGAATTACACCCCTAAAGTCCCCTCAAGGGGACAATCCTAAAAATAAACTTGGGGAAATTGTCCCCTTGAGGGGACTTTAGGGGTGTTTATTGTAAAACAATTAAAGATAAAATAACAAAATATGTCAACAACATTCGAAACAAGATATGCCTCAAGTCCAAAGGCAGTAAAACAATACGACACAAAACAATTAAGAGATGAATTCTTAATTAATGACCTGATGCAAAATGGAAAGATAAAATGGGTTTACACTCATTACGATCGTTACATGGCTGGTGGTGCTGTACCCACATCAGATTTAAAACTAGAAACCATAGATCCTCTTAAAGCAGATTACTTTTTAGAGCGTAGAGAACTTGGAATTATCAATGTTGGTGGTGATGGAAGTATTTCAGTAGATGGTGAAACGTTTAAAATCAATCATAAAGATGCTTTATATATTGGTAAAGGTGCTAAAAATGTAACTTTTAAAAGTGATGATGCTAGCAATCCTGCTAAATTCTATATGAATTCTGCACCAGCACATAAAACCTTTCCAACTAAAAAAACCAGTTTAGCAGAAGCTAATAAAATTGAATTAGGTAGTTTAGAAACGGCCAATCATAGAACGGTTAGTCAAATGATTATTGGTGGCATTGTTACTACGTGTCAATTGCAAATGGGAATGACGGAATTAAAAACTGGTAGTGTTTGGAACACAATGCCAGCTCACGTGCACGATCGTAGAATGGAAATCTATTTCTATTTAGATGTACCAGAAGAGCAAGCCGTTTGTCATTTTATGGGACAACCACAAGAAACACGTCATATCTGGATGCATAATCACCAAGCTGTAATCTCACCACCTTGGTCTATTCACTCTGGTTCTGGGACTTCAAACTATACCTTTATTTGGGGAATGGCAGGTGAGAATTTAGATTACAACGATATGGATGTTGCAAAAATCACAGATTTAAGATAAGATGTCACAAGAACTATTTAATATAAAAGGAAAAGTAGCACTAGTTACTGGCAGCACTCACGGATTGGGTATGGCGATGGCGATGGGCTTAGGTAAAGCTGGTGCAACTATAGTTGTTAATGGTAATTCCTCGCAAGAAAAAATCGATAAGGCTGTTGCTGAATATAAAAAAGAAGGTATCAATGCTGTTGGTTATAAATTTAATGTTGCAAAAGAAAGTGACGTTATTGAAGCTATAAAAAAGATTGAAACTGAAGTCGGAAACATCGATATTCTGGTTAATAACGCAGGAATTATTAAGCGTACTCCTTTAGCTGAAATGGAAGTTGAAGATTTTAAACAAGTCTTAGATATCGATTTGGTAAGCCCATTTATTGTTTCAAAACATGTTGTAAAAGGCATGTTGGAACGTAAAGCCGGTAAAATTATTAACATCTGTTCTATGATGAGTCAGTTAGGTCGTAATACTGTTGGAGCTTATGCTGCGGCAAAAGGCGGTTTGGTAATGTTGACTAAAAATATGGCAACAGAATGGGCAAGATTCAACATTCAGGTGAATGGTATTGGTCCTGGTTATTTTGCCACATCCCAAACGGCTCCTATTAGAGTTGATGGTCATCCATTTAATGATTTTATTGTCAATAGAACTCCTGCTGCAAAATGGGGAGACCCTAATGATTTAGCTGGTGCAGCAATATTTTTAAGTTCAAAAGCTAGTGACTTTGTTAACGGTCATATTTTATATGTGGATGGTGGTATTTTAGCTACTATAGGTAAACCTTCAAACGAATTGTAACATGAAAAAAAGTATCTTTCTTGTTTTAGTTTTATGTTGTTTTGCTTGTACTAAGACATCTTCAGAAGTGTTATCCTTAACAGTTAAAAACACATTAGATATAGACAGAGCTTTTGAAACTGTTGAAGTTGATATTACTGATATTGAACTTAAAGGGCAATCCTTAGAAGTTATAAATTCTGAAACCGATGAAGTCCTTGTTTCTCAAATTGTAGATAACGCGATACTCTTTCAACCAAAAATTTCGGCAAACTCAGAAGCTACTTTCAAAATAAACCTAATTCAATCTGAAGAACAACCTGATAGCACATTAATAAGGTGCTACTCGCGTTTTGTACCAGAGCGAACAGATGATTACGCTTGGGAAAATAATAGAGTCGCATTCAGAACTTTCGGTCCTGTCGCTCAACAAATGAAAGAAGACGGTGTCAAAGGAGGTACCTTAACAAGTGGAATGGATGCTTGGTTAAAACGCGTAGAGTACCCAATTATTAACAAATGGTATGCAAAAGATGCCATCGAAAAAGGGGCTTACCACAAAGATACAGGTGAAGGATTAGACAACTTCCATGTTGGAGTTAGTCGTGGTGTTGGAGGTATAGCTGTAAAAACAGATTCTACATATGCGGTTTCTAAAAATTTTATTAATTACAAGACCATTACCAATGGCCCAATTAGAACGAGTTTCATATTAGAATATGCAAACTGGACAGCCAATGAAAAGGAAATTAGAGAAAAAAAACATATCATGCTCGATTATGGTCAAAACCTGAGTCGACATATTGTTGATATAAAAGGAACTGATAAAGTTTCTGTCGGTTTAACACTTCACAAAAATGATGGTGAAGTAACAACAAATACAGCTGAAGGTTGGATGAGCTATTGGGAACCATTCGATGATTCAGAATTAGGTCAAGGAGTCGTGCATGCTAATCCGCAAAGTATCATTGGTTTTGATAACTATGTTACCGATAAAAAGGACGAGAGTAATTTGTATGTACAATCTAACGTATCGGGAGTCATCGATTATTATGCTGGTTTCGGTTGGAAAAAAAGTGGACAATTTGAAACCAAAGACGATTGGAATAATTATTTAAGCCGATTTTCAAAATGCCTAAATCATCCATTAGAAGTAAAAGTTATAACACCGTCCAAATAGTATGAAACACAGCTCTATAAAATCAATTTTGCTTCTTTTTAGTCTTCTCATGTGTATGGCTTCATGTAAAGATGACACTGGTCCCAAGGTAATGTACCTTGGTCATACTTTACCTCAAACACATCCTGTACATAAAGGGATTGTAGAATTTCAAAAGGCATTAGAAAAAAAATCTAATGGGACGTTAAAAGTGAAGATATTTCCTGATGCGCAGTTAGGATCAGAACGCGAGGTTTTAGAACTATTGCAAATTGGTTCTGTAGCTGCCACCAAAGTAAGTGCTGCAACCTTGTCTAATTTTGTGCCAGAATACCACCTTTTAGGCATTCCGTATTTATTTAGAGATAAACAACATCAGTTTGATGTTTTAGAAGGAGATATTGGTAAATCGATTTTAGAAAAAGGTTCTAAATTTTGGCTACGTGGCTTGTGTTATTACGATGCCGGAAGTAGAAGTTTTTATACTAGTAATAAAGCTATTAGAACACCCCAAGATTTAGAAGGTCTTAAAATTAGAGTGATGAACAATCAAATGGCTATAAATATGGTGAATTCCATGGGAGGATCCGCAACACCTCTTGCCTATGGAGAATTATATACAGCGATTCAACAAGGTGTTGTTGATGGCGCTGAAAATAATCCACCATCATTTGTGTCTTCAAATCATTATGAAATTAGTAAATATTACACCTTAGACCAACATTCTTCGGTGCCAGATGTTCTTTTAATTGGAACAAAGTTTTGGGATAAATTATCAGAGGAAGAAAAAATATGGGTGCAAGAAGCTGCAGACGAATCTGCTCAGGCTCAAAAGAAGTTTTGGAGTGATTCTGTAGACGAATCTATGAAAATCGCTAAAGCTGCTGGCGTGGAAATAATCATTCCAGAAAAATCCTTGTTTGCCGAAAAGTCGAAATCTGTTGTTGAGGAATTTGTTAAGGAATTTCCGGAAATGGAACCCATTGTAAATCAAATTAAAAATAAAGAATAATGAATAAATCTGATCTTATTTTTAATAAAGTATGCCGAATTCTCGAATGGTTTATGATCGTGATTTTTGCGCTTTTAGTTCTGGATGTTTTGTTCCAGGTGTTTTCAAGATATCTTTTAGGTACATCCTTTACATGGACCGAAGAATTTGCGCGATTCGCATTAATTTGGATGACCATTTTAGGAGCTGCCTATCTCAGTGGCAAAAAAGAACATTTATCAATGGATTTTTTATATCAAAAATTCTCTGAGTCTAATAAAAGAAAAGCTTCTATTCTTATTGAGGTATTGATATTTCTATTTGCACTTATCGTCATGGTTATTGGCGGATTAAATTTAGTATACACAACCTTACATTTAGAACAACTTTCTGGTACGTTAAGAATTCCTTTAGGCTATGTATATGCTGTTATGCCATTCAGTGGTTTTCTAATCATGTGCTTTTCGATATATCACATTTCAAAAATTTATAACAACAAAAACAATAATTAATTATGAGCATAGAAGTTATAAGTATTATCGTTTTGTTTGTGAGTTTCTTTACGCTCTTGTTACTCAAAGTACCTGTAGCTTATAGTATCGGTATAGCAACAACATTAAGTCTATTACTAAATATTGATAAATTACCTGGTTTAACAACTATTGCCCAGCGAATGACCACAGGTATTGATAGTTTTGCATTGTTGGCTATTCCCTTCTTTATTCTGGCAGGTGATATTATGAAACGCGGAGGTATTGCCACACGACTCATCAATTTCGCTAAATCTTTAGTATCAAGTCTTCCAGGTGGATTAGCTTATGTAAATATTTTAGCATCGATGTTATTTGGTGCCATTTCTGGTTCTGCGCTTGCGGCCGCGTCTGCAATTGGCAGTATAATGACGGATAGAATGGAAGAAGAAGGTTACCCAAGAACCTTAAGTGCGTCCGTAAATATTACAGCTTCAACTACTGGTTTATTAATTCCACCGAGTAACATTTTAATTGTTTATGCCTTAGCAAGTGGAGGAACAGCCTCTGTAGCCGCTTTGTTTATTGCAGGTTATCTTCCTGGAATACTATTAGGTTTTGCTATTATGGGTTATGTGGCTTTTATAGCTATTAGTAAAGGTTATGCAAAAGGTAAACGTGCGACATTGCGTGAAGTTTGGACATTTTTCAGAAAGGCTTTTTTTAGTTTATTATTATTAGTTATTGTCGTTGGTGGTATTGTCGCAGGAATTTTTACAGCTACGGAAGCTTCAGTAATCGCTGTTTTATATGCAGCAGTATTATCATTGGCTTATGGTGATATGAAAGTAAAAGATTTTTCAGGAGTATTATTATCTAGTGCTAAAACCACAGCTGTTGTTATGTTTTTGATTTGTACATCTATGGCAATGTCATGGTTGTTTTCGTTTGAAGGCATTCCTGAAATGATAAGCACCTTTCTATTAGAATCGTTAAATAATAAATTCGCGATCTTTTTAGCAATTAATCTTATCCTATTGGTTATTGGAACATTTATGGACATGACTCCTGCTGTTTTAATTTTTACACCAATTTTTCTACCTGTAGTAACCGCTTTAGGAATGGATCCTGTACACTTTGGGATTGTGATTGTACTGAATTTATGTATTGGGATTTGTACACCTCCCGTAGGAACACTACTCTTTGTAGGTAGTGGTGTTGCAAAAGTTTCGGTCACGCAGGTTATAAAACCATTGTTGCCGTTTTTGTTAATTATGGTAGTTGTATTAATGCTAATCAGTTTTATTCCAGAAATTTCAATGTTTTTACCAAGATTGTTTGGATTGTAACATCGAATAGTTTGGATTGTAACATCGAATAGTTTTATTAGTCAACACCCGTATTCTTGAACTGACAATTTGCAAGGCAAAACTGTTTGATTTGGTATAGTTTTGGTAATACTATTTTCAGATTTAAAAAATATACTATATATTGGTAAACCAATCTGGTTAACCAATATTAATTTTGCCTCTATGAAAACTTTACACATTTTATTAATATTATGTTTTACTGTACAATTATCATTTGCACAAGTAATACTTAACGCAAATGAACCAGGAAATACTTATGAAGATATTAATGCTGTATTAGCACCTGGACATGATGTTGTAGAAGTACCAGATTGTTCACACAGTAGTTTTGGGCGTCATATCGATGAAGTTTTTGATAAAGAATTAAACACTTATGTTTTCCGGTTTATTGCACATAAAACCCCAGATAATGATCGCTGTAAAAAATTTGACAGACAGCGTATTGAAATAAAAACCTACGGAAAATCGCCTGAAAACACTAAAGGATTAGAAGGCGAGACTGTTGAATACAAATGGAAGTTTAAACTACCACGTAATTTTAAAGTTTCAAAAAACTTTACACACCTCCATCAAATAAAATCCGTTGGCAGTGTATATTCATCAAGACCTATTATTTCGTTAACTGCTAGAAAAGGGACACCAGACCGATTAGAACTACGTTACGCACCTGAGCATGATCAGAGTACAATAGGAACTATAGAATTAGATTTACTAAAAGGGCATTGGGTAGAAGTTACCGAAGTTATTCATTATTCAAATCAAGGAAGTTATTCTATCGAAATTAAAAAGGTTTCGAATGGGTCTAATGTATTTGAATACTCAAATGATAGCATAGATATGTGGCAAGATGGCTCAGATTTTATGCGTCCAAAATGGGGAATTTATAGAAGTTTAAAACGTCCAGAAGATATAAAAGATGAAATGGTGTTATTTAACAGTTTTAGCATTGATGAAATTCCGATACTCACCCTTGAATACTTAGAAAGCAAAGCGGATAAAAAACAACTCGTTCCTGATTCTAAAAAGCGCACTGTAAATTTCAAAAGCTCAAGAGCAGATGATTACGATTCTATAGAACTCTATGATGGTACTGGTAAAAAAGTCTCAACAAAAAAAATACTTAAAAAGTATAAATTAGATTTGTCAGCATTAAGCGCTGGCAACTATTATCTTGTATTTACTAAAAATAAAAGAACAGTAAAAATTTTAAAATGCTCAACTTAGTAGTTTACTTGATAAAGGCATCTATAATTTGCATTCCTTTTATACCTTCTTCAATAGGACATGGATTTTCACCTTTTTCTAAAAAATAATTTACAGTAGATTGAATTATAGGTTGCTGAATATGCTTAGGATGTTCATACTTTAAGATCTCTTTTTTACCATCAGATTCTAAAACAATTTCATTTCCGAAAAAAGGAAATCTTATCGACCCTTTTGTTCCTGAAATAGAACATTCGTCTTTCTGCTCTGTCTCATCAGCAATAAAATTCCAATTGCCTATACAAGATATTCCATTTTCAAAATTTAAAACCCCACTAATCTTAGTCGCGACATTTGGTTGTGAACCTTCTGCTGAAGAGTTCCCTGAAAAATCTTTAACCTCACCAAACCAATATAACAATAAGTCTAATTGATGTGGTGCCAAATCATTGAAATAACCACCACCAGAAATAACAGGATTTATGCGCCAATTCGATTCAGAATCTGCTATAAAAGCTGCTTTTCGAGATTGAAACATTTTCACTTCAACCGAATTAATATCACCAAGAGCATTCTCATCGATGATACGTTTCACCTCTAAAAACATTGGTAACCTTCGTCTGTAATGCGCTACTGTTAACTTAGATGTACTTTTTTTTAGAGCTTCACTAAGTAAAATTGCTTCATCAGAATTAAGCGTCATAGGTTTTTCTATGTAAACATTTTTATTTACAGCTAAGACTTGAAGTGCATAGTGTAAATGCGTGGATGGTGGTGTTGCAATGTAAACAGCATTAATCTCAGGGTGGTTAATTATAGAATCTGCAGTATCATGATATTCTGGAACATTATGGCGCTCTGCATAATCTTTAGCTTTCGTTTTATCCCTTCGCATTACGGCTAATAATGACGAATTTTCAGCTAAATTAAATGCTGGACCACTTTTTACCTCAGTAACATTTCCACAGCCTATAATTCCCCAAACTACGTCTTTCATTTTTTAGTACTTATTTAAATTTAAAGTAATTCTTAGCGTTAAAATAACAGATATCACTTACTATTTTCCCTAGATGTTTTTCGTCATTTGGCAACTCACCATTTGCTACATCATTACCTATGAGATTACAAAGAATTCTTCTAAAATACTCGTGTCTTGGAAACGATAAAAAACTGCGAGAATCTGTTAGCATACCAACAAAACAACTTAGCAAACCTTGGTTAGAAAGTGTATTTATTTGCTTTTCCATACCATCTTTTTGATCTAAAAACCACCAAGCAGAACCAAATTGCACTTTTCCTCTAATTGTACCATCATTAAAGTTTCCAACCATTGTAGCAAAGACTTCATTATCTGAAGGATTCAAATTATATACAATAGTTTTTGCTAATTGATTGGTACTATCTAAAGTGTTTAAAAAACCACTTAAACCTCTTGCCTGAGAAAAATCTCCAATAGAATCAAATCCTGTATCTGGTCCTAAATCACTTAAAAGTCGTTTGTTATTATTTCTAATGGCACCTAAGTGTAATTGCTGTGTCCAACCTTTAGCATGATACATTTTCCCCAAATGAATCATAGTTTCGGCTTTAAAAAACTGAACTTCTTCCACTGAAAGTGATTCGTTATGTTTTACTTTTTTGAAAAGCATTTCAATATCGAAAGTGTCATTTTCATAATGATATAATTGCTCTAAACCGTGATCTGCTAATCGTCCACCAACATTATGAAAGAAGTCGACTCTAGTTTGTAAAGCATCAATTAAGTCTTTGTAATTATTTATTTGTTTGCCTGATGCGCTTTCTAGTTTATCCAGATAACCATTATATTCATTTACATCTTCAACTGCAAAAGCTTTATCTGGTCTGAAAGTTGGCAATGTTTTTACTCTAGAATTATCTTTCTCAATTACAATATGATATTCTAAGTTATCTATCGGGTCATCTGTAGTGCACAGAGACTCAACATTCATTAGTTGTAATAACCCATTTGCAAAATACGATTTTTGCTTCAAAAGTAATGATGTCTTATCCCAAATAGCTTCTGCTGTTTCGGGAGATAACAATTCTGTAATTCCGAAATAATTCTTTAATTCTAAATGTGTCCAATGGTACAATGGATTTCGAATGGTTAATGGTACAACTTCCGCCCATTTTAAAAATTTATCTTTATCTGAGGCGTCGCCAGTTATAAAATTTTCGTTAATACCATAAGCTCTCATAGCTCTCCATTTGTAATGATCGCCAGCTAGCCAGACTTGTGTTATATTTTCGAACTGTCTATTTTCGGCAATTTCCTTTGGTGACAAGTGATTATGATAATCTATAATTGGAAGCTGCTTAGCATAGTTATGATAAAGCGATTTTGCAATATCTGTTTGAAGTAAAAAATCTTCTGTGATAAAAGTATTCATAGGCACTAATTTACATAGTAAATATAGATACTCCTACATTAAAATTTGCTTTTTGAAAGTATAAATAGGTCTAAAAAAATGCTTTTGTGGTCTATTACATAGACTATTCTTGTAATAGTTTATTTAAACTATTGAGAGAAAGCATTTCTATTTCTTCTAAAGAGTGACCCCTTTCAATATTTACAACTTCTATAGGAATTTGATGATTAGAATAATTATAGGTCTGTTTCTTCTTTTTTGAAATCACTATTATTCCATCTGTAGACCCATCACTTAAACTTTTTATATAATTTAATTCCTTCTTATTGGAATTGAATGATTGATAAAACAAAATTCGATATCCAACACTTTCAGCAGTTTTTTGCAGATGACATAATGCATGGCTATAACACATCTGAGTAACTTCTGGCAATATGATTGCAATAGACTTTGTTTTCTGTGCTCTAAGTGAAACAGCATAATTATTTGGCACATAATTATGCTGTTTGGCTATAGTTTTAATTGCTTCTCTAGTAGCCTTGCTAATTTCTAGCTTATTGTTTAAAGCCTTTGATACCGTAGATATAGAATATCCAGATAAAAATGAAATTTCTTTTATGGTTACTGTAGAGGATTTCAAAGGTTATGCTCTTAAATCTTTAATTATTGCCAATGCATTTTTTGTGTCAGACTCAATTTTTGCTAAGTCATAGTTACCATCTGCGCCTTTAGCGATTAGTTTAGAACCCATACCAACACAAGTTACACCAGCTTTAAACCAACCTTCTAAGTTCTCTTTAGTAGGAGATACACCACCTGTTGGCATAATGCTCGTCCATGGTTGAGGACCTCTAATTGCCTTAACAAAATCAGGACCGTAAATACCACCTGGGAATAATTTAACAACCTCACATCCTAGCTCTTCAGCTCTGCAAATTTCTGTTAAAGAACCACAACCTGGTGACCAAGCTACTTTACGCCTATTACAAACTATGGCAATATCTTCTCTTAGAACCGGTGTTACGATAAAATTAGCACCTAATGCCATAAAACGAGAAGCTGAAGCTGCATCTGTAACTGAACCAACTCCCATAATCATTCCTGGTAATTCTTTAAGTACCCATTTATTGAGCTCACCAAAAACTTCATGAGCAAAATCACCCCTAGCAGTAAATTCTAGTAAACGTGCACCACCATCATAAGTAGCTTTTATTACTTTTTTACTTATTTCTATATCTGAATTATAAAACAATGGAACCATTCCGGTTTGTTTCATAACATTTGCGACTTCTATTCTTGAAAAATTTGCCATAATCTATCTTGCTACACGTCCTGAGGCATCACCACCCATTAATTTTTCTACTTCTGAAACAGTCACTAAGTTGGCATCACCTTTAATAGTGTGTTTTAAACATGATGCTGCTACAGCAAAATCAAGTGCATTCTGATCATCTTCTGGATATTTTAATAATCCATAGATTAATCCACCCATAAAAGAATCTCCACCGCCAACTCTATCTACAATGTCGGTAATTTGATACTGACGTGTTTCATACATCTTGTTACCATCGTATAGTACACCGGCCCATGTGTTGTGAGATGCTGAGATAGAACCTCTTAAAGTTGTAATCACTTTTTTAGCTCTTGGAAACTTTTCCATCATTTGCTTGCAAACCGATAAGAAAGCTTCAGCTTTAACATCATGTCCATGCTTGTGCACGTCTAATCCTTCTGGATGAATACCAAAATGCTTCTCTGCATCTTCTTCGTTTCCTAAAACAATATCACAATAAGACGTTAATTCAGTCATTATTTTTTCTCTATGCTTTTCATCACAGAATGTCCAGAGTTTAGCTCTGTAATTTAAATCAGTAGAAATAGTAACTCCCATTTCGCTAGCAACTTTTACTGCTTCCAAACATGCATCTGCCGCACCTTGAGAAATTGCGGGTGTAATACCTGTCCAATGAAACCAAGCTACGTCTTTAAAAACAGCTTTCCAATCCACCATACCTGGCTTTATATCTGAAATTGCAGAATGCGCTCTATCATATACGACTTTACTTCCTCTACTTACAGCACCAGTTTCTAAAAAATAAATTCCTAAACGCTCACCTCCATAAATAATCTTATCTACGCCAACACCTCTTTTTCTCATTTCCATCATTGCACATTGTCCGATATCATTATTTGGTAAACGTGTAACAAAGTCCACGGGCACACCATAATTGGCTAATGATACAGCTACGTTAGACTCTCCACCACCATATACAACATCAAAGCTCGTTGTTTGGGAGAATCTTAAAAATCCAGGAGGTGCTAATCTTAGCATAATCTCTCCAAAAGTGACTACTTTTTTCATTCTGAATATTGGTTTTATTAGTTATTAAAATGTTGTTTGCTTAATCGATTAAGCAATTAGTATAAAAATAAATCAAAACGATGTTGGCTTTGATTCTTATAGTTAAAACATTACATTTGCTTAAACGATTAAGCAAATATATAAAAACTTAAGTGAATAAAAAAAGAATAACCATAAAAGACATTGCAAATGTGCTGAATATTTCACCTGCTGCTGTTTCAAAAGCAATGCATGATGATTCTCGCATTAGTACAAAAACAAAAGAAGCCGTTAGACGTGTCGCAAAAGAGCTAAACTATCAACCTAACCATTTAGCAAGTGCTTTAAGAAAAGGAAAAAGTAATTTAGTTGGCGTTATTGTACCTAGAACAAATAGTAATTTCTTTTCTTCTGTCATTGAGAACATGGAAGCTGTTTTAAACAAAGCTGGTTATAATATTATTATCACCCAATCTAATGAGTCTTTTGACAAAGAATGTAAAAATATAGACACTTTATTATATACTCAAGTAGATGGTATAATAGCATCAATGGCAAATGAAACTGTTGACTTGTCTCATTATGAAAAAATAAAGTCTAAAGGTATTCCTCTAATACTTTTCGATAGAGGTGAAAATGATCTCAATGTGGATTATGTAGGCATTAATGATTATGACAGTAGTCATATCATTGTTGAACATTTGGTTGAAAAGGGTTGTAAACGTATTGCACACATTGGCGGTTATAGACGAACTCGAATTTTTAATAATAGAATTAGAGGCTATGTTGATGCTTTGAAGAAAAACAAATTACCAATTGATGATAGCCTTATTATTGAAAGTTCGCTAACCCTTGAAGATGGCAGACGCGAAATGGAAAGACTACTTAGCTTAGATAATAAACCAGACGCTGTATATGTTGCCAGTGATTATGCTGCGCTTGGAGCCTTACAAGTTTTAAACGAAAGTAAAATAAATGTTCCTAAAGAAATAAAGTTAGTAGGTTTTGGTAATGAACCTTTTACCTCATTGGTGAGTCCTTCCATTACTAGCATTGCTCAACATAGTAAAGATATTGGTCGTCTCGCAGCAGAGACATTTTTGAAACGCATTGCACAACCTGAACTAAAACAAAGCCTAAATAAAATTATTCTTGAAGCGCAATTGATAGTTAGAGATTCTTCAAGTTAATTCTAATCAATAAAAAAAGTGGTCAAATTTTCATTTAACCACTATTCTCGCTAAAAATCAAAAATTTAGCTTAAAGCTAATTCTTAATATTATAAATGTTTATATTCCTAACGCTTGTCCACCACCTATTTGGATCGTTTCTGCCGTTATGAATGCCGCATCTTTGCTCGCTAAAAACGAAATAACACCAGCTACATCTTCAGGTTGACCTAATCTTCCTAACATAATATTATTTGCCCATGACTTAAATACTTCTGGTTTTGTTGCCTTAATTTGAGCATGAAATGGTGTATCAATTGTACCAGGTGATACAGCATTAACTCTAATACCATATTCTGCCAAATCTTTTGCTAAGGCCCTAGTTATGGCGTGTACACCAGCTTTAGATGTTCCGTAGATACCAGCACCAGGTCCACCAGCAGTCCATCCTGCATTAGATGTATAATTAATTATTGATGGGTGTTCTCCTTTTTTCAAATAAGGTATAGCAGCTCTTGATGCAAAGAATACTGAATCTAGATTAAGCGCCATTACGAATCTGTAAAATTCTGTTGTCATTTCTTCGAACCTAGATCTTCCACCTAATCCACCAGCATTATTTACTAGTACATCAATACGTCCGTATTTGTCACCTATCTTCTTAATGTTAGAAGTTACTTGTTCTTCATTTGTAACATCAAAACCGTAATATTCAGCTGATATACCATGTTCAGAAAGCTCTTTTACTCTATCAGCTCCTTTATCATCTTCTATACCGTTTAAGACTACTGTGTATCCATCTTGACCTAATCGTTTTGCAACTTCAAACCCTATACCACCTGTAGCACCTGTAACTATAGCTACTTTTCTTTTGTTTTCACTCATTTGATTTAATTCTTAAAATTATTCTTGTTTTATCTTATTTGTAATCGAATTTAATTACCCTTTAGGTTTTAGCGGTTCAATTTTTGGACATAAAAACCAAACGGCTAAAAGTGCAATTATTGCTAAAACTCCGCCTATTATAAAAGCTGGTGTATAATTTCCGCCAGTTGTTATTAATGTAACTAACGCAGTAAGTCCTGCAGCACCTAGTTTTGCGGCCATTCCAGCAAAGCCTGACAATGTACCAACTATTTTTCCGCTGAAGAGATCACTTGGTAAGGTTTGTATATTGCCGATTGCAACTTGAAATCCAAAAAGTAAAACTGCCATAATAATTACAGCATTAATAGCAGTCCCTGGTGCCTTTAAAAGGAAAAAGCATGGAATCATCAACGCAACACCTAAAGTAATCGTCATTTTTCGTGTTTTATCAACAGACCAACCCGCTTTTATTCTATTTTTAGCAAGTAAACCACCAAATATAGCACCAATCATTGCACCAACATAAGGTACCCACGCCGAGAATGCAATTTGCTTAACGTCCATACCAAAAACTTCTGATAAGTAGAGAGGAATCCAAACTATAAATAGCCACCAAATAGGATCTATTGCGGCAGAGGCTATAACAACTCCCCAACTCTCTTTGTGTTTAAATAATTCTCCTGTTGTTGGTGTATACCCTTCATCATAAGTTCCATCTTCATTAATATCTTGATTTCTCTGTCCGGAGAGTATATACTTTCTTTCATCAACTGTTAACCAAGGGTGCGTTTTTGGTGGACTCTTTACTACATAGAACCAAGGTATTAACCATAAAAAACCAAGAACAGCGACTACAATAAAGATCGCCTTCCAATCAAAATAATACGATAACAACCCAATTACGGGATATGCCACTATACCTCCAATAGCTGCTCCTGAATTAAATATTCCTTGTGCTAATGCTCTCTCTGTAGTTGGAAACCATTCTGCATTAGCTTTAGCAGCACCAGGCCAGTTACCAGCTTCAGCAATCCCTAATATTGACCTGAAGATTGAAAAACTTAACAGTCCTTGCGCAAATGCATGTAACATTGTTGCAATAGACCATACTCCAATAGATAATGCAAAACCGAGTCTGGTTCCTATCCAATCGAAAATTTTACCAAAAAGTGCTTGACCGCCAGCGTAAGACAATATAAATACTGTAGATATGGTACCATAAATGGCTTTATGTCCATCTTTATCCATATCGGGAAATAAATCATTAGCAATATCGGGCCACAAAGCTCCAAAAGCTTGTCTGTCTATGTAATTGATAATTGCAGCTAAAGCCACAAGACCTACTACCCACCAGCGCAAACCATTAACTTTTTTACTTATTTCCTTCATTTAAACTTATTTAAGATGATTTTTTAATATTATAACAATACTGATATAACACACTAAAGTGTTCTTTCATTTTTTGTTTAGCCAATTTTGGATTTTGGCTTTCTATGGCATTGTATATTTCATTGTGCTCTTCAATACCTTTATGTGCAAGGTCATTATCGCAAACATGATATTTTTCGAAATTAGTAATGATCTCTGGAGTAATTATAAGCATAAAAGTATTCATTGTACTATTTCCACTAGCTTTTGCTATAGCCAAATGAAATAATAAATCTTCTTGGACTGCATCCTCACCAGCCAATACCTTTTTTGTATACGCGTCAAGGGCTTCTTTTATTATTTTTAAATCTTCATCGGTTCTTCTAAGCGATGCTAATCGAACTGTTTTAAGTTCTAACAAGATTCTAGTCTCAACCAAAGATTTAAAGTCAGGATCTTCTAGACTAAGAATATCGTCAATCATTCCATTCATAGCAATAACTCCAATATTAGCTACAAAAGTTCCGCTTTGGGGAATAGAATCTAATAATCCATAAAATTCTAATTTTTGAATTGCCTGTCTGACATTGCTTCTGGTTACACCAAATTTTTCGGATAACATTCTTTCTGAAGGCAATTTATCACCTGGTTCAAGGTTTTTATAGTTTATTAAATCTCTTATTTTTGAAATTATAGTATGCTGCGAATCTATGTCATCTATTTTTGCTAAAATCTCTAACTTCATATCTTATCTTTTACAAATTATTTACCAAATTTAACACTATTAACTTATATAAATAATGTCAAATATTAATAAAAGGAGAACTATCTATTAGTGCTTAAAGAATTCTACGTATACAACTAATCAACAGTAGAATTCAATAAGCGACTAACTCAAATAAACTATTTTAATTTTCTACAGCTGTAATAATTACATAAGCAGATCGTATTTCTTCATTACCACTATTATAACCATAATTCCCTGAAGAATCCCCACCTATACCTCGCATAAATAATACTACACTATCATTGGCCCCAGAATTGAAACTAAATACTACGTTATTATAGTCATCATTACCTGGATTATCCAAAACCTGAATTTTAAGATTATTATCTGCGTTCTCAACTTGCGCAATAGATCTATATCCCCAATAACCAGTTGAAGAGTTTCCTTGTGGCATAACAGCTGTATCTGTATAATATACAGGAGTATACCCAGCTTCGTAACCACTACCTGCTAATACTCTTATTTCAAGAGAACTTGGCATAGTACCATCAGTAGTGCTATGTCTTATTGAAGTTTCAACAAGATAATCAGCATTTGGTACAACTTCAAATTCTTGGTAAATATGATCTGGTTCATTATTATCAAACTTTACAACATCAAGACCGCTAGCTGTACTTGACTCACCTTGTTCACCTAGATCTCTATTGATCCAACCTGAACATGCACAATCAGAACCTGACGATTTAGGTAACTTTACGAACTCACCATTTACAATTACTGGGTCTGGAACTGCCGGAGCTTCTGGTTCTACGACCACAACCTCTTGAGTTGAAGTACTAGATACGCCCAAATTATCAGTAGCTGTTAGTGAAACTGTATATGTACCTTCACCTGGAAACATATTGGTCGGCTCAAAGTCTGTAGAAGTATTACCATCCCCAAAATTCCAACTGTACATTGTAGCACTAGTTGATCCATTGGTGAATTGATATAATGTCCACTCTTCAAATTCGAAGCCTTCACCTTGTATTGCTGAAAAACTCGCAACAGGCGGTGTTTCATCAGGTATTGAATTTGCTTCTGGCAATTGGTATTTTTCTAAATCATCACAGGATACTGTGAAAATTAATAATACTGCAATCATTTTATAAATTATGTTTTTCATAATTTCTATTTATTAAATTAATTTTTCTTTGAATTTTTAGTATCCTGGATTTTGATTTAAAAGTCCATTACTTAAACCTATTTCGCTTTGAGGAAATGGTAATAATAAATCATTAGAACTAAAATTTGTTCCATTAGCCAAGGCAAATGCTCCTAATACTTCAATAGCTTTACCAAATCTTACTAAATCATACAATCTTTGATTTTCAAAAGCAAGCTCTATTCTTCTTTCTAATAATAATTCATCTTTGGTAATATTGGTAACTGCATCTGTTAAGCCAGCTCTATCTCTAACTGCTTGGAAAGAACTTAATGCCGAAGCAGCATTTGTCTCTTGTCCACCAGCCATTATAGCTTCCACATGCATTAATAATACGTCTGAGTATCTAAGCACTATCCAGTCGTTACCAGCCAGTCTAGCATCAAATGTAAATGTTTTACCATCTGCTCCACCTGGATCACCGTCTGGCAAATATTTAGTTACCTGTGTTTGAGTTGGTTGTATTAAGTCTTCACGCATAGACACTCCAGTTCTTATATCTCCAGCACTTTCACTTTCTAGCATTACAGCTTTTGCATCATCTGTAACGTAATTTACACCCACTGTTCTGCCTACTCCGTTAAGCCATTCTGCAGAAAAATTTTGACTATCAGCAGCTTGTCCAGATTGATAACCTATTGCAAATATTACTTCGCTGTTATCTTCATTAAAAAATACATCTTCGTAATTAGGTTCTAACATATAACCGCTATTCATAACATCTTCTAAAAGGTTTTGTGCATCCAAATAGTTTTGCCCTCGTGTCAAATAAACTTTAGCTAATAAGGCTTGCGCTGCTGCTTTTGAAGCTCTGTTTCTACCATTGCTATTATCTAAGTTTTCAACACCAGCTAAAAGATCGCTAACAATTAGGTCATAAATATCAGCAGTTGGTCTTCTTGTATAAGATATGTCAGTATCATCTATACCAATAACTCTATCCACAAGAGGTAAATCTCCATATAACCTTACAAGGTTGAAGTAAACATAAGCACGAATAAATTTAGCCTCCGCTTCAAATTTAGGTCTGTTTTCATCAGACGCGACACCTAGATTAGCCAATACTGTATTTGCTCTAAAAATAACATTAAAGAAACTTCTGTAATGATCTGCTACCAAACCGTTTGTTGGCTGTACATTAAAATCATCAAACTGTGCTGCTTCACCTTCTCCACTTTTAGATCTTGTATTATCACTACGCATCTCAGTAACGTAGAATTCTATCTGTGTTGCATGGTTTGAGTTAGAACTAGTATCATTAGCCCCTTGTAAACCATCATACATATTAGCGATTGCAGCAAGAAGTTGATCCTCATTGGTAAAGAAATCTGCACTACTTACTACCGATGTTGGTGCTGGTTCTAAAAAATCTTCACATGTAAAAAAGATTGTGAATAAGAAAAGAAATTTTATATACTTTATATTTTTCATAATTCCTGTTTTTTCTTGTTAAAAATTAACGTTAAGTCCTAACGATATAGTTTGATTAATCGGTGATCCTACACGCTGATATCCATAATTTATAGGACTTGTATCATTAATAGATTCTGGATTTAAACCTGTATAGTCATCTGCCCAAATGTAGATTAAATTCTGTCCTGTAACATAAACTCTCGCGTTTGTTATAAATAAATCTGAAAGCAGACTTTCTGGGAAATTAAATCCTAAACTTACTGTACGCAATGATATATAAGAAGCATCTTTTATGATGTCGTCTGTAAATATTTTTTCTTTAATGAACCCAGTATTTCCAATTAATCCATCAGCTACTGCAGCATCTCCATCTGCAACAGAAGAAGAACCGAAGTGACGGAATATATATTGATCGCCAATATTTCTAATTTCTGCTCCATGACTTCCTTGAAATAAGAAGCTCATATCAAAATTACCAATTTTAAACTCATTAGTGATACTCCAAACTAAATCTGGATATGGATTACCAAGGATAGTTTTATCGTCATCATCAATGACACCATCTCCATTGAGATCTTTTACGAAAACCTCTCTGTTGGTTTGTCCAATACGTTCCCAAGGTCTGGCAATGTATTCTGCAGGTATATCTCTATCTACGACCCATCCATAAAAAGACGAAATCGGATTACCAACCAAATTGATCCATTCTGCAGCACGTTTTGTATCTACATTTGTTATTAAACCATTTGACTCAGCAAAATCTAGTAACTCATTTTCATTTCTCGCAGCTATAAATGTAGTGTTCCACTGAAAGTTAGGTTTTGCTATATTTTTTGTTCTTAGTTCAAATTCCCATCCCCTGTTTTCTACTTTACCTCTATTTGCCAAAGCATTTGGAAAACCAGTTGTAACTGAAACAGGAACATCTAATAGTAAATCTTCACTTGTACGTCTATAATAATCTACAGATCCTGAAATTCTGTTATTAAATAACCCAAAATCAATAGCTGGATTAAACTCTACTGATTTCTCCCAACCTAATTCACTATTAGCAATATTCAAAGGATTAAAACCATTGACAATAGAATTGTTAAAAACTGCTGAAGATGCACCAATTAAAGATAAATAAGGGTAACTGTTAATTTGGTTTCTAAAATCACCTGAACCGATATCGAAATCATTATTACCAGTAACACCATAACTAAACCTCAACTTAAGAAAGTTTAAGACTTTGCTATCATCCAGAAACTCTTCATTTGTCATTATCCAACCTGCAGATGCTGCCGGGAAAAACCCCCATTTAGAATCTTTACCAAAGGCTGAATACCCATCTCGTCTTGCGCTTAGAGATAATAAATATTTATCATCATAAGCATAGTTAACACGTCCAAAATAAGATAATAATCTTTCTTTATACTCTTCTGAAGTTGCCTCAGAAATCGTATTCGCAGCACTTAAAGTTTGAACCAAATCAGAGGTATAACCTATACCAGTCGCTGCTTCTACTTCGTAATCCCACTTTTCTGCTGAAAAACCTGCAACAACATTTAAATCATGATTTCCGAATACTTTGTTATATGTAAACACATTATCAGAAACTATGTGTACTCTTTTGAAGTTTGAAATATCTAATTGGGTAGCTGCGACGCCATTACGACTTGCTTCCACACCTTGCCATCTATCTCTTCTTGTATGCGAATAGTCTCCACCTAGTGTGGTTTTAAATTTTAAGCCATCAGTAATTTTGTATTCGCCATAAAAACTTCCAAATAATTTAAACTTATAATCATTTCTATCGCGCTCTAATACTTTAGCCCCTGGGTTGGTATTACTTGTAGTACTAATATCTGTTTCACCACCATCGCCAAAAAGATCATAATTATCAAAATGTCTTTGAACAGCATAATCGCCGATTTCTACATCTGGATATACATTTCTATCTACAAATCTAATTGTATTAGCATCATGGTATAAAGGTAACCATGGTGGTTGTCTTAATATATCGTGAGTAGATCCATCAAATCTTCGTCTACCAGAATAAGATGGAGATATATTGGCCCCAACTCTAATATCATCACCAACCTTTGAGTCTACTTTTAACCTCATACTGTAACGTTTAAAATCATCAGTAAGTAAAACACCTTCATCGTGCAAATAATTTAAAGATGCACTAAATTTAGTCCTCTGACTTCCGCCTCTTGCTGCAAAAGAATGGCTTTCTATTGTACCACCATCAATAATGATATCTTGCCAGCTTTCATCTACACCAATCAATAACTTATACTGAGTTTTATCTGATAATGCACCTGTAGCTGCCAATTCTCGATCTGCCCAATCTCTAACTGAAAAATACATATCTTCATTTTGCAGGCCTTCTTTAAAACCAGTAAACGTATTATAGGTAAATTTTGTCTTTCCTTCTTTACCATTTTTGGTTGTAATAAGGATAACACCATTACCACCACGTGCACCATAAATAGCACCAGAAGATGCATCTTTTAGTACGTCAAAAGATTCAACATCATTCATATCTAAATTCCCTAAGAAATCTGAATCAACAGCAATACCATCAACAACAATTAAAGGTCCTGCCTCACTAGTAATAGAACCTGTACCTCTAATTCTGATAGTAGGTGCTGAACCAGCTTCACCTTCAGTTGCCTGAATGTTAACACCAGAGATCTGACCAACAAGTGCGTCGTCTATTCTGGCAACAGCTATTTTATCTAGATTCTCATTTTTAACCTTAGAAATTGCACCTGTAAGATTCTTTCTTTTTTGTGTACCGTAACCAACAACAACAATCTCATCTAAAGCATTAGCATCTTCAACGAGTGTAACGTTAATTGTAGTATTGTCTCCTACAGTAATCACCTGTGTACCAAATCCTAAATAAGAGAATTGTAAAATATCACCTTGTTTAGCTTGAATTTGATAATTTCCATCAAAATCTGTACTGGTTCCTGTAGTAGTACCTACTAGAAGAATGTTCACACCTGGAACAGGCAAACCGTCAGCTTTAGAAACTACTTGCCCTTTAATAGTCTTAGCTTCTTGAGCGCTTAGTGAAAAGCATATTAAAAGAAATAAGACTAAGGTCGATTTAATTTTTAACTTCATAATAATTAATTAGATTGAATTTAGTTTTTAGGTTAATAACCTATAAAGCAATTTCTAGTAAATAAAATAGCAATCCTAATATTATTGTTATTTACGGACTATTTTATACCTAGAATTGAATAAAAAAAATTGGTTGACCAGATTGGTCAACCAAATATAATTAAAATTTTGTTAATTTCAAGCGTTTTAGAGTTTAATATGTTAAAAAAATAAATGTTTAAGTTAAATAGCAAATATTCATTTTACATATTAGTGTCGTACTATTCTATAAAATCTTTAGGTATAGGCTAGCTAAACTTTCTCATGACTGTTTATCTCCAAAATAAGATACCTCACCACCGCTCAAGAAATCTTCTCTAACAGGACTAAACGTATCAATTAACTCGCCTTCTTCTAAGCAAACTGCACTATGCAATAAATTAGGTTCGATATATACTCCATCACCTGCTTCTACAATTTTCTTTTCTCCATCAATTTCGAATTCAAATTTACCTGAAACACAATAGGTAGCTTGTGTATGAAAATGTTGATGTGGAGCACCTAATGCTCCTTTCTCAAATTTCACTCTTACCATCATAATTTGGTTATCGTAACCTAAAAATTTTCTTGATACTCCTCCACCAAGTACTTCCCAATCCATATCTTTTGTGATGATATACTTTTCACTAAATCGTTTCATAATTTTTAATTTATTTGTTTTTATTTAAAATAATAAGAACCTGACCATTCATAATTCTTATCATTAATTTTTAAATTGTGTGAAGCTTCTTTTGAAGCATTTTTGTTTACTGTTATAAATAGTTTTGTATTGCCATTTACATTAGTTATTGATATTGCAGTATAGTCATCAGTATCTAAAACCACTTTTAATGTTGTAATACTACTTTTTGAATTTTGTGCTGATTCTGAAACCGGACTATAACTTCCATGTGATTCAATGGTTGAAACAAAAATTGTATTCTTCGCATTTTTTCGTCTTAATAGTAATGCTGGATCTCTTCTTAAATTAAATTCAGGGTCGTTAGCTCCTATTCTAGTGAACATTAATTCGTCATTACTTTTAGTTGCGGTTGTTAAGGTATAAAACTTATAGTTGTTCATCCAAGAGAACTTCGTGTTGTCTTCTTTGGCTTTTCCAGAACCTTCAACAAACAGATGTTGATACCCATTTTTGCTTCCTAAGGGTTTTAAGATTTGTGATATTTTGTAATCAAAATTAGTTTGCAATACTTGACCAAAATAATAGTAAGGAAAGTCATATTGATTAGTTTTCTCTGAAGTTATCTTCATAATATCTAACAAATATGGCTTTTCAAAATCTTCGTCTTTGATAATTACCATAGTACGCAGCATTTCTGTTCCTGGATATGCATTGCTCTCTTTTGCACTTACTATTTTTATGCCTTCGTCTTCTGCTGCAAAGTAATGTAAGTCTGAATGATGTTGACTCCCAACTTCATACTTTCCATTAAAATGAGAGATTTCATTTTGAGTAACTGTATTATGAGCAATGGTTTGTTTTGCCCAGGTTTTGTTTTCTTTAAGGTAATTTCCGCCACCTTTTTGTTCAATATTTACAAATCTTGCTAATCCATAATCCTGAATGATTTCTTCTCCATTTTCATATAACGAATAGGATAGCTTGTCATAATGCCCATGACTAGATCCTTGAGCAGCATATTTAAACACAAGCTCTAAATCTTCATTTCGCAAAATACCAACTCCACCTTGCTTACCGTCTGGTCCATCAGACAAGTTTATAGATTTTCTGGTAAATGGCTGAGTTTTTCCATTTTTTATTCCAAGCGCTACAGCCAAACCAGAATCGTCTAATAAGACTTCGTTTTGCTTTTCTGCAATGCTTAATAAACCAGGAGCTTGATCTCCATAATGATAAGAAATATCAACAGCAGTTACCAAGGCACTATTGTAATACGACATCCCTTTTTGACCATCATTAAGTGGAAAGAAATCACCATCAGCATCAGATAAATTTAAAAGTGCATTTATAGATTTTAAAAGCACACCATTTTTATATTCAAAAATCTTTAAATCTGGTTTTACATTATGTAACCCTTCAGCAAAAATCAAGAAAGGATATCCTGCATAACGTTGGTAATAAGGTCCTTCGTTATAATATCCGTCTGGTGAAAAAGGTTCTTCTATATTCGCCAAAAAACCAGCTTTTCCATCCTTATTTAATAATCCGCCATCATCATCTTTAGCCTTGGTATCTAACTGTAAATCTTTAATACCATATAATGCACGATTAACTAATTCTTCGTCATCCATTACCAAACCAATCATACCTACGGCAGCATTTCCCCAAGTACTATGATTGTGAACGCGTTGGTAAAACTGAGGACTATCTACCGAAATATGATCTGCAAATGGCCTAAAGAGATTAGTTTCTAATTTGTTGCGTTCTTCTGCTGTTAAATAATTATAGACACAATCATAAGCCTGACTTACATATACCAACCAATTGGAATCGTTTAAACATTGCCAAAATAACTTACCTCTTGCATACGATCTTGTTTTTGGGTGTAGCGGTAAGGTTTTGTAAAGTGCTTCATATTGCATCAGCATGTCTTTTACGTACTTAGCATATTTCTCGTCATCCAATATTTGATATAAAACACCTGCTTTTTGTAACGCGAACCAATTTTGTTTGTGTCTTGAATGTGTATAACCGCCTGAATAATCTTTTGGAATTGGAACTTCAATTCCTGACGCAATTTCAGCATCAATTTCTTCCTTTACTTTTTGTAACGTATTATCAAAAATTGGAATACTACCTAATTGTGCTCTAATATCCTTTACTCCTTGAGCTGTTAAAATTAATTTCGGATGCTCTTCTGTTGTTGTTTGTGACGTATTATTAGAATTAGTATCGCTTTCATTTTTACATGAAAAGACAATAAATAAAACAGTTAATAGTGTTATGATTGAAATTTTATTCTTCAAACTCTTTTGAATTAATTATATTAAAAATATGATTTTAAGCAATATCTAAATCTAATCAGATTTAGCAATAAATGTATCTTTAAAATTGGTTTACCAATCTGGTTTACCAATATACGATAATTTTTCATCTTAGCAATGGAAGTATTTATCAAAATAATAAATCTAAAATCATTAAAATCACATGTTATAGACACCACCATTAATATCTAAAGTAGCTCCATTAATAAAACCATCGTATTCGGATGCTAAATACAATACTGCACGAGCAACATCATCTGCATTACCTGCACGTTGAATCGGAATGCCAGCTATCGTCTCAGAGGCAGATTCTTTCGTGGTATGTGTGTTATGAAACGAAGTACCGAGAATAAGTCCAGGCGCCACAGCATTAACTCTTGTCCCTTGAGCTCCAAATTCAGTTGCAAGTGCTCGAGTGTAGGTTAATATAGCCCCTTTACTCGTAGCATAAGCCAATGAACCTGGATGACCACCTTTCCGTCCAGCGAGTGATGCCAAATTAACAATACTACTGGTGTCATTTTTTGCTAAATATGGTGCTGCTGCTCTAGTCACCAACATCATAGATGTAAGGTTGATGTCCATCACTTTATTCCAAAAATCAGTTTCCATTTCACTTAGTAGCTTGCGCGCCACAAGTGAGCCAGCATTATTAATTAGAATATCTAAGCCACCCAAAGCTTTTACCGTTTTTTCAACTAAGTCATTTGCATCCTCTTCTTTTGTTAAGTCACCACTTATAGCTATAGCTTTTAATCCTTTATCTTTTGCGTAATTGGTTAAACGGTGCGCATTATCTGCGCTAGAAAAAAAATGGATTGCCACATTGGATCCGCTTTCAATAAAATGTTTGGTTATCGACTCACCAATACCTTGAGCACCAGCTGTGATGAGTATGTTTTTTCCAGTTAATTTATTATTGTTTTTCATGATTGTTATGAATTAATCATTTTTTGCAAAATAGCCTTCATTAGACACAGCAGAATCACTCACCTGTATACTTGCTTTTTTAAACCATACCTCTGCATAGTTTCCGTCTGCATATTGTTTTTGAATATCCCCTCCATGAGTTTCAGCACCAGAACACCAGTTTTTATTAACTTTTGGTGACTTACCATTGGTTTGATTGTAAGAACCAAGTTTAAAAAAACAGCCCTCACCTGCATAAGCATTTGTACGTTCTACTCCATCTTGACCAATTGGCACAAACAAATCTTGAGTTTGCTTAGGAAAATCTGAACTTGTTGAGTACTGAGACTCAATTAAATTTTTTGTAAATGTTTTTGTTTCGTGTTCTCCGCTTGTAAATTTTAGATGCATAATACCATTCTTAACCTGTATTTCATAGCTAAATTCTTCACCTAAAGCAATACCATCTTTAGACTCTTTTGGATATGAATTTTTATCACGACCCACCACTGAAAAATCATGTCCCCAAACTGCTGTCGAATAATCCCATCTTCTAGAATTATCATCACCTTCAGTATTGATTTCGTAATGCCAAAACACCGAACCCTTGTTATGACCAGGGAACTTTTTGTAAAATATTTTTAGCGGTTCATTCTCGTGTCCATCAGCGCTATGTATTTGCCCTACAACCACAGAATATGATGCTGCTACACGAGCATCACCCGTTAATGATACGTTCATTACTTTTAATGTGGCAGATAACTTATCATCAGCACTAGCTGGATACCATTTTTTGATTTGCGCTAATTCAGTTCTTGTATTATTGGAAGTGCCATGTGTATCACCGCCATTTGGTGCTTTAAAAACCACCCAATTACCTGAATCGTCATTTGCAGTATATAAGAAATCTTTGTGCAGAAAATTCTTAGCAATACCAGCATTTGATCCATCACCCAATATTAATTTCCAATGATTAAAAAATGGAATAACGTCACTTGCGTAAACTGTGTTTCCCTCTTCCTTTTCATCTATTGTTTTTTCTTCATCCTTACAACTACCGAGTATTAGAAAAATACTAAGAATTAGTAGCCTTGATCCTATTTTTATTAGTTTTTGCTCATTCCCCATGGTTAAATTTCGTTAAAAATATTCGGTTAATGCTATAATTCCATTATAAGAAATAATACAAGCAAATAGTAATGAAGCAAACAAACCAACATTAATAAATAGACTTGTTTTATAGCCTTTCATAATCTTTTTGTTGTTTACTAGTAGTATGATTCCTAGAATAACAATCGGTAATACAAACACATTAAATACTTGAGATAGAATTTGAATTTCAATAGGGTTAGCACCAAAAGCAGGGCCAATTAAAGCAACTAAGCAGGCTATAAAAGTTATAATTCTAAATTGTCTGGAATTGGTATCTAATTCTCCAGATTGATAATCTGCAATTAGTAATGGTGCAATTAATAAACATGGAAAAATAGAAGATAGGCCTGCACTTAAAGCACCAAAAAAAAATATAGTGACAGCCCATTTTCCTGCAACTGGCTCCAATGTATTTGCCATATCTAATACTTTGGCCACTTCTTTACCCTCCGAAAACAGTGCTCCAGCAGCAACAGCCATTATAATGCCACTAATAACAAATATTAAAATAGCTGCTGTAATTGCATCTCTTTTTTGTTGACTTAAATTTTTAATCGTCCATCCCTTTCCTTTTACAAATAGTGGACGTGATAAAAAAGTTGCAGCTGCCATAGTAGTGCCAACAAATGCCGCAACTAACATTTTTCCACCAGGCACATCAGGAATTGTTGGAATTAATCCTTTAACAACATCTACTGGAAGTGGTTGTACAAAAAATAATGAGAGCAAAAATGAAGAACCCATCAAGGTTACAAAAATGATAAGTATTTTTTCAAAAAAAGTATACTTACCAACCAGCATCAATAAATAAAAGGTAATTATAATTATGATGGCTATAACTAAAACTGTTTCGTATTTAAATTCACCTAAACTTTCAAAATTCAATGCTAATATTTCAAAAATAATATTAGATGAAATTCCTAAAATTCCCATTAAGGAATTCCATTGTCCAAAAGTGATACCTACTATAACTAATATCGCTAAGACTTTACCGAATTTCAAATGTTTCTTAAATCCATAAAGGGCAGTTTCACTAGTTATTAATCCATAATTACCATAAGCAAACATTAAAATTCCAGAAAAAAAACAACTTAATAATAATACCCATAATAATTGCATATTGAATTTACTACCAGCAACAATCATAGAAGTTACGCTACCCGTACCGATCGTATAACCAATAGCAAAAATACCTGGTCCGAAACCTAATATTATGGCAACAATCTTTTTTAGTAATGATTTGTTTTGTGTTGTAGATTCCATAGCATTAGTGGTTGGATTTTTAGTTTTGGTTACTAGCTTTTAATTCCAGTGGGTGTGATAGTTTTTCCCAGAATCATCATCTAACCTTTGATAAGTATGCGCCCCAAAATAATCGCGTTGTGCTTGAATGATATTTGCAGAAGTATATGCTGTCGTAATTCCGTTTAGAAATTGAATCGCTTCTGCAAAAGCAGGTATTGCTAAGTCATTTAACACACATTGCGACACCACTTTTTTTGCCGAAGTTTTATATAAATTTATAAGAGTTATAATCTCTGGATTGGTTAAAATGTTAGTTGTGTTTTTAAAGACTTCAACCAATTTTTCCATTAAAGAAGATCTAATAATACAGCCATTGGTCCATATTCTTGCTATTTCACTTAAGTTTAGGCTCCAATTGAATCTGTTAGATGCTTCATTTATCAATTTAAAACCTTGATAATGATTAATAATTCTCGCGAATTGATAGGCTTCTAACAGGTCATTTGAAGTTATACCTAATTCCGTAGTAATTACTTTTTTAAAATTCTTACTTAGCTGAATACGTTCTTCCTTATAAAACGAAATATAACGAGAAAACAAAGCGGAAGCAATTAAAGTATTTGGTACACCAAGCTCTGCTGAAGCAATGGTTGTCCAGTTTCCTGTGCCTTTATTTCCTGCTTTGTCTAATACTTTATTTACCAAAAATTCGCCACCTTCTTTCTTTCCAAAAATAGTAGTAGTTATTTCTAACAAGTAACTGTTCGACCTGTCTTTCCAAGACTCTAAGGTATTAGCAATGTCATCAGGATTCTGACCTAAAGCTTTTAGAATTGTAGCTACTTCAGCCAATAATTGCATTTCTACATACTCAATTCCATTGTGCACCATTTTTATAAAATGACCACTTCCTTCTGGTCCAACATAAGTACAGCATGGCAATCCATTTTGGTCTTTAGCAGAAATAGTTTCTAGAAATGGTTGCACTTGTTTATAAGCATCTAAATCACCACTTGGCATAATGGATGGCCCTTTTAAAGCACCTTCTTCGCCTCCTGAAACTCCTGCTCCAATAAGGTGTATACCTTTCGTTTTTAAGTAATCGTTACGCTTCTTTGTTTTTTTATAGTTAGAGTTTCCGCCATCAATTAAAATGTCGTTTTTAGATAAATGAGGTAATAAATCTTCAATTACATAATCAATAGTTTTTCCAGCATTGACCATAAGCATGATGCGTCGTGGTTGGTGCAAAGAATTCACGAAAGCTGAAATATCATCAAAAGTAGACGCATTAGATAGTTCTGGAAATTCAGCTCTAAAGTTTTTAGCAATATCGACTTCAACATCTTCAACATGTCTATTAAACATTGAAATTTTAAACCCATTATTTGCTAAGTTTCTGCATAGGCTCTTACCCATAACACCTAAACCAAATAATCCAAATTCTGATTTATCCTCTAAATGATTTTTTACTTCGACTATAATTTCTTTTAGCTCAAGGGTTATATCTATTGTAATTGCGCTTTTTGGCTGTTCTAGCGTCTCAAACTGGGATTTTAGTAATTCTGAAGGCATAAAATGACCTTTTCTAATTCGTAATCTTTCTAAAATTTGTTCAAAAGAACCAGATAAATGCACCCATTTTGTTTGACTTTCAATAGTTGAACTTAAAGTATCACGATACTTTTGTTTTAGTGCTGAACACGCAATAACACAACTGTTTTTTGTAAGTTGTTGTTTAGCTAGATTATTTAAAGTCTCTAACCAAACTTTTCTATCATCATCATTTAACGGGTTTCCACTAGACATTTTCACAACGTTACCTTCGGGATGAAAGTCATCACCATCAAAAAAAGGAATCTTAAAGTCTTGTGCTAGCAATTTTCCAATGGTACTTTTTCCACTTCCAGAAACACCCATTATGAAAATTACTCTATTATTCATGATTTAAAAACAACCGATATATTAACCTACCTATTAATCATTTTAAAATATTTGATATCCAAAAATTAAAGCAACTTGATTAAAATCAGCATTGACATTGGGATAATCATTTAACATTTCTCTTGGACTATCGTATCTAAATTCTACACTGAATTGCTTAAACATATATCCAGCACCTATCGAAAAAGCAGCTCCGTTCTCAATATTATAATCTAATACAGTCCCATAGTGAACCCGAGAATCTATAGGAAATATTAAAGAATAAAAACCATTTAAGAATATTTTGGAGTTATCATTAAGAAAAAAATAATGTCTTAGACCTATTGGTAATTCGATAGTTTTATAATAAACTTCCGCGTTATCATCAGTAAAATTAATAGGATTTAGTACCGTTGTCTTAGCTTGATAATTCTGATAGCTTGGTTCTAAAATAAATGCCCACTTGTCGTTATTAAAAGGTAGTAATAATTCTACCTCAGCACCCAATCTAAAAATAAGTTTGTTTTCAAAATCTGCATCTCTACTATCTCTATTAGCACCTCTAATTGAAACTGAACTTGAAGCGATTCCGGCTTTTACTCTTAAATTAAATAAATCTTTTTTATTATTTTTTTGATAATTAACAGTCTGAATAGATTTATCGCATTCGTTAAATCTCTCAAATAAAGATGATAAATCTTGGGTATTATAGTCCAAGTTGCCTAGTTGGTTTTCATTAATTTCATCACACTTTATACTATTTAACAATTGCTGTCTGTAATAATTGTTTTGACCTATTACACTTCCCTTTATTTTATATCTCTTATATACGAGTTGCTTAATAGGATTATTATTAATTTTATAAAAAAAGCGGTTAAGCAAACCATCTTCATACTTATATAAATTACCTTTACCCTCTACAACAAGTCTCAAAAACAATTCTTCAATCTTAAAGATTGGGTTTCTATTTACTGATAAATCGTCTATATTATCACTAGATCTATCTATTTCTACTTTAGCCCTGATATATTTTGAACTACCATAAATCTCGAAAACCTTTATTTCTTTAATTGTATGAGTTTTAACATAACCAGATTCAGATAATTTATATTTGAAATCGATTGGATTATCTTTCCAATCGATGTTTTTAATTAAGCATTCTATTTTTTCATTAGAATTAGTTATAAACGATCCTTTTTCAAAATTAGTTTGAGCAAAAAAAGAACTACTCACAATTAAAAAAATAACTAAAAAATTATATCTCATTCAAAAATTATTTATTAGGTGTTATTCCTTCTCCCAAAGTCGCCTCTCTAAACCAAACCTCTGCATAGCTTCCATTTTCATATTGTTTGGCTATATCACCTCCATAGGTTTCAGATTTGGTGCTACCTGGATTAGCTTGATTATAACAACCTTGTTTGAAGTAATTTTTTTCGCCAGCATAGGCCATTTCGCGTTCAACTCCACCACCTTTTTCTCTGTTAGCATACACCTTTTTAACCTGTTCTGGCACGTCTTCTCTAGTCGCAAATTCTGATTTAATTAGACTTTTGATATGTTTTACCGTTTTATGACCTTCACTTTTAAAAGTCAAATACATAACACCTTTATACACGTTAACTTCGTAACTAAATTCTTCCCCTAAAGCAATACCATTTTCTGGTTCTTTTGGATAATCTGTTGGACTTGAACCCACAACAGAAAAATCATGTCCCCAAACAGCAGTAGAATAATCAAATCTTCCAATATTATCACCTTTTGTATTGATTTCATAATTCCAAAATACAGAGCCTTTTGTATGACCAGGGAATTTTTTATAATAGATTTTTAAAGGTTCGTTTTCATGACCTTCATCACTATGAATTTGACCGATGACGACTGAATAGGAAGACGCTTTTGTGGCATGACCAGTAGTGGAGACATGTTGCACTTTTAAGGTACCTGTTAGTTTTCCGCCAGTTTCTGGAATCCAGTGTGCTTTTTCACCTAATTCTGTACGTGTATTTTTTGATGTTCTTGAGGTGATACCAGCATTAGGCGTTTTATAAACTACCCAATTTGTACCATTTTCTTTTTCAACATAGAAAAAATCATCTTTTTGGTAATTTACTAAATCATCAACATGAGTTCCATCACCTAAAAGGATTTTCCACTTGTCCATAAACGGAATGACATCACTCGGGTAAATCTTTGCTTTTGAAACTTCCTCATTGGATTTCTTAGTGTCATCACCACAACTATTCATTAATATTGTAATACTAATCAATAAAAGAAGCTTAAATACTGTTTTATTATTCTGAGAATCCATAATTAGTTCATTTATTGAATTATCGTGAAATGAAATACTTGCTTCAACTATTTATCAATAGTATTTCTTCTTAAACTACCTCTTTATTGCTCCAGCAGTATCACTTTGCAATAAGGTTTCTACGTTCTCAAGAGACACCGTATTTACATCACCCGGAACAGTATGTTTCAATGCACAAGCTGCCGAAGCAAATTCTATAGCCTGTTTATTATCATAATGTAGTAACCCATAGATTAAACCAGCGGCAAATGCATCACCAGTACCAACTCGATCTATAATGTGAGTTATGTTTAGCATATCGGATTTAATGTAATCTTGCCCATTCCACATTTTTCCTTGAATTTGATGGTGTGATGCACTAATGATCCTTCTTGTTTTTTTGACTACTTTCTTTATGTTAGGAAAAAGGTCTATTAGTTCTATAGCTAAATCCTGGAATTTATCGTCTAATTTACCTAAGGAAAACATTTCGCGAATACCACTACTACTGGTTATTACAACATCAGTATTACGCACTAAATCAGGAATGACTTCCTGCATTGTTTTTCCGTATTTCCACATATTATTCCGCGAATTAATATCTCCTGAAACTGTTATTCCTAATTTGTTCGCTGTTTTAATAGCATCTAAACAAGAATTTGCAGCTCCTTTTGAAATAGCAGGTGTTATACCTGTCCAATGGAACCAATCGGCATCCTTGAGGACATCTTCCCAATCTATCATTGATGGTTCTATCAAGGAAAATGCAGAACCTTCTCTTTCATAAATGACTTCACTAGATCTATGTACGGCACCTTTTTCGAGAAAATACTTGCCCATCATCTCATCACCATAAATAACATGCTCTGTGCTTAACCAATGTTTTCGTAAAAATTGAGTAGCAGCTTTTCCAAGGGCATTATCAGGAAAACGTGTGACGTGAGCTGCTTTCATCCCCAAGTAAGCACATGAAATACCTACATTTGCTTCGCCTCCACCGTAAACAAGCTCGAATGAAGAAGCCTGTGAAAATTTTTCATAACCAGGTGGCGACAATCGCATCATAACCTCACCGAATGTTATTACTTTTTTGGCCATAACTTCTAATACATCAACTTCATTACTAAATTTTCTTCTGTTTTTATTTTTCCAGAATTAGTTAAGCTGTTTTCAGACTCTACATTATTCTTTGCTCCCCATAAAATAGACACAAATTGAACTGGGTTATTTTTAAATGTGTTTTTAGTAATATTTACATTTACAATACCATTATGATTTAATAACCTTTTGTTTTTCTCTTTTACTCCACAATTGGTAAATGTGCTATTGGTTACTAAAAGGTTTCCACCAATGGTAGACTCATCATATCCGCCTCTGTAATAATCTATAACATTAGCTTTAACATTATTGAAATTACAGTTATTAATAGTTAAATATTCTGTGTTATAATCTCCTTTGTCGTTTGTTTCTTCAGATAATTCGATTCCGTTTTCACAATTTGAAATTGATGTGTTTTCAAAAGTAACACGTTCTGCAAACGATTCTTTATAGGCTTTTAAGACGTAATTAAAATCCTTTATTGTTGAATTTAAAACTGTTAATCCAAAGTGATTAGACATGTTTTCTTTTAAACTTGCAAACGCGTAGTTGGTATTGTTTCCTTTTAAGTTTAGAAAATTAACTGTTAGTTTTCCTTTAGGTTGCAATGAAAACAATGGTGTATTTGATGCTCCTGAAAACACAACTTCAGCTTTTCCTTCAGATTGAATAGTCAATGTTTTATTAATTACTAAAGAATTATTCACATTATAAATACCTTCTGCCAAAGCGATAATATCTCCATTTTCTGCCTCATTAATTTTAACTTGTAATTCTTCTGTTTTAGTTACAGAATGCGTTACAGGTTCTTTAGCTTCAATTTCATTTGAAAACCAAGTGGTTCCATATTTAGATTTATCTAAAATATTTGGGTCCGATACGTCTTTGCCTATTACTGCACCAATACTCTTACTGTCTTTTCTAGAAACACCAAATAAATCGGTTTCGATAGTATTAAAATCGAAGCCATTATATGCTTCAAAATCATTTGGTATTCCTGTTGGAATATAAATGTTGTCAGTTAGTATTTTTGGGTCTAAAGGAGCTTCAACAATTCCACCATTAAAATCTTTGAATTTTACACCTTTATTATCTACAATATTGTTTTTGAACATAACGCCATCTGCTTTATCGTTTTCAACAACAATGTTTTCTAATCCTTTTTCATTATAAATAATATTATTAGCAACCGTAGTTCTAATAGCTCTTGCCGAGCGAATTTCGGATGGTGGCAATACATCAGCTTGTGCAATATTTGTCCCCACACCAAATTGCCAAGGTGAACTACAATTCACATAGGTATTATAAGCCACGACAACATCTGTAACTTGATTATAACGGTTTAACGGCGATTTTGGAATACCATTCATTACTGCTAATGGGCTTCTAAAACTTTTACCTTTTAGTCCATAAAAATAGTTATTAACTACCCAATGTCCTGTATTAATAATTCTGATTCCTCCATAGTTTTCGTTTACACCATCTCCTATAAAATAGTTTCCGTCAATCGTTACATAATTTCCATGACGTGTTACTAAAGAGCCTTCACTCTTATAGAATACATTATTTTTAAATACATTAAAATTTGTCTTACTAGAAATAACCTCAACCTCACCATTACATTCTTCAAATAAGTTATTAGCAACATATGTATGACTCGGTGACATCGACGTATAACTATCTCCCAGTTGAATTGTTTCACCACTTGGACCTCCTTTTACTGGTCTTGGCCCAAAATGGTTGTTTACAATTTGATGGTAATTATTAATACTTTCTACACCAGCAATACTGACTCTTACAGTTGGACCTCTATTTGTTTTTCCTGCGATATAACAATTACTTAACTCATTATGTCTTCCCCAAAATTGAACCCATAAATCGCTTTTATCGCGTTTTGGTTTATTAAAATCTTCAATAACGCTATTGGTAAATTTGCAATTGTTCGCTATCTCGTCTAATGTATCTTTATGACTTATTTTAAAGTCTACTACAGCATTTGATGGAGAAAAACCATTTTTAAAATGTAAACCATCAACTACTAAATACTCTCCACCAAATTTTAAATAGGATTGACCTTCAATACTAACTTTACCAGGTGTTTCTGCTTTTAGAGTTATAGGTTTATCTTTAGTTCCTTTGCCTCTGAATTTAATTTTAACATCTTTCCAAACACCATTTTTTAGAATTATATTATCACCTGGTTCAGCACTTGATATCGCTTTATTTAGTTCATCTGCACTAGAAATTACTTGATTGGAATTTGATTCAGATATCTCATCACAAGATAAAAACAAGGCCAGTAAGCCGACAGCTAATAAATATTTCTTCATTTATATATTTTTTAGTACTTAATGAGATACTTCTAATTCAAAAAATTTTACTTTAGAAAATGCTCCTTCAGCAGTAGAACCTAGATAATTTCCTGCTTTATAATAATTTTGAAAAGGCCATTTTTCTAAACTTACATCTTCATAAACTAAAGGTTCATTTTCATTGAGTTGTAATTCTAATCTGGCATCTGAAGCTGTAATTCTAAAATCAAAAGCCTCAAAACCAACATAGCCCATATTATCTTTTATATCATACCAAGTAGAACTTGATGTATCTAAAAGGTCATCACCAGAAGTAGTCTCATCCACAAGTGATTTTTTATGAGACCATATGTAGCCATCTTTCCAGTAAATTTTTATTAATGGTGGGCCATTATTAGATGAAAATCCATGGATTGCCATATCATTTTCAGAAATAATTCCATGAATTTGCATTACTATAGTTCTATGATATTGACTACTACTTTGAGAATCTTCAGATATGTCTACCAGCTTTAATCGACCTGTCATATTACCTCCTTGAGCTAATGACCAATTACTTCGAGCATTAGATGGATTAATTAATTCACGTAGCTCAGTTCTAGAATATGAACTATTTGTTGTTGTTGACGCTGGAAATGTATAAAATTCTATAGAAGAATCTTCAGTATCATCATACATATAAGGTTGTATCGCTGTATTAGTTCTATAACCACCATTGACTAATTCATTTGGTTGATACTCATCTGGACTACCATTGTTGTTTTCATCAACTGGCAATGTTACTTTCCAATTTGAAAAATTAATATCTGCGTAAGTAACATCATTAACATCATCTGGGTTATCAATAGTGGTAGGCCCTAAACTGTCGTCATCGTTACCATAATTATTAGAACAACTTGATAATAGTATAACAAGAATAGTGAAGAAAAAAGATGCTCTTAAAGTCATATATTCTTTAATTATAATTGGTTTACCAGATTGGTTAACCAAATGTAAGATATTTTTTCTATTTATCAGAAAATATAAAGATAATTATGTAAACAATATACTAATTACCTAAACAAATATAATTAATTGAAAACTAAAGGATACAATAAACGTCCTTCTGATAATCCTATAAAATAATCTCAAAAACATATAATTTCCATCTCAAAGTCGTATCAATTATATCAATATTAAAAACTTTGTAAAAATAAATTACCACAGTTTATTTGAACAAATCATTAGCGCATTTTGTTTTTAAAGTGTGTAAGAAAGTTGTAATTTATACGACTATATTAATATCTTTATAAAAAGCATATTATTAACTAGAAAAGAAAGGAACCCATATTATGCTAACTTGGAAAGATGTTATCAATTTCTCCGTAAACGGAAACCCAACACCAGATAAACGTGTTGAAAAAACAGAAGCTGAGTGGAGAGCTCAATTAACTCCAGAACAATTCAGAATTACGAGACAAAAAGGTACAGAACGCGCTCATAGCGGCGCACTTTGTAGCATCTACGATGAAGGTAAATACAACTGTATATGTTGTGATACTCCTCTGTTTGATTCTACAATTAAATTTAGTTCTGGTACAGGTTGGCCAAGTTTTACGCAACCTATTAAAGAAAACGCCATTAAATATGATAAGGATTCATCTTTTGGTATGGTGCGCGTTGAAGTAATGTGTAACACTTGTGATGCCCATTTAGGACATATTTTCCCTGATGGACCAGAACCAAGCGGATTACGATACTGTATTAATTCAGAGTCCATGACTTTAGATAAGGAGACTGCTTAATGACTACTAATTTAAAAATCGCCACATTTGGCGGAGGTTGCTTTTGGTGTACAGAAGCCGTATTTCAAGAAGTAAAAGGTGTAGAAAAAGTGGTTTCTGGGTATACTGGAGGCAATGCACCAGGAAGACCAACCTACAGAGAAGTTTGCTCTGGCTTAACTGGTCATGCCGAAGTCATCCAAGTTACTTTTAATGCAAACGTGATTACTTACGAAGATATTCTTATCATTTTTATGACGACTCACGATCCTACTACATTAAATAGACAAGGTGCAGATCGTGGCACACAATATCGATCGGTAATTTATTATCATGATAAGTCTCAAAAAGAAATCGCAGAAGTTGTCATTAAAGAACTGGCTCAGTACTATGAAGACCCAATAGTTACTGAAGTATCAGAAGCTGTTAAGTTCTACGAAGCTGAGAAGGAGCATCAAGATTATTACAGAAATAATCAGACTCAGGGCTATTGTAGTTTTGTGATTACACCAAAACTGATGAAGTTACGTAAACTACATGCTGATAAGCTAAAGAGCGCTTAATTAAACTGCACTTATTAAAAACTCTAAGGCAATTCAGAAAATGAATTGTCTAGAGTTTATTATTAAATAATTTTAAAAAGAGAGGGACATAATTATGTCAAATCAAACAGAAAAACCAATTTTGAAAGCACCAGAATTTGATGTTAATTCTTGGATAGATGCTAAGGGTAACAAAACTGAACCTATTAAATTATCAGATTTTAAAGGAAAATTTAAAATCGTTTATTGTTTTCAAAGTTGGTGTCCGGGTTGTCACAGCAAAGGCCTACCAGATCTACAAAAAATGGTCGAAGCTTTAAAGCATAATGATAATATAGAATTTATGGCTATTCAAACCGTTTTTGAAGGTCATGATTCAAACACTTATGAGAAAATGGTAGAAACTCAAAAACGATATATGCTTAAGATTCCTTTTGGACATGATGCCGGTAACGATGGTAAATCACGCTCTAATATTATGACCAATTACAATACTGGAGGTACGCCCTGGTTTATTTTTATTGATAAGCACGATAATGTGGTGTATAGTGATTTTCATTTAAACCCAGAGGCAGCAATAGAGTTTTTAAAATCTTTATAGCATGGCATTAGAAATTAAACTTTATGGCACCGAAAGGTGCCATAAAACTCAATACTATAAATCCTTTTTAGGTCAAAAAGGACTCGCTTTTTCGTTTCTAGATGTCGAAATGGATGATGTCTTTGCTGAGGAATTAAGAGGTTTGTACGAAAACAAAAAACTTAATTTCCCTACAATAACCATTGATAAAAAGAAATTGCGAAATCCATCCGATAATGAATTAAACAAATGGCTAGACAAACTAAAATAGCACTAGGAGGTGGCTGTCATTGGTGTACTGAGGCTGTATTTCAATCTTTGAAAGGTGTTGAACAAGTAGAGCAAGGTTACGTATCTTCAACAAATGAAAACAGTTCATTTTCTGAAGCTGTAATTGTTCACTTTAATCCTGAAATTATATCGCTTCAAACTTTGATTGAAATTCACTTATATACACACAAAAGTAACTCAGCACACTCGATGAGAGATAAATATCGTTCAGCGATTTATATCTTTTCAGAAGAACAAGCACAGGAAGTAAAAAATACATTAAACGAATTTCAAGCTGAATTTGATAATCAACTTATTACTAATGTATATCCATTTTCAGAATTTAAAGCCTCACGAGAAGCGATTCAAAATTATTATCTAAAAAATCCTAAAAAGCCTTTTTGTGAACGCTTTATAAACCCTAAATTGAAGCTAATACTAGATAAATTCTCAGACCAAATCAATAAAAACTTTATATCAAACAATTTAAAATTAAAACAATGACATTATTTGAATCTATAAAAAGCTACTTCAACAAAAAGAAAAATAATGAATCAACAGGTAATTCTCCTGAAGGTATTTGTCCAAATTGTTGGGGAAAACAAGAATGGGAAGGTGAATTCTATGAGTTTATGAAAGGAAGTAAAAACGAAAAAAGAGATGAAACTTATAATAACTTCATCAATAAAATTGTTGAGAGTAATATTGAAGGTATTGCTATTCAAAAAGACACCTATACCTGTAAAACTTGTACTATTAATTACGCTCACAACCACTAGATGAATCAAACAAAAATTGGATTAGGTATGGCCGCTTTGGGCAGACCAGATTATATCAATATTAGATCAAACACAAATATTGATAAGTCTGTTGAGGTATTTAAAGCAATTGCTTTTAAGGTTTTAGATGAAAGTTATACGCTTGGTATTAAAGATTTTGATGTAGCACCATCATATGGTTTAGGTGAACAATTTTTATTAGAATGGAATAACTCAAGAAATCACAAAGATGTTAATCTCTCAACAAAATTCGGTTATACTTATGTTGCCAATTGGGAAATTGGATTTTCTGGCAAACACGAAATTAAAGAACATTCCATCTCAAAATTGAATAAGCAATGGGAAGTATCAAAAGCCATGCTTCCTAATCTAAAAATCTATCAAGTACACTCTGCAACACTAGACAGTGGTGTTTTAACCAATGAAGCTGTCTTGTCTAAGCTATACGAATTAAAGCAAGAGCATAATTTAAAAATTGGAATTACGTCTAGCGGAACTGAACAAGTTAAAATTATTGAAGTAGCACAAAAAATTAATTTTGATGGCGATGATTTATTTGATAGCTATCAAGTAACTTTTAATATTTTTGAACAGTCATGTTTTCATATCTTGAGAGAATTATTAGCAAAAGGTAAAACTATCATTATCAAAGAAGCTTTAGCTAATGGTCGCGTATTTAAAAATGATAAATTTTTTCAATACGAATCCGCTTATGACTATTTAGGGCACCTTTCAAGTAAATACTCTGTTGGAACAGATGCTATTGCTTTGCGTTTTATAATTGACCACTTAGAACCTAGCGTTATTTTAAGTGGCGCCTCAAACAGCAATCAACTTAAAGAGAATCTAAAAGCTTTAAATTTTGAATTAGATAAAAACGAAGTCTCTAAACTAAAATTATTTGCAGTAACTCCTCACAATTATTGGAAAGAGCGTAGTCATCTGAAATGGAATTAATCAACTGTAGTACCTCTATAATAATCTAAAATTTTTACGCGCAACAAATATTCATACTTGGCATTTGCTAAATTAACCCTTGCGTTATCCAAATTGTTTTTACTAGAGATATAATTCAAGAAATTTGAAACCCCATTTTTAAACCTTATGTCATTAATACGATAAGATTCTTCATATGCCTCTACTTGTTTTAATAGGCTTTGGTGTCGCTTATAAGCCGCTTCCATATCAAAATGAACTTGAGCAATAACATTTTTAATGTCTAAATGTGTTCGCTCTAAGTCTAAAATAGATTCCTTAACTCTAATTTTTTCTAAGGCTACATTATTTTTAGCCCTAAATCCATTAAAAAGTGGAACATTAACCGCTACTCCAATAACAGTATTTAAATTATTATCCAATTGATCTTCGTAACCAATTCCATTTGAAGCGAATGACGTCTGCTCTGTCATCACGGGTAAATCTTGGCCATTAACTGTCACAAAATCGCTAGTTTCAACAATACTCGTACCTGTTGACGTAAATATTTCTGCTGCACTGGAATAATTGCTATTTACTCCACCAAACACAGATATTTCTGGAGTAAACTGAGATTTAGCAACACTGACTCCCTTCTTCGCAGCTTCTACACGCAATTCTCTGGCTTTAAATGTTGCTAAATTTTGTAATGCTTGCAAGTAAACCTCATCAGCAGATAAATTGTAGACTTCAAAATCTAGAATAAGATTCTTAGTGTCTATACCACCACCTTCTTCTAAATTTAATAGTCTCATTAAACTTAATTTTGCATTGTTCAAACTGCTTTCTGAAACCAAAATACTTGTTTCATCATTTGCAACTTGTCCTAATATATCAGCATAATCAGCTGGGTTTCCGGATTCATTTTCATAAAATCCTTTTTGTATATTAAGCTGTTTTCTAGTAGCTTCTAGTCGTGCTTTAGTTAATTCTAAAACATCTCTTGCATTTAGAACTTGAAGATATGCTAATGTTACATTCAGTACTAAGTCTTGTTTAGCAGCTTCAATTTCGAGATCTGAAGCCTTTTTGTTTAAACGATTCTGCTTAGCTGTATTCAATAATCGAAATCCATTAAAAATAGTAGCGTCTATACTTAGGCCTAAATTAGAAAATGTTAACTCTTGATTTATAAAATCGTTAGTAAAAGGATCAATACTTCTACCATCATTAACGCCCAAATTAAAATTACCATTAATACTGGGTAACAAGTTTGCTTTAGATTGCTGGTAATTGACTTTAGCAGAATTAGCTAGTAAATTTGTTGATTTTAAATCGAGATTATTTTGTAATGCTATGGAAATACATTCTTCTAAGGAATAACGTTTCTCAGATTGATCTTGAGCATATCCAGTTAGACTCATCATAAAAATTATGATGTATATAAGTTGTTTCTGTATCATGATTATTTTGTTATTCTGAGACTATTTTACCATCTAGTAAATTAATAATTCGTGACCCATAAGCTGCATTACTTTCTGAGTGCGTAGCCTGGATTATGGTAACGCCACCTTTGTTTAATTCAGCAAACAACTCCATTATCTCTTCACCTTGTTTAGAATTTAAATTCCCTGTTGGTTCGTCAGCCAAGATCAATTTTGGTTTTCCTATTAAGGCTCTAGCAATACCAACCAACTGTTGTTGACCACCACTTAATTGAACAGGAAACAAATTCTTTTTACCAACAATATTAAATCGATCTAGCATATCTGCTACCAATGCTTTCCGTTCAGAGGATTTTACACTTTTGTAAAGCAATGGAGTTTCAATATTTTCCCAAACCGTTAATTCATCAATAAGATGATAGGCCTGAAATACAAAGCCGATATACTCTTTATAGAGTTTAGATCTACTCCTCTCCTTCATACTATGGACGGGTTCACCTAAAAAAGTATAACCACCTCCTGTAAAACTATCTAGCATTCCTATACAATTTAGTAAAGTTGATTTCCCTGAACCAGATGGTCCCATTAATGAAATAAACTCTCCTTCCTTAACTTGTAGATTAATATTATCTAACAAAGTAACTTTATTACTTCCAGAATTTACTGTTCTTGTTGCTTCATTTAAACTTAATAATGTATTTCCCATTTTTGGTTGTTTTTAGTCTATATGGTTAATTTGTGAATCCCCAAAACTCAATCCTCTGTTTACTTCTGCTTTACCCTTATAATATAGTTTAGCCTCACCATAAGCAGTGAATTTTATACTTTCTGAAGCCTGTATTCTAAATTCTGCTTCGCCATAAGCTTTAAGTTTAGACATTTTATTATCAACCTCAACTAAGTTAATTTCACCTTCACCATAAGCAGTTATATACTGATTTACAGTAGATCCTCCATTTATAGTTAACTGACTTTCACCATAAACATCAACATCAAATTCTACTATGTTAACCTCACTGAATGTAACTTGAGATTCACCATAAATTTTAAGTTTAAAATTTTCTACTTCAATTAAACTCTCACAAACTGTTATTTGCTCACCTCTTAAAGAAAGGTTATCTATGTTTTTATAAGTCACTCGAATAGTTAACACTTTGCCTTTGTAAATAGGCACTTTCATCTTGACTCCATTTTTTAAAACCTTTTTGTGTTTAGTTGTTTCTTTGGCATCATCCAAATACACTCTAAGGGTATTTCCGTTAACTTGAATATTAATTTTGTCTTCTGGTTCTGTACTATCTAAAATAGTAACGGAATTTTCATCTCCTTTTACAAAAGTGGTTTCAATATGCGGACTAATAATTACTTTATTAAAATCGCCTACTGTCTGCTTTGTTTGAGCAAGCGTTATTTGTACTAATAATACAAATTTAATTACGACTATAAGTTTGAAATTTTTCATGGTTTATATTAATTTTTGATTAATGATGATTCTTTTTTGATTTATTACTCGGTTCTTAAACTCTTTATTGGATTTGCAATAGCGGCTTTGATAGCCTGGTATCCTACGGTTACAAATGTTATTAATAATGCTAATACACCAGCTATCACAAATACTGTCCAGCTAATGTTTATTCGATATGCAAAATCTTGTAACCAGTTATTCATAAAGTATAATGCTAAAGGAAAACTTATCACTAATGAAATCAGCACAAGTTTCATAAAATCTACTGATAATAATTGAACAATTTTAGAAACACTTGCTCCAAATACTTTTCGTATTCCTATTTCTTTATTTCGTTGCTCAGCCATAAATGCTGCTAAACCAAATAAACCAAGACAAGCCACTATAATTGCTAATATTGAAAACAATAAACCTACATTGGCTGTACGCTTTTCTTTTTCGTAAAGCAACTCTAGTTTTTTATCTAAAAAGGTATACTCAAAAGCAGAATTAGGAGCAACATTTTTGAATGCGTTTTCAAAATTTAAAATAGTCTCTGTTAATACTTCATTTGAAAAACGAACCAACAGATATGATTTTGGTTCACGAGGTGCATTATGAAAAGCATATCCACCAATTGGACTATGTAATGAAGCAAAATTGAAATTATCAACAACACCATGTATATAAGCATTATCGCCAAGCTGCATATTCACTTTTTTACCAATGGCTTCCTCTGGTGTTAGCCCTAAGAAATCTACCGTTTTTTTATTTACAACAACTTCCACCAAAGTGTCACCTTGTTGCTTGTTCTTTGGTAGTAATTGACCAGCCAAAAGGTTTAGCTGTAATACATCGGAGACTTTATATTCTGAACGGTTGGTTTGAATACCCATACTCTCCTCGCTATTTGGTTTTTGTATACTTCTGCCACTAACTCCCATACCTGGATAACCTTGTGAACGGGCTACAAAAGAGACATTTGGCAATTTTTCAAAAGCATCTACTAAAGCTTTATTGGCTTGTCCACCACGTATTCCTGCAGTTGAAATAGCGATAACATTCTCTGGATTATAACCTAGATTCTTATTTTGAATATATTCTAACTGCTGATGAATAACAATAACGCTAATGATTAAAACTACTGATGCAGAAAACTGAACGACTACTAATCCTTTTCTTATAAAACTGGTCATTCCTCCTCTTCGCGAGGATGGTTTTAGAGCTTCTTTAGGAGAAAAACGGGAAAGATATAATGCAGGGTAAGAACCAGAAATAAAAGTTGTTACTAGCCAAATCAGTAATAAGAAGCCTAAAATTTTAACCGAAAATAATGCTGAAATATCTAATTGTTTTCCAGCAACTTCGTTAAAAACTGGCAAGGCTACGATGGTGAAAAGACCACCTAAAATCATTGCAATTGCAGTTATTAGTCCAGTTTCAATATAAAATCTAAATACTACATTTTTTACAGATGCACCAAGCGTTTTATTTATACCTACGTCAGTAGCGCGTTTTTGAGAGCGTGCGGTAATTAAATTCATGTAATTAATGCAAGCAATAATCAAGATTAAAATAGCGAGAGCAGTAAGATTTTGAATTTGATTAATATCACCATAATTATCAATATAACTATCAGAATATGCAGAAGAGTATAAGTGAATGTCTCTTAAAGATTGTAATGAAAAGTTATACCATTGCTCGTCTTTTTTAACATTGACATCTAAAATTCCTTGGATTTTACGCTCTGAAGTTGAAACACTTGGTGTGTCTGAATTAAAAACTACAAAAGTTTCAAAACTTGCATTATTCCAAGTTGGATTTTTAGCTGCATTTTGCATCATAAAAGGTGCAACCACATTAAAATTTATAGAACTATTATCAGCAAAATCTTTATAAACACCCTTAACTTCGAACGTATTTACATTGTCAACTGTCAGTGTTTTTCCTAAAGGATTTTTGTTCCCAAAATAACGTTTGGCTGTACTTTCTGAAAGTAGAATATTGTTAGGGCTTTTTAGGTTTTCTGCACCAGAACCATTTATAATTTCAACATCAAACATTTCTAAAATTGAAGGGTCAACCCAAAACAATTTATCTTCTGCAAACACATCGTTCTCGGATTTTATAAATGCGGTTCCTCCAAAATCATGTCTCAAAAACCGGCCGGATTCTGAGATTTCCGGAATCTTATCTTTAAGCTCAGGACCTAATGCCGATGGTACATTAGACCAAGTTTCTAAATCATCTTCAGTTGTATTAAGTAAAACTCTGTAAATTCTGTCCTTTTGTGTATACATAGTATCAAAACTACGCTCATGTAAAACAAATAAGAACAATACTAAAGTCGTAGCAAGACCTATTGACAATCCAACAATATTAACAATTGAGAATAAACGATTGGTCTTAAGACTTCTCCATGCAATTTTTATATAACTACGTATCATAACAAATGGATTTATTCGGTTTTTAAACTATCTACTGGATTTGCAACGGCCGCCTTTACAGCTTGGAAACTTACCGTAGCTAAAGCGATTAAGATGGCAAGTAAACCTGCTATTGCAAAAATCCACCAATTGATTTCTATACGATAAGCATAATCCTGAAGCCAGTTATACGTAGCATACCAAGCTATAGGAACCGAAATTAAAATTGAAACACCTACAAGCTTTAAGAAGTCTTTTGACAATAATTTCACTATTCCAGAAACGCTAGCTCCCAAAACTTTACGAACACCTATTTCTTTGCTTCGCTGCTCTGCAGTATAAGCTGCCAAGCCAAATAATCCTAAACATGAAATTAGTATTGCAAGAATGGCAAATATTTGAGAAAGTTCACCAACTAGCTGTTCGTTTTTAAACTTTGCATTAAAAGCATCATCTACAAATGTATATTCAAAAGGAAAGGCTGGATTATGTTTTTTTAGTACCGTTTCAATATCAGAAAGTGCTTTATCAACAGGCACTCCATCTTTTGTTTTTATAAACATGTATCTCGCATAATAAGGAAAATGCATAAACAATACTGGGTCACTAGCATCAAACATATCACCATAAACGTAATCTTTTACGACACCTATAATCTCCATATTATCTTCATCGCGACTGATTAAATTACCTACTGGATTCTCATCACCCATCATTTTAGCCAAGGATTCTGAAACCAAAGCATAAGAACTATCGGCTTCAAAATTATTGCTAAATCCTCGACCTTCAATAATTTCCATTCCTGTAGTATCAAAAAAGCTTTGAGTTACGTTTCTGAAAGAAATCAAAACATCTTCTGTATCCGTTCCTCCCTTCCAGCTAAAACCAGAACCATTGTTGCCACCAGATAAAATTTCAGAATTACATAATGTTGCATTGTGCACTGAACCAGTTCTTATTAGTTCTTGTTGAATTAAATCAAACTTTGGTATAAAATCATGATCAATTCGCATAGAGAGCAACTGGTCTTTATCATAACCTAATTCTCTATTTTTTGCATGTTGGATTTGTTGATATACTAATATTGTAAAAATTATGAATACGATGGAAATGGTGAACTGACCTATGACCAATCCTTTTCTAATAAATGAAGCCGAACCTTGCGTAACTTTCAATCCTTTTAAGACTTCAACAGGCTTAAAAGATGACAGATAAAACGCTGGGTATAAACCAGCAAAAATGCCTGAGATAATAGATATACTTACTAATACAAGAATATGTATTGGATTTGCTAATCCTAAAACTAAATCTTTTTCTATGATAAGATTGAATTGAGGCAATAAAACAGCAAGCAATAAAACGCTCAGAGCTGTAGCAATAAATGACAATACTAGCGCCTCAGAAATGAACTGCGTAATTAATCTTGAGCGACTAGAACCCATTGCCTTGCGAACACCAACTTCGTTTGCTCGCTTTTCACTTCGAGCAGTAGATAAATTCATGAAGTTAATACATGCAATCAACAAAATTATAAAGGCTATTATGGTAAATAAACGAACATAAGTAATTCTCCCCCCAACTACTTTACCATTTTCAAATTTTGAACGCAAGTGCCAATCTTTAATAGAATGTAAAAAGGCATAATCGTCTGTAAATTCAGCTTTCTTTCCTATAAGTTCTCTAACTTGCGCATCAACGGTTTCAAAATTTGCTTCTGGCGACAACTCTACAAAAGTGTCTGAAAAATTACTTCCGTATTCTGTCATCCATTCGGCTCCATCTCTATATCGCTCAAAAGGTGCTACCCAATCAAAAGGAAATGATACATTTTTAGGTAAATTTTCAATAACACCTGTTACTAAATAATTGTCTTTATTGCTTACTCTAACAACATTCCCAAGTGCTTTTTCTCCCTTACCGAAAAGTTGCTCTGCGATTTCTTGAGTTAATACAATAGCCTCAGGATTTTCAAATGCTTCTTCACGATTACCTTCAATAAATTTTAGAGTGAAAATATCTAAAAAGTCCGCATCGGCATAACGGCCTCTCCTATTTATTGAGTTGTCTCCAACAGTAAATAAACGTTCTTCGAGACTAGACCTTGTGGCTTTTAAAATCCCTGGAATTTCGTTTAACATATCTTGAGCTAACGGTCCTGGTGTTGAGTAGAATGTTCTCCATTCACCCTCATACTGTTGGTTCGTTGGCACATAATAAACCTGATCTTGTTTAGGAAAAGATTCATTAAAGCTGACCTCATCTTCAACCCAAAGAAAGATTAAACTTGCACAAGTAATACCTATAGCTAATCCAAAAATATTTAAAAAACTATAGCCTTTATTTTTCAGTAAACTTCTGAATGCTATTTTGATATAGTTAAGAATCATAAGTGTTCGTTTTTTGATTGATACTAATTATATAGTGAAGATGATGCCAGAAATACAATAACCTGATTTTCATTATCTTATAATTAATTTCAAAAACAAATGTGTTCGATTTTGATACACTTCTTGTTCAAAACCGAACACTTAAAATTTTGTTCTATTCAGACCGCAAAGAATTTACTGGGTTTGCAAATGCCATTTTTATAGATTGAAAACTACAGGTTGTTAATGCAATTAAAAGCGTTATTAATCCACCAAACAGAAACATCCATATTGATAACTCAATTTTATAAGTAAAGTCTTGAAGCCATAAATCCACAGCATAGTAAGCCAATGGTGCTGCTATGAAAAAAGCTATTATTATTAATATTACAAACTCTTTTGATAAAAGTGTTGCTATCTGTGTTACAGTAGAACCTAAAACTTTACGTATGGCAATCTCTTTAGATTTAGTCATAAGAATAAATGCCATTAATCCTAAAAGACCTAAACACCCAAGACTTATTGCTAAAATTGAGAGTATAGAAAACCCATTGAAAATAAGACGTTCTACAGCATATTCTTTGGCAATGGCATCATCTAAAAATCCATAATCATAGACAGAGGATTTAAAACTATCTTTCCAAGCAGTTTCTATAGAAGATAGTGTTGAGACATTAGTTTGTTTTATTTTGATAAAAGCGCTGTTCTGTAATATATTCCAGTTGATTATTATTGAAGGCGTAATCTCATATTGTAATGCATTATTATGATAATCTTTTACAACACCAACTATTGTGGCTTCTCCTTCATTTATAGTAAGCTTTTTTCCTATAGCCTCTTCAGGTGTCCAATTGTATGATTCCAGTAGTGCTTCATTCACTATAAATTGGTCAAATTTATCCTTTGTTGAAGTAAAGTTCTTCCCAGCTAATAATTTTAAATCGTAAAACTTAAGATAATTAGCATCACCTATTTTCATTTCGGAATAAACACCGTCATCATTGATGGCGTTTGGCAAGCGAAAAGATGTACCTAGAGACAAACCATTTATTCCCATAGGTGGACCTGATCCAAATGATACTTCTTCAACATTACTATTACTCAAGAGTGAACTCCTAAATACGTCTATTTTATCAAATTCTGGTGCTGGAGTAATGACAACTGTGTCTGTAGAAAATCCAACATCTTTCATTTTAAAGAACCGCATTTGCAACGTTATGACAACAACAGCAACAACGAAAATTTGCACAATAACAAACTGAAAAACAATTAATGACTTTCTCAATGTTAATCCTTTAGAACTCTTTACAATAGCTCTATTTTTAAGCGCTTTTATAGGATTAAATGATGATAGTACAATTGCTGGATATAGCGTAGCTAATAGAATTGTTACTACGCTAATTCCCAAAATTAAATATATATGACTTGAGTTTAGCTTTAAGTCTAAATTAATTATTGACAATGTATCGTTCAATTGCTCTAACGACATATAGACAATAATAATTGAAAGACCAAGTGCTATAATAATTAACAAGCTATTTTCAATAACAAATCTAAAAATTAAGCCTAGTCTGTTACTACCTAATACTTTTAACACACCGACTTCCTTTGATCTTAGAGCAGACTGTGCTGTTACAAGATTTATAAAGTTTACAATGGCAATAAGCAAAATAAAGAAGGCAACAATAAAAGCAATAGTAATAATCTTTACTGGCATAACATAACCGCCAGGACCACTTCCGTATAATGTATTTGTATGTATTTCACTTAATGGTTGTAATCTATAATTTGTCAGTTTATCATCTTTAGGCTTTAAATATTTTTTCTTCCAAAGTGCAATTTTTGATTCAATCTCTGCTTTTTGGTTTTTATTATTTAAAACTACAAACGTAGTGCCTTGATGATTACCAGACCAATCATTAGCATAGTACTCATTATTCTTTTTATATATAGCATAAGGAATTAATATTCCGAATTGGTAATTACTATTTCCTAATGGATTTTCTACCACTCCTTTAACTAAAAGAGGTTCTTTGTTATTTAGTGATATAACTCTATTAATAATAGATTGATAATTTTGTGCTTCAATATTAAAATATTTCTTTGCAATATCTTTTGTAAGAATTATAGAATTACTCTGATTAAAAGCAGTAGCCTTATGACCTGCCAACCAAGTGATATTATCAAAAACTTTAGGGTAAAAAGAATCCACAAAAAGAACATTAGTCTCTTCAAAAAGAGATTGAGAACCTTGATTATTTTTAATACCAAAGGTTTGTGTTGTTAATCCAACAATTTGTGTTACGGTATTTAATTCTGGTAAATCATTTCTTAAAGCTTCGGCTAATGGATATGGTGTTGTATTAAAATAGAACGTTTCTTCAGGAAATTCTTTGTGCTGAACTATTCTGTACGTCAACTCAGCTTTTGAGTGACCATCGTCAAAACTTGATTCATACTTAACAAATAATAATAGGACTAAACAGGAACTTATTCCAAGAGCTAAACCAAAAATATTTATAGCAGCACTTAATTTGTACTTAAAAATATTTCTCCATGCTATTTTAAAATAATTCCTAATCATGATTTCTTTTATTTTGTTATAATGAATTTACTCTGACCGCAAAGAATTTACAGGGTTAGCATTAGCCGCTTGTAAAGTTTTTACACTAATCACTAATAAAGCAAAGAAGATCATAGCACAGCCACTTAATAAGAAAACCCAAAAGCTAATGCTTGTTTTGTACACAAAATCTTGTAACCAATCATTAATACCATACCAAGCAATTGGTGCAGCAACAATAAATGCGATAGCTACAAGAATTAAAAACTCTTTACATAAAAGCGTATTAATCTGCAGTAATGAAGCACCAAGTACTTTACGAACACCAATTTCTTTAACACGACGATTTGTTGTGTAAATAACTAAACCCAAAAGACCTAAGCAGCTTATTAAAATAGATAAGCCCGTTGCCCAATTTAGAAGCTTAGATATTTTTTGTTCACGATTATAAAATTTTTGAATGGTTTCATCCATAAATTTAACCTCATAGTCATCTATTTCTGAATACACAGATTTATAAGCATTTTTAATTTCTGAAAGCGTTCCTTTTAAACCCTCAGAGGATTTATTTTGGAAAGCGATATGCACTTCTTGGAACTGACTAAACCATGATCGATTCCAATCTCCTCTTAATGCCATAGGTTTAATTTCACTTTTTAAAGACCTTTGATGAAAATCAGCCATAACACCAACAATTGCAATATTTTCTTCATTTAATTCAACGGTATTTCCTATTGCAGCTTCAGGATTTTTAAAACCAAGCCTTTTTCTGCAGGTTTCATTTATCACCAATTCTTTTATGGTGTCATTTCTAATTGATCTTCCTGCTAAGATTTCTAATTCAAATAATTTTGAATAATTAGCATCACCAAAAATAAATTGTAGCTCTGACTTAACTTCCTTCTCTCCATCCATGTAAGTTATATCTGTGCTATTAGAGGAAAATGATGCTGGTGGTGCACCACCAAGACTGACCTGTTTAATTTGCGATATAGTTCTTAATTTTTCTGCATACAATTCTTTTTTAGAAAGCTCACTTTCGCTTCTTGGACTGCGTATAGAAACAATAGCATCGGTGTTAAAGCCCATATCCTTATTTAACAAATAATTTATCTGTTTACCAACCAATAAAGTCGCTATTATAAAAACCTGAGCAATAGCAAATTGAAACACAGTTAAGAACTTTCTAAGCTTTACTTTTTTGTCCCCAACTGCTAAATGATTTTTTAATATGGAAACAGTATTAAACTTTGATAATACCAATGCTGGATAAAAACCAGATAAAAATGTTACTACAAGCAATAAAACAACTATTCCAATCAATACTAATGGTGTTTTAAAGAGCTCAAAACTCAAACCTTCTGGAACAAAATCTGAAAACACATTAATTAGCCATTTTGATAATGCTAATGATAATAAAGCCGATACCAAAACCAGTAAAAATGTCTCGCCCATAAACTGACCTATAATCTGTTTTCTAGAACTACCTAAAGTTTTTCTAATCCCAATTTCCTTAGCACGTTGAGATGCTTGAGCTGTATTTAGATTAATAAAATTAATACAGCCTAAAACCAAAAGAAATAAAGCAACCAAAGCTAAATTTGTGAGTAAGGTCTTGCTTGCTTGACCTTTAGACCAATCATAAATACCATAGTCTTGATTAAAATGAATATCTGCCAAAGGTTGTAATGTAAATAATTGCTCATATCCATATTTTTTAGCCTCTTCATCTTGATGTTCTTTAGCTAAATCCCCTAAATGATTTTCAACAGCGGCCATACTAGAAGATGCTTTTAGCTTTATAAAAAGTTGAGAATTTGAATTGGTATTATTCCACTGTTTATTGAGGAAATTCTCCCTTAACCGTGTTTGAAAAAGTGTAGGATGCGAGATAAATTCTTCAAAAACAATATCTGTTCGTTCTTTAAAATTCTCTACAATTCCTGTTACAGTAATATTTAGTGAATCATTATAAACTAAAGTTTTTCCTATGATATCATTAGGAGCTGTATTTGGAAAATAGTCCGCAGCTCTTTTTTCTGTTAAAATGACATTATTTGGACTAGATAACACATTAATATCATCTCCAGCTAAAAACTTATAATCGAAGATTTTAAAATAATTAGCATCTGCATAAATGACGAAATTTGGCCATTTAAATTCCGACCCTAATTCCTTATTTTCAACTTTAGAAGGACGTTCAATATAAAACCCACTTACAACTTCCAAATTTGAATTATCCTTAATAGCATCCTCTAATGCCAATGTAATACCAGGGTTGTAATTTTTTTCTTCTGGACTACTAAAATCCGTTACTACCCTATAGATTAGATCACCATCTTTATGAAAATCATCAAAAGTAGAATCATAAAAAATCATAAGACCAATTACAAAAGAAGCACTTAAACCTATTGTAAGGCCAATAACATTGATTAGAGAAAACACTTTGTGCTTCATTATGTTTCTCCATGCTATTTTGAAATAATTTTTAATCATGATTAATTGATTTATTCAGTTTTTAAACTCTCAACTGGATTGGCTATTGCAGCTCTAATTGCCTGAAAACTCAGTGTTATTAAGGCAATTAATAAAGCTATAATTCCTGTTACCATAAAAATCCACCAATTGAGTTCAATTCTAAATGCAAAATCTTCGAGCCATTTGCTCATAAACCACCACGCAATAGGAGCTGCAATGATGAAGGCAAGCATAACTAATTTTACAAAATCTGTAGATAGCATTCTAACTATATTAGTTACTGAAGCTCCTAATACTTTACGGATGCCTATTTCTTTAGTGCGTTGTTCAGCAATGTAGGTTGCCAACCCAAATAACCCGAGACAAGCAATAATTATAGCCAATAATGCAAAAGCAAGGGCAACTTTACCAACACGCCTTTCTTGACGATACATATTATCAAACGCTTCATCTAAAAATTCATATTTAAATGGCATTCCTGGAGCGGCAGCTTTGTATTTATTTTCAATTGTAGATATTAAACCACTAACATCAGTAGTATTGAAACGGTATGCTGTTTCCCAACTGTTATTTCCTAATTGGAAACACAAGGCTCCAACATTTTCGCGTAGAGATGCAAAATTGAAATTTTTTACCACACCAATGATAGTATATCCTTCAAGGCTATTGTCACCATTTGTTGTATATAGTTTTTTTCCTATTGGGTTTGTAAATCCTGCCAATTTAACAGCTGTTTCATTCAATATTATACCTGTTGAATCTGAACCAAAATCACGAGAAAAATTTCGACCAGATTTCATTTCCATACCTATGGTTTCCAAATAATCATAATCTACATTCCAATATTGCATATTAAATCCATTGGATTCTGTCATGACAGTTTCCGTGGAAAATGTGTTATCTGAGCGTGAAGAGCTACCTACAGGTAAATAACCAGCAAATGAAGCTGATTTTACTTCAGTTAATTGCTCAATATCATTTTTTAAAAACTCTCTAGTTTCACGTGGCAATCCAGAATTACTAACTACTAATACTTGATCTTTATTAAATCCTAAATTAGAGTTTTGAATATGGTTGAGTTGCTTGTAAATAACCACTGTACCTACAATTAGAATAATAGATGTTGCAAACTGAAATACTACTAAAAAATTACGTAACGTATTTTTCTTATTACCTGTTGATAATTTCCCTTTTAATACTTTAATAGGTTTAAATGAAGACAAGAAGAATGCTGGATATGTTCCTGCTAATCCACCTACTATAAATGGTAATACAAAAATAAAAATTAGAAATTTTGGGCTCAACAAGGAACTCATAAGCATTTCTTTTCCTGAAATATCATTAAACCAGCCTAACGAAATCCATACAAATAATAAACCTACAAAAAGTGCTAGAACAGCAATTAAAGTTGATTCTGTTAGAAATTGCCTAATAAGTGCTTTCTTTTCAGAACCTAAAACTTTACGAATTCCAACTTCTTTTGCTCTACCAGAAGATCTTGCAGTAGTAAGATTCATAAAATTAATACAGGCAATCAATAATATAAATAGTGCGGCAGCAGAAAAAATATAAACATATTGAATGTTGCCGTTGGCACTTATTTCAGCATATCTAGAAGAATGTAAGTGCACATCTGTAAGTGGCATTAAAGAATATTCTAATTTATTGCCACCTGCCTCAAAATCATCTATGCTTTCAATTTGCATAAATTGAGCTGCCTGCGGAACTATATACTTGTCAATAATTTCTGTAAAATTCTTATTAAAATCCTTATAATCAATACCCGCTTTTAACAGTACATAAGTATGAAAATTATGACTTAAATAATTTCCGAAATCATAATTTACATTATCCATTGAGAAAAAGAAGCCGAAATTGAAATGCGAGTTTCTTGGCATATCCTCAATAACTGAAGTTACTTTGTATAACGTACTTTCGTTATCATCGGTTTCTAATAGTTGTCCTATTGCTAATTGAGGACTTCCAAAATAACGCTTAGCAACGGTTTCTGTTATAACTACTGTATTTGGATCGTTAAGTGCCGTATGTGTATCACCTAGTATAGCAGGAAGTGTGAAAACCTTAAATAATGTAGAATCGGCATGTGCTACTGCTGATTCGCTAATATATTCGTTTCCTTTTTTAATTAACTTAGAACCTTGGGAGGCATAAAGTCTCACATACTCTTCAACCTCCGGATAGTCGCTTTTTAAAGCTTCACCCATAGGATCTGAACTTAATGCCATACTCAATTCAGTTCCTCCAAAAATAATATCAGAATTTACTCTGTATATGCGATTCGCATTTTCATGATAGCGATCGTAACTCAGTTCATCTATGACGAACATAGAAATCACAATAAAACAACCGATACCCAATGATAAACCTACAATGTTAATCGCTGTAAAGCCTTTGTTCTTTAAAAGGTTTCTCCATGCTATTTTGAAATAATTTTTAATCATGATTGCTTGTTTTTTGATTGATGATATAATTACTCGGTCCGCAATGATTTTACAGGGTTAGCAGTTGCTGCTTTTATGGTTTTCGCTGCTATTGTAGCTATAGCAATTAACAAAGCAATTCCACCAGCCATAAGAAATATCAAAATATTAAGATCAATGCGATAAGCATAATTTTGTAACCATTGACTCATTGCCCACCATGATATAGGAGTTGCTAAGACAAAAGCGACAGCCACTAATTTTAAAAAATCCTTTGTCAAAAGCACTGTAATTGCTGAAACACTAGCACCCACTATTTTGCGAACCCCTATTTCCTTACGGCGTTGAGCAACAATAAGTAATGACATCGCAAACAAACCTATACAACTTAGAGTAATAGCCAAAATAGAGCCACTACCAATCATCGTTATCATATTACGTTCGCTACGTAAAGTCCTGTCTATATTTTCATTTAAAAATGAGCCTTGGAATTCTGCATTTGGCTCTACATTTGCCCAAGCTTCTTTTACACTTATATAAGATGCTTCTAAATTTTGCGGTGCAACTTTTACGTAGACGTTACGCAAATTCCAGTTGGGTAAGGCAAAAAGGGACATAGGTGCGATATTCCGATCAAGTTCTTGAAAATTAAAATCTTCAATAATGCCAACAATAGAAAATAACTTATCGTCAATGTTAATTTTAGAATTCAGTAATTCTTGTTCATTTAGTTGTTTTGCCATTGACTCATTAATGATAACAGATAAACTATCGCTAGCTAAGTTTTTTCTAAAAGATCTACCTTCAACTAAATTTAAATCTAGAGTTTCAATATAGTCTGAATCTACAACCAGCATGTGAGTTTCTACTCCCCTACCTTTGTAATCAAAACCCAATATACTTGTAGATCGAGATCCATCTTTGCCAAGACCCAAAATATTGTTTGATGCTGTGACACTCAAAATATTCGGTTTATCTTGAAGCGCATCTCTTACTAATTGCAAGGCTTGTTGGTCATTGCGTTTTCCGTTAAGCGGAAAAGCAATCACCTGCTCTTTATTGAAACCTAAATCTTTGGTTTTCATAAACTCTACTTGATCCTGAAGTACTAGCGTTCCACTTATAAGTAATATGGCTATTCCAAACTGCAATACCATTAGGCTATTACGCAAGTAGTTTTTTCCATTACTATCTAGTTTACCTTTAAGACTTTGTAATGTCCCAAGACGACTCATTAATATTGCAGGATAGCCGCCAGCTATTAACGTAATACCTATGACACTAAATATGAGTAATGTTATTAAAGAAGGATTAAAAAAGGTTTCGAACGAGGCCCTTGTACTAAACAATATCTGAAAATGAGGTAATAAAAGCATTGCTAGCAAAACTCCTAAGCCTGCAGAGAGCATAAATACTAATATACTTTCACCCCAAAACTGGAAGAATAATTGTTTCTTATTTGCTCCTAAAGTTTTGCGCATTCCGACCTCTCGAAGTCTTCTATCACTTTTGGCAATACTCATGTTTATGAAGTTAACACAAGCGATAAACAAAATTAAGATAGCAATGCCTAATACTAAATATGGCATTGTACGATTTACAGTTACTGGACCTTGATTAAAATTAGCAAATCGAATATCTGCCAAAGGCAATAACTTTATTTGCCTGTAATTACCATCAGCATTAGGTTGAGCACCATCTCGCTTAGCGTTTTCGATTTCATCTTTGTAGTGAAGCTGAGTAAAATCCTTTGTGCTACTTTCAAACTGAATAGGTGTTATTTCCTTAGAAAGTTGCATGTAAACCTCGTGATTTTCCACATCCCAACGTCCTACTCCTCGCTCATAAGCATGATACCCTTGACTTTTAAAATTCAATATGACATCAAAACCCACAGAACTAGTTTCTGGAAAATCTTCTACAATTGCTGTAATAGTAAATGGCACCTCCTGCTCATCTCTTAAAATTGTAACTGTTTGTCCAATCGCATTTTCATCGCCAAATATTCGCTTTGCTGCAAATTCAGAAATAACGACAGAAGATTCTGAATTTATAGGGTTTTGTCTATCTCCCTTAATTATCGGAAAGCTAAACATGTCAAAAAAATCAGGGTCAACATAAGCACCGCTCATACCTAATTGCTTGTCTTGATAACTCAACAACACACTCCCACCGTTGTAGCGTGTAATCTTTTCAACTCCTGATACTTCATCGCGTAGTGCAGCTGAAAAGGGTTCTGATTTAGAGATATTGGCTTCGATACCGTTTGGTGCACTATCTTCGGAGTACACCATATATAAACTGTCACCATGTTCATGAAAACGATCATAAGAAAGTTCGTATGTGGCATACATAGCTAACAATAGAGCTACACCAAATGCAGCCGTAAGACCTACAACATTTAATGCTGTAAACGTTCTATTTTTCCATAAACTTCTAATTGCTATTTTAAAATAATTCCTAATCATGAATATTTGTTTTTTGATTGATGATAATTACTCAGTACGCAATGATTTTACAGGGTTAGCTGTTGCTGCTTTTAATGATACCAACCCTACAATAAAAATCGTCACTACCAATACAGAAGCTGAAATGGCCAGTATAGTAAAGTGATTAATACTTATCCTATATGCAAAATTTGAGAGCCAGTTTTTAATAACCATAAAAGCTATTGGCCAAGCTATAATAGTTGCTAAAGCAATAAATAAAACATACTCTTTAACTGAAATCTTAAGGATTGATGTCACAGAAGCACCTAACACTTTACGTATTCCTATTTCTTTGGTTCTACCCACAATTAATAATAGTGTGATACCGATAACGCCTAATAATGAGAGGAAAACCGCAATAAAGTTTAAAAGAAAAACTAACTTCCCTATCTGCTTATCTTGAGCATGAAGTTGTTGATAATTAGCATCTAAAAATTGTAATTCTAATGGGTATGGTTCATTAAGTTCATCATAAGCGCTATAAATTTTTTCTAAACCTGATTCAGTACTTTCAGAATTTATAGCTATAATGCTCATACCATTCATGCGCACACGATTTGAAAGCGTAACAAAATATGGCTGAATTTTCTCTCTCAAGGAAAACAAATTAATGTCCTCAAATATGCCATCTATTGTAAATGGAAAGCCAACATTACCATCTTCATCTGTGTATCCTGGTTCTGTAATGATTGTTAAACCAATAAGCTCTTCTTGAGTTATATTCTTTATTTCTGCAATCTTTTTTGCTGCAGTACGATTTATAATTGTTCGTCTTTGCTGGTTTTCGATATTATTAATTATGGATCCTGACAAAGTTGTTTTTATTCCATAAGCATCAAGCGCAGCATAGTCCATATAAAGTTGATTAGCATCATCGTAAACTGTTTCTATCCCGTCAATTTTATAATTCAATTGATTGAATGTTCCAATAGCCAGTGAAGACCCGTTTGCAACAGTTTCAACTTCTGGAATTTGCTTTAACTTTTGTTGAAACACGTCAAGGTTTTCAGGCGATGTACTAGCGTAAACAATATTGTTTTTATTAAATCCCAAATCTTTATTAACAATATAATCTACTTGACCTTGAATGAAATATGAAATAGCCGTAATACCAATGATGATAACAAACTGACTAATAACTAAATATTTTCTAACTGAAAAATCCTGATAAGCTTTTTCCTTTAACTTATCTTGAAATAGACTTTTAGCACTCTTTCCTGACAAACTCAATGCTGGTAAAACACTAGATATCAAACCTATAAGTATAGCTAAAATTAAAACTGAGATATAAACTTGATAACCTTGTATTAAACCAGTTTGTAGCTCAACACCCATTAAAATATTAAAACTTGGCACTACAATCGGTAATAATAATGCAGCCAAAAGAAATGAAATAACTGATAACAAAATACCTTCAAAAATAAATTGCCTAACTACTGAACTCCTCGAAGCACCTATTACTTTTTTAATACCAATTGTCTTGGACTGTTTAGTTTTTATAGCTAGTGTAAAATTGGAATAGTTAAAAACACAAATCCCCAAAATAAATAGTGCAAAAAAGCCAATTAAATACACATAATTAATATTTCCAGGTGACTTTAATTCATAAAGAATATTAGATTTTAAATGAATATCCTTTATCGGTTGTAAAAAATGTGATATGTATGTTGAATTGTCTACAAGACTAGGATTTATTGAAGCCACATTATCGCTAATTCGTGCTTCTATATCGCTTTTAGCTGCGCCTTTTTCAGCTTTCAAATACACATGACTTCCCCAATAATTCAGACGTTCTTTATACAATGCCACAGAAAAATCGAAATGGGAATTTTTAGGAATATCTTTTATAATTCCTGCCACCGAGTAATCTTCACCAGCAATGGTTACCGTTTTATTTATCAGCTCATTGTTGTTGACATTTGACATAAGTCTATTTGCAACTGATTCTGTTAACAAAACTGTATTCTTATTTTCGTAAAAGTTTTCAAAGGTCCCAGAATTTAAATTCCAAGTAAATATCTCGCAAAACGATTTTGGTGTATTCGTAGACAATACATCCTTTATAGTGATTTCTTTATCCTCAAAACGTATATAATCTAAACTTGGTGTTGTTATAAAATGTGTTGCAGATTTGGTGCCAGGCAAATCAGATAATCTCGTTATTTGATCTACTTGACTTTTTCCATCTGAATCATTCCAATTACTAAAACCGATCACGCTGTAATCCTGTGATCTCAAAGTTATGCCTAAACGATATATAGAATCTGAATCTTTATGGAAGTTATCATAGCTCGTTTCAAATTTTAAATAGGCAAAAGCTACATAAATAACCATTATACTAACTACTAAACTTACTAGATTAAAAGTTGTAAAAAGTGCATGGGATTTAAAACCTCTAAATGCTATTTTCAGACTATTTCTTAACATATTTTCTTTTTAAAATCTTTTTTTACTCAGTACGCAATGATTTTACAGGGTTAGCTGTTGCTGCTTTGATAGCTTGAAAACTGACAGTAATTAATGTAATTATCAAAGCTCCAAAACATGCAATTGCAAAAACATCCCAACCAACTGTGGTACGATAACTAAACTTCTGCAACCACTGTCCCATAACATAATATGCCAAAGGAGACGCTACTAAAAGTGAGACTACTACAAGAGTTATGAAGTCTTTTGATAGTAATAACCATAACTGGCTAATTGATGCTCCCAATACTTTTCTAACACCTATTTCTTTGGTACGCTGTTCCGCAACAAAAGATGCTAATCCAAATAAACCTAAACAGCTAATAAAAATAGCTAGTGCTGTAAATACCCTTGCCAAGCTAGCAATTCGCTCTTCTGATCTGAATTTCTTTCCATACTCCTCATCCACAAATTGATAATCAAAAGGTGTGTTTGGAAAGTTCTTTTTAAACACTCCTTCAATAAGTGCCAAGTTTTCACTAGTACTCTTTTCAGGATTTAATCTCAAATTATAAAATGCTATGTTCCCATACTTTTCAAAAACATACATAGCTTGTTTTACAGGACTATAAGGTGATTGTACGACCATATCCTCAACTACACCAACAATTTTCAGAGGTGGTTCTGGGTCAGGATCATCTATATCTGAATCTCTAATGAATTTACCTATTGGGTTTGTCAAATTCATATACTTAACTGCTGTTTCATTAAGAATTACAGCGTTGGAATCTGTAGCAAATTCTCTAGAAAATCCACGTCCTTCTTTTATTTTTAAACCTAAGGTTTTAACGAAATCGTAATTAACAGACGTATGTGCTAAATCTTCTTGAAAACCAACGGGCTTGCCTTCCCATGCATAACCACTTCGGTTTGACCATACATTTGTAGTTGGACTGCTCATCGTAGTCATGCTCATCGCGCCACCTGAAGCAACAAACTGAGTTCGCATAGTTTCGTGTTTTCCAACAAATTCAGAACTCATTACAGGAATTTGTATTAAGCCTTCTCTATCGTAACCTACAGGTCGATCTTTACTGAACTGAATTTGGTTCATTACGACGAGTGTGCCAATAATCAGTGCAACTGAAACTGTAAACTGTGCTACAACCAATACTTTTCTTGGTAATGAAGAATAACGACCAGCTTTAAAAGTTCCTTTTAAAACTGATACAGGATTAAAAGATGATAGGTATAAAGCTGGATAACTACCAGCCAAGAATGCTGTGATAACTATAAAAAGTAACGATAACAACCAGAACATAGGATTTGTCCATGGAAAAACTATGGCTTTACTTGCCAAGTTATTAAAACCATTTAAAAACAGTAATACTATACCTACTGCTAAAACAAATGATAATACTACAATTAAAAAAGACTCTGTTAAAAATTGAAAAATAAGTTGACCACGCTGTGAACCAATAGACTTACGAATACCAACTTCTGTTGCTCGTTTTTCCGAACGTGCTGTGCTTAAGTTTACAAAATTGATACAAGCCAATAACAATACAAATAAACCGATGATACCAAATAACCAAACATTCTCAATTCTGCCACCAGTTTGCACTCCATTCTCAAAATCAGCCCTTAAATACCAATCCTTCATAGGAAATAAGAAGATTTGAGGATTAAACTCAGCCTCACCTGCCGATGCATTCTTTTTTATATCAAGGATTTTTGCTGTAACAGCTTCCATAGTTGTATTCTCATTAATTTGGGCAAACATCTGAAACGAATTATTTCCCCAATGATCTTTTGCATTCTCTAACCATGGTTGTGTAGTAATGTAGTACTTCCAAGGAATTAAATATTCCATATCGCTAAACGAATTACTTTCTGGAATATCCTGATAAACCGCAGTAACCACTAAATCATCTTCATTATTTATTTTTATGGTTTTACCAATAGCTGTCGACTCCCCAAATAGCGACTGTGCTGTTGACTTAGAAATCATAATAGCGTTTACTTCTTTTAAACCATCTCTAACACCTTCCAAAATTTCTAAATTCAGCATTTCTGTTGCGCCTTCTTGCATAGCATTTCCTGTCCTATAAATATTGGTCTCACCAAACTTAAGGTAACGCGGTTGCTCCCAAGATGACATAATAATATGCTCAAAATTATCCGCTTGTTGTTCTCTCATAGCAAACTCTAAAGGCCTTGGTATCGCTGGGCCAGTATCAACAATATCATTTGCTGATTCATGTTGAAAAACCTGAGCAATAGTTGCTTTGTCTTTAAAGTAACTATTGAAGTTCAGCTCATCATAAATCCAAAGTCCAATTAACATTGTTGCGGCCATTCCAATAGCTAGCCCTGAAATATTAATCAATGAATACACTTTGTTTTTAAGTAAATTTCTAAACGCTATTTTGAAATAATTTCGGATCATGATTGTTCGTTTTAACTGTTCGTTTTTTATACTGAAACAAATTCAGCACGAGTTGATGATTTATTCTGATCTTAGAACCTTTGCTGGGTTTACTAAAGCCGATTTAATGGCATGATAGCTAATAGTTAATAGCGCGATTACTAAAACCATAATTCCAGCAAATAGAAATACAGTCCAAGACATCTCGATTCTATATTCGTAATCTTGTAACCAAGTATACATTAAATAATAGGCTATAGGAATAGCAACAACTAGAGCTAACAAGATTAAGGTTAAAAAATTTCCTGTTAATAATTTAAAAATAGTTTGCATTGAAGCCCCTAAAACTTTTCTAACGCTCATTTCTTTATTCCGTTGCTCAACCATATAAGCGGAGAGTGCTAATAAGCCCAAACAAGCAACTAATATTGCTAAAATGGCAAAAGCCGTAAATATGACTTTTATTCTACTAACGCTATCGTACATTTTCGCAAAAGAAGCATCCATAAACTCGTAACGAAAAGCCATATTAGGAACAAATTCCGTCCATTTGTTTTCCATTGATGCCAGTACTGATGAAACATCACTAGTATTCATTTTAACTGATGTAATTGAAGAACTAATACCACTAAAAAAACAAAGTGGTCTCACTGTTGTTTTCATCGTATCGAAATTGAAATCTTCCACGACTCCAATGATTTCGTAGAGCTGACCACCTCGGGAAACTCGTTTACCTACGGGTTCCTTTAGTCGTAATTCTTTGACCATAGCTTGGTTCATTATAACGGCTTGTTCATCTGAGGCTCTGCCTTTAATAAAATTACGTCCGCTTACCAAATTCATACCCATAGTTTCAATATAGTCTTCATCTATAACCCATGCTTGTCCTGGAGTTGTTTCATCAATACCATCTTTTCCTTCGTTTACAAAACTATTTCCGTTTCGTTTTGTTCCTTCAATAGGTAAATAATCACTTATAGTAACACTGCTAATTCCAGATAATTTTTTAAGCTCCTCTTTAAATGTTTCAACCTGTTCGTTTAAGGCATTAGTGCTATAGATTTGAACGACCTGATCTTTCTCAAAACCAACTTTTGAGTTTAAGATATAATTCATTTGCTGGTTTACTATGAGTGTACCAACTATTAAAATAATTGAAACCGCAAATTGAAATACCACCAAGCTACTCCTTAATCCACCAGATTTGCTTTTTGAACTAAGCTTACCCTTAAGAACATTTATAGGATTAAAGCTTGAGAGGTAAAAAGAAGGATATAAACCAGCAAGAATACCAACAATTATTGATGCTGCTAAAACCGTAGGTATAAAACCAATACTTGTCCATGGTATAATTAGATCTATGCCAGACATCGTTCTGAAAAGAGGCATTAATAGTGCTGATAATAATATTCCAATAATAAAGGCTGATAATGCTATCAATATAGACTCTACCAAAAACTGACCAATAAGCTGCGAACGCGAAGAACCAACGACTTTTCTCAATCCAACTTCTTTAGCGCGACTAGTGGATTTTGCTGTTGAAAGATTTACAAAATTAATACTGGCAATAATGAGAATGAATAATGCTACGATACCAAAAATCCAAATTATCCTTACATCATTTCGAGAGCTTGATTCATAATTTACATGAGTGGAATAGAGATTAATATCTGTTAAAGGTTGTAAATACATTTTCTCTCTTTCATGTGCTTTTTCCCATCCAGCAAATCCTGCCAACTTATAAGAGGGCTTTATATATTTTTCCATTAACGTACTATCCATCTTAGTCTCAAAAGCTGAAACATCTATCTCAGATTTTAGACTCAAATATGTAAAATAATTGTTTTGAAACCATCGTGTTTGTTCCCCTCCTCCAAACTCGACATCTTTTAGCGTTATGAAAAAATTGTAATCTAAATGAGAATTACTTTTAAAATCCTCCATGACACCCGTAATTTTAAATGGCCTTTCATTGTTACCATTTAAATACATGCTACGCCCAATAGGGTTTTGATTTTTAAAATACTTTTTTGCGATGGTTTCAGAAATAACAATGGTATTTGGTTTTGAAAGTACCGTTTTACCTTCTCCATAAACCATTTTAACATCCATAATATCAATTATCGACTGGTCTGCATACGTAAACCCTTCTTCATAATGTTGAGCATCTTCGCCGTCAAAACGTATTTCATTACTTCCGGCTCCCCAAAACAAACCATTAGACATTAGTCTTCCTGAATTTTTTACTTCTTCAAAATCGGTTAAGAGTGTTGGTGCTGTATTTGCTGAAAAATGTATACCTGCGTCTACACGTTCGCCATCTATATAATCGCGATTTAATCTGTATACATTTTCAGAATTAGCAACGTGCTTATCGTAGCTACTTTCATGAAAAATATAAATTGAAATTAAAATACAGGCAGCTACACCTATGCTTAATCCAAAAATATTGATAAATGAGAAACCCTTGTTCTTTAAAAGGTTTCTGAGCGCTATCTTGAAATAATTTTTAAGCATAACTTCTGAGAATTACTGTTAGTTTTTTGATTGATTTGGCTTCTACACTTCAGTATATTTTTATGGTTGATTAGTCTTATACTGAAGTGTTTTCACCAGGTTGATTGATTTTGATTGATGATTTTTTAAGCCAAAATGTTTTCGGTTACTTTTTGTCCATCTAACATTCTGATAATTCTATGACTATACTTTGCATCGTGCTCACTGTGAGTCACCATTACTATAGTAGTTCCTGCTTCATTAAGATCAATTAATAAATCCATAACTTCATTACCATTAGTACTATCTAAGTTTCCTGTTGGCTCATCTGCTAAAATTAACTTTGGATTATTAACTACGGCTCTTGCAACTGCAACTCTTTGTTGTTGACCACCAGACAATTGTTGTGGAAAATGATTTCTACGATGCATTATTTGCATTTTCTCCAAAACTTCTTCTACTCTTTTCTTTCTCTCAGCTGGTTTTACACCTGTATAGATTAAAGGCAACTCTACGTTTTCAAAAACAGTGAGTTCATCAATTAGATTAAAACTCTGAAAAACAAAACCGACATTATGCTTACGTAATTCTGAACGCTTACGCTCGTTGTAACCAGCAACTTCCTCACCATTAAATTTGAAACTTCCACCATCTGGATCATCCAGTAATCCTATTATATTTAATAACGTGGACTTTCCACATCCTGATGGTCCCATTATAGCAACAAACTCACCTTGTTTTACTTCAAAGGATAATTTATTTAATGCGATAGTTTGTACCTCTTCGGTTCTATAAAACTTCTCTAAATCAGTAATCTGTATCATTGTATTTTATGTTTTATTGATTGACTCTTATTTTAATATTAATTCTTCTGTATCTCCGTAGGAATCATAACTCGATGTAATGACTTTATCACCTACATTTAATCCTTCTACGACTTCGTAGTATTCTGTGTTTTGACTTCCTAATCTTATATTTACTTTGTAAGCAGTACTTCCATCTTCACTGACTTTAAAAATCCAGTTACCGCCAGTTTTCTGAAAGAAACCTCCTTTTGGCACTAGCAGTGCTTGCTTCTCTGCACTCAGAGCAACTCTAATTTGTAAGTTTTGTCCACGACGAATACCTTCTGGCACATCTCCTTCAAACTTCATATCAACTTGAAAACGACCATTAGTTACCTGAGTAAATACTTTCTTAATGACTAAAGTGTAAGTCTTTCCGTTGAGTGAAAAGGTTCCGGTTTGCCCATTATAAATTCTAGAGATGTAATGTTCATCGATATCAACTCTTACTTTATAACCACTAGTCACATCAACTTGTCCTAATCGTGTACCTTTAGTTATTGACTGACCGATTTCAGCATCAAGCGACGTTAATTGTCCGTCAATTGGTGCTCTTACCACTAAATCTCCTACTTTTTTGCGCATTAATTCTAAAGCACTTTGTGTTCTGGCATAAGAGCTTTTAGCTTGGTTAATTTCGAGTTTTGAAGAGATAGAATCTTCAGATAATACTTGCTCAGACAACTTCATACGTTGTTTTTGATATTCGAAATTATTTTTAGAAGACTCATAATCCATTCTTCCAATAGCGCCCTTATCGTACAAACGTTTGTTTAAAGCATAAACACGTTCAGCTTCAATAAGGCTATTCTCTACATCTGTAAATTGATTTTGTCTATTGATTGTATTCTGACGCGCTGCATTTTGAGAAATCTGCATTTGTGTCAATAAATTATAAACCGAAGTTTCTTGATTTACTAGACTTAACTCTAAATCTGTATTAGACAATCTTAAAATTGGTTCACCTTTTTTCATCATTGCACCATCTTCAACAAATTTTTCTTCTACGCGCCCTCCTTCTAAAGCATCTAAGTAAATCGTAGTTATTGGTAATACAATTCCGTTTACTGGAATATTTTCTTGGAATACATCATTAGTAATTGTATTTATTGAAATACGTTCTTTTTCAACATTCAATTTAGAGCCACCAGAAGTGTTCATAATTACAAAGGCAATTAAAGCTAAGATTGCTATACCTCCGCCGATTACCAGTAATCGTGATTGTGAAAATTTTTTCTTTTTAATTGGAACGTCCATTTTTGGTTTTTTAATTATGTTATTTATATAGTTAAGATTATGCCAAACACTTAAATAATTAAAAATCAAATACTTAAAGTTTGTGATAAAAATAGAAGTGTTCGATTTTGATACACTTTTTGTTCATAATCGAACACCTATTTTTTTAATTTATTTTCAAATTCTAGTATAGATTTCCACACCGCTTTTATGTAAGGCACTACTATTTCCTCTTTATAGTCAATATCTGTGTTAATCATTAACAACTTTCCGATTTTAGTTTCGGGATTAAAATATAGCATTGCTAACGAGCCTAAATCTGAACCATTATGACCAATCAATAAATCTGAAGAACCAATGAAATTATTATTGTACTCAACAAAAATTCCTACATTTATTCTACCGCTTTCATTTATATTGTTTTCGAAACGTTTTTCAAAAAACATCTCGTAACTATTTTTTGTTAACAATGTCCCTTTTCCATCATAACCCTTCATCAATTCCGCTAAATATTTACTCAAATCTTCACTAGAAGTAAGTAAGCCTCCATTTGGATAGGAAATACATTCGTAATCTGCAATTTTTTGACCTTTAAAAAGGTAAAATTTTGACCGTCTTAATGAATCAACTTCTTTAAGTGACCATGCCGAATCCCTCATATTTAATGGGTCGAAAATATGTTTTTTAGTAAATTCCTTAAATGACATACCTGATGCTTGAGCGATTATCAACGCACACAAATCTGCCCCATAATTTGTATATTCAAATGTTGATCCTGGTTTGTTATCTGAAAATGCTTCTTCAGTATACCATTTCCCTTCTTTTGATAATGAAGCTTCTAGAAAATCTATAAAAGAAATTCTTTTATCAGGTTTTTGAAAATGTGTAAAAGGTACCTCATCGTCTTCAACTTTCTCATTTTCTAGAATAAATCCTTTTAAATAATTCTCTTCATAATCTACTATTGAAGAAGAATGTGTTGCTAATTGTAAAATGGTAATTGGAATCTCAGGATGATTGGGATTCACAACTTCAAAAGGTAAATAATTATTGATTGGGTCATTCAAATTTAGTTTACCCAATTCTTGCGCTTTTAATAAAGCAATTCCAATGAATGTTTTAGAAACAGATCCTACGTTTTGAATGGTATTGGTTTTATAAAGTTTTTTGTTTTTTGAATCTGCATATCCAAAGCCTTCATTGTAAAGTACCTTGTCCTGATCTATTACAGCTACTGAAAAACCGACGAGCTCATCATCACTATTTGCAGCTACAAGACTATGTGTTAAGGAATCTTTGAGTTTTATCTGGTTATGATCTTGTTTATCATTTTGTCCATTTCCTTGTTTAGATGAAAACAGTGAAGCGATTAAAAGTAAAATTAGTACTGGATTGTTCATTGTATTATTTTTTTATGTTTTAGAAAGACTAAACCTTTTAGTTCATATCCTACTCATTCAATAGTCAATACAATGCCATAAAAACAAATAACTGATAATCAGATATTTAATATTAAAAACTAAAAATAAAGTGTTCGCTTTTAAGACACTCTATGTCCGAAAATGCACACTTTTATATACTGTAAAAATTTTGGTTTTCTAATTTTTATTAGCTGAATATAATATCGTAATATTGTATTGATGGTATTAAAAAACGCAACGATATTAGTTATTGATGATGATGTTGATGTGCTTACTGCACTTCGACTTCTATTAAAGCCACTTGTTAAAGATGTTGTTACGGAAAAGAATCCTAGTAATATTACTTCTCAAATTGAAAGCAAAGCGTTCGACATTATCATACTAGACATGAATTTCAGTGGTCTAGTAAATACTGGTAATGAAGGTATATTTTGGCTTAATAAAATCCGAAAACAAAAACCAGAGACTTCTGTGATTTTGATGACTGCCTACGCAGATATTGACTTAGCCATTAGAGGACTTAAAGAAGGAGCTTCGGACTTTTTAGTAAAGCCTTGGAAGAATGAAAAAATAATCAATACAATAACTTCAATATTAGAATCTAAGAAATCCAATTCTAGTAAGAAAGCCAGTCTAAACTCTAGTAGTATAGAGATTATTGGAGAAAGTGACGTCATGAAAGATGTCTTTGTAAAGCTTAAAAAAGTAGCACCAACAGATGCCAATGTTTTAGTACTTGGTGAAAATGGTACAGGTAAAGATTTAATTGCGAGAGCGCTACATGATAATTCAAATAGACGAGATAAACCATTTGTAAAAGTAGATGTTGGAGCTTTAACAGCTTCGCTTTTTGAAAGTGAATTGTTTGGTTATAAAAAAGGAGCTTTTACAGATGCTCGCGAAGATCGCGAAGGCCGATTTGAAGCTGCTAACGGCGGAACTTTATTTCTGGATGAAATAGGGAATATTACACTTGGTCAGCAAGTACGTCTTTTAACAGCTTTACAAAACAGACAGGTAACCCCTTTAGGCTCTAACCAAGCCATTGATATTGATATTCGGTTAGTTTGTGCTACTAATGTTGACCCAAAAACGTTAGCAGATGAAAGTAAATTCAGAAAAGATTTAATTTATAGAATTAATACCGTAGATATTATTGTTCCACCTTTAAGAGATCGCGGAACTGATATCACAGAACTGTCTAAGCATTTTGTTTCAGTCTATGCTGAAAAATATAATAAGAATGGATTTTCTTTTGATCCTGGATTTATTTCAAAATTAAAAAAGCACGATTTTCCTGGTAATGTAAGAGAACTTCAATATGTTTTAGAGCGTGCAGTAATAATGACAGATGGTAACACTTTAAAACCTGAAGATTTAGTCTTCTCTTCTATTGAGCGTTCAACAAATTCTAGTTCTCAAAGTACTACGATGAATTTAGACGATATTGAAAAAAATGCTATACTCACTGTCCTAGAAAAAAATAAAGGAAATGTTTCTAAATCTGCAAAAGAACTAGGAATCACCAGAGCTGCCTTATATAGACGATTAGACAAATATGAACTTTAAAGGCTACATTTTTAGACTCTTTTTAAGAATATTACTTTTAGTAGCTCTTATACTAACTTTAGGCTATACTATTTATATAAAGCAAAGTGTTTATGTGGCGCTTACAAGCTTAGCACTACTCTATCTCATCATTAATACTTACAGTTTTGTAAAGCGTCGTTTTGTAGCGATGGATGATTTTTTTGAAGCTGTAAAATATCGTGATTTTTCTAGGTGGTTTCCAGAAGATAGAGGCCCAAAAGACATTCGATTTTTATATACTGGTTTTAATGAAATTAATAGAACCATAAAGGAAATCAATTCGCAGAACGAGGCACAATACGTCTATCTTCAGAAGATTTTAGAAATGGTAGATATAGGAATTATTGCCTATAATCTAGAAAGTGGTGATGTACTTTGGAGCAATGATTATTTTGGAGAAACATTGGGTATGCCCTCTTTTAAAAATATTCGATTTGTTGAAAACAGAAAACCAGAGTTATTCAATACCATTTTTGAAACCTACCATAGAGAACCAGATTCTATTTCAGTAGCACTTCAAAATGAAAAAATAAAAGTATTGATTTCTGATACTGTTTTTCAAGTTGATGATGATGCTTTTAAATTAATTGTCATTCAGAATATAGATGATACTTTAAATAAAAATGAATCTGAAGCCTGGAAGAAATTATTAAGTGTTATGACACACGAAATAATGAATTCTATTGCACCTATTTCGTCATTAGCAGATACACTTCAAAGAAATGTACAGCTAAATTTAGATGATCCAAGTGAGCATCAACTTGAGCTTGAAGACTTAAATTCTGGTATAAAAACTATTAAAAACAGAAGTGAAGGTTTATTGAAATTTGCAAAAACATATCGCAGTTTAAATAAGGTTACGCATTTAAATTTGCAAAGAATAAAAGTTTTAGAGCTTTTTAAGAACATTCAATTATTAATGGAGCCATCCATTAAAGCTAAAAATATTGCAGTTGATTTCAAAATTTCATCTCCTAAACTAGAACTAGATATAGATACACACCTCATAGAGCAAGTTTTAATAAACCTCATATTAAACGCGGTAGATGCTTGCAAAAATAAAGCGGACGCACAAATAAAAATACAAGCATCACAGTCACCAACACGAGATATTATGATTAAGGTTTATGATAATGGCTCTGGTATTCCACAAGATATTTTAGAAAACATTTTTGTGCCATTTTTTACTAGTAAAGCCACAGGTAGTGGTATAGGATTAAGCCTTTGTAAACAAATTATGCTACTTCACAAAGGGCGAATTGTAGTCAATAGTATTGAAAATGAAGGCACAGTTTTTAGCTTGGTTTTTTAATTTGCAGGACAGATAATTCATAACTATGGAAAAAACAGTTTCAGAAGCTATTGCTTATAGACGTTCAACACGAGTTTATAAAAATGAACCTATTGATTCAGAAAAAGTAAAACAATGTTTGGTCAATGCTTCGCTAGCACCAACGAGTAGTAATTTACAGCTTTGGGAATTTTATCATGTAACCTCAAAAGATAAACTTGAAGCACTTTCTAAAGCCTGTTTTGATCAAAATGCAGCGAAAACAGCTCAACAATTGGTTGTCGTTGTAACTCGCAAAGATTTGTGGCGAAAACGTGCCAAAGCCAATATTCAATTTCTAAATAAAGTCTATAACAAAGAAGGTCTAAGCGAACGCGATTTGAAACGCAAAAAAATGGCTACCAATTATTATGGTAAGTTAATACCAACTATCTATACAGATTTTCTTGGAATTTTAGGTTATGTAAAGTTTTTTATATTCCAAATTGTAGGATTATTTAAGCCCATATATAGACAAACACGTCAAAGTGATATGCGCATTGTTGCTCATAAAAGTGCTGGTTTAGCGGCGCAAAACTTTATGATCAGTATGGCAGCCATTGGTTATGATACATGCCCAATGGAAGGTAGCGATACACTCAGAGTAAAACAAATACTTAACTTACCAGGAGGTGCAGAAATTAATATGGTTATTGGTTGTGGAATACGAGAGGACGTTGGTATTTACGGTCCTCGTTTTAGGATTCCTTTTGAAGATGTTTATTTTGAGGTCTAATTACTTCTTAAAATTATCCAATCCAGTTTTAAGCCATTCCAAATATACATCAGCATTAGGCTCGTAGGCATTAGTAACGTTTAATAGCTCCATATTATGATTTACTAATACATAGTAGGGTTGAGAGTTGTTTTGGAAATTTATGGTTTGTAATGTTCCCCATTTATCACCAACAGTCTCAATATCCTTTACTGTACCATTAGCTCTTAAATACTGAAATTGTTCATCCTCAGATAATTCCTTCTTATCGTCCACGTAAAGGGAAATAATAATATAATTGTCTTGAAGCATATCATATACCTCAGAAGTGCTCCACACTTGCTCTTCCATCTTTCTGCAATTGACGCAAGCCCAACCTGTGAAATCCAATAAAATAGGTTTGTTCTCAAACTTAGCCGCAGCAATACCTTGTTCTAAATCTTTATTACAGTTTAAATCGAGAGGACATTCAGATGCTTTATCGTATAAACTATAAAACATAGGTGGTGGAAAACCACTCAACAGTTTCAAATTGGTATGTTTTGTATTTGTCAATCCAGGTATTAAATAAATGACAAATGCAATCACTAAAATACCAGTGGTAATTCTTCCTTTACTCAATTTTTGAAGTGGACCATCGTGTGGAAACTTAATTTTTCCGAAAAGATATAACACCAATCCTATTCCGATTATAATCCAAAGACCAATAAATACTTCACGCTTTAAAAGTCCCCAATGTTCTACTAAATCTGCATTAGATAGGAATTTAAGTGCTAAACCTAATTCAATAAAACCTAAAACAACCTTTACTGTATTTAACCATCCACCAGACTTTGGTAACGAATTTAACCATTTTGGGAACATGGCAAACAAAGTAAATGGTAAAGCCAATGCTAAACCAAAGCCACTCATACCCATAGTTAATTGTGTTGCTCCTCCATCTGCTGTTAACGAACTACCTAAGAGTGTTCCTAAAATTGGTCCTGTACAGGAAAAGGATACAATAGCTAAAGTTAGAGCCATAAAGAAGACACCAATAAAACCACCAATTTTATTGGCTTTACTATCCATTGCAGCACTCCAAGATTGTGGTAAGGTTAATTCATAATAACCAAAAAATGAAAATGCAAAAGCTATAAATATGACAAAGAATATAATATTCAATGTCACATTAGTTGAAATATTATTTAAAATTCCTGGATCTAACGAATCCATTAAATGGAAAGGCAAACTTAATAATGCATAAATTAGAAAGATAAAGAAGCCATATAATACAGAATTAAATATCCCTGTTTTAGAATCGCCTGCACTCTTAGTGAAAAAAGATACAGTTAAAGGAATCATAGGGAACACACAAGGTGTTAATAAGGCTATAAGACCGCCTAAAAAACCAAGAAAAAATATACTTAGATTACTTTGCTCCTCTACGGTTTGTTTTTCGTATTTATCCCAACCTGTAACATTTAGATTGAGTGACTCAGATAATTGTTTGCTTCTATCATCTATAGAAATTTCTTTTTTCGCTATTTCTGAACCATCTAATGATAAGTTAAATGTATTCTCTCCAAGAATACATTTTGAGTCATCACAGGTTTGATAATCAACAGAAACTTCAATCTGTTTAAGATTACCGTTTAATAGTTTTATCTTTTGTGTAAAAACAGCTTTGTCCTTAAATTTCACTACATCCTCTTCAAAGATCTTATCAAAAATAGGAGCTACGTTAGGCTCAGAAGTTTCACCTATTAACTCATAGTTATTCTCTTGATTTTTAAAATCGAAAAATGTAGTTGGTGCAAATCCGCCATTAGATTTTTGAGAATAAATAGACCAACCACTATCTATATTGGCCTTAAAAATAAGATTGTATTCAGTATCGGAAACTTTCTCAACAGAAGATTCCCATTTAGTAGGTTCTAATTCTTGAGAATATAAATTGAATGAAAAACATAACGCCAAAAGGCTAAGTAGAAGTACTTTTTTTAAGCTCATATACAAAATGTTAATGCACAAATGTAAGAGATGTGTTTTTATTAATGGTTAACAGTCGTCTAATTTATAAAAACCTTAGGAATTAAGGTTATTTTATTTAGGCATAAAAAAACCGAACATTTGTTCGGTTTATATATTTAAGATTTTACTTCAATCTTTATTTTATCGGAATGTTTCCATTTAGAGATTCCGCCTTCGAGATCATATATTTTTTCAAAACCAGCGTCTTTAAGTTTTTTAGCACACTTAGCACTTCTATTACCACCTTTGCAGTAAAGTATTACTGGCTTTGCTTTATCTAATTTTGTTATATCCTCATCAAAAGTTGGTGATTGAAAATCTATATTCTGGGAATTAGCAATACGCACTTCTTCGTGCTCCTTTGGAGTTCTAACATCTACCAACTGTGCATCTTCTAACTCTAATATGGATTGCATTTCTTCAGCTGTAACTAATTTTACTTCTGTATTTTCTAGTTTAGAGTCAATACAGCTTACACTAAAGCTTATTGCTCCTAAAAGACAACAAATGATTATTAATTTTTTCATGATTTTTTTATTATTGATTGACTACTTCTCCTCTCCACTCATTAAAACCTCCGATTAGGTTATAAGCGCTATCAAAACCTAATTGGTTCATTATTGCACAAGCCTGTCCACTTCGGTTTCCAGATCTGCAATACACATAATAGCTCTTAGTCTTATCTAATTTTTGTATTTCTTCAATAAAACCTTGACCTCTATAAATATCTATATGAATTGAATTAGGTATAACACCTTCATCAACTTCGTCTTGGGTTCTAACATCTAAAACAACCGAATTATTGTCTTCTTCTAGTTGTTTTGTCCAATCTTTTTGCGATAAATCCGCCATATTCAGCTTTTTTCTTCGACAAAATTAACATTTCCTTATGATATAGACGTAAAAAAATCCGAAGTGTTACACTTCGGATTACATATTTAACATTTAGGTAACTTACTTATACTTTAATAGAACATCCTATAGCTTTTGTTTCTTTAGTTTTAACTTCTTTATTTTTCAATAAGGCATTAACCGCATCTTCTGCATAAGTTTCAGTAACTGCTTCTGCATCTTTGTAATTATTATCAATAGCACCAATGTACTTAACTACATTTCCTTTTTTTGTTTTTTCAAGAATGTAAACATGTGGCGTTTTAGTTGCTCCATATTGAGGATAAATTTTTTGCCCTTTGTCCATTAAATATGGAAAAGTAAACCCTTTTTCTTTGGCTCTAGCTTTCATCGCCTCCATGTTATCACCTGGTTTTACGTCTGTATTGTTAGGCATTATTGCAATAACAGGATAGCCTTTGCCTGCATACTTTTTGTTTAGCGCTTCCACTCTATCTTCATAGGCTACAGCATAAGGACAAGTATTGCATGTAAAAATTACAATAAAGCCTTTTGCATCTTTATAATCTGCTAGAGACACTTTATTTCCGTCTATGTTTTCTAAACTAAAGTCAGTAGCAATATCGCCTACTTTGTAGCCATCACCATCAGTATTAATTGTAAAAGCAGAAAGTGTAAGCACTAACACCATAACTGCAAGTAATTTTAAAGTTTTACTCACCACACTTCTATTGTTAAAGTGTTGGTGATTTTTTTTAGTAAAATTCATAATTTATTTATTTTAAAAATTGTTTTAGTTCGGTTTCTAATTCTTCTTGTGTGAATGATTTTTCGTAAAACTGTCGTTTATCGCCTTTATATATAATAGTTGCAGGCAATGCACCTGACCAGTCTTTATCAACCATAGCAACCCATCGATTCATATCTGTATCATCCAAAGCTACGATTTCAGATTTTAAATCTTTTATTTTAATAAAGGGCTTTAATTTCTTTTCGTAATCTTTAGGAAAATCTAAGCTTACTAAAAGCACTTCCACATTTTGGTCTTTATAGTTTTCGTTTATATGTTCAAAAAAAGGTAATTCTTTTACACAAGGTGCGCACCATGTTGCCCAAAAATTAACCACATGCACCTTATCATCTTTAATATTTATAAATGGCTCTAAGCCATCATAATCGTAAATATTAAAATCTATATCAGATACATCAATAACTTCTTCTATTTTCTCAGTAACAGCATCTTTTGATTCAACTGTTTCAGAACCAGAAGTCTCATTTTTACATGATAATATTGAAAGTAGAAGTACAAATAATATGTGTTTCATGCCTTAAAGTTATTAATCCATTTGTTTCGCTCTTACATAATTAACAAAAAATTAAATCAAACATCTAATTCGAAACTTCATTAAATCACTAATCATATATTAAGGATGTTCTATCTGACATTCCAAAAAATTAAATATTTACAGATAAAATGTTTGAAAAAGCGAATTATCATTTCTATATTTGACTTTCAAAATGAAAACAATAACAAATCATATTTGGTGGTGGAATTTCTCAAACTCATGTTCGTGAAATAACCCCTTGGTATGTAAAAACATATAAAAAAAGGCTTGTCATTCACGACAAGCCTTTTTTTAATTTAACTAAATACTGAATTTAGCATAAAATGAAAACATTTAGTCTATACACACATTATAAGAAGATATTGGCAGATACCATTACTCCTGTTAGCATTTATCTAAAAATTAGAGATAAGTTTCCTAATAGTATTTTATTAGAGAGTAGTGATTATCATGCCAATGATAATAGCTTTTCTTATATATGCTGTAATCCAATTGCCTCAATTAAGGTTGAAGGTGGAAATATTTCTCAAACGTATCCAGATGGAAGTTCAAAATCTAATTTTGTGGATACCGTTGGTGTCGTTGAAGAAATTCACAAATTCACACAGCGTTTTAAAGTTGATTCTAATGATAAATTTAAGTTTATCAATAATGGCATTTTTGGTTATACATCTTACGATGCCGTAAAATACTTTGAGGATGTTGAAATTTCTGAGAAAGAAAATTCTATAAAAATTCCTGAAATATATTACGCAGTTTATCAAAATATTATCGCTATAAATCACTTTAAAAATGAAGCTTATATTTTTGCACATTGCTTTGATACTGAAAATAATATTGATGAGATTCTTCAGTTAATCCAAACCAGACAATATGCTTCTTACGATTTTAATCCTAAAGGAGAGATTGAATCTAACCTTACTGATGACGAATACAAGCAGCATGTCGAATTAGCAAGAAAGCATTGCGCAAGAGGTGATGTATTTCAATTAGTACTATCAAAACAATTTTCTCAAGAATTTAGCGGAGATGAATTCAATGTGTATAGAGCACTTAGAAGTATTAATCCTTCTCCTTACCTATTTTATTTCGATTATGGCAATTTTAAAATCTTTGGTAGTTCACCAGAAGCGCAACTTATAGTTAGTGATGGCAAAGCTGAAATTCATCCAATTGCAGGTACTTTTAAACGCTCTGGTAACGACTTAAAAGATGCAGAATTAGCAGAAAAACTAATTGCTGATGACAAAGAGAATAGTGAACATGTAATGTTAGTTGATTTAGCCAGAAACGACCTAAGCAGGCATGGAGGTAATGTTACTGTAGAAAATTATAGAGAAGTGCAGTTCTTCTCTCATGTTATTCATTTGGTAAGTAAAGTGACAGGAACCATACATAAAGGTACAGACACCATGCAAGTAGTTGCAGATACTTTTCCTGCAGGAACTTTAAGTGGTGCACCAAAGCATATGGCAATGCAGCTCATTGAAAAATATGAAAAAACAAGCAGAGGTTATTATGGCGGAGCCATTGGATTTATGGATTTTGAAGGCAACTTTAATCATGCGATTATGATTAGAACCTTTTTGAGTAAAAATCATAAACTATTCTGGCAAGCTGGTGCAGGATTAGTTGCTAAATCCAATCCAGAAAGTGAATTACAAGAGGTTTATAATAAACTTGGTGCATTAACCAACGCCATAGAGCAAGCTAAAGACATTTAATATGAAAAAAGTATTAGTAATAGACAATTACGACAGTTTTACATACAACTTAGTGCACTATTTAGAAGATTTAGATTGCGAGGTCACTGTGAAAAGAAACGATAAGTTAACGATTGAAGAAGTAGAAAATTTTGAAAAAATTGTATTGTCTCCTGGACCAGGAATTCCAGAAGAAGCGGGTTTATTAAAAGAAATAATAGCAACTTATGCTCCTACCAAAAGTATACTTGGCGTTTGTTTAGGACAACAAGCAATAGGAGAAGTCTTTGGAGGCACTTTAGAGAACTTAGATACGGTTTACCATGGTGTGTCAACAAATGTTACACTTTCCGTTGATGACGAAACTCTTTTTAATGGTTTGGGTAATACCTTTGAGGTAGGTCGCTATCATTCTTGGGTAGTAAATACAAACTTACCAGATAGTTTAGAAGCTACTTCATTTGATGAAAACGGACAAATTATGTCGCTTAGGCACAAAACTTATGATGTAAAAGGAGTACAATATCATCCTGAATCTGTTTTGACACCGAATGGAAAAGCTATTCTTAAAAATTGGGTTAATAATTAATTATGAAAGCACTTTTAAACAGACTTATAAATCAAGAAAGTATCTCAGCAGAAGAAGCTAAGAACGTTTTAGTAAATATTTCTTTAGGAAAATACAACCAAAGTCAAATTGCATCATTTCTAACCGTTTATATGATGCGAAGTATAACTCTTGAAGAACTTAGAGGCTTTAGAGACGCACTTTTAGAGTTGTGTATTCCTGTAGAATTAGACGATTACAATACTATAGATTTATGTGGTACAGGAGGTGATGGTAAAGATACTTTCAATATTTCGACCTTATCCTCTTTTGTAACCGCAGGTGCTGGTGTTAAAGTTACAAAACATGGCAATTACGGAGTGTCTTCAGCTTGTGGTTCATCTAATGTAATGGAATATTTAGGCATTAAATTTACTAACGATATAGACTTTCTTAAACGCAGTATTGACGAAACTGGCATTTGTGTTTTACATGCACCATTATTTCATCCTGCGATGAAAAATGTGGCGCCAATCCGAAAAGAATTAGGAGTAAAAACCTTTTTTAATATGCTTGGACCTATGGTGAATCCTGCATTTCCAAAAAACCAAATGGTTGGTGTTTTTAATCTCGAATTATTAAGACTTTACGGCTATTTATACCAAGAAACAGATAAAAATTATGCTGTTGTACATGCTTTAGATGGCTATGATGAAATTTCATTAACAGGAAAAACTAAAGTCATATCAAACGCCACAGAAACGTTGTTTGAACCTAATGACTTAGGTGTCCTACAAATTAATGAAGCTGAGATATTTGGAGGTAAAACTATAAAAGGAGCTGCCGCAATTTTTAGAAGCATCATTGACGGAAAAGGTACTGAAGCGCAAAATAATGTCGTTTGTGCTAATGCAGGTTTAGCCATTGCTACGGCAAAACAAATTTCTCACAAAGAAGGTTTTGAATTAGCGAAACAATCATTAGATAGCGGAAAAGCTAAAGCCAGTTTAGAGAAACTTATAGAATTGAGTAAGTAGTAGGCAAATAAAGATATATTAGGGTTGAAAACAAAAGTGACTAAATATGAAAGTCCTAAATTTCGACACAGTCGGAATCAACGATTTTCAGAAATAATGAGCGAAAAAGCGGAACTGCGAAGCGCAGCTTCAAGCATGAAGCTTTGAAAGCGAATGGTGCTTTAGCAATTTCCTAACAAATCGTTTTGAATTTTTGGTTCGTTTTGTTTCAAGACAAAATGAACAGAAGAAAAATAAAAGTATAATTAATTAGATTCCTGCCTACGCAGGAAATAAATATGAACATTTTAGACAAAATAGTAATAGACAAACGAAAGGAGGTCGATTTAAGAAAGTCCTTAATTCCGATGCGTCAATTAGAACACTCTGTTTTATTTGAGCGTGAAACCAATTCTATGGCTCAGAACTTAAGAGCAAGCAGTTCTGGAATTATTGCAGAGCATAAAAGACGATCACCATCTAAGTCTGTAATCAACCAAGGTTTAAATGTACAAGATGTGGCTAGTGGTTATGAAACCGCAGGAGTTTGTGGTATGTCTGTATTAACCGATGTCAAATATTTTGGTGGAGCTTTAGATGATTTATTACTGGCTCGAGCAAGTTGCAATCTTCCACTTTTAAGAAAAGAATTTATAATTGATGCCTACCAAATTATAGAAGCTAAGGCTTATGGAGCAGATGTTATTTTATTAATTGCTGCGATATTAACTAAAGATGAGATTAAGCAATTTTCTGAGTTAGCGAAAAGCCTAAATCTCGAAGTTTTACTCGAAGTTCATAACGAACATGAATTACAAAAATCTATCATGCCTTCTCTAGACATGTTGGGTGTAAACAACCGAAATCTTAAAACTTTTGAAGTCAGTTTAGAAACTTCAAAATTATTAAGTGCACAAATACCTAACGACTTTGTAAAAGTTTCGGAAAGCGGTATCAGTTCAGTAGAAGCTATCAAAGAATTAAAGCCTTATGGCTATAAAGGTTTCTTAATAGGAGAAAACTTTATGAAAACAGAGCATCCTGGACAAAGTGCAGCTAACTTTATTAAGACTTTAGAATCATGAAACTAAAAGTCTGTGGCATGAAATATAACATTGCTGAAGTTGCAGAACTGCATCCAGACTATCTTGGTTTTATATTTTACAAAAAGTCTCCTAGAAATTTTGAAGATACAATTCCAGAGTTGCCAAAGGACATTAAAAAAGTTGGTGTTTTTGTGGATGAAAACATAGAAGTTCTTGTAGCCAAAATTGATACCTGTAAACTTGATGCTATTCAATTACATGGCCATGAGTCACCCGAGTATTGCCTTAAGTTAAAACGTCATTACGAGGAACATAGTGACTTAGTAATCTCTTCAAAAGAAACAGATTACCACGACTTTTCAAAAAAGTCTCGCAATGACAATGTTTTAGAGATTATCAAAGTCTTTTCTATAAAGGATGAATTTGATTTTTCTGTATTAAGTAACTATAAAGATGTCTGCGACTATTTTCTATTCGATACCAAAGGTAAATTACCTGGTGGTAATGGCTATACTTTTAATTGGGATGTCCTCAAAGATTATCCATTCACCAAGCCTTACTTTTTAAGTGGTGGTATTGGATTGAATGAGATTAAAAAAATTAAAACGTTTAAAGAAAGTCCTGCTTCAAAATACTGCTATGCGTTAGATGTAAACAGTAAATTTGAAATAGAACCTGGATTAAAGGATATTGAGTTATTAGAGAACTTTAAGAGTCAACTTTTTACATAGTTTTAGTTAGCAGTTAGATTAAAACAAAAGATAGTAAATATGAAAGTCCTGATTTTCGACAACGTCGGAATCATCAAAATTCAGAAATAAAGAGCGAAGGAATGTAGATGCGAAGCGCAGCTTCAAGCACGGAATTCCGAAAGCGAATGTTGCTTTAGCAATTTCCTAATTTTGATCGTGATCTTTTGGTTCGTTTTGTATCAAGACAAAGTGAACAGAAGAAAAAATAATTAAAAATAGATTAGCTGGGCTGAACCTAAAGGTTTGTCTGCCTACGCAGGAATGACAAAATTAAGGAGCATGGTGAGATTCCTGCTTTCGCTAGAATGAGATGAAACTAAAAGTTTGTGGTATGAAATATAACATTACTGAAGTTGCAGAACTGCAACCAGACTATCTTGGTTTTATATTTTATGAAAAGTCACCCAGAAATTTTGAAGATACAATTCCAGAGTTGCCAAAGGACATTAAAAAAGTTGGAGTTTTTGTGGATGAGAAAATAGAAGTTATTGTAGCCAAAATTGATACCTATAAACTTGATGCTATTCAATTACATGGCCATGAATCTCCGGAAATATGTAGATTATTAAAATCCACAAAAAAAGAAATCATCAAAGTCTTTTCTATAAAGGATGAATTTGATTTTTCTGTATTAAGTAACTATAAAGATGTCTGCGACTATTTTCTATTCGATACCAAAGGTAAATTACCAGGTGGTAATGGCTATACTTTTAATTGGGATGTCCTCAAAGATTATCCATTCACCAAGCCTTACTTTTTAAGTGGTGGGATTGGACTGAATGAAATTGAAAAAATTAAAACGTTTAAAGAAAGTCCTGCGTCAAAATATTGCTATGCACTAGATGTAAACAGTAAATTTGAAATAGAACCTGGATTAAAGGATATTGAATTATTAGAGAACTTTAAGAGTCAACTTTTTACATAGTTTTAGTTAGCAGTTAGATTAAAACAAAAGATAGTAAATATGAAAGTCCTGATTTTCGACAACGTCGGAATCATCAAAATTCAGAAATAAAGAGCGAAGGAATGTAGATGCGAAGCGCAGCTTCAAGCACGGAATTCCGAAAGCGAATGTTGCTTTAGCAATTTCCTAATTTTGATCGTGATCTTTTGGTTCGTTTTGCATCAAGGCAAAATGAACAAAGAAAAAAGCTTCACCTAAACAAACAGATTGCTTCGTTGCACTCGCAATGACGATACCAGGCAATTAGTTTGCTCAAACGTTAAATCCTAATTAAAATTTATAAGCTCCGTTATTCCCTTTCGTATCTTTACATAAAAAGGGAGAATGACCGTTTTAATAACAGGAGCAACAGGATTAATTGGGCAGGAAATTGTAAAACAATGTCATGCAGAAGGTATAAATGTACATTACCTCACCACTTCAAAATCTAAATTAAGTACAGAAGCTAACTACAAAGGCTTTTATTGGAATCCTAATAACAACGACATAGATCATAGGTGCTTTGATGGTGTTTCTGCTATTATTAATTTGGTTGGTGCCTCAATTTCTAAACGCTGGACAGATGACTATAAAAAAGAAATCTTAGAAAGCCGAACCAAAACAGCTCAACTCTTACAAGACACGATTAAAACTCATAATTATAAAATTGAGCACGTTGTTTCCGCAAGTGCTATTGGTATTTACCCAACCAGTTTAGTCAATTATTACGAAGAAGACAATACTGAAATTTCAGAATCCTTTTTAGGTAAAGTGGTTGTAGAATGGGAAGACGCAGTCGATGGGTTTAAAACTTTGGGCAGTAAGGTTGCCAAAATAAGAATTGGTTTAGTGCTCGCCGAAGATGGTGGAGCTTTACCAGAAATTGTAAAACCTATAAAATATGGCGCAGGTGCTGCCTTTGGTAGTGGTAAACAATGGCAAAGCTGGATTCATGTTGAAGATTTAGCCGCATTGTTTGTATTTGCTTTACAACATAAATTAGAAGGTATTTATAACGGAGTAGCACCAAATCCGGTGAGTAATAAAGAATTAACCAAAGCTGCGGCTAGTATTCTAAGCCGACCTTTAATCTTACCTAATATTCCTAAGTTTGCTATGAAACTAGCATTAGGAGATATGCATATTTTGTTGTTTGAAAGCCAACGTGTAAGTTCTCAGAAAATTGAAGCTGAAGGATTTAATTTTAAGTATGCTAATTTGAGACCTGCTTTAGAGGATTTGTTGTTGTAATACGGATTTTAATCATCGGTCAATATTTCAACAGCTTTCCAAACATATTCCTTAGTAAACTCTCCAAAGTAACTTATAAAATCACTTTTATCAGAAATAACTACGAAGCTACTGCAATTATAACGTCGATTAAAAAAAAGTCTTTCAACAGTTTGTTCAGGATCTTTAATCCACTCTTTAAATCCATCATTTCCCCCAAATAAACCATCAGATTCTTTATAGACGTAAATGATATTTGATGCTCTTATTCTATTAATCCCTTTTTCCATTTGGTTGTACCAACTTCTTCTTGTTCTGCGAGTTGCAGTTCCACTTGAATTACAAGAGTCTTTTCCTGGGTAATAAATTATAACTAATGGTTTTGTAGAATCTATTTCTTTATTTGTTGATAACGTTAAAAGTGAATCTAAATATCTTCTATTTTGCAATGTTCCGTGATTCTCTCGTAAGGAAAGAACTTTATGATTGATAGAATCTCCTTGAAGAATGCTTAATAGTCTATTTTGCTTTTTTCGGCTTTCAAATTCTGTTTTTGAAATTGGACTATAATTTTCATCGAAGTATTTAATACTATCATTGTCAATTTTTTGGTTTTGTGAAAACGAAAAACTTGAAATTGAAATAGCTATAATAAATATCTGAAATATTTTTTTCATATATGTTAGGTCGGTATTGTATATGGTGCGCTGTGTGTTAAAGCACCTAATTTAGCAAATACAAAACTAATGGATCGTTTAATCTACTCGTTAAAAATAGTCGCTAGAAGAGTTTATTCCATAATCTCATAATCAATAGACAATTTACGTAACGCTCTTAATGCCGAACCTGAGTTTTTATCGTCTACCTCAATATCTACAGCATCGCCTTCTAATAGAATATCGGTGAGCTCATTAGCTAATGAGTCACTCATATTTGAAATCTCTGTAATACACTTGGCTATAGCTCTTTTATCTGGTCGCTGCGCATCACAGGATAGTAAGTTTAGTTTCATAGCAACAAGATACAAGAGTTTATGTCTTTGTTTAAAATAATGTCCACTAAATTGGGAAATAATAATTATTTAATCCCACCACAACCAGAAGTATTTATTGTCTTTATAATCTGAAATCATCTCGTCCATATCGCTATAACCTTGATCGATAACATCTGGACAAAACTCATAGACATCTGATGTGAATTTAGATAGGTCTTTAGGTAACTTATTCATGTAAGCATGAATCCTCGCGACGTCAATAACCACAAATTTGAAATCGACCTCAGCATGCCAGGCTTTTAATTGATTTAAGATATCCTGATTATAGACATCATAGTTTAAGCCATTGGTGCCAATCTGCTCTATAATTTTAAATGGGTCCGAACCATCCATAATTATAATATCGTAATAGCTATTGTAAGATTCGTCAAAGTCCATATTGGAAAGAAATATGTAATTATTCCCTGCAACCACTTTATCGTAATATCTATTGAAAATCGCATGCGCTTTTTGTTCCTCAATAAATTTGAACACTAAACCTTTGCCTAAGACATAATTTGTTTCATTGCCATCTTTATCAAAATTATATACTTCTCGATTTAATTGAATAGGTTCCTTTTTAACAGCCTTTTTTATCTCAGACAGCAATTCCTTGTCTATAGTCAATCCATTCTGATGGTTATCTTGTATTGCACTATTTGACGCCAAATCTACTTTAGATTCACCTTTATTTAAACAGGACACTGTTGCTAAAAAGATAAAGATATAAACTAATTTTTTCATAAATCTGATGACTGTCATAAGGCTAATTTATTAGGATTTGATTTTGGAACACAAATATGGCTTGTTATGTGTTTAAGCAACTAAATTAGCAAATACAAACCAAATAGAAAATCCAAGAGGGTTTTCAGAAATAACGGAGAACAAGCAATTACTTATAGCCATTCTTGGCAAAAGCTTCTGTTTAAAATAGAAAAGGCTATCTATTATTAGACAGCCTTTTTATTATTTAGTTTCAATTGTAATTAGTTGCCAGCACTTAATGAGTAACTACCATCTCCATTAAACGAAGTTAGTATAATGGTAACAGTCCAATTTCCAGGTTCGCCAGAGTTAGTCACACCATCTATACTGTCTGGTTCGTTTGCACCATTAAGCGTTTTGTCTAAAACCACAGTTCCATTATCATCTGTAACCACAATTTGGAATGTTCCAGAAGCTGTAGCGGTAATATCTGCATTATAATCTGCAGTTGCTAAGGTATTTGTCCAACTAATAGTCCTAGAGCCATTTCCACCATCTCCTGTAAAGTCTCCTCCTATGTCTCCAGAAGGGCCTTCGTTAACAGTAATACTTACTGCTGGCACATCATCATCTGAACAAGATGTAAATGTTGCAACGAGCAATGTCATTACAATTAAAATTGTAGGTAATTTAAAATTTGGGGTTTTCATTAATATTAAGTTTTGTTGTTTACTTATACTTAAAACAACTAAATCGATAAAACTCCCAGTGAATTAACGCAATGATTTTAAATTTATTTTTAATAGTCTTTTAGTCAGTTCGTAATTCTAGGATGATTTTTTCACCTTTTTCTACCATGGGTTTAATATTATCTAAGTCATCATATTTTTCTTTTGCACTCGGAATTTGAACCGTTGCCAAATGATAAACACCAAACATTTTAGCATCAATTTTTATATCATTCTCTTTTGCATCTAATAAAACCCAATAAGGAACAAAAGCCCAATCCATATTTTTTAGTGTACCGATAGTTTCCGCACTTTCTGTATCACCAGACAAAAATATTCTTTTGTCGTGCCATGTAATGAGATAAGAATAGTGATTAGGAGACCATTTGTGCTTTGTTTTAAATACTTCAACACTGAAATTTTCTAATGATTCTTCAAGATTTTTCAATGCTTCAATATTCCAAGACCCATATTTTTTTCCGCCTTTTTCTTTAATGACTTTTTTAATGTTCTTTTCGGAGTAATGGTCAGAATGTTTGTGCGTAAATATAAATATAGAATTGTCCTTTATGCTATCTAATTGAGATTCGTCAAACTCCATATAGCCGTGTGCGCCAGATTTATACGGAAAATCTGTATAGATATTTGTTGTGCCATCTGTGATATATAATCCGCAATTTCCTAAAAATTGAATTGTAATCTCTTTGGATTGCGAAAACCCAAGTGTTGCAATTAAGCAGAATGTGAGAGTAAAAAATAATTCTTTAAATGTTCTTTTCATATTACGATGTTATATTGTAGACGATATGTTTATGTATCTGAAGTTGCATGTTTAAGGAACTTTTAGTGAACAAAAACGAACGCGAGAAAATTCCGTTGTATTTAATTCGGTCTGATTAATATTTCTTTTTAAATATTTTGACAGCAATTCCGCCAACAATTATTAATGGAAGAACATACATAATTAGTTTTGTCAATCCATTATTTGAAATAGTTCCAGCTTGAGCACCAGTTCCGTAAATCAGAAGAAATATTAACGTTTCAACAAAATATATTAATATCAATAGAATTATTAATCCGATAATCTTTAGTATGTTTTTCAAGGTTCTGCTCAAATGTGTGGTAACGGTATAATGTATGATTTCGTTGCGTGTTTAAGCGTTAAAGTTAGCAAATAATCACAGATAGAAAATTCCAGCGGAATTTTCGTAAGTAAGCTCTAACTAGCAATGAATTATGCACATTGTTGGCAAATCGCTTTTTTAATATTTCATATCAAATTCACCATTCCTTATTTCCTTAATTTCATTTTCAGAATTGATTGCATCATACCAAAATCTACCAGCTAAAATTCTCTCGCTTTGGTCGTGATATTCAATTTCAAATTCGCCGATATATTCAAGGTTTGTAGAGTATTCAATTTGAGTGTTGATACTATACATTCCTGTGCTATAATCGTTAAAATCAATAGTTATTCCCTCAAGATTTAATTCATCAGGATTGATTCCTTTTACAACCATTCGTACAGCTAAAAAACCATTGTTTTCGTCTCTATTATTAAATCTTAATATTATAAAATCCTCATCCATGAAAGATTCAAATCTTAATTCAGATGAGCCAGGACCTGGTGATGTAACAACTTTTGGTTTAAGTTCTATTCCGTCTACATCGCATTTCACGCCACCTCTTCCATCAAACACATAATTATCATCGTCTAAATCAACTGAAGCTGTTTCGCAAGCAAACAAAGAAAAGATTGATAAGAGTAAAATAAATTTCTTTTTCATAGTTCTATTTTTAATAGATGTGATTCGATTCAAGTGGTTGCGTTCAAATGTTTGCCAACGTGTTATATAAACACTTTTAGTCTTTATATCCCACAAATATCTAAGGACAAAAAAACTTTCAAGTGTTTTTTATAAAATCTAAATCTAAGCAAAACTATCATAAAATCTATACGTAGAACTACGTATATTTCAAATAAAAATAAGGTGAGAAAACGGCGCCTATAAAATAGATTTAGGCAAAATCTTACGTGTCCATGTTTTTAAGCGCTTGTAGTTACCGACTTCGGCATCTGGGTTAAAATCTAAAGTGGTTTCCCAAGAGTTTTCTGGTTTAAACTCTATTTCCATGCCTTCTAAAACACCTTCAGCAATAGCCTCAGAATTAACAACCACAACGCATTCGGTATTTAAATTAGCACTTCTAGGATCTAGGTTAAAGGTGCCAATCACCGTTATTTTATTATCAATCACCATAGATTTGGCATGCAATCCAAATATGGGTTTGTGATCTAGTTGTTCTTGCAATTCGCCAGTCATAATTTTGGTACGCTCTGCAGCATCTGGTCGAAATTCAAATATCCGCACTCCCGTTTTAAGCAATGCTTTTCTATCGGTTTGATAGCCGCTAAAGGCTTCTAAATTATCTGTAGACGCCAAACTATTGGTGAGTATTCTAATCTTTACTCCGCGATCTACAGCGTCTTTAAACAGATTTTGTGATAATTCTGTAGTAATTAAATAGGGTGTTTGGATTTCTATGGACGATTGGGCATTTTTCACCAAATCAATTAACGCACTGGTTGAGACTCCTCCTCCACCTAAGCCATCAGTGCCATCATTTTTTCCTGGTTCGTCTGAGATAAATTCTACCTCATCTAACCATACCAATTTCCCAGATGCGTTAATGGTTTTAAATGTATTTGGTAGATTAGAAATGCGTTCTCTTACTTGTGGCCAGAAGTTTTCTGGATTGCAAGCATACTCGTGCAGCTTATCAAATCGGTTCTCTGCGGTTGCATTTTCTGGTATATCATCAACCACTTCTGTGACATCTTTGCTTAAACCGCTAGTCCAGAATTGTTCAAAAGAGGTATTGATGGTTTCGGATACTTTTCCTAATAATAAAATATCTCTATCTCTAAAGTTATACTCGTGGTCGTAGTCAAAATATTCATCCGCAATATTACGACCTCCTGTAATCACCACTTTACCATCGACGATAAATGTTTTGTTATGCATGCGCTGATTGGCATCTCTAAAATCTGTGGCAAACTTTCCGATTTTACTAAAAATGTTCTTTCCTAAATTCACTCCTGGATTATAGATTTTTACGGTAATATTTTCGTGCGATGCAAAGGTGAGTATATCTTGGATGTCTGCATCTACCATAATATCATCAACTATAATTCTCACTTTAACTCCACGATCTGCTGCCCTTATTAAATAATCGCAAGCAATGAGCCCGACATTATCTGTTGAAAAAATGAAATATTGAATGTCTATAGTTTCTTCTGCATATTCACTTAACCATGCTCTGGCGACCATGGAACCGCTTCCATCTTCGAGAACATAAACTCCGGTTTTGGTAGCCATCTGGTCTGCGACCGCTTTTAGTTCTTTAGACAACGAGGTACTATCGCTTCTATGGATTTTATCGCAAAAATTTGTTTCTGGAGATACGTTTTCCCCTTTTTTACAAGAGCTTAAAATGAACAAGGCTATTATAAAATAGGGTATAAATTTTAAAACTGACCTCATTTGGTTTCTAGATAAAAGTTACCTTAAATATACATTAGTCACCAAACGCTCTACAGTTGGGTGATCATTACCACCTGCAGGTTCTATGGTAATATTAAGTGATTCGGCATCATCGATGTATGCCATTGTCATAATGGTTTTATCCTTAGAAATGACTCCCATATCAATCATTACTCCCTCTACATCTGCCCACATTTGGTAGTCGTGCTCAGCGTCTAATTCTGGTAAACGTTCTGTATTAATGATGACCGACTTCGATTTATGGTTGACATAACTTACCACCTTGGCTTCTGGCAATGAGGCATTACCTTTTAGGATATATTGTTCTGTATCTGGGTTTACAATAGCATTGAAAGATGCATTATTTTCTTTTAGCTTTACATTCAAAACTTCTATGGTTGAGTTAAGCTCTGTATTGTTCATTTCAACAATTTGCAACTGTTCTTTTACATCATTGAGTTGTGAGTACATCCAAAAACTGCCAATCATTAGTAAGCCTGCTACGCTTGCTGCAATACCAAAATAAAATTTGGTGTTATTAGTTTTCTTAAGTGTTACTACTTTCGGTGACTCTTGTGTTTTAATGTCTTTTAAAAGCTTCGATTTTACCAATGCTGGTGGAGTCACTGCATTTTCTAAACCGATAGTCTCAAAAGCTTCCTCAAGTTCATCAAAATGTGCTTTGAGTTCAGCATCAGACACAAGCATTTTCTCAATCTGTGTGCATTGGTCTGCATTGAGTTCTCCGAGCAGATATTGCTCTAATATTCCATTTTCTAATAGCGTCTTCTTATCCATCATCATAGCGCATTTAGTATTAGTAATATGAGACTTAAGGTCTTGGTATAAGTTTCTCTAACCTGTTTTAAGGCCTGGCGCACGTAAGATTTAAACGTTCCTAAAGGCACATCCATTTCTTTGTGTGCTTCTCTATGCGTTAATCCTTTAAAGTAAACGAGCTCTATGGCTTCTTTATGGTGGTCTTCTAATTTTTTAACCGCACCATTGAGTTCTAAATACTCTGCATCTATACTAATAGCATCTTCTTTATTAATATGTACACTAAAATCATCCGTTTGGATGAGCGGATCTGTTTTTCTGAGCACATTTAACGTTTTGTTTTTTGCAATGCGATACACCCAAGTATAAAAACGGCCTTTGTCAACATCGTAACTTTCAGCTTTATCCCAAACTGTCATAAAGGTATCTTGCAAAATATTTTGTGCTTTGCCTTCATCGCGAATCATTTTTATGATCACTCCATAAATCGCACCAGAATACTTATCGTATAAAACGGATAGCGCACGCTCGTCTTTGTTTTTTAATTGTTGAATAAGTGCGTTATCGTTTTGCATTAATGTTAAAGATTTCCTAAAAGTAAAGTGTTGCTCATCCAGAGCAAACATGACTGTGTAAATATAAATGAAAGCACTTCAAAAACGAAATAAGTGTATTAATAGTTTAACTTATAATTTAAAAATCATGAAAAAATTAGTTTTTATTTTAACAGCGTTTGTTGCCTTAACATTTAACCAAACTGCAACAGCTCAAAAAACAATCGTAGATGTTGCCGTAGGTAGTGAAGATTTCTCAACTCTAGTTGCCGCTTTAAAAGCAGCAGATTTAGTAGAGGCTTTACAAGGAGATGGACCATTCACTGTATTTGCACCAACAAACAGTGCTTTTGCAAAAATTGACAAAGATGCATTAGCAAATTTATTAAAGCCTGAAAACAAATCTACATTAGCAAATATATTGACGTATCATGTTATCCCTTCAAAATTAATGGCAAGCGATGTTGTTGCTGCATTAAAAAAAGGAGATGGAAAAGTTGAAGTTAAAGCCTTAAACGGAGCCGTGCTAACTGTGATGTCTAAAGATGGAAAAATCTGGTTGAAAGACGAAGCAGGAAATTATAGTGAAATCACTGCTACAGATGTTACAGCTGACAATGGAGTGATTCATGTTATCGATACTGTAGTAATGCCTAAATAAGTTTTTAGTGTATTGGTTAGTAATGGTATTACTGCAAGTTATTAATCATTGTTTGATTGATGTTGATTGATTAATAGCCCGCAATTTTAGTGATAAAATTGCTATGAAAGAAAAAGCACTTACATTTCTGTAAGTGCTTTTTTGATTTTAAATGATTTCTAACTTAGTTCACTACTGGTAGATGGCTATAGTTTTTACTATAATTCAACATCTGCTGCGGGAAACCTTCTGGTTGTGTCACATTAATTGCTGTGATTTCTCCTTCATCATTCATTTTTGGTACTAGAACCGGATTTACAAAACCACTATAAGGTGCAGATGTAAATTGCTTATTACGCTCTAAAACCTCAGCGTGAACTTTCTGGTCTACTTTTACTCCATAACCTTCTACTAAAGCTTCAACTGCAGCGTAATCTCCTTCAGATTTTATACGTTGTGTTTCGCGTAATAACTGCCCAAATAATTCATGTAACTTATCGTAATCGTTAATATTAAAATAGGTCTTACCATCTCTGGTAACTTTTTCAATAACGTTGTCTTTCTTACCTTGTTCATAAGCCCAAGCCGAAACCCATTGTCTGTTACGCATGTGCGATTCTTCAACATCATCTCCAAGATTTAGACGAATTAATTGCGTCATTAAACCATTTCTAATATAACCATCGTAAGCTGCCATACCAACTTTTTTCCAATCGTCTACCAAACCAAGTTCTTGCAACTTAGAATCATAAAGATAATATAGACCTACTAAGTCCGCTCGTCCTTCTTCTAAAGTAGATGCATAATTTTTTAATGTTTCCTTAGTCTCACCAACTCCAGGATTTAATTGCCCAGATGCATGACCTATAACTTCGTGAAGCGCTGTATGTAATTTATCAGCCTGCTTGCCATATTTTTCTTCTAATTCAAATTCTTCATCATCATGCACAAACTCTTTTAAACGTCCACTTCCACCTGCATTATTGTAAGCATTGATAATGTTTCCTAGTGAAACAGATTTACTTCCTACTTCAGCTCTAATCCAATTGGCATTTGGTAAGTTCACTCCTATTGGAGTACTTGGAGAGGCATCACCAGCTTCACCAGCAACATTAACTACTTTGTAAGTAACACCAACAACGTTCTTCTTTTTGTGTTCGTCCATGAGCGGAGAATTATCTTCAAACCATTGTGCATTCTCAGAAAGTACAGCCATTTTTTCTGACATATCAAAATCGTTAATCTGTACAATAGTTTCGTAAGACCCTCTGTAACCTAATGGATCGTTGTATACTTCAATAAAACTATTAATATAATCAACATTACCAGCCGTTGCTGCTGTCCATGCGACATTATAATCATCCCAAGTTTGTAAATCTCCTGTTTTGTAGTATTTAATTAATAGTGCAATAGCATCGCCTTGTTCCTTATTCTCTGCTACACCTTGTGCTTTTTCTAGCCATTTCACTATCTCATCGATTGCAGAACCATAAAGCCCACCTGATTTGTAAACACGTTCTTTTAATACACCATTTTCTTTAACCAATTGAGAGTTTAGTCCATAAGACAATGGTCGCTTAGGATCTGGTGATGTTTTAGCTCTGTAGAAACTTTCAACATCAGCGTTAGTTACATTTGGTCCATAAAAATTTACTGCAGATAAAGCCACATTATCAACACCTTTGGCTTGATTCACTTTTTTAGAATCTTCAGTATTGAAAATCACATCAAAAGCTTCACCTTCTAATATAGTTTCAGTCTCTGATAGTAATTCATTGAGGTAGTCTTTAGAAAATTCTGGTTTTAATTTATCGTTAGAATAATGATGGTGAATACCATTACTAAACCATACACGCTTTAGATATACTTCAAAAGCTTTCCAATTATCTGATGCTTTGTCTCCACTATAATTTTTGTAAACATTTTCTAATGCTTGTCTAATTTTAAGATTGTGTCTATAGTTTTGATCCCACATAATATCGCGACCAGCTAGACCAGCTTCAGTTATATAATAGACTAATTTTTGTTCTTTTAAGCTTAGGTTCTCCCATCCTGGAATTTGATACCTTAAAATTTTAATATCTGCAAACTGCTCAACGTTATAGTTAAACTCAGTTTCAGACATTTTCTTAGTTTCATCTGCTACAATTTCTTTTGCTTCATCTTTACAAGAAAACGCAAATACTGCTATAAGACAAATTGTAAATATTGATTTTAATTTCATAGAGTTAGTAAATTTTTGGATTGTATACAAATGTACTAATATATCACATATCATAAAATTAGTATCTTTGGAAAACGACTAAATAAATCAATAAAATGAAAATCTTAAGATATATTTTATTACTGCTGTTAATCCTTGTCATAGGGTTTTCAATTTACATCGCAGTACAACCAAATTCGTTTGAGGTGACGCGAACAAAAACTATAAAAGCTCCTCAAGCTGTAGTTTATAATAACATTATAGATTTTAAAAACTGGGAGGCTTGGAACTCTTGGGTAGAAGAAAATCCTGAAACAAAAGTTATGCTTCCTGAACTAACTAAAGGAATTGGCGGTTCTTATTCTTGGGAAGATGAAGATGGTATTGGTACTATGAAAACCTTGGCTACTACCCCTAACTCGTCAATTACACAAGAAATGCAATTTGCTGATTTTCCAACTAATGATGTTACGTGGAATTTACAACCCAATGACGATGGTACAACCGAAGTAACATGGACTATATCAGGAAAAGATTTACCTTTTGGTTTTAAAGCATTTGCTACTGTAATGGGTGGCATGGAAAAACAAATCGGTCCTCACTATGAACGTGGACTTACCATGTTAGATAGCGTATTACAAGACGAGATGAAAGTTTACAGCATCAATGTTGAAGGTGTTACTCAACATAGTGGTGGCTATTATCTTTATAATACAACCTCTTGCAAATTCAGTGAATTTGAAAAAAATATGAAGGAAATGTTACCTAAAGTGGGTGCATATGCCATGACCCATAATGTTACTATGGCTGGACCTCCATTTATTTTATACCATAAATGGGATGAAGAAAATGATGCAGTGATTTTTTCTTGTTGTGTACCAACAAATTCTAAAATGGTTTCTAACGAGCCTGGGATTTTAACTGGTCAGCTAGCGTCATTTAGAACGGTGAAAACAGTCTTGAAAGGAAATTATGATAACCTTAAAGAAGCCTGGGAAACAACAATGAAATACATTGCTGATAATAATCTAGAAATGATAGAAGCAGGACCAATGTTAGAAACTTATATTACAGATCCTATGAGTGAACCAAATCCTGCCAAATGGATAACTGAAATCTATGTTGCTGTAAAATAATGAAACAACTTTTATTAGTTTTTGTAGGAGGCGGCTTTGGTAGTGTGCTACGCTTTATTATTGGTAAATGGTTAAATAGTTCTGAAAACGGAATTCCTTATGGCACCTTTGCAGCAAACATCATAGGAAGTTTACTTATTGGTATTATTCTAGGTTTAGCTGCGAAAAACGAAACGCTATCTCAAAGTCAGACATTACTTTTAGCCACAGGATTTTGTGGTGGATTCACCACATTTTCTACCTTCGCTTATGAAAATCATGTGTTTTTAAAATCAGGAGACTTTACCAGTTTTGCGCTCTATACAATTGCAAGTTTTGTAATTGGGTTTTTAGCTGTATTCTTGGGACTATATTTAGTTAAAGCTTAGTGTTTTTTGAATGCTTTAACACCAGCTTCTATTTCTGTTGCTAAATAGTTTTCTCTAGGCACTATCGGACAAGAATACTTATCGTTATAGGCACAGTATGGATTGTAAGCGGTGTTAAAATCTATAATTATTGTATCTCCTTCCGGAATTGTTGCTTCTGTATAACGTCCACCAGGATAACTTCCATTGCCATTAGTATCATCCAAAAAAGGCAAAAACAAATAGTCCTCATAGCCTTCTTTATCTAAAAGTCCTAAGTTCTGATAGATGTTGAGCTTATATTCTTTTCCTTTTAAACTGAAAGTAACCACACCATACTTTACATAATCTGGTCGTCGTTCTGTCGTAGTTTTCATTTTAAATGGCTTAGCATCTGGCGTTAAAGTCAACTTTGCGTTTACAACATAAGTTGAATCGAATTTATAAAAATCTAAACCTTCAAAGGTCTTTCTATCCTTATCTTTTAGTGGAGATTTTGTAGCATCCTTAAAATCTGCATTCATCTCTTTTTGCCATTCAGTTTCACCGAGAATAGCTTGTTTTTCTTGAGCACAACTTATTGAAAAAGCAAATAAAAAAAGTAATACCAAATTCTTCATTTCAAAATATTTTAGAACTCAAAAATACAACTTCTCATATTTTATTGTAGTTTTGAATCAACAATTAGATAAAATAATGTTACAAACAATTAGATATACAAAGCAAACCTGTGTGATTTCTTCGGAAAACATTCGGACGCATTATCTATTGTAGCTATACACATATACTATTAAACAATATTTAAAAGTCCGACGTTAACGTCGGACTTTTTATTTTTATAACAACCACCAAAAATGAAAACTTTATTTAAAAACTACCTCAGTACCTTCGATGGCCTTTCGAGAGAAGTATGGTGGCTGGCACTAATTACATTTGTAAATAGAGCTGGTACGATGGTCATTCCTTTTTTATCACTCTACCTTACAGATGATTTAAAGTTTACATTCACAGATGTAAGCTGGATTATGAGTGCCTTTGGATTAGGCTCTGTTGTTGGTACATGGATAGGTGGCAAACTAACAGATACTATTGGCTACTATAAAGTAATGGTGAGGAGTCTTTTAAGCACTGGCTTCCTATTTATTATACTGCAATTCTTAAATACGTTTGTTAGTGTTTGCGTTGGCATCTTTTTAGTTATGGTTGTTGCTGACACCTTTAGACCTGCAATGTTTGTTGCTATGAGTGTTTACAGTAAACCTGAAAACAAAACACGCTCAGTAACATTAATACGTTTGGCTATAAACTTGGGGTTTTCTGCTGGACCGGCTGTTGGTGGACTCATAATTACAACAATGGGTTATGGCGGCTTATTTTGGGTAGATGGTATTACTTGTATTCTGGCGACTTTACTGTTAATTAAAGTATTGAATCCACGAGTAGCAAAACCTGTAGATAATATCATTGTTGAAAACCCTGTTTCGGTCTTTAAAGACAAACCCTTTTGGATATTCTTTATTGCTATGTTCATTTTTGGGATTATCTTTTTACAGTATTTCTCTACAATGCCATTATATTATAAAGATGTGCATTTACTCTCAGAATTTGAGATTGGAGTATTATTAGGATTAAATGGGTTTTTTATTTTCTTATTAGAAATGCCTTTAATAAAATGGTTAGAAAAAACGAGATATACCAAAATTGGGCTCATGCTTTTTGGTATCCTATTAGTAAGTATTAGTTTTTACGTACTCAATTTAACATCTTGGATTGGGGTTTTACTAATAGGTATGTTATTTATGACTATTGGAGAAATGATCGCATTCCCTTTTTCTAATGCTTTCGCAATGAGCAGAGCTGAAAAAGGAAAACAAGGCGAGTATCTCTCAATGTATGTTATGGCTTTTTCTATTGCACATATATTTGGACATAATGCAGGATTAAGGCTTGTTGACAATATAGGATATGATAACACATGGTACCTTATGGCTAGTCTTGGACTTATTGGTGTTCTACTGTTAATTTATTTGAAACGCATATTAAAACACGAAGTCATATGAACTTAAATCAAATAACAATCTCATCACTAGATGTTGAAAAATCGACAACGTTTTATAAAGTACTAGGCTTAAACTTAATAGTTGATGCTTTGCCAAGATATGTTCGGTTAGCATGTCCTGATGGAGAATCAACGTTTTCCATTCATAGTGTTGAAGAACTTCCTAACGGGAATAAAATAACGCTATATTTTGAAGTCAATAATCTTTCTAAAACAGTTTCGGAACTGAAAGAAAAAGGTATTACTTTTAATTCTGAAATTACAGAACAACCTTGGCTATGGACTGATATACATTTGAACGATCCTGATGGACATCAAATTATTATTTATCATGCAGGAAAAAACAGAAAAAATCCGCCTTGGAGAATAAATTAGAGAAAGTAAATGAATTCATCTAGTAACGACATTATAATAATTGGAGCAGGACCTATCGGAATAGCCTGTGCACTAGAATGCAAAAAACGGAATTGGGATTATAAAGTGATTGAAAAGGGAGCCTTAACCAATTCCTTATTCAATTACCCATTGAATATGACCTTCTTCTCAACCTCCGAAAAGTTAGAAATTAATGCTATTCCATTTATAAGTAACAATTCAAAACCGACCAGAAATGAAGCCTTAGAATATTATAGAAGAGTAGCAACTTCAAATCAATTAAAAATCAGTTTATACGAAAAAGTTACAGCTATATTTAAGAAAGATAATGGTTTTGAGGTCACTTCTGATAAAGAAAAGTATAACACCAAAAAAATTATAATTGCGACTGGTTTTTATGATATTCCGAAATTGTTGAATGTTCCAGGAGAAGATATGAATAAAGTAGCACATTACTACAAAGAGGCACATCCTTATATCATGCAAGATGTTGCTGTAGTTGGTGCTAGTAATTCTGCCGTAGATGCAGCTTTAGAGATATATAGAAAAGGAGGAAAAGTATCTATGATTGTTAGAGGTGAAGCCATAGGAGAACGTGTGAAATACTGGGTGAAACCAGATATTTTAAACCGGATTGAAGAAGGAAGTATTAAGGCCTATTTTAATTCTGAAGTTAAACATATTAAACCTAATGAAATCGTCATAAATACTCCAGAAGGAGAAGTCACTTTACCTAATGACCAAGTTTTAGCCTTAACAGGTTACAAGCCAAATTTTGAGTTTTTAAAACAAATAGGAATCACCTATTCAAATAATAAAAAATATATACCTAATTATAATCCCAAAACCATGGAATCTAACGTTAAAGGACTCTATTTAGCTGGAGTTATTTGTGGTGGTATGGAAACGCATAAATGGTTTATTGAAAACTCAAGAATACATGCTAAAATGATTACAAACCATATTGAAACTGAATTGAAAAAATGAAACACTTATACTTTTTATTAATCTTCACACTTTTACTAAACTGCAATTCTGAAAAAGAGAAAGAGATAACTATAGATTCCGAAAATTCTTATGAAATCGGACAAACTGTTGCTGTCACTGTTCCTAAGGAATTCCCAAAACTAGAACCCAACCGCTACAATGTTGCCTTTTTAATTATGGATGGCACATATAATACAGAACTCACAGCACCTTACGATATTTTTCAGCATACCATTTTTAGAGACAGTATAAAAGCCATGAATGTATTTACAGTTGCAAATACAGATACTCCAATTACAACTTTTGAAGGTATGCGCTTATTACCAGATTATAATTATGTGACTGATTCACTACCAAAAATTGACATCCTTGTTGTACCAAGTGCAGAACACCACTTAGATACAGATTTAGAAGATGATGTAATGTTAGACTTTGTTAGAAAAGTTGATAAAGAAGCACAATTTATAACCTCACACTGTGATGGAGCCTTTGTACTCGCTAAAGCAGGTCTTTTAGATAATGTAGTTTCTACAACCTTTCCAAGCGATATTGATAAAATGAGAGACAGGTTTCCGAATTTAGATATTAGAAAAGAGGTACTTTTTGTGCATGACGGCAAATATATTACCTCAGCTGGTGGTGCTAAATCTTTTGAAGCTGCTCTATATCTAAGCGAATATCTTTACGGAAAAACAATCGCTCAATCTTTAGCTGGTGGTTTAGTTATAGATTGGGATTTAGAAGAAGTCCCTCATTTAATTATAAGAGAGTAATCTACTTTAAAGGTTTTACTTCACTATGCTTAATAACTTGTGATAATACAATTTGGGTTTTAGTTTCACCATAACTAATTAATTGATCGATAAAAGTCTCTAAATGCTTTTGATTTTTTAACACGACTTCCATGACTATATTTTCGTTGCCTGTAATTCGGTAACAATTTATAACCTCATCATAAGTCTTTACTTTTTCCAAAAAGGGCTTTAACATACCCATGAAAGCTCGCAACGTAATTAATGCTTTTAACTGATAACCTACTTCAAAAGGTGATACTAAGGTGGTATAAGCTTGGATAATTTCTGCATCCTCCATCTTCTTAATACGCTCACTTACAGCTGGTGAGCTTATACCAACACGTTTTCCAATCTCTACATTAGACATTCGAGAATTCTCTTGAAGGCACTTTAAAATCTTCCAATTGAGACTATCTATACTCATTTAAATAAATTAGGTAATAATAATATAAATATTAAAGCAAATATACATATTTACTTTAATATTTAAAGTTAGATATCGATTCTAGTGTGTAATTTCGTGTACATTGCTATTGAAAAATGAATTACAACCTACCATCGCATTTATCTGATCTGCCTATTTATAAAAAGGCAATGGATATTATTATGCTTTCCCGAAACATCTCAACGTATTTAAATCATGATTTATCTTATTTAAATGAAGATGGTACTGAGGATAATGATATTTATTTTTCTGGAGACATCGTACAACAATCTACTAATCTTGCTCCTGAAATAATTAATGCTGAGCGTGAACGTTATTCTGAAAAAAAACATCAACATCTAGAGAGTTTAGAACGTTTAACCACAAAATTATATAGCAACTGTAGAAGATTAGAACGCTCTAGCAGTAATGGAAGAGACTACTTACCTATTCTTAGAGGTGAACTCAAAAAATTTAGAAAACTGCAACGTAATTGGATGATGACTTTGTAAGCGTTTATTTATCCTGAACAAGGTATGCGTTACTCATAAATGAATTTTGATAATTCTTTATTTTAGAATTTAGCTCATCAGCAACTATTACAAACTGACATTTATTAAGACTTTCTGATAAACGCAAAATATGATTATAGGCATTATTACGACCAAGATAATCAGCATCTTCAATGGCGAATAACTGTATTTCACCCAAATGAATGCCATTTAAAAAATAAAGCTTACTTAATCGTGCAGGAGTTGCAATAACGATATCTTGACCTGGATAAATTTCTGTTTTCTGCTTTTCAATGTCATACTCATCATAGAGAGCGTAGAGTCGCAAATCCGTATTCTTAGTAAATCTTTCAAATTCACCTTTTAAAGCTAATGCCTCTTGCTTGTCTTTTACTACGATTATAGCTCGTGGAGAATCTTCAAAAGCTTCAGCTTTTAACTTATGTATTGCAGCAATGATAAGTGCGGTTGTTTTTCCACTTCCTTTTGGTGCAATTACGTAAGCGTCAGCACCTCCTTTTAGTTTTGGAAGTACTTTCTTTTGAAAAGCGTTTGAGGTTTCGAAACCTACATGTTCTAACGATTCTTTTAATAATGGGTGTAGTTTTTTGAATGACATCAATTACATATTACGTCTATATTGTCCACCAACCTCAAATAAAGCTGAAGTAATCTGACCTAAAGAACACACTTTACAAACTTCCATTAAGGCTTCAAAGATATTTTCGTTATTAACTGCTTTTTGCTGTAAATCTTTCAATAAAGTATCAGTATCATTTGCACTATGAAGATTTTCTAAAATCTTAATTTGAAATTGTTTTTCTTCTTCAGTGGCCCTAATCACTTCTTTCGGAATTACAGTTGGCGAACCTTTACTGCTCAAAAATGTATTGACCCCAATAATTGGAAATTGTCCGTTGTGCTTCAACGTTTCATAATACAAGCTCTCTTCCTGAATTTTAGAACGCTGGTACATGGTTTCCATTGCACCTAAAACGCCACCACGCTCAGTAATTCTATCAAATTCGAGTAAAACAGCTTCTTCTACTAGATCGGTTAATTCTTCTATAATGAATGAGCCCTGGATTGGATTTTCATTTTTAGCTAAACCTAATTCTTTATTAATAATTAATTGAATTGCCATTGCTCTGCGTACAGATTCTTCTGTAGGAGTTGTAATGGCTTCATCATAGGCATTTGTATGTAACGAGTTACAATTATCATAAATAGCATATAAGGCTTGTAACGTTGTACGAATGTCATTAAAATCAATTTCTTGCGCATGTAAACTACGTCCAGAAGTTTGAATGTGATATTTCAACATTTGTGCTCTTGGATTTGCTCCATATTTATGCTTTAAAGCTTTTGCCCAAATCTTACGAGCTACACGGCCTATAACAGCATATTCCGGATCGATTCCATTCGAAAAGAAGAACGATAAGTTTGGACCAAACTTATTAATATCCATGCCTCTACTTAAGTAATATTCCACATAAGTAAATCCGTTTGACAAAGTCAATGCCAATTGCGTAATTGGGTTGGCACCAGCTTCTGCGATATGATAACCAGAAATTGAAACTGAATAGAAATTACGAACATTATTCTCTATAAAATATTCTTGTACATCACCCATTAAACGCAACGCAAATTCAGTTGAAAAAATACAAGTGTTCTGAGCTTGATCTTCTTTTAAAATATCGGCCTGTACTGTTCCTCTAACTTGAGCGATGGTTTTTGTTTTTATCTCTAAATAGACATCAGCTGGCAATACTTGATCACCAGTAACACCTAACAGCATTAAACCTAAACCATTATTGCCCTCTGGTAAATCGCCATTATATGTTGGCCGCTCTTTTCCTTTATACAGTTTCGCGATTTTTGTTTCTACTTCTTTTTCTAAACCATTTTCCTTAATGTATACTTCACATTGTTGGTCGATAGCAGCATTCATAAAAAAACCTAACAGCATTGGTGCAGGGCCATTAATAGTCATACTTACCGATGTCATTACGTTTGCCAAATCGAAACCAGAATAGAGTTTTTTAGCATCATCTAAACAACAAATAGATACACCTGCATTTCCGATTTTGCCATAAATATCTGGTCTTAAATCTGGATCATTGCCATAAAGCGTTACACTATCAAAAGCAGTAGATAAACGCTTAGCTGGTAATCCCATACTTACGTAATGGAATCTTTTATTAGTTCTCTCTGGTCCACCTTCACCTGCAAACATTCTCGCAGGATCTTCACCTGTTCTTTTAAAAGGATATAATCCTGAAGTATATGGAAATTCACCTGGTACATTTTCTTGCAAACACCATTTTAAAATATCTCCCCAAGCTTGATACTTTGGCAAAGCTACTTTTGGTATTTGAGTATGCGATAATGACTCTGTATGTGTTTCTATTTTTATTTCCTTATCTCTTACTTTAAAAGAATAGATAGGGTTTTTGTATTTATTAACTTTCTCATCCCAACCAGTAATTACTTCCCAATTATATGGGTCTAAGTTTAGTTTAACACGATCAAATTCTCCAACAAGAAGTTTTATAAAGTCTTTGTTTTCAGGATTACTCGAACTGATAGAATTAGAATCTATTCCTGCTTTGTCTAATTCTGGAGTAGATTCTAAAACAGATTCTAAAGTTTTAAATATTCCATAGAGTTTTTGAGCAACCTCAACTTGTTCATTTGCCTTCTTATCGTAAGCACGGTTACTTTCTGCGATTTCAGATAAATAACGTGTCCTACTTGGCGGAATAACAAAAATCTTCTCACTCATCTCTTTTGAAATTTCGAAAGTAGATTTTAGTTCTGAATCTGCTTTCTCCACCAATTTATCCATAATGGCTTTGTAAAGCGTATTCATTCCTGGATCGTTAAATTGTGAAGCTATGGTTCCATAAACTGGTAAATCATCTTGGTGAACATCCCAAAGATTATTGTTACGCATATACTGTTTCTTAACATCACGTAAAGCATCTAAAGAGCCACGTTTATCAAACTTGTTTATCGCTACCAAATCAGCAAAATCTAGCATATCTATTTTTTCTAACTGTGTAGCAGCACCAAATTCTGGTGTCATTACATATAAAGCAACATCACTGTGTTCCATTATCTCAGTATCAGATTGCCCAATACCAGAAGTCTCAAGAATAATTAAATCGTACTCTGCTGCTTTTAAAACTTCAATAGCTTCATTCACGTATTTAGACAAGGCTAAATTAGATTGACGTGTTGCCAAACTACGCATATATACTCTTGGTGAGTTTATAGCATTCATTCTAATCCTGTCACCTAATAATGCACCACCTGTTTTACGTTTAGATGGATCAACTGAAATAAGTCCAATTGTCTTTTCAGGAAAATCAATAAGAAAGCGTCTTACTAACTCATCTACCAAAGAGGATTTACCTGCACCACCAGTTCCTGTAATTCCTAAAACTGCCGTTGTAGATGTTTTATTCTTTTCGTGAATAGTATTTAATGCTTCTTTTGCAACTTCAGGAAAATTCTCAGCCGCTGAAATTACTCTTGCAATTGCTTTAGGATTTTTCTCATGTAATATTTTTACTTCACCATTAAGAACATCACCTATTGCATAATCTGATTGCTGCACTAAATCATTAATCATGCCTTGAAGTCCTAGCTCCCTTCCATCGTCTGGTGAATAAATTCTGGTGATTCCATAATCCATTAAATCCTTAATCTCTTCAGGAAGAATAACTCCTCCTCCACCACCAAAGATTTTAATATGACCAGCCCCTTTTTCTTTGAGTAAATCAAACATATACTTAAAGTACTCATTATGTCCTCCTTGATAAGACGTCATAGCGATAGCATTAGCATCTTCTTGAATGGCCGTATTAACTACTTCTTCTACACTTCTATCATGACCTAAATGAATAACCTCCACTCCGGTAGATTGGATAATACGACGCATAATATTAATGGCAGCATCATGTCCATCAAAGAGGGATGCAGCAGTTACAATACGTACTTTATATTTTGGCTTATAAGGTGCAACTTGTTTCATTCTTAAAAATCTTGCTTATTTAAGGGACAAATTTACGGAATATTCAAAAAAATTAAGCAATAATCATTAATTATCTAAAACTTTCAAAATGTCTATATAGCTTAGTATTTTATTTAATTTTAACAGTTCATACAAGTTCAGTTTTATGAGTAAAATCACACTATTAATTCATTGTAAGGACCAACCAAATATTATTGCTTCGGTCACTAACTTTATAGCTAATAATAAAGGAAATATTGTATACATAGACCAACATGTAGATAGAGAACAAAATATCTTTTTTATGCGGTTGGAATGTGAATTTGATTCAATTTCATTTTCCATCGAAAATTTCAAAAATAAATTCAGCACTACTTTAGCTGATACTTTTGAATTAAAATGGAAAATCTATGCTGAAAAGAAACCAAAAATGGCATTGTTTGTTTCTAAATATGATCATTGTTTATATGATATATTAGGACGCTACAACTCAGGTGAATTATTTCTCGAAATTCCCTTTATATTAAGCAATCATCTCGATTTAAAACCTATTGCAGACAGTTTTGAAATCCCGTTTTATCATATTCCTATTTCCAGAAATACAAAAGCAGAAGCAGAAAAGGAGCAATTAAAACTGTTAGAATCGCATGGCATAGATTTTATAGTATTAGCAAGATATATGCAAATAGTTTCTGGAACCTTAATTGATAAATATCCTAACAAAATAATTAATATTCATCATTCTTTTTTACCTGCTTTCGTTGGAGCAAAACCTTATCATTCAGCTTTTAAACGCGGAGTTAAAATTATTGGTTCAACAAGCCATTATATTACAGAAGAGCTAGATGCAGGACCAATAATTGAACAAGATATTGCTCATGTATCACATACACATTCCATTAAAGATTTAATTGCAAAAGGACGCGATTTAGAGAAAATAGTACTATCAAATGCTATAAAGCTTCATGTAAATAGAAAAGTGATGGTATATAATAATAAGACCGTCATATTCTCTTAGTTGAAACAAAAAATTATACGTTTTAATCAAAAATTATGTTAAATTTTTATTAATTTTTTATATATTTAACATTCCAATAATATTTAATTCAAACAAAGTCGATTTTTATTATTGTTCTACACTTTAACTTTACTTCCTAACTAGAAGTTAATAGTGACTCTTGCTAAACATTGTGTGTCTAAACCTATACGTGGGATTTTTAATCTTGCGTTATATTTTAATAACCATTAACTAATTATTTAATTCTTATGAAACAAAAACTATTATTATTAGTCTGCTTTATTGCTGGGATCGGATTTTCTCAAGCACAAGACTTACCAACGAATCCAGCACCTGGAAAATGTTATGTAAAGTGTATTACAAAGGATGAGTTTAAAGATGTTGAAGAAACTATTCAAACAAGTCCTGCTTATACTACTTTAAAAGTTGTTCCTGCTACTTACAAGACTGTTGAAGAAAGAGTCTTAGTTAAAGAAGCTTCTAAAAAGTTTGTTTATGTACCTGCAACATACGAAACAGTTGAAGTTTCTTATGTAAAACAAGCAAGTCGTAATGACTTAAAAGTTGTACCTGCTTCATTTGGAAGTGATTCTAGAACTTTTGAAATCTATCCTCAAACTTCAGGATGGGAATACAAAGTATTGGAGGATTGTCCTTCTGTAAATAAGGACGATTGTGTTGCCGCTTGTTTTGTTGAGTATCCTGCACAATCTACAAGTGTAACATATACAACTTTAGCAAGTGATGCAAGTACTAACTCTTCTCCAGTGCCAGAACAAACTGCAACTTACAAGAAAAGAGTTATAAAAACTCCTGCAAGAATGGATGAAATTGAAATTCCTGCTGAGTATGCTACAATTAAGAAAAGAGTTGTAGATACACCTGCTTCTACAACAACTAATACTATAGCTGCACAATTTCAAACAGTTACAAGAACTGTATTAGAGAAAAAAGGTGGTATTACTACTTGGGAAGAAGTTGATTGTGAAGTATTAAATGCTACGCCAATTCCTGTATATTATGAATTAGGAAGCGCTAGATTAACTTCTGCATCTAAAAAAGTTATTGACGAGAGATTATTAACAATTTTAAATGATAAGCCTGTAAGTATTGAGATTATGTCTCATACAGACTCTAGAGGTAATGATGACTTTAACCAGTCTTTATCTCAACAAAGAGCTAACTCTGTGGTTAACTATTTAGTATCTAAAGGTATCTCTAGAAGCAGATTATCTGCTAAAGGTTATGGTGAGACGCGTTTAGCCAATAGATGTGCTAACGGAGTTGATTGTTCAGAAAATCAGCATCAACAAAACAGACGTACTGAATTTAGAGTTTTAAGTAACTAAGAATTTAGCCTTACGTTTTTAGATAAAAAGCTCCTTTAAGGAGCTTTTTTTTGTATGTGATAAACAGGATAAGTTATTTTTTTCTTTTCTGCCTTTATGCCATAATTATCTTCTAAGTCAGTTTGCATTAACTGAAAGAACTTATAGTGGAAATCCCAATCATGCTTACCTAAGCTTACATCAGTCTCATCCGGTACAATAACTGGCATATCGAGTACAAATGCCAACTGATAAGCAACATCCTTTAATGATACATTATCTGCTTGGATCTGAGAATCGCCGACTAAGTACTTAGCATTATTTTTTCCCCAATCAATTTGATTTGTATCCCAAAATCTTGGAGTTTCTACATTAAACTTAATCCCTTCACCTTCAGCAAATTTTCGTTCTACACCTAAATTCATTTTAGTAACAAGTTTGAAAGCAAGGTTTTCATTTGCATTGAGAGGTTTTTTAAAATAAATTTCATAATTAGTATCTAAACCTTCTTCTAAGACAATCTGATTCTTATATATTTTGGCCAAATAACCAATAATCTGTTTTAATGAACCGGTCAATTTTAGGTAGTCTTCAGCATCTCCAATCGTTAAATCTTCTACATTATATGACAATGATTTTATTTCTAAACTTTCCGTTGGTACGTATTCTGAAATAGTATCTTCTTCAATTGAAACGACGTTGAAAAAAGAATTTAATGAGGCTTTAGAAGATTGCTGTCTCAAAAACTTTGAAACGATTTCTTTTTTTAAATCTGGCGCACCACCTTGCCAAAGTACTTTTCCATCAGCATTGAATAATACTCCTTCTGGCAACACTCTTACGTTATAGTCTTTAAAAGTTTCTCCCTTATAATCTATTGCAATTGCTAAATCCGTAGGCTTCTTTTTGAGAAATTTCTCAACCCTTAATGGATTTTCTTCAGTAAGTGACACAATATATAAATCATTAGGAAATTGTTTTTGCAAAACACCTAGATGTTCTTTTGCAGTTATGCATGGTACACACCATGTAGCCCAAAAGTCAACAAAAAACAATTTATTATTGTCGGATGAAGCAATTTTAGATTCTTGTAAGAATTCTGAAACCTTAATTTGCCCAAAACTATACGATGCAACTAATAAGCAAACTATAAGAGGTAAAAAGTGTTTCTTTTTTATACTGGTCATAACGGATGATATCTTTATCTATGGATAATCAAATACTGTGCTAAAAATAACAATTTATCTTCATTGTTCTTTAACTAACGTATTTTAGAGCCCAAAATTATCACCTTCTTTGGCAAATCTAAATCCAAGATTTCTAATACTATCTTTTAACCTATGCCTTTCTTTTATAGCTGGATTGGTATGATTAAAATGAATGAAATAGATTTTATTTTTAGTTTCGACACTTTCATTTTCAAATAATGTTGTCGTCTCAGTAGTAAAAGGGTGTGGAATCTTAGTCATATCTCTCTTTAGTTCTCCATCTCTAAAAAAAGAAGCATCAACAAATGCGTAATCCACTTTTTTAACCTCTTCAATAATATTTCTATCCCATTTTTCCCATTTATCTATATCTGGAATAAAAAGCGCTGTTTTATTTTTCCCCTTAATTTTATACCCCACTGTTTCTGAATATTCATCACGATGTGGTACTAATAAAGGTGTTACTTTTAGCGTTCTGTTAATGTAAATAGTAGAGTCTTTTTTTAAAGGTTTCAATTCAATATTATTCAATAACACTAATTGACTCCATGGGCCATTTGTTTCGAGAAACATTTTCATTCTTGGCATCACATAAACCGGAACTTGTGATGATCCCAAAGCCTCTTTACCTAAATTCATTAAACCTGTATAGTGACCAATATGAGCATGGGTTAAAAACACGCCATCAATTAAGCTGCCATTATCTAAATGCTGATCTTTTAACATTTGTGTTTGTTCACTAATATCTGGTGTAGCATCAAATAAAAATTTTTGTTTTGAAGTTAAGTCTACGAGACCTAAACAAGAAATTAATTTCTTCTTTTCGTTTCCTTCATAATAAGGTTTACAGCATTCTTTCTCGCAATTAATTTGAGGATAACCAGCATCTTGAGCTATACCCAAGATTGTGATATATTGGTCTAATTGTTCTTGTTTGTCTTTTTCGTAGGAAGAATTACAACTGCATAAAACTAGAGTAAATATTAGGCATAATATTTGAAATGATTTCACTTGTAACGATTATCTTTGCTAAGATATAAAACCCAAACCAATGATTAGAAAAATTTTCGCCCTACTTATTATTTTAAACCTAACGGCATGCGCAGAGTTACAACAAGTTGTAGACTCATTACCACAAACAGATGGAGTACTTAGTAATGCCGACATTGCTTCTGGTTTAAGACAGGCTTTAGACCAAGGTATTGACAAACAAGTAACAAAGTTGACGCAAACAGATGGTTTTTACAAAAACGATTTGGTAAAGATACTTTTACCCAGTGAACTTCAAAAGGCAGATAATGCTCTCAGAAAAATTGGACTCAGTAGTTTGGCGGATGAAGGGTTAAAAGCACTTAACAGGGCCGCTGAAGATGCAGTGAAAGAAGCGACTCCTATATTTGTAAATGTAGTAAATGATATTACTTTTAATGATGCAAAAAATATTTTACTTGGCGAAGAAAATGCTGCCACAAGTTATTTGACTACTAAAACGAAAACGGATTTATATAATAAATTTAAACCTGTAATAGAGAGTTCTTTTAGTAAAGTTGGTGCGGATGAGATATGGACAAATCTTATTACTAGATATAACAATATTCCCTTAACTAATAACGTAAACCCTGACTTAACAGACTACGTGACAAATGAAGCTTTAGATGGTGTTTATACAATGATTGCTGTTGAAGAAAAAGAAATTAGAAGCAAAGTATCTTCTAGAAGCACAGCCTTATTAAAGAAAGTATTTGCATTACAAGATTAGTCACTCTACTTTCTTATACAAACCATCAAAAGCGACAGCTACTACTTTATCACCTGAAATGGTTTCCCACAATTGACGTACCGTCCCATCGTCATTTGCAGTCCAGGTAATGCGATGATGAAAAATCTTGCCTTCAGCATTAGTTTCATCATCTGTTCTTAAAATCATTTGGTTACCAACTTTATTTCCTTTCATATGAAGTGTCGCTCCTTGATTATCAATCCAGATTTGCTCCCATTGTTTGGTTTTTAAGTTGTAGAAATTATTACTAGTACCTGTATAACCTGGAGTTGTGCTTGTCCAATTTTCTTGCAAAACGCAATTATCTTGGTCCTTCTTAATCACATTTTTACCTGCTTTTGAGCCATCTTTATTAGTGACTTCCCAAGTGCCTATCCAAAAATCGAATTCCGAATGTTTTTCTGTACAACAGTTGCAATTTTGAGTTTGAGAAATAACTGAAATAGAAAATATTAAAGCTATAACTATTGGTAGATGAGTCTTCATTGTTATAAGTTTTGATGAAAGTTATTAAAGAAGATTTAATTATCTGCTAATATTAACATAACATTTAATATACAAATAGGTATCATCTTTGCATTGCAAAAGATTAATTAGTTAGGTCTTTATTGAAGATTAGTAAGCAAGTCGGTATTTTAGTTAGGTATCGACTTTTTTTGCTTAATTATGAAGTGTTTCAAAATAAGAGAACGACTTTTTTAAACGACTTCCATACCAAGAGAACATTTCACCATCTACAATTTTAATGTCTTTGTCTGGAAAATGTAATTTTAATTCTAAAATATGTTCTTCTTTAAAAGGAAAAGGTTCACTCGAAAGAAAAATAACATCAGTATATTTTAATTTTATATTCTCCAATTCAATTTCTGGATAACGCATTTCTTCTTTGAAAGCATTCTCATAACCAGCTTCTTCAATCATGATATCAATAAATGTATCTGAACCTGCAACCATCCATGGGTTTTTCCATATAAAATAGGCGACTTTAGGTTTTAATGAGCTTTTTAATCGATTCTGCAACAGATTCCGTTGCTCTTTAATATCATTAATAATTTTTAAAGCTTTATTCTCTACTTGAAAAATATTACTATACATTTCGATAAGCTCAAAGCAGTCGTCTAGGTTATACACATCACTAATATGAATTGGTGCTATATCATCTAATGACGCAATAATAGCTTTAGTATTCTCTTCCTTATTACACAGAATAATATCTGGGAGAAGTTCTTTTACTTTTTCAAGATTGATTTGCTTTGTTCCACCAACAACTTTTTTTGATAGCCTTAGATGCTTTGGATGGACACAGAATTTAGTGACACCAACTATTGAAGACTCTAAACCTAAATCTACCAACAACTCAGTCTGACTTGGTACTAATGAAATTATTCGTTTAGGTACTTTCTTTAGTTGAAATTCTCTCTTAAGTTGATCTGTAAAAGTCATTGTTAGAAATGATGTTCTAATTCAACAGCCATCTGCAATTGTAGTGCTTCTGCCTTTTTTGCAGCAGCTTCCGCAAAGTTTTTTTCTGTAGAAGCATAAATAATTCCTCTTGAAGAGTTTATTAATAATCCGACCGAACTATTCATTCCATATTTACAGACCTCTTGAAGATTACCACCTTGAGCACCAACACCTGGAACTAGTAAAAAGCTATCTGGAATAATTTTACGAATATCTGCTAAAAATTCTGCTTTAGTCGCACCAACTACATACATTAGATTTTCTGAATTCCTCCATGATTTAGACGTTTCTAAAACCTGCTTATACAACTCTACTCCATCTACGGTTTTGGTCTGAAAGTCAAATGCACCTAGATTTGAGGTCAAAGCTAATAAAATAGTATGCTTATCCTTAAAAGCTAAAAATGGCTCAACCGAATCTTTTCCCATATAAGGTGCTACCGTTACACTATCGAAACCTAAATCTTCAAAAAATGCTTTAGCATACATTGTGCTTGTATTACCAATATCTCCTCGTTTTGCATCTGCGATTGTATAAATTTCTGGATGATTTTCGTTAAGATAATTGATTGTTTTCTCCAGAGCTTCCCAACCCCTAATTCCATAAGCTTCGTAAAATGCTGTGTTTGGTTTGTATGCCACACAAAGATGATGAGTCGCATCGATTATGGCTTTGTTAAAAGCGAAGATTGGATCGTCTTCTTTTAAGACATGTTTTGGGACTTTATTTAAGTCAACATCCAATCCAATACAGAGGAAGGATTGCTTTTCGTGAATTTGGTCTATTATTTGTTGTGTTGTCATTTAAAAAGTAATTAAAACTGTACCAAGTATATGCGTGTCATCTACAAAACCTCTATATCTTGAATCATAAGAATTATCTCTATTATCTCCAGAAAAAAAGTATTTTCCTTTTGGTATAATAATTGGTCCAAAATTATTAAAATTCCAATCAGAATGATTTAAAAAAATCTCTTTAGATAGATTATCTCTTCCATAGTAATAATATCTTTCTAATTCTATAGGCAGCGATTTTACAAATGAATCATCTAAAAAAACTCTAATTGTATCAGAACTATAATGTGAATAAGGCTCAGGATTTACAACATTATCTTTAATATACCTATTATAATATTGAGGCAACATCTTATACTGAAACCTTAAATCAATTCCTATATCTATATTTTCACCATTAACAAAATAATTACCATTTTTACATTCTAATGTATCACCAGGAATTGCTATTAATCTTTTAACTATTGTCCAACCATCTAAACTATCAGAATATTTAAAGTAAGCAAAGTCTAAACGTTTAGGGCTTTTTAAACTAGAACCTAAAATTGTAGATCCTAATTTTAAATTTGGTTCACTTGATGTTGAAGATATAGCATATGTTCTTAATACTCCTGACCATCTAAACAAAATAACGAAAACTACAAACGCAGCTATAAGAAGTATGATATTTTTCTTATTCATAAAAAAAGCCTCAAAATGAGGCTAAGATCTAAATTACATCATCACTAGCTTTCAACAACTCCGTGTTTTCAGCTAACATTAATTCGTCTATTATTTTTTGAATATCACCATTAATGATATTTGATAAGTCGTAAAGTGTTAACCCAATTCTGTGATCCGTTACACGCCCTTGAGGATAATTGTAGGTTCTAATCTTTGCACTTCTATCACCAGAACTCACCATGCTCTTGCGCTTTTCAGAATCCGCAGCTTGTTGTTTTGCCAGTTCTAGATCATACAATCGTGAACGTAAAACCTTCAAGGCTTTCTCTAAATTTTTGTGAGATGACTTTTGATCCTGGCAACTTACAATCATTCCTGTTGGCTCATGATGCAATTTAATTGCAGAATAGGTTGTATTTACCGATTGCCCACCAGGTCCTGTAGATGTTGTACGTTCAATACGTACTTCAGTCATATCCAGCTCATAATCAAACTCCTCTGCTTCAGGTAATACCATAACAGTAGCTGCACTTGTATGCACACGACCTTGAGTTTCTGTTTGCGGTACACGTTGTACACGATGCACACCTGCTTCAAATTTTAATGTACCATAAACATCTTCACCAGAAACTTCAAAAATAATCTCTTTAAAACCACCAGATGTTCCATCACTTTGACTTACAACATCGACTTTCCAACCTTTATCACTGCAGTACTTAGAATACATCCTAAATAAATCACCTGCAAAAATACTAGCCTCATCACCACCTGTACCAGCTCTTACCTCAACCACAACGTTTTTAGCATCATCTGGATCTTTAGGAATTAATAAGAAACGGATTTCTTCTTCAAGTTTAGTGATAGTCTCTTTGGCTTCGTCGAGTTGCATTTTAGCCATTTCTACCATTTCTGCATCAGACCCATCTGCAATTATTTCTTCAGCCTCAGCGACATTATCTAGTGCTTCCTTATAAACATCTCCTTTATCTACAATTATTTTAAGATCCTTATATTCTTTCATCAGCTTAGTATAGCGTTGCTGATCTGATATAATATCTGGTTGAATAATAAGGTCATTTACCTCATCGAATCGTTGTTTTATAATCTGAATTTTCTCTAGCATCTCTCTTCAAAAAATTGAATTTCAAAAATACGACATTTTATGGATTTTAAGATTACAGTTATAACGACATATCAACAGTAAAAAATAAAATACCGATAATAAACGTTACATTATTAATATGCAGCGATTCCTAGCTATACTTGCATTCTATAAGCCGTTTGTGGTTTGGTCACTTATTATAACAGCTATCATCGGATTTTTTAATCCGCATTTAGTACCAGCAATAGTAACCAAATTATTTCTGACGGTTTTTGCATGGTACTATGTCAATGAAACTAACAATAAACATAAATTAACGTTTTATAAAAATTTAGGCATTTCGCCTTTAAAGCTTTTTACCATTATGTTTATTGTAGACTGCATTTTAACCATTATATTCCTTACTGTATTTAAGGAATTTACATAAATAACAATGATATTTGAATTAGACAATGTAGAACTTTACTTTAAAAACAAACGAATTTTAAACGGTATTTACCTAAAAGCTGAAACTGGTCAAGTGACTGCTATATTAGGTAGAAATGGCTGTGGTAAAAGTAGTTTGCTCAATATTGCGTTTGGGAGTTTAAAACCGAAATACAAATTGATTAGAATTGACAATAAACCACTTTTAAAACCTTTGTATTCAACAGGCTTTGCGAAGTATCTACCTCAATATAATTTTATTCCTAATGGAATGAAGCTTTCATTTATTTTCAAATTATACAAATTGAGCTGGATGGCTTTTATAGAAAATTTTGAGGCATTTTCAATTTATGAAAACTCAAAATTTAAAGCCTTATCTGGAGGTGAGCGCCGCATTCTTGAAACTTATATTATCTTGAAATCAGAAAGCGAAATAGCAATTTTAGATGAACCTTTTTCTCATTTATATCCATTGCATATTGAAACTGTAAAACAGATGATTGCTGAAGAAAAAGCGGATAAGATTATTATTATTTCAGACCATATGTACGAACATATTATCGATACTTCTGATACAATTTACTTATTAAAAAACGGTACAACGAAAAAGATTAATAAACTTACTGAACTCGAAGACTACAAGTATTTAAGTGAAGGCAGTGTCTAATTAAGATTATTTTTTTGTTTTATAATATTGTCTAAATCCACAACGACTCCAACACCAAGAATTTGTTTCCATTGTAGTTTTGGTCCTTCAATTACCAACTCTTCGTTGGTCATTTCATTCCTCTCAACTTCAATTTTTATATCATTATCGTATCTAAGGTGAGAACCTAGAATAGCCTTGACATATTTATTCACTTTCATATCCAAGTTAATCTCCCATTCTATGTCTATGTTTCCAAAACTGTTGATATAATCTGTATACAACCTTAAAAGACTAGTTATTTTTATATTCTCAAATACTTCTTCTTCATATTGGTTCGTCAACAAAATACCCAACTCTTGTCTCACTTTTTTTCCATTCCTTAATATATTTCCTTCTAAATCATAAATAGCAGGGTCGACACCAAAAGCACCTTGATTTGCCAAATCATCATCTAAAACAAAAGTGGTTTTTAATGTAAATGGTGAGGCATAAAAAGACATACGCTCAATATGCCTACCATATTCCATACCTAAACCAAAAAACATATAGCCAGGTGCCAAAAATTTTGAAATGGGCTCATCTCTATTAGGATAATTGTATCCATTAGCTAATTGGGTATTCAAACTAAACCTAGCGGAGTAAAACCAATTGCTCTCAGGATTTTTTTCTAGTCCCACATTAGAGATCACTTCTATAACGTCATCCGTTTTTCTAATATTCCTATCCTCTTGCTTGTTTAGACCATATCTAATGTTGAAGTTCGAATTCCAAAACCATTTTTCTTGTTTGTATTTAGCAGAAGCTTTTCCAGTCACAATACCTGAAATAGAATTGGTTCCACCTGAGTTCCAGTTGGTAAATGAAACTTGATTTAGATTCAAACCAACTTCCTTTTTAGTTCTCCAACCCAATTTAACTTCATCCTTTTTTTTATTGTGAAAATATAAGGAATCTGGCTGCGCAAATATTTGACTTTGGCCAATGACAAATAGACTTAGTATAAACCAAGTATAAGTTTTCATGCTTGAAAAATTTAGTATGTAAACGTGCCGTATTCGCTTTTTATGGTAAGTTTCTTGTGCTCAGAAGCTTCTACTCTACCAATTACTTTTGCATCTACATTAAAAGATTTTGAAATCTCAATAACAGCATTTGCAACTTCTGGTTTTACATACAATTCCATACGATGTCCACAGTTAAAGACTTGATACATTTCTTTCCAGTCCGTTTTAGATTGTTCTTGAATAAGTTTAAATAACGGAGGAATTGCAAACATATTATCTTTTATAATATGAAAACGATCTATAAAATGAAGAATTTTTGTTTGAGCACCACCACTACAGTGTACCATGCCATGTATAGAATCGCTTTTGTATGTATTGAGAATCTCTTTAATAATTGGTGCGTAAGTTCTGGTTGGTGACAATACTAATTTACCAGCATCTATAGGCGAATTTTCGACTGAATCAGTAAGTTTTGTTTGTCCAGAATAGACAAGGTCTTCAGGAACTGCTGCATCAAAACTTTCAGGATATTTTTCCGCTAAATATTTTGAAAACACATCATGTCTTGCAGAGGTTAATCCATTACTTCCCATACCACCATTGTATTCCGATTCGTATGTTGCTTGTCCGAATGATTCTAAACCAACAATAACATCTCCTTCAACAATATTAGCATTATCGATAACATCGCTTCGTTTCATACGAGCCGTTACAGTAGAGTCGACAATTATCGTTCTTACTAAATCTCCAACGTCTGCAGTTTCTCCACCTGTAGAATGAATGGTGACTCCAAAAGATTTTAAATCTTCGATTAATTCTTCTGTACCATTAATGATTGCAGAAATAACATCACCAGGAATTAGATTCTTGTTTCTTCCTATTGTAGAAGATAACATGATATTATCTGTAGCACCAACACAAAGCAAGTCGTCAATATTCATTATTAGTGCATCTTGGGCTATTCCTTTCCAAACTGAAATATCTCCAGTTTCCTTCCAATACATGTAGGCCAATGATGATTTTGTACCAGCTCCATCAGCATGCATAATAAGACAATAATCTTCATCGTTTGTTAAGTAATCTGGTACTATTTTACAAAATGCTTTAGGAAATAGACCCTTATCAATGTTTTTTATGGCATTATGTACATCTTCCTTTGAAGCGGAAACTCCTCGTTGTGCATATCTTTTACTCACCGAACTACTCATTGCAATGTATATTACTATTGGTCTTGCAAAAATAATGATTGTGTTTTATTATCAGTATAAGTTTGGGTCTTATTATTAATAAGAATAGGAATTGGATTTGAATTAATGACTGTTTTCATCTTTTTTCGCAATGCCTCTTTTTTCTTATTTCCACCAAAATAAATATTTAGACCTAATCCCATTCTATATAATACGTCATCACTATCACCAGCAATAAGTCCATCTAGCTCGTCACTTAAGAAATAATTATATTCTCCAAACAACTTGAGGCCTACACGATCCGTAATAATAACTTCGAAACCAAAACCACCTTGAGCTTTTGACTCCGTGGCTGTAAAGTCATTATCTGCATTATAACCTACACCAGCGTATAGAAACGGAGAGAATCTCGTGTAAGGACTAAATAGCAATTCTAAATTTAAATCAAAGGACATAAATCCATTATTATAAAGTTCTTTAAATGCTATATTATATTTATTGTAAGTTATATTAAAATTTAGGTGACTTGTAAGATGATGCTTGTAACCTATTCTAAAATAAACTTCGAATTCAGGGTCTGAATAATCACCATTAATAATAGCTGAACCAGCTGCCATATCGATAGCATTAGAACCTCGGTAACTAAAAAAAGCAAATCTACGGTTTATAGATTTCTCATTCTTTTTTTCTCGCACTTGAGCTTTTTGTGCTTCTATTGTTTTCTCTATTTCTTGGGAAGAAGCAAAACTAACACAAACTACTGTCATTGCTATACTTAATAAAATAGCACTGAATTTAGGAGTCATATACCTTTTATTAGAAAGATAAGTCGATTTCACTACAGATTTGGGAGGAACGCAATATAGAAAAATAATTATCAAATCATAAACAAGACAAAGGAATTAACAGAAACAAAAAAAGATAAAATCGAATAATCGATTTTATCTTTCTGCAGGTATTATATAATACTTAAGGTATTGTCTTAGTTTTTTTTAAGATTCTGACTGTAGCTTAGACTGTATAGTCACAACGTCATCTTTAGTCACGTTATTCAGATCTTCTGAATTGTCTTGAGAAAGGATTAGAGTTGCGCCAACAAGAATAGCTACACTTAATAGTAACTTTTTCATTATTACAAATATTGATTAATAGCACTACAAAGATATGTAATAAACCCAATGCGGAAAGGACAATTCTAAATTTTTAACGAGTTATTACTGTCTTTTCGATAATTCGCTAAAAGTTACCGATAAACGACACCAAAATTAACTTTAGCAAAGAATTATGTACGTATAAATACGTACATAATAATGCCAATTCAGGCTAAAAAACGAACATAAGCTACTGTAATACTATCATTTAGTAAACAAAAGCTCTCTATATTTAGTCAATGGCCACAACTCGTCGTCAATCATTAGTTCTAATTTATCACTATGGTACCTAATATCCTCAAACAATGGTTTCACCTTATTACAATAACCATGAGCCTTTTTTTCAATATCTGATTGTTTATTTAATGATTTTCGAGCATCTGTCATTTTAGTTACCAATGAATTAATGGCTTCAATATGATGAGAAATTTGCTCAATAAGAGATAACTGTTCTTTTGCAAAATTTTTAAACTTATCACCATAAATAGTTTTGAGACCTGTAACATTTTCAATTAATATATTTTGATATCTGACCGCAGTTGGCACTATATGATTACGAGCAATATCGCCCAAAACACGACTCTCTATTTGAATATGAAGAATGTATTCTTCCATCTCAATTTCGTAACGTGCCTCGCTCTCTACATTGTTCATTACACCTAAATTTTCAAAAAGGGCAATTGAAGATTTAGCGACCTTAATTTTTAATGCTTCAGGAGTCGTCTTATTGTTACTCAAACCTCTCTTTTTTGCTTCTTTTTCCCATGCATCACTATACCCATTTCCTTCAAAAAGAATAGCTTTTGATGTTTTAATATACTCTCTTAAAACATTGAAAACGGCATCATCCTTTTTCATTGATTTTTTATCAATCAATTCGTCAACTTCATGCTTAAAATCTATTAATTGCTTAGCAACTATTGTATTTAAGACAGTCATAGGATTAGCACAATTTGCTTTAGATCCGACTGCTCTAAATTCAAACTTATTACCAGTAAATGCAAAAGGCGATGTTCTATTTCTATCTGTATTATCTAATATAACTTCAGGAATTTTTCCAACTACATTGAGTTTTAAATCTGTTTTTTCTTTTGGTGATAATTTACCTTTAGTTACAGTCTCTAATTCATCTAATACCTTAGTTAATTGTTCACCAATAAATACTGAAATTATTGCTGGCGGAGCCTCATTAGCACCTAAACGATGATCATTACTTGCGGATGCAATAGCTGCTCTCAACAATTCCTCATGCGTTTGTACTGCCTTTATGGTATTGATAAAGAAGGTTAAAAATTGAAGGTTGCTCATTGGAGTTTTACCAGGTGACAGTAAATTAACTCCCGTATTTGTACTTAGACTCCAATTGTTATGTTTTCCCGAACCATTTACACCAGCAAATGGCTTTTCGTGCATCAATACTTTAAAATTATGACGCTTAGCAATTTTTTGCATAATATCCATAAGCAGAGAGTTATGATCTACTGCTAAATTTGCCTCTTCATATATTGGAGCTAACTCAAACTGATTTGGTGCTACCTCATTATGTCTTGTTTTTACTGGAATACCTAACAGCATACATTCATTTTCCAAATCGCGCATGTAAGCCATAGCCCTATTTGGAATAGTTCCAAAATAATGATCATCGAGTTGTTGTCCTTTTGCAGGTGAATGTCCTAAAAGCGTACGACCGGTTAATACAATATCTGGACGAGATGCAGCCAAATCACTATCAATTAAAAAATATTCTTGCTCCCAACCTAAGGAAGCATTTACTTTTTTCACATTCTTATCGAAATACTTACAAACTGCTACTGCAGCGTTATCCACTGCTTGCAGCGCTCTTAATAGTGGTGTTTTATAATCTAGAGCTTCACCAGTATAGGATACAAAAACTGTTGGAATACATAAAGTTGTACCATAAATAAACGCAGGAGATGTTGGGTCCCAAGCTGTATAACCTCTTGCTTCAAATGTATTTCTAATTCCACCATGAGGAAAACTTGAGGCATCAGGTTCTTGCTGTACCAACTGATTCCCACCAAACTTTTCTATAGCAAGTCCATCTCCTATAGTTTCAAAAAAAGCATCATGCTTTTCTGCAGTAGCACCTGTTAAAGGTTGAAACCAATGCGTATAATGTGTTGCCCCTTTTGAAATTGCCCATTCTTTCATTCCTGTTGAAATGTGGTCCGCAATTAAGCGATTAATTTTTGTTCCTTTTTCAACAGCCTCTAAAATACTAGTTAAGGCAGTTTTGGTTAAATACTGACGCATTGCAGCTTCATTGAACACATTCTGTCCAAAAATTTCAGAACGCCTTTTCTCGTCCTTAATTATTATTGGTTTTCTTTTCGATGATTCTTTTATTGCGTGAAATCTAAGTGTTGACATATTAATAATAATTTAGGCCAAAAATACGAAATCTTTAAAATTTACAGCAACACCCATTCAAAAATAGGGTTGTTAACAATAATTAATAACATTTTATCTAAAATACCCTATTTTTTTTGACCTATTAAAAAAAAAGATAATATTTGCATTATCAATTTTTTAAATAATAAAACGATGAGTAAATCTAAATTAGAGTACATATGGTTAGATGGATATTTTCCAACCCAAAACATGAGAAGTAAAACTAAAGTAGAAAATGACTTTAGTGGAAAATTAGAAGATTGCCCAATTTGGTCTTTCGATGGCTCTTCAACAAAACAAGCGTCTGGAGGATCTTCAGATTGTCTATTAAAGCCTGTTGCTATTTATCCAGATCCTGCAAGAAGAGATGGCTATTTAGTAATGACTGAAGTTTTAAATGCTGATGGAACTCCTCACATTTCTAACGGTAGAGCTACAATCGAAGATGAAGACAATGATTTTTGGTTTGGTTTTGAGCAAGAGTACTTCATAATGGATACCAAAACACAATTACCTTTAGGTTTCCCTATTGGTGGCTATCCTGCACCTCAAGGTATGTATTACTGCTCTGTTGGTGGTAAAAACACTCATGGTAGAGATTTAGTTGAAAAACATGCGGATTTATGTATTGATGCTGGTCTGAATTTTGAAGGTATTAATCAAGAAGTTGCTTCTGGTCAGTGGGAATTCCAATTGTTTGCTAAAGGAGCAAAAAAAGCTGGTGATGAAATTTGGATTGCACGTTATTTATTAGATCGATTGACCGAGCAATATGGTTATTATATTGAATACCATCCAAAACCATTAGGTAAAGATATGGACTGGAATGGTTCTGGTATGCATGCAAATTTCTCTAACACAGTATTAAGAACTTGTGGAAGTCAAGAAACATATGAGAAAATTTGTGAAGCGTTTAGACCAGTTGTTAAAGAGCATATAGCTGTTTATGGTGAGTTTAATGATCAACGTTTAACAGGTGATCATGAAACAGCATCCATTAATGATTTTAGCTATGGTGTTTCTGATAGAGGAGCTTCTATTCGTATTCCAATTATAACAGTTGAGAAAGGCTGGAAAGGTTGGTTAGAGGATAGACGACCAGCTTCAAATGGTGATCCTTATAAGATTGCAGGTAGAATTATTAAGACTGTAAAGAGTGCTAATATTTCTTAATTAGCAATTAATTATATAAAAATTAATTAGGCTTGTAGATTTCTGCAAGCCTTTTTTAATACCCTTTATATTAGATTACTTTAGTGATACATATATGAAGACCAAATAGGCACCAAATAATAGCATCCCTTTTAATCTTCCTATTTGAAATCGTTTAGGTATGAGCATTAACGGAATTAAGATTGCTGCAAAAGCAATCATCCAAAATATATTAGTAGATAATATTTGTGGAGTATCTGGATTTACCACAATCGGCTTTACAATGGCAGTTAAACCTAAAACTGACGCAATATTAAAAATATTAGAACCTATTAAATTACCTAAAGAAATCGCTTTTTCTTTCTTTAACGCAGCAATAACAGAAGCCGCCAACTCCGGCACACTAGTACCAATTGCAATGACAGTTACGGAAATCGCATAATCGCTAATACCTACAGCTTTAGCAAGTTGCTTTGCACCTTGCACCAACCACTCAGAACCAAAATATAAGCCTGCAGCTCCTATTAAAAGCCAAGCTACAATTTTAAAATTTGACACTTCGGCTAACGCATCATCAACTTCATCTAAATTAGCTTTTATGGATTTTCTGGAACTTCTAATTAAAACAATAAGGAAGATAATTAATGATACAAAAAGTATTACTCCTTCTAATGCCGTTAAAACTTCGTCATTTTTTAAAAAGAAATATAATGCAAACGAAGCCAACATCATCATTGGCCAATTGAGTTTATAAAAATCTCTATCTACAACTAAAGGAGAAATTATTGCAGTAATACCTAGCACCAAACCTATATTAGCAATATTAGAACCAATGACATTACCAAGAGCAATGTCAGACACACCATCTAAAGCAGCTTGCAAACTCACTAAAAGTTCTGGTGCAGATGTTGCAAAAGACACAACCGTCATACCAATAACGAGTTTCGAAATTTTAAGCTTAAATGACAATCCTACCGATGCTCTAACCAAAAAATCTCCACCGACAACTAACAACGCCAAACCAGCTATAACAAGAAATACACTCATTTATTTAATTACAATTTTAATGTAACAGCGAAGATAGCATTTCATTTTCAAAGCGACTCAAAACTAAAAATTTCGTTAAATAACTATTCTTTTAGTTGTATAACTATAAAAATAGTTATAGATTTGAATAATAAAATAATCATTATGAAAAAACTCGTTCACCTATTTATAGTTCTGCTTATTTTATCTTGTAAGAGTGAAACTACGGAAGAGTTCTCATTTTCTGGAACGACTACTGGAATTATTGATGGAACTAAAATGATTCTAGACAATATAGACACAGGTACAATTTTAGATTCAACCATAGTTCAAAACAATTCATTTTTATTTGAAGGCGATTTACCAAGTTCACCTTTAAGAGCTGTTCTTCGGACTTCAGATTATTCTCACTACAGATATGTCTGGTTAGAAAACAATACTATGACTTTTGACGCTAGTAAATCTGACTTCAGAAACGCAGTTATAAAAGGTTCTGAATCTGAAAATTTGAATCAGCACTTAAGCAAATTAGTTAGTGAAATTGAGCCACATAGTGAAGCTCAAAGTGAAGTAGAACAAAAGTTTGTTGGAGATAATCCCAACAGCATAGTAAGTGCCAATATCTTATCAATTTATGCTACTACCTGGGGAAAAGAAACAACCAAAAGTTTGTTTGATAAACTTTCCATAGAAAATAAAAACTCTAGGTATGGAGAGAAAATTTCAACTTATATTAAATTGAATAAAGAACCAAAAATCGGTGAGGGCTACGTTGATTTTGTAATGGAAGATGAAAATGGAAAAAACATCAAACTTTCTAATAACACAGGTAAAATAACCTTATTAGAATTCTGGGCGTCCTGGTGCGGACCATGTAGAAAAGAAATCCCTAACCTTGTTAAAACCTATGAAAAGTATAATTCTAAAGGGTTTGAAATATTCGCTGTCTCTCTTGATGATAACAATGAAAACTGGAAAGATGCCATAAAAAAAGATAGTTTAAACTGGCAACATGCAAGTGACCTTAAAGGAAATGAAAATGTAGCTGGGTTAATTTATGGAGTAAACGGAATTCCTGATAATTTCTTAATCGATGAGAATGGAATTATTGTTGGAAGAAACCTTCGAGGTGATAGACTTAATAAAAAAACTTGAAGAATTGACTAAAATCTGAAACGATTATGATACAAAAACTCACAAATAAGGAAGAAGAAATAATGCATATTCTATGGAAGCTCGAAAAAGCTTTCGTTAAAGATGTACTGGCAGAGATAAAAGAAGACAAGCCACATTATAATACGCTTTCTACAATTATAAGAAACCTAGAAGAAAAGGGATATGTAAATTATAACGCATACGGAAAAACACATCAATACTTCCCGATTGTCTCTAAAGAAGATTATAAAACTAAGTTTATGAATACTGCGATTGAAAATTACTTTAACAGCTCTTATAAAAACGTGGTTTCATTCTTTGCTAAAGAAGAAAAGATCAGCGTAGATGAGCTGAAGGAAATCATTGCATTAATCGAAAATAAAAAGTAGTTATGGAGTATCTTTTAAAAGCATCAGTAGTAATAGTCGTCTTCTATTTGTGTTTCCATTTCTTTTTAAAGAAAGAGACATTTTTTCAGCATAATAGATGGTTTCTATTAATAGGTTTAGTAGTTGCCTTGGTGTTTCCATTTATTGTGATCCCTGTTTATATACCAATAGAACCTATTGTTATATCCGAGAATGTTTACACGCAAAATATACCCTTAAACTCTGCTACTATTGAACATGAAACGGTATTTGATTGGACCAAACTATTTCCAATTATTTATGGAATTGGATTTATATTATTTTCAATTCAATTTATATTACAATTTGGCTCTTTAGCCATACTCTTATTAAAAAATCCAAAACACAAAGACAAACATTTTACTTATGTTGTTGTAAAGACCAAAATATCGCCTTTTTCATTTTTTAAGTGGATTGTTTTTAACCCTGAATCTTTTGAAGAAAATGAACTAAAGCTTATACTAACACATGAGAAAGTGCATGCTCAACAATTGCACTCCATAGACATATTGCTAGTACAAGTTACCTGTATTATATTTTGGTTTAATCCCTTGGTTTGGCTATACAGAAAAGGGTTACGCCAAAATTTAGAATATATCGCTGACTGCAAAACCCAGACTTGTTCTGTAAACGAAAAAGAATACCAACACTTATTATTAAAAACAAGTGTAGCAAATCACAACATTTCATTATCAAATAATTTTTATAATTCATTAATCAAAGAACGAATCGTTATGTTACAAAAATCGAGATCAAACAGAAAAAAACAATGGAAATACGTATTAATGTTACCGCTTTTAGGTGGTTTATTAATAAGTATGAATACTGAAAAAGTATATTTAGATGCCGAAAAACCAGCTTTAAACTCAGAAAAAACTATAGAATTTGTTGTTACCAAAAACACAACTGACAATCAATTAAAAGCCATGTCAGAAGCTGTTGATAGTAAAGGTGGAACTTTAGTTTTCAGCGAAATAAAACGAAATGAAGATAATGAGCTTATAGACATTTTTGTTAAACTTTATGATCGTAGCTATGGAGGAGGTGATTCTAAAAATACCATAGACCCTTTTATAATTTATAAAGAATTATTTGGCAAAGGTGGTGGTTATGTTGGTAGAATAGATGGTGCAACCATACATTTCGACCAAAAACTTAGCACTATTTCGGATAAAGTAGTTGAGGAACTACAAAATAGAGCCCATAAAGCAATGGTCAAAACTGGAATACAAAATGAAAAAGACTTAAAAAGAATTGAAAAAAAGCGAGCTGAATATGGGAAAGTCGAAATGAACAAAATGAAGGTGTCCTCAACACCTGTAAAAACAACTTCAGTTACGAAGCCTGATAAAAATAGTCAACTCATAGCTATGGCTGCACCTCAAAAATCTAAAAGTAAACCTCAATTGAATGGAGATATTTCTATTACAATAATTACAAAAAATACCACGGATTCAGAATTAGACGAGATAAAGGAGAATCTGAAAAAAGAGGGTTTAACTGCTAAATTTAAAGGAGTAAAACGCAACAAGAATGGTGAGATTACTGCAATAAAAATTGAAGTGAAATCTAAAAATTCTAATACTAGTTATAATGTTAACTCAGATGAAGCTATTGACCCAGTAAAAATTATTTATAACGAAAATAAAAACACTATTTCAATTGGAAATAGCAATGCAAAACACATAGAAAATACATTTGTATATGAAACTAAAGGCTCAAAACATAAGCTTCGTAATTCAAGAAACGGAAGTCATGTTTATGTAATATCAGATGACGAGCATGAGCATGATGAAGAACATGAGCATGATGAAGAGCATGAGGATCATGATGTCCAATATATTATCAAGGCTAATGGTAAAAAAGGTAAAAGAAAAATTATAAAACGAAGTAAAAATGTACATGTTGTTTCTGATGACAACAAAGTTGTAGAAGTTATAGTTGATGAAGATGAAGGCAATAAATTTGTAATAAGAGGTAAAGCTAAAAGTGTTTGGGTAAGCGATAATGAAAATGGAAGAAGTAATGATGATAATGTAAAAGAGGAAATAATCATTTTACAAAATGCACATGACAAGAATAATATCTTCATTTCTAGCAATGACGATAAGGACCCTTTATTTATACTTGATGGAAAAGAGGTAACCAAAGATAAATTTAAAGATTTAAAGGCTGATTCTATAGAATCCGTTACAGTCTTAAAGGATAAAAAGGCCATCGAAAAATATGGAGAAAAAGCAAAAAATGGTGTCATTGTTATAAAGACAAAAAAGAAGAACTAATTTATTTTCATCAATCAATCAACAGGAAAAAGCCAAACTAAAATTTTTAGTTTGGCTTTTTTATTCAAAAAAATACAACTATTTAATCTAGTATTATTTTCTTGCTTGTTGAACGATTATCATTCATCAATTTCAGAATATACAATCCTTTGGCTAAATCTAAATCAACATAATCATCAATAGATTCATAATGTTTCAAAAGTTTGCCTTCAATAGAAAAAACTTCAATTTTAGTATCTCCTTTCAAACCTGCAAAATAAACTCTTCCGTTAGTAGGATTAGGATATATTATTACCTCAGATAAGCCATTATCATCAACACTTAACGATTGGTCCCAAGTATCCCCAACATTTGTTCCCCAAATATATTCTACCATTAGTGGCTGGTCTATAAATGGATTTCTATTCTTCTGCCAATTATAAACGATATTATTTCTATTAATTTCAAAATCATCTGGCGGATCATTTCTGTGCCAATCCAATAAAGTTGCTAAGTCACCTAATTGCCCAGTAGTATTTGGAAAACCATTAACTACTTCTAATCCGTTGTATCGAATCTCCATATATAACACGCTACGTGCTACATCACCTCTAAAACTTCCCAAAGTTCCTGTTGGGCCAACATATTGTCCATAATGCTGATTTCCACGAGAACTATTCTCAGCTGCATCCGCTGCTCTCAATGCATGAGCATCTGAATTTCCATGACGAAGCGAATCTGCTTTGGTTGTCCAAAATATGTCTATTCCATCTGCTATTTCATCGTCTTCAATATCAAAAAAACCACCTCTAGATCGCGGAAATGTATGTTCTCTGTTCCACTTACCTGTATTATCAGAACTTGTTTGAAAATCTAGTTTTGGTCTTCCTTCTTCAGAATACACTAACCAAACCTGGTTACTATTAAGCGGATTCTGATCAGCTTCTTTTAAAATATCAGTAACGTCTGCATAAGTTTGCGCTCTAACCGTTGTAGGATCAGAAATAATATCCTGTAAAGCTTGTCTCAGAGCGGTATCCGCAAGACCATCCGTGCTATCATAATAACCAATTGGTTGTGTACTTTGCACAATTCCTGTTGTTGGATTAACTGGTGTTCCCCAAGCAGCCATTGTAAAATCGTTGTCAACAACTCTTACTTCAACAAAATTATTAGAAGGCACCAATGGTTCCACTAAATCTAAGAACTGTACTTCTAAAACCTCGTCACCTTCATCTGTAGTATCATCAACTAGATTAATAGTAGTACTTGTAGAATTTGATCCAGTAGAAATTATTAGACTTAAATTTCCTGTAAAATCTGAAGTATCGAATCCAAAATTATCTAAACTTATAGTAAAATTTAAATCTGAAGAAACATTGGTTTCAGAAGTAAAAGTGATATCAAAAGTATCACCTTCTCCATACTCAGTTTCTACTACTGAAATTGTAACTGGATTAATATCGCTTCCGGAACCATCATTTTCGCGTCGCGGAGTTGGTGTAGCTGCAGAAAATGACTCTACATCCATATTATCCACAAATCGCTGTATAGATTTTGGATTGGCATTAGTACCATTATCATTGTATTGCGTGGTTTCTCCCATCAAAGCCAACAAAGCTGTGTCATCAGAATCATTAGTTCCATATACCATAGCATCTACTAAATTGGTCTGTGTGGCTAAAGTACCTTCTGGAAAATCATTGATGGAAGCTAAATATAAGCCTACTGCATCTGCTCCATTCTGAATTACATTTTCTGAAATTAATAACTGAGGGAAAGGAGATACTCCTCCGCTACCTATTAATAATAATCCATTATTATCTGTTGTGTAACCATCCAAATCAATAACCATGTAACTAGAATCTCCTCCGCTACTTGAGCCATTAAAGAAAACTAAAATGTAACCATCTGTAGAAAAATTTGGAGTCTCAGACTTTAACTCCACAAACTCGGCAGTATCTGTACTTGGGGAATCTGCGTCTAATTCATTAATCACTATAGTTTGTGACCAACTCATTAGTGATATGAAAAATACAATACTTGCAAAAATTCTGTTCATCTTCTATTTTTTTTACAAAGATAGCTTTAAAATTAAGTACTACTGTAAGGTCAAAATTAATTACAAAAAATAGCGCAAACAGAATATGATATTTATCACATTTTAATTTCGAAAAAAGATGAAAAGCTAAAAAACAATCATTTTAATGATGAAAAGCCTCTACGATTATCAAATCCACTTCCAAAATGCCCTATAAATATATCAAATTCATATATAAAATTGAATTAATTATTACAAATAGTAACTAAATTTAAGGCAAGTCACATTTTATTAAAACTATTATGATTTTTATACTTACAAATTCATATTCAAATTCGTTGATTTATATAAAAACATTTGGAGAATTATTCGTTGCCGATATATATTGAAAACTCAATCAAGTAAACGAAGTAATTTATTAACCTCTAAAACCAAAAAATTATGATGACATTAGCAAAATTGATTATTGATATTATATTTTCAATATTCTAAATTAAAACCAAACAACCAATCAAAAAAATGTAAAACTTAGTTCTAGAATAAGTTTTACTATTTTTGTCACTAAAGTGACATTAGACAAAAGTTTAAATGAGCTTTTGTAACAAATCCAAAACATGAAGAAATCTATCTTTAAGCTTATCGCAAAAGCTAATAAAGCAATTCTTCCCAGTTATTCCAAAAAACAATTAGATCTTAGTAAAGCCACTAAGATTCAACTTGCTATAATAGGTTGGCGAGTGTATATTACCAAAAATGCGCTCTAATAAAAAAAGACTACCAAAAGGTAGCCTTATTTTTAAAAATATTAACTATTCTATTAAAACCTTACTGACAACATAGCTCTCATAAAGAAAGGTGTACCTGGAGTAAAGGTTATTTCTTCTACTGGATCAGTTTCATTAAATAAACGCGTTTCTGTTGCAAATTGTGTTTCGTTCCACTCTACATCGAATAAATTTTCTACGATTAGACCAAAAGACCAATTTTTTGCGAAATTGTAATTCAAGTTCAAATCGGTAACTAAATAGCCCTCAGCCACGATAGAATCATCTTCATTCGCTGGTCTATCATCTACATACCTGTAGTTTAAACTTCCTGAAAACTTTCCTAAATCCCTAACTGTAATACCACCAACAGATGTTAAATCTGGTGCCAAAGGAATAAAATCTTGTCCATTAGGCTCTTCTGTGCTTCTTGCTATTGTATAATTGATATCACTATTAATAAATAGCCAATCATTAATTTGATAACGAAATCCGAAATCAACACCATAGCGCTTTGTTTTACCACTCGGTTCCACAATACCTGCATCACCAACGTAAACAAACTCCTGCTCTAAAAACAAGCTCCATAATGCGGCATTAACAACCAATCTATTAGCTGGTTTCCATATCGTACCTAAATCCGCTCCAAATGCCGAAGGCAATGTTTGTTCTCCGGTATTTGCCGTAACCACCCTTGCATCGTTAGAGTGAAAACCATAACCAAGTTTACCGAATAATTGTAAATTTTCAGAAGCCGTGAATATTGTATTAAATTTCGGGCTAATAATAACATCATTTTCACTCAAGGTCTCAAAGGAATCTGCTAAGAAATCCACATAATTAAACTTAAAATAATCTAATCGAAGCCCTGGATTAAATTTCCATTTCTTCGTTTTTAGATTGGCACTTAAAAAAGCATAACCGTTAAGCTCATCGATATCACCAAATGCTATTCTTTCTAAAGTCTCACGTCTATTCCTAGTTTTTGATAATTCGACATCATTATTATCATCGTATCTAAATCCTAAACCAGCATCAAAATCAAATTGCATGTCGTGATTATCTAAATGAAAATCGCGACTATAAACTGATTCTGCACCTGCAATAAGACGATTTTCTTTCTGCTTAATTTGATCACCATTAACTGGATCTTCTAGAAAGAATGTAAAGTTGGAATACAACTCAAATCCGTATCTCGATAAAAAGGCTTTAGACTTAATGCTTTGGTGCTCGTCTAATTGCTTTTTGTGATTTACCCATATGTTAGATCTACTCGTGTTACCACCCTCAGTATCGTCAATAGCACCAAAGCGACCTATGATTCCTTGTTCAACAGCTCTTGTAGGAATCTGACCAGAAGCATCCCAACGACTTTGAAAATGCGAAATGGATAAAGTTAATTCTTCATCTTCATAATTATTAAAGTTGTAGCGTCCCAATATATTGAAACGGTTAAAATTTTGAGGTGAATTAAAAACACCATCAGTAAGCACTAATTCTGATGCAATGAATGTATTACTATTCTCAGTATCTGAGATTTTAAACATATTTACATTTCTAATCGTATTAAATTGACCCACCTCTAGTTTTACCAAATTATCATCAATCTTCTTTTTGGTGTTTAATTCTACATAACCAGCGGTATTAAAGTTACCTACATTAGCATAATAAGGTCCTTTAGCAAAGTCTATATTATCAATAGTTTCAGGAATAATAAAGTGCATATCCGCATAACCTTGTCCATGTGCATGAGATACCATATTAACAGGTAAACCATCGGTAGAGATAGTGATATCCGTTCCGTGGTCAATATCAAAACCTCTTAAAAAGATTTGCTCGGCCTTTCCACCGCCTGCATGTTGGCCAATAATTAATCCTGGCACTTTTCTCAAAATTTCCTGTGCAGATTTTATCGGATTAGTTTTAATATCTACATTGACATATTCCGTTAATGCGTTTACCTTAGATACTAAAACGACTTGATCTAAAGATACTGAGGATTCGACCAAGATAATGTTAACCGTTGCGTCCAATTGATCTTCTGTAATTGTAATTTTTTGTTTTTCGTAACCTAAGCCACTTATAATTAAGACATCTCCAACTGAGATATCATCAAGTTCATAATAACCAGCTACATTGGAATCTGTAAAACCACCTGTGTTTTGGTTATATACGTTTACGCCCTCTATTGGCGTTTTCTTTTCGTCTGTAATTCTCCCATTTATTTCATGGGCAAAAATATTACCGCTTAGTGCCATAAACACTAAGCAAAATAAAATCTGTTTCATAACTTATTTTTTATTAAAACTTTAATGTGATTGTAATTTTTTCAACGCAGATAAATCAATTTTAGTCAAAGATTTACTGCCCATAGTTATATGGGTTTAATTGAAAACTAAATATTTTAGAAAAGAAGAAATCATCAGAAATCTAGATTTCTTCCTCGAGAAGAAGTTAAACTTTGGGAGGTCGATATAACTGTTCTAAATATCCATTTTTGTAGAATATATGTGTTATCCAAAATTCAGGCTTATCCATCTTAAAAGAATTTTGAAATATAAAATTGTACTTACTTGAAGTAATATGCTTATTTAATTTAAAATCTACAGTGGTTGTTTCTCCATTATGATTTTTATTATCATTCGATTGTTCATCAAAAATTTCATCTAAAAAATCTAAAACTTTGTGCTGGTGATTTAAATCATGGTTACCAACATTAGTTCCCGATTTTAATTGATTTACATAATCATTGTTATCAACCTCATCATGCTGAAGTATATAACTTGGAATTTCGAGATTATGAGAAATAGTATGCAAAATACTTCTTAATGGTAATTGTGCTAGTCCTAAAATATAGCATAGCGTAATCGTCCCAGCGATTACTCTGAACAAATTATGCTTAATACTATTCTGTCTATAAAACTGCATCTATCTATTCGGTTAATAAGTTTATGATGGTTTCTTCAACATACTTTGCATAAGAAGCTACAGTAGGATATATAAAAATTTTATCGAGTGGATTTTCCATTTCTAGAGTATCATTTAATACACTTGTAATTCGCATTGCTAATAACGAGTGTCCACCCAGTGCAATAAAATTATCATGGATACCTATATTCTCTACATCTAACATTTCTGACCAAACCTTAGCTATAATTTCTTCAATTTCATTTGTTGGCGCAACATATTTTGTATTCGATTCGAATTGAAAATCACTAGACTCACTTAATTTTTTACGATCTACTTTAGCATTAGGAGTTAATGGAAACTCTTCTAAATATTTAAATTGAAGCGGTATCATGTACTGTGGCAACTGCTTCTCCAAATGACGTTTTAGTTGTGATGCTTCTACTTCAGAATTCCCTCTGTAAAATGCAACCAACTGACCTATCTTTTTTAAGCTATTACCACTATCAATAACAAGAGCTACAGCTTCTTTCACTTCTTCGTACTGCTCTAAAACACTTTCTATTTCACGCAATTCTATACGATGCCCATTGAGTTTTACTTGATTATCTTTTCTTCCGAAAAACTCATAATCTCCATCATTATTAAGTCTTACTAAATCACCAGTATTGTATAAAATATCTAAACTTAAATATGGGTTTTTAATAAATCTTTCTGAAGTTAGCTCTGGGCGTTTAACATAGCCTTTTGCTACACCATATCCTCCTAAATACAACATCCCAACAACTCCTCTTGGCACAGGGTTTAAGTGATTATCTAAAACCAAAACAATGGTATTATATATAGGAACTCCAATAGGTACAGAAACTGCCTCATGAGTTTCGATATTGAATTTTGTAATTATGCTACCAATAGTAGCTTCGGTAGGTCCATAAAAATTATAAATTGATAAATCTTTATGGTATTCGTTCTGAATTTTATTTGCTAAATCCGTTTTGAAATCCTCACCAATAACGATAACATTACGAAGTTTTGATTCTGAATGTCCTTTACCTAAAAATAATAGTAAATGTGAAGGTGTTAATATGATTGAATCAGCTTTGTCGTCTGACAACATTCTAATTACAGAAGTATCTGGCCCTTTTTCATCTTCTTTATAGACTATAATTTCACCAGCATGATATAGCGGTAAGAAAATAGCGGTATATGTAATATCAAAACTAATCGACGTGCAGAAAGCAAACTTGGTATGTTCTCCCCAATAATCATTACACCAAAATAAGTAATTAGATAAATTATTGTGAGTCACCATAACGCCTTTTGGTTTTCCGGTCGATCCAGAAGTATATAAAATATAGGCTAATTGGTCTGGACTACTCTCAGGTAAAGTAATAGCAACATCTGGATTTTTTTGTTTCCAAGTACCATCACTGAGATTTAAAATTTGAATATTATTATTTTTTAAATTACCCTCTAGTGAAGTCGTTGTAACTACTAATGAGCAATTAGAATTTTCAATGATATAGCCTATACGCTCTTTAGGTTGATCTGCTGCAATTGGCACGAAAACAGCATCTAATTTTAATATCGCTATTAAAGAAATAATATAATCAGCAGAACGATACAAATGCACTCCTACACGATTACCAGAAGTGACACCTCTTTCTTTGAGTGTATGAGCTAGCGCATTAGATAAGTTATTAACATCTTTATAAGTATAGGTTTCTAAACCGTTTCTAATCGCAATTGTATCAGAATTTTGTTCAATAACACCTGCTATCTTATCCATAAAAGAAGGATAGTCATCATTAAAAACCACAGTATTCAGCTGGTCTTTAATTGTTTCTTCATTTATGATAGTTGGCTTATCGATTAACTGTGTTTCATCCTTTAAAAAAGCATCAAAAAGCGTTAAGAAATGTGTCGGTATTTTTTCTTGAAGTTCATTATTGAATACAGCTGTATTCAAATCAAAAAACAATTCCATGTCACCTGTACCATCCATATCGTAAACAGTACATCTCATATGATGAGAAGCATCGCAATGATTAGGATGAATCCATTTTGATATTGTTGGACTTCCATTAAAATCTGAAAAACTAGCTTTGATATAATTTAATACGACATTAAAACCACGACTTGCCTCTGCACTCGCCATTCCTGGTTGCGCATGTCTTAAATATTCATTGGTTTCGTTTCGTACTTTGTTGTAAAATGATAAGAAAGTATCTTCTTCTGAAAACTCAGCTACCAGCGGAAATAACTCCACAAACATACCTGCAGTTTTCTTAAACTCATTTGTAACTCTACTATGCGATAATGCTCCTATAGCTAACTTTTCTTCGTTACTTATTCTATTGATGTAAACAAATAATGAAGTTAAAAAGATATTGAAATAGGTTAGGTCTTTGGTCCAGCATCGAATTTCTGGCTTACTAGCAAATTCTTCAAGTTTAGCTATACGCTCTGCACCTAATTTTATTATAAGTCTGTTTGATAATGATGTGATTTCTTTTGGATTTTGTCCATATAAAATCGGTGGCGCAGTGACTTTGCTTGCTGTATCTTTCCAGTATTTGTGCACATCATCCTTATCAATATCCTTGGTTGCGTTTTTTTCGAATTCTAAGTAGTCTCTATATTGAGGTATTTTTAATGAAACTCCATTTTGAGCTTCTAAGTTTTTCTGATAAATTTTAGTGAAATTTTCAAAAAGAATTGTTGAAGAGGTGGCATCGGTAACTAAATGATGAATATTTAAGAACCATACATAATGTGCTTCTCCTATCTTGTATAATATTGAATCAAAAAGAGGCTCATAGAGATCAAAAGTTTTCATGGTTCGCTTTTGTAAAATATGCTCTAATCCATTTATTTCCGAACTTGAAATATCTTTTACTTCTATGTCATAGTGAAATGACTTCAATAAATTCTGAAATGGAATACCTTTCTCTTCTTTGAAAATGATTCTAAAGATATCTATGGAATCAATTAATTCTTGAAATGATTTCTTAAATACAGTTTCATCAATTGAACCTTTAATTTCAAAAGAGTGCGCCATATTATACATAGGACTTAAGGGATTCAATTTTTGTCCCATCCAAAGCAATAATTGACTTTGTGTCAATTCTATATTGGTCTCTATGTAATTTTGTTTCTCTTCCATGTGTGTATCAATGCTATGATACTTTAGCCTTTAAATAATCCGAAATACATGCTACAGTCATAAAATTTTCAATAACCATATCTTGAGCAGGAATTTTTAATTCAAACTCTTTTTCAATAAAACTAACGAGTTTCATCATGCCTAGTGAATCGACTAATCCACTTCCTAATAAATCATCTTCTGCGTCTATATCAATAGCTTCAGAGCTCACGATGAGTTCGTTTTTAATATAATTTATAATTGTTTCATCCATTATAGTCTTCTGCAATTTTTGTTTTAATCTTATTTCTATCTACTTTATCCGAGGTTGTTCTAGGAAATTCATTCATTATATAAATCTGCTCAGGAACTGCATATTTTGGTAAATTATCTGCACAATGTGCTTGCAACACTTTTACATCAACAATACTTCCATCCGTGTTTAATAAAACAACTGCGGTTATAGTATCTCCTGAATCATTTTCTTTTTTTTCCACATAAGTTATGGCCTCTCTTACATTTTCATGTTTTATGAGCTGCGCTTCAACCTCATCTAATTCAACTCTATAACCTCTTATTTTTACTTGTCTATCGTTTCTTCCTACGAAAACTAAATCTCCATTTTCATTCTCTTTTACAACATCTCCAGTCTTAAAAAACACATAATCATAATCTGACAAAATAGACTCTCTATATAATGATTGTTCAGTCAATTCATTATTATTCCAATAACCCAGCATCATGGTTTCACTTCTAATTGCCAAAATACCATGAAGCCCTTTTTCAACTGGCATATCTTTATTATCTAGAATACGGTAATCTGTGTTTTCCCAAACTTCTCCGAGAGGTAAATCGTTTTCGATCTTATAATTTTTATCAATATTAAAATATGTACACTGATTCACTTCGGCAGGACCATATACATTTCCAAACATAGCCTGTGGCCATAATTCTATCAATCGCTTTAAATATTTTTTTGGAAAAACCTCACCTCCAAATAATACCCATCTTAATGACGACATATCTTTTTCCTCTAAAAGTCCTTTTGATAGTAATTGTATTAATGCTTGAGGTGCAGAATACCAGATAGTGATTTTTTCTTTTTCCATTAACTGCGATAAACTCGCTGGTAATTTCGTATGAGCATCGGATAGAATTACTGTTGTGGCCTCCGCTAATAGTGCTGTGAAATATGCAAAAGTTGAAATGTCGAAGTGTAATGGAGCATGGCTCGCAACAACGTCATTTGCACGAACATTATAAACTTCTTTAGATCCTTTAGCGTAAGCTAAACAGCTATTGTGCGTATGCATGATGCCTTTTGGCAAACCTGTTGAACCAGATGTGTACATAACATAAGCCAAATCTTTCCCTAAAATTCTAGGAAAAACAACCTCTGTACTATTAGTTTCAAACACCTGTTTCCAAGGTATTGTTTTGACTTCCAAATCTTTTTCTAAACCAATCACAGTCTTCAATGAAATTGGCTCTTTTGTTATGCCATCAATAGCTCTAGATTGTGTCGGAATTGTTATTAAATGCGCGATATCACAATCATTTATCAGAAATCTTGTGCGATCTTTAGGTACTGAAGGATCTAGCGGTACAAATACTCCACCAGCCATCGTAATTCCATAGACTGCAATAAAGGACTCTATACAACGATTCATATAAATACCTACGCGATCTCCCTTTTTTAAATTGAGCTGAAGTAATAACGTCGCTAATGCTTTTGCTTTTTGTTGTAAGTCTGAATAACTTAAAGACTGAGACATATACTTAAGTGCTTCCTTTTCAGGATGCCCTTTCACCGCATTTTCTAATATTTTAGGGATAGTATAAATCATTCTAGTAGATTATTTAGAAAATAGCATTTGTGATATTATATTTCGCTGTATATCTGATGTGCCAGCATAAAGTACTCCACCTACAGCATCTCTTAAATCTCTTTCTACTTCATGTTCAGTTAAAAACCCGCTTCCGCCATGATTTCTTATCGTATCTAAACTAGAAGCTATAAAACTTTCACTTAGTTGCAACTTTAAAAGTGCCGCATCAAGCATTGCAGAATCTCCTTCGTTTTTAAGCCATGCGACCTTATATAGCAGTAATCTTGATGTTTCTAAACGTAATTTCATATCTGCAATACGATTAGAAACAGATTGAAATGTGCTAATTGACTTGCCAAACTGTTGCCTTTTTTTTACGAAATCTATACTTGTTTCTAGCTGACGTTCCATTGCTCCAAGTTGACTTCCAAGGATGCTACACCGATCATATTCCAATGAATAAGATGTAATTGCCCAACCAGCACCTTCCTTACCCAATCTATTTTCTTCTGGTATAAAACAATCTTCGAAAATCAAATCACCAATAGGTACTGTTCTTAATCCCATTTTGGCCTTATTTGGGCTCTGTATAAATCCTTTTGTACCTTTTTCTACAATGAAACCTGTAACTCCCCATTTTCCTACTTTAGGATTTACATTTGCAAAAACTAGTGCTAGATCGGCTTCTGGACCCAATGTTATTAGTCGCTTTTTTCCATTTAGAATATAACCTCCTTCTACTTTCTTAGCATGAGTAGTCATGCTAAATACATCCGAACCTGCCTCAGGCTCTGTAAGTCCATGTGCACCAATTTTATCACCATTGACCATTGGTCTTAAGAATTTTTCTCTTTGCACCTCCGTACCAAATTCGTAAAGTGGTAATTGAACCGTCCACATTTGTGCATTTAACGCAAAGGCTAAACCATTGTCGTTACAGCCATACCCCAAACCTTCCATGGCAAGGGTGGCTGTAAGTAAATCGATATCCTCAAATTTTCCTCCATATTTTTTAGGTACAGATAAGCCTTGAATACCAAAGTCGGCGCATTTTTTCCAAAGTAGTCTAGAAAAATTCAGATTTTGATCTCTATCTATAGTATCTATATTGAGATTTTCTTTTGCGAAGGCAATTATTTTGTTCTTAAATTCTATTTGATCTGAGGTCCAAGAAAAATTCACTTTAACGTAGGTTTTTACTTCAATTAACTCCTAAATAAACGTAAAAGATACGAATTGTAATAATAGCTAAGACATAAAGGCTTAAAATTCGATTAAGCCACAAAATTTCGGTGTAAAGTTTAAAAAAACAGATATTTACCAACCCATTATAACTATATTTAATACCTATAACATACTAGCTTAAGGATTTATAAGCAATTATTTCTGCATCTGTTTTGAAAGAATTAAAAGATTATTTTATGAATTTCTGGTTTAGAAAATCAGAAGTTAATTTAGAAAAATGGCTAAAGCTTGTTGCTTATTTTTCTTTGGTAATTATACTATACTTTGTACTTAACAAACTTATTCTTAGGCTAACTACAATACCCTTTGAATTTTATTTTGATGATTATCTTTTTATTACTCTTTTTAAAAGATTGATTATCACGTATTATATTCCGGTAATCGCTATACTAGCTATTATTTTCTTGCACAAAAAGCTCTTAGTCCCATGGACTTATTTTGAAAAAGGAATAATTATTCGTAATCTATTACTATATATTGCATGTATATTAACATGGCTTCATACAACACATGATTTTAATTTTTACTTTGATCAAAATTATACATTAGATCGAATTGTATTATTACTGTCATTAATCCTATTTTACTGGCGACCTATTGGTAGTATTCTATTCTTATTCTTTCTTTTTCCATTAGTTGGACAATTAGAAGTTTTAGAAGGATTTTCGCTTTCCACAACTTTCTTACTAACTCGCATTATTATTTTATTTATTGCTTTTTTCTGTATCCATTTAGTCTTTGGAAAATTTAGATTTAAATATTTCGCGTTTATGTTAGGCTGCTTTGTAGCTTCAAATTATATCGTTTCTGGTGCAGGTAAACTCATGCTTGGAGAATGGATTTTCAATGATCAGGTTAATTATCTTTTACCTGCGACCTATGCTAATGGATGGCAATCGTATTTAAACACAGAATCGCTCAATTCATTAACACGGTTTTTAAGTTATTTTAATATGCCTTCAAGATTATTTTCGCTACTCATAGAATGTGGAATGATTGCCTTTTTCTTCAATATAAAATGGGCACGATTTCTACTTATTGGTGCAATTGTTATGCATATTGGAATTTTCTTTTATTCAGGGATTTTCTTTTGGATGTGGATATTGGTACTCATAGGTCTACTATTTATTTTTTCGAAAAAAGTAATTGAAACCCCTTCAGTTTTTAATAAAGCTTACTTCCTTATTGCAATTCCCATTATTTTAGGAGGTAAGTTTTGGATTAATCCGAGTCCTAAGGTATGGTTTGATTCACCACTAAATTATACTTATAAATTTAAAGCGACTCTAGAAAACGGAGAGGGCCATTTACTTCCACCAGATTTTTTCGCACCTTATGATGTACAATTTACGTTTAGCAACTTTAAGTATTTAAATGATAAACCACTTTTAGGTATACATTGGGGAGCACATGCTTCAGAGAAGCTTCATAATTATTTTAAGATACATCGTTCTGATAAAGATATATTTAACTTTGAAAAAACCCACGGTATCATTTATAAAGACCAGGAGAAGCAAATATTTTTAGCAAAATTTATAACTCAATATGTTAAGAATTGGAATGAAAATGCCAAACCTAAAAACACCATTTCTTATCTCAGAGCACCAAGAATACTATGGAATTTTCCACGTAAAGACTTTAATCTCATTGCCCAAACTATTAAGAGTTTAGAAATTATAGAAGTGACTTCTTATTATTCAGAAAAAGAAGGATACAAAGAAATTAGAAATAAAAATGTATTAAATATTTCTATATCAAAACAAAATTCGCCTTTATCAAAAGATTAATCTAAATTATCTGTCATCTGCTAAAGTCCGCTATTCATCAATATCTATAGACAATACTTTTAACCTTCTAAGTTCCCTATATTTTTTTCCATCAAACAATGATAGCTTTTGATACACATTAATTTTTTCAATATCGTATTTACCATCATAAGTATTATCAGTAGGAAAAACTAAACGTTGTGGAGGAGCTGAAACTGCCCTATACCATGGATTAAGTGTTAATCTATAGTTTTTATTTTTCGCAAAGTCCGTCATGTATCTTTTAAACTCCTTAGTTAATCTAGGATTAAATCGGTTCTCTCCATATTTCTTTTCAAAAGCTAAGACTTCTTCTGTTTCTTTAAAAGTTAATAGTTCTTTAACCTCATTTCCATCAAAAGAAACTCCCCAAATAATGTTTAAAGTTGGATGTTCATGTAGAAAATGAAAACCATTAGTCCAGGCCAATTCATAATATTTTGGCCAAAAATAATTTGCAGGTAACTGTGAAGTCTTGCCAGAACTATCCATGACTTCAAAAGAATATGTGTAATTTAATGGAGAATCGTGCCAAACATAAACTGAAGGTCTTAACCATTTTGATGATGTAAATATTAAACAGACTGATAATGCTATATGCCAAATACTAAATGATTTAATTTTTAAAGAAAATATCCCTTTCTTCCATAAAATAATAAGCAGAGTAACCTCTAGTGCAATCCAAGGCCAAAATAGTATGCCTGTCATTACAAATACAAGCGTATGAAACAAAAGAAATCCAAAAAGAAAAAAACGAACAGACCAATTTTTACGAACTAAGATAAGAATACATCCAAACTCCATAACTAGACATCCTATCTTAAGAAACAAGTTGTATTTAGATAAAAAATGAGTCAGTTCAGATAATGTTTCTTGGCTCAAAAAATTGACCCAACCATCCGCGTACATATTGCTCAGTAACAAGTAAATATGATTATCTGACAACCATCCCATTTTTATTTTACCAAATCCTGCAGGAAAGTAGTTTCCTGCTATTACAATGAGTAATAAAAATACAAATGCACCTATCTTCCACTTATGCTTAGGGAATAATAGCCAAACTATTAATTGAGCACTAAATAGCATTAATACTCTTATCGGCAACTCTGTAATGCTCCAATGATTAACCATGAGTGGTTCACCAAAATGAACTAGTATTGGAAATAACACATAAAGAATCAAGAAAAAAGGACGCCAAAAGACGAGTAAAGCCAAAACAAAAACTACTGTACGTTCTATCCAAGCATTCTCAAATAGAAAGTAATTAAAAGGGTAACTAACATGTGCCCAAGACAAAGCTATTATGCATGCACCTACAACTAATCTTAATTTATTTCCTCCTTCTATTGATTTCCAATTTACAGATATCAATTTTTTTCTCCATAACATCAAACCAAACATTAATACTACAGGTATTAAAAGCCAAAAGCTACCTTCAAAAAACTGAGTAGGGGAAACTGCTAAAACGAACTCATTAAAGTTGTTTGGTGCTATTTCTGTTAGGGCTTTATACCAAATATTAAATATGCAAAATATTACAAACAGTAAACCTATTTGTAATAGTGAGGGAAATGCTTCAAAAAGTGTTTTTGGAACTAATCTACTTATGTGCTTTATAATCGATAATTCTTTTAAACTACTTTTTGTCATAAAACAATTAATTGGGTAATGCGCTGAAATAGAATAGATTTTCCGAACTCATAATTAGGTAATATGCAAGTATTAAACTTATGAGTAATTTCTAAAAAGCAACATGACAATAAAGCAAAAAAATTAATCAACATCATAATTTTATCGATTAAATGACCAAAAACAAGTAAGAAAAAAGACAAATATCTAATAGATTGCCCACTTTATCGAAACTATTGCAATAAATATGGCTATTAAGTAAATAAACCTCAACTTTGAGAGAAAAGGCTTAAAAACTTTGAAAAGGTATGGGGATGAAAACACTAATACTATCAGGTAATGATGTTAACAAAATTGTTGAGACTTATGGTCTAAATAATTTGATGGACACACTGATAAAACGAACATCAGACAGCATTAAATCTTACGATTCTGAAAAAACGGAAATACCAATTCGTTCTGGTTTTAATTATGAAATTAACGATCCTGGACTAGTTGAGTGGATGCCAGTACATAAAAAAGGTGATGAAGTTGTTATAAAAGTTGTTGGTTATCATCCTAGGAATCCTCAAAAGTATGATTTACCAACAATACTTTCCACTATTTCATCTTACGATACAACAACAGGTCACTTAAAGGGTTTAGTAGATGGTGTTCTACTTACAGCTTTACGAACAGGAGCAGCATCAGCAGTTGCGTCAAAACTGTTAGCTAAAGACAGTAGTTCTATATTAGGATTAATAGGTTGTGGAGCGCAATCTGTAACGCAATTACATGCCTTGTCTAGACTATTTGATATTAAAAAAGTTCTACTTTTTGATGTCGATGAAACTGCAATGTCATCTTTTAGTAATCGTATAGCAATGCTAGATCTCAGTATTGAAATCGTAGCTTCATCAATAGAAGGCATTCTAAATACAAGTGATATTGTTTGTACAGAAACGTCTATAGATGTTGGTACAGGACCATTATTTAATGAACTCAAAACTAGCGAACATATTCATATTAACGCTATAGGATCTGACTTTCCAGGAAAAGTAGAACTTCCATTAGACTTACTTAAACAGAGTTTAGTTTGCCCAGATTTTTTAGAACAAGCAAAAATTGAAGGTGAATGTCAGCAGCTAAAAGATTCGGAAATAGGTCCTGATTTATCAGGTCTAGTGAAGAATGCTGAAACATATGCTTATGCGAAAAATCAAAGAACTGTTTTTGATTCAACAGGATGGGCTCTCGAAGATCAAATCGTTATGGATTTATTTTTAGATCTAGCTACAGAATTCGGAATTGGAAGAGAAATTGAAGTTGAAAACATTTCTGAAGACGCAAAAAATCCTTACAATTTTATGCTGAAAACTGTTTCAGTTTAATACCTCCAAATAAATTACAGAAGCCTTATTCTTAACTAACACAACCCTAAATGAAAAAGTTACTACTAAAATCTCTATTCGTTTTATTTCTGCTAGCGCCAATGGTCTGCTTAGCACATTTTCCTAATCAAAGTTATATTTTTCTCAGAGTATATGAAACAAATGGTATTGAAGGTCGATTCGAAATTAATGTAAGAGAAATAAATAAAGTTTTTGATCTAAACCTCAGAGACAACGTTACTTTAGAAGAATTAAAACCATATGAAGCTCAATTAAGAGCTTATGTTTTAGAGCATGCCTCATTTTCATCCAAATATGGACCTCATAATATTATTTTAAAGAATGTAGATCTTTTTGACTTTTCTCAAGGAAAAATGGTGCAAGTCTTTTTTGAGCTTGACAACATGGATAAATTACCAGAGCTACTAGATGTTAAGTATGATGTCGTTTACGAAAAAGATGATACACACAGGGGTTTTTTAGTTACAGAATACAGTTGGGCTGCTGGAGTAATTAATGAAGAAAAAAATATTTCTTTGTTCTTTACACCTGATAATGCAAAACAATCATTAGATCTTACTGATACATCGAAATGGAAAGGTTTTGTTGCAATGATAAAACAAGGCATGTGGCATATTTGGATTGGCATTGATCATATTCTCTTTTTGCTAGCATTAATTTTACCCTCCGTAGTTCGCAGAATTAGAAGAACGGGCTCAGAAAATTCAATCGAATCAAAATCCAATGATTGGGTTCCTGTGAAAAGCTTCAAAGATGCATTTTTGTATGTTATTAAAATAATTACATTTTTTACAATTGCGCATACCATAACACTTAGTTTAGCCTCACTTGAAATTGTGAGTTTACCATCTAGACTTGTAGAATCTATCATTGCTTTGTCAATAGGTTTAGCCGCTTATCATAACATAAGACCAATATTTAAAGGTAAAGATTGGGTTATTGCTTTTGTCTTTGGACTTTTTCATGGATTTGGATTTGCTAGCGTATTAGCAGATTTAGGCTTATCAAATGAAAATCTTGGCATATCCTTATTTGGTTTTAACGTTGGTGTAGAAATAGGACAGTTGCTCATTATTGCTATGATGTTTCCAATTCTTTTTCTTTTAAGGAAAAGAAAAATTTACAAGAAAATATTATTTTTTGGATCTATAATACTTATCATAATTTCTTTATATTGGGGAATAGAGCGCATATTTGACATTAACCTTGGTGTAGAAGATTTGCTAAGAAAGATTACGATAGACATCCTTAACGCTTTAGGTTTGTTGTAGATATGAATAAGTAAGTTGTCCCAAATGAAAAAAGAAATAGACAAATCATCGCTTCTTAGCCAATGGAAAAAGCAGAAAAATAAGACGACTGCTAACCCAATTATTAAAGCTCCTGAAGGTGAAACTATTCCGCTTTCAAGAGGTCAACAGCGTCTCTGGTTTCTTCAGCAATTGTACCCAAATAATTCGTTTTACAATCATGCTGAATCTTATACAATTCTTGGTGATTTAAATATCGACTATTTATCAAAAAGTTTCGCCTTAATTATTGAGCAACATAATATATTAAAGTCTTATTTTCCTATTGAAGAAGGCCAAACAACTATAAAGGTTGATACTAACTTCAAGTTTAAAATTAATCGAATTGATTACAGTGAAGATTCGTTAGAAACTGCTAAGCAAAAAGCAAGTGCTTTTATTAGCAAAGAAATTGTAACTCCCTTCAACCTCAGTTCATCTCCTCTTATTCGTGTCTCTCTCTTAAAAATTGCAGAAAAGCATCACATTTTATCAATTAACATTCATCATATCATAATAGATGAGTGGTCTATGAGGCGACTTAGTAATTTGTTGGCTTACTACTACACTAAACTTTCTAAAGAAGAGGTATTATTAGAGTCCGAAGAGTTACACATACAATATCAAGATTTTGCGTATTGGGATCAAAATCGAGAACTTCCAACTAAGCAAATTGGCTATTGGAAAGAGAAATTATCAGGAACAATTCCACAACTAGAATTACCAACAGATTATAAAAGACCGATACAACCTTCGTTTAAGGGAGAACATTATATTTCTAATTTATCTAAAGAAGATTCAGAAGGTTTATTATCGCTTTCTAAAAAAATGGAAACGACTCCATTCGTCGTTACACTCTCTCTTTTCTATACACTATTACACCGGTATACAAAACAAAGCGAGATCTTAATAGGGTTACCTATTACTAATAGAAACCATAAGTCTTTACAAGATTTATTAGGCTTTTTTGTAGACACTGTTGTTTTGCGTACTCAATTTACAGAAGACAATACGTTCTTAGAATTATTATCTAACGTACGTCAAAATACTTTAGAAGCATTTTCTAATAAAGAAATTCCATTTGATTATCTGGTCAAAGAATTATTACCAAGCAGGTCTTTGAGCATGAACCCGTTTTTTCAAGTCATGTTTGTTTATAACAATGAAGATGAAACTGTCAATTTTAATCCTGAACTTGAATTTAAAAAAGAAGAAGACATTCGTTTAAAATCGTCTAAATTCGATTTAACTTTATTCGTAAACGAAAAGGATGGCATGATATCTACCACCTTAGAGTTTGCGACTGATTTATTTAAACAATCAACGATTCAACGCTTTTCTGATCATTTTAATCTTTTAGTAAAAGCCGTTATTGCAGATTCTAATATCTCTATTTCTGAATTACCAATGCTAACCCCAGAAGAGAAAGCTCTATTTAATAAGGATCAGTATACTGTCACTAACGCATTTGAAAATTATACAGGAATACATCATGTCATAGAAGAGATAGCGCAAAATAGTCCTAGTGCTCTTGCAGTAACATTTGGCGATGAATCATTAACATATAAAGACTTAAATGATCGTGCTACGGTTTTGGCTCACGTATTACTTTCTAAGAAAAAAGCAGAAGATAAAATTGTTGGTTTATCTATAGAGCGCTCAACAACTATGATTGTTGGTTTATTAGCTATACTAAAAGCAGGATGTGCTTATCTACCTATCGATCCAGAATATCCTAAACATCGGATTGATTTTATTTTGAAAGATGCTGAAGTAAATTATGTAATAACACAGAATAAGTTGCTTCCAATTTTCAACAATTTTGATGCTGAATTAATTTCTATAGATTCTATTGAAGAAGTAAAAGCAGAAGAATTACCTATTATTTCAAATTCTGATTTAGCCTATGTAATTTACACTTCAGGAAGTACAGGAAATCCTAAAGGTGTCCCTATTACACACAAAAACATTTTGAATTCTACAGCAGGACGTTTAGACTTCTACAATAATAATCCAACAGCTTTCTTATTAATGTCATCTATCTCTTTTGATAGTTCTAAAGCTGGTATTTTTTGGACATTATGCATTGGAGGAAATCTTGTAATTTCAGAAAAACGACTCGAACAAGATATTGAACGTATAGCTACAATAATTGAGGCTCATAACATAAGTCACACCTTAATGCTTCCTTCGCTTTATAATTTAATTATTGAGCATTCAGAAACAACAAAACTCAGTAGTTTAACTACAGTAATGGTAGCCGGAGAAGCATGTCCTATGTCATTAGGTGAAAAACATTTTTCAGTCCTTCCAAAAGTAGATTTGTACAATGAATATGGTCCGACAGAAGCTACAGTTTGGTGTATTGCTCATAAAATTACAACACAAGATATCGAACAAAAAACTATTCCTATTGGTAATAATGTGGCTAATGCAGAGGTGCATATTTTAAATCAAAAATTAAAACCTGTGCCTTTAGGTGTTATTGGAGAACTTTATGTTGGTGGACCAAGCTTAGCTGGTTATTATATAAATAGACCTGATTTAACAGCAGAGGCTTATGTGAAGAATACAGAAGGAGATATTTTATACAAAACTGGTGATTTAGCTAAGTATAATTATAACGGTCATATTGAGTTTCTTGGACGAGTAGATCAACAAGTAAAAATCAGAGGATTTCGTGTAGAACTCGATGAAATTGAAAATACGCTTAATGACAACGAAATGATTAAAAAAGCTGCTGTGATTGTTGAAACAGCAGATCTAAATATACCTTCTTTAGATTCAAATTCAGATATAGAAACTTCGGAACTTGCTAAACTATTAGACACTCATTTATCTACTCAAGACATTGATAAATTACTCAATTCTATTGAACTATTAAATACGAAGGAAAAAGAATACTTATTAAACCAAATCAAATAAGTTATTTGCTATGAAAAGAATTAAAAGAACAAACGCATTTCAAGTCACTTTAGAAATTAAAGACGATAATTATATAAATCCCCCAAAAGTAGCACAACGAAATGCTGTTGTTAATAGAGCACTTAAAGAATTTTCGGCTGAATTAAATTCGCTTAATGAGCAAACAAAAAACTTTGTTCCTGGGGCAACTGCCGCAGATGATAATATTGGTCTTTCAGAAAGAGGTCAGGCACAATTAAGTGCACAAGAAATTATGGAAGATTGGCAAATCCCTTTAATGGAAGCTATGGCAAAAGCAATAGCAGAAGATGGAGGTGATATCTTAGAAGTAGGTTTTGGTAGAGGTGTTTCTGCTGATATGATTCAAAAATATCCCATAAATTCTCATACTATAATAGAGTGTAATGATTTGGTAGTAAAACAACATTTTGAGCCTTGGAAAGCAAAATATCCAACTAAAAACATTTCTTTAGTGCATAGTCTTTGGCAAGATAGTATAGATAACTTAGGCCTTTTTGATGGTATCTTTTTTCATACCTATCCTTTAAATGAGGATGAGTACATGCAATACGTAAATGCTAGCATTACGTTTGCAGAGCACTTCTTTCATCATGCTGCAAATCATTTAAAACCTGGTGGAAGTTTTACATACTTTTCGAATGAAATAGGATCTTTAAGTAGAGAACATCAGCATATGTTATTAAAACATTTTTCCTCTTTTACGATCCATGTCATTTCTTTAAATATGCCTGATGATGTTAAAGATACATGGTGGGCAGACTCAATGGTAGTAATTAAAGCTATAAAATGAGACAAGATATTTTAGAAAATAGATTAAATCAATTATCCAAAGAGGATCATCAATTAATACTTTTAAAACTAAAAGATTTAGTCTCTAACACTTCAGATGCATATACTACTGAAAAACCAAAACGATTGGTTGCTTACATAGAAGCTAACGATACTTTTGAATCAAAAGAGGTAGAGTCGTTTTTAAAGAAGAGATTGCCAGATTATATGGTACCATCTGTAATGCACACTATTCCAAATATCCCTTTACTTCCAAATGGTAAAATAGATCGAAAGAGCTTAAAACCCGTAAAAAAGGAAGATGTACTTAATGAGTCATCGCAAATAAATACCAAGGAATCTCTTTCTGAAATAGAAACACAATTAATAAAAATATGGGAAGATGTATTAAATTTTTCTCCAGTACTTTCCGAAGATAACTTTTTTGAAATTGGAGGGGATTCTATCTTAAGTATTCAAATTATTGCAAAAGCGCGTAAATTAGGATTACAATTAACTGCCAATCAATTATTTGAGTATCAAACTATAGCTGAACTTAGCAAACAGTTATCCGAAAATAAAACTAAGGATGAAAAGGAAGCCTATGATTTCTTGGTTCCTTTGCGAGAAGAGGGAAGCAAAAAACCATTGTTCTGTATCCATTCTGGTGGTGGTCACGTTGTCTTTTACAATCTTTTGGCAAAATATATGAAGCCAAATCGACCTATTTATGCTTTAGAACCTTCTGGTCTTTACGGAGAAAATAAAATGCATGAAAACGTAGTTGATATGACAGTAGATTACATGAAAGCTATTCAATCAGTGCAATCCGAAGGCCCATATAATATACTCGTCTATTGCTTTAGTGTTACAGTTGGTAATGAAATGGCAATAGAATTTTCTAAGCTTGGACATAAAGCCAATATTATAGTTATGGATACAATGGCATCACCTTGGACTCTAAATACACCAATGCGCTTAAAAGCTCGTATGAAATCATTTGTAATTCGTTTTGCTAAAAATCCGTTCGCCAGTATAAAGCATTATTTTGAAGATCGATTATGGCGTATCAAACCATTTCTAGTAAAGTATTTTGGAAATGAGGACACCAGAGATTTAGAACTTATGCAAGAAAATTTAAGAAAAATATGTTTGGCCTACGAATTTAAACCTCATAATGGCGATATATCATTGATCTTAACCGAAAAACCACATCAATCTCTACAACAAGTCATTATAGACTCTTGGAGAGAAATTACAAATGGTGATTTCAAACTTTTTTACACTGATGGAAATCACCGAACTCTTTTTATAGAACCAGATATTAAATTTGTATCTCAAAAAATTGAAGAAGCTATTGTAGAATAAGAAGAGTTCTAATAGATATTTTAAAACAAAAAATGACTAATATAGCAACATCTTTTGCTAATCTAACACCTAATACGCTTCATATTTGGTCACTTAACTTTGTTGTTAATGATAATGCATTTAACAAATATCATAACCTTTTATCTGATGATGAAAAAGAGCGTGCTAGTAGATTCAAATTCTTCAAGGATAAAAGATGTTATGTGGTTACCAAAGGTATTTTACGTTTACTTTCCGGACAGTATTTAAACAAAGACGCTAAAGCAATTAAGTTTGAATATGAAAAATACGGTAAACCAAAATTCAAACACAAGACAAATCTAAACTTCAATGTGTCTCATTCTGGTGATTTAGCCATAATCGGATTTATCTACGACCATACTATTGGTGTGGATATAGAAAAGATTAAAAATGATTTTGATACGTTTGATATTGCTTCAAAATTCTTTTCTAAACAGGAAATTAATGCGCTTCGCGAAATTCCCACTCAACAACAACACCTAGCATTTTATCGTTGTTGGACACGCAAAGAAGCTTTTATTAAAGCCAAAGGAAGTGGTTTATCATTTCCATTAAATGAGTTCTCCGTTTCTTTAGATTCCGATTTAGATGCAGAAGTTTTATGGACAAAATGGAACACAGGTGAAAAACACCAATGGAAATTGAGTTCTTTTATTCCTTCAAAAGATTATATAGCTGCTCATATTGTAGATTCTAAAATTGAAAATATTCAGTATTTTAATTGGGCTGATTCAATTGATTAAACACAAATCAAAATAAAAAATAACGATTTAATTTAAAACAAAAAAAACGCTCAAGCAAGCTTGGCGTTTTTTCTTCTGTAACTATTTATTCGTGACCTCGAAGGGACAGAGTTCAAACTTTTTGAAGGAAGATATTGACTTAATTATCTCAAAATCAATATAAATCAAAACTCACCCTTATTACTTCGAACCCAAGAGTTTATTAGAATTGTTAATTTTGATTTTATTTTTGTAATCACATTGTCGTACAGTAATTTCTAAAAAAATCAAATATATGGTTGTTGAAATTGATAATGCTCAAGGGATAAAGTGGTTCTCGTTATAAATTGATATTCGTTAAAGCCTGTATTATTTTGCTCTATTTTCCTCAACAATTCTAACCACTCTATTTATCATTATTTCTGACAAATTCCACAGTAATAAATCCTCATCAGTTGTATTATTAAAAAGAATTACTACAGTGTCTATATTGTTATGATATTCTGTAAAGCTCTGATATCCTGGAACCCATCCAGAATGTTCATATTCATAAATTTCAGAATAGATTTTCCGTTCTCGTTCTTTGAATATAGAACCATCGTTTAATGCTCTCAAAAATATACCAACATCTTCCGCAGTAGCCAGCATACCGAATTCTTTCTCTTTTAAATCAGGTTCATAGCCAACGTAGTAACCACTCATCACATCCTCTATATCTACCTCGCTTAACGAGAAGAATGTATTATTCAGTTCGAGTGGTACTAAAATTTGCTCTTTGATATATTGATGATGATTATACCCCACCGTATTGTCAATAAGTAAACCAAGGAGTAAATAATTTGTATTTGAATAGCTATAGTCTTCTCCTGGTTCAAACAGCGCGGGTGTATCCAATACTAATGCTAACGATTCCTCAGCACTATCAGGTGGGTTTTCCCAGTAACCTCCACTGTCTGTAAAATTTGGAATCCCGCTTCGATGTTGTACCATCATTTTTAGAGTTATTCTATCTGCATTTTCAATCCTACCTAGCAATTCAGGGAAATAATCAGCAAGGGTTTTATCTAGTGACAATCTGTTATCATTAACCAACTTAGAAATGGAAACCGCTACATATAACTTGCTAATACTAGCTATTTTAAATAGTGCATTGGGTTTAGCAGGTATTTTATGTTCTCGATTGTGCCAACCACCTGTATAAAATTCTGGTTGTTTCCCTGCCTCATCTACATAAACAATCATACCATCCAAACCGTGACTTATTGCTTGGTCAACTTGTTCTTGAACAGTATCTGGCAATGGTAATATCCAAGCTTTCACTAAAATCCAAGGCACAAACCACAAGGAAATTGCAGTACCTGTGAACAAGGCTATCCTGATTATAATTTTTTTATTTCGTTTTTTAGAATTAAGCATAGATAGTAAAGTTATAATTATTGCTCATTTTTAGGAAGTATTATTCGTAACACAGTTCAGAAAAGTTCAGGGTTTCAAAGTTTATGTTTGGAAATATGATCCTATTATATGCAACATAAAAATACTATTTGTTTTCTTGATTAATTTTATGCGTTTTAAGTTTGATTCAGAAAGTACATGTCCAATTTCCCTTTTCCCTTTGCATGGATCTTTCCACGAGAAATACACGAAAATTCATTTTTAATCAGTTTATAGGTGGATGAAGATATATTGATTTTACCTACTTCACCTGCAGATTCCATCCTGCTGGCGGTATTTATCGTGTCTCCAAAAAGGTCGTATGCGAACTTCTTCTTGCCCACAACCCCTGCTACTACAGATCCAGAATGTATACCAACCCTCATTCTCCATTTTATGACATGGCTTTGATTTCTCTCCTCAAGATAGGATAGCATCTTTTGTGCGGCTTTGATGCAGTTAGTAGCATGATTTATCGTTTCTTTTTCAAGGCCACACGCTGCCATATACGCATCACCAATCGTTTCAATTTTTTCTACTTTCGTTTCTTCCATAATTTCATCGAATCGACCAAAAATATCATTGAGTTCATTGACTAAAGTGATTGCTGACATGGACGCCACAAGATTTGTAAATCCTTCAAAATCAGTAAACAGGACAGTGATATTTTTGTGTCTTTTTGGAATTGTTTTACCGCTTTCTTTTAAGTCTCTTATTATGTTTGCGGGTAATATATTGTGCAGAAGATCATCTGATTTTTTCTGTTCAACCATTAAAGATTCCTCAGATTGATCTATTAAAATAGACATACTTGCTATTAGTATGAAGCAAATCAATGCAGTAATACTGATATTAACTATTTGTGATATATAGGGATCTAATCCTCCAAAATGGGATTTTATATTTGATTGAAATATTACTGTAGCAATCAACGTTAGGCAAGCTAGAATACTAAAGACATGGGCTATATTCCTAGCCTTACGAGGAAAAGTCATATATGGCAGAATAATAATTAGGAAACAAACAACTCCAACTCCTGAGGAAAACCCTAGCAAGTAAAGAAATAAGAGAACAGACATATAAGATGCTAGAATAAGCCAAACGGAAGCCAGGACTCGTAACCCTTTCCAATTGAAAATTAACGCCATTAGAAACATTAATCCCAAAAAAGTATTACTTCCGTAAATTATTAATGCGTCTGTCAAGAATAATGCAATTAGCATCCAAGTTACATTATAAACTACACCTAAAAGAGATGCAATATTCGTAACACGTAAATATCTGAGTTCAGTTATAGAAAAATTGTACTCAGCGCCAATATCGACTATTCTTTGAAAGAATCTAGACTTGTTTTTATCATAAATTGACATAAATGCTTTTCAAGTTTTATGAATTGTTAATGTCTTTATTATACGCAAGTAAGTTAACCTTTTTAGCGTTAATTTCTGGATTTTTAGAAGGTCAAAAATTGCAGATTTTCTTTATTCTTTTGTGAAAATGGTAGCATACCTCTCCTTATTGATCTAAACATATGGTGGTTCGTTTTATTTTAAGCTTAGATATGTTCTTTCTTTATTATAAATGTGTTCCGCTTGTTTGATCATCTTCTTAGCTAACGTAAGATTTTTAATGGTTTGCCACAATAAGCACAGGTTTTATGCTTTTATGAGAAGTTGATTTATTTAACCTTAGTGATTTTTTAATACACCCACAGATTCAAAAAGCTCCTCGATGATATGCTGGAGATTGCTTGGTGTAACTGCTCTGAAATACTCTAGTAAGTCTTGAGTTGTCGCATATCTATCAGTCTGCATTTTTAGTTTGCCGTTTTTTGTATTCCAATCTTCAAGAAAATATTTTAATGCTAAATTCACATTCTCTTCGCCAATTGCTTTTTGAAATTCGTACATATTGATTGCTCCTTTTGCGTAATAGACATAATCTTGATTTTCTACGAGAGTAAGAGATGGTTCTTTTTTACTTTCTTGTTGTATTCCTTCTTTATATTTATCCATTTGAAGCGCTAAAAACTGTTGCACTTTTTCTTCGGAATAATGTTGCTTTAAAACCATCAATGCTGCATATTGAGATAAGGTTTCTAAGACCATCAATTGTCCTTGTACATTTGCAGCTTCCACTTGCATACCAAACCATTGGTGAGCTACTTCATGCGCAGTCACATAAAAAGCCATATCAACATCTTTTTCGTCATCTATATCTAACACAAATCCAATAGATTCTGAAAATGGAATAGTTCCAGGAAACGATTGTGCAAATGTTGCATAACGTGGAAACTCCATAATACGTAGTTGCTGGTATTGATAAGGACTGAAGTTGTTACTACAATAATCTAATGAAGCTTTCATAGACTTCATCATTCTATCGATGTTATATTCATGTCCTTTTTGAAAATAAATTTCAAGGTCGACAGGCTCAGTAATCCCCTTATTGCTTGTCATCCATTTGTCTTTTTTAATTTCATAGTCAGCAGAAACTATTGCGTAAAAATTAATAATAGGGGTATTTGTTTTATAGTGAAAATAATTACGATTATTTTCTGTCCATTCCTGCAATAAATCTCCAGGAACCAAAGCCGTTTGATCTTTGGATGTACCAATAATCATTTCAAAATTAATACCATCAGAATCACCACCAGATCTTGCATTGACTAATTCTTTAGGGTCATCTATTTTAGCTTTTTTAGATCTCCTTGATAAGTTATGATCTCGTCGTTCATCTTCATCTTGAAGTTCATATTTTTTATTGTAACCCAAGGTTGGAAACTGTTCATTGTTGAAAAATGTACCATTGTAAACTATATTGGTATTAGAACGACCTTGCTCAAAGCCTTTGGTTGTAAAACTTTGCTTAAAATACATTTTTACAGAATCACCAGGTTGTAAAGCTTTCTTCAGGTTAAAAATTGAATAATCAAACTTTTTATATTGATGATTCGTCGTAAAACCACCTTCGAAAGCGATACTGTCTATCGTAACATTTTCTTCGAGAAGTTTTTGAATATGGATGGATTTTATGTTTTCAATTGATGTGTTTTTTAACATATAATACCCTTCTACTGTGTAGTCTCGTTTAGAAGGATATAGCTCTAATTGTAAGTTTAAGTCTACTATTTTTGGTTGCGTTATATATTCAAATTGTTTCAATTCTTTTTCATACGCTACTCTAAATTCAGTAGCTTCAGAATTGCTCCAATATTCATTTAAAATATTCGTATTGTAAAATATAAACCCTCCAATAATTATAAAAGCAAAAAGAATGATGTCAGTAAACTTTATGAGTGGCTTGCTGAACTTATACTTAGCAATTCTTGTTCGTTTTATTAAATTGGTTTCATTTCCTCTAACAGCGACTAAAGATCCTATGATTAATAAAAGGATTCCGAAAAGAAACCAATACAATTTAATGAGTAAATAGGGTTGTAAAAAATGCCCATAACCATTCATCTCTGAATAAGCACCTAAGGAACTTCCTCCAAAAAAGTGTAAATCATGATCAAACCCCAACACGGCAATAGCTACATTGACAATACTAAATACAATCACCAAAATGATACCTACAAACTTATTATTCACTAAAGATTGTATGAAAAACGCTAAGCAAGTAAAAATGGATAATAGGGGTAGAATTTCTAAAAAGAATCCATTAAAATACACTTGCAATTCATAGTTATAATAGCCACTTAGCGTTTGGAATAATATCCCTGAACTTATTAAAGCAAGTATTAATACGACATAAATTATGTTTAATCCAATAAACTTTCCAGCTAACCTTACAAAACTTGACATGGATGTAGCATCATAAATTAAATTCAACTTCGCACCTCTTTCTTTCCACACCAATTCTCCTGAATAAAAAACAAGGATGATGATAAAGAAAAAATAAGAGGTTTCCTGAAGTTCCTCAACTATAAAATAGGTTGCAGGATAACTATCAACTCCATATACCGTTCCAAGATTTACAGAATTGATTAAGATGATAATCATTCCGCAAATAACTATTCCCCAAAATGATGGTTGTTTAAAAATACTTATAAAATAAAACCACGAAAACTCTTTTAATTGTGTCCATTTAGATTGTAAACCATATTGTTTTTTAGCTTTAGGAATCATCACATCACCAACTAAATTAGTACTTTTATCTACCAGCTTTTGAACTTGCTTTCGTTTTGATTTCTTTTCTTTAACCAGATTGAAATTGAATTTTTTATATCCATAGATTAATGCGATAACACCTAATAAAACCCAAAATAATTTGTTGTATAACAAGGCACTAATAAATGGAAGTTCTTGAGTGCTCTTTTCTAAGACCGACCAAGTTTTTGTAATATAGGTTGTTGTTGTTAATGAAAATGGATCAAAAATAGCTTGCCAGAAATCATTAGTAATTGCTTTGGTTAACAAAAACACCACAAACAAAATAACACCCTGAGTGTATACAACTACTAAATTTCTAGTTAAAGCTCCAGTTACAAAAAACAATGATGCACCAAAAAACAACGTTGGTAGCGTTACCATTAGAAAGGTCTTCATATAAACAAATGCATTAAAAGCCAATTGATCATCTGGACTATTCCAGGGCATAAATTCACCCAACATCATACCCAAAATAATTCCTGTAAATACAAACAGCAAAACAGTAAATGCGCCTAAAAACCGACCAATTAAATAATCTCTTTTTTTGATTGGTGTAGAAAATAGTAATGATTCTATCTCATACTCAAAATCTCGCAACACAGAAACGCCCATAATCATTGAGGCTAAAATCATAAAGAATCCGGTTATAGCTCCCATTGTTTTCGCTATGACTACGGGTGAATTTCTTTTCATTAGACCTAATTCAGTACCTTGAAAAATAAAATCTACACCAACAATTGAAAACAGAAATATAAATAAAAAGAATACATAAGTGTCTGGTCGTTTAATTCGATATTGAATTTCGAACTTAAAAATTTCATACCACATAATTAAATAGATTTAGTTTTAGTTCTATTGAAAATTTCTGAGAAATACACATCTTCTAATTCTGCATTAATGGCTGTAAATCCATCTCCAGGATTGATCTCGCTTATTATATGAATGGTTGGTTTACCAAGAAATAATCGTTCACTGATGACCTGATAATTTTCTTTATATAGGTTCAATTCTGATTTCTCGATTGTTTTTTTATAGACTTTATCTTTTAGGCCTTCTAGTATCTGCAACGGCTGCCCTTTTAAGCATACTTGACCTTGATTAATAATGGCCATATTTGTGCAGAGTTCTTTGACATCGTCAACAATATGCGTAGATAAAATAACCACAGTATGTTCTCCGAGCTCGCTTAAAACATTGTAAAAGCGATTGCGTTCTACAGGATCCAATCCTGCTGTTGGTTCATCTACAATAAGTAACTTCGGATTGTTAAGTAAGGCTTGTGCAATGCCAAATCGTTGCTTCATCCCACCAGAAAACCCTTTCAGATTTTGTTGTCGCACGTCATATAAATTGGTTTTATACAAAAGTGCTTTCACTAATTCTTTACGTTCGTTTTTATTGGTGATGCCTTTAAGCACTGCGAAATGATTGAGTAATACTTCTGCCGATATTTTTGGATACAAGCCAAATTGTTGCGGCAAATACCCTAATACCTGTCGCAATTCATTTTTTTGTTGTAAGACATCGATGTCTCCAAGAACAATGGAACCAGAATCGGCTTCTTGCAGTGTTGCAATAGTTCGCATTAACGTAGACTTGCCTGCACCATTTGGGCCTAATAGACCAAACATCCCTTTTGGTATATCAAGTGAAATGTTTTGTAAAGCTTTAATCCCGTTTGAATACGTTTTTGATAGATTGTCAATTCTGAGTTCCATACTGTTCATTTTTTGATTGATTGAGACAAACATATAAGCGTTTTTAGCCTTTAAAAAGTGTTAGTGACACAAACACATGCATTAGTGACAAACACATTTTTTTAAGGTATAAAGACACCTCAAAACACATTTAGGATTGTTTGTCACTGATGAGATACTGTTTGTCAACTTATTTGTCTGAGGTGTTTTATTTAATTAATATTGAATTATGAATTTTAAAATACCAGAAAGAAAAAGGAAAACTATCAAGCGGTTATATAAAATAGCGCTGGTTATTATAGGCTTAGCCATCGTCATTTTTAATGACACTTTTGGAAAACTAGAAGGGTTTGTAGAATTTATTGCATTGTACTTTATCCTTGTGTTTATTACCATTGCACATTGGCTATTTAAACAAATCAAATCACTAATAAGATTGAAGAATGAAAAAGTAAAAACAGAATTAATGCATTTAAAGAGTCAAGTGAATCCACATTTCTTTTTTAATATGCTTAATAACCTTTATGGATTAGTGGATAAGGATTCTAAGAAAGCTCAAGAGCTCATTCTAAAACTTTCTGATATGATGCGCTATAGTATTTATGATGGCGAAAAAGACAGGGTTTTACTGTCTGAAGAAATAGCTTATCTCGAGAATTATATTGAACTTCATAAAATGCGTTATCATAAAGCGATTGATATACAATTCAATATTGAAACAAACGACACTAATTATGAGATTATGCCACTTCTTTTCATTATTCTTTTAGAAAATGCCTTTAAGCATGGTGTGGAAAATTTAAGAGAAAATGCTTATGTTCATATCACATTAACAGCGCATAATAGTGAATTGACCTTTGAAATAGAAAACAATTTTGATGAAACACAAGATAACCCTGAAACAGGAATTGGATTAAAAAACCTAAAACGACGATTAGAATTGGTATATCCAAAAAAGCATACCTTAACAATTTCCAAAACAGATACCATCTATAACGCTACATTGAATATTAAGGGCTTATGATTACATATATCATTATAGACGACGAACATATTGCACACGATATTATAAAAGGCTATTGTGATATGCTACCAAATTTAGAATTCAAAGCAGATTGTTATGATGCTATAGAAGCTATTGACTACTTAAGCAAACATGATATAGATCTCATTTTTTTAGATTTGAATATGCCTAAATTAAAAGGATTTCAATTTTTAAAAACCTTATCATCTCCACCAAAAGTTATTGTAACCACTGCGTATAGTGAATTTGCGATTGAAGGCTACGAATTAAACGTTGTTGATTACTTGTTAAAACCGTTTAGTTTTGAACGCTTTTTGAGTGCTATTAATAAAGTGACCTCTTCTGATACCAGTACAATAAGAAAAGAAAGTAAAGAGACTATAAAACCTGAAGGACAACATATTTTTTTAAAACAGAATAATAGTCATATTCAGGTAGATGTAGATGATATTCTATTTATTGAAGCCTCAGGCAATTATACCAAAGTTGTTACGAGTACTAGTACTATCAGCATTCGAGAAAAAATATCGGATACCATAGAACTGCTTTCTGATAATGATTTCATACAAGTTCATAAATCATTTGCGGTTGCAAAAAAGCACATCTTTAGAGTAGAAGGAAATAGAATTTATATGGGCGATCATGTTGTACCTATTGGCAAGCTATATAAAACAAACATTAATCAATTATTGAGGTAATTGCTATTGCCATGTCAATATATAATCTAGTCTGAAAATTCGTAAGGATTTTCATGAGTAGGTGAGTACTAGCAATGAATTACTCAAGAGGTTACTACAAGTATTTTATATCTTATTTCAGATGTTCTATTACCCATTTTTTTATTTCGTTCAATGCTGTTGGGGAAAATGTTTGTTCTATTTTTCTATATTCATCCATCTTTCCAGTTTCACACTCCTGAAAGAAGTGGTTTAAGTTTTCTAATTCCACTATTTTATAATTTTTATTCTGGCCTTTGATTAGTGCTTGTCTTATAGCTTCTTGATTAATTTTTGCATTTACTTGCGTGTCTTTACTGCCATTTAATGACAACACTGGAATTTGTAATTTTTCAATTTCATCAGCAGGATTGTATTGTAAAAAATAGCGTGACCAAGGTTGTATACTTGTTTTAAGTTGGTTTTCTATAAATGCATTGATATTCTTTTCTGGTACGTTTAATGATGTTAAAATGGGTCTTAAAAACTCATTATAATGAGTTGTCAATTCGATTTTAATTTCTGTTTTACTCTTATTAGAGATTACAATTGCAATCGCTTTTCTTGTGTTTTTTTCATAAGCCACCTCATCTTTAACAGGAAATTCTCTCAATGTTTTAGATTGCATTACAGATAGTTCTGTTCCCGAAATTCCGGTAGAAGCTAATAACACCATAAAAGCGACATCTTTAGAGTTGTTAGCCGCTAGAGGTGCGATAATACCACCTTCACTATGACCAATCAAACCTATATTTTTAATATCTACATCGTTTCTAGTTTTTAAGTATGCGATGGCACTCAAAACGTCTTTGGAAAAATCTTCTGTGGTTGCTTTACCAAAATTTCCTGTAGATTCTCCAACTCCACGATCATCAAAACGCAATACGCCAATGCCTTGTCTTGTTAAATAATCTGATAATACTAAAAAAGGTTTGTGTCCCATAAAACTTTCATCTCTGTCTTGTGGACCACTTCCGCTAATTAAAATTACTACTGGAAATTTTCCGTTTTTATTGGGTAAGGTTAAAGTACCTGCTAATGTTATGTTGGCTTCATTATTTTTAAAAATGACTTCTTCTTCATAATAAGGGTAGGGTTTTACAGGTTCCTGCGGCCGTTTCGAATCCTCTATTTTTATAGTTCCTTTTTTTAAGTTTAGGACCATTTCTATGCCACCTTCCTTGTAAATACCTTCAAATTGTTGTGCTTCAGTATTAAAAACTCCTGTATAGTTCATTCCAACATTAGAGCCATCAATAATTAGCTTTCCATTTGTAAAAGTTGTAGCTGATGGTTTGATGCCAGCAATTCTAAACGTTGGAACATCCATAGTAGTTGAATACGTAGCGTTTTCTTGTTTTATATTAAAAACAAAAGTGATTTCTTTATCGCCTCTTTTGGTTGTTCCGTTCCAATGTCCTGAAATATCTTGAGAACGTGCACTAGTAATGGCGAGTAAATTTAAAAGTATGATAATTGTTAATGTTTTCATGTTCGTTAAATTTTGATTGGTGATGTCTAGGCCAAATTTTCGTTAGCCTTGTGGTATTAAAAAATAGTATTACTAATTTAGTAATCGAAGCTATTTGAAGAGAGATTTAGTTAGATTTACTTTAGAGCACGTTTCCAGCTTCTTTAGCTTGAGCATCCTTACGGCGACCTATTAATGCGCCAATAAATAGTCCCATACAAATGCCAACGGAAATCCCTAAAGACCTTTCAAAACGCTCACCTATTAGAATTCCAGCTATAACTCCGAATAACATTCCTAAAGTTACACTCAGGTTTGTATAGTATCCTTGAGAAGTCAAGGAAAAGGTGTCCTTTAAATAGGTCTCAAATTTACTCAGTGCGTTTTTAAAGATTTTTTTTCTATTGTCTGGATTTGAGTTTAGTTTTAAGCTATCCAGTTCCATTTCTATAGAATGAATTTCATTAGCGGTGAATGCTCTATTTTCTAATTTTTTAAGAATCTCAATAAATTGAGTATAAATCTTAATTTCAGATTTTTTAGAGGATTCAGTTTTTAAACTTTCAAAAAAGTTAATTGCATTTAATAGTGTCATAATTTTTACTGTTTTCTTGGTTAGTGGCCCAAACCAAAAAATATTACACCAAAAATTTATTTATTTTAAAAAATCACACTAAAACACCTTATATTCAGGTGTTTAGCTTCTTAAACTTTCTATATCTGTCATCAATTCTTCTAGTTTTTTGAATAGTCTTCCATAAACGATGTTTAAATCCCATTTATAAATTCGACCTCCAACAAGGAATAGCAAAACCAAGATGACTGCCACGATAACAATTCCGATGAGTGGGATTCCAAATATTAAATAGGTATCTGGAAAACCAACAAGTATTTCATTTACAAGTCTTTCACCTAAAGGCATGCCTTCGGCATCTTTAAACCAAAAGCCTAAAACCAATGACATGAATATAATTGGATACAAAAACCTTGAAAATCTCTTGTTGATAGATACCTGTTTGTTTATCCATTGGTTAAATGCTTTTAAGTATTGATAACTGCTAATACCTATATCGATTTTCTCTAAATCGTTTAATAACCTCTTATTAATAACAACAAGAACTGAAAGAGTAACAAAAAATATGATACCTGTTATGGGAATTCCTATAATGAAAGAGACGACTAAAAAAGCAAACGAGAATGCCACAATGGCAATCAAATTTATTTTAAACATTCTTTTAAATTTATCAATGATATGAATTGATTTTTGGTTGTAAAGATTGTTTATTTTTGGGACTACTAGTGCGTCGCTCTTGAGAAAACCTTCTTTCCAAATGTTTTCAATTGATTTTTCCATCTAATAATTTTTTTAATCTAGTTTTAATTCTTTTAACACGTACACCAATATTATTTGGGTTCGTTCCTATAATTTCAGCAATTTCCTTTTGCGATTTTTCTTCCAAATAAAGCATGATAACGGCTCTATCTATTTCCGATAGTTTTCTTATGGCATCATATAATAAATTTAGAGATTCGTCTGAAAACGCGTAGTTGTTTTCGGTTTCTTCAGCAGTTATAGAATCAGACACAAAATGCTGAACATTGTTTTTCTTTTTCTTAAGTAAGGTTAAACAGACGTTTAATGAAATGCGATACACCCAAGTGCTCCATTGCGATTCTTCGCGAAAATTGTCCTTACTCCTCCAGATTTGTAAACACACTTCTTGGTAATAGTCTTCAAAATCTTGTTGTGAACTGGTGTAAGCTCGACATAATTTGATAATTATTCCTGCGAATGGTAAAATGGATGTGTTGTAAAAATCGCTACTCAATAGTGTTGTTTTATTGGTTGGTGGCTTAAATTAGGAATTATTACAGGTTAATGTCAAAATTGATTTTATTTTATTAATCGATTTACATTAAGCTTATACATTTTTCCTATTGGAATTTTGTGATTCCTTAGATGTATTCTATTACCTTCAATTAATTCTATTTTATCTATTGAGATAATAAAAGATTTGTGAATCCTTATAAATTGTGTCTCTGGTAAATTATGTGTAAAGGATGTTAGCGTTTGATGAGAAACAATCACTTTATCAACCATATTAATCTTTACATAGTTTCCATAGGCTTCTAAAAACAGAATGTCCTTTAACTTTATCTGGTAGTATTTTTTATCTTCCTTTATAAAAATCTTAGTGTCTTCTATGGTTTCCGTATTTTGTATTGGGCTGGCTTTAATTGATAATGCATCGGAAACTTTACTAACAGATTTTACAAAACGACTGAAATTAAATGGTTTTAATAAATAATCGTCAATATTCAATTCATAACCTTCTAAGGCAAATTCCTTGTAGGCTGTAGTAATGATAATTTTTGGCGGATTAGAAAGTGTTTTTAAAAACTCTAAACCAGAAAGCTTTGGCATATTTATATCTAAAAAAATAAGATCAATAGAATGCTTATTTAAATAGTCTAGGGCTTCAAAAGCATTATAACAACTTTTTTGGAATGATAGATAAGACAAATTACTCGCATAATCTTTAATATTATCATGAGAGGCAGTTTCGTCGTCTACAATTATATATTTTATCATTTCTTATATATATCTAATGTTGTTGAATAGGTGTTTTCTTCAATTTTATTATACAATTGATGTGTGTTTGGATATAATAAATTTAAGCGATCTTTTAAATTTTTGAGCCCAATACCTTTGTCTTCTGATGATTCTTCAGCATCATAATTGTTTTTAACTGTGAAACTTATTTTATTTTCATCTTCAATAAGTTGTAAATGAACAAATGCATTATCTGTTGCTTTTTCAATGCCATGTTTAAAAGCATTTTCTAGCAAGATAATGAATAACAAAGGTGCCACTTTTGTTTCTGGATTTTTAATTGATTTTTCAAAATTCACATCAATGTCTTTATGGTATCTGGCAGTTTGTAAATCAATAAAATTTATTAAATAATCTATTTCATCTTTTAACTGCACGTTTTCCTTTCCGCTATCGTAAATAGTGAATCGCATTAAATCTGATAATTTTAGGACATAGTCTTGAGCTGCATCAGCATCCTTTTTTATTAAGGCATACAAATTGTTAAGTGTGTTAAAGAAAAAATGAGGATTTATTTGATTTTTTAATAGCATCAATTCGGCTTCTAATTTATCCTTTTTAAGTTTTTGAATACTTTTTCGGTATTCGTAGGTCCAATAGAAAATTAAATAAGCAACTGCAATTGCTAAAAGAATTCTTACGCTATTCTTTAGAAAGCCTCCATCTAAATCTGTAGTAGCATCAATAGCAAATATTAAAAGCGGAATACTTATTCCTAAAAAGAGATATTTTAATCGAAGGTTAGAAGTCCCAAATTTTATTTTTTCAGTTTGAAAGAGATAATTCAAAAGGGTGTAAAAGACTACTAAACCCAATGAACTTGAAAGCACTGCGAATATTTCGCTTTGAGCGTTTCTTAAGATTAGCATCAAAATAATAATGATTACAGATAGAACTGCTGCTGCTTTATAAAGTTTTTTATGTGTCATGATTTTAATTTATTTATGATTTTGACACAAATCTATATTGCATATTCAAGGTTACAGCTTTTATTTTATGAACGTCTCTTTTCATATTGTAAACGTATCAAATTTAATGATAAAGGTACTTTAAATATCATAATGAGCTGATTACCATTTGATACGCTAGCTTCATCAAAATAGTTCTAATTAACGAATATTCAGCTCTAGGTTTACATCGAATTTAAAACTAAATACATATGAAAACTTTAATTACAATTATTACAATCGCATTATCAACCTTATTTGTAAATGCTCAAACGAGTTCTGAGAAAGAACTATTAAAAACTTTAAATGAAACTACACCAAAGGCATTGCAAGACAATAAAGTACCTGGATTGGCATTGGCTATTATTAAAAATGGCGACGTTATTATTAAAAAAGAATATGGGTTTTCTGATGTATCAGAAAACGAGATTGTAAATAGTAAAACAGGCTTTAATATTGGTTCTATATCAAAAATGTTTACAGCTTGGGGAATTATGAAATTGGTAGAAGACCAAAAACTTAATTTAGATGCTCCAGCTTCAAAATATCTTTTGAATTGGAAATTACCATCTAGTGAATTTGATTCAGATAAAGTAACTATCAGGAATCTATTGCAACATACTGCAGGTTTGTCTGTTCATGGTTACAACGGTTATGAAACTAAAGATGAATTAACTTCAATTGATGCATCGTTATCCGGAACTACTAATCTAGATGAGAAAGTAGAACTCGTTATGGAACCAGAAAGCAAATGGAAATATTCAGGTGGTGGTTATTCTATATTGCAATTAGTTATTGAAGACGTTAGTGGGAAATCTTTTGCGGATTACATGAAAGAACATATTTTTAAGCCTTTAAAAATGAAACAAACAAGTTTTAATATTAGTAAAAAGGTTTTAAAAAATTCTGCAAAGGCCTATGATGAAGAAGGAAATGAAATCCCATTACGCCTTTTTAATGCGCAAGCAGCAGCAGGTTTGCATACAACAATAGATGATCTTATTCTTTTTGCAAAAGCATCATTTTCAAAAAATCCTGTTTTGTCAGAAGAAAGCATTGCTCTTTTGATAAAACCTACCGAACTATCCAAAGGGAATTACGGAATGGGTTATATGATTATGAATCGTTTTGGGGATTTTACATTATCTGGTCATGGTGGTTCTAATGAAGGATGGCAATCTGGTTTTATGCTCGATTTTGAATCAAAATCAGGTATTATTATCCTTACCAACGGCTCTAATGGAAAAAACGTTTTATTTGGAAACCTGCAAGATTGGGCAAAATGGCATGGAAGTAATTAATTTAATGTCTTAATTTTTGTAACGGTAAAATCTCGTTCACGGTCAACATTTTTTATGGCTATAATAATACTTTCTGGCATTAAATTGTTTCGGTATCTATTGGAACTCATAAAATGTACTATTCCAGATGCTGTTTTAAAATGAGTATATCCATCCAATAATATGATAATTGGATATTTTTTCGCCACTTCAGTTGAATCATTATATGAATCAGGAATACTTATTAAACAAGTTCTTTCTTCATTTAAAATACTAGATTTAATAATGAACTGACTTCCAATTATAATATCCGTTTTATTCTGTCCGAACGTCGTTTGTGCTCCAAAAAGAAGAATACATAAAATCACAAATGTAAAAGTTCTCATAGTTTGCTTTATATGTTTGGTAACAAATATTTTCGACAACGTACCACCTGTGGCTTTCATTTCTCCAATTTCATAAGTGGTATTATCACACTTCGGACATTTGTATTTCATAGTTTTATATTTTTTGAGTTGATACTATATGGCTGTTAACGATGATATTCATTGCCTTTTATTTTAAAAACTTAAATCGAGGACTATATATCACCTCTTTTTCATTGTTTATTCTCAGTGTGTTGATCAATATTAAAATTAAATTGGCGACATACAAAAAGCCAATAACCATAAAAAATGTACTTAACGTTATTTGGTCTGTGAGTCCAATTTTTGATATGGTGAACAATACTATTGGGATAAAAAATAACAGAATGGTCCACGTGATTTCGAAATTGATTAAATCTTTACCCAACTTATTACTATTTTTTATCTTACCTTTTTTTGATGTCCAAAGTATAAATGGAATTAAAACCCCTAGCAATGGAAAGACCAGAAATAACAGTGCAGAGAGATTGAGATACGTTAAATACTTTTTATCTTCTTTTACGGACCAATCTATCAACTCATCTGGACTTACATTTAAGGCATTGGCTAATCGCTTCAATGACTCACCTGTAGGGTTTGATTCCCCTTTTTCGATGCGTTGAATAGTTCGTAAACTTAAACCAGATTCTTCTGCTAGAAATTCTTGTGACATCCCTTTCTGGTTTCTCAATTCTTTTACTCTTAAAGCTAAATAGTTATTATCCATTTTCTAAAGGTTTGTTTTTAGTTAAAGTTTTTCTGTACCTCATTATTGTTATGGTTACTATTCCTAATAAAAATCCAGGAACCAATTGAACTAACGACCCATAAATCACATGATTTAATAGCGCTTGCCCAAAATTATCATAATATAATCCATAATGAGTGCCAATTTCCCATTTTGTATCTACCCACCAAAGTATAGCAACTGGAATCCTTGAAATAGGTGAGTAAATAAGTAAGCTTAATAAAAGAATCTTGTAAGCTTGTTTTTGATTACCTAATTTAATACCTAGATATATAGCAATCCCTAAGGTAAGCCAAAGTAGCCCGATAATAAAAATAGCATTTTCAGGCAATCCCAATAATTCTAAACCATATCTAACTGGAGTTAAAATTAATGCAATTATGATGGGTGCTTTACCATAATAAATGGCTTGCTGTAAAGATGTTTTTTCCTTGTTTTTCATCCTAATTCTTTTTTGCGATAATTTTACGACCAGATTGATTCATCGTTAAGCTAATAACATTATTCGCTTCATTTTTATTAAACGTGATTTCTGCATCTACAATTTTTACAAAAAAATGATTTTGAGTTTCAGCAAATAATTCAACCTTTTTAGTTTGACCTGGAGCTAATAAGTATAATTGATTTGTGTTATCCAATCCTATAGTAAGGTTTACATTTGGTTTAACCTCGTAAGTACCTGTATAGTCACTTAATATTTCAGAAGGTACATTAATTGATTTTCTCTCAGGTTGATTATGCTTAGCCTCTGTTATTTTATCATCTGGTATACTTACAAATAATTCAGCAACTTGTTTCGCCACGTTATTTACATTCTTACAATTACAGTTGGTTAATGCAGTTATATACAGTTTCTCTTTAGGTAAAAACAGCGCAATACTGGTAAACCCCTTCGTACTTCCTGTGTGGGCAATTACAGGAGAATTCCCCAATTTCGAAAATCGAAAACCATATCCATAAGGTACTCTTTTCCCACTGTTTAATGAGGTTGGTGTCATAGCTTGTTTTATACTAGAAGCTTTTAAAAGTGTGTTTGAAAGTAATGCATTTTGCCATTTTAAAAGATCCTCTGTGGTAGATAAAATAGCTCCCGCGGAATATGCTAAAGACAAATTGATATCATCTGATTTTACAAAATCATTTTGTTCAATGATATAACCCTTAGTAGGGTTTGGAATACCTTGTTTCGTATCTCCACAGGATGAATTCTTCATTCCTATTTTATCAAAAATATGTTGTTCTATAAAATCACTGTAAGGTTGTCCAGAAACGATTTCAATAATTCGCCCTAGTATAATATAGCCGGCATTGCTGTATTTAAAACGCTCTCCTGGTTTAAACTCCAAAGGTTCATCTTTAAAATATGCAATAAGTTCTGTAGGTGACATATTAGTTTTAGAAATAAAACCCTTGTCACCAACAGGTGTTCTGTTTTTTATTCCCGAAGTATGATTCAATAGATTGTGAATGGTAATATCTTTTCCAATCTCGACATATTCAGGAATGTATTTTCCAATATTATCCTCAATATTCAGTTTGCCTTGCTCTGCTAGCATTAAAATTGAAACTGCGGTAAATTGTTTTGTAATTGAACCAATCTGAAATACACTACTCTTTTGTAAAGGTGTATTTAATTCTAAATTAGCTTTTCCAAAAGATTTACTATAAATAGATGCTCCTTCTTTTGCTACCAGAATTGAAATACCAGGCTCGTTTTGATTGTAACTTATAGCAACTATGGAATCTATTTTTGATTCATAGCTCTGACTAACGCTAAAATATGTAATGAAAAGAAAAGTGAGTGTTGTAAAAAAATTATTCATTGATTTGTATTTAATGTTCATGGGACAAAATTAAATACAAACCTTACTGGCACTTGCGCCAAGCTTATGACATCTTTATGACATCTGCGCTTATTCCTTTAAATAAAGGCACATTTAAACTTTATTTTACTTAAGAGATGAGATTCTAACAGTTATTGAAATCAGTTCCAAATTGGCAAAGAAATACTGCTGTTTCCTGTAAAAATTATCTCTAATGGAATTTCAGCATCTTTAATACTTTCTTTATTAACATCCTTTCCAGTACCATAATTAATTTGAGCATTATTGTTTTTATTGACATTAACCACCACTACAATGCGACTCCCTTTTTCTAATTTTTTACTGATTAGTTTCGAATTGTCGAAAGACACTTTCGTCTTTTGATTCGGTATCAATAAATTTCTTTGTTCTCTATCTTTAGCATAGCTCGCTCTACCAATATAATAGCTTAAATGAAAATAGTTCCCTTCTGGAGTCAATTCATATACGATTACAGAATAATCAACATCTTTTTTATTTATTGAAAATTCAAGATTCCCTAAAAAAGAGCCATTTATAATTACATCTTCCTTTAGCGCTTCAGAATTAAAAATTAAACCATCTTTTAAATTGATTTGGTCACGTTCCAAAGGCCAAGGATAATACTCTGTGTTAGTCATACTCTTTCGATCCTTAAAATCAACAGACATTTGAATCTCTAAATTATTTGCTTTTGATTTTAAGGCATAAAAATCGTTGGTTTTATCAGCACTTAAATGAAATGTTAAAGTATCATTGGTCATGGCGCTTAAACTTGGTTTGTGCATCCAGGTATTCGTACCCATGACTTGGAAGTTGACTTTATCTTTTAAAATACTCGGTTTTGCTTTTCCGTTTAAAATATAATCAAACCATTGATAAATTAGATCTTCTTCAATATGTATTAAAGCAGCTTTGTCTAATTTGTAATTTCTTAGACTTTCTTCGGGTTTCGTTTGTGCAGTCCAATGGTCATAAGGCCCAACTAACAAATAATGATTCGGATTTTTTGCGTATTTATAATGCTCATTGAAATAATACATGGCTCCTCCTTGTGAGTCATCATAATACCCTGTTATGGTTAAAATCGGAATGTCAATTTTTGCAAATTCTTGCTTGTATGGAATCATTTTTTTCCAGAAATCATCATAACTAGGATGTTGCATATAGGTGTTCCATAATGTATTTGTCTGTCCATCTAAACTATCTAACTTGTTAAACGCAATGCCTGTTTTGTACCAGGTGTTTTTTAAGTTATTCCAACGATTAAAATTATTTGAAGCTTCAAAATCTAAAAACTTGTTATTGGTGACATAAAAATTCCAGGAATACGAATAATTGTGTAGGACATTATTTTCCATGGGGTAGTCAATTCCTGGTGCAATAGCAACCATGGGTACAATGGTTTTTAATGCAGGATGCACATTGTGTTTCATAGAAGCCCATTGTGTAAAACCATTGTAACTACCTCCAAACATGGCTACTTTTTGATTAGACCAAGCTTGTTTACTAATCCAATCAATGACTTCATACACATCAGTATGTTCATATTCAAGTGGTTTTATGTCGCTATGACTCAATCTTTTTCCTCTTGTATTGGCAATCACGCCAATATAGCCTTTGGAAGCTGATAACATGGCAGAGGCCTCATTGGTGCCTGCGTAAATAGAAGACACTAGTATGGCAGATTTTTTAGCTGTTGAATTTCCCTTGCGTTTAACTACTACCATTGAAACTTCGGCACCATCTTTCATAGGAATGACGATACTATCATTTATGACATATCTGCGTTTATGATCTTGTTTAATTTCATCAAAATAAATAACTCTAGTTGATGAAAATACAGTGCTTAAAAAATATTTTTTTACTAAATCCGTAGCTGTTGCCTGTGTTATTTTTTCTGATTTAATACTAGTATACGTATTATTAAATTTACTCACATAATAATCTGTAGGATCTCTAACTATCAGAGCCTTATCTAAGTTAATAACTTGTATGTCATCAGAATTCTTTATGTATTTGCTGTAAGAGTTTTTAAACGCATCTTTAAAGTTCGTAGAAAGCTTTGCCTCTACATAATACTTGTAGACATCTAAATACTGACTTTGATCTCTTGGTGTTTCTGCTATTCTTTTTTTTATTGAAGTTAAGGCGTCTTTATATTCACCTCTTATTAACTGGAACTTAAACTGGTCTATTGCTGATAGACTTTGAATGTCACATTGTATTGCTAATTGCTGCATTTGGTTTTCAAGCGCTACTGAATCTGATAGTTTCACCTTTTTAAATGGCAATTCTTGTGCAAAAGAAGTAACGCTAATTGAGATTAAAAATAATATCAGGACTAATTTTTTCATTGTTTTACGTTTGAAAATTGATAGCAAACAGAACTATTTCTTATTTGGGTATACATATTTGATTAACTCTTCATTGTATAAAAAGCCGTCTTGAGTTTGCGTCATTTTAATAAAGTTTTTTAGTTCTGGTGCATACAACCAAACTTCATCTGTTTGTGCGTTGTATCCTCTAGAATTAGAAACCGTTCCCTTGTATTCTATGGTGTACGCCATAAAGGTACCAGCGTCTACCGTTTCTTCTTTGTAGGATAATACTTTTGCATCTTGACTTTGTGTTCCTGTGGTACCATCTTGACTTGTCCAATTTTTTTCATATCGCCACGTTTTACCAACCTCTAAAGGCCATTTGTATCTTGGTGTTTCGCTTTCTTCTGGCTTTACAATGTCCGAAACTGGAATCGTATCTTTTTCAATCACCATACCTAAACCGCCATTCATATTAACTATTTCTCTTGTGTCTTCCCCTTCTGAACGTACTTCGCCTTCAGTGGTTACGCCTTTATATTTCCAAGTCCATTTTTCTCCAACTGTATAATCGGATAGGATAGGTTGTTCTGCTACTGAAACAGTGTTTTCATTACAAGATATCAACACTGAAATTAGCACTAGATATACGATTCTTTCTATATTAAATACTACTTTTAAATACTTCATAATATGGCTTTTAAATTAATTATAGTACAAAGTAAAGAAGTCTGTTTCTATCAAAAAAGGAAAAGTACATGAGCGTAATAAAAAGTCAATGAACGTTAGAAAATTTAGCGATTTTCTCTTTATAAACTATTCCAGTTTTTAAACTTAACGGACTGCCTGCTAGACACTTCTACTTTTTTCCCAGTCGTTAACATAATTTGTAATTTATTATTGAAGTAGGGGTGAATCTCTTTGATGTAATGTATGTTAATCATTTGGCTTCGATTCACACGGAAAAAGACTTTAGGGTCTAATTTTTCTGCTAATAAATTTAAAGAACGCTTTATCATTGCTTTATCCGAACCAAAATAGAGACGTGCATAATTTTCTAAAGATTCAATAAAATAAATATCTGTGAGAGGAATAAAATGACATTTTTCACCATCTTTTATAAATATCTTTTGATGCATCGGTAAGGTGGTAGGCTCTAATTTTACCCTATTAGACAATTCTTCCTTTACCTTTTCAATAGTTTTAGAAAAACGTTCATCTCTTAAAGGCTTTACCAAATAATCTAAAGCATTCATCTCAAACGCTTTTACAGCATATTGATCATAGGCCGTTGTAAAAACGACGTCAGGCACATTGGTTAGTTCTTCCAATAAATCAAACCCAGATTTCCCAGGCATATGAATATCTAAAAACAATAGGTCTGGTTGTAAGTCTTCAATTAAAGTTATGGCTTCATCTACATGACTAGCTTCAGCTATAATTTCAAACTCTTTATGTTTTTCTAGTGCACGTTTTACTTCTTCTCTCGCTAAACGTTCATCATCAATGATTATGGTTTTATATCTTTTCATCGTTTATATGCATTGGAATTATTAGTTCTGCGCAGACATGGTTATTTTCATTCTCTGTTAAACTAAAAACAGCCTTACCTTTATATTGAATTTCTAAGCGTTTTTTTAAATTTTCGAGACCTAATCCAACACTTTTATTTTGATTAATTATTCCAGGATTCTCAACTGTAATATGAATATGGCTATCCTTCTTTTTAATTTTTAAGTAAATAATACCACCATCAACTATTAAATCAATGCCATGTTTAATGGCATTTTCTATCAATAACTGAATACTTAACGCAGGAATCTTATAATTAATAACGCCTTCTTCAATACTGGTTTTTAGTTGAAGTCGTTCCTCAAAACGCAGCTTTTCTAATTCAATGTAATCATAAACTAAAGCCAATTCATTTTTAATAGGTGTTAAATCTTTGTCTTTTTCATATAAGGATGACCTCAGCAAATCTGATAATAAATCAATAGCTCTTCTTGCAACGTTTGGGTTTTCGATGACTAATGATTTAATAGAATTTAATGAGTTGAATAAGAAATGTGGATTCAATTGCGCTGATAAATTATCTAACTGGGCTTGTTTTGCGATTAAGGAAAGTTGAGCATTCTCTCTTGCCGTAACCACTTCTTTTTGATAGTAATGATATAAGTGATACGCCAATATCCAAATAGACATTAGTCGCAGTCCTGTAAGTAAAATTGGATCCCAGTACATGATGGCTTCAAAGAAATTTTTATCCTCGCCTGCAATAAAAGTCCAATACGCATACCATTTTAAGTTGTTTATTAATACATATAGAAGCGCTAATAAAAGTATACTTGGAATAACACGAATAAGTAACTTTTTAATTGGCAACTGACTCCAGTTAGCTTTTAAAGCATACATTCTATACATATGTGTTAAGAATATTCCAATTGCCACATCCAAAACATAATTTAAAAATGTATAAAAAATTCCATAATTATCTCTGGTATATACGGTGTATGCCCAATAAGTTGACACCAAGCACCAGCCCATCAATTGGCAAAGCCAATATAAACGGGTTTTTGATATTTTATTGGTATAACTTAAACTCATATGAACAGCAAAGCAACGTATTTTCTTTAAAAATAGAAAAAAGAAATACATGAGCGCGAATAAGAAGAGATAAGCGTTTGTTATTAATTTTAAGAATTTAGGCTATGGAATATATGAGGCTTGGATAAATTACTAAAAAGAAAATTTACAGATTGAAGACAAGAGAATTCATGACTTAAAGATTGTCTTTCTTCATGATAGTCTCAGTAGAGGATTCCTCTTTTTTATATCCATCTTTGTTGGCTTAAGTTTTATTCAATTCTTTATCTCTAACTTACAACGCCATTATTTAGGTATAATCCAATAAGGCTGAAGGAGTTAATAATTCCATGTGCAATTATTATAGGAAAAAGTTTTCGCTTAATTATAAAATAGACTGAACCAAATATAAGGGCAATACAACCAGTGGCAATAACACCTGCTAATCCTTGGTAAATGTGTAACATTCCAAATATTACAGCATGTATAATTAATGCTATAATTATTCCCAATGTATTATTTCCAGTACAATCAACCAATCTATTTAGTAAATATCCGCGAAATAACAATTCTTCACCTAAGGCTGCACCAAACCAAACAACTGTAATTAGGTAACCTATAAAAACAAGAGGTTTTCCCATAAAAAAGGCAAATCTATCAGCTACACCTGCTGGGTTCGTTAGACCAAAGCTTTCCAATATTGGTTTTACAATTAGTCCCATAATTGAAAAAACTAGTATTACAGTGCCAAGTGCTATCAATATATTAATCATCCAATTTTTTGTGCCTTTTGGAATCTTAGGCCCAAGCTCTTTCCAGTTTATTTTTTTTTGTTTCATGAAAATCGTACTAACTATAATACCACACCAAATTGCTATTGAGCCAGCACCAATTACGTCGAAATAATCCGCAAGGTGTTTTATGCTCAATATAGTTAGGAATACAATTGCTATTTCTACAAGTATTTTAATATTAAAGTATTTCTTTTGTGGTTCCATATCATTTATCTAATTAGTTGTGAGCTGTATACGTCTTTGTTAGTGTCAGTATTTTTAATTAACTGGATATATTATAAAGCTATCATGAATTTGTTTTGTCGGCGTATCTCCTAATTTTGTTAGAGCACTTGAAAGTTCTTTTAATGTGAATACACTTAACGGAAGTTGGTGTTCTTTAGGCTGGTAGATAGTTCCCATGGGGTAATCAACACCAGCTGTTTGAGTCATTTCAATGTGATTTCCAAGTATGGTTGAAACCTCATTAATGTCGGTGAATTTTACAAGTCTTTCAATACTCATTTTAAAAGCAATCCAATCATTTATGTATAGTCTACCAGGATAAAAGGTGTCTCCAGTCAAGAGAATTTTAGTCGAAGTATCATAAACCGCAATTGAAGAAGCTTGGTGTCCAGGAATTGGTATTATTTTCATCATACGATTTCCTAAATCATAATCTACAATTTCTTCGGGCCAGTTTGAAATCTTAAAAAAATCTTGTACATCTTTAACCTCAAGGTCTATTACAGAAGTGTTCGGTTTTCCTTTGAATTGTCCATCGCCTGCAAAGTGGTCTCCATGCTTATGAGTATGCGCAACAATTAATTTGACCACTCCATTCTTTTTAGACCAGTCGTTAACAATTCTATTTACAGTTTCATAAATCGGAAAAATATCATCTTCTTGAGTAGCTCCAGTATCCATTAATAGCGCTTTGTTTTCACCAAAAAACAGAAACATAAAAGGTGCTTCGTAATTTGTACACTTGTTTTGGCGTAAAATATAAGTATTGCTATTATACTTAACGACCTGAATTGGTGGGTCAATATTATCTTCACAGTTTTCAGAACCATGAATCCAATTTTGAACATTTAAATCAACAGTGTCTTCGATTGATGGTTGGCATGACAAAATCAGAATTAGTGCTGATAGTAAGATTGTGATTTTTGTTTTCATATGTTGGTCTATATTGGCTTTAATGTGATTGTGTATGATTCGTTATGTATTTAAGCAACTGATTTAACAAATAAATCGCAGATAGAAAGTCAGCGAGGACTTTCGTAAGTAGGCTAGAACTAGCAATGAAACGAGCGCAGCGAACTGGCAAGCAATTATACACGGTATTTCTCACTGTATTTTTATTTATAATTTTTCTTTAATTGCTTTTCTCCAAAAGTAAATTCCAAAAACACAAGTCACAATTGCAAACATAATTCCGTTTTCGCCAAGCCAATGTTCCGTTCCTTCATTTTTAATGGTTAATTCAGGTAATATTTTTTGAATATATACATTGCTTACTGCGTGAAATATTACAGCTGGCCATAGGCTTTTAGATTTAAACGTGTAATACGTCATAATAAGTGACATAGAAACAATTACGACAGTGAACGTTGTAAATTCTAATAGGACATTGTTACTATAGTAAACAAGCAATGGCCAATGCCAAAAAGACCAAATCAATCCACTAAAAATTGATACACCAGTATATGAAAGAACCTTTCTTAATTCATAGATGAAAAATCCTCGCCATCCAATTTCTTCCCCTAATGTTGTTGCAGAGGCTCTAATAACCTCTATAGTTGCTAACAACATTATAGCTATGATAGTTATTGATGTTGGGCTTAAAGTGCCTATGCCAAATAAGCCAAGTTCTTTTCCCCATTCTGTAATGTCTTCGCTATTGGCTAAATTTCCAAAACCGAAAATCCAAATAAGCACATAAGTGATTATACCATATAAGGCTGGGATAACGTACGACATTCGTATATATTTCCAATTTCCCCAATTCCAATTTAGAGATGAAATCTTACGACCTCTTATTTTTAAGGTAATAAATGCAGCTATTGCAGGACACCACATGATAGCGCCAACATATATTCGTGATGGATATAAATTAACTATTGCATAATGGAATGGTGAAGTAAGAGCAAATACAAGACCCAGAAATAAGAATATTGTTATCCAGGTTTGTTTTTTATTTTCTATAGATTTTATCATGATGAGTAGTTTTTTTTTATGGTGCCATTATATTTTCATATTCATTGCTTCAGTGACTTCGCTCAGCGTTTCAATCGCTGTTTCTCTCGCCTTACTTATACCTTTAAGCAAAATATCCCTGACATAATCTTTATTTTTTTCAAGCTCTATTCTTTTTTTTCTAATAGGCTCAAAATATGTGTTTATGGCTTCTTCTGTTAGCTGTTTAAGTTTTCCTGATCCTTGGTCGCCAATTTTATGAGCAATATCGGATGGACTTTTATCTGAACATAAGGAAGCTAACTTAAGTAAGTTGGAAACCTCTGGTCTGTTTTCGGGGTCGTAAGATATGTAACGACTTGAATCAGTTTTGGCAGATTTTATTAGTTTTGCTGTTTCGTCAGCTGTTGACTTTATCATAATTGAATTGTTGCGACTTTTGCTCATTTTTTGAATACCGTCTAACCCAAGAATAGTAGGGGTATCAGTAAAAAGTGCAACTGGTTCTGTAAAAATATTTTTATTGAATTTGGTATTAAAGCGCTTTGCAATTTTCCGAGTTAATTCTATATGAGGTAATTGGTCTTTTCCAACAGGAACCACATTACTTTTACAAAACAAAATGTCAGCAGCTTGATGAACTGGATAGATATACATTCCTGCATTAATATTTCTCAGTCCTGAAGCAGTAATTTCTTCTTTAACAGTTGGATTTTTGTTTAATTCTGAACTGGAAACTAATGTCAGAAATGGAATAGTTAGTTGATTTAATTCAGGAATATGACTATGTGGAAAAATATGAGTTTTATAATTTTCAGGGTCTAATCCACAGGCTAAATAGTCCAAAGTTAGTTCATAGGTGAATTTTGAAATTTCATTAAAAACATTTCTATCTGTCAACACTTGATAATCAGCAATTAAAATATAAGTCTCAATTCCTAAGCTTTGTAATTTTAATCGGTTTATAATTGAGCCAAAATAGTGTCCAAGATGCAAATTACCTGTAGGTCTATCTCCCGTTAATACGCGGTACTTTTGAGGATTCTTATACAAATCATTTTCTAATAATTTGCTTCGCTCTTTTGCTTTTTCAAAACTTTTATTAATCATTTTTTGTTTACTTTTATTCAAGAAAGTTCAATTTTTCTCATTACCCACAACGATTTCGGCTATGAGTAGTTTCGTGAATAATCACTTAACGTTGCAAGTATAAACCAAACTAAAAATTCGTGAGGATTTTCAGAAGTAGGAGAGCAAAGCAATTACTTATAGCTAGGTCTTATGCCAAAAATTAGTAAATAACCTATCATCCAAAATTCTCCAATGGTTGCAGGTAGAGTTAGAAATCTATTGAAGCTAAAATCAATTCCTGCGTAGTGTATAACTGTAGAAATTAGATAGCCTATACCACCTAAAATAATTATTCTTCCTAACCAAACAGGCAACCTTTTAGATTTGATAACTATGTATCCCATTGGAAATAGCCATAACCCGAAAAATAGGCCACCAATACCCCAAGCATTCGAAATAATATTTTGAAAAACCTGAATTAGTAAAACTTTGTCTTCCATAGCACTTATTTCTGAATTTGCAATACCTATTGCTGAGGCGATTGAAATTGCACTTATCATAATGGCTAAAGCATTTACCATTCCCCATATACCTAGAGTCCAAGCTTCCCATTCATAATTATCTTTAAATAATTTGAAGAACCAAACTGCGGTAAGAGCCTGAGAAATTACTATACCAAATTCTAATAGCAACCTAATTCTTGCTGTAGATTCTAATTCTACTAAATTTGTTAGCGTTTGTTCAGGATTACCAGACACAAATATTTGAGAATGAAAGACCATAAACCCTAGAATTCCTGTAATAGCCATCATTAAATACCATAAGCCAGTTATTCTAGCGGTCTTAATTAAATTTTTCTGTTCTGTATTTGCAATCATAGATTATTTATTTTTATTATTTTATACTAATTCGGACTCTGTAAAAGATTAATTGTTACAGTTTTGCCCTAATGGCACACAACGTGTTTGTATATGGTTTGTTGCGTGTTTTAAGCAACTAATTACCGACCAAGAAAGTCCGCAAAGACTTTCGCAAGTAGGCAAAAAGCCAGCAATAAATTATATACGGTGTTACCAAACGTATTTGTTGATATTACCAGCTTCGAAATCATTCCTCTTGATTAATATATTTTAACCCTTCGTATAAAGCTACTAATGGTACAGAGCGATGGTTTTCTTTTTCAAAATATTCTATTTCGATATTTAGAGGTTTATCCGATTTCTTTGTTATTAAAGTATAGAGAGAGTCGTGTCTTTGTTTATTCCTTTCGTAATTAGCCTCTCCTTGATTGGCAGTAGCGATATAAAGTTTTTTATCTAATGATATTGAGGAAATAGAATCAACTTTGTTTTTCATCATCTCCTCATTCCACCATATACTTGGGTCTATAGAAATGTAAGCATTGAATACGCTATTTTCATCCATATAGGAATTTAGTGTAAGTAGTCCTCCTAAAGAGTGCCCAACAAGAGTTCTAAACGCTTCTGTCTTATACTTTTTATCAATATAAGGTATTAGTTCTTTCTCAATGAAATTCAAAAAATTCCTTCCACCTCCCATATTATTCGGTCGTTTGGTCTTAATTTTTGTAACTGTAAAATCTCGTTCTCGGTCAACATTCTCTATGGCTATAATAATACTTTCAGGCATTAAATTGTTTCGATTCCTATTAGAACTCATAAAATGTACTATTCCAGATGCTGTTTTAAAATGAGTATATCCATCCAATAATATGATAACTGGATATTTTTTATCAACTTCAGATGAATTATTGTATGAATCAGGAAGACTTATTAAACAGGTTCTTTCTTCATCTAAAATATTAGATTTAATAACGAACTTACTTCCTACTATAATATCTGTTTCATTTTGTCCAAATGTGGTTTGTACTCCTGAAAGAAGAATATATAAAATTACAAATGTCAAATTTTTCATAGTTTGTTTTATATGTTTGGTAAGGGTTTTGTATAAGGTCAGTTGCGTGTTTAAGCACCTGATTTAACAAATAAATCACAGATAGAAAGTCAGCGAGGACTTTCGTAAATTGGCTAATACAAGCAATTAATTTTATACGGTGTTAGCACTTTTTTTTCTGTTTAATACTTTAATTCCAAGTGTTATTAAGATTACTATGAATGCAATAAAAACTATACTTGTTGAAATGCTTTTTATAACTGAAAATATATTGGTTGTATACACTGCAGATTCTTTCAATTCGGGATAGATTTTTAGCATTGTGATAATCCCGATATTTTCCAAATAATCTGTAATTCCGGCAATTATTGGTATTATGCAGAGATAACTATATGGGGAATTTAATTTGTTCAATTTTTTCAAGAAATAACCCATTAGCAGACAGTAAGAAAGTCCAAATAGCAGTGGGTAAATCATATCAACAGGTATTTGATTGGTTAGATACGTCAAACGTCCATTTTCTCCAAGCGAAGTGAATAATTCATTGACATAATTCAAATCATATCCCGTTGGCATCATATCCAACAATTTCATTCCGTTAGAGAATTTCATTGTTTTGGGAATTGTAACAGTCAGCATAAAGGTGTAAACAAGATTGGTCAAGATAAAAAGTCCTAAAACCTTTTTGCCTGAAATATTCTTTTCTATGAATTTTATTAATGGTTTCATTTTTTTCTCAAATAAGTGCTAACGATAAATTGTAGGAGTAGTGGCAGATTGCTTGGTAGTTTCCTATAAGACTTCTACTTTGGCATTACTTAAACCCGCATTATGAATTAGAAAATCTATTACGAACCAAAAACACTGCAAATCAGCCACTTCGTTTCGTTGTCTTCTCTAACCATAGCGGTGCTATGCTTTTCAAATCTAACATCCTGATTTATTGTGTTTTTGATTCTCATCACAAAGTTCTAATGCATAATGCGGGTTAAACAAAATATTAGCCTTTGTTATTTGTTTTTTAGTTCTTGAATTCTGTTTTTATAGTATTCGTCATTACTTAATTCAGCAGCTTTTTGCACAAACCTTAGTGCATTAGTAATATCATTTTGAGCTTCATAATAGTCTGCCATTGAATTATAGGCACTTGCGCTGTTGGGATAATAATCAATATTCGATTTGAAAAATATAAAAGCCTTTTCAGGTTGCCCCATTTGTAAATTCATATAGCCATAGCCACTAAACATTTCCTCAATCATTGGAGGGAAGGGATAACCGAAATGAGTTGAATAGATTTCTTCTTGTTTTTCCAATAGCTTAACCAATTCTTCTACTTTTGTTTCAGGATTATTATATTTTTGTGGAGATTGAAACTGGTACCATTTAAAAAGAAAAATCAATCCATCTCTCATCGTTGGGAGCGGAACAGTACCATGTAAATCTTCATTGTACACCTTCCATGAGAAATTTAATCCACTCTGTTTTTGAGAGGTCGCAAAAGTTGAAAAGTCAATGATTGAACGTGTAAACAAAGTGAATTCTGAAGTGTCGTCCATAATATTCTCCATGGTTATTTCTTCATCCCACATGTGTAGCTGTTCTGCTGCTAAAGACACATAAAGAGATTTGCCATTATAACTTTCTGAACTCAGCTTTTCTTTTGCCTCCTTCAATAATTTTTGGTCGTCCCAATCCAAACTTGGATCTATGGCTATATAGTTTTGAAAGAGATGTTTATGATTAACCAGCATATGTATCGTAAACAGTCCTGCATATGAATGGCCAATTAAGGTACGGTAAGGCGAAGAGGGATATTTATTGTCAATGTATGGGATTAATTCTCTTCCAATAAATTGGGTAAAGTTTTCAGCACCGCCAGTTTCTTTATCCATTGCCTGCCCACGTCTCATTTTAATCTGTGAAGTAGTTAAGTCCCGTATCCTGTCAGTTTTGTTAGAAACTCCAATTAGAATCATATGAGGCAAATAATGTCCCCAATAATTGTCATAAACTGCTTCTAAATTTTCTTTCAAAGAAAATCCATCTAACAAATAAACAACAGGATATTTTACACTACTATTTGGGTTATAATTCTCAGGGAGTTTAACCCAAAACTCTCGATATTCTTTCAATGTCTCTGAATATACGGTATCAATAATTTCAGTTTCAAATTCACTCGATTGAATCAACTTTGATTGTGCCGATATTTCTTGAAAGACAATAAGTAGCCCTATTGTTAATACTATTTTTAATCGTTTTTTCATTTTATTATTTTAATTAATTTTATATTTAATTTATTGATGCCCAGAGATCTACAGCTCTCTACTTAAAGTTAGCAAATCTAACACTTTATAAACTCGGAATTAAAATCCTGTGTTTTCTAAGCTGTTTCTTAAGTAACTCATACCTATTATAGTTTCCGCTTTCGCGAAAGCGAGACCTTCAAAATTGCTTATTTCAATTCATCCTACTCTCTATAAATTACCATTCTTGTTTTCAATTCTTTGTGAACCATTAAATTTTGTCAACCATTTTAAAATTGATTGATTAGTTTCTTGTGGTAATTCTTGTTGAATATGATGACCACAATCCAAACAAATCATATCCAAATCAGGAACAAAATCCTGGAGCCTTTCAAATTTTGGAATCATATCTAGATTACCATAGATCATAAGTGTAGGCTGTTTGATGATTGGGTCTATATCTGCTATTAAGTGCCAGTTTCGGTCTAGATTTCTATACCAATTAATAGCGCCATTAAATCCAGAATTTTTAAAGGCCGTCACAAATACAGACAAATCATCGTCGTTCAAAATAGGCTCACCAAGTGGTTTTTCAGCTTTGGCAAGATTCATCATTAACATTCCTGATTCTGGTGGCGCTAGAGGTACATTTTTACGAAATAAATTATGAAGAAAGTTTTCTGCATGGTTATCTAACACAGCATCTGCCACTCCGGGTTTTTTATTGAAGTGAACAAAATAGAACTCTTCACCAAAAAGCTCTTCCATGAATTGAATCCATGGTTTTTCACCTCGTTCTTGGTAAGGCAAGGCAAGATTTATAATTTTATTGGCACGATCTGGATGTAATAGTGCCAAGTTCCAGACTACATTTGCACCCCAATCATGTCCCACAAAAACAGCATCTCTGTAGTTGTAATAATCAAGTAAAGCTACTAAATCACCTGTTAAATGGATTATATCATATGCCGTTACTTCTTTAGGGCGCGATGAATTACCATATCCTCTTTGATTTGGAACAATGACATGATAACCAGCTTGAACAAGCGCTGGTATTTGATAGCGCCAAGAGAAAGCATGTTCGGGAAAGCCATGACAAAGTACAATTGGATTACCCATATTTTCTTTACCTGCTTCAAATACTTCTAACTCAATTCCATTTATTGAAATTATATTGGATTTGGGAAAATTTGAAAATTTAAATTCTTGTGTCATTTCAATGTTAGTTTTTATCAATAATTAAATCTTCTATTTTTTTAAAATTCTTAGCATTCGGGACATGTTTTGAACCTTCCAGTAATACTGTTTCGCTTAGTGTCGGAAAAACTCTTTCGGCGCGTTTTACCATTTTTTTGCCTGGAAACAGGATATCCTTTTCTGAAGCGAAAATGGTAATTGGTGTATTAATTTCTTTTGCTGAATTTTTTGAAATAACCGGCAACGGCGAAAAATCCATGTTGCAATTTTGAAACGTAGTCCCCATGAATTGAAAAGCAAAATCATCGGCTTCACTAAAGAGGACATTCATGACTTTTTTGAGATACTTACTTTTATTCGTTTTTGTGAATTTCTTTAAGGGTATAAACATTTTAAACAATCCTGTAAAAGGGTTACCGTTTACGATGTAAACTGGCGCAATGAGGTACGCCTTTTTTATAAGGGTTTCATCAAATTCTAAAGTCTTTAAAGAAATAAATCCACCAAATGAAAACCCAACCAATGTTACTGCCGTAAGGTCTAACTTCTGAATGACTTCAACCAACCATTTGCCATAATCCAAAGATTTCATATCTAATCGATTCTCAGCACTTTTGGTGGGTTGGGCTAAGACATCAACTGCATAAACACAATATTTAGAGCTTAGATTTGGAAACGAATCTAAAATTTGTGGTGCACAACCACCTGTGCCGTGAATCAGCACTAATGGAGGGTTTTTAGTGTCCCCAGTAATTATAACATTAGTAGCCCCAAATTGGTTCTGTATCAATTTTTCTGAATATTCAATATTCAGCTCATTCAACTTTTGATTGTAAAGACTTAAAATTTTTGATTTACCTTCTTGTGATTTAAAAAACATGTGCTGTTCGTTTTTTTATTAATGATTTATGGATTGAGATTATCTATAGTCCAACTAAATAGTGATTACCACATTTCCTCTTTTATGACCCATCTCCACATATTTGTGAGCTTCGGCCATTTCTTCTAAAGAATATACTCTATCAATAACAGGTCTAAGTTTCTCTTGTTCGGCTAACCTTTTTAAATTCAAAAAAGCTTCTTTTGGAGTTAATGGAGTCCCATGATCAATGGATATATATTTGCCATTCAAAGTCAACGCTTTTTTGCTCATTTCTTTTAGTTTCGATGATTTCGAATTGCCTACAGCATCAATCACATATTTATATGTTTCTAATTGTTTTTCAGCATTTTCTATTGTGTAGTCAATCACCTTATCACTTCCTAAAGAGGTTACTAATTCAAAATTTCGACTACTGCATACACTTGTAACATGAGCACCCATATACTTCGCCAATTGTATCGCCATTGTACCTATACTTCCTGACGCTCCATAAATTAAAACATTGTCGCCTTTGTTTATGCTCGTCTTTTTTAATAAGTGAGAAGCAAGTAAGCCACCATAAGGGATTGCTGCAGCTTCCTCAAAACTAAGATCTATAGGTTTTAGGGCTAGATTCCAAACTTCTGGTAAACAAATATATTCTGCGTAAGAACCAAAACGACGTTTAGTAGGCGAGATAGAACCATAGGCAAAAACCTCATCACCATTTTCAAACATTGTCACCTCCTTGCCTTTAGCCTCAATAATTCCAGCTGATACCATTCCCAACACAGGATTCCTTGGACGACCAAAACCAAATATGAGTTGAAGTATAAATCTAGAGATCAAAGGTTCATTTAATCTCCGAATAAGAACATCGCTTGTGGTAACTGAAGTAGCACGTATCTTTATAAGTACTTCATTAGCTTTAGGTGTTGGTTTTTCAACATTACCTAGCACCAGATTATCTACATCGCCATATTTTAGACATTTTATTGCTTTCATAATTGTTTTTGCTAAAACCTATACCCTATTCGCAAGTGCATATTTAATTCCAGTTCACTTTTGTTCTTTAAATAACCAGCACGTTTAGCAAATGTGTAGCTAAATCCGGCACCAAGACCTGCTTCATAATTAAAGTGTTTGCCTAAATTTCTTCTAATTCCCCAAGTAGGTATGATAGAAAAATCACTCACCACAGGAGCATCGTCAGTATTGAACAGCGCCAATTCTGGATGATAACCCATTTTTAAAGCAATAAAATTGCCACTATTTCCTTCAATTAGTTTTGAGTTCTCTGAGCGTTTTTTGAGATTGTAATAGAATCTTGGCTCCATAACTATTACAGGTGTTAGCAAAAATGGAGAATCATAATCATCGTAAAACGTAGATTCCCAAATACCAAAATCAAAACCAAGTTCAATTCTCAGTGCTATAGTATTTGATAGTTTTGCTTCATTATATGCCCAGATTCCTAAAACTCCAGTTTGTAATCCGAATGTTGATTTTTCTACACTTGTTGTTTGAGCAACACCAATCGTCGTGGAAAAGATAATTAGCGCTAATATTATTATTGTACGTTTCATAATGTTTCAATTAAAAATTAGTTTTCTATTCGTGTTTAAGTCAAATTCAACATTATAACCAGCTGAACCCTAATCCTACATTAAAGATTACGGCATCTCTATCCGCACCTCCATCTAAAGACACACTACCAAGCACCAATTTAGACTGAATATTGAGCGCAAAATTTTTCTTTTTGTAAATCTCATAACCTGTGCTTGCCATAACAGCGGCACCAAAATTCCAATCGTCATTTACATTGTCTTTAATATCATATAGTGCAGGTGAGTCTATGGCTAATCCAATTCCACCATGAATCCACCAACGATCTTTTACCCAATACTGTACAGATGGGATAAATGCTCCAAAATTTCTGTCATTGTCCTGAAATTCGTAGATGTTTCCTGGTAAAGAGGCAGTAATAGCAAGTCTTTCGTTTAACATATAGCCAAACTTTAGATCTGGAAAAACAAAGGTTCCTTGAGCCTTGTCAAAGGTTTGAATACCTGCACTATCTTCTATGCTGATAATGCCACCACCTACTACGAATTCGAAGATGAAACCATCCCTTTGTGTTGTTGTTTCTGAATTTGTGTTTTGTGCATAGGTTATACTTGATAATAATGTAAAGGCTACACAAGCCATTCTTGATAAGATTTGTTTTTTAATAGATTTCATAATTGTTTGTTTTTGATTGATGATTTATTTCGTATTCTTAGTTAATACATTAATTTTTTTTTTGAGTATTCTAACGCTGCGCCAATGGTAATTCCAATGGGAAGCCACAAAGCTATGTTTGAGGTTAATACGCCTAATAATACTCCTGAAACTATGCCAATTGCAAGTCTAATTCCTTTTTTTACTTTTAATTAATTTCATAATTGTTTGTTTTTTGATTTTTTAAATTGATGTTTACCACTCGATATCAAATTTTTCTGAATTATTCATTTGTATTTCGTAATTCAGCATATGTGTCTTTTAGCTTCTTTAATGATTCAATGGCATTACCATAAGCCTCACGATTTTTTTCTGAATTATTCATTTGTATTTCGTAATTCAGCATATGTGTCTTTTAGCTTCTTTAATGATTCAATGGCATTACCATAAGCCTCACGATTTTGTGCGATCGTAGTCATTCTCGTTAAAACCATGTTTTCAAAATAAATGTCTTTTCCATAAGTGTCTGAAGAAGTGCCCATTTCCCTAAATTTAACGTTTGGCATCAAAAAATTCTCGTAATAATCTGCAAGGGTTGGTTGATCTGCTAATGAAACGGAGTTTTCCTTACAAGATATTAGCAATAAGATTAGCACTGGATATAGGCTTTTTATTAATTGAAATACTATTTTTAAATAACTCATAATAAGACTTTTAAAATAATGATAACACAATGTAAAGCTTATGTCTCTATCTCAAAAGGAAAAGTACATGAGCGTAAATAAATCTAATTGTACGTTAGAAAATTTCATAATTGTTCGTTTTTTGATTGATGATTGATTGATGAATTATATTTTATTGTTTTGATGTACTGATAACTATTATTAAGTGAAAAGATAAGTTTGAGTTAGATTCTAAATCCTTTTTAATTCTTTCTGTACGACGCTTTTAAATTTCCATTTCAAACCAAATAAAGGTCTCAAGATTGTAATTCTTTTTAAGATGAATTCATAAATGAGAAAACAGACTATAAACGTAAATAGGGTAATTCCTACAAACTCTAGCATAGGATGAAGATCTAATGGCAGAATGAGTAATGCACCTGCATATAAGACAAACATGTGAATAATATAAACTGGATAAACAGCTGCACTCAAATAGCTTAGTAAGGCACTTGGTTTATTAAAGTAACTATATCCTATTCCAAATAAACCCAATATCCAAGAATTTGATTCTATGCTGGTGATATACATATTTGATATAGACTCAAATCTAGTGAAACGAATAGCAAATAAGACAGACGCTATGACTATATATAACCATTTCCATTTAGAAACGGTTTGCCAGAATGCGCTACCACTGTATACGAAAAGAAAACCAAAAAAGAACGCAAGAAAACCCATAAAGAATCCATGCCATGTTTCAGCGTACAGTTCAAATAACTGTGGTTGAACAACACCAATTTCTAACATAAAAAATGCTGATATAGATAACGGTCCTAAAGCATAGGTCATGACTTTTGAAATGGTCATTCCAAATTTTCCATTTTCGTTTTTCTTCAGATAGAAAAAAAGAGGTAACAACACAATCACATAGACCACAATATTTCCTAAAAACCATAGGTGTCCCATATGTGGAAAATAGCTCAGTGGCATATTATAGTAGTTCTGAAAAACTAAAAAGTGTAATGGAGTGATTACCAAAATTCCAAACACAAAGGGCAATAGAATTCGTTTACCTCGCTCTATAAACAATTGCTTCCAATTTCTTTTTTTCATTGCGAAATATAAACCCATTCCAGATACAAAAAATAGCAAAGGTATTCTCCAAACATTGAGCATCGTCATAGGTTCCCAAAGTCCTACCAAAGCGTCTTCGCTTCTTATAAAACCTATAAACATGGCCCAAGGTTGAAAAATAATAGCTATGTGGTAAATCAATAATAAGCCTATAGCAATTACTCTTAACCAATCAATATCGTATCTTCTTTCTGTGGTCATCGTATTGTATGTTTATTGAAGCATCATTGCTACAACAGGACGTGCTTTTTGTAATTCATTAAGATCTAATTCAAACCCCATTGGTTTTAATTGTTGAATTAGCATTTCATAGATAGGTTTCATTTGAGCAAAATCTGCCATTACAGTTTCTCTTGCTGTAGCTCCATAATTATTGCGAGCTGATTTATCTGCTTTTGCATCAATAAGTAATTGTACAATTTCAATACGTCCAAAGAATGCTGCTGTATGTAAAGCTGTGCCACCATCATTATTTTCAATAGACAAATCTGCCTTGGCGTTGATCAATACTTTTGCAATTTCTGGTTTATTAAAAGTGGCTGCGGTCATTAATGGTGTAGAACCAGACATAGCCTCTTTTTGATTAATGTCCGTCCCAGCTTCAATATGCTGCTTAACTGCATCTAAGTTTCCAGTGAGTACAGCTCCGTGAATATCTATACTTGGTTTGGTTGCAATTTTTGTAGTTTTAGCAATATTATCTGAGTTTGATTTTTTGTCAGATTGCGCACATGAACTTGTTAATAAAAGCGTTAAGAATAACATCTGAATGGTCGTTTTTATTGAATTAATCGTAAGTTTTTTCATAATTTTAAATTGTAACGATTTATAACTTGATTTTTGTTCCTACAAAGATGCGAAACCACCCTAATCAACTGATAATGTGTATGAAGCCTAATGTATAAAGTTTGATGAGAGGTAGAAAATTATGACGCAGAAGTATAAATTATGACGCAAGCAACTGTTTTTTTGCTAAAGAATTTCAAACTTAAAACCATAGAATGGTTCAATATAAATTTCTAAATTTGTACTAGTATAAAACAACATGTCTAAAATCTCATATCAAGGAAAATTTATAGAACAGGCTGAGGCTCTTATTTTAGAGAATATCTCTAATGAGCAATTTGGGGTTTCAGAATTGGCTGAACTCATGAATATGAGTAGATCAAATTTGTTGCGGAAAATTAAGAAGCAAACACAAGGTAGTGCTAGTCAATTTATTCGTGAAGTCAGACTCCAAAAAGGGATGACACTTTTAGAAGAAACGGAACTTACTATTTCTGAAATTTCTTATCAGGTGGGCTTTAGTAATAATTCCTATTTCACTAAATGTTTTAAGGACTATTATGGGTATTCGCCAGGCGAAGCCCGAAAAAAAATAGATGAGCAAATAGAATTTGAACAAGATGGAGTAAAGGTAGAAGAAGATAACCAAAACAAAGACACTATTAAAGTTGCTGAAAAAGGGTTTTTCCAACAGTACCGAATTCAAATACTATTTGGAATTTTCTTGGTTTTAGTGATAGCAGCATTCTCGTTTTATCCAAAAAAAGAAGTATCGAACGGTGATGAAGAGAATGCTAACTCTAAGAAATCTATTGCAGTATTGCCGTTTAAGAATATGAGTAGCGATTCTGATAACCTGTATTTTGTTAATGGACTTATGGAGTCGACATTAAATAATCTACAAAAAATAGAAGATATTCGAGTTATAAGCAGAACCTCTGTAGAAAAATATAGAGATACAGATAAGACCATCTTAGAAATAGCACAGGAACTTAATGTCAATTACTTGATTGAAGGAAGTGGGCAACGTGCTGGTGATCAAGTTTTATTGAATATTCAATTGATTGATGCTTCAATGGATACTCCGATATGGGCAGAACAGTACAACCATAAAACGGCAGACATTTTTTCCATACAAAACGAAGTTGCAAAAAAAATTGCAGAAGCCATCGAAGTAACTGTAACACCAGCAGAACTAAAACAAATAGATAAAAAACCAACAGAAAACGTATTAGCATATGACTATTATTTAAAAGGACTTGAAGCCCTACAAACAAAGACAGAGGAGGGTTTGCAAGCCGCCATAAGTTCATTTGAAAAAGCGATAGAAAACGACTCGAAATTTGCACTCGCTTATGCTCAGGTTGCAATTTGCTACTATTATTTAGATGTAAATAAAATTGAAAAGAAATATTTAGACAAATTAAATGAATACGCAGACAATTCCTTGTTATATGATTCAACTTCAGAATTATCTTTGATTGCAAAAGCGCTGTATTATATAAACGCAAACGAATTTAGGTTAGCGATACCTTACTTGGAAAAAGCACTAGATTATAATCCAAATGCTTCTTCTGTAGTGCTAATTTTATCTGATATCTATGCTAGAGTTGTTCCAGATACAAAAAAGTATCTCACTTATGCATTAAAAGGAATTAAATTAAATATTGAAGCTAACGATAGTGTATCTAAAAGTTTTATCTATCTAAACCTGAGTAATGCATTAGTCCAAAATGGGTTTGCTAAAGAGGCTTCAAAATACATTGAAGAATCTCTGAAGTATAATCCTAAAAATCAATATAGTACCTACTTAAAAAATTTTATAGATTATGCGAATAATAAAGATTTAGAATCCTTAAGAAAAAAAATGCTCATAGAGTGGCGTAAAGATACTACTCGCGCTGATATCACTCAAGAATTAGCCAAAACATATTATTTTCAGGAAGATTACGAAAAATCATTGGTTTATTACGAGAAATATATTAGTATACTTACTACTGATAAAATTGACTTGTATCCAGCAGAGAACATAAAAATAGCCTACACCTATAAAAAATTGGGTCTTCCTAATAAAGCAGAAAAATATATTCAGAAATATAAAGATTATTTGGAAGAAGATGAGTCAATTTACAGAGAGGCAAGTTTAGCTATGCTGTATCTTTATGAAAATATACCAGATAAAGCTATAGAAGCCTACGATAAATTTAGTTCACAAGATGGTTTCCAATATTGGGTGCTTTTATTTATGAAGGAAGACCCTCTATTGAACCAGTTGCAGAATCATCCAAGATACGACGAAACTATTGAGAAAATAGAAGTGCAATTTTGGGAAAAACATAAAATACTTAAAGAAACTTTAAAAAAGGAAAAACTATTATAGATCGTTGGAATTTAATTATCCATACTATTCAAAATATTGGTTGAGGTTGAGTAATAGTTAAATTTTAGCGCAATCAACTCAATTTCATATAACTTAAGAGTAAATAAAAATGGGACAGAGTTCGAACTTTTTAAATCAGGATATAACCCTAATCATCATTAATAAATTTAAGCACCAGTGTAAACTACCTTAACTATCGGTTTCTAAAGACTTGATGGTTTTGTTGAATTTATCAATATCTTTAAAAAATTGACCTCCTATTTCCATAGCCAATCTATAATAGGGTAATATTATATTAGGAAAGCTCTTCTTCTTGTATGGATTTTCTTCGGCTTCCATTTGATCCTTTTTAAAATCACCCTATTTAAGAAGTAAAATTGTTGCTCGACGCAAAGTTTTAGGATCTTGTTTCTCTCTTATCATATCTACAAGGTTAAAGAAGTCCTTATCGTTTTTTACAATGTTCTCTTTGCTTTCATAACGTTTTAGCTGGTCGTCTATTTCTATTTCCTCGATACGAGCCATATTCATTTGGATATTACGTCCTGACCAGAATTTGTATTCTTCATCATACCAAATACCAGAGTCGTGAAGTTTACCATAAAGGCTTACAGAATCTTTTATTCTAAATCCCTTGAGTCCTTCATCTAAACCAATAATTGTTGCCTTACATGGGTTAGGGAAATAAGCGTCTACAATCTTGTCTTCATTATACCCATTCCACAAATCCCAATAGCACTTTTTAAAAGCATCAAATAATAGTATTACTGCTTCTACTTTGGGATAAAAGAATGATGGAATATCAAAAGACATTTTATTCATCCCATCTACTAACATAGGTTCTGTATCGTGCATAACGTATTCATTCTCTTCTATAGAATAAGCTGAATGAAAAAATGAATTTCTGATTTCCTTAAAATGAACAGTCTCGTAAAAGTTAATTAAACTTTGCTTCTCGGTATCTGCAAACAATTCCATTAAGAAATCTTGCTTTTCCCCTATACCTAATAGTCTTTCGTATTTACGAGTTTTCCAAAAAAGATAAGAAGATCCTTTATACCCAAGCGTGATACGACAAAGGCTACCTATCATATTATAGAAATCACTGTTTTCAAAAAATGTTGAATATAGCTGCAAACCCATTCTCGCTTTTTCCTTGCCTTCTAGTTCTCTGTATAACTTCGTATAAAAAGGGATAGCATCAAAAAATTCTAGTAAATTGGAATTAAGGTTTTGTGAACTTATACCCTTATAGTTTATAAGCGTGAGTACGACATCGAACTCACTGGTTTCAATAGCTTGTTCAAATAATTGTTCAATTTCTTTTACTGCGTGTAACATAATGGATTGCAAATCTTAATGTCATAAGATAACAAGGAATACTATAATAATCTTAATTTTTATGCTTAGTCAGACGCCTATCATAATGAATTTCTTTTAACTTAGTAAGCTTAAAATCATTAAAATTAACCAATTATAGATTTCGATTTAACAGACATACACTCATCATACTCCAGCTTAATACCTAAAAAAGTTGAGGGCATAACGATTTATCTTTTACACAAAAAAGTTATTGAAAAGCAAATCGATAAACATTTTAGTTATAAAGAAATAGAGAGATGTATAAAAGAAGCATCTGAGTTGGACTTAAAGGCTACACCTCATACGGATGCAATTGTAAATGGTTTACTAAAATACTATTTAGAACATCCCAGAGAGGAACGTTTTAAATACGCATTGACTGATTTTGCGCAAAAGTTTATAAAACTCATAGATAACAGGCTTTATAGTCCTTATGCTAAATTCCCCTTACGTGATACATTCAAAAAGCTTGCAGATTTCGAAGCTATTGAAATTATTACTATAGATGATTTTAATAGGTGGTACGAATTTAATTTTGAAGGAAACAGTGGCACCGTAATCCTTGACCATTTAGAATCACTTAAAGACTATGTAAACAGAGCTATCGAAGAGCTTAATGCATATATTAACCAAGATGAGGACTCAGCGCTTGAAACAGCTGAAAATGTTTCAGTTTTATTTGAAAAAATCACAGCTAAAAGTGATGAAATAAAAGACACGTTGCTCATAAGTAATAGGCTAGACGAGGAAATAGAAAAAGTAGTCACTTATTTTCTTGAGAGGAAAAATAGCCTACCTGATTTTAAAACGAACGAACAACGCGAAACGCATAAAGTTTTTAAGGAAGACTATAATACGTCTGTATCGATAAAAAAGAAGGTAGATGAATTTTTTGTCGAAGTAGAATATAAATTAGGTCAGCTTTTAGATAGGTCTGCATATGCAAGTACGCAGCTAATTACTGTTCAAGATAACTTTAAAAACAAATCTGTAATTAGAGTAAATTTAAAGCGATTTTTAAAATTCACATTGGAACAAGCAAGCTTTTCAAAAAAAGAAGGTGTCAAACTACCTGTGATATTCCCCATCAAGTCTATGGTAGCTGAGCGTTTTAAACACATTGGGCTTGAATATTACGAAGAATTTGGAATCCAAAAGAGCTATGTGATTAAGCCTCAGATCAATCAGAAACATCTGAACTCGCAGATGCTTAAACTTAATGAAGAATTAACTAGACAAGAAAATACTGCAAAATGGATTAGTCATTTTAAAGAGCGTTTGCTTCAGAATGAAGAAATCGATTTTAGTAAACATTTTTATGATATCGCTGCAAAAGAGAAAGACTCCCTTATTGCACTTAAGGTGGGATTTGAACTTATAGCATTTGCGAGGCAAGATAATGAGTACAAAATTGAAATTGATAGAGAATTACCAGAGTCCTCAAAATCAGAAAATATAGCATTATGGAAGATGAAAATAATAAAAAGATAAAACACAATTTTACTTTTTTAGAAAATTCTGATGTACAAGAGCACTTTGCAGACTTAAACATAGAATTACTCTCTGGAAGACACATACAGAAAGACCGTTTCTATCTATATAAATTACTTAAAGATTATTATAACGAGTTATCATTCTATTATGAAAAACTCTATGGTCTTGAGCTGATAATAGAAACCAGAGAGAATTCTAAATACTATTATGTTGACTATCCGGAAGATTCCAAAGGAGCACTTTCTCATACTTCTCGCCACAAAAAATTAACTCCAAAACAAACATTAGTAGGCATTATTTTACTCAATATGTATTACGAGAAATATTTTGAAAATAAAAAAGAAGTACGTTTCGTTGATATAAAAAAGGAGATTAAAGAAAGTGACAATAACATTTTGTACAAAAAACTTTTCTTCAATAAAGTGCAAGATGATTATACTGAGGGAGACTGGTCTATTAAAGTGATTAAGCCGTTTAAGAGTGTTTTAAGGGACTTTAATAAGTTAGGTTGGATTACTAACTTAGGCATTGAAGATGGTGAAGAAATTCATTTTGAATTGAGAGAGCCCATAATCAGATTCCAAAAACTATATGAAGATGAAATTACAAACTTCACTCAATTCAGTGAGAAATACCTTAGTCAGATCCAATGATAGAATATCCAAGAATTTTTTCCTTATCCACAGTCGGAGTTAGACAGCATTACAATCAGGACTATTTACTACATCGTGTAAGAACGGATTTTACCGGAAACAATGGTATCGGTAAATCATTAATCGCAGATTTATTTCAACTCATTTTTATAGGTCAAAAGAGCAAAATAAATTTTGGAACAGAAAGTTTCAAAAATAAAGACAGGCACATACACACTTTACCTTACAAAACTGACGATGCCTATGTATTTATCCACATAGAATTTAAGGAAGGAGAGTTTATAACTATAGGAACCAATATTGGTAATAAGCGCAGTAGGCCATTAAAATCCTTTTGGATTCTCAATCAGGCATACAATGAAAATGATAAAAAAGAACTCGAAGCACTTTCTCTAAATGCTGATCAGCTAGCTTATAGCAAAGATTTTTTGAAAGATGGTCATTTCCTACCTATACAGCAGCTTGCAAAACACTTAAGAAATAATAAAAAGGGCTACTTAAAATCCTTTACAGACTTAGATGATAAAAAAGATTACTATGAGTTTTTATATAAAAATGAATTAATTCCTATTAATCTTGCCATCAATGAAAACCTTGACGCTTTCGCGAAAGTGATACAATCCTTTTCAAAAGCTAATTCATTAGATACCGAAAGCGATAAAATCTTAAAAGATTTCTTATTTGAAAATAGCCTTGAAACACTACAGTCCAAATACAAGTCGAACAAAGAGAAACTAGAAAAACTTATAGATGAGTACAATGAGCTTGATGAAGATATAAAAACGATTGAGCTCAAACAAAAAGTATTGGGCAACCTAAAAGAGCTACAGCTACTAAAAGATACGGCGCAGATAAATTATCTCACTGCAACGTATCATTTGAACTATGAGAGCTATGAAAAAGTTGCTTCTGAATATGATTCAACAGAAAAAAAGATCAAGGACGAAACAAATAAAATCGATATACTCAAAAAGGCACTTCCAGAAGTAAAAAAAGAAATGAAATCAATGGAAGAAGAACATCAATCCTTTTCCAAAGCCCTTAAACCTTTCAATGAGTATAAGGATGTTTTAAAAGAAAGATCGCAACAATTAAAAAACCTTGACGCGCTTCAAAAAATAGAGCTGCCTACTATTGATCATTCCAATATTTATGACATAAATATCGATAACTATGGTAACGACTTAATTATTGAAAAAATCGAAAATTTAAACGGCGTAATAGATAAATATGAAAGTATAGAAAATTTAAGAAGTAAAACTCAATCACAAATTGAAAAAATAGACCTCTATAAGTCCGAAAAGAATAAGAGCTTGGATGAATTGCAAACACTACATCGAATTTTAGATGCTGGTGATGAAGGTTCATTAATAGCTCAAATCGTAAAAGAAGGGAATAATTTGACGAAAGCACAAGAAACCGTTCTATTTGGATTACTTAAAAAAGTGTCTTGGAAAGAACCTGATAACCCAATAAGGGACTCGCAATTTACAACTGACATCACTCTGATAGAAGAAGCAAATATTAGAGAAGATAAAGTCAATTCTGGTTACTGGTTTAAGGTCGGCAAACTACAGACTTTTGTCCCTTACTCTGAAGAAAATCAAATTTTTGCAGACACTTCTGAAATGGAATTACTACATTAGACTAGACATTAAGTTGAGAGAATTTGTTTGCTAGTTATTATTTTAGCAATTATGAGAAGTAAAGCAAAACATTACACATTAGAATTTAAGCAAAAAGCTGTAGAACTAAGTTATGCCAAAGACAATGTAAGGCAAGTATGTGAAGACTTAGACATTATTCCATCCGTGCTTTATCGATGGCGAAAAGAGTTAAAAGACTACGGTAAAAACAGTTTTCCAGGTCGAGGTAAGCCCAAAATGACTGATGAAGAAAAGGAGATAGACCGTTTACGAAAAGCTTTAAAAGAAGCTGAATTAGAGCGTGATATTTTAAAAAAGGCGATTGGCATCTTCTCCGTGAGCGACAAGAAAAATATAGGTTTATAAAACAACACCTTATGAGGTTTCCTGTTGAGGCGATGTGCAAAGTATTAAAAGTAAGTAAAAGCGGTTATTATTTCTGGTTACGATCGGGGCCAAGTAAGTTGTGGATAGAAAACCAAAAGATAAGCTCTCTTATTAAAACCATATTTGATGTTAGTTTTCAAAGCTATGGTGCTCCAAGGATAAAATCAGAGTTGGAAGCATTAGGGTATAAGGTATCTAAACCTAGAGTAGCCCGTATTATGCGAGCTAATTATTTATTTGCTAAAAGAAAGCGGAGGTTTAAAACAACCACGGAGAGTAGCCACAATTATCCAATAGCTCCTAATTTACTCAACCAATGCTTTGATGTTAAGCAGAAAAACCAAGTTTGGGTAAGTGATATCACTTATATTCAGACCAAACAAGGCTGGTTATACCTCACTGTAATTATTGATTTATTTAACAGAAAAGTGGTTGGATGGTCTTTAAGTGAAGACCTCACTGCAGACAACACTATTGTAAGAGCTTGGAATATGGCTATAAAGAACACAACTTTGCTGGAACCTCTGATTTTTCATTCTGATAGAGGTATACAATATGCTAGTCAAAAATTCACCTCTATCATTAAAAACTATGATGGCCTAGTTAAGCAATCTATGAGTCGTAAAGGAAACTGTTGGGATAACGCGGTGGCAGAATCCTTTTTTAAATCCTTAAAAGTAGAATGGGTATATAGGCACAATTATAAACGAAAATCTGAAGCTGAATTATCTATCTTTCAGTGGATAGAAACATGGTACAATAATAAACGAAGACATTCCTTTTTAGGGAACAAAACTATCAAAGAATTTGAATTAGATATGTATAATCATGAACTAGCAGCTTAGTCATTCAACTAATTGTCCAGTTTTTTGTTGCAAGTCCAAACTTTCATTTTAAGTTCAGGGATATTGATTGATTAAATATATAAGGAAGTTATTTTATCAATAGATGTCTTTGTAAAGCTGTTATTATTCCAGATATTCTTTATGAGACTAGAAGAAAAGTTTTTCTCTTTGTTATATTTCACAAGTGTTTCAAGAGCTTCTAACCACTCTGGAGCTTCACTCGCTAAAAATCCATTTTCTCCATTGTTAATCCATTTCTTAACTGGATAGTGAGATGATGCAATTACAGGAATCCCAAACGTTGAAAGCTCCATAAAAAGCTGATGGTTTTGATGCCTATTAAAAAGACATTCTAAAGCAGGTAGTAAAACTCCATCGAGTTGTAAGCTGTTCAACTTTTCAAAATAATCTAAGAATGAAACGGTAGGATGTATTTCTACTTTATAATCTTTAAAAAGTTTTTCTACTTCCCATACAGAATAGGGCTTCCCGAAGTAAATAAACTCAATTTGATCTCCAAAAGTTTTTCTCATTTTAAAAAGAACTTCCTTAAGAGATAGCAAGTCTTCTTCGGTTGGTTTTATCAAACCTATACGCAGTTTCTTAGATGCGTTTTTAGATAATGGTGGCATTTCTTCATAGCCATATCTCGAAACTAAACTGGGAAGGTATTGCACAAATGTATTTGCATTTTCTAAGCGGTTGTCAATGAATCGCTGCAAGAACTTTTGAAAAGTTTCATTTGCAACAGTCACGATATCCATGAGACCCAAATTATTTTCAAGACTCTTTAGCTTTTCTGTTTTCAGCTTTCGCGAAAGCGGAATTGAAACAGGTATTGCAAAATAATTTCTGTCTAAATCCATTACCAATTGAACCGAGGGATTAAGCGTTTTAATGGCCTGCATCAAATAGCTGACATCACTAAACAGTGAAGGGAAAATAATGTAATCTGCCCAGGCAATTAAACGCTCATCCAGCTGATTTACAAAATCAGAGAGCTTCCTCGAGAAGTCATTAGTCTCGATACTGGTAATAATCGCCTTATGCGTATCTGTTTTATTGATTTCTAATGCAGGTGTTATCATCCTGTAATAACCTGTCGCATTGAGTTTGGGACTCACATAAAGCAGATGAATTTTATCATCTGCCTCTATGTTATATCGCTTGTCAAAAATGTTTTTAGGATTGAGCCTTGTTTGTAATTCTTTGATTGTCCTCATTACGTAGTTTCAAGTGATTTCTCAATGCCTTCATAAAACTTGGCGATACGCTGTCCAGTTGTTTTGTCATATATCTCAATGGTACCAGCCAGCGGACCATATTGTTTTATCTTTTTTCTGAAACGTTCCATACCAGTTTCTTTGCTGCGTGTTCTTGACAATTTATGCTTCCAATCTATTGAATACATTGTTCTTACGTTACCGTCTTTAAACCAGACAATCATTTTTGTAAATGAATCTTGTCCTAGTTTCCATCCTTTACTTTGTGCCATTATTTGAAATATTTAATTAGTGAATTAAGTGGGATTTGTTTGATGAACTCTTCATTTTGAAAAGCCCTAACCTGGACTTTATCGTCCTTGAGATGAATCCAAATACGGACGCTTTCTTCATCAATGCGATTCGCTTCTGCAAACTCTTTCAGGTATTGTTTGATGCTGAAGGCTACTTTATTTTGTACGTTATCCAATTGTGCCAATTGCTCTTCCATAAAGAAATATGTGAGCTCTTGTGTAGGTATAGCGCTTACAGGTTTACTTTGGTTATAGAGAAATGAGCGTATGATGTGATCTTTTTGAAAAATCCTGATGTAGAGTCGATCCTTTGGAATTTGAAGTCTGTTGGAAATGTAGTTGGTGCGGTTAGTGATATTTTTAGTTACCATCTTTTCGTAACCAAAAATATCAACCGTCAAATCGGTTAATGCACCTTTGAGTTTTTTGCTCAAAGACGCATCATTTTTTTTAAATGGGTTCATTTTTTAAGTATTAAGTTGTAAATATTTGTGTGCAGAATGATTCAAAACAGAAGCGTGAAAAGTGTTCAACAACTCTGGTTGACCTAATTTGCTGATTCTGGTTTCGCAAGATCTAAATAGCTCAAGTCGAGGTTTTTGTTTTGCAGTTTCTTTTTTCTCATTGTTGAGAAAACGACGAATTTGGGCTTGTAAAATCAGTTTTAACCGAACCTCGTACTCTCTTTTCTTCTGCTTTTGGTACCAGATTCTCGTTCCTGTAAAACCTGATGGATTTTTTGGGTCAAAGTATTTGTCTGGAAGCTGGACGTATCGTTTTGTTGGGTCTTTTGCAAGGTATTTTTGTACAATTCCTAAGCGACTTATATAAACTTCGTGAACGTTTTGTAATTGTTTGTCAGAGACAGGCTCGTACCACAAATGGAGCAGTTTCAGCGCGGTTTCCTCTTGACTTTGAGTAAGATAATGATCCTTGTAGATGGTGTTTCGCGCCAGTTTCCAGAAGGACTTGACATAAAATGATAGGGAAGCGGAACGAGCCTGATCAACGCCTGAAATTTCGGCGCTGGTTTGATCTGTGGCTCGTGATTTCCGCTCTATTTCCCCTGCATCATTATTTTTTTTGGGGTCTATTTTTCCTGTGTATCCTGTAAAAGTGTTACTAGTAGCGTTGCGTGACTCATAACCGTTCGTGAGTGGTGACGAACTCGCTTTAGTCTTCAACTTATCAACGCCTATTATTATATTATTTATGTAACCATTGTTACTAGTATCTGTATGAGGACAAGTTGTCGTTTTAATATTTTTAAAAAACTGATTATCAGTAGTTTTTGATTTTTCAGTTTGAAGCGCTTTTTTAGGCTTATTAACGGCTTTTGCACCACCTATTAACAAGATGTTTGGGTTGATAAAAAGCTCGTATCCAGAGTTGGAACCGTGCCATATCTTTTTAGTGATGATATTAGCTTCTATAAGGCGTTTAAGATGTCGCTGGATGGTTCTTGTGCTTGCTTTGGCACGTTTTGCCAATTGCACGTTATTCGTCTTTAATGGAGGTAAGTTCTGTAAATCTATCGCAGCTATACTGTTTGCCTTCAGTAAGGATATAGAATAAATCTTGATGATCTCTTGAGTGGTTAAGATCATTGCCTGTCTTATATGCGAAGAAAGGTCTTTAGTGCTTGCATTATGCTGGTTAACGTAACCTTCTAAAGCATTAAATGCGGTTGAGTATTGTATGATGGCCATTGTTGAGACAATAGCCAGTAATCAGCTTTTTTGCTGTCTGTACTGGTAATTTGAGTGAAGTGCCCGTTTGAGCATCTTAATTTTTAAGCCTCGTTGAATAGTATCTCTGTTCGTTTCTTAATAGAAGATCGCTTTTCTTCTTTTTCTTCAATAAGATCAAGACACAATTCATAAATAATTTCTACACTACTGGGTCTGATAGATTGTAGTCTAAAAAACTTGGTAATCGTGGGACGTGATAATTGTGTTTTGCTCTTTATGACGTTCACGGGACTATCATAAAGCTTCTCCATCCTGAGAACCACCTTTTTAATATCTTCTGTTAGGTACATTAATTAAATATTTAATAAATTAATTGACAACATATTGTAAATAAAATGCAAATAAAACATCATTTATACTTTATTTGATGCCAAATATACTTAATATTGCATTTCAATTAACATAATAATCTAAAATAATGTTGTTTTAAAAACAATAAAGTAAATAACGTATTGATAAATAGATAGATATAGATGAAAGAAAATCCCCAGTATGACGAGATAGATCTCAAATTTGTAAATGCAGTAGATGAAGTGATTGCTGTGAATTCTGAATTAGGCATTAAACCCAACAATGATAGCTCAATCGGCAAAGAGGTATATCCCACTAATAGAAGTATAGTTTCTGCAGTAAGAAGTAGATCCAAACATATTCCGCATTTAGCTCTCATCAATTTTGCTAAGCGTTTTAATGTGGATATGAATTACTTCTACAATGAAACACCGTTACAATATCAGCCACCAACTATCACAAATATTACTGTAAAGAAGAACGGAATAAGTAGTACAGGAAATAATGCTACTAACATTCACGCGGGTAAGGGAAAGATAAAAGGGATTAATAATGCTGAGGCTGGCTCAAAAAACACCTTAGTAGAAGTTGTCGAAGTCAATACAATGATTAACAACTTTATATCTCAAATAGATGGTGAACGAGTAAAACAGTTCTTGACTATTATATCAAAAATACAAGTGGAGAGCAAATCTTCATCTGAAAAATTAGAACGTATTTTAATTGAGAAATCAGAAGAAATAAAAGAAATGCGTATTTCATTTAAAGAAGAAATGGGAGAGCTAAGAGAAGAGCTTAAAGAAACGCGTGAGAAACTTGATATTTCTCTTAAAAGAGAAGTGGATTTATTGAGAGAGCTATTAAACGAAAGGAAATGAGCTTAATTATAGAAGAGAAGGATTCAAAGTCATTAGATGATTTTAGTCCAGAAGAACTTCGGTTAATTGAAATGACAAGAAATCAAAAGTTTCAATCATTGAGAATCGTAAAACGTGACGGTCGAATAGATATGATTGAAGGAGTTGAACGTATTGAGGACAGAACTAAAATAGTAGATATCCTTAAACAACACGATTATCAGAATATTGAAATTAAGCAAAGCGATGGCAGAATCGTCTTGATTAACAGAACAGTAAAAACAAAGGTTAAGTAAACCAATTAAAGCAACTGAGTATAGTCATCGGAAATACCGAAGCTATACCACGAGATCATAAGGATCACTATTTCAGATTCAACTGTAACCAATAAGTAATGGAGCGATTGATAAGAAAAATAAGATGTCTAACTCAATTGCAGTAGAAGAAAAACCTACTTTTAAGAAATATGATGCTGAATGGCTTCAAAAGTTTGATGGCTTCGAAGATTATTCAGATAAGAAAGCAGAAGAGACAATAAACCAATTAGAAGAATTTGCAAAAGTACTTTGTGAGCATCTTCAAAATAGTAGTTAAGCATATGAAAGACCAAACAATATTTTATCAGTTTGCCAAAAAAGGTAAAGGACAAAAATTACGAACAGATGGTAAAGCTGTTATATACACAAGAGTATCTACCAAAGAACAAGCAGAGAACAACGCCAGTTTAGAAACTCAATTAAAGTACTGTAAGGAGCTTGCAAATAAAAAAGGACTTGAGGTAAGTGAATATTTCGGAGGAACCTATGAGTCAGCTAAAAGTGATGAGCGTAAGGAATTTCAAAAGATGCTTAATTATGTAAAGCGAAGAAGTAACGTAGGCTATATCATTGTCTATTCTTACGATAGATTTTCAAGAACTGGAGCAAATGGTGCTTACATAAGTGATCAGTTAAAAAGACAAGGTATTGTCACAATATCAGCTACCCAAGAGGTCGATACTTCTACAAGTGCAGGATCATTCCAACAAAATCTTTATTATATGTTTTCTCAGTTTGATAATGAATTGAGAAGAGATAAATCTGTGTCTGGAATGCAAGAGAAACTTCGCAAAGGACATTGGACAGGCGCATATCCGTTTGGCTACACAAATGCCAATCCAGGAAAAGGAAAAACTCCCAAATTTGTTATTACTAAAGAAGGAAGGCTATTGAAGCAGGCTTTCTTGTGGAAAGCAAACAGCAATATGTCTCACGTTGAAATCGCAAATAAATTACAGGAGAAAGGGCTTAAAATAAATGATAAGAGATTGAGCGTTTTATTTAGAAATCCATTCTATTGTGGACTTATAGTTAATAGCCTCATACCAGGAGAAGTTATTGAAGGCAATCATCAGCCTATGATTACTAAAGAGTTATTTCTTAAAATTCATAACCTATTGAATACAGGAACTGAGACCAGAAAATACTGCGTAGATGATGAAAACCTGCCTCTAAAAACTTTCCTGAAGTCCACAACTTGTGGAACTCCTTACACAGGGTTTATCGTAAAGAAAAAAGGGCTCTACTATTATAAGAATCGTCGTAAGGGAAGTAAGGAGAATAGAAGTGCTAAGAAACTACATCAAGAGTTTTTAGAGCTTTTAGAGACCTACAAGCTAAAGGATAAGAAGTTTGTAGCACCATTAAAGGAAATGGTTTACGACACTTTTGTAAGTATGAATGAAGAAGCCATTAAAGAGACCAAAGAACTATCAAGTGGTATAGTCGCTATTGAAATGAAGTTAGATCGTTTAGAAGAACGTTATGTTTTTGAAGAAATAAATAAGTCTCAATATGATAGATTCAGAACTAAGTTGGTAGCAGAAGTTAATCAAAAAAAGAAAAATTTATCAAAACATAGCTTCGATAGTTCAAACCTTAAGAAGTCGATAAATATTGCATTGAAGTATGCACTCAATCTACCGCTATTATGGAGTTCAGGAGATATTGAAGTAAAAAGAAAACTTCAATATATGGTCTTTCCAGACGGTTTAGGGTATGACTTCAAAAACAAGAGAGTTCAAACTTTTAGAGTGAACTCTATTTTTGCTCAAATCGCCTGTTTATCAGATAAGTTAGGAGAAAATAAAAACGGGAACTTTCAAAATAATATTGAAAATTCCCGTTTAGTGACCTCGACAGGATTCAAACCTGTAACCTCTTGAGCCGTAATCAAGTGCGCTATTCAGTTGCGCCACGAGGCCTTTAAATTGGGATGCAAATATACTACATAAATTAAAAATCTACCAAACTATTTATTTCAAATTTCTAAATGTTTATTTTTGAAGAATGATTTCTAAAGACAATCTTCAACAATTTAGCTATTTGTTTGATGAAACTATCATCAATGATATTTCTAATGTAGCACAGCTCCAAAAGTTCAGAAAAAATGATATTATTATTGACATTGGACAGGAGTTAAATTATATCCCCTTACTAATTAATGGTAATATTAAAGTGTTACGAGAAGATAGTGATGGTAATGAGTTACTGTTATATGTTCTTGAATCTGGAGATACATGTGCCATGTCTCTCACTTGTTGTATGGCAAAATCCGTGAGTAAAATACGTGCTATTGCAGATGAGGATACAACAGTAGTTATGATTCCTATTGAATACATGGCGAAATGGTTTAACACTAATGATAGCTGGAGAAGTTTTATACTTCAGAGCTATCAAATTTGCTTCGATGAAATGCTGGAAACAATAGATACACTAGCATTTATGAAAATGGATGAGCGGTTATTCAAATACCTTACTGATCATGTAAAGTTAACGGCTTCAACAAGCTTAGAAATTACACACCAAGAGATTGCACAGGATTTGCACACGTCTAGAGTCGTAATTTCAAGACTTTTAAAACAATTAGAAAAAGAAAATAAAATTGAACTCGGTAGAAATAAAATTATTGTTTTAGATTTTTAGTAACATTTGTAACTCAGTCTCAACTTCAGTACTCTATTTTTGCATCAAATTAAACCTATGGAATACATTTTACAACCATGGCCTTGGTATGTTTCAGGTCCACTCATTGCATTAGTTATGTTCCTTCTACTCTACTTAGGAAGAACTTTTGGTATGTCATCAAACTTAAGAACGTTATGCGCTATAGGTGGAGCAGGTAAACGTGCAGAGTTCTTTAATTTTGACTGGAAAAGTCAACGATGGAACCTTGTAGTTGTCTTTGGAGCTCTCATTGGTGGTTTTATTGCACATCAATTTTTATCAAACCCTACAAATATAGACCTCAACAAGGCTACAATTGAAGATTTAGCAGCTCTTGGTTTTAATGATGCTGGGCAAAGTCTTTTACCACCAGAATTATTTAGTTGGGATGCAGTTTTTAGTATTAAAGGTATACTCATACTTGTTATTGGTGGATTTCTTGTAGGTTTTGGCACACGCTATGCAGGAGGATGCACTTCTGGGCATGCTATTACAGGATTGAGCAGTTTACAGTTGCCGTCACTTATTGCTGTCATTGGTTTCTTTTTAGGAGGCTTAATCATGATTCACCTTATTTATCCAATACTATTTTAATTATGGGAAAGTATATTAGATTCTTAATTGTTGGTATTTTCTTCGGAATAGTCTTAGTAAAATCTGAAGCAGTTTCATGGTATCGTATTTTTGAAATGTTCAAATTTCAATCTTTTCACATGTATGGAATCATAGGAACTGCAGTCGGTACAGGTATTATTCTATTATTAATTTCTAAACTTAGAAAAATAAAAAACACAGAAGGTTCATTCATAAGAGTACCTTTAAAAGATCGTGGCTTTACACGTTATATCATTGGAGGTACAATTTTCGGATTAGGTTGGGCATTGGCAGGCGCATGTCCTGGGCCAATGTACATTTTAATTGGTACAGGAGCATTCTCCATTATTATAGTAATAATTGCTGCATTGTTTGGCACTTTTGTATATGGATTACTAAAAGATAAGCTACCTCATTAAATGGAACTCATTGAAATATTAGGATATATTGGCGCATTAGTTGTTGGACTTGTATTAGGTCTAATAGGTGGAGGTGGTTCAATTTTAACAGTACCAATTATGGTTTATCTCATCGGATTAAACCCAATTGTTGCCACAGCATATTCTTTATTTGTAGTTGGTATTACCTCAGTGTTTGGAGCTTTTCAAAATTATAGAAAAGGCCTCGTTGATGTAAAAACGGCAATTGTATTTGCAATTCCAGCGTTTATTGTTGTTTATCTTACTAGACGCTTTTTTGTTCCAATAATTCCTGATGTCGTTTTTAGTATCAACGATTTTGAAGTTACAAATAATATCTTCATTATGATATTCTTTGCTATTGTAATGCTTTTTGCAAGTTATTCTATGATTGTAGGCAGAAAAAATGTATCACCAACAGAAAAACAAGACTTAAAACACAATTATCCTGTAATTGCGTTTCAAGCTACAATAATTGGTGTTTTTTCTGGTATTGTTGGAGCTGGTGGCGGATTTCTAATTATTCCTACACTAGTTTTATTAGGAAATTTACCAATGAAAAAAGCAATAGGCACGTCACTCTTTGTAATTGCTGTAAATTCATTATTTGGTTTCCTTGGTGATTTATCTAATATTGATATTAATTGGATATTCCTTTTAACTTTCACTGGTATTTCGATTATAGGAATTCTAATTGGTAGTTATTTGTCTAAATTTATTACTGGAAAAAAACTAAAAAAAGGATTTGGCTACTTTACTATTGTAATGGCTATTTACATTGTGTATAGAGAACTGTTTTAATACACTAAGTGACAAATATCACATTTCAAAAAATGAAGTTTTGTAAATTTGCAATATAAATGAACTAAGAATGAAAATTGAACAATTATATACAGGCTGTTTAGCACAGGGTGCTTATTATATAGAATCTGAAGGTGAAGTTGCTATTATTGATCCTCTTAGGGAAATCCAACAATACATCGATAAAGCTGAAGCTAACAATTCTAATATAAAATATATTCTAGAAACTCATTTCCATGCTGATTTTGTTTCTGGTCATGTGGATTTAGCAAATAAAACTGGTGCGACAATCGTTTTTGGACCTGGTGCTTCTACAGAGTACGATATCCATTCTGCGACGGATGGAGAGGAATTAAAACTTGGAAAGGTAACAATCAAAGTATTACATACTCCAGGCCATACACTAGAATCTGTCACATATCTATTAATTGATGAAAACGGAAAAGATCATGCTATTTTTTCTGGTGACACGCTCTTTTTAGGTGATGTAGGAAGACCTGATTTAGCGATTAAATCAGATCTAACTAAGGAGGACTTAGCTGCAATGTTATTCGATTCACTTCGTAATAAGATCATGCCTTTAGCAGATGATGTTATTGTTTATCCTGCTCATGGTGCAGGTTCTGCTTGTGGAAAAAATCTAAGTAAAGAAACCATTGGTGTTTTAGGTGAGCAGAAAAAAACAAATTACGCCTTACGTGCAGATATGACAAAAGCTGAATTTGTAAAAGAAGTGTTAGATGGTATTACACCACCTCCACAGTATTTTGCAAAAAATGCAATGATGAATAAAATGGGTTATGATGCATTTGATACTGTTTTAAAGACCGGTAATATTCCTTTAAATCCGGAAGAATTTGAAGCTTTGGCAAATCATGAGTCAGCATTGGTTTTAGACGTTAGACCACAATCTGAATATGTAAAAGGTCATATTCCAAATTCTATTTTCATTGGTTTAAATGGTGATTTTGCACCTTGGGTAGGAGCATTAATCACTGATATAAAACAACCCATAGTTTTAGTTGTTCCTGAAGGAAAATCGGCTGAAGCCGTAACACGTCTCTCTCGTGTAGGTTATGATAACACACTTGGTTATCTCGAAGATGGAATTACTGCATGGGTTTCTGCTGGTAAAGAAATAGAAACTTTAAAATCTATTTCTGCTGAAGAATTTGCTGAAAAAGCCAAAACATCTAACATTAATATTTTAGATGTTCGTAAGGATGGTGAATATACATCGTCTCATTTAGAAGAAGCTCAGCATCTATCATTAGGTTTTATTAATGACAAAATGAATGAATTAGATAAAGATAAGACCTACTACGTTCATTGTGCAGGCGGTTATCGTTCTGTTATTGCTGCTTCAATTTTAAAAGCTAGAGGTTTTGATAAACTCATAGATATTGCTGGCGGCTTTGGAGCCATTAAAAAGACAGATATGCCGACAACAGATTTTGTTTGTCCATCAACTTTATAAATTCAAACATTATGAAAAAAAACATGAGTAATTTAGACAAAGGTGTTCGTATCCTTATCGCTGCGGCAGTAGCTTTATTATATTATTTTGATGTTATTGAAGGAACATTAGCTTATGTATTAATGGCTGTTGCCATTATTTTGTTAATTACAAGCCTTATAAATTTCTGCCCACTTTACAGAATTTTTGGAATTAGTACTTGTAAAATAAAAGGATAATTTGTGCAAACTACTATTCAAATACAGAATTTAAAATGTCATGGTTGTGCTAATACCATAGTAACTAAATTATCGAAGTTAAATGGTATCTCTGAAGTTGTTGTTAATAATGAAAGTGATGAAGTCAGTTTTGATTATCATACAGCAACACAATTTGAATTGGCAAAAAAGAAATTATCAGAGTTAGGTTACCCTATAACAGATCAAGTAAATTCATTTTCTAAAAAAGCAAAGTCTTTTGTGAGTTGTGCAGTAGGAAGAATTACGAAATAAATTATCTAGTACTAGATTCTTAAACTTCTGAAACTGAGTTATAATTTAATGCATTAAACTATCTCAGCACTAAGACCTGCCTGTAAAAGCTTGGAACATCTTGGTTCTAAATCATCATAAGAACCTGTTTTTACTGTACACTTTCCTTTATAATGTACTAATAATGCACATTGCTCTGCTTGTTCTGGCACATGGTCACATGCATAAATTAACGTATCAATAACGTGATCGAATGTATTGACATCGTCATTAAATAACACAATTTCATTTTGCTTTAGTACTTCTTCGTCAAGAAGTAACTCTTCGGAATGTTTTTCTTTTGTCATCGTTTTAACGGATTTGAGGAATCTCGGTTAATACTTCACTTTATCAAAATTAATAAGGTTATCTTGAAAAAGCTCTACTAATTTAAAAATTTTAACGTAACCCTTTGCTCTTTTTGTATAGATATCGTCAATTTTAACATCTGTTTATCAAATTTTGAATTAATTAGTAGGAATTCATTTTCATATATCAGCCTCATACTTGGTGGTATCAAAAATGGGTAAAAATAAATGGGCTGTCTAAATAAATTTAAACAGCCCATTATAAATTAATTTATTAGAAAAAAGATTTGTTTTCTAATAATGCGTATGTCTTAACAAGAACCTAGAAAAGTCCAACCTCCACTTACACGTTCATATAAATTACCAAAATAAGTGACACGAGAACCAATAGGATAACTTACACCACTTTGCCACTCTGAAACGCCGTCACAAGGACTTGTGCTAGCTGGATACATAGCCAATAAAGCCGTAACGTCATTACCGTTAAAGTTTCCACTTACACTTGTAGAGAAACACGCTTGCATTACAGATGATAAATCTCTGCCTGTAGGTGTCCCAGATATATGCACTGCGCCATCAGCCCCACTTCCTTCATTTCCTTGAGCAGATGATGGACAGCTTAAACGATCGAACCAATCTGAATGTCGGAAACCAATTGAGTGACCTATTTCATGCGTAATAACATGTTCATTTACATTAGTTGAAAATTGCTCTATACCATATATCTGAACAAATTTATTTGGTTGCCCACTAGAATTAGGGAAACCTGCAACTCCTCCTGTACCTCCAGGATTATTAACTGAATTGTCATATACAACCATATCTGCTGCTTGGTAATTAGTTCCAAACGTTAGATTAAACTGTAAAGTCATATTGTTAATGTTATTATAGTTAGCAACTGCTCTAGTTAAAGCTGTACGTGCTTTATTAGATAATGCTTGACTACCACCTGTATAACCCAAAATGTTTATGGTTTGGTTATTACCTGTCACTAGATTGAAGGTTCTGTATTGTTTTGTACCAATGGCACTAGCCTCAATGAGCTTATCCAATTCTTTTTGAGTGAAGACAATATCACTTCCTATATAAATTCGTTCTTCGACCGAACCATCTGGCAAATGGAAATCGCCTTTAGAAACCAAACCTACATCAATATCTAAAGTTTTTATTGAATTTAATAAATCGGTATCAGTTACTAGGACTCTGTTCCCTAACTGGTTCATGTTTATAGTGACATCCTCCTCAAAATTTGCAATTTCATCTTCAACGTTTTCCTTTTCACAAGCTGTGAATATAAGTGCAAATACAGATAAGGCAAATGCCCAATATTTAATTGTTACTTTCATTTTTAAATGTGTTAAATTAATGATTTGTTTAAATCGCTTACGTAAACAAGGGCGTAAAAAATTGGAGCAAACTATAAGATATAGCTCACCTAAAAAATCTACAATTAAATAATATTATTTGTATCAAATATACATTGAATAAATAAGTTTGAATTGCGGAAAAACCGTAAATATTTAATTAATTATGTTAAATTATCATAATTAATTATGAATTATTCAGTATTGTTGAATAAAAAATGAAAATTAATCAACAATGAACTTTACAGCTAGCCATCTGTTTTTTAGAATTTTATCAATAAAAACCAATTGATTATCGGCACATTTAGAACTTATAATTTCTAAATCTTCTTCATAAAAACCACTCAAAAATAGTGTACCGTTCTTATTTAAATGGTTTGAATAGACAGGTATATCTGCTATGAGTATATTTCTATTAATATTAGCAATAATGATATCATATTTTTGATTTTTCAGAATTGAACTATCCCCTTCAAAAACAGAAACTAATTTACAATTATTGCGCTCAACATTTTCTAAACTATTAAGATAACACCAATTGTCAATGTCTATGGCATCTATTTTTGCCGCACCAACCTTCTCCGCTAAAATTGCCAAAACACCTGTACCACAACCCATATCCAAAACTGATTTGCCTATAAAGTCATTTTTTAGAATATGCTGAATCATCATATGTGTAGTTTCATGATGTCCTGTACCAAAACTCATTTTTGGCTCAATAATTAAATCGTATTTAGTATCTGGCTTGTCATGAAATGGTGCTCGTACACTTACCAAATCATCAACCACAATGGGATTAAAGTTCTTTTCCCATTCTTCATTCCAATTGGTCTGTTCTATCTCACTAAATATATATGAGATCTCAAATTCATCAGAACTAAGAATTTGTATATCTTCTAAAATATCTTCTTTCCATTCTTCTTTTTGGATGTAAGCCTCAACTCCTTCTTCACTTTCAACAAAACTTTCAAAACCTACATAACCCAATTCCGCAATTAAGATTTCAGTTCCAGGTTGCAGTGGTTCTACACTAAAATTGTAAGCTATATATGATGTATTATGCATTTCTAAAATGCATTAACAATAGCAAAGAAATCTTCTGCTTTTAATGATGCGCCACCAATTAATCCACCATCAACATCTGGCTTACCAAATATCTCTTTAGCGTTTACTGGTTTTACACTTCCTCCATAAAGGATGGTCATATCGTCTGATACTTGATTACCATATTTGTTATTTAATGTTTTTCTGATAAAGGCATGCATATCCTGGGCTTGCTCTGGGCTTGCAGTTTCACCAGTCCCAATTGCCCAAACTGGTTCATAAGCTAATACAATATTTTTGAATGCATCTACACCTAAATGAAACAATGCGTTTTTGATCTGACTTTCAACAACAGCTTCTTCATTTCCTGCTTTTCTATCCGCTAGTTCTTCTCCAAAACAAAAAATAACTCGCATGTCATTTGCTAATGCGGCATCTACTTTTTTGGCAAGTAATTCATCAGTTTCATTAAAATAAGCTCTGCGTTCGCTATGCCCAAGAATCACAGTTTTAATTCCTATGCTTTTCAACATACTAGCACTAACTTCGCCTGTGTAGGCTCCATTTTCTGCGAAGTGCATGTTTTGAGCAACGACTTCAATATCCTCTTGCCTTAAAGACTGAAAAGCATGCCATAAATTTGTAAAGGTTGGTGCAATCATTACCTCTGCGTCTGAAGTTTTAGCCTGACTTTTCAATTCTGATATCAGCGTTTCTGTTTGCGCTAAGTCGTTGTTCATTTTCCAGTTTCCGGCTACTATATTTTTTCTCATAATGTGTATCGATTGAATTCTTAATTAACATTACAAAAATAAAACAATAAAGAAGAAAGCTCGTAGATAAATGTAATGTAATTATTAAGACAGCTTAACACGTGGATCTAACCAAGCATAAATAATATCTACGAGGATATTAATCGTAATAAAAACAATAGCAATTACTAAAACGGCTCCCATTATTACGGGTAAGTCTAAGGTGTTTAAAGAATTAACGATTTCTTTGCCTAAACCATTCCAACCAAAAATGTATTCTACAAAAACTGCCCCTGCTAACATCGAGGCAAACCATCCTGAAATAGCAGTTACAACAGGATTTAATGCGTTTTTAACAGCATGATTTTTTATAACTTGAAATTCACTTAAACCTTTTGCTCTTGCTGTTCTAATATAATCCTGATTCATTACTTCTAGTAATGAGTTTCGCATTAATTGAATCACTACTGCTAATGGTCTTATACCTAAAACAATTGCAGGTAGAATTAAGTTCTTCCACTTAATGGTCATCTTTTCACCAAAATCATCAAGCTCGTATAAACTACCTGTCATTTCTAAATTGGTGTATTTGTGCAATACAAATCCAAATAGCCATGCAAATAAAATAGCACTAAAAAAAGAAGGCACACTCATACCAAACGTACTTAATATTTGAATCGTTTTATCTATCCAGGTATCTTTATATAGTGCAGAAGTAATTCCGAATACAATACCCAGAATAATTGCAATGATAATTGCAGAAACAGCTAAAACAAAGGTGTTTGGTATGGTTTCACCAATAATTTCAGTTACTTTTTTGCCTTGCTTTGTAAAAGACTCTCTTAAATAAGGGAACTTAACAACTGTAGTCGTATTTTCTGTACTAAACAATTTTGTAGCAGAATATTTACTTGTACTTAAATATGTGTAATCCTTTGATGTGTTTGAATGAAACGAAATTGGCGATAGGTCATTTAAGTAATATAAAAACTGCGTTCCGATTGGCTTATCAAAACCATATTTCTGCTTTACAGCTTTGACCTGCTCAGCTGTTTGATTTTGTCCAAGCATCATTTTTGCCGGATCTCCAAGTTTATTGAATAAAAAGAATATAACTGTGATGACACCAAGTAAGGTGATAAAGGCATAGAGCAGCTTATTTACGAGATATCTAAACAAATTATAATTCTATATCATCAATATCATTCCAGTGGGCTTTTTGCATCACAGTTCCTCGATTTAAAATTACAATTCCAGGATTAGCGCGCACAATGGTTTTAATGACTTTTTCATCACAGAGATAAAAGTCAAAATTAAGCTTATAATCTTGTTTTAACCTTTCTTTATCTTCAGGACCAGAAGATGTCAACCCAATAACCGTATAACCTGCTTTTATAGCTTTATCTGTAAATGATTTTAACTTTATAACTCCATCGCTTTCTCCTTTATTTATACTATACATTGCAACAATTAGAAGCTTATCTTTTTCTAAAAACTGTGTTGTTAAATCTTCATCATCAGACTCAATAGAAAAATCTTGAATTGGAGGAATGTAGCCTTCATCAATGGTTTTTGTTTCTACACCAACATACTCACCATCAACTTTAGGATAGCTTCCATTGGTTACAAATTCCTGATCCTCTCCTTTAACATTAAATGTCCATGTGTATTCTAAAATTGGTTTTTGGGCATCCTCTGGCGTTGCCATTTGTTCTTGAATATTCTTTCCAATAGCATAAGCTCTAAAGTCTATAGATGGCAAATGCATCAATACATGATATCCAAACCAAAGTGAAATAATAAAACTTAATAAAGCAATTATAGCTGTAGGTAATTGTGAAAAGATTGGTTTAATGTGTTTTATACCAATAAATAAAATTAAAATCAAAACTAACAGAATCATATCCTTCGTGAAACTTTCCCAAGGAGTCAATTTAAGAGCATCACCAAAACATCCACAGTCTTTTACTTTATCGAAATACGCCGAATAAAATGTTAGAAACGTGAAGAATACAATCATAAGTAGTAAACTCCATATTGTGAATTTTGGCTTATATCCTATCAACAAGAACACACCCAAAACAACCTCAAAGACTACAACTATTACTGAAATTCCTAGCGCATAAGGAATTAAAAATTCGATGTTTAAAACATCTGAACCAAAATATTCTTGGAGTTTGTATGAAAATCCGAGTGGATCATTCAATTTTATAAAACCAGAAATAATGAAAAGGATTCCTACGAATATTCTGCTTATATGTACTAGTGCTTTCATGTCTTATCTCTATAGTTCCTGCGAAGGCAGAAATCTAATTTTATTTACTTTCACCAAGATGAATCATAGCAAAAATTGCATAATTAATCATGTCTTGATAATTGGCATCAATACCCTCACTAACTATGGTTTTTCCTGCGTTATCTTCAATCTGCTTTACTCTCAACAATTTCTGAAGAATTAAATCCGTCAATGAACTTACTCGCATATCTCTCCATGCTTCACCATAATCATGGTTTTTATCTAGCATCAATTGCTTAGTTAAAGTTACTTTTTCATCATATAGTTTAGTTGCTTCTTTAGTGTCCATATCTGGCTGTTCAACAACACCCTTCTCTAACTGAATTAAAGCCATAACGCAATAATTTATGATACCAATAAATTCACTCACCTCGCCTTCATCTACCTTTCTAACAGAATTTTGCTGCAAACTTCGTATGCGCTGTGCTTTAATAAAAATTTGATCAGTTAAAGATGGTAACCTTAAAATCCGCCATGCACTGCCATAATCACTCATTTTGTTTACAAAAAGTGTTCTACATTTAGTAACTACCGCATCGTATTGTTTTGAAGTATCTTGCATTTAGTTCCGTTAAAATTTGCGTAAATTTCGCATAAATAAATTAGAAGTTCAAAGTTTGAGGTTTAAAGTTTTATTAAGGTATTAATTACAAGTTATATGACGATTAATTGCAAAGGACAACTTATCGATATGTCATCACCAAAAGTGATGGGAATTATCAATGTAACACCGGATTCCTTCTTTGATGGAGGAAAACACAAAGATGAATCTCAAATACTAAATCAGGTGGAAACCATGATTAGTAATGGTGCTTCGTTTATAGATATCGGTGGCTATAGTTCTCGTCCTGGTGCGGATTTTGTTTCTGAAGATGAAGAGTTAAGTCGCGTTGTACCTGTCGTAAAACTTATTATGAAACATTTTCCTAAAGCCTTAATTTCTGTTGATACGTTTAGAAGCGAAATTGCAAAACAAAGTGTTGAAACAGGTGCTGCTCTAATCAATGATATTTCAGCTGGTAAACTTGATGATAACATGTTAGCAATTGTTGGTAAATTAGGTGTACCATATATTATGATGCACATGAAGGGTAATCCTAAAACCATGCAACAGCAAACGGATTATAAAAATTTGGTAAAAGAAGTAATCTCTTATTTTGCTGAACGTATTTCCATTGCCCATGCAGAAAAAATTAATGATATAATTATAGATCCTGGATTTGGTTTTGCAAAAACACTAGAGCAGAATTATGAACTTTTAAACCATCTGGAATTATTAAAAATGCTCGATAAACCTTTACTTGCAGGTATTTCTAGAAAATCTATGATTTATAAAGCCTTAAATACCACTTCTAAGAATGCGCTCAACGGAACTACTGCTTTGCACATGATTGCCTTGCAAAAAGGTGCAAAAATTTTACGTGTCCATGATGTGAAAGAAGCTATGGAATGTGTTACACTTTTTAATAAATTGAATTCAAATTAAATGATACGTTTTATATATTTCTTAATAGTTCTATTGTGCTTTAGCTGTAATAATGAACGCGTATTACAACTACCAGAAATTGAAAATGCCCAAGTCACTGAAGTTTTAGACGTCTCACCAGCCTATATTTTCTATGATGAAACACAACCAGATTCCACATTATTAAATAGAAAAAATCTAATTATTACAACCAATTGGTTAGTCAATGTAGATAAGCGTTTGACTTTAAGACAAGCCATTCCGCGTATTAAATTTTTACAGGATAAGAAGCGAAATGCTGAAATGCATAAGAATGAAAATGCTAAAAACTACTTTTCTTGTAATGATACTAGTATTCAGAATTTAGGATTTATTGAGTTTACGGATACTTATTATAACTACAAAAATCAAGAAGTACCTAATGATGAAACTTCAATTGTTATGATGGTAGAAAACTTGTCAAATATCACTTTTTCAACTTCATTTGATCTAAATATAGTATTGTCTAAAGAAAATATTAGTCATGTCCTAGAGATAATTCGCAAGAATTACAAAAATGATACTACTCTGACTCTTAGCATAAATGAAAATCTTACCTTTCAGGAATATATTACGTTAAAAAACACCTTAGCACCCTTTCACGATAGAATCTCAAATAACGAATTCATTTATTAACTTTAATTATTAAATTAGCAAAAAGACTAACCTTTGGAAAACTTACAACTTTGGGATTTTAGATTTATAGATTTTATAGATGTCTTCCTAGTTGCTATACTTCTTTATTATATCTACAAACTTGTAAAAGGAACTGTTGCTATAAATATTTTTATTGGTATTCTTATTATTTATTTTGCTTGGCGCTTAACATATTACCTCGAAATGCATATGCTTTATAGCATTTTTGATGGGTTTATGAAGGTTGGTATTATCGCTTTAATCGTAGTCTTTCAGCCAGAAATTAGAAAATTTTTATTACTTGTTGGTTCAACAAATATTGGTGGAAAAAAAGGGATATTTAAAAATTTTAAGTTCCTCAAAAATGATGACCAAACCTCTACAGATGTTGATGCCATTATTAATGCTTGTAATAAAATGGGAGCGACCAAAACTGGAGCATTAATCGTTATTGAACGTAATAACAACTTAGATTTCCTTACCAATACAGGTGACGAAATGAATATCTTAGTCTCTCAGCCTATTATAGAAAGTATATTTTTTAAAAATAGTCCATTACATGATGGAGCTATCATTATTGATAAAAACGTTGTAAAAGCCACACGTGTCATTCTTCCTGTTAATAATGAAAAAAATATACCAGAGCGTTTTGGTTTAAGACATAGGGCTGCTGTTGGCATTACAGAAAAAACAGATGCTTTAGCCCTTTGTGTGAGTGAAGAAACTGGGCAAATTTCCTATTTAAAAAATGGTGAATTTGTGATGTTTAAAGATACTGATGAACTTACAGAAAAGATTAAAAAGGATTTAGGCTAGTGGACTGTAAAAACTGTCATAAATCACTAAAAGAAACACAAAGGTTTTGCGATGATTGTGGCGCGAAAATTATACAAAATCGTCTGACTCCTAAGGTTCTTGCTGCTCAATTGAACCAAGAATTTATTTCAATTGATAATAAATTTTTAAAAACCTTTATTAATCTGTTTACAAAACCTGAATTAGTAATTGATGGCTATATTCATGGTACACGAAAGAAGTACATTAATGTTGTTCAGTACCTCGCAATCTCTATAACACTTTTGGGACTACAATACTTTATTATTAATTCTATTAACCCAGAATATTTTGTTCCAGAATCGTCATCAGAAATAGATAAGCAGTTAGCAAAATATTATCCTCCTGAAGCTATAGAAGCACTACAGAAATTATCTATAGCAATGAATGAGTACATGAGTTTAGTTTACTTGCTCGGCTTACCGATAAGTGCCTTAATTTCATGGATAGTATTTCTAAAAGAACGCGTTCACAACTTTACTGAACATATGGTAATTAACATGTATGTTACAGCGCAATATATTATTTATTCTGTCTTCTTGTACCTGATTTTTTCCGCTCTAAATATAAACATTTCGACTCTTTTAATTCTCGCAAGCATTAGTTACGTTGGTTATTTTAGTTTTGTTTTTTACAGAATTTATGAACTCAAAATTTCTACCATTTTCTTAAGGTTTCTATATTCAATATTTTGTTACTTGGCAATTGTCTTTGTAATGATGCTTATTGCAATAATAGCTGTAATATTTTACATGAAAGTATTTAAATGAATTGCAAAAACTGCCATACCGAACTTGAAGAACATGACGATTACTGCAAAAGTTGCGGAGGTAAAGTAATTAGAAAACGCTTAAGCTTCAAAAATCTCTTTGAACATTTAAGCGAAACCTTTTTCAATTATGACAATAAACTGCTACGAACATTCGTACAACTCTTTAAACAGCCAGAAGACGTTATTAATGGTTACATCAATGGTGTTAGAAAAAAGTATATAAATCCTATAAGTTTCTTTGGTTTAGCATTAACATTATCTGGGCTTTCTATTTTTATATTGAAGAAATTCTATATTCAACATTTAGATTTTTCAACTTTATTTGAAGGTATTAATATGTCACAGGATGTGTTCAGTGGGACATTCAATAATACTTTGGAATACAATTCATTATTTTATTCGTTTTTAGTTCCGCTATTTGCTTTTATATCTTGGGTTGTGTTTTTAGACAAAAAATATAACATTACTGAACATATAATTATTTACCTGTATTCAATGTCTCTATTGAGTATAATAATGGTTTTAATAGGTCAAATAGTATTATTCTTATCTCCAAATAGTTATTTCCTATTTGGAATTTTTAGTTGGCCACTAATGCTTTTATATCATTGTTATATTTTAAAACGTATATTTAAACTATCATTCGGTAATTTAATCCTGAAAACGTTCATAGCGTTAGTACTATTCTTTGTTGCTTATATGGCTATTTCAGTCATAGTATTTGCTATAATGATGATGACTGGTGCTATTAATCTTGAAGATTTCAGACCTAAAAAGTAATATCTTAAATTGCTTCAGCTTTCAAAAATTGAACTTCATAAAGGTTTTTGTAGTAGCCATTTTCTTTTTTGAGAAGTGATTTATGCGTACCAATTTCAACAATTTCACCAGCATCCATAACAATAATTTTATCGGCTTGTTGTATGGTTGCTAATCGATGCGCAATAACTATAGATGTTCTACCTTTAGTAATGGTGTCTGTTGCATCTTGTATTAATTGTTCTGAATAAGAATCTACAGAAGACGTTGCTTCGTCTAAAATTAAAATACTAGGATTGGTTACATAAGCTCTTAAAAACGAAATTAACTGTCGCTGACCAGAAGATAACATTACACCTCTCTCTTTAACGTTATAATGATAACCACCAGGAAGTGTTGAAATAAAATCATGAATACCAATAGCTTTTGCAGCTGTAACAACATCTTCTTCAGTAATGTACTCATTATTGAGGGTAATATTGTTTAAAATAGTGTCTGCAAACAAAAAGACATCTTGAAGCACAACAGCGATTTGATTTCGCAACGAACTTAAGGTCATATCTTTTATATCTGTACCATCTACTTTAATTGATCCTGAATTGATTTCGTAAAAACGATTCAAAAGATTTATAATAGTAGATTTTCCAGCTCCTGTTGCACCCACAATAGCAACAGTTTCTCCAGCTTCAACATTAAGCGAGATCCCTTTTAAAACTTCCTCGTCTTTTACATAAGAAAACCTCACGTTTTCAAACTCAATATTACCTTTAAAATGATTAGCTTCAATGATACCAACATCATCAATATTAGAATCAGTATCTAAAACTTTAAATACACGATCTGCAGCAACCATTCCCATTTGTAGCGTATTAAACTTATTGGCTATTTGGTATAATGGTCTAAACAACATTGGAATAAACATGGTAAATGCAATTAAATCTCCCAGTGATGCTGTCTGACCAACAACCGTATTCAAGCCTCCAATCCAAATTACCGCTCCTAAAGTTAATGACGATACAAATTCTGCGATTGGAAAGAAAATAGAATTATACCAAACGGTTTTTAACCATCCTTTTTTATGACGCTCGTTAATTGCTTTAAATTTTTTATACTCGGTCTCTTCTCTTGTGAATAATTGCAAAATTTTCATACCAGTAACACGTTCTTGCACAAACGAATTAAGGTTAGATACCTCAGTCCTTACATCTTCAAAAGCTTTCTTCATATACTTTTGAAAAATCTTGGTAGCAAAAAGAATAATTGGCATTGTTATAAGTACAATGAGCGTTAACTTCCAATTCATGTACATCATAAATCCTGCAACCACAACCATTTTTAATATATCACTAAAGATCATAAAAAGGCCTTGACCAAATATATCTGCAATACGTTCCATATCAGTAACGGCTCTGGTAATTAATACACCGACCGAAGATTTGTCGAAATAAGCCATTCTAAACTTAAGCATATGCTTAAACAACTTCACTCTAATATCTCTAACAACCGACTGCCCTAACCAACTTGCATAATAGATAAATAGTAATTGACAAATCACTTCAACTGCAAGTAATGCAAGCATTACGACAATATAAAAAACAAATCCGTTGTACTTCTTTTCAGCAATCTGAGTATCGATAGCCTGTTGAAGTACATAAGGTCTCAATGCACCAAAAACGGCTAATCCGACGACACAGAATAACGAAATTACGAAAACTGTACGATAAGGTTTTATGTACTGTAATAGGCGCTTAAATAGCGATACGTCAAATATTTTTTTCTTATTTTCTTCTGCCATTTTATGCTGAACTTGATTCAGTATCTTTATTTAACTTTATATGATCTGGATAAACTATTTCCACCAAATACAATCCATGTGCTGGAACTGAAAATCCTGCTTCGCTTCTATCTTTTGAAGCAATAATATTATGTAAATCTTCAGATTTGAGCTTTCCTAAACCAATATTTATCATGGTACCAACAATAGCTCTTACCATATTTCTTAAAAAGCGATCTGCTGTAATCTTAAATATTAGCTGATTAGACTTATGAGCCCAAAACGCTTCTTTTATATCACAATTATACGTTTTTACATCTGTATTGCTTTTAGAAAAGCATTGAAAATCTTTATACTTCAATAATATTTTACATGCTTCATTCATTTTTTCAATATTCAAAGACAATTGAACCTCATAAGTAAAATCATAATCAAAAACATTTTTTGTTGTCGAAATCTTATAGTTATATGTTCTACTTAACGCATCAAATCTAGCATGTGCATCTGGTTTTACTTTAAATATATCTGTAGCAGCAATATCTTTAGGTAAAAAAGAATTTAGCTTATATACTAAATCCTTCGCTTCAATATCTCCTTCAAAATCAAAATGAGCAAACATTTGTGAGGCATGTACTCCTGCATCCGTTCTACCCGCTCCCATTGTAGAAATTTTACTTTTAAGAATTGTTGTCAAAGCTTTTTCTATAACCTCTTGCACAGTAATAGCATTTGGCTGATTTTGCCAACCATGATATGCTTTACCATTGTATGAAAACTCTAGAAAATATCTCAAAAGAATAGACTATTTTTGCTCAGAAGCTACAAAGATAAACAGAATTACGAGTTATAATCACAATATTATCTTAATGCAAAAAATCCTTCTTTTATCCGATACACATAGCTATATAGATGATGCTATACTGAAATATGTAAAGCTAGCAGACCAAGTATGGCATGCTGGTGATATTGGAAATCTCGACGTTACTGATAAGATAAAGGTTTTAAAACCTTTGAAAGCTGTTTATGGTAATATTGATGATGCCAAAGCTAGAACAGAATTTCCACTTCACAATAGATTTAAGTGCGAAGACGTTGATGTCTGGATAACACATATTGGTGGTTATCCTCCAAAATATAATAATAAAGTAAGAGAGGCATTACAATCTAATCCACCAGATATTTTTATCACAGGACACTCACATATACTCAAAGTAATACCCGATAAAAAATTGGATTTATTACACATGAATCCCGGTGCTGTAGGCAAACATGGCTTTCATAAAAAAAGAACCATGTTACGTTTTAAGATTGATGGAAAGAAGATTAAAGATTTGGAAATTATAGAATTTGAAAAACGATAAAAAATAAAAAACCCAGACGGCAGTGTCTGGGTTTTTCTCACTAATACTACTAAGATTTTAGGTTCATCGTAATCGATCTACAGATTTTACAAGATCTTCATCCTTTTTAATAGCCTTGTTAGCCAAAACTAAACACACAATAGAAAAAATAGGAAGAAGAATCCCAATACCTTTCTCAGAAACGTTAGTTTCTCCAGATACATTTAGAGATTGATAAACAAAGATTCCTAGTAAAATAAAGTTTAATATTATATTAAGTCGTCCCAAAACAAACTGAGACTTTCTATTTTTAAAACTAAAAATTGAAATTAAAGATAATAAAGCTGATCCTAAAAATAAACCCAAATAAGTATAGTTATCTAAAGCAAATACTTCAGCACCTTCAGTGTTAGTCCACAAATGAAACACAAAAATTAAACCTGCTGAAATACCAACAGCTAAAAGTAAATATAGTGTTTGAATGCGTTGAATCATGTCATATATTAAAAAAGCAATGCAAAATTAGTAGTTTATTTTTTAAAAAGATAGAAATTGTTTTAAAATAATATTGTATTATTGCAATAGAAAGAAGTAACACACTGAGTTGCATCATTCTAATCTTCCAGATTAATTTCACTTTTTCTCTTTTTAAATCATTTAGAAAATATTGAATTAATAATATCAAAATTATAATACATTATACTACATACGAATGTTTGAAATTTCACAGTTAAAAGCTAAAAAACTTCCTGAACTACAGGAGATAGCTAAACAACTAAGTGTACCAAAATACCGTACACAAAAAAAATTAGACTTGGTTTATCAAATTTTAGATTACCAAGCTGCAAATCCTGATGTTGTAAAGGCTAAGGTTGAAACTGAAACCCCTTCAGAGGCAAAACCACAAAACAAACCACAACAAAAAAGTGCTAGAGTTCAACACAAGCCTAAGGACAATAAAGATCAAAAATCTTTAGAGTTTTCCGATAAAAAGGAAGATGCCGATGTTAAGCCTCAAGAGCGCAAGCCACAAGAACGAAAAAGTCAGGATCACAAATCAAATAAAGCTGGCAGTGACAAGCAAAGTCACAAAGGACAGGAGCAAAAAAAGTCAAACCCTCGTAATGACGACAAGAGACGTCCACAAAACAAGGACAATAGACAGCAACGCTCTAAAGATGGTAATACGCACAAGAATAATGGTAATAAGGATAACAGAAATCGTTACCGTGAGCCAGATTTTGAATTCGATGCTATTATTGAAAGTGAAGGTGTTTTAGATATTATGCAAGATGGTTATGGATTTCTTAGGTCTTCGGATTATAATTATCTGACTTCTCCTGATGATATTTATGTATCGCAATCACAGATCAGATTATTTGGATTAAAAACTGGTGATACCGTTTTAGGTCATGTTAGACCACCAAAAGAAGGAGAAAAATATTTCCCTTTAATTAAAGTGAGTAAGATTAATGGTCAAAACCCAAATGTTGTAAGAGATCGAGTAGCTTTTGAACATTTAACACCACTATTTCCTCAAGAGAAATTTAATCTTGCTGAAAAACAAGCGACCATTTCTACACGTATTATGGATTTGTTTGCACCTATCGGAAAAGGTCAACGTGGTATGATTGTATCACAACCAAAAACTGGTAAAACGATGCTTCTTAAAGATGTTGCAAATGCAATAGCAGCAAACCATCCTGAAGTATATCAAATGATATTATTGATTGATGAACGTCCTGAGGAAGTAACAGACATGCAACGTAACGTTCGTGGTGAAGTTATAGCTTCTACTTTTGACAAGGAAGCTCATGAGCATGTAAAGATTGCTAATATTGTTTTAGAAAAAGCAAAGCGTCTAGTAGAATGTGGTCATGATGTGGTTATCTTATTAGATTCCATTACACGTTTAGCAAGAGCTTACAATACAGTACAACCTGCTTCTGGAAAAATTCTTTCTGGTGGTGTAGATGCAAATGCACTGCATAAGCCAAAACGTTTCTTTGGAGCTGCCCGTAAAATTGAAAATGGAGGTTCTTTAACCATTATTGCGACTGCACTTACGGAAACAGGTTCTAAAATGGATGAAGTAATCTTCGAAGAATTTAAAGGAACTGGTAATATGGAACTACAATTGGATAGAAAGATTTCTAACCGTCGTATATTCCCTGCTATTGATTTAACGTCTTCTAGTACACGTAGAGATGATTTGTTATTAGATGCAAACACCATTCAAAGAATGTGGGTAATGCGAAAGTACCTTGCAGATATGAACCCAGTTGAAGCGATGGAATTTATTAATGATCGCTTTAAACAGACCAGAAATAATGAAGAGTTTTTGATTTCTATGAATGGATAAAAAGAACTTAAAAATATAAAAATGAAAAACCTTGAATTTATAGTTCGAGGTTTTTTTTATACTATTACTTATATTAAACTCTAGGCTTTTCAATGCCTCTGTCATACATCACAATACTTCCAGCTACTGCAACATTAAGACTTAGTTGTGACTTAAATTTCACCAAAAAATGACTCTCTTCGATAGCTTGTTTAGATAATCCATGATCTTCAGCACCTAATAAATAAACACAGCGTCTTGGATGATGAAATGTTTCTAAATCTTCTGCTTTATCGTTTAATTCTACTCCAACAATACGCGCTCCTTTCGGTAGATTATTAAAAAAATCATCAAATGTGTCATAATGAAAATAAGGCATTGCCTTTACAGCGTTGTGTGTGTCACTAGCTTGTTTAGCATAACGATTTCCAATCGTAAAAATAAAACTAGCACCTAGGTTTTGAGCAGAACGCCAAAGTTCACCAAGTTTTCTGGCGTTTTACCATTTTGTATGCCGATACCAAAGAATTCATTTTTAAAATTATCATTCATGGTATAAAACTAAAAAAGTCTTTCATTAAATGAAAGACTTTTTATTTGTAGCGGGAATTGGAATCGAATCAGTGAACTTCGGCTTATGAGCCTTATCATAACATAATAAAATCAATAACAGATAGGTGCCTATATTGCTAGTGCCTTAAAAAACTGAAAAACAAAACTTCATGCCAGAATGTTACTTTCTCAGTAACATCTCGAGAGTAACAACAGTTCTAAAACCTATATGTTCTGCAGAAGAATCTTTGGCATTTCCCATTCTTGAAGATACCCTGTAACTCGCGCAATAAGAATCACTGCATAAAAAAGATCCTCCCTTAATTACTCTTTCTTGAGAATAGGGGTTGTTTGGGTTATAAGGATTGTTTGCTCCTTTGGGATTTATAGACGTTTCATTTTTAGAAGCTAACTCACTATAATAATTTAAGTTGTAATAATCTGTGGTGATCTCCCAAACATTACCTGCCATATCATATAAACCAAAGGCATTTGGTGGATACGATTTTACAGGTGCTGTTCTTTCAAACCCATCTTCTAAGGTATTATTCACAGGAAATTCCCCTTCCCAACTATTTGCATTTTGGGATAAAACATCCTGAGTATCACCCCAAAAAAAGATAGTATTTCCCTTGCCTCCTCTCGCTGAGTATTCCCATTCTGCCTCTGTCGGCAATCTTCTTCCAGCCCATTTGCAGTAGGCTTGAGCATCTGCATATGTAATGTGAACTACAGGATGATTATCTTTTCCATTTATATCTGATTCTGGGCCATTTGGATGTCTCCAATTCGCACCAATCTTCCATTTCCACCATTGAGAAAAATCATATAAATTAGGAAGAGACTCCTTCGCTTTCTTAAAAATAAGTGACCCAGGTTGCATTATAGAGTCAGGAGGTTTGGGTGTTCCTTCTGGTAATTGTTTTTTCATTTCTTCCCAATCAATTTCACGTTCGGCAACTGTTATGTACCCTGTTTCATTTACAAATTCTGAAAATTGAGCATTGGTAACTTCAGTTATATCCATGAAAAATCCATCAACGGTTACTTGATGTTGTGGTTTTTCGTGTTGCATAGCCATCTTGTCGTGAGATACTGCCCCTTGCATAAATGTTCCCCTCGGAATCCAGACAAGACCTTCTGGAGGATTACTGATTAGACTATCAAGTATTTTTTGTGATATAACAACTTCCCTTTCAGGTATCGTTAATTCTAAATTGCTTTTAGATTCAGTTTTAGGTTCATTTTTACAACCTAAGGTCGTAGAAAAACAAATAGCAATAATAAATACGTGTTTAATAGTTTTCATTGTGGATATTCTAAACTAAGGCTTACCTAACTTTCAAAACTAATATATTATCAACTATTAGTTAGAAAAAACATGAAATTATAACAACTTTATAATGCTTTACTTTATTACACCCGTTTTTGAAAATACTTACTTAAAATCAAGAATAAAATACCACATAGCAACCAAGCCGGTAATGTAACAAAAGATAAAAACACATCAAATTGTATAGAAATGTAGTAAAACAACCCAAAACTAATAGCCCACGCCCAAAACACTGATTTGTTAAACGAAATATTTGCAGATTCTGCATAATTCTTTACTATGCCTGCCTTTTTATGGAAAAAGTGCTCAAACACTATGATCGCGCCAAAAGGTGCTAAAATAAACCCATACAAGGCCACAAAACCTAATAATTTCATTGCGAATGCAGGGAATAATCCTGCAATTGTTGCTATTGTTCCAGCTATTATGGTAACCCAAAAGGTGGACACTTTAGGTATAATTGCTTGAAATGCCAAACCTGCTCTATAAATTGTTGGGTTAGCTGTAGTCCATCCTGCCAATACAACAGCTATGATACCGAAAATACCTATAGCATTATGAGCTAATGGTCCTGGAGCAACAGGAGGTGCCTCTCCATTGCTGAGAAAAGCTTGTGCCTCTGGTGACTTTAAATACACCGCATATAACAACGCAGCTGCAATCCAAGCCATATAATGTCCCACATACATACCTGCTGCAGTCGTCCATCCAGAACTTTTCTTCTTAGCGAACCTAAATACTGATAGATCTGACATACCTACATGCATGGCTGCATTGGCAAACCAAGACCAGATTACAACATGCCAGAATGTAAATTTAATTTGTCCAGGAAAAGGATCTGATCCTTCACCCCAAATATCCCAAAACTCAGCAAAACTATTAACACCTAATTGACCCAAAGCCACGACTCCACATGCAACAAAAGCCAACACTATTAATGGCGACATCCAGTTGGCAGCTTTTGATACGGTATCATAGCCTTTTGAAGCAATTAGTGAAATAACGGCTCCTATTATTATAACAATTATTATCCATGTAGGACCATTTGGTGTAGTATCCGTAAGTTTAGGCATTTCCATATCAAAAGGAATACCTACTGCCGTTGCAGAGACCGTAATCATCGCTCCAGCCAAGAAACAAAATAATATACCATTGGCTAAATTATAACCAATGACTAACTTTTTACCACAAATCTTTTCCAATTGATAGTAAAGCGTCAGTCTATTCTTTACGGCTATTTCTGCTGTTAGAAATCTCCAGCTTAGGACCGCTAATAAATTACCTAATAGCAAACCAATAATTAAATCAAAAGCACTAACACCAGCAGTCAAAAACAGAGGACCAATCATAAATTCGGTTCCAGCAGCATGTTCTCCTGCATACATACCTAAAAAACTTTTCCAGCTTTTAAGTTTTGATTGCGGTACTGGTGTTCTTTCAAATTCACCGCCTGCTATTTCTTCGATGTCTTCTTCTATATTGAATTGGCTCATATAATTTAGTTTTAGTTAGTTGTTCGTTTGGTTGTGTCTTATTTAATTAAGTGATCTGGAAAATCTGTTGTTTTCTCGCAACACAATTGCTCCATAACTTGTTGTAATTCTGTCTTTAATAATGAAATCGTATGATCTCCACCTTTTTTTCCTAAAGCTGACACTCCATACATAAATGAACGTCCCATAAACGTAAATTTAGCACCACTTGCCATTGCTCTAGCCACATCAGGACCGGAACGTATGCCACTATCCATCATTACCTCAATTTGGTCACCATATTTTTCAGCAATAGTCGTTAATGGTTTGATGGTAGATTGTCCTGCATCTAATTGGCGACCACCATGGTTAGATACAATAATACCATCAATACCTAATCTAATCGCTTCTTCTGCATCATACTCTGAAGCTACTCCTTTAAGAACTAATTTCCCTTTCCACATATCGCGAATCGGTTTTATCTTATCAGCGTTTAGTCTACCACTAAAAGTATCATCCATAAATTTGCCTAGTTGCTTTAAGTCCAAACCTTTTGGCATATATGGTTTTAAAACTTCAAAATTAGGTATGCCATATTTTAAAGTTTGCAAACTCCAATCTGGTCTCCCAATGGCTTGCAAAATATTTGATAAGTTCATTTTAGGTGGCATCGCCAATCCATTTCTGATATCTCTTGGTCTAAATCCAAATGAAGGAACATCACAAAGAATAACTAAGACAGGGCATTCCGCTGCTTCTGCGCGCTTTATAATATCATTTCTAAGTCTATCTTCGGTCGGGTGATATAATTGAAACCAAGCTTTTCCCTCAGTTAATTCTCCTGCACGCTCAATACTTGTTGTTGTAACTGTACTTAGTATAAATGGAATATTATGATTAAAAGCTGCTTTAGCCAAAATCTCTGGAGAATTAGGCCACATAAGTCCTTGTAATCCGACTGGTGCAATGCCGAATGGTGCATCGTATTCTATACCAAATAAATTAGTTTTTAAGGAAGAGCCATGATGTTTACGCAAATAATTAGGCTTAAGCTGCACCTCTCTCAGCTCGGATGTATTTCTAATTAAATTGACATCTTCATTGCATCCACCATCTAAATATTCAAATGCAAATTTTGGTATTTTTTTTTGAGCTTTATTTCTCAAATCATCAATAGATGGATATCGGGTATCAAAATTTATAGCCATGTCGTTTTATTATTATAAAAACTTTTTTCTTAAATCTTCTACTTGTTCATCATTAATTGGCACCAATTCACCTAATGAATTCCCTAAAACAATTGATTTTGCACTGAACTCTGCAACTTCTAGATAGTCAAAGGTTTGTAGTAACTTATCTCCTGTAATAATGACTGAATCATTCTCAATAATTAAGGCTGTAGCACAATTTTCAACTATTTTAGAATTTTTGTTTTTCCTAAAATGGTCGCCATACTTAACCGTATTAATGTCTTGTAAAAAGATCCAACTCTCTGGAATAGTGCGCACATTTAAATAGCTGTTTGTAACACCGAACGCCATTAAATATGGAGACTGTGTCATGATAATTGAGTTTACATCAGGATTACGATTGTAAATTTCTTGATGGATCCATGCCGCTCTACTTGGGTTTTTTCCGGCTTCTCGTTTGCCGTCCTTAATCTGGACAACATCATCAAGCTCTAAATCCCATCGGTTAATTCCTGTTGGTGTAATCAAAAAATCGTTCTCTTTCCAGCGCATAGATACAGTTCCATATGAGCTTATCATTAAACCTTGTTCACAAGAACGCTTTACTATCTTACAAATTTCTGAACGTTTTTCAACCTCGTCTGCAGGATAATCAGTCATTTCCATTTCTGGTAAAACACCTATGGCTTGAGCTTCAAATTCATCTATTTGAGCATCTGTCAAATATTTTGGTGTTCCTATTTGAGCACCATATAAAATAGTCCTTGCACAAAATTCTAAAGCCTCAAAACGTTCAAAAGCGTCTGTTAAGTTACTACCACCCAAAACGGTACCATGATTTTCCATGATAATCGCTTTATACCCTTTTTTAAATTCATCTGCAATAACCTCACCTAGATCGTCACTACCTGGCAATCTGTATTTTGCATACCCAATTGGGCCACATATATGTTTTGCCTGAGATATAATATTTGTATTCGGAATTTGTCGTACAATACTAAATGACACCAATGCTGGTGGATGGGCGTGAATTACTGATTTAATATCAGGTCTCGCTTCATAAATCGCTTTATGAAACGGAAATTCTGAAGAAGGTTTGTGCTTTCCTATAATAGTGCCATCTTTTTTAACACAGATGATATCTGAAGGTCTTAAAGAACCCTTGTCAACTGCAGAGGGCGTTACCCACATATCTCCTTGTGCATCAATTATAGAAATATTACCACCAGAAGTTGTAGTCATTCCTCTTTTATAGATTCTATCTATAATTTCTATAATCTGATTTCTTGGATGTATTAACTTTATATTTTTTGACATTTTATATACTTTAGAATTGAAGTATTTTGGGACAAATGACCTCAATAATATTGGTGTTTTTATAAATTAACTTTTTACAATAAAAGGTACGTGCTTTTTAAGCGCATAATTCTTTTTTAAGAATTTTGAATTTAGTTTGGTATCTGAAATTGATATAGCAGCTCCTAAAGCTGAGCCTAATGAAGCATCTGTTGTTCTTAATTTTTTATCTCTAAAATGGTGAGATAATAATTTGATATATAAGTCATTATCACTAAATCCACCATCGACATAAAGTCTAGAAATAGTATCATCTCCGATAGCCTTATTAATACATTTAATTTGTAACAATACTAATTCCGTCATCAATTGATGGTAAGCATGTTCGTATTTATGATAAGAAAAATGCGTTTTGTTTGGCATATCTTCATCTTCAATACTTTCCCATTTGAAAGATGGTGTAAAGTCTTGCATAATTTCAAAATAGGTGTCATAATCGAAACTAACCGTTCTGTGGTAATCTTCATCTACACCGAAAAGCTTATTTAACTTATTAACCTGTAGTTTATATTCATTTCCTAAAAATAACCTCGAAGCCTTAACTGGCTTACCATTAATACGCATATAGTTAATACTGTTCTTATCTGTAAGGTCTTCAGAAATAGGTTTTTCTGTAAACGGATTAAAAGCTATACTCCATGTACCCGTTGAAACCAAAACAAATTTTTTCTTTAAACTTCTTACGTAGGGAAGTAGTGCAGCAGAACTATCATGTATACCGACACCAATTTTAATACGATTACCATTGTAATTCATATTAATGCTTGTTTCGGTAGACACTATTGGTGGTAAAATCTCATCAAGACTTTCTTTGTAAACCCAACTATGGTAATCTCGTTTCCCGTAATCCCAGAGTGCCGTATGACAGCCTATACTGGTATATTCACTTATAGGAATACCAGTAAAAATATAACTTAGGTATTGAGGTAAGTGTAAAGAATACTTAATTTTTTTAAATAGCTCTGGCTTGGTTTGTTTTAACCAGTATAGCTGCAATCCAGAATTTAGCATGCTTAAATCCGCACATCCTGTATTTTTTAGGAATTCTTCTTTTGGTCCATAAGTCTCAAAGAAAGATGTAATGATATTTTCTGGTAATGATTTGGTATAATTATATAGCGGTGTTAATGGATTACCGTCCTTATCAATATGAACAAAGCAAGCTCCATAAGTTGAAAAATTAATAGCTTTGACTTCGAACTCATTTTCATTTAGAATTCTATCAAAAACGTCTTTAAGCCATTTTTGTAATGCTGGAAGATTTTCTGTTGGATGACCATCCTCATCAACAATTTCATCAAAAGAAATATACTCTTTATGAACCTCTTTGAAATCCTTATCAAATAAGAAAAACTTTTTATTGGTTTTACCAATATCAAATACAGCTGTGACCTTTGTTTTCATAATACATGATTAAAGCCCAGTTGCAATCGTGTTTTTACCCCTTTCTTTGATAAGTTGACCTCTTACATTCAAGCTTCTATACGAATCGATTGGACTTATGGCACCTCCAGTACTTAAACGTGCTTTTTCAAGTAATGGTCTTACATCTGTTCTATATGCGCCTTGTAAAATTTCTTGACATTTCACGACATCATTGTTTGCTTGAGCAGCTTTCAATGCATCTTGGTCTATAAGCAATGCTTTTGCATATGCTTCTTGAATCGCTTCTAAAGATTGAATTAAATCTTCTAATGGATCTTTAACGTTATGACTTGCATCAATCATCCACGCTAAATCTGGATTCTGAGAATTATTTTGCATACCATAAACCAATTCATTAAATATTAAGAAAAGGGCATAAGGCTTAATACTTCCAACAGTTAAATCATCATCTCCATACTTACTATCATTAAAATGAAATCCTCCGAGCTTACCTTTTAGTTGCAATATCGCTACGATTTGTTCTATGTTTGAATTAGGTAAATGATGTCCTAAATCCACTAAAGTGTATGCTTTGTCACCACAACCATTTGCTAACATTAATGACGCTCCCCAATCTTGAATAACCGTACTATAAAAGTTTGGTTCATAAGGTTTGTACTCTACTAACATCTTCCAATCATCTGGCAACCCTTTGTAAATATCTATTAAGCTATCTTGAGTGTTTTGAAATGCTGTTTGAAAGTTATTTTGCCCAGGAAAGCAAGACCCATCTGCCAACCAAACCGTTAATGCTTTTGATCCTAATTTATCACCAATATTAATAACGTCTAAATTATGTTGAATAGCTTGTTCTCTAACCGCTTTACTAGTATTACTTAAAGAACCATATTTATAAGTCTCTTTAGCGTCCTTTTGATCTTGAAATGTATTGGAGTTTACGGCATCAAACTTTATATGTAAGGCATCAGCTTTTTCTTTAATGGCCTTGTAATCTGAAGGAATGTCCCACGGGATATGCAAAGAAACCGCTCCTGCCGTTTGGGTTAAACTATGCAATATGCCAACATCTTCTATTTTTTGTTCAAGATTTGAAGGCTCTCCATAAAATGAAAAACGTCCAAACCGGGTACCTCCTGCTCCTAATGCCCAACTAGGAATAGCAACTTGAAATTCGGATAATTTTGAAACAATTTTGGAAACATCGTGACCCTTTTGAGCTAATCTATTTGCTAAGTAATCAAAACCTTCTGAATGTTCTTTATGTTTACTTTTATTTGAATCCTGAATGTGTTCATTATTTATTATCATGTGAAATGTTTTTCTAAATTAGAAAGAGACTCCCATAAACTTAACTAAATTTATGGGAGTGCTCCTTCACTAACTAAACTAATCAAATATTTATCTTACAAAGGCATTCGCCATACCGCCATCTACATTTAATATATTTCCCGTAGATTTATCTAGTAATCCAACAAAGGAGAATACACCATTAGCAATATCATCTGGCGTTATAATTTCATTTAATAAATTTCTTTTTGCGTAAAATGCAGGTAATTCCTCAACTGTAATTCCATTGGCTTTAGCACGACCTTCGGCCCATGCACCTTCCCATATTTTACTTCCTACAATAACGCCATCAGGATTTACTGTATTGACTCTTACTTTATCTTGTGCTAATTCTGCAGCTAATAAACGTACCATGTGTTGCTGTGCTGCTTTTGCAGTACCATAGGCTACATTATTAGGACCTGCAACTAAACCATTTTTACTTGCTATAGCGATATAATCTCCTCCAAGACCTTGTTTCCGGGTTATCGCAGAGAATTGCTTTGCGAGGTCAAATTGGCCCTTCACTAAAATACCTTGTAAGATATTCCAATCTTTATCAGTAGTATCTAATAAAGGTTTAGATATGGCTAATCCTGCACTATGTACAACAATATCAACTCCACCAAATTCAACACATGCCTTTTTGTAAGCGTTTGCTATAGACTCTGTGCTAGTGACATCACAAACAGCATAAGTTGACACATCTCTTTTGTATGTAGCATTAGCTGTTATAAGACTTTCTTCGTTGATATCTGTTAAAACAATGTTGGCTCCTTCTGCAGCTAATTTATCAGCAATAGCTTTACCAATTCCTCCTCCTGCTCCAGTTATAAGCGCTACTTTACGGGACAACGGCTGCTCTTTCGGCATTCGTTGTAGTTTAGCTTCTTCTAGCAACCAATATTCAATATCGAAAGCTTCTTGTCTTGGTAAGGATGTATATTCAGTAATAGCTTCTGCACCTCGCATGACGTTGATGGCATTGATGTAGAATTCATTCGCAACTCGTGTCGTTTGTTTATTTTTTGCAAAACTAAACATTCCAACACCTGGGTAAATTATAATAACAGGATTTGCATCACGCATCGCAGGACTGTTATCCTTTTTACACGTATTATAATAATCTGCGTATTCTTGTCTGTAAGCTTCAAACGCTGGCTCTAATTTCTTTAAAATAGCATCAGCATCTGATAGATCTTCATTTTTATCTAAAGTTAATACTAACGGTTGGATTTTTGTTCTTAAAAAATGATCTGGACAAGATGTACCCATTGGCGCTAATCTTTCCAGATCATTGCTATTAATGTATTCCATAACGACATCCGTATCAGAAAAATGACCAATCATTCTATTTTCCGACGAACATAATCCTCTAAGTAAAGGCATCATTTGAGCTGCTTTTTCTAAACGCTCTTCTTGGGGTAAACTTTCTATTTTTTGCCCACCAAATACGCTACCTTTTTCTTTTATCTTTTTATCAATAAATTCAGAAGCCATTTCAATAACCTCTAAACTATTCATATAACATTCATAAGATGTATCTCCCCAAGTAAATAAACCATGAGAACCTAAAACTATTCCTCTAATACCTGGATTGTCGGCTAAACATTTTTCAATTTGAAGACCTAAATCAAAACCTGGACGCTGCCATGGTACCCAACCCATTGTATCTCCCCAAATTTCTTTAGTGACTTTTTCACTATCCTTAGCTGCCGCTACAGCAATTAAGGCGTCTGGGTGTAAGTGATCTATATGTGCAAATGGTAATAAACCATGTAACGGTGTATCAATTGAAGGAGCTTTACTATTTAAGTCATAAATACAGTGATTAAATAAGCCCACCATGCGATCTTCATCTTCTAAACCACCATAAACTTTTTTCAAATCACGTAGTCTTTTTGTATAAATCCCAGCTATTCCGCTTCGATTTAAGGTACCTATATCACCACCAGAACCTTTAATCCACATCACTTCAACCTCTTCGTTTGTTAATGGGTCTTTTTCAATGGTTCTGCAACTTGTGTTACCTCCTCCGTAATTAGTAATTCTTAAATCGGCTCCTAATATATTTGAACGATACAAAAATAAATCTACTTGGTTATCACCAAGCGATGCAGCCTTGTCATTGTCCCATAAATAATCTACGTATTTAAAATTCTTCGTAATTGTCTTCATAAATAGTGTTAAAATAAATTATCAAACCAAATATATATTTCATAAAAAACATTTGTATCCTGTACTGTACCGTAATGAATGGATTAGATTAAAAATATATATTTATAATTCATTAAAATCGAACAAAGTTTTAAGGTAAGCATTTGCTTCAATACCTTTTATAAAAATTAAAATTATGTCATTAAAACAGAGTTGAAATCATTTATTTATTAAATCAACTAGAGTCAAAATCTGATTTAGAATTTAAATGTTTGAAAAACTTTTATATCATAAAACATTTTAACTAATTATATTTGTTTATAATTGAATACAGTTTTCAACTTAAAAATTCTATTATAATTTGGACCTAATTAAATTTATAAATATTGATGAAGAATCCAGGGTACCGAAATACCAACAGATTATAGATTCCATAATTTATAATATTTCGGAGGGTAATTTGACAATGGGTCAAAAAATCCCTTCAATTAACATGTTTAGTGAAGAGTTTTATTTATCTAGAGATACTGTTGAAAAAGCCTACAGTATATTAAAGGAACGTAATATCATAAACGCAATACGTGGCAAAGGTTACTACATCAACAGAACAAAATTAATTTCAAAAATCAATATCCTGTTTTTGGTTAATAAATTAAGTTCTTATAAGCTGAGAACATACAATTCCTTTATAAATAGTATTGGTGCAAATGCGCATACAGACCTTATCATTTATCATTGCGACGAATCGTTATTTTTAAATTTGTTAGATAAAAATAAGGCGGCTTACGACTATTATGTTATTATGCCTCATTTTAAAACAGAGGATCTTAAGCATGTAAGTTTTACGGATAAGGCTATTAAGGCCATTAAAAAACTTCCACAAAATAAACTAGTTATTTTAGATAATTATAAACCAGAAATGGGTGGTAATCATGTAGAAATCTATCAGGATTTTGAAAATGACATATACAATGCATTAAAAGAAGGAATCTCTAAAATTAAGAGATACAAAAAAATTATGTTGGTCTACCCTGAAAAGGCTGTTTATCCATATCCTCGAAGAATTTTACATGGCTTTAGAAAATTCTGCGTAGAATTTAAACTTGATTTTGAAATTCTTGATGAGGTAATTGACGATATGATTATAAAAAAGGGCGATTTATTTATCACCATTGAAGAATCTGACTTGGTTAATTTGGTAAAACAGGCGAAGGAAGATGAGTTTATTTTAGGGAAGGATATCGGAATCATTTCTTATAACGATACACCATTGAAAGATTTATTAGGAATTACGGTAATATCTACAGATTTTAAAATCATGGGTGAAACTACCGCAGGTATGATTTTAAATAACAAAAAAGGCCGTGTAAAAGTCCCTTTTAATTTAATTGAAAGAGAGTCTCTCTAATAATATTTAAAAGTATTATTTACTTAAAACATTAACCATTTAAAATTACAAACCAACGCTATAAGTTCGCATTTGCAGACTTGACGGATTGTCAACTACTATTTCTTTAGGCAGTTTACTCAATTTTCCTGTCATAGTATCACGGCTAAAGACTACTATATTATCAGTAAATTGATTGGCAACCAACAAAAACTTACCAGAAGGATCAATTACAAAGTTTCTTGGGTGCTCACCATAAGTTGGTTCATGGCCAATTAAAGTAAGGGTTCCATTTTCTTGATTGACAGAAAATATTGAGATACTGTCTTCTTCTGGGCCACGATTTGAAGCGTACAAAAAATTTCCATCTGGTGAAATGTGAATATCTGCCGCTCTGTATATATCCTGTTGTTTTTGATAGGATTGATAATCTTTAAAAAATTCTAATTGGCCATATTTATAATTGAAAGCCGTTATTTTACCACTTAATTCGGCAATGCTATATCCAAATTTACCATTTGGATGAAAGGTGAAATGTCTTGGTCCACTTCCTGGTTTCATTTTAATTTGTTTTTCGTTATGAAGTAATGAATCCTTCATATTACTATTAAAACTAAACCCTCTTATTTTGTCTGCGCCAAGGTCATGAGCAAGCAAAAAATTATTATCAGGTGAAAAATTTGAAGAATGTATATGTGATGCTTCTTGTCGACTGTTAACGACGCTACTATCCTTAAATCTTAAAACTTGACTATGCGAATTAAGACTTCCATCCTTCTTAATTTTGAACAAACTCAAACTACCATCAGAATATTGAGAACTTGCTAAAAAATTTCCTGTTTTATCTATGTCTATATGTGCCGGATTCAAACCACCACAATCTTGTGAATTTATCAATTCTATTTTTCCGTTAATAGAATCTACAGCAAACGCTCCTATTTTCCCATGATATGGCATTTGGCTATCCATCACCGAATACAAGTACTTACCATTGTTAGATAATTTTAAAAATGATGTATTGGTAACACTATCTAGCGTGAATTTCAAAGCAGCTTCACCTGTTTCAGTATTAAACTCGTATACATGGATGCCTTCTCCTGGTTTTTTATCCGTAAAACTCCCTACAAAGAGTAAAGTTGTTTCTTTTTTTGACTGACAACCTACAAGTAATAAAACGACTAAGATTAACGATAAGCATTTTGATATTTTAATTAGTTGCATAAACTTGGGTTAATAGGTCTTGTAATAGGTTTTATTAGCATCCGTTTGTATGGTTTCGTTTTTATAAACCAGTTTATCTCCCTCGCCTATATAAACACTTTGCAAGGCTTTATTTTCATTCAATGAAATTACTGCAAAAGTGCCTTTAAAGTAAATACCTAGTGCTTCATCCTGAAATATATCATCTTTCGATTGGGTTATCACATATTGTGTCAACTTTTCGGTTGGTGTATCACTAACAATCTTCAATCCTTTATAGACACCATTCTCTTCTAATTTTTCAACTGATTGTATTGTAGCCGTTTCGGATTCATTAAAAGGTTCAAAAACCACAACAAATGGATTTTTCCAAGCTCGACCTTTATTACGAATGACCAATGTTGGTGTCGGCATATTGTCGTATGGCTTTGGCGACTCAAAAGTTGCAGGCGCTTTTACTTTGGTATATTCCCTGTTTTCAAAACCTGGAATATGCAATTGCATAAACAGGCTTCCTGTACGTAACTTTTTCGTATTAAATGTCGCCTTAACATCCTTGTCATAGGCTTGTGATGATTTTACATTTTTAAAAAAATGCCATCCTGGGTTTCTATAGGCTTTATTATGCCTCCACTCCGCATTGGCATTTGCCATATACCGTTTTGGTGTTTTTTTGAAATTCAGATCTTTAGTTTCAAACACTAATTTATCACCAATATTATGATATAAATAGTCGTGATATTCATCTGGAAGCTTAGATTTTGAACGAAATACATCAACATAATAGCCCGTTGTAGGTGATGTTCGAATTAAGGCCAAAGTCCGTTCTTGAGTCGCTTCTGCTTTTTCACCTTTATTGTCTTCGAAACTGGTTTGACTAAATGAATGGTAAGGCGAAACAGCCTCTTCTCCTACTTTAGGCTCCATAGAAATAAGTTCAACAGTATTAATCCCTAAATTCACCCATCCACCTTCACCTTGAGAACTCCCATTGACGATAACGGTATTGTGTGCCGCAAATAGTCTTGAATAATTTTCATGAAGGTCTTTTCCGTATCGCTTTCTTCCATGGTCAACACCTAATACCTGACCTTCACCATACAATTCAATATTCATACCTTCGGCATGACCGTGAACCATGTGAGCTCCTCCTACAAAACACATTAAACCATCTTTTGGATCATTTGTACTACTAAAATTACGTTGTAATACAATACCTGCGTGATACACTCTATCGGTTCTTGGTAAATCTATCTTAGCGACTTCTTGACTCATATCATCCTTGTACCAAAACAAAGCTTCGAGGTTTTTTCTGCGGTATTTACCTTTAGTCATAGCGCGTTTAATGAGTGGTGCAAATTTGTCTTCCAACTCTGGTAAACTATCCATTTGAGCTAATACAAAAGCATTTTCATAAGCTTCGTATGGTGCATGAGCTTTTCTATGTCCATCTCCCCATCTTACAATCTCATTATTCGGATATACAAAATAATCCAATCGTGGCAAAGCATATAAAATATTAGGATACGTTTCTCCGAGCTTTAAAGACGGATTGTATCTGTTTACAACCAATATTAATTTAGCTAAAATGGCTGTGGAATGATTTAGATACTGCGAGGTCTCGGGCCATATATCCCCTTTATTTTTATACTTTTTATACATGACGGTGAGTGCGTCTTGATTGTCTGTGTTTTCAGTTAGAAAATAGGATAATAATGTTTCACGCTCTTTTTCGTCATCCATAGCTAAAGCATTATAGACTAAGCTTGGTGCTTCTAAAACTGAATGGTTAGAACCCGTATGGCCGTAATTGATCGTAATATCCGCATAGGTTCTACAAACCTCTTGAAGCTCTTTTACAGGGAAATCTACTTTTCTGTTTTTGATGATATCAAATGGTTTTCCACCGATTTTAAGGTAAGACGCTATAAAATCATAAATCAAAGGGACTTTATAACCTAAAACACGTACTTCTCTAAAACCATCATACGGAAACAACCAACCACCTCTGCCGTGCCAATCTGAAAGTTCAGATTGTTGCACTGATTTTGTAAAAGCATACAAAATACTACTTGCCACATATGCATATTTTTCGTCTTGGGTTAAATAATACATCATGCCACAATCAATAGCGACTTGCAGATATTTGTCCAATAACTCCATATGTTTCGACTCGGCATCTGTGGCATTATCAAGATTTTTTTGGACCCCATTTTCTACATGGTAGGTTTTATAAAAAGGTGGAAAGCTATTCTTTTTGGCTTCGGACCAATTGAATGGTAACTTTTCTAAATAGGTTTTCGGATTTTTATTAAAGGTTTTAACTTCAACATCTGCTTTTCCTTTTAATTTAGTAAAGATGTCTTTTGCCCAATCTTGAGTCTCTATTTTTTCAAGAATTTGACTTCGCTCTTCGGCCGTCACTAAAATGAATGGGCGCTCTTTAGCCTGACTACTCATTTTAAAAGTAATGAGTAACAGTAGTACTATAAACCTGATATTTAGCTTTAAATATTTAAATTTCATTGACATCATTTTCACAACCTCGTTTAGCCCTAGTTACTTAAACCATTCCGTATGGTATATCTTCCGTAACCTTTCCAAATCATCTTTAAAGTCTTCGTCATTAGTAAAGTGTGTGGTTTCAAAAGGATCTTGCTTTAAGTTTAATAACTGTTCTTCAATGCCATCAACATCATAGCGCATATATTTTAAACCGTTTTTATCAACCACCATTTTACCTATTTCACTTTCTACACCAAGCGTTTCTCGCCATGCTATATCTTTACCTTCAAAAAGTAGTCTTAAGCTTTTACCTCGAGCATCAGAAACCCCTTCTATATTGGCATAGTCACACACAGTAGGCAGTAAGTCCAGTCCATTGGAAACTAAATCCACCTTGTTGACCTGACCTTTTGGAATATGCCCTTTCCACATCGCCATAAATGGAATGTTGGCAGACTCTTCATACAATGTCGATTTATGTTCCATACGATGACTTGCACTCATATCACCATGGTCACTTGAAAAAATGATAAGTGTATTCTCTTCTTGTCCGCTATTTTTTATAGCATCTAAAAGCACCTGAACTTCTTTGTCCATAACCTCTGTTAAACGATGGTAGGCATACCTGTGATGTTTCCAATCATTATCGGTAAAATGCGCTCTGGCGTTTTTACGAAACGGTCTGGCATTAATCAAGCTTTTTACTGCTCTAGGTTCATCGATTTGAGGCTCGTAATTTCCTGGTAGAGGCGGACAATAACTTGCATAAAATTCTTCTTCGCTAACGCCTTCTGGGATTTTCATGGCTTCATCTAAAGTTGCCAATTCAACTTTAGCACGTTTTAAGAGTATAGAATCGTTTTTACTGGTCGCTTTTTCTTGTAAAGCCAAGTAGCAAATATCATGCGGGTTTATTAATGAGACTACCATGAAATAAGGATTCTCATGCTTTTTCTTAATGATCTCTGATGCTTTGTTTACCAGTTCACCCCTTTCGTCATCACTAAATTTATTAAAACCAAGTGCTGCTGGCCTTAAAGACTCTGGTAAATGTTCTTTACCACCAAAATACAGTTCGTAATTCGCCTTTTTCAGGTACGACGCAATGGTTGTATTTTTGACTTCTTGAGAAACGGTTGGGATTTTCATTGAACCTCTATTTTCTCTAATCTCATTCCCTTTATCATCTTTAAAATAACTTGGAAATCGACCTGTCATTAAACTTACTCTTGCTGGTGAGCACACAGGATTGGTGGTATAGGCTCTTGTAAAGCGGATACCATTATTGGCAATATAATCTAATGCTGGTGTTTTTAAATACGAGTTACCTGCATTACTCATCATATTTGCGCTCATTTGGTCTACATAAACATATATGATGTTAGGCCTTGCTTCTTCTTTAGTGGCTGTATTCTTTTCTTCGTTTTTACAACTAATTATCCCTAAGAAAAGGATTAGAAGTGCTATATAATTTGAAACGCTTTTCATGATTCAACTTTCTATTTTAAAAAATCTTTTCCCCATTTTGCTCGCAACTCTTTAGCCAATTGATTAACCGTGTCTTGATACTCCGGTTTTTCAGCCAAATTGTCGAGTTCTAATGGGTCGTTCTTATGATCAAACAACATTCGTGCATAGGCTATGCCATCGTCCTTAGTCCATTCGGTATAAAATAAATCACCTTTAATCAAGGTTACTGCATCTTTGAATTTACTGACTGCCCAGTCTTTTTGTGGCGTTTCTCCATTTAGAATTGGCGCAAAACTTTGTCCTTCAAGATTCTTTGGCACATCTAAACCTGCAAGTTCTACTAAACTTGGATAGATATCCACGTATTCAGTTATGGCATTTGTTTTTTGTCCTTTAGTTTTACCTGGCACTTTGATGATTAAAGGTGTTTTTAAAGCTGTTTCAAATGTAGAATGTTTAGACCATAATTTATGATCTCCTAAATTCCAGCCATGGTCTCCCCATAAAACAACTATGGTATCATCTTCTAACTCTAAGCGTTTTAATTCGTCTAACACCAAACCAATTTGTGCATCTACATAACTGACACAAGCATAGTAACCGTGAATCAATTCTTTAGATAAATCTTCTGTAAGGTTTCCTTTCTTTGGAACGTTACCATAATTGCGTAACTCACCAAAATTGTGAAAGGCTTGTTTAGGTGTGCTTTTGGGCTGTACATAACTTTCAGGTAATTCAATTTTTGACCTGTCATACATATCCCAATATTTCTTTGGCGCATTAAATGGTAAGTGCGGTTTCATAAAACCTAAAGCTAAAAAGAAAGGCTCGTTCTTGTTTTTCAGCATTTTTAAATCTGCTATTCCTTTTTGGGCTATTTTAGCATCAAAATAAGCGGTATCTTCAACTTCTGCCATTTCAAAAGCAGCAGCACCTGCAACAGCAAGGTTCGCATCTCCATTTTCAATTCTGTTTTTTTCTAATTGATAGTCGCGAATATTTCCTTTGGGAAACCATATATTATCCCAAGCCAAACTATCATCATTTATTTTGTGATATATCTTTCCGTTAGAAATTGTAGTGTATCCTTTTTTCTTGAAAAAATTAGGCAATGAAACTGCCTGAGGTGCATCTGTATCTGCTCTTGTACTATAATTTATAAAACGCTGTCTTGTTGGACGCAAACCTGTAAGCAAACTTGCTCTTGAAGCGCCACACACAGGTATATTACAATAGGCGCGATCAAAGACTAAACTTTCATCAGCTAACTTATCGAGATTTGGTGATTGAATATGATTAGCGCCATAAAAATTAAGTTCAGGGCGCAAGTCATCAACGGCAATAAACAAAATGTTCATTGGTTGTTGTTCTTTAGCGGCTATGGTTGTCTCTTTTTCATTTTTACATGAAATAAAAAGTAATGCTAAACCTAATGTGTATGTGAAATATCTATTCAACTTAAACTATTTTTTTACCAATGTTCAATAACTATATAATCGTCTTTTGTAAGTGTGTTTTTTATGGAATCTGGTATTTTTCGTCTTGGTGTGTCTTGATCTAGCTTAAATCCCCTTTTTCCTTTGGGTGTAATGATCGGCATATTGCCAATTTCTTTATTTAAAATATCACCTTGTTCATTCATCCATGTAAATAAGTCTTTTACCAATCTTTCTTTTACAGCTTTTAATTCTGAATTATTAGCCAAATTCTGTTGCTCAAAAGGGTCATTTTCTAAATCATATAATTCCTCAAATAGTTCGTTCTTAAATGCATTAGCACCTCTTTTAATGAAGTAGTCCACATTAGGTTTTCCTGTTAAATTTTGTTCAACAACTTCCAACGAATTGAAATTTCGGATGTATTTATATCGCTTATCTCGAATCATTCGAGATGGAAAAATTTCAGAATTTAAAATGTTTTGATTGGTTCTTACGCCATAGACATACGTGTTGATTTCATCATCTTTTCCTTTAAGCAATGGTAACATACTTTTCCCATCCATATCTTCAGTTGATTCACCTCCAGCAACATCTAAAAAAGTCGGCAAAACGTCTGTATAATGAATCAACTGATTTGAGGTTGAACCTGCTTTTATAACTTCTGGCCAACGCGCCACAAATGGCACTCTTAAACCAATATCTTTTACGGTAAACTTACCTGAAACGCCATGATCTGCACTGTATATAAACAATGTGTTTTTGTCTAAATGGGTGTCGACAAAACTTAAGACGCTTTCCAATTGTGTGTTGTCCTCTTCGATACTTCGATAATAACCAGCTCTGCTTTTAATATATGCTTTGTCATTTTTTTTATGTGCATTGAAAGGATAAAATTTAAGGTCTTCAGCATTTGGATTATTGACGTCAAAATATTTACCATGCGGATATTTTGATGTGATGAACATGCAAAACGGTTTTTTAGCCGTTTTGAAATAATTTTCAATACTATCCAATGGAATGTATTCTCTTGGCGCGTTTTCTTTTGGCACTGGTTCCCATTCCTTATCCCATTGATATACACTATTTGGTTTTACGTGGCTTTTTCCGGCTAAAACAACTTCATAGCCTAAATTCTTCATGTGTTCAGTCACACTTTTAATGTCTGGTTTTGTAGCCGTATGATTTGCAAAACAACCATTTTTAAGTGGATATTGTCCCGTGAAAATTTGAGATCGGCTAGGCGCACATATCGCCTGTGCCGTAAATGCATTTGTAAACAGCATGCCTTCTTTTGCTAATCGATCTACTGAAGAAGTATTTACTTTTTCATTACCATAACAACCATAATCATATACATCTTGGTCGTCTGCCAGATAGAAGATAATATTTGGTTTTTGATCATCATTATTATTTTTTTGTGAAGATGATGTATTGCAACTTAAAAAAAGAATTGCTAAAAAAACAAATATTGGAATTTTTGAAAATATCTTCATATTAACCAATCTTCTAGTTGCCAAACCTCTTAGTTATATAATACTTTTTTGTAAGCATTATTTAATTTTAGAATATACATTCCATGTGAAAAATTAGAGATATCTATTGTATTTCCTTTTCCAGACAGAACTTTAACTCCTGTTATGCTATACACTTCCCAAAGTTCTGCTGTATTACTTTTTAGTGTAAACACACCATTAGAACTTGGGTTTGGAAAAACAGTAAAAGCATTGTCTAAATTATTTTCATCTACAGACAATCCTTCTTGTACAAATGTGGCTGTTATATTTAAATCGGAATTAACTGTTATTGTTAACGGATTTTCTGTGCTTACAATATCACCAGACCAACCTTGAAATACCCAGCCTTGATCTGCAATGGCATTTAAATCAAATTGCTGCCCTCCAAAAGAAGTTCCGCTTTCATAATTTAATATGCCATTACCTACTTTACCAATTGTTACATCAAAAATCTGACTATTTGCAATAGGTATAAACTCTATTCTATCAAATACAATACTACCTGTATTTACACTTTCATATACCTTAAATTCGTTAATAATACCTTCCCAATGCGACCAGTTTGTTAAATCTACATCTATCGTATGCCACTCATTATCATTCGGGATTGTGATTTTTTTTCTACCAGTTGCAAATACTGTACCTGGAATATTTGCGGCCATTTGAAGAAACGTGTCTTCTGTGTTATTTTTAACAACTAACTGTAATGTGTCATACAAATCAGAATTAATATTTAACTCTGTAATTGCTGCCATTGGAAATGCAAATCCATTTGAATAATTCAAGGTTAATAAATCATTATCTGTATTTACATTCATTCCTGAACTCACTGCTGTCCAAGGCGCAAAATCTTCTGAAGTCGTCCAAACAACAGTTGCAGGTGTAATAGGGGTTGTAAAATAATCTTCGGTTCTAAATTCAAACTTTTCGAACGCAAATGAAGGAACTTCTGTTTGTAAACTTATTACTGAGCCAGATTCACCATCTGTTCGTGCAGTAGTGACTATACTTTCCCAATTACTATATTGGTGCGGGTTTGGATTTTGATATGCTTCATATGCAGCTAAACCAGCTTCCGTTAAAATTCTCTCTGGATCACCTCTGTCATTAAATCCACTTTTTACATAACCTAATCCAGAATTTTCTTCTAAGAAATTCTGAAGTTTATTATTGGTTTTATCATAAGAAATACTTCTATAATATAAGGTTGTACCTTCTGGTAATTCGGACGTAATAGACACATTTACCTCCTCATTATCCACATAGTTTAAAGAACTATTGTTATAATTATATATTAAAACATCATATTCTGTAGCGCCATCCTTTTTTGAAAAAATAGCATCAACATCATTTGTTGGAGTTTCTGGTGTACCAGAAATATCTGTTGTATAACGAACCTTGCCATTCATAGAATTCAAAATACTAATTCCTGGAGGATCTTGTGAACCAGTTCTATTACCCCATCTATATATTAAATCTAAGCCCTCCTCTTTATTTTTATAAAAAATATTAGAAAAATACAATTCTACAATTTCTGCATGAGATGTTTCTGCATTAATAAACCCATTGCCATCAGCACCATTCATTGTGGTTACTGTTGCATACTCCATTAAATCAATGGTTGCACTGGCGTCCCATTCTGGATGATTTATCAAATCTGCAAATAAATGATCATACTTAATGCTCATATTACGTAAATTACTATTACCTAGAACTACGTAATCTGATATTCCCCAAAAATCATATTTCACATTATTATCAAAACAATATTCTATTAAATCCTCAGCAAAAGAAGCGAAAGGCTCTCCTTTGTAATTTAATACAGAGCCATTTTGATAGAGAAAATCTGGAGCTCTTGTGTGTAAACCAATCATTGCATTCGGCAAAACTGACCTTACTGCACTTTCTGTATTTTCATAATGCTCTATAAAATCTTGTTTGGTACCAAACCAATGGTCTGGTGTTTCGATTTCCGAACCGACTCTAAAACGCCAAGACAACACCATTTCTTCTCCATAGTTTGCTACTAACTCGGTCATCAATGCTACTATATAATCATAGTATGCAACTTGATCTGCAGGAGGTAAAGAATTTCCATAAATAGATATTTGTTCGTTTTCTCGAAAATTAACGTTATCTATAGTCCCTTCAGGAATAAACGTATAGCCGTGTTGAAAAGCCCAAGGCGGTTGATCTAAGACAATTTGATGGATTTCTGTTTGAGAATTAATAATATTATCTAACCTTGCTATCAGTGGCTCAAATCTATAAACGTATTGATTATTAATAGAATCATACAAACAGGTATCAAAATCTAAATCTTTCATTCGTACTCCATTTACAATTTTATTGATTCCGCCAATCATTCTAACGGTATTCATTTTAAGTCCTGGACGTACATTTGAACCATTTTGAGGACTAATTCTATTAGCTATAGACCAAATATTATGTAAAGGTGCGCTCTCATCAGCTTCATCTGTAAAATCTGCAGATAGAGTTACTTGTGCGCTTAAGTTGTAAAGACTAAAAATGAATAATAAAACGGCTAGCTTCTTTAGAGATGACATCATTTAAACTATGATTAAAATTATTGTGAATGACAATTTAGTTATATTCTATAGAATAGCTGTCCTGTTATGTCATGGACATCGTAATTATTCGTTTATTGTCCATTTACGCGAGTCTTTTGCTCAACAAAATAAGGCTGAAACGTATAATTGGATTCAGAATCCCATTTTGAATTCACGTTTGGTAAGAGTACTTTTAACTCTTTAATTTTTTCCGCGTATTTAGGGTTATCTGCTTCATTATTCCATTCATTAGGGTCTGTACTGTGGTCGTAAAATTCTTGAGCTCCATCTTCGTATTGAATATACCTAAACCCATCTTTTTTAATGGTATGATTATTCATTCCAAAGGTTGTAATGGCGTAACTTTCATTTACCGCTTTATTATTTTGCATCATACCCTCTAAACTTACACCTTCATTTTTAGAATAAGCAGGCAATCCGCTCAATTCCAAGAGTGTTGGATAAATAGACAGCATTTCTACTGGTGTATCTATCTTTTTTCCTTTTGGTAAATTAGGTCCGGCAAACATTAACGGTGCTTTAGTAGCGGTTTCCCAAAGCGCATGTTTTGCAAAAGTGCCTTTTTCGCCTAATCTGTAGCCATGGTCTGACCATAATACAATAATCGTATTATCGACATATTTACTGTTTTCTAAAGCATCTAAAACACGACCCAGTTCGTAATCCACATAACTCATACAGGCTAAATACGCCTGTATAATTTTTTTCCATTCGCCACTTTCCTTTGCCCATTCCGTAGAAGGCATCATTGGCAAGTCGTTGATTTGCATTCCGACTGGTGGAATATCATTTAAGTCGTCTACTAAATATGGTGGTGTTTCTATGCTTTCTAAAGGATGCATATCAAACCATTTTTGAGGTACATACAATGGCACATGAACACGAAGAAATCCAAGTCCTAAAAAGAATGGTTTATCGTATGTTCTGTTTAAACGTTCCACAACCCAATTTACAGATTGATGGTCCGGCATTAGAGTATCATTTTCAGGAAAAGCGCCCCAATCTGTACTTGTTCTGCCATGTGTTCCTTTTATTCCTTTTCCAAAACCATCCCAAACAAAACGTTTTTCTGGATAAGGACCAAAGCCTTTGACGCGTCCTCCAGATTCGTTAAATAAACTATCTGGTGAATGAATATGAAACAGTTTACCAATACCCATCGTATGATATCCGTTTTCTTCAAAATACTCTGGAAGAAATGTAATGTCTTTTGTGGCTGGGTTTCCTACTCTTCGGATTTTATTATCTGGTGTCATACCATAAATTCCTGTAGTAGAGGGACGCAAACCTGTCATAATAGAGGCTCGTGATGGGCCACAAAGTGGTGCTTGCACATGCGCATTTGTAAAGGTTACACCCATTTTTGCCAACCTCTCAAAATTTGGGGTTTTAACGTTCGAAAAATTATCAATAGGACTAATCCAATTGTTTAAGTCGTCAACAGAAATAAACAATACGTTTGGCTTTTCATTTTCTGTTTCAGCAGGCGTTGATTTTTCATTTTTACATGAAAACATCAGTAGTATCAAAAATATGAAGCGTATGTTTTTCATAATTACCAATTACTATTCTGTTCTAAATGCTTCAATTTTCTTGTTCAGTTTTTCGACCAATTCAGGATTACTGCTAGCAATATTATATTTCTCGAAAGGGTCTTCATCAATATTAAATAATTGGATTTTTTCCTTTGGTTTTCTAACCGCATCTGGCACAATTAATTTATAAGGTGGGGCAATTGCTATAGTGTAAAACAAACTAGACTCTATAGTCGTAAAATCGTGTGCATAGATTTCTCCAAAAATCTCTTCTCTATTCTGAAGTGTTTTTTCGTCTAAAACATTTATGCCTGGTAAGTTTTCAGGTTTATCAATATTCAAAATATCTAGAACTGTTGGCACCATATCAATACTACTTACAACGGTCGTCGTATCCATCTTTGGCTTAATTTCTCCTGCCCACTTATACATAATTGGCGTGCGCATTCCTAAATCGTAAGGCGAACGTTTTGATATTTCATTATACTTGCTATCATTTAAATTTTGTACCCAACCATTATCACATACATAAACAAAAAGGGTGTTTTCGGTCAACCCTTTTTCTTCAATAATATCAAATAATTCGCCACAGGTTTCATCAAACCATTCGCACATGGCCCAATACTTGGCCACATATTCTGTAGGTGCTTTTGGAAGATATTTATCTAACAAACGCTTTGGTGGTGTATGTGGTGCGTGTGGTAAAAAAGGTGCATACCATAAAAAGAATGGCTTTTTTTCTTTAATAGCTAAATCGACGTAACTGGTTAAAGTATCCATTCCTTTTCGCCCGATTTCCAGCCCATAATCACCATGACGACCTCCACGATTTGGGTCTCCATGGGTCATACCGTAATCGAAACCTCCATTTTTATAATTACCATGCCACCATTTACCTGTTTGAAACGATAAATACCCTTTTTCTTTGAGCAAATCTGGCAATGTTGTTAAGCGTTCGAAATGAGAAATCATGGGCTTATAGGCCTCACTTCTATTCTTTCTCTTAACAGCTTTATCTTTAGTCCTTTCATAAGCCACATCGTTTCCAAGGATGCCATGGTCTTTTGGATACATTCCTGTGATTATGGTTGCTAAGGATGGTGAACATAAGGATGTTGGTACATAACCTCTGGTAAATGTTAGACTTTCTGAAGCAAATTGATCTAGCCTTGGTGTTTCAATATTTTCGTCTCCCATAAAACTGTAATCGGTCCATGATTGGTCATCTGAAAGGATGAATACAATGTTAGGCAATTGCGACTCTTTAGCCTCTTTTTCGTCTTTAGCTATCTTGTTTTTAGTCTCATTTCCACAAGAAAAACAAATAGCTGCAAGTATTATTAAACAACTTATATGGCTTAATCTCTTCATGATAATTATTCTATTTATTTAACGATTCTATTTTATTTATTATTCCCTACTAGTCTTCATTTTTTAAAACTTGTGCTTCATTTTTATTGCGCATCACAGCACCATTATCTCCTAAGAGATACATATTTCTGAAATCCGACCCTTTTACTTTTTCTCCAACAATCAGTCTAGCATCAGGATGCGGATTATCAATTAGAGAAGATATCACAAATCCTGAGTTCTTTCGACTTAAAAGGACAGTTTCTTTATTAAACGTTTTTCCAGTATCAGAACTGTCCCATCGACTTATTTCTCCTACATCATCGTTGGTCTGACTTTCTAAATATAGACTTACTTCTGTGCCTGATTTTACGTCGAAAATACCATCACCTTTCGGAAGATTAGAAGTATCACTTTTTAACCAGACCTGTCCATCCCATCCGAAATGTTGTATGCGTTTAGGGCCACTTCTGTTGGCTCCTACGTCTGGACCAACCAAAACTCCCACATGTGGATTACCATTGGGACCTACATCTGCTATAGCTTGAAATGTCCAATCGTCAGGTATTTTTCTTACCAAGGTTTTTTCGTCTGCCAATTCCTTGGTTAAAGGCATTTCTAAAGTTTCGTTTTTTACGTTTTTCCATTGATTAGTTTTGGTATCAAAAACCATATAATAAAGGTTATGTCGTTCTGGAATATGGCCTCGCTCATCCTGAGTGTTATTTCTATCTCTACAAATATGGTAATCGAATGCCACAATAATATCGTCTCCATTACCTCTAGTTACCCAAGGATACCAAGAATCTTCAGCTAATATATCTGTTCTGCGTTTGTGTTTTAAAAATGAAATAGGCTCACCAATAGTAACACCATTATCGGTTGATTTTTGATACACCCAATTACTTCTATGTGCACCGTGACGATAAAATAAATACATATCGCCATTATCCATTTTTACAAACTGACTGTAGGTACCAAATACTGATATATTATCTAAAGTTTCCCAAGAAGAAATATCTAATGGTTTTTTGGAAACGGCATGTAAATTTTTTCCGTAATGATGATTTCCTAAAGGGTTATCACCATCTTCAAGTGTCCCACCATGACCTCCAAAAGCAATATGAATATAATCAGCATCATCAATAAGAATGGCCGGTTTACCGTGATTATCTATTCGTTTTTTTCGATTTGGATCTTTACCCATTTTACTAACACCCGCTTTATATGGGCCTTTCCATTCTTTAGTTTTATGATTATATGAAGCTACATAAGGGTCTTCTAAAGCACCTTGGTAAGCCACATAAGTAATGCCTTTATGGTAAACACCAGATGGATGTTGCACAATTGCCACCGCATTTCCAAAACCATTATCGGCAAAATAGTCCACCATGTTTTCATTTGACTCTTCATTAGGCGAATCATTTTTTGGTGACTTACATGCTATAAAACAAAAGCAAACACACAGCTTTAGTATGAACGTTTTTCTAATCATCTTAGGATTTTAGTTTTAAAAATTATGATTTTAACAGGATCTAAAAGTCCAGACATTTTTAATTTGGAATCTTTGTTCCAATGTTTCCAAGAGGCAAAGGTTTGTCTTTTTGATAAACGCTTTTCGGGATTATCTAACCAATTTGGTAAGGTTTTAATTTTATTTCCTCTTCGTTCATAATCTAATGGTAATTTTTCATCACCAATTAATCGATTTACCCACACATTAGTGATTTTAACTTGCAGTTTGTTTTCTCCAAGCTTAACAAAATCATCAATAGTTACTCTAAAAGGCGCTTTCCAGAGTGTGGCTACTTTTTTCTCATTTACAATGACTTCTGCAATAACACCAACACTTCCTAAATCTAATTGAAAAGCATTGTCTTTGGACATCTGCTCATTAGACAAATTGAATGTTTTCTCATAAATAGCAGTTCCTGAAAAATGTTGAATGTCTTCTTCTGAGGCTTCTGACCAAGATTTTAAGGTTTTGTAGGTTTTCTTTTTTGATATTCCGTATTGAAGTGGAAAAGTAACTTCCCAATTTTTAGATAGCATTATGGGTTCTGGAACGTTGACGCTTACAGTCTGTGATATTCCTGATTTGGTTTCGTAAATTAATGTACCTGAAAAAGGTGTTTTCCAAATCGTGTTGTCGTCTTTTTTATAAATTTCTGATTTTGGAAGCGATTTATCTAGTTTTAAAAATTCACCTTCTGCAATAATTTCAGTCCTTTCATTTCCATCCGTTTCAAAAGTAATTTTCAGAAAATTATCTTTGTTTTTTAATGTTTTACCTTCAACTAATTTATCAGAAATCTTGATATTATAGGATTTTGAACTTACTAGATGTTTGATGGTTTCAGTTACGTCAAAAGCTTCAAAGTTTTTCGGGACACCTGTGGTTTCAGCTTTAAACTTCCCAAATATCGCCGAAATTATTTTGAGGTCTTTACCCTTAGCATCAATAGTAACAAACTCTCTTTCCTCTGCATGCATATGCTTAACTTCATCTCCAATTTGATATGCCATTCGGAACTCTTTTACATAACCCATCGCTGGGTCACAATCGCAAAAGGCTCTAGTCATTTGAAAACTCAGCTTGTCGTTATTTACTTCTTTAGCTACTTCTTCAGTAATATCTACCAAACCTTCCTGTAAAAAATTACCATACTCAGCCTTAATTATTTTTAAGTTTGATAAGGGTTCAGTTTCAGATTCATCTAAACGCTCAGTCGTTTTTACAATTTGATTTTGATTCCCAGTCTGCTCTCTAAAAACCACAAATACCGATTGTTCAGCATCTAAAACAATTGGAATGTTTGTTGTACCATCATCATTAGTTTTCCAAACCGCTAGTTTTTTAATGTCTCCTGTTTCAGAATTCCATAATTCAGGTTGTTTGTTTATTACTCTAAAATTCGCATCAAGTGTTATGCGTTCTTTTTTCGCATTCGCGATAAAATATATATCAACATCTTCAGTTTTTCTATGGATAAAACTGATATCTGAATTCTTATTTGCATCAGAAGAAAAATCTGGAAAAATATTGTTTTTTTCTAAAAACGATTCAACAGAAATATCTCTTATACTATTATTATCCCAAAGTGAATTGGCTGTTTTTTTGATGTAAGCATCATTTTCAGGATAATTGGTTAAACTTGGCGATTGCTTTGGTTTCGCTCCAATTACTTTTGCGCCTTTATCAACCAATACCTTAATAGTTTTTAATGATTTGGCTGTTATCCAATCGCTTTCTGGTAATAATAAAACTTCATAAGCACCACCAAACTTTGTGACAATTTTTCCATCTTTCACCGATAATTCAGATAATTTATTAGCACCAATTAAATCATAATCGTAACCCTTCTTTTTAAGCTCTGGTAGTAAAAAAGCAGTATTTGGCGAAGAATCTCCTGTAAAAAACAATACATCTGCTACATTATTTCCTTGTTGTAATAAGTATTGTGATTTAGCTATATAATCTAAATGCGATTTGCTTTGTGTCCACCACGTATTTAAACGGTTAAAATCAAAACCGTGATAACTTAAGGCTAAACCTGGTGCCACATCCCAAGGTTGATGCACATAGGTGTGAAAAATAAAACGTGTAATGCCTTCTGCCCAAGCTTTATCACCAATAGCTTTTATGGTTGCTGGATGTTTATCCCAACCACCAATACCAGTAAAAGATTCAGCTCCTACAATTGAGCTTCCGTTTAAATGCGCGATTGAAGACACAAATTTTGAGGAATCGAAAAACGGATAGCCTCCACTCCAAAATTCACACATAACGATATCGCCTTTTGCACCTACTTGCATATTATCAAAAGGTCCCCAATACGGTTCTACTGAAAAATTTAAATTATTTTGATGACACAATTCTGCAAAACGGCCATAATAATTTTCAGCAATTAAATCGCCAATCGTTCTTCTAAAATCCCAAAGAAAGCGTTCTGTAATTTCGCCACTATCTACATAATAACCAGCTAAGGTTGGCAAATACAATGTTAAAGCGTAACCTCTTAAAGTTTCAAATTGAATACCAAAACCAGTTGTCCAGTTTTGCGAACCCACTTCGTAACTATCAATCAAACAATTATTTACAGTTGTCCCAACTAAGTCTCCTAACTTATTTAAAATAGGTTGAATTCCAGCATTCCAGAAGGCATCTAGAGCATTTTTAGACATTTTATCGACTTCTAATCCTCTACCTCCATTTGGTGCTGGTCTATTTTTAGCACCATTTGGTGTATGTCCAATTCGTAAAATAATCCAATCGCCTTTTGGTACATCCCATTCTAAAATACCTTTATAGTTAAGCTTAGAAGTGATATCAACAATACTTTCTTTTTTGACGATGGCAGACTCAGGAATATCTTTAGTGTCAGGTAATAGATGATTTCGAATTCGGTTTGACAATATTTTATAATCTAAACCCTCAATTTTTAAAGCTTGTTTTGGCTTTGGAAATGCTAAGATTGCAATGTCTTTATAGTAATCAAACTTTGTTTCTGGTTTTGGAATTTCGCTTTTAAACCGTTTTCCTCCTTCAATATTCAATTCACTAAAAACAACGGTTTGCATTGCATTTTCAGGTGTTACCCAAGGTCCTCCTGATGATGACCAACCAGGACCATTGTGAAATGCCAATTCTAAACCCAATCGTTTGGCTTCAGTAGCCGAAAAGAGAAACAAGTCTAACCAGTCTTCACTTAAATATTTTATGGGACCTTCTGGAAAACCTAAATGCACATTAAACAATTGGGCTTCTTGAATGCCAACTTGCTTCATGGCTTCTAAATCTTTTGTGATTCCAGATTTAGAAACGTTTCCGCTAATCCAATGCCACCACGTTCTGGCTTTGGCTTCGTTGGGTGGTGATTTAAAACCAGATTCCAACTCATCGTTTATAGATGAATTTTGACCATGTAATGCCATGCTAAGCATAGCTAGGAAGAAAACATTAAATATGATTATTATTTTTTTAATCATTGTCTGTTACTTCTAAAGTATCAAAAAGATTTCCATGATAGGAACTAGCAAAAGCAACGTATCCATTGCTGACGACGTGAGTTGTTTTTGTTATGGATTCGTTATCAACAAAAACTTCGACCTCTTTACCTTGAAATTTTAGTTTCAATTGATGCCAAATAGTACCATCAAAATCGATTATATTTCCTTTGGTCAAGGCTTTCTTATTATGCATTAGCTTCCAGTTTCCGTTTTTTTCTATCATAAATCGATAGCCGTTTAAAAAACTTCCTTTTACACGTCCTCCTAATTCCACATTTCCATCTTCTATATAAACGTCTACACTACAGGTAAAATTCTTCCAATTTACGTCTCCTACTAAAGTGTGGGGTTTTATGTTTGTTCGTCGGTAGATTCGCATCCAATCATAACCAGGTTCTGGTGCAATTTGTTTTAAGCAATTGGTGCCATCTGCTTTTAAAGCGATTTCAAAACTCCCTTTTTGATCTGAATGGTATTTTGGTAAGTCACCAACCTTTCGATCCTCGTAATCCTCTTTATATGGAAAGGGAAATGCTTGAGATTCTGGAATCTCATACCTTCCTTTTTGTTGACCAGTTGTTGTGGTTAACGAATAGATGCTTTTGGGATCGAGTTGTATGCTAAACGACCTCTTTTTAGGGATGATACTTGCTAACTCCACAAATTGATTTTCTGCATCAGATTTCCAAACAAATACCTTTTCATCTGCTAAGTCCTTTTTAATTTTCACCTCTAATGATTCTGCATTTTCAGTACATATAATCATACTCCAATTGGTGCTCTTTTTATCTTTTAAAGTGACAACACTTCCTTTATAAGTTGATGCATCAAACAACCCACATGCACCGTCTAAATATTGCCAATTGTCTGGTGAAACGAATTGTGAAGTATGCGCTGTTGCCCAAATTGTTGGCCAAACTTCATAATAGCCACTCCAAGGTTCATTGGCTTTCATAGCGCCTGCCTTATCCCAAGTAACAGATTTATAAATGGATCCAATAGGTGCCCAAATCAGTGATTTTGTAATTTGATCTCTAATGTAAAATTTATTGTACAGTCGCGCTAAGTTGAGTGCTCCAGCACCATCCCACTCTTTGCCCGTCCAGCTCCAATCTTCACTTGCCCAAAGTGGTTTTCCCGATTGTTTTGCTTTTTCTGTAGTTGGGCGACCACGACCATCAACCATATTATCGGTAAATTCCCTTCCTGAAACGTAGTGATAACCTACAGCCTCAATGACGTCATCAAACGCACTGTCTTTTTCTAAATCATCAAATATTTTCCAATCACCACTGTTATCATCAGGGCCTTGAATTTTCACATTTTTATAACCTCGTGCATCTAAAGTAGGTCTCATATGGTTTACCAACCAATTACGATCTGTATCATTTTCATTTTCTACGGCTGCCACCCAATCTATATCTAGATTCCATTGTTTTTTTGCGACATCTAAAAAAGCTACAAAATACTCAGCAGATTCTTGCGAGTATATGTTTGGTTTTAGCCACCCAGGAAAACTCCAAGGCAGGTATTCAAGAATCATATCAGGATTTCTGTTTTTGGCTTCTCTCATCAACCAAAACTCATATCCGCGAGCAATCGGATTTTTTAATTCTTCTTTTGTAAATGCATGAGAAGGTTCTGAGCCACAAGTAGAATTTTCTCCTCCACCCATTTCTACTTTTAGATGTTGGAAACCTGCTCCAAATTTAGGTTTGAATAAAAGGTCTAAAATTTGACTTCTTACAGGATCTTCATAATCGTATAACAAATCTGTTGAAGCACCTGCACTAACCGCTCCAACACCTTCAAAAGTTCTACCTTTACTTTTACTGTTTATATTGATTTTGATGACACCTTTTCTAGATTTAGAAAACACATAAGGTTGAAATGCAGTTTCAGGGTTTTCTATTTCCCCCATTTCAAACCACGAAACTTCACTATGCACTGCTCCCCTATTATTTCCCCAAATGGTTACTTTCCAGTACACGCGTTGTCCGTTTCTTAAAGGCTCTCCTGAATACTGAATGCCACTAGATTGTGATGAACTGGTTGGCCCTGAATCCCAAAGGTCTGGATATTTTAATTTTTCTGGTGAGGTTGCCATTACAATTCTATAGCCTCCTTGTTTTGGACTTTTTGCATCACCTATAAAAGTCCAACTAAAATGTGGTTTATTACTGGTTATGCCTGTTGGGTTTGTTTGCGATTCACATTTCAAATCTTTCACCTCCATGGCATAGGTATAGGAACACATAAAAACTACAAAACATACTACTTTGTTCATAATACCGCTACTATTTTTACAATTCAATCTTTATTGCAACTAAACATTAACAATAGAAAATTAAACACTAACAAAACACCCATTGCAATTAATATGTTCATAATATCCTCAATTTTAAATATTTTTTTAATCCACAAACAACTCATCAATAAAAGCACCACTTTCACCAGTTGTTTCTAACTTAATACTGTTAGCTCCTGCCTTTAATCTTATAATAGCAGGCACAAATTTCCACTCCTTTTCCCAGCCACCAGTTGCTTTAAACTCTAATGTTCTGATGTATTCATCATTGACATACAATTTCATAGGATGTAATTCCCCTTCATTATTATGCATGTACCGAAAACGAATACTATAATCACCTGCTTCACCATCATTTTCTTGATAAAATTCTACGGAACCTTCCTTTCCATCAAAGCGAACAAATCCAGTTCCTTTGTAACGACGCGCGTCTGTGCTTGCTTTTGCTCCGCCTTTTATAATGCCATCTTCTGCAGAAATATTGATTCCTCTACCAATCCACATATCCTTAGAATGTTCGTCGCCCCAAAATAAACCTTCATTTTTACCAAATGTTTCTTCCATGTTTAAAACAATTTTTTCGTTTTGTTTTACTATAGCTTTTATTGTGGTGTTATCAGTAACTTCAAAAGAGCCTTTATAAATTGTGCCTTCTGTTGCTGGGTTTTCACCATTGGTTGTATACAGAATTTCTAAATCATCAACATTTGAATTTCCTAAAACTTGAATCTGTTTAGCGTCAATGGTGATTGTATTGGAGTTGTATAATGCCTTGTCTCCTAAAATTGATGCTGTTACTATGGAAGCCACTTTTGGATTGGGTAATTCTCTTAGGAATAGCCTTGTTTTTCCGAAAAACAAGGCTCTAAAATCTGATTTTGTTCGACTCATAGGATCAATTGGATTTCCATTTTCCATCGAAATTTTTTTTACATCTCCTTGAATATTATAGTAAACTTTGTTTTCTCCATAAGGATATAAATTATCAAAAGCATCCAAACTTTCTGAAGTAATGATGTAACTTGTGGTAAACGAATCTTCAGCATCTAATCTCTCAATACTTGTTCTTAATTTTGACGGTTGTTTACTCGTTGAAAAAGAGGTGCGTTTGACTTCCTTGCCATCGCTATAAGCTACAGCTTCTAGTTTTCCTTCTTCATAAGGCACCATCCATTCGCATTGCATTTCGTTCCAAATGGTTCCTGGTTGGTCTTTTCCTAAAGATTTTCCGTTTAAGAACAACTCTACTTCATCAGCATTAGAATACACCCAAACCGGAATTACAGTTCCCTTTTGCATTCTTGGATGTGTCCAATGTGGTAACATATGTAACATCGTTTCTTTGGTCCATTGACTTTGATAGAAATAGAATAAATCTTTTTTGAATCCAGCAACATCTAAAGCACCTCCCATGAATAAATTGAAAGGTAAACCTCCATGTACTAAACCAGCTTCTCCATAATAATCAAAACCCGTCCAACGGAAATGACCACTATGCCAAGCATGATCTCGCATCACTTCCCAATATTTTCTTGCCGAAACTCTTACAGTTGCATTATCATAAGACGAATTAAAACTTTGCTTTCTATTCCTCCAGTTTTTAGGATTGATGCCTTCATAGAAAAATATTTCCTTTTCGGTCAAATTCGGTAGCTCATATGTGCCTGGTAATTCGTTATCGCGCCACCATGTTTGTGTTCTGTAATAGCCTCTTGTTTGCCAAGTATGTGGTGCTTCTGTTGAAATAAATGGTTTATCAAATGTTCTACTTTCTATAAAAGACTTGGTTTCAGATCCTCCATTAACGCCTGTAATATCCATGTCTTCTGGATTTCCTGCGCCAGATGTAAACAATCGTGTTGGGTCTAAACTTTTGCCAAATTTCACCAATTCTGGTGCAATGTCACTATGGGTTTCATTGCCTAAACTCCAAACAAAAATACTTGGGTGATTTCTATCTCGTGTTATCCATTCTTTTACATCACGTTTCCACCATTCATCAAAAGCTTGCTTGCCATAATCTTGAGGTGCTTTTTTGTGCCAACCATCAAATATCTCATCCATAACGAGCAAACCGATTTCATCACATATATCATAAAACATTGGTGGTGTTGGATTGTGTGACGGACGAATGGCATTGATTCCCATATCCTTTAAGGATTGTAATTTCCAACGCAACATGGGTTTTGTCCAAGCTCCTCCAACTGGTCCTCCTTCCCAATGTTCACAAACCCCTTTCAATTTTACATTTTCTCCGTTTAACCAAAAGCCCGTTTCGGTTTTCCATTCTACGGTTTTGAAACCAAATGTGGTTTCAACCTCATCAATGATTTTTTTACCGTCTAAAATCTGAGTCACAGACTTGTACAAACTTGGACTTTCTGGACTCCATAATTTTGGGTTGTCTATTTGGAATTGATAGGTCGGATTGGATACTTTAAGTTTTTTACACGTGGAGGTAAGTTGTTTGCCATCTGGTGAAAACAATTTGACTTCATATTTTAACCCTTTTGTAGTTCCATTAATTTCTGCATCAATACTAACGGTTGCTTTATTTTTTTGAATAGATGGTGTTTTTATAAAAATACTATTGGGTTTAAAATGTGTTGGATTAACGCTAATCAATTTTACTTGTGCATAGATTCCGCATGGATGATACCAACGTGCAGATGGCTCTAAACTATTATCAACTCTAACAGCAATTGTATTTCTTCCTGCTTTTAAATACTTGGAAATATCATATCTAAAACTAATGTAGCCATATGGTCGTTTTCCTAAATGGTTGCCATTGACCCAAACATCGCTATTCATATAAACGCCATCAAAATTGATGTAGGTGTTGTTAGAAAGACTTGCTTTGTTGACATCAAAAGATTTACGATACCAACCAATACCACCATCGTGATAACCACCTCCTTGTCCTTGGTCTCCACCTTTCCGCACGCCTTTTTCAAAAGACCAATCGTGTGGAACGTTTAAGGTTGTCCAAGACGAATCATCTAAATCTTCTTGCGAAAAATTGGCGTTGTCCTCTAAAATAAACTGCCAGTTGTTATTAAAATTTGTTACAGACCGCTGCGTATAAACAAGATTTATACCTATAACTAAAAATAGAAGTAGTAGCGATTTTTTAATTTTCATTTGATTGACCTTCACACGTCACTCAAACTTAATTTTAAAAATTATGAATATAATCCTGTAGTGTCATGCTCTGACTATGTTAATCTTAATGATAAAAATGTGAATTAAATTAGGTTATAAATATGCATCATCTTCTTGGCTGATCATTTTGCAAAAACGGTTGATTTCTAGGAAACTGTTCTTCTAATAGTTTTTTCAGTTTCTTTTCTATTTTTTGATGCTTTTTATTTCCTGATAAATTAACATAAGCTAACAAACTATTTTTATGCTCATATAGTTCTGCTTCTAATATTTCATTCGTTACAGAATCTCTCCATTCCGTATAGCGCCAATTGCCATCGGTAACTGTACAACCCATTATTTTTTTGCCTCTTGCATAAACACTAAATGCGGCTTCATCCCATTTTTTATTGGGCTTGTCTACAACCGAAAGAAAACTTTTGCCGTCAGAATCTGGCCCTTCTAAACCGCAATACTCAACTAGCGTAGAAAAGATATCGACATTCTCTATTAAGGCATCAGAAGTTTTGCCAGTCACTCTATTTTTATAGCTCGTTTCTCTACTCACAATTAAAGGCACTCTAACATCTATTTCTAAATTAGATTGCTTGCACCATAACGCGTATTCTCCAATTTTATAACCATGGTCACTCATGAAAATTACCATGGTATTTTTTCTTAAATCTAGCTTTTCTAAGGTTTCCATGACTTTACCGACTTGGGCATCTACATAACTAATTGAAGCATGATAACCATGTATTAACGCTCGTGTTAAATCATCATCTAAATCGCCTTCTGTAGGAATTCCGTGATAGCTTTTTAATTCTCCCCATTTGGGTAGTGCCAACCTATAAGCGCCTTCTGGTTTTTGCCTTGATGGAATTTTAAAATCATTTTTATCATATAAATCCCAGTATTTCTTAGGTGCATTATAAGGTAAATGTGGCTTGCTTAAACCTACAAACATTATAAAATTATCGTCCTTAACCTTGTTCAAAGTTTCTATGACATAATTAGCTGCACGTCCGTCTTTATAGGCTTCGTCTGCGACATCTGCATCTTCAAAAGCTGGTCCTTTTAACGGTTTTACACCTTCAGATTTTAGGCGTTCCATTAATGCTATATTTTCAGGTTTATGGTAACTGTTTGCTTCTTTTTCGAAATAGGTTGTCCATTGGTTTTTATCATCACTACCATGATGATATACTTTACCAATACTTACCGTTTTGTATCCATTGTCATTGAATAATTGTGGCATAGAAACAACCTCTTTATGCACTTTACGCAGTGGTGTGAAAATACTATAAATACCAAGTGTTTCTGGACGCAAACCTGTTAAAGTGCTCATTCTGGAAGGTGCACAAATGGCTTGTTGTACATAAGCTTTGTTAAACATAACACCTTCTGACGCTAGTTTGTCTATGTTTGGTGTAACTGCCGTTTCGCTTCCATAACAACCTAATTCTGCTCTTAAATCATCTACATAAAAAATTAATACATTGGGTTTCTCTTTTTGAGCAGAAACTGATGTGCAAGCACATAGTATGAGAAGTAAACCTATAATTTTTTTCATTTTTATAACCATTGTCTTATGCGATATTGATTCGTACTACTTTTCTATATAGTTTAATAAGATATTTTTGACATTGTCAACATTTCCTTGTTTTAATCCGCCATTTGTAGCTCCTGTAATCCAATATAATACCATACCTGCATCTGAACAATCCCATTTTCCTTTTTGGAATTTTACGATATTATCTAGTTCTGCCAATTTTCCTTGAATCCATATGCCTTGAATTCTAGGGTCAGGATGATTTTTCGCCCAATCCCAATCTTCAAGTTTAACTTTTAGCTTAATATTCTGGTCTGGAATCCGAACTTCTTCTACTCCAAAATCTAATATATCTTGCCATTCGTAGAAATCTCCTGCATCGTCGTTTGCTGAATGATGTGTCACCACTTTGACAAATTGGTGTTTCTCTTTTGGTGAAGCTTTTAGGGCAAATCCGATAATATCTGGTTCGCCTGCTTCGATAATCCAAAGTGGGTCATCTACAGTAGAAACACTTATGGCATGTGCTAAATCTTTAATCGTCTTTTCCATTTTCCACTTCGCATCTAGAAATGTGAGTGACTCAAAACCGCCCCATCGTCTTGCTGTAACATCACAACAACTTTGCATTAAAGCATGACGCTCTTTTTCAGCCGACTCAGAAATTCTTTGATTTCTTATCAAATCACAACTATGTGAGTAATGCACCAATCTGTTTTCGAGTCCAGCAGCTCTTAACAAGGCAATAGAAACTGCAGTACCTCCAAGGTCATCTGGGTCTGGTGAGTTACCATCTGCTACAATGGCAATACGACCTGCAGGCGCTTTAATTACAGGTACAGAATTTCGCACCACATCTATGTTGCTTTTGAATGGTGTTTTTATAATCGCTTTACCTTTACCCACTGGCGCAAAAATGATTCCCGACCAACGTGCTCTCGCCCATTCTTTTCCATCAGCACTGGCTATTTTTGCTACGACTTTAATTTTATCACTTTTTTTAAGTTTTACATTTTCCCAAAGCGCATTATTATTTTCGCCTTCTTCAAAAACATCGTTTGATAATGGCGGTTTAAACATGCCTAATTTTTTATCATTAATTAGAATTCTGAACTCAGATTGTCCATCATTTTCTCCCACACTAACAAATATCAAATCGTAGTTTCCATTTTTAAATGTAAAAGGTGTTGATGTTTGTGCTTCTTTTTGCTTGTTTGGATTAATCCCTAGCCATTTGCCACCTGCATGCTTGTAAAATCCTGTGCCATTTATAGGAAAATCATCAATAGGTAAGGTCTTATTTTCAATGTTGGATGCTGCAATTTGTTTGTAGTACGATTGCATAGGCCAAAGCGTAGTGACCTTTAACCCTTCATCTTTTGGAATGTATGTGCTGTCCTTTGTTAGGATAAATTTATCAAACTCAAAACCATCTTCGCGCATACTAAATTGGATATCGTGGATACCTGCTTTTTCAATATCTAAATAGATTTGTTTTGGCACACCACAATGTTCTTCTTTTGTACGTTGTTTGCTTTCCCAAGTCCATTTATTTTTTCCTTCGCACCATTGCATACGTTGCCCATGTTCTGGCCACTCACCATTTAATCCAACGTGTATGCCGTTATCTTCACTTCCTGTGCTAAAAGCGCGCACCCAAACATAGTAGCGTCCTGGATTATTTATTCTGACTTTATAATGCAAAATGCCTAATTCACCTGCTTTATTAGAGAAATTTTCTCCTTGAATGAGCTTATCAGAATGCGTGACTCTCGTATCTGGTAATATTTCAATATATGCGGCATTACTTGCACCTGAATGATGTTGCGTATCGTCATCTCGACCTACATGAGATACAGCGTCTTTAGACGTGATATACCATTGTCTAATTTCTGATTTACTTTGTTTATTAAAGTATTCGGCTTCAACGGCTACCATGCCATTATTTTCCATAAAAATAACGTCGTCATCAACAATTGACATATTGAAATTTGTCGATTGGGCATTCAAAAATAAACTTGAGACTAGAAGTAAACAGATTACAAATTTTAGGTTCATTTTTTCAACTTATTTAAGTTTTGATTGAAATGTGTATGTCCCAGATTGCACTTCTAATTCAAAAGCATCTTTTCCTGTGTTATTCAACTTCATATTTGAATTATCTTCAAACGTTTTTCCATCAATTTCGAGTGCTTGGCTTGTGTCAGCAGGTATAATTACTTTGGCCGTTGTATTTGGCGGAATTACCACTTCCAAATCGAACTTCCCATCCTTAATTTCCCATGAAGACGATACCTTTCCGAAAGGTGTGTTTAAACTTGCCGAAGCCGATGTTAATGGCTCTTTGGCTTGAGGCGCAATTTTAATGACTTTATATCCTGCTTCCAAAGGTGCAATACCTGCAATACGTTCATACATCCATTCACCTATGGCACCATAGGCATAATGATTTAAACTATTCATGCTCATAGGATTGTAACCTTCGGTTTTACTGTAGCTATTCCAACGTTCCCAAATTGTTGTCGCACCTTGATTGATAGAATAAAACCACGAAGGATAGGTTTCATTGAATAATAATTTATAGACCATATCTACTTCGCCCATATCGTCTAAAACTCTTGACAACAATGGTGTTCCTAAAAAGCCTGTTCTTAGATGATAGTCAGCGTCTTTAAGCTTACGCAATAAATTAGTCTGCGCGTTCTTAATTTTAGATTCAGGTAATAGATCGAATGCTAATGCCAACAAATAAGATGTTTGGGTTTCTGTGACGCCTTTTACTTTTCCAGTCTCATCAAAAAACTCATCATCAAAAGCTTTTGCTACGGTTTGATATAGTGCTTCATACTTAGCTTGCTCTTCTGTTTTACCAAGAACTTCGGCAGTAAGAGCCGTTAATTTTGCAGAATGCGCAAAAAATGCCGTACCGATTAAATTCCTTGAGGTGTCTCCTCTATTATTACCACTTTCAGGAAAAGGTTGCAACCAATCTGAAAACGACATCATATTAGAAATATGGTTATTTGATTTTTTTTGATGATACCCAACCCAATTTTTCATCATCTCAAAATTATCTTCTAAAAAACCTACATCGCCAGTTCGCATGTAAATTTTCCAAGGAATAATTGTGCCTACATCACCCCAACCTGAACTTGCGATTTTATTTCCTCTTGAATCTGGAACCGTCCACGGAATGGCACCATCCTCTAGTTGTGCTTCCCTTACACTTTGCAACCAACTTGCCCAGAATTTATATACATCGGCATTAAACATGGATGTTGGCCCGAATACTTGTGCATCTCCTGTCCAACCCAAACGTTCATTACGTTGCGGACAGTCGGTTGGGATATCTAAAAAATTTCCTCGCAAACCCCAAACAATGTTGCTTTGTAGTTGATTTAGTTTTTCATGCGAAGAGGTAAACGTACCGTTATCTTCAAAATCAGAATACTGCACAATACCTGTTACCCAATCCTTCGTTGGTGTTTCTGAGGTATCAAATCCACTTAATTCAACAAATCGAAAACCATGAAACGTAAATTTTGGTTGATATTCAATATCTCCATCTTTAGCGGCAATATAATAATCTGTAGAATGTGCGCTTCTATAATTTTCAGTATAAAACGTACCATCTGGTGATAGCATTTCGGCAAACCTTATTTTAAGGGTATCTCCTTTTTTCATTGGAACATTTACAACAGGCACACCTACCATATTTTGTTTTAAATCGAACACAACCGCTCCATCATTATTTGTGATGTTTTGTGGCGCTAATTCAACTTTTTCTTTTACAGAAGTATGACGTTTTGGTTCTAACTTCACATTTGTATCAATAGCTGCAACTTCAACTTTCGTCCAAGTTTTATCATCAAAATTATTAGTCGTCCAATTAGGCATTTCCATATTCGCGTTATAAATTTCGCCATCGTAGATTTCTGCAAACTGAAGTGGACCGTTGGTCATTCCTTTCCAACTATCATCAGAAACAATAATTTCTTTAGAACCGTCACTCATGGTCATTTCTAACTGTGCTAAAACTTTTGGTGAAATTGTATTATCCCATGGTGTGGTTCCCCAAAGTAAACGACCAGAATACCAACCCGAAGCCAGTTCAACACCAATGGTATTTTGCCCAGATGCTATTAAATTCGTAACATCATAAGTCAAGGTCTCAATGCGCTTATCGTAAGTTGTAAAACCAGGCGACATCGCATCGTCTGAAACGTTTTCACCGTTTATAGACACATCAAAAACGCCTTTCGAAGTAATGTATAAGCGTGCTGAAGTTACATCTCCGGATAATTCGAATCCTTTTCTTAAATATTGTGGTTTGTGTATCAGTACTTTTTCTCGTCCGCGAATACTGTCCTTAGCGGTATCTAAACCAACCCAATTGGCTTTCCAATCACTATTGTTTAATAAACCCAATTCAAAATGATTGGTTTCACTCCACGTTGATGCTTCACCATCTTGATTCCAATATTTCACTTGCCAATATACTTTTTGGCGAGATTCGAGTGATTTCCCTCCATATGTAATCCAAGTTGATTGCTCTGAATTCTGTTTTTGAGAATCCCATAAATCGGCATTATCTGGAAGTAAATCTGGGTTACTCGCTGCTACAATGTGATAAGCAGACTGACTTTTATTGCTTTCTGACACAGGTAATTGCCATGAAAATGTTGGGTTAGCATCATAAAAGCCTAATGGATTTTCAAACCCTTCGGAAATAGTCAAATCTTTTGCGCTTTCTAATGAAACTTTAGAGTCACAAGACATTGTTATACTCAAAAAGACAAAAGCGTATGCGAAATATTTGAAATTTGATTTTTTAAACATGATTTAAATTTTAGTTTGAAAGTTATATGTTCCTGGTTCTGCTACAATCTTTATTGAATTACTATCAGAACTGATTAATTTTAAATTTGAAGTTTCTTTGAAAGCACTTCCATTTACGATTAAATTATCTTGTATTCCATAAGGAATTTGAATCTCAGCAGTTGTATTTGGTGGAATCACAACATCAAGGTTAAAAGTACTATTTTCTATTTTCCATGATGATGATGCGTTTCCATAAGGGGTTTTTACACTTGCAGAAGCCGATGTTAAAAACTCGGCATTCGGTAAAGGTGCAATTCTAATTTTCTTGTATCCTGGTTCTAATGAAGCTAAACCAGCTATGCGCTCGTACATCCATTGGCCAATGGCTCCGTATGCATAATGGTTAAGGCTGTTCATACTTTGCGGATTATAGCCGTCAGCTTTACTGTAGCTGTTCCAACGTTCCCACATAGTGGTTGCTCCTTGATTTATAGAATAAAACCAAGATGGATAGGTTTCCTTGAAAAGGATTTTATACATCAAATCTATCTCGCCCATATCATCCAAAACTTTTGGTAGAAGTGGTGTTCCTAAAAATCCTGTTCCTAAATGATAATCGGCATTCTTAATTTCTTCAAGCAAGTGGTTTTGTGCTTTTAGTTTGGTTTCTGGTTTAAATAAATCGAAATAAATGCCTAGCAAATAACTTGTTTGGGTTTGTCTGTCCTGTTTAAACTTTCCGTTTTCATCAAAAAATTCATTTTCAAATGCATTAGCAACAGTTTTATATAAGGCTGCATATTTTTTTTCATCATCTGTTTTGCCTAAAACACCAGCAATTTTAGATATTAAATGCGCAGAATGCGCAAAATAAGCCGTATTAATTAACTCTTTTGGTGTATCGCCTCTATTTGCTTTTTTAAGTGTTTCAGATGGATAAGGTTGTAACCAATCTCCAAACGAATGCATTATTGGTATATAAGGTTTCTTTTTAACTTTTGATTGATAGTACCCAACCCATTTTTTCGCCGATTCATAGCTTTCTTCAAGTACTGTAATATCTCCTGTGATATTGTAAATATCCCAAGGGACAATAACACAGGCATCTCCCCAACCAGAACCTCCGTTTTTGTTTTGCAATACATCTGGCACTATAAAAGGTACTAAACCGTTTTTGTGTTCAGACTGATTTTCTCTTAAACTTTGCAACCAAGCTGTCCAAAATGCATGTGTATCATAATTAAACAATGCTGTTGGCGCAATGACTTGAGCATCTCCTGTCCAACCCAAACGTTCATCGCGTTGCGGGCAATCTGTTGGAATATCGAAAAAATTACCTCGCAAACCCCAAGTAATATTCTCTTGAAGTTGATTCAGCTTATCATGTGATGATGTAAATGTACCTTTATCTTCAAAATCTGTATGCTGTACCAAACCTTGAACCCAATTTGATTCTGGTTTTACTTGTTCATCATAACCACTTAATTCCACATATTGAAAACCGTGAAAGGTGAATTTAGGTGTGTATTCTATAACGCCGTCTTTAGATGCTATATAATAATCTGTGGAATGCGCCGAACGGTAATTTTTGGTGTAGAATGTTCTATCTGCTAATAACATTTCAGAAAAACGAATTTTTAAGGTATCCCCTTTTTTCATGGGTACTTTTAGCTTGGGCACGCCAACCATATTCTGTTTTAAATCAAAAATAGCTAAATTATCATGTGCTGAAATTAGTTCTACATCATCAATAATGGTTTTATTTTTTACAGTATGATGTCTTTTTGGTTCATGTTTTACGTCAAAAGACATTGATTCTGCTTCTAAAGTTTCCCAAGACACATCATCGAATTCCGCATTTCTCCAATTTGGAATTTCAAAATTTGAGTCGTAAACCTCACCATCATAAATACTTGCTAATCGTATTGGTCCGTTAGTAGTACCTTTCCAAGATTCGTCTGATATAATCGTTTGTTTAGAACCGTCTTTCATCGTTATTTCTAACTGACAAAGAATTTTGGGTGATGAAAAATTATCGTAAAGTGCAGTTCTTCTGCTAATTCTTCCTGAATGCCATCCAGAAGCTAATTCTACAGCGATTGCATTATTTCCTGTTTCTAAAAATCTTGTAACATCATAAGTCAATGTTTCTATGCGATGATTGTATGGCGTCCAACCTGGTGGCATGACATCATCACTTACATTTTTTCCATTTAAATGTACATCAAAAACCCCTTTTGCCGTAATGTACAATCTTGCAGAAGCAACATCCGAAGACAACTCAAATCCTTTTCTTAAATATTGTGGTCTGTGCATTAAAAATTTTCGAACGCCTTTAATGCTATCTTTTGCAGTATCTAATCCTGCCCATTTGGCTTTCCAATCGGCATTATGCAGCAAGCCTAATTCAAAAGTATTTATGTCGCTCCAATCTGAAGCCTTTTCATCTTGGTTCCAATAGCGTACTTGCCAAAACACCTTTTGTCGAGATTGTAATTCCGAACCTTGATACTTTACAAAAGTAGATTGAGAACTCTTTTGTTTTTTAGAATCCCACAAATCTGGATTATTTGGTAATAAATTCGCTGAAGATGCCACAACGATTTGGTATGCCGATTGTGATTTAATGTCTTCTGAAACCGGTAATTGCCATGAAAATGTTGGATTAGCATTGTAAAAGCCTATTGGGTTTACAAAATTTTCAGAAAGCTTTAAAGATTGAGGTCTCTTTATTTCTTCCTGATTGCACGACACGCAAACGAAAAATGACACAATGCAGCACCAAAATAATAAGGGAAGTTTTGATTTTTTTGATTGTTTCATTTTACATACACTGAGCTATATTTTTAAAGCTCTTCTAAGATTGACATAGTAATTACCAAAGTCTAATTTTTTTCAATAAAAACTATCCTGTACAATTGGGTATTCACTAAACAGAAAGTACAGGTCAGTTTTTAGGTAATGATATTTTAAATTTGGTATTTAACAATTAAATGATGCAAAAAAATACACTAATACAATCAAAAAAATAATTAATTATGAGTAAAAACTACAATATTGCGGTTGTCCCAGGTGATGGCATTGGAAATGAAATTGTACCTGAAGGCTATAGAGTTTTAGAAGCAGTAGCCAAGAAGCATAACTTTGGTTTAACATCTAAAACCTTTGATTGGGGCGCAGGATACTATTTAAAGAATGGGAAATTCCTTCCAGATGAGGGCCTGGAAACACTTAAAAATTTTGATGCTGTATATTTTGGTTCAGTAGGATTACCAGCTGTTGATGATACACTTCCAGCAAAAGATTATACGTTTAAAGTTCGAACGACTTTTAATCAATACGTCAATTACAGACCTGTGAGAACGTATCCTGGTGTACAAAGACCATTAAGAACTGAAAAGCACATCGATTTTATTATTATTAGAGAAAATGTAGAAGGCGAATTTGTTCAAATGGGAGGTCAGTATTTACCTGATGAGGCTAACGGCATGGGAATAGATACTAGTGTTTTTACTAGAAAAGGTATTGAACGTGTGGCACATTTTGCATTTAAATTGGCTAGAAAAAGACGCAACAAAGTAACGCATATTACGAAGTCCAATACCTTGATTAACAGTTTATCTTATTGGGATCGTATTATTGGAGAAGTGGCCGAACAATATCCAGATGTAGTGCATGATCAAATGTATATTGATAATTGTACCGCTAGTTTTGTTTTAAAACCAGAAGTTTTTGATGTCGTTTTAACAACTAATCTTTTTGGTGATATTTTAAGTGATTTAGGTGGAGCAATTATGGGAAGTCTAGGTCTTGGAGGAAGTGGTAATATTAATCCTGAAAAAGAATTTCCATCAATGTTTGAACCTATTCATGGTTCTGCACCAGATATTGCCGGTCAAAATATTGCGAATCCTTATGGGCAAATCTGGTCTGCAGCCATTATGTTAGAGCATTTAGGCGAAGTTGAAGCTGCTAATAATATTATGGAAGCCATTGATAAATCTACCTCTGAGGGTGTTTTAACAATTGATTTAGGTGGAAATGCAAAAACATCCGATGTAGCAGATGCAGTTATTAAAAACCTTTAAAAAATGCAAATTGTTGATCTTACATTAACCTATACAAATAGTTCTACAGGCTTCTCAAAGGAAACTAGTAGAACTATTGAAAAAGACGGATGGAACGCAAGTACTTTATCTTTCTATTCGCATTGCGGCACACATATGGATGCCCCTATTCATTTTAATGTAAGTAATCAAACTATTGATAAAATCCCTGTTTCAGACTTTGTAGGTAAAGCTTGGGTTGTTGATGTTCGTCAAATAGGTCCAAAGGGATTAATAACAGTATCTCATATTTCTAAAGATATTTTGAATACATTTTCCTCTGGAGATAGTTTAATTTTTTGGACTGATTGGTCAAAATATGTCAACACCTCAAAATATAGAGACGACTTACCAAGAATAAGTGAAGATTTAGCTAATTGGTGTGTTGAAAATAAAGTGAAAATGATTGGTGTTGAACCACCTTCAGTTGCTGACGTGAATAATATTGAAGAAGTTACTAAAATTCATCAAATATTATTAAAAGGAGTTGTGATTATAGAAGGCTTAACCAATCTTGAAAAATTACAATCAAATTGTGTGGAATTAATTGCTTTACCTCTAAAAATAGGAGAGGGCGATGGTGCGCCAGCACGAGTTATAGCTATTGAAAAGTATTAATGAGCATACCAGTTACAGACATATTAAATAATTTACCTGAAGAAGACAGCACTAATTTTAGATCTAAAAATAAATCTTTATTCGAGGCTAACAACAAAGCTTGTATCGTTATAGATGATGATCCTACTGGTAATCAAACCGTTTATAATATACCATTATTAACAACATGGGATGTTGATACTTTGGTTTATGAACTAAAGCAATCTTCAGTATTTTTTATTCTAACAAACTCTAGGAGTTTAAGTGCTGAACATTCAAAAAAAATCTATAAAGAAATAGCTCATAACATTAAAAAAGCTTCTGAAATTACTGGTAAAGATTTTACGCTTGTAAGTAGAAGTGATTCTACTTTACGCGGCCATTTTCCGTTGGAACCTAATACACTTAAAGATTCTTTGGGCTTAGACGAAGCTATTTCTGTTTTTATTCCGGTAATGTTTGAAGGCCATAGGGTTACCTTAAATGACACACACTTTATTATTGAAGGAGATGCTCTAATACCAGTTAGTGAAACACCTTTTGCGCAAGATCATTCTTTTAAATATTCACAATCAAATCTCAAAGCATATATTGAGGAAAAATCTCAAGGAGAAATCAAATCTTCAGAGGTGTATTCTTTTTCTTTGGACAGCATTAGAAATGCAGATACAGAAGTCCTTTCCGAAAGTATTCTCAAAATTCCAACTGGTCGTTATTGTATTTTTAATAGCCTAAATTATTGCGATTTAGATAAAGTTGCACATGCCTTATTGCTTGCTGAAAAATCTGGTAAACATGTTATTTATAGAACGTCAAGTTCATTTATACCTTCTTATATCGGTTTAGAGTCAAAGGGCTTAATTGATAAGGATAATTTGTTAAGCTATAAAACCAGTCATGGTGGATTAACCGTTGTTGGCTCTTATGTTAAAAAATCATCAGAACAACTTAAAAAGGCCTTAGAACTTTTTGATTCGAATACTATAATTGAGGTAGATATAGCAAGTATTTTAGGAGATGCTTCAAAGGATTACATAACATCTATAATTCAAAAAACAGATACCAATTTAAAATCTGGTAAGGATACTATTGTCTTTACCAGTAGAAAATTAGTAACCGGAAAAGATGCTTCATCGACTATAAACATAGCATCCACTATTTCTAACGCATTGGTTAGTATTATCAATGGTTTAAAAACAAGACCTAAGTACCTAATTGCCAAAGGTGGTATTACATCACATGATTTGGCTACTAAAGGTTTAAAAATGAAACGTTCTGAAGTCATTGGGCAAATAAAGCAAGGTATTCCTGTTTGGAAAATGGGAAATGATACCAAATTCCCAAAATTACATTTTATCGTATTTCCAGGTAATGTTGGAACTACGAATACATTAAAAGAAGTAATAACTAAACTATCATAATATGGGCACTCGCATACCAACAAAAAGATATGGTTTCTTTTTAGGATCATTTTTAATAACGCTTTTATTGTATGTTGATCGCGTGTGTATTTCATCAGCAAAAGATTCAATAAGTGCCGATTTAAGTCTTACCGATATTCAAATGGGATGGGTTTTAAGTGCATTTGCTTTGGGCTACGCCTTATTTCAGGTTCCTGGAGGCACGTTAGGAGATAAATATGGTGTGCGACGAGTAATGACCACAATTATGGTGTTATGGTCAATTTTTACCGCATTAACAGGAGTTGCATGGAATTATATTTCTATGCTGTTTTTTAGGTTTGTTTTTGGAGCTGGAGAAGCAGGAGCCTTTCCAAATATTTCAAGAGCCGCTTTTTCTTGGGTGCCTACAAAAGAAAGAGGCATCTTTCAAGGTATAAATTTTTCTGGTTCCAGACTAGGTGCTGCTTTCGCTTTGCCTTTAGTAGCATACTTAATTGATGTTTGGGGATGGAAAAATATATTTTATTTTTTCGGTGCAATAGGAGTCGTTTTCGCTGTATTGTTTTTTACATTATTCAGAAATAAACCAGAGGAACACTCAGGTTTATCCGATATTGAAAAAGAATATATTGTAAAAAATAGACAGCAAGAAGTTGAAAAAATAGGAGGAAATCTGCCCATAAAAACGGTTTTAAGGTCTAAAAACGTGATACTGGCTATGATTCAGTACATAGGAAGCAACTTTATTTTCTTTTTTATGTTAACGTGGTTATTCCCTTATATAAAGGCCAAATATGAACTTAGCTTGGTAACAACTGGTTTTTACGCTATGCTACCTCTATTAGCTGGTGCGGTAGGAAATTGGGTGTCTGGCTTTATGGTAGATAGCATTTATAAAAAAGGGAAATGGAAACAATCCAGACAAATACCAGCTACCATTGGTTTTATTTTAGTAGTAATTGGCATATTATCAAGTTTATATATGGACACTGCTTTAGCATCTGTTTTATGTTTATCAGTTGCTATTTTTGGTGCCGACATGACCTTAAGTCCATCTTGGTCGTTCTGCATGGATATTGGTGAAGAGAATTCTGGTAAAGTATCTGGTATGATGAATATGGCAGGGAATTTAGGAGCATTTTCAACAGCTTTGGCATTTCCCTACTTACGCGATTGGACAGGCTCTGACGAACCCTTCTTTTATGTTGCGGCTGTCTTAGGAGTAATAGCTATATTCTGTTGGTCTTTTATGAACCCAAACAAAAAACTAAATGATGACATCTAAATTAAAAGGGGTTGCTATAGGAGCAGGATATTTTAGTAAGTTTCAATATGAAGCGTGGACTCGTATTCCTGAAGTTGAAATAACGGCACTCTGTAATTCAAATTTAGAACGTGCAAAAGGTATTATGGAACCTTATGGTGTTAAGAATCACTATACAGATTATAAAGAAATGATTCTTAAAGAAAAACCAGATTTTGTAGACATCATAACACCACCCGAAACACATTTTGAAATGTGCAAGTTTGCTGCAGATCATGGTGTACATATAATTTGTCAAAAACCTTTGGCTCCAACTATTGAGGAGTCACAAAAAATTGTGGACTATGTTTCTAAAAAAAATGTTCGATTTGTGGTACACGAAAATTTCAGGTTTCAACCATGGCATAGAGAAATAAAGAAAATAATAAATCATGACGAAATCGGAGAACTTTTTAGTCTTAACTTTAGGTCTCGTATGGGAGATGGTTGGGGAGAAGATGCCTATTTAGCAAGGCAACCCTATTTTAGAGATTATAAAAAGTTGCTTATTTATGAAACGGGTGTGCATTTTATAGATACCTTCCGTTATCATGCCGGAGAAGTTAAAAGTATATATGCTATTTTAAAAAGGTTGAACCCAGTTATTAAGGGAGAAGATTCAGGTTTAATGTTATTAAATTTTGAAAACAACTCTCATGCTATTTGGGACGCAAATAGATATAATGAAAACAATTTCAAAAAATCGCGCTATACTTTTGGTGAATATTTAATTGATGGCTCTAAAGGCTCAATTCGGTTATATTCTGATGGAAACATTACTATTCAACATTTAGGAGAAAAAGAGAAAAAACATGAGTATGTGCACAACGATATTGGTTTTGCTGGTGATTGTTGTTATATCTTCCAGAGGGATTTTATTGATAAACTTATTTCTGGAGATAAGTTCGAAACCAGCGGAGAAAACTATTTAAAAACCCTACAAGCTCAAGACGCTGTTTATAAATCTGCAGAAATCAATAGACCTATTTTTTTTTAATTAATTATAATACAAACAAAAGCCAGAAAAGATAAACTTTCCCTGAATCTGTAATAAATTATTATGCCAATACCAAGACTTAATTTAAGGGCTATATCTATCTAGTCAATAACTATTTTACTATTATATATATGTTGATTATCGCCAATAACCCTTATGATATAAATCCCAGACTTAAATTTATTATCTGTATCTATTTCTATTGCACCTGCTGTAATAGAATTTGTATAAACAGTCTTACCTAAAATATCGTAAATAGTAACTGTCGCATCATTAAAACCGTTTAATGCTATTGTAAATTTATCATTAGTCGGATTAGGAAAAATATTTACTAAAAAAGGATCAACATCTACCTCTGGAGTACTTAATGTTGTGGACTCTACTAGCCATTTGGCTCTATCATCGTTATTTGAAGAGTGAATAATTGTGCCGTCAATATTGTGATACAAATATCTATTAACATTTCTAGTTTCAAACGTATAGGTACCATCTGCATTAGGTATAACAGTCCATATTTTATCAACATCAACTCTAGGCGGAGTAAAATTTGTGCTTATCATGGTGCCAGCTGAACCTCCCGCAAATCTTAGGATGCCTCTTTCACCATTATCGATATTGTAATAATCACCTGAGCCAGAAGCTATAAATTCCCATTCGCTTACCACACCATCTCCCGTGTCACTAGTAACAACAGCAGAACCATCAGACATTAAGTATTTTCCAGTTACAAAATTTTTCAATCTATAAATATCGCCTGATAAATCTGTCGGATCATCAATTTCTATATTAACAGTGATTTCGTTAGAAGTTACAGTTTCATTATTTGCATTATAGGCTACAGCCTGAATATCGTAAGCACCCTCTGTATCTGGTGTCCAATCTAAAGTATATGGCGCAGTGGTGTCTTCTCCAAACAACGCACCATTAAGCAAAAACGCTACTTTAGAAATACTTCCATTCTCATCGACGGCATCTGCAGAAATGGGTATTGTTTCACCTAAGTCATAAGTTTCATCATTAAACGGCGACGTTAATGATACTCTAAATGGTTCTTGAATGATATCTAAATCAATTATCTGTAAATACAATGGTCTTGTATCATCTGAATGCCCACTTTCCATTAAATAGTAGTACAATTTACCATCCGCTATATAAACTCTACCATGTCTGAATGTTCTGCCTGTTGTAGGCTGATATACCGTTGTAAAATTATTAGTGCCACCTGCAGCTTTTTGTATTCGAATGCGACCGTTTGTTAGACCAATTAAAAATATATCATTACCAGCCGTGTAGATGGCTTCTGCTCCCGAAAAACTCTCTGTAGTAATAAAATCCGTAGCACCTGCTGGTCTGTAAGTATGTAAATTCTTGGTCACATTAAATTCATCATCCCTAACGCGACTAATTATGTGTTCATCACCATTCTCGGTAACCGTCCAATCAAATCCACCTACAATATAGACTTGATTTGTTTGGGTGGTTTGTGCATAATCTCCTGGCTCCATCACCTTTATCTCATCGGCGTTACGTAGCGGTAAAGTAATACTTGTACCTTCATGGTTTTTCCAATTAGTGGCACCACTTTGATCATCAGAATACGCATAATATACGCCATTTTGATACAGATACTTATCTGTATTATTTCCAGAACGTCGTTGAAAACCGATTCTAATTTTTCCACCAACATATTTTAATCTACCGTACATTCCCCAATTATAATCTTGACCAAAATTACTAGCGTTTTTATCTGCAAACTTTATAAAATCAGACCAAGTGGATGTAGCTGCATCATATTTTGCGAAGTGATACCCTCCATTTGAGCTTGAGCCCTTTCGCATCGAAAAAAACAAATCTCCTTGATTATTTAGAAAAAATTGCGGATAAGTAAGCTCAGAAAATGCACCATAATTTTCGACACCGTTTAAACTTAAATGCTTATAACCACCGTTAGCATTTTGAACAAATTTGTCTAAGGTGAATTCTGCATCAGGAACTGAGGCTGCATTTGCGACAGAATACGAATACCTAAAGTAATCATCGCTTAAACTTCCATCTGAAGGTCTGGTATTGGTATAAGCATGCATATCAAAAAGCAGATGAATGGTTCCATCTAAAGGGCTTACACCTACACCAATGGTATTATGAGATTCACCAATATACCATATATTACGCCAACCTGTATGTTTGTGCGGAAACTCAATGGTAGCCGTGGTTCCTGTAATGGTATTATAACGGGTTAGCATCATATTTCTATTAGCTTTACCGCCTTTATACCAAGTCATAAACACATATTCATTATACGTGGTTATGCAATCTCCATGGGCCGAGATTTGTGGCCCAAATTTATAGTCGTAACCTGTAGTTGAATTTGGTGCCGATTCATCATTTACTTGTACACCATCAAAGTGTAAAGCGATATCTGTAATTTCAACTTCATTTTCTAGAACTACTTGAGCAGAAATAAAATAAGTAGTTAATGATAAAAGTAAACAGACATATTTGATACTCCAACTTATCTTAAAGTATTTTTCTTTCATAGTATTTAAAATATAAACACTTAAAATTACAGTGAAAATGCCTTTAAACAATCCTGTACAATCAGGTGAGTTTAATAATTTAAGTTTAAATTCGTTTACAGATAAATAAAAAGGCTAGAGCTATTAAACCTCTAGCTTCTTTAAGCAATTAAGTGTTATTTATAATTTATCTAATCATAAGCTTGGTATGAAAAACCCTTTGATTTTCATCCACTACTTTTATAAGGTATAGTCCTGATTTGAATTGCCCATTATTTTCAATATTAATTTTATCAGAATCCATAGTATCTTGATAAACAATTTTTCCGAGCATATTGTAAATTATAACATTGGCTTTATTGACACTATTTAACTGAATTGTAAACGCGTCCTCAGCTGGATTTGGAAAAATCTTTGCCGTAAAAACATCAGCTTCAACCTCAGGAGTACTGAGCGTTGTTGATTCTACGATCCATTTTGATCTATCGTCTGTGTTTCCGACATGTTCAATAACACCATTAGCATTATGGTATATGTAGTTTGAACCATTTCGAGTTTCAAACTGATATGTGCCATCATTGCTATTATAAATTACTGTAAATTGTTTATCGGAATCTTCTCTTGGTGCGGCAAAACCAGTATTAATGATATCATTTGCAGGATTTCCTGCTGACCTTAAAATTCCTCGGTCAGATCTTTTACTTTCTATATTATAATAAGCACCAGCCAGTACAAACTCCCATTCTTTATCGCCAGGAGCGACATTGGTACCATCATCAGCCTCTACGACATCTGCACCTACGGAATGTAAGTACTTTCCTGTGACGAAATTCTTGATGCGGTAAATATCACCTGTTAAATCAGTTGGATCAAAAACTTGAATATTAACTGTAATTTCAGTAGAATTCACAGTTGCATTACTTGCGTTATAAGCTACAGCTTGAATATCATAAGCGCCTTCCGTAGTTGGTGTCCAATCTAAAGTGTAAGGTTCTGTGGTATCTTCTCCAAACACTGCTCCATTAAGTAAAAACTCCACTTTAGAGATACTTCCATTTTCATCAACTGCATCTGCTGAAATTTGAATAGTTTCTCCTATATCATAAGTTTCACCATCAAACGGAGAGGTTAGCGATACTCTAAATGGTTCTTGTATAATATCTAAATCAATAATTTGTAGGTATAATGGTTGCGCACTACCTGAGGCATTTTCCATCATGTAATAATACAACTTACCATTATCTATGTGTACTCGACCATGGTCAAAGGTTTTTCCAGAAGTAGCCTGATATACTGTAGTAAAATTATTAGTGCCACCTTCCGTTTTTTCAACTTTAACTCTACCACTACTTAAACCAATAATAAAGACATCATCTCCAGCAGTGTAAATAGCATCCGCACCAGAAAAGTTTTCTGAGGTTATAAAATCGGTAGCACCAGCCGGTTTATAAGTATGCAAATTCTTAGTCACATTAAATTCGTTATCTCTTACTCTGCTGATGATGTGTACATCACCATTATCGGTAACCGTCCAATCGAAACCTTGTACGATATAAACTTGATTAGCTAGGGTTGTTTGCACATAATCTCCAGGCTCCATTACTTTAATTAAGTCGGCATCGTATAATGGTAAGCTAAAACTAGTGCCTTCATGATTTTTCCAATTTGATGCCCCAGTTTGATCGTCAGAATAAGCATAATACACACCATTTTGATATTGGTACCTGTCATTATTATCTGCAGAGCGTCGTTGAAAACCGATTCGCATTTTACCATTGACGTACTTTATGCTACCATAAAGTCCCCAATTAAAATCGACACCTGTTTGACTTTGAGCATTCAGTGCGTTAAAATCTATAAAATTAGACCACATAGAAGTCGTTGCATTGTATTTAGTGAACTTATACTTGCCATTATTATTTCCGCCTTCACGCATGTTCATCAAAAGTTCTCCTGCATCGTTTAGAAAAAAAGATGGATAGGTTAATCCATCAAATTCATTTTGATTTTCGTTACCTGTTAACTTTAAATGCTTGTAGCCACCACTTCCGTTCTGAACAAATTTATCTAAGGTAAATTCGGCATCAGAAAGCGATGCTGTATTTGCTATTGAATAGGAATATCTAAAATAATCATTGGCTAAACTCCCATCTGATGGTCTTGTTGCACTATAGGCATGCATATCGTACAATAAGTGTATGGTTCCGTCTAAAGGACTTACACCAACAGCAATAGTATTGTGAGATTCTCCGAGCCACCACTTATTTTGAAAACCAGTGTGTGTGTGCGGAAACTCTATTGTTGCCATGGTACCAGTTACGGTGTTGTATCGCGTTAACATGACATGTCTATCTGTTTTTCCACCACGATACCAAGTCATAAAAACATAATCTCCGTAAGTCTTTATACAATCACCATGTGCAGAAATGTTTCGTCCGAAAACATAATCGTAAGTAGTGGTACTTCCATTATCAGATGATGTATTTGGCACTTTACTTCCATTAAAGTGTAAACCAAAATCAGTAATATGTACTTCATTTTCTAAAACTACTTGTCCAAACTGAAGTTGAACAAAGCACAACGTGAGAAAAAGGCATAAGTTTTTCCTTAAAAGCCTTATACTGAGTGTGTTTTCTTTCATGCTTTTTCTTTTTCTTTTTTCTTCAAACTTGAAGAATTCAATAAAAATAATTATAACAATGTAAAATAGTATCCTGACCTATCCTGAGAAATAGTTAAAAAATCTATTTCATGTAGAACACTTCTTCTAAAGGTACAGATATTGGTGAATTATCTGGATTCACCTCCATAATATCTGCCATAAAATCCCACCATTTTTTTACGATAGTATTAGAAGCTAAATCTTGAGAACCACCAGAACCTGACACTTTTTGAAAAGCAAACAACGTATGTGTTTCTTCATCTAAAAAAATAGAATACTCACTAACACCATTAGCTTTTAAGAGTGCTTTAAGTTCTGGCCATAACTCATCATGACGCTTTTTATACAGTGCTTTCTGCCCTTTATTCAGTTTCATTTTAAAAGCAAGTCTTTGCATAGTTCCTTATTTTACTTTAACGTTAATAGTATGTAAGCGCGCACCTAAATTTTTACTTCTGGCTCCTGGAGAAGCATTACCTACAATAATTTCAGCATTTCCTTTATGTCTTTTTGTATTTCCCTGATCATCAAAATAATTAAAGGCATTAGAGTCAATTTTAAAACTAACTTTTAAGGATTCTTTTGGTTTTAATGTAATGCGCTTAAAATCTTTAAGCGATGCTAATGGAACACCTTCATCGTTGCCTTTTAAAGTTATATACAATTGTATGACATCTTCAATAGTGCGATTGCCTTCATTGGTTATTGTAGCTTCAATTGTTTGAGTTGTATTTTTTTTAATGATTTCAGAATCAATATTAACATTTGTCATTGACATCTTTGAGTACGTAAGTCCATAACCAAAAGGATATAAAGGCTCTTTAGTCATGTACTTATAAGTTCTTCCTTTCATGCTATAGTCTTCATAGGCTGGCAACTGTTCTTTATTTTTAGGAAAGGTTATGGGTAATTTACCAGATGGAGAAATGTCTCCAAAAATAACATCTGCTATGGCATTGCCACCTTGCTCTCCTGGATACCATGCATAAATTACTGCGTCAGCTAACTCGCTCACTTCAGTTAAATCTAAAGGGCAACCAGCAAACACAACTACTATTAAAGGCTTATTGTGTTTACCTCTCATTTTTCTTAAATATTCAATTTGATTTTCAGGCAATTGCATGGTAATATTATCACCTTTATTGCTTGAACCGATGGCTTCGTTCTCTTCTCCTTCCATAACTATGGTCAATCCTAAAGCGACAATCGTTGCATCAGCCTTTGCTGCTAAATGACTATAATTATCTCCCTTATTTTTATTGGACTGATTGATCATTGCTCCTGCACGATACTGGACTCTGGTAATTGGAGACACTTTACCAACTACACCTTCTAACAAGGTTACTAAATTATCTCCTAAACCGTGATAATTCCCAATTAAGGTTCTTATGTCTCCTGCCAGTGGGCCACTCACATATAGTTGTTTGATATCTTTTTTCAACGGCAAGACATTGTCATTTTTTAAAAGCACTATCGATTTTTGAGCTACTTTTTTAGCGAGTTCTATGTTTTCTTCTGAATGAATTACTTCTAAACCAATAGTTGAATAGGGGTTTAACTCAGGAGAATCAAACATTCCCAATTTAAACCGTGTTTTCAATAATGGACGCAAACCATTATCAATATCTTCATCTGTTATAAGTCCCTGACTGTAGGCTTCATTAAGTTGTTTGTAGGTATTACCACAATTTAAATTTGTACCACTTTTTAAGGCCAATGCCGCAGATTCTGCGGGTGTTTTAGTAAGACCATGGTCTCTATGAAAATTGCGTACTGCGCCGCAGTCACTTACTACATGTCCTTTAAAGTTCCAATTATCTCTTAGAATCATTTGTAGTAAGGTTTGGCTACCACAACAGGCTTCATTATTGGTTCTGTTATAGGCGCACATCACCGCTTCAACACCAGCATCTACACATGCTTTAAAAGCAGGTAAATAGGTTTCATGTAAATCTTGGCTATTAACAACAGCATTAAAACTGTGCCTATCAGCTTCTGGCCCACTATGAACCGCAAAATGTTTTGCGCAGGCTGCTGTCTTTAAATATTTAGGATGGTTGCCTTGCATTCCTTTAATAAAAGACGCACCAATTTGTCCAGATAGAAAAGGGTCTTCTCCATAGGTTTCCTGACCTCTTCCCCAGCGTGGATCTCTAAAAATATTAACGTTTGGACTCCAAAAGGAAAGTCCCATATAACGAATAAACTCTCCATTGTTCCTTACTAAATGATTATTAACGGCTCTTGCTTCGTCTGAAATAACACTGCCAATCTCTTCGATTAATTCTGTATCAAAAGTAGAAGCTAGACCTATAGCCTGAGGAAAAATAGTAGCTTTTGGACCACGAGCAACACCATGTAAAGCTTCATTCCACCAGTCGTAGGATTTAATATCTAAGCGTTCTATCTCACTACTCGCATTTATCAATTGTGATATTTTCTCATCTAAAGTCATACAATTGATTAGTAGTTCTACACGTGCATCAAAACTTAACTCAGTGTTCAACCAAGGTTTTGAATCGCAACCCGTCTGACATATTCCACTAAATGGAAAATGTAGTAAAGTTATAAACAGTAATACTAGCGTTTTATTCATAATAACTTGGATTAAAAACTATTGGTAACAAGACTATAATAAGGATAATTCTTTATCAAAAAAATCATCCCATCTTTTGTAATACAAAAGATGGGATGATCTAAAAAAACATTTTATATCAAATATGTAATGTTATTCTTTTACTATTTTTTTTGTAAAACTAGCACCGTTCTCTCCTTGTAGTTTTACAATATACATACCACTAGTGAGTGTACTTACATCTAATTTAGTAGATGAAGCGTCATCTTCAAGACTACTAGAAATGACTTGTTTTCCAAGTAAATCATAAATAGCAATTTGCTTAATGCTTTGATTTAAGCCCTCTATTGATAATTCATCTTTAACAGGGTTAGTGATAACAACAGAACTTGTATCAAACTCTTCAGTGCTTAATGCAGTAACAAGAATGAAACGAATATCGTTAATTGTACCCCCATTTTGAAACAGTACTTGATCACCTGCTGCCGTTGGAGGTACGCTATATCTTAAGTTTCCTTGTCCTACAGGTTTAGCGAACAATGCATTGTTTCCACTGCCGCTCCAACCAGTCGCTTTTCTTCTTTGAAACTGGTCATAACCGTAGTCTGGATCACTTGTATCACTTATCGGCAGACCAGGTCTAACATTAACTCTAATCTCAGGATCTGCTCCGGACCCATCATAAGTTGATTGATCTACAATCATGGTAAAGGCTCCAGGACCAGGGGTGATGTCTGCTGTAATTTCCACATAACCAGAGGAAGCTGGCTCTCTATGGTCTATTACAGTCCAAAGTTGTGTTGCATCATCGCCTGCTAATTCGTCAGACCATACTAACTCACCAGAAGAACCATCGATGGTCATGTAAAGTTCCGTAGTCAATCCACATGTTGCAAGTTTATAAACACCTGGCTCAAGCCATAGTTCAGGACAATTCTGAGCCTGTACTTGAAGCGCAGACAGAGCAAATAGTACAAATGCACTAATTTTTAAAGTAATTTTTTTCATATTCATTGTTTTTAGTTAAAAAAATATTTAATGTACTTTCTGTTATAAATATTAATTATAGATTAATTTACTACCAATATTAGCACATAAAATCAAAAGTACCATCCTGCACTATCCTGTTAAAATTCGGTATAGAATATTTCCTTATAATTATTCTGTCATGCACTATAGATTGCGGTTTTAAATCAATCAGTTTTAAACTTACTTTTCCACCAGTTTTCATTAGGTTGAAAACCTTCAGAAAGCACTTCCTTTCTATTTTTTTCTAATGAAGGCCATTTTTTATTTATAGTATTAGAATATCTGCTTTGTGCTTTTAACGTATCGAATTCTGAATCTTCAGATGGAAACTTAGCGTTTACGTCTTTTAACCATAACATTAAGTTATCACTAAGATTTGTGGCTATTTCTGAATGTTTGGAAATTACATTTAATGAATCATGCTCTGTTGATGGTAGTTTATAGAGTTCTTGATGTCCATCTTCCCAATAGTGAATCAGCTTCCATCCATTTTGCTGAATAACCGAAGAAGGTTCTCCTCCTTGATTTCCATAATGTGGATAATGCCAATATATTGGTCTGTTTAGGTTTAATTTTTCACCTTTTAATAATGGCTTAAGACTTATGCCATCTATATGCTGATCTTGGTTAAGTTGTAAATTAGCTAAATCTAAAAGTGTAGGATAAAAATCAGTTCCAATAACCGGAAAATCTGTTTTAATTCCGCTAGTATTCAACCAAGGCACCTTGATAAAAAAAGGAACTTTTATACCTCCTTCCCATTGGTAGCCTTTGCCACCTCTTAAAGGTAAATTGCTTGTCGCATAATGGTCACCAGAAGCTACCCCTCCGTTATCTGATGTAAATATAACAATGGTGTTATCTGAAAGTCCGTTGGCCTCAAGCGCTTTTATCACAATTCCAACAGCAGCATCCATCGTTTCCACTAGACCAGCATAAATTGGATTATCTTGAACTTGACGAATGGGTAAAACGCGTTCCATTTCATAACCTGTTTCTGTAATCCCTATACTATCAGCCTTATCTCTGTATTTATTCCACTTTTCTTCTGTGGTTTCAATTGGTGCATGTACTGCGTAAAAAGACAAAAAAGCAAAAAATGTAGAATCTTTATGCTTGCCAATAAAATCTGCGGTTTCTTCAGCCAATCTTATCGTTAAGTTCTCTCCTTTATTCCTGTTCTTAAGTTTAGGGTTGTTCCAAGGTGAAAAATAACCTCCTCTTGGCGAGCCTGCCTCTATACCTGCAATATTTATATCAAAGCCGTGATTTTCTGGATAGGATCCTTCGCCTCCTAAATGCCACTTCCCTGCAAAAAAAGTCTTGTAATCTGATTGTTGAAAAGCTTCTGCAATTGTTATATCTGCTTTTGGTAATGCGTTAACATAATCGGCAGGCAACAGTTTGTCATGCCTATTTCTGCTTCTCCAATCTTCTCCCGTTTTTGCACCAATCCAATCCGTTATGCCATGTCTTGCGGTAAACTTACCCGTCATTATACTTGCTCTTGATGGGCTACAAACACGACTCGTCGCATAACCATTTATAAACCTCGTAGATTGGTTTGCTAACTGGTCTATGTTTGGTGTTTCGTAAAAGTTACTACCTGTAATACTGAGATCGTGATAACCCAAATCATCAACAAGAATGAATAAAATGTTTGGTTTTATCGATGTAATAACGTCTTGTTTTTTGCAATTAACTAGACCAATTAGAGCTAATAAAATACAATTTTTAAGCGAAAAAAGAGAATTAAATTTTAATGACTTTTTTAACAAAATGATTATTTTGATCCGTACTAGAAATAAAATAAATACCGCTTTTTAAACTACTAATATCAACAACTTCTATGCTATTTTTCGCACTAAATTCACGAACAACCTCACCTAATATATTAGTAATAGTAAGATTTGCATTTTTAGGTATATTTCTGATTTCTAATTTTCCTGATGTTGGATTTGGGAATATTTTTACTTCTTTCTTTTCAACTGTTTCGGTAGATAACGATGCGTCATAGCACGAAGATTCTACATTATTTAAATTAAACGCTGTACCATCTGAAACATCCGTTCTACGCAATACCATTTTATCCATATAAAAGAAACTAGACCTGGCATCTACAATTACCGAATAGTTACCTGGAGCATTAAAAGTGGCCCATATAAACCTAAATGAACTACCATCATTTGTATTAGTAACAAAACCCCAACGCTGATCGATAGGAAGGTTTACAGGGTGTCTATTCATAAAAGCTTTAAAATACCCACTTGTACTAGAACCTGCTGGACAATCTCTATCTGGGTTACTTACACAACTAGGTCTTGGCTCTAACTGAGGAGTAGCAGTTGAATTGTTTTGATTAGTAGCATAAAAGTCATCAGCTACTATGCGAAGCCATGCATCATTGTGTTCTCCTCCTGAAGTGCCGGTACCAATTCGTCCACGCCATGCAAGTCTGTAAGTACCGGGATTATTAATTTTTATATTATAAGTAATTGGAGCTCCAGTTAAAGAATTGAAAGACTGTGCTCCATCCCAATATATATAATTTATGGTCGATCCAGGTAAATTAGGGTCAGCCTCACTACCAGTTTGCCAATTTGATCCAGAAGGTAAGATACCGGATTCCATCTCTATTGTTAACAACCCATTTTCTTCTTCAAATGGCAATATACCATCGCAGGCTGCCGTTTGAGAAAACATAAGGTTAGAAACTATTGAGAATATAAGTATTAGTTTAATCTTTATTCTATTATTATTCATAGCTACATAATTATTTAATTGCAATTATCTTCATTTAACGTTGAGTGTTACTTTCAGTAAATCATTATTAACAGAAGATGTTCCAACGGAAATTGTAAACGTTCCAGGTTCCACAACTTTTTTCATGTCTTGATTTAAAATATTAAGCTCATCAAAACCTAAATTAAAGCTGACTGTTTTTGTCTCTCCTGGTTTTAAGGTGATACGTTCAAAACCTTTTAACATTTTTAAATAACGTCCAACCGAAGCAAAATCATCTCGCACATACATTTGTACCACTTCATCTCCTTCTCTTTTTCCTGTATTTGTAACTTCTACAGAAACCGTAGTTGAACCGTCTGCATTAATTGTGGCGCTTTCAAGTTTCGGTGTACCATACTTAAAAGTGGTATAACTCAACCCAAAACCAAATGGATATAGTGGCGATTTATCTGCATCTTTATATAAGCCTTTACCGGAACCTATAAAATCTGGTCGTTCTAAATACGTTACAGGCACCTGGCCTACATCACGAGGAAAAGACACCGTAAGCTTACCACCTGGATTGGTATCTCCAAAGATAGCATCTGCAATAGCATCGCCAGAACGCATGCCTAAATACCAAGTCTCCAGAACAGATGGAATGTTCTCTGCTATGTAATTAATTGTTAAAGGCCGTCCATTGATTAAAACCACAATAACAGGTTTCCCTGTTTTATGGATAGCTTCAACCAATTCATTTTGAACACCATACAAATCAAGACTGGACCTGTCTGCACCTTCTCCTCCAGTTCTACGCGAACCACCTACCACAAGCACAACAGCATCTGACTTTTTTGCGGCTGCAATAGCATCCGAAAATCCTTCTTTAGAATTACTTAAAAGATCACAGCCTTTAGCATAGTTTATTTTCACTTTGCCTTTGGTTTTGCTTGTTAAGCCTTCTAATACCGACGTATAAAATGGCGGCAATCCTGAATAACCTCCTAGTAAAGAATAGGTGCCTTTTGCTGGTTGTTCTTCATGAGCATTAGGTCCAATTACTGCTAACGATTTAATGTTATTGATATCTAGTGGCAATAGATTATTGTCGTTTTTCAATAAAATCATAGCCTTTTTTGCCATTTCATACGAAAAGTCTTGATGCTCTTTTCTACCAGCATTTACAGTTTTGGTGTCAATCTCTTTTGGTTCTGCATCAAACAAACCCAATTTATATTTAGCAGTTAAAATACGAGCTGTTGCTTTGTCAATATACTTTATCAATTCAGGATTTTGCGTAATCGTATCCTTCAATACATTGGTATGGTATGCTGCTAGTTTTTCATTTTTCCCTATTACTAAATCCATATCTACACCTGCTTTTAAACCTAAGATAGCTGACTTGGCTCTAGTTTCAGCAATAAAATGCATAGTTCCTAACCTCGCAACATCATTATTATCAGAAACAATAAAACCGTCAAAACCTAATTCATCTCGTAAAATATCCTTTAGTAACCAAGTATTCATATGGTTTGGCACTCCATTATAATCTTGATGCCCTGGCATAACGGAACCTACCTTTGCTTCCTTTACTGCAGCCTCAAAGGGTGGTAAATAAACTTCTCGCAAACGACGTTCTGACATATCACTAAAACCACCATTTATACCGCGACGGTTTTCAGGATATCCAATAAAATGCTTAGCCGTTGCAATCACATGATTCTCGTCAAATCGCTCATCACCGGTACCTTGTAAACCCTCGATAAATGCAACACCCATTCTAGACACCAAATACGGGTCTTCACCATAAGATTCTTCAACACGACCATATCTAGGATCACCAGAAATGACATCTAAATTAGGTGAATAACAGTGCGTAACACCTAGAGTACGTGCTTCTAGTGCGGTTTGGGAAGCCATTTTTTTGATGAGATCGGGTTCCCAAGTAGAGCCACAGGCAATCGCTTGAGGATAAACCGTTGTATTACCGTAATAATCAAGAACAAGCCACATACCGTGCAGTGCTTCTGCATACTTCATATATGGAATACCTAAACGCTCATTGGCAGGAGCATCTTGGGTCATTTCGGCAATCTTTTCATCTAAGGTCATTTTATTGATAAGGTCTTCGACTTTTTCAGCAATTTCAGCATCTTCCTTACTTTTAGTTGGCTGGTTATTTGTTTCTGATTTACAGCAGAAAAAAGTCGTTACGACACATGCGGTTAGCAGTAATTTCTTCATTTTTTATCTTTTAGTTTATTAGTCAAAATTTCGTATTCCAGGTACAATTTTAATATTTAAGTTCTCTTGATTTTTAGGCCATTTTAAAATCACTAATTTTTGAGTGTTAGCATCCCAAACAAAATTAGTTGGATCAAAATAATTTGGTGATTTATAGGTTTCTAATCCCACATTTTTTAATGGATTATAATACATAACAATATCTGAATCTATGAGGATTGAAAATCCATCGGGATAATGCCGATTAGCGCCAACGAATATTTTTGAGGCACCTTTGCTGTTGTCTGTTTTAATTTTCACATCAAGTGTTCGGGTCGCATGATTAAATAAAAAGGATTGAATATCGCCTGCTATAGCTTGTGGAAATGGTCTTGATATAACATCAGTTATATATTTACGTTCCACAGTACCAGCATCTGTACTATCACTAAAGATTGACCATGTTGATGGCCCACCAGGTAGAAAATGCTGCATGGTTCGGTTACCTAAAAACCAGGCTTTGATTGTGCCTACTCCCATACGATCAAAAACCTCAGCGGTTCTAATATAGAGCTCGCGATATTTTAACTGACCTAATTTTCCTTCAATTAGTGTGTCTGTGGTTGCAAAGGTTGGAAAACCCCATTCACCTATAAGAATTGTTGCATTTAACATGTCTGATTCTTTATCAAACCGATCCATATTACGTTTGATAAAGTCAATATCGTTTTGGTATATATGTGGTGCAAAAATGATGTTCTTTCTGTTAATTGGCGACTTTATTTCTGAATATTGATTATTATCAATTTTATGTCCTTTATTCATAAAGATAGATTGAAACAAAATCATTTTATCGGCATTAATTTTTTGGCTTTCGTCAATTATTTTTTGATAAAGGGGAATGAGGTATTTATTAGTTAAATCCTCATAAGAAATATCCATGGTTAACTTCCTAGGTTCATTTACAACATCGTATCCAAGCACTGAATCATCATTTGAAAATCGATTCCAAATGACTTTCCATGCATCAATATAGGTTTTGTATTCTCCTTTTTTATTCTGCCAGAACTCCTCCCACACAAATTTATCGACACCATAAACCGTCATTTTAAAGACTGTTTTAATACCATGGTGTCTCCCTAAAGCAACAAGGGTATCCAGTTTTTTAAGATAATTTGGTTCTAGTTTACCATCTGGAAAATTGCTTAATTTACCTAATTCTAAACGAATGACCTGAGTATTGGCACCCATTCTTACCATTCGTGCATAGTCATCACTATTAAAAAATACTTCACCTTTATGGTCGTTTGTATTGACCACGAAACCTCTAGGAATGATATGGCGTCCTAAATCATCTCTTAGCCCGTGCTTAATTTGTGCGAAGAAAACAAAAGGCAAGCATAAGAAAAGTACAAAGTATTGGTGTTTCATATGTCTTTATTAACTTTTAGTAGTGTATACTTTTTCTAAACTTAAATAGTTTTACTGTTAGTTGAAATATTCAATTAGGTCGAAAAATCACTCTTCCGACCTAATTAAATGTGACTAACTCAAATAAAAAATTATCTTTTAAAGGTATCTATATAAGGTATTAACAGCATCCTGTTGTATCCTGTTGGCATTATTAATACAACATATATTTTTAAGTATGCAATCAGTATAGTTCAGGACAGTTAATACATACTAAATATTTATTTTTGATAAAAATATAATCTATATGCAAAAGTTAAATTATAATATCAAACTCGGATTGATTCCCCTATTGCTTGTTTTCTTAGCCTTCACTTCTTGTACCAAAGATGGACTTGGATTCTCTGAAGACGGCATTGTTTATGAAATACCAGATCCAGACTCAGATCCAGATCCTGATCCAGACCCAAATGCTGTGGTTGTGGCTGCTGATGAAGATACAAGCACAGATTTGGCTTGTCCAGCTTCAGGTGAATTTGAAAACAACACTACCAGAAATGTAGATGTAACTGACCCAGCTAATGCAGGTGAGGTTGATGATAGAAGTTGCTACTCGGATTACTCAGAAAGTATTATTGATGGTACTACTTGGGGAATATATAATATTACTGAAGGGTCTAATCACTGGGATGCACCAGGCACCTTACAACCTCGAATAGAACGCGCATCAACCATAGCAAACGCTAATGTAGGATCCTTTGTTAAATTTACAGCAGACTTTAGAATCCTTGAAGTAGCTGATGCAGGATCTTTTGGACAAGATGGAACTTATATAGCACAAGCTAAAGGGCAACATACAGGCGGAGGCGGTTCTCCTGACCCTGCTATATGCTTATATAGAGCACATCCTGTTTACGGTACTGGTATTAATGCTGATAAACAAGTTGCTTTTGATATTTATGCAGAACGCATCTTAGAACGTGGTGGATCAGGTAGCGGTAGAGAAGTTGTTTTTCTAAAACAAGTAGATAAAAACGAAATAGTTTCATTTGAACTAGAAGTAGGTTTTAAAGAAGACCCTAATAATTCTGGTCAAAAAATACACTATTGCAATGCTGTAATTGGAGGACAAGCCTTTAATTGGAATATTCCAGATCCAGATAGAGGAACGCAATCAAAAATGAGATATGGTGCTTACCGTGTTAGAGGAGGTAGAGCACAAATCAGATGGGCCAATACCACACTTGAAAGAGTTAATCAATAGATTTCATTTCTTTAAAGCAAAATATAGCAACCATTAAATCATCATGAAAAACAGCAGGAGAGATGCCATTAAGAAGTTTTTAATGGCACCTGTCCTGCTTTCAACTCCTGCATTGTGGAGTGCAACTACTACAGATAGAAGAACTGAATCTGCAGCTCAACGTTTGCAGTTCAGCGTTAATGCATATTCCTTTAATGACGAATTTAAAAGCGGTCAAATGGACCTCTTTGATATGATGGAATTTGCTTCGGACATAGGTCTAAATGCAGTAGATCTGACCGCTTACTATTTTTCATCCTATCCTAAACTTCCTAAAAAATCTGAAATTTTTGCTTTAAAAAAAAGAGCCTTAGAACTTGGTCTTAATATCTCATGGACTGGTATTCGCAACAATTTTGTAACGGCAGATACAGAAGCAAGAAAAAGGGATATAAAAATGATTAAAGACTGGCTAGATATTTCATCTATCATTGGGTCTTCAATATTACGCATATTTACCGGTAGAAACCAACCTAATGGATATACCAATGCTCAAGTAAAAACATGGTTGGTTGATGCCTTTAAAGAATGTGCTAAGCATGGTGAGGAAGTTGGTGTCATTGCCGCCTTACAGAATCATAATGAGTTCTTATTTACGGCTGATGAAGTGATTGATATCATTGAACGCGTAGACTCTGAATGGTTCGGTCTTATTCTTGATATTTCTGGCCTTAGGACCACGAGCGATCCTTATGCAGAGGCAGAAAAATTGGCTCCTTATGCCAATTATTGGTTTATTAAAGAGCATGTCTATTACAATCAAGTGAAAAAACCTACAGATATGAAGCAAATGGCTGCCATGATAAAGCGACACAATTTTCGTGGTTATGTTTCTTTTGAAAGCCTATCAGACGGTAATCCTAAAACTATTATTAAAGACATGTTAGCAGAGTTTAAAATGGAATACGAAAAAAGCTAGCTTTATTAAACTGTATTTTATTCGTTTTTTATTTCTCCATAAATAGAATTATAACTTGTTTTCGCAAAATCCATGATGAAATTGTTTTCAATTGAAATATCCCAGAATCTGAAAGAGGGCAACAATCTGGTATAAGATATGGTCCTTTAGAATTAAAGTCCGTTGAGCAAAAATAGATGGGTAAACATATCATAGACTAAAGTAGAAATAGACTAAATTTTTGTTTTCTAAAAAAGATTGGGGACATTCCAACTTTTTTTTATGATCTACATTCATTTTACACTGTTTTAAATCTCATTTTTGTTTCTTTTTTAATTTCATTACACAAAGTGATAATTGAAAAGTTTGATAAAAGGAAATGTACACAGTGCTAATTTATACAGGTCTATGTTAGCCTATTGAACAAAGAAGACCGAAATAATTCTATTCCGGTCTTAAATACTATAAACAATATCCAAATCAGTCTAAATCTTAATAACCAGGGTTTTGAGTTAAATTTGGATTTAACTGCAATTCATTTAAAGGAATTGGCAATAAAACATGATAATCTTGTATATTTTCATCAGGATTATACGTTTTGAATTCCGCATTGCGAACAACATCTAAATAAATACCCCATCTTATTAAATCGTATCTTCTGTGTGCTTCCGCAGCTAACTCCCATTTACGCTCATCATAAATAGATTCTCTAAACGCTTGTTGACTTAGACCTAAAATAGCTTCAGCCTCTCCTACAGTCGCATAAGCACGCTCTCGTATACTCCTAATATACTCAAAAGCTGTATTAGCATTGCCACCTGGACGTTCGTTTTCACATTCAGCAGCCATAAGATGCACATCTGCCATTCTGAATACTAATCTATTATCACCGTGATTAAATCTTGGGGAAGTCTCAAAATTAAGATTCATAAACTTAGGTAAATATGTATGATTCAACTGAAAACCCTCATAAGAATCCATAATATTTAATGGTCTTCTTAAATCATTAGCAGGAAATTTATTAGCAAAGTCTAATGATGCAATCTGAAGTCCAGTACCATTAAATTCTTCTCCGTTGGCAGATAGAGCTGCTCTCAGAGGATCTCTATCATCTGAATTTGCTGGCTCATCTCTTATACGCGGATTAAAGAGACTTGGTCTCCAATAATTATTTCCAGCAAATGAACGGCCTGGAAATGCTGGCTCAAATTGCCCTGTAACATCCTTGGCAAAATCTAATGACCAAATAATTTCTGCATTATATTCGTTAGCAGGGTCAAACACTTCCGCATAAGTTGGTAATACGATATGAGGAGATCCATTGATAATCTCTAAACATTTATCTAAGCCCATTTGCCATTCTTCAGCTTTCATATGTATTTTTGCTTCAATAACAGCTGCTGCCCACTTAGAGGCTCTTCCTCTATCTTCATCTGGCAAAACAGATGGCAAATTACTTTGTGCAAACTCCAAATCATCTAATACGCTTGCTAAAATAATATCTTTATCAGTTCTTGCAAGTGAACCAATCTCTTCTAAGGTAAGAACTTCTGTATAAAAAGGAGCATCGCCCCAAAGGTTGGTAATATGCCAATAAGCCATAGCGCGTAGAAATCTCGCATTTGCAATAGTATTGGTCTGAACATCTTCAGAAATGGCTTCATTTCCTGAAACCCTATCAATAAAAACATTGGTATTTAGTATAACTCTATACAGATTCTGCCAAGTATCAGACACACTCATTTTTTGGTTTGAGATATCAGCGGTAGCCGCACTTAAACTGTAATTACCCATTATCTCGAAAATTGGATGTGAACGATTTGGCTCTATAATATCAACCCCGTTGTCATACCAATTATCCAACCCTGCTTGTCCATAAATAGAGTTATTTTTAATTAGGGAGTATATACCTGTAATACCTTGTTTTGCATCCTCATCAGTGGCAAAGAAATTTTCTGGAGTAATAATATCTCTTGGGTCTTCCTCTAAAAATTCGTCACAACCAAAACATGTGAACATAATTAAGGAAATACATAAAAATAATTTATTTGTTTTCATAATTCAATTTTTTAAAAAGTTACGTTAAGTCCTAAACTTAAAACACTGGCATTGGGATACTCCCCATTTGCAAATCCTTGGGCTAAGTTACCCAAACCGCCTCTACCAAAACGACTAGTCTCAGGATCAATTAATCTGAAATCTGAAAGCAATAGTAAATTGGTTCCAGTTGCATAAATTGCCATGCCTTCTAAACCTTTCCACCCCATTTCTTTAACAGGCAAATTATACGTAAATCTAACATTTTTTAGACGCAAGTGTGTAGCGTCCTCGACATCAAAAGAATTGGGCTGATAAGCACCTTCAACAAATCCAGGTCTAGGAACATTAGAATTGGAGTTTTCAGGTGACCAATAATTAGCAACTTCTGCATACTTTGGCAGCTCGCCACGAATGAAAAAACTATTACGTGTTCTTAAATTAAAAACTTCACTACCAACCGTTCCTTGAATATAAATACTTAAATCGAAGTTTTTATAAGAAAAATTGTTCTCAAACCCAAAAATTAAATCTGGAAAAGGATTTCCAAGTACCTCAAAGTCTTCGTTGGTTATAAAACCATCTCCATCTGTATCTTTATATCTTGGGCCTCCAACAAAATTTGTAGCAGTATCTTGTCCTGAAGCATCAATTTCATCTTGACTTTTCCAGGTTCCTAAATACTGGACTCCAGTAAATACTGGTGCCGTTTCGCCAACGATTAACCTTAGGTTTCCAGCACCTAAAATCTCGTCTACAACGACGTCAATAAACTCCTCACCTCCTAGATCTAAAACCTTATTTTTATTAGAAGAAAGCGTTAATGTAGAATTCCAAGTAAAGTTTTCATTATTTATATTGGTAGAATTTACTAGAAATTCCCATCCTTTATTTTCTAAAGAACCTATATTTTGTAATTGATTTGTATAACCTGTTTGTCTAGGTATTGTAACATCTAATAATAAGTCTTCTGTTTTTTTATGATAGTAATTAAATTCTGTAAAAACTCTACCTCCAAAAAGCGAAGCTTCTAAAGCAATATCAAAAGACGTTGTTGTTTCCCAAATTAAATTAGGATTAGCTGGTCTACCCAAGAGAAGACCAGGAAGCTCAATTCCATTAGTGGATGTGTTTGCCTCGGCATAAACAGCTAAAGTACTGTATGGATCTATAGCTTGGTTACCTGCTTGACCATAACTAGCTCTTAGTTTTAGATTACTAAATATGTCTTGATCTTGCATAAACGACTCTTCACTAATTTTCCATGCAGCTGCTATAGAGGGGTAAAAATTATACTTATTACCAGGTGCGAACACAGAACTACCATCACTTCTACCAACCAATGTTAACAAATATTTGTCTTTAAACGTGTAATTAAGCCTACCGAAAAAAGAAACAAGTGTTCTTTGACTATAACCAGAACTCACTATATTTCTTGTAGGATCAGTTCCTAATCCTAAAGAGTTGAATGTTGTAGCATCTGTAGTAAACCCAAAAGCCTGAGCTGACGCAGTTTCAATAACATCTTTCTGGAAAGAGGCACCACCTAAAACCGTATAACTATGATCCTCTCCAAAAGTTCCAGAATACTGCACGGTATTTTCGTTATTCCAATTAATAGTAGATATAGTACTTATTCTAGCATTACTGTCTCCAACTTGTAAATCTGGTCTTTGGCTAGACGTAAATTCGTTCCTTTTAGAATTGGTAATATCTGGATTAAAAGTAGAGCGTATAATTAAATTTTCTATAGGACTATATTCTAGATATATCGTTGCTAATAAATTGCTAGAAATAGTCTCATCTATATCTAGTTTTGCTGTTGCAACAGGGTTGTTAAATGGATTACCGGTTACTTCATTAGCCCCATTGAAAGAACCATCGTCATTGTAAATAGGTTGGGTTGGTAAAATACCTAAAAGACCTCCATAACCAACTACACCATTGTCCAGTTTAATTCTTGAATAATTAATACGAGTTCCTGCTTTTAAATTATCAGTTATTTTAAAATCTAAATTAGACCTAAATATATATTTTTGTATTCCTGAATTCTCAATAAGACCATCTTGATCGAAAAAATTTAACGAATTATAATAACTTACACTTCCGTTTTCTGAAGAGCCAGCTATAGAAACATCTACATTATGAATAGGCGATGGATTTAATAAAAGGTCTAAATAGTTATTATCTGGGTAGTCCGATGGATTTCCTGGAAATGGCTCAGCCACACCTCTTATAATAGCATCCTGATTGGTGTATTCAATTTGTTGTTCCTGACTTAAATAGTCTGGTTGTTCAGGTACTAATTGTGTGCTTGTAAAAATACCTACATTAATTTGTGGTTTACCACCACCAATATTAGCACCACTTTTGGTGGTTACCAAAATTACTCCATTTGCACCTCTTGACCCATAAATAGCAACAGATGATGCATCTTTCAAGACCTCAATAGATTTGACATCATTTGCATTAAGATTGTTTAGGTTAAAATTTGTTCCAACAATAATACCATCAATAACCCAAAGTGGTTCGTTACTGCCAGTAATGGAATTACCTCCACGTACTCTGATGGCGGTACCAGCACCTGGTGCACCACTAGTTTGCGTTACTTGTACACCTGCTGCTCTACCTTGCAGGGCTTGATCAACTCTCGAAACTGGTACATCAGCTACATCTTGAGCACTAACCGAAGAAACGGAACCTGTTAAGTCAGATTTTCTCTGGGTTCCATAGCCAATGATAACTACCTCATCTAATGAGCTATCTGGTTCTAAAGTTACATTAATTACAGATTGGTTTCCTACAACCACCTCTATTGAGGTATAGCCTACATAAGAAAACACTAATGTGCTTTCGGAGCTGGCTTGGATTGAATAATTCCCGTCAAAATCTGTTTCAGTTCCTGTTGTTGTTCCCTTAATTATGACTGAAGCACCAGGAAGAGGGAGTCCTTCTGCTGTAACTTTACCAGTTACCAATTGTGCATTTGACATTGCAACGAATGAAAATGTCAAAATAACACACAGCCATGTTTTACGAAAACCACAACATTTGTTCAATGTGATTAATAATTTCATAAGAATATTGTTTGATTGTTATTATATATCTAAATTATTATGAAATAATTTAAGAACTATCCTGTTCTATCCTTTGGTATCCTGTACAATCCTGCACTTCCTAAAGTGGCGTAATACCAAGATTTTGAGTAATGTTTTAAACTTTGATGTTTAAATATTGTTTTCAGTAACCTGACACATACATTCTGGATTTATAATAGATTCTTTAATTTTATATTCTTGTATTCAACCTTCATAGGTGGTCCAACATGAACTTGAACACCTATAAGACCTTTTACAGATTTATTGATTTCATCTAAATCGTTTACCTCACTAAAAAGAACACCATTTATATAATGTTGCATTTTATTATCTTTTATTATGAGATGAACAGTGTTCCAATCATTGAGTTTGATGTTAGATTTTAGCTGTGATTCCACCTTAGTTTCTGTAACGGTTCTGGTTTGCCAGCAGTTCTTCTTTACATTCTTACGCAAGTTTGTTTTTGGTATGCTATCAGGCATCTTCGGAATGGTTACTATTTCACCCAAATAAGCCAATGTCGTTCGCTTTTTTTCTTCGTAATTTTGACCTGTATATTTGTTTTTGCCATCAATATCGCATTGATAACCTCGTAATGCAAATGGCACATTATCAATAACTTCGCTTCTATAATTAATTCCACTATTCCCAGAATTGCTTATTCTGTAGTCTAGCTTCAGTTCAAAATTTTCAGGTTGTTCTTTTTCATAGATTATAAAAGAATTTCGTTTTAGAATGGTTTCTGGTGTTACCTCTCCTATTAAAATACCATTTTCAACACGCCAATATTTAGGGTCTCCATTCCAACCGTCTAAATCTTTACCGTTAAATATGGATTGAAATGTATTTTCTTTTTCTTTGGATTCGGTTTGGTGTTTACATGATGATAGACATACAACAAGGCTAAATAATACTAAACATATTTCAACTTGAAAAGCGTTCTTTTTCATATTGAAGTTTTTGAATATTCAATCTTATAGTTTCCTGAACCTATAATTACTGCACCTTCCGTAATTTCTATGGTGTTTTGCTTTTTAAAATCTTCAACCGACAGTCCATTAATTTGAAGACTTTCAAATTCTGAAGTAGTCACCATAACCTTCGCCTTTGTATTGAAAGGCACTTCGAGATTCATACTTAATACGTTGTCCTTTGTATTCCATTTATTTGTAATATCACCATAAGGTGTTGGTATAGTAACATTGGTGTGAGTAACTTCTCTAGGATATTCTGGATTCACTGTAAAAACTTTAAATCCAGGATTATCAATTGATGATTTTACACCACCTAAGGACTCATAAAAATAAGCTGCAAAACCACTATGCATTGGGTGGTTTAATGAGTTGGTTGGACCTTCCATTTCCTCCCAAACAAATTGGCGTTCTGGCCATGTGGTGAATCCTGAATTCATCACATACGTCTGACTAGGAAAATCTGGTGTGGTTAATATTTGATATGCTAAATCTGCCTTTCCGTATTTGGATAAAACGGTATATATGTATCTGTTTCCGTGTATTCCTGTAGAGTGGTGTCCGCCTTTCACTTCAAGGATATCGTGAGCTAATCCATTAACCACATTTTCTACTTCAGCTTCTGGAACCATATTAAATTGCAGAGCTTGAACTGTAGCGGTTTGACTTTGATACCATTTATGTTCTGTATTAGGGATTTCAACTAAAAATTCCTTATTGAATGCTTCTAACAAGGCTTCTTTTTCTTGTTTCATTTGTGCTTCATAAACTGGGTCATTATTCATTTTAGCAAAACGTTCCATAATACCTAAAACATCATAAAAATAGGCATTGGCTGAAATAATAGGGTCGCACTCCATTGCGGAAGGATTTGAACGTCTGTCCCAAAGTGGTGGGCACCAATCTCCCATACCATCTTGCATAATGCCATTATCGCCTTTAAAATTGAGATAGAAATCGGTCAGTCCCTTCATTTCTGGGTAGAATTCTTTTACAATAGCATCATCACCATAAAACTTATAATTATACCAAGGTAAGTACATGGTAGCAACTCCCCAATCTATTTTCGCATAGGTTGAAGTACGTTTTCCTGGTGCAATCATCGTTGGTACTTGAAAGTTAATTTCTGGATTATTATGACCCTTTGTTGGTCGCATTTGGGTGCGTATGTCTTCCATATATTTCTTGTAGAAATCGTACATATCATAATTGTACAACGCATACTCACAAAAGGCATGAGCATCTCCTAACCATCCGCATTTCTCACGATGTGGACAATCTTCTGGAATTCCATGTAGGTTATCTACAATGGTCCATTTACTGATGTTGTGCATTTTGTTCAATAATTCGTCTGAAGAACTAAAACTCCCCGTTTCTTTAATATCTGTAGCCACTAAAACCGCTTTAATCATATTGGCATCTGGCTTTGAAGAAATGCCTTTAATTTTAGCATATCGAAACCCATGATAACTAAATTTTGGTTCCCAAGATTCTACATCATCACCTTTACAGATATACTTATATATTTGAGGCATCCCATTGGCACCTCCACCTGTTGAACCTTGGAAAATATCTTTACCGTTAGTTAATAAAGCTTCTGTAGTGATGACTTCAACCAATTGTCCTTCTTTTTCTTTGACATTGAGTTTTACCCAACCCGCAATATTTTGTCCAAAATCTACAACCCATTCGCCATCTGCACCTTTGAACACTTTTTGTGGTTCAAACTCTTTAAGCTTTTTGATAGGCGGGATTTGTTGCGCACTTATTTTCTTTAGTTTAGGCAATGTTTCTTTAGCATTTTCCCATTTAGCATCGTTGTAACCAACAGTATTCCAATCACCTAGTTCGAAACGTGCATCATAAGTATCACCACCATAAATATTATTAAATACGATTGGTCCTGTTGCTTCTTTCCATGTTTCATCCGTGTAGAAATCGGCTTCAGTACCATCATTATATTGCAATTTCACTAAAAGCTTTACTGTTGGCGGGCCATAAGACACCCCTTTTTTATTTGATTCTGGATCTCGGTTCCAAGAAATATTTTGTCCGTAGAAGCCATTTCCTAAAATAATTCCAAAGGCATTCTTTCCAGCTTTTAGTTGTTCGGTAATATCATAATTGACATAATAGGCTTGCTTATCGTAGTTTGATGGTGCTGGGTCCAACACATGATCTCCGACTTTTTCTCCATTTAAATACAACTCGTAATAGCCTAATCCGCAGATATAGGCTTGTGCATTTTTTATTGTTTTGTCAATAGCAACCTCATTTCTAAAATAACTAGCCGCAAATCCATCAACAGGTTCTGGTTTTTCCATTCTACCTATTTTGTAATCTCTGAAACGGTGTTCTGAGGTTCTTGTATCCTTATTTAAAGTAATCCATTTGGAATTGCCCCAATTTTCAGAAGTCATCAATCCTGTTTGGAATGTTTGAACTTCAGACCAATTTGAAGCTACGTTATTTTCATCCCAAATTTTCACTTTCCAATAGTAGTTTTTCATTGCTTCTATTGCTTTGCCTTGATATTTTACAAAAGTGGATTGCTCACTATTTACTTTATCTAAATTCCATAAATCAGCACCATCTTCATTTAATATTTCTTCTGAGGATGCTACCAAAATATGATAAGCTGATTGTGATTTATTGTAACCTTGAGCATTAACAATCCATGAAAAAAGGGGTTGTTCACTTTCTATAGCTGATGGATTTTCTTTTGCATCAACAGTTAATTGTTCTAAAGCTATTGGTGTGATTAAGGTAGAACCCTGTTTACAGGATATACAGAAAACAGCTATTAAAAGAACTAAAAATAGAGCTTGTTTGTTTACCATTATAAGATTACATGAATGGATATTGATTTTGTATTTCATTTAAAAACTGTATTTCGTTTAAAAACTAAAGATATTAGAAAACGAAAAAAGAGTTATCCTGTACTATGATGTTAGGTAAAAAGAAAACTATCAAAATCATGTAAGTACAGGATAGCATAATTTTAAAAACATCTTAGTTTTAAGGAAATATTAAGATTTTTTATGGCAAAGTCTTAAAGAACCAATATAAACTTCAATACCAAATTAAAATGAAAAAAAGTAATCTACAAAATCTGAAAAAAATAGCTTTAATTCTATTATTAACTATTTCAATTTCTTGCTCTACAAACGACGTAATTGATTCATCAATTGACGAATCTACATTACAAGAATCACCAGACTCGACGGAATTACATGCAAAAGCAAGTTGTGACACATCGTTTCCAAACCTTGGCCCTGGATCACCTCAATCCTGTTCTGATGTATCTAATCCCAATAATAAAGGAACCCTTGACTGTAGAACTAGTGAAACTTATGGAGGTTATGATAATATTTCAGGAGGTTGGGGTAGATACAAAATTATAGGAGGCACTATAAGATATAATAATACTAAAACTAGAGTGGAACGATTTTTCAACACCCTTTCTCGCAGTCCCAATAAAGAAACAGTACTTACTGGCAGGTTTAGAATATATGATTTAAGCGATGGCAATACATGTATTATTCAATCTCATGCAGGTGGTCTAATTAAAAAAGGTGTTGAAGCAGGTAAAAAGAATAGTAGTGCACAATTTTTATTATACGCTAGAAAAGTTACAGTAAATGGTGTTAATAAAATTAGATTAGAAACTCATGTAACTACGAATCCTTACACACCAAGTGGAGGAGGTAGAACAGTAACAAATTTCAAAACCATTAACTACGGGCAAGAATATACTTTTAGATATGAAACAGGATATAATTCATCTAATACAGCATTTTCGAAGATAAAAGTTGGAGGTACAGAAAAAAACATAATTCATAACCATACTACTGAAAGAGTTTATACAAGATATGGTGCTTATGGCACAAGTGATACTGGAGACAAAACTGCACATATTCAATTTAAAGACATTAATCATTGTAGAGATTAAAATAGAATTTCAAAATAAGCAATACTAATTATATAATGAAAAGGAGACTCTTTAACTGTGGTCTCCTTTTTTTAAAGAATTTTTTAAAGCTCGTTTTTAGCCTTATTCTTAAACACGCTCTAATTTTATAGGATAGGCCTTGTTGGCATTCCATTGGCAGACGTATAAATTTTCATCATTATCGACACAGACATCGTGGCAATGCCGAAAAATGGGTTGGTCTTGTACCATTCGCTGTAACTTTCCTTTCTTATACTTTGGTTTTGTTCCGCCAGGATTAGACACTACTTTTCCATTTTCATCTAGGATGGTTACAAAACCCGATTTAGGACTTGTTTTAAAGGGGTGTGTACTTTGGTCGCCTTCTACATAATCGGCCTCTGAAGACCAACAAACGCCAGAGTATAAATGTTTGTTATGAATAACAGGTCGGCAGACAAAAGCACCTGGTAAATCTATCTGCTCTATATATGTACCGTCTAGTGTAAACCGTTTAAAGCAATTTGCTGCTCTCGATGTAATTAACAAAGTAGGTTCTCCTTTAGCTCTGTAATCGATACAAACACCATGAGCCGTTTGAAATTGGTCTTTTTCTGTACCTCTACCACTTCCTATTTTTCGAATAAATTCTCCATCTTTTGTAAATTGAAGAATATAATTTGAGCCATAGCCATCTGCTATATAAATATCACCATTAGGACCAATGGCACTCTCCGTTGGCTTAAAGGCATCCTTTTTATCATAAGTGCCATATTGAGAAGGATGCCCTATAATCATTAACTCTCTGCCGTCTGTTGTTGTTTTTATTAGACTTTCGCCTTTGGCATCACAGATAAATAAAAAATCTTCGGAACCGTCATTCCATAGTGATAACCCATGACCACCTTTGTAACGTATTCCCCAAGAATCGAGAAGCTTTCCTGATTTGTCATAAATCAGAATATTATTCTTAGTGTTATCCCCTACCATAATTAAACGGCCTTTAGAGTCCATAACCATTTCATGGCAATTTTTTACAGGTGTTACAGCTCTATCTAAATCTCCCCATGATTTATGTACTTTATATTTAAAATCTCCATGACCTATAATGGTATCATACATTTTCGGCTTGGACTTTAAAATATTAAAATGAGGAACAATCGCTAAACCTAAACCTGCTTTTGCTGTGGTGTTGATAAATGTTCTACGACTGATTTTAGACTTTGTCATGATGATTATAAATTATTAAGCGACATTTTCTTTTGATGATTTCATTTCTTTTCCGAACAAATCTAATATAGGCTGCCCTTTTCCATCTGGTGTGGTGTAAAATGGCCTGCCTTCGATTTCGTAATGGGTTTGAGAATCGATACCCAAAGCATGATAAATAGATTGATGCACCTGATCTATAACCACTTTATTTTCTACTGAAACACATGGTCTTTCATCTGCTGTTTTTCCGTAAACCAATCCTTTTTTAACACCGCCTCCCCACATTAATATTGAACCACCATCTGTAAAATGACGATGCATTCCATAATGTCGAATATGCTCTATTTTATCTGGTTGTCTGCTTGCTTGATCTTTAACTTCTTCTCCTGGTCTGCCTTCCATAATGGCATCTCTACTAAATTCACTCGCCAAAATAACCAAGGTTCTATCCAAGTGACCAGATTCGTCTAAATCTTTTATTAATTGCGAAACAGGTCTGTCTATTAAAGCTTTCATTTGTTTTGCTCTGGTATGTCCGTTAGCATGTGTGTCCCAACCTAAAAATGGTTCATATTCTGTTGATACGCTAATAAATCGTCCTCCGTTTTCAACCAAACGTTTTGCTAATAAACAACCTAATCCAAAACGACCTGTGTTGTAGGTATCATATTTTTCTTTAGGTTCTTGAGATAAATCAAATACTTTGGCTTCTGGCGAATTTAAAAGTCGGTACGACTGTTCCATAGAACGCATTAACGATTCTCTTTGATAGTCGCTAGCTTGCTCCATCACTTCACTTTTATTGGCCAGTTCTTTATAAAGTTTGTAGCGTGCTTCAAAACGTTTCAAGGACATGCCTTGTGGTGGACGTACACTATCTAAACCCTCTGATGGGTCTGGAATTAAAAATGGACCATATTCACTTCCTAAAAATCCGGCTGAATGAAATGCTTTTAATTCTTCGGCTTCGCCCATTGTAAAACGTTGTCCCATTGAAATAAAAGGTGGAATTACAGTATTTGCTGGTCCTAATTCTTTTGCAATCCATGCTCCAATATGAGGTGCTTGAACCGATTGCGGTGGCTCATAACAGGTATGCCAATGAAATTGATGTCTTGTATGCAAAATATGTCCTAAATCAGCTGCTTTATAGGATCTTATAATAGCTCCTTTATCCATTACATTTCCAATAGATTGTAACCCTTCAGAAAACTCTAGTCCATCAACTACTGTGGGATGTTTTGGAAATGTACTTAATACTTTATTGGTCTCTAAACCTTTTTTGAAAGGTGCATACGCTTTAGGATCAAATGTTTCGGTATGTGCCATGCCGCCTGCCATCCAAAGTAAAATAACACTATCTGCTGTAGCTGCTCTTTTCTGAACTTCGGGCGAACAGGAACTTAAAAAACTTGCTAAAGGAATGCTTGTTGCAGAAGCCGCCAAACTTGCTGCAGTCATCTTTTTTATAAATTCTCTACGCGAATTAACCTTGCTATTTTTATCCTTCATAACTCAAAAGCGATTCTTACTAGTTTATAAATTGAAATTCAGGCGACATCAAAACCGACCAAATCACATCTTGTACTTGTGCTGTACTTGGTTCATTCCCTAAAGCCTTATTTAAAATCTTTTGTTCTTCAGAAGATGGGTGCCTTCCTAATAATTTCTGATATAGCGCGTCTACCATTTCATTACTATCGTTTCCATAGGTATCGCGCCATTGTTTTGCTCCTTCTTGTAAAATGCGATTGAAAAAAGCACCATTTGTAAGTTCTAAAGCTTGCAACAATGTTGCTTGTTCTTCTCTTGTCGTAGCCACGATTTCTCGATTAGGTCTTCCTAAAGCTTTTAAAAACGGATGTTGTTTAACCAAACTGGCTCTTGCAAAGGTCTCCTTATGTTCTTTAAATGTAAATTCCAACAGCTTACTCCAATTATTTGTTCCGTAATCTCGAACTTCTACCCATTTACTATCATCAAAATTTAAATATACCCAGTTACTTTGAGGTGTTTTGTTTGTACTGACCCATGTTTTATCTGAAAACACCTTGATGGTTTTTCCATCTTTAAAATTTACTTTCATAGCAAATAATATACTGGCAGGATTATCAATCTTTCCTAAGTTATTGCCCTCTATCGCAATCACGTTATTTCCCTTAGTCAAGAGTTTAGTAATATCGAATTTTCCAACATCAGCCCAATTATTGCCCTCTCCTACTGGCTTTCCGTTAATGAATAATTTATAAGCATCGTCTACAGAAATTAAAACCGAAGCTTGTATCATATCATCTTTTATGAGCTTGAATTCCTTTCTAAAATACCGTTTACCAGGTAATGGTAATACCGTGTTTGTTAAATCTTTTTCATGATGCCAAATGCGTAACGCTCGCATTTTTTCTTCATTAGGATTAAATTCTACCGCTACATAAACTGGTGCAATTACCTGACTAATAGCATCCGAAAATTGTTCCGCACTTAAGCGTCTTAAAACAGGGCCTTCAAAAACGTAATCTTGCTTTAGATTTTCTGATGATTTATAATTGACTGTAGGTAATTGATATGCCTTAGACGTTATAATTCGTTTAATTAGATGCTTTAAGTCTGTACCTGAATCAATAAAATCTGCTGCTAACCAATCGAGCAATTCAGCGTTCCAAGGTTCGTTATCCATTTCATCAACCGGTTCAATAATTCCTCGACCCATTAAACGTTCCCATATACGGTTTGTGATAGTTCTATACAAACGTCCGTTGTCTTTATTAATCATTACTTCAGACAACTTTAGTAATCGTTCTGCTAATGTTTCTGCTTCAACACTACCTAGTTCGGGATATAAAAAATTGACTTTTGCTATTTTACCAATAGGTTTATCACATCTATTAAGTTCTAAAGGCTCTTCCGCAAAAATCGAAGCAAAACCATAAGCTTGCTCTAAGGTTAGATTACTCACAAAGCTATTATGACAAGACGCACATTTTACATTGACACCCATTAACGATTGACCTATATTTTGAGCTGCTTGCATTTCTGTACGTTGACTTGAATTGACCACACCTCTCCATTGAATTCCTTTAATAAACCCTTCTGATTCTTTGTCTGGATTCAATAATTCGGTTACCATGTGGTCATAAGATTTATTATTCTTTAACGCAGTATACAACCATCCTGTAATTTGAAATCTACCTTTAGTTATAAAACCTGTACCACTATAATCGTTTCGTAGTAAATCATTCCAAAAACTTAACCAATGTTGTGTATAATTGTCGGAATCATTTAATAAGTCATCAATTAAATCTACTCGTTTATTAGAATTATTATCCGCTACAAACGCATCTATAACTTCAGGTTCTGGCAGTAAACCAATAACATCCATGTAGGCTATTTTAATAAACTTACGATCATCGATTAAGGCTTGCCAAGACACATCGTTGCCATCAAAATAATTACTGACAATTTTATCTATAGGATGCGATTCTTCAGAAACTTTTGGTAATTCTGGTTTAACTAAAGCCAATTCAGCTTCTGGAAATATTTTAATGGCTTGATCCGACCAATGTGCTCCTTCGTCTATCCAAAGCTTCACAAGTGCTATTTCATCTGACGTCAACAACTTACCCTTTGTTGGCATGACGTCCTTATGATTTGCTGGAAGCGAAATACGTTTGTAAATTTCACTTTCTTCTGACTTACCTAGCACGACTGCTAATCCTGATTTTCCTCCTTTAAAAACACCTGCTTTTGTTTCGAGAATGAGTTCACCTTTTTGTTTATTTTCACTATGACATTGGTAGCATCTATGTGCAAAAAGTCCTCTGACTTCTAAGTTTAATTTGTCTTTTTGTAATTCTGATAATGTATCTACAGTCTTAAGTTCGGCCAGTAAAGCTCCAGATTCCTTACTTGTATAATTATCTTTATTTCCAGGTAAAACTGAAGAAAGATAATCCTCTCCATGCGTTAAATTCGCACCTAAATGTCCTGCTATTGTCAATAAAACTACTGTCATGAAAAATACAATGCGATAGGCTTTTAAATTTACTGGTGATTTTTTTAAGCTTGATTTTAAAACTAAGGCTGTAATCAAAGCTAAAACTGCCGTGGCAATTCCTGTGTATTGATGATTATCTACTAAATTGCCTGTATAGTCTTCTTGAGTTTTTAAGAACCAACCAAAGAGTGCCGAAAACACAGCAAAACCTGCACCGATATATACCATAAAACTGATGCCATCTCTAAGTCCTTTTCGCTTTCCATTTAAGGTCAGTAATTCTAAAATAAACCCTGTAAATAAAAGCCCAATAGGAAAATGCACCAATAGAGGATGTAAGCGTCCAAGAAATTGAAGAATCCAATTTGAGTTTTCCATAAGTCAAGTATAATTAACTTATGATTATTTTGTATCCTGTACCTTACTGTATTTTAACTAACAGCTATTGAAATAAGCAATTCATTGACATCTTTTTCAAAGAATATTTCAAAAGGAATGGCTTCTACACCAGGTACCATATTAAATGTTCTAGAGCCTTCAATGTCTTTTATTTTTAGAGGCACGTTAGCTTTTATCGTCACTAAACCTTCTGGTTTTTGAATGGTGATTTCTGTATCGCTTACGTTAGTCACAACTTCATTATTTGGCGAGATTATAGGTAAAACAAATGCAGTTGGCTCAGTAATATCTTGTTCTGTGCTGACGCTTATTTGTATTTTATCCGCAGAACACTTGTATGTAATATCAAAATCAGAGGCCGTTTCTGTCACTTCTTCTCGATCTACATTCTTCAACTTAACATCGGCCAATAATTCAATCGTTCCATTTTCATCTTTAGAGGTTACAGTAGCAGGTAAATCGAATAAGTTTGTGTACCAAATTTCATCTTTAAAGGTTTCAATTCTCGGTGTTAAACAGATGTCTTTATTGGGCTGTACCTGTTGGTTGTTTTTTTCTACCAAAGCGTATTCTGCCATACTTGCTGCGCAAAGAAGCCCAACTTTATTATGATACAACACACCTAAAGCACCTCCTGAGGCTTGACGATAGTCGTTTTTATAATGATATTCTGCATCATAAGCACTTACGGTTCCTCTCCAATTTCCTCTCGCGAAAAGATATACATCTAAATCCTTAAAATGCTTAACACCATCTGCTATGGTTCTTGGCAGGTTATTATTTGAATTGATTTCTGGTAAATGGTCCCAATGGTCCAATAAGGCTGCTAAAGGCTTTGCATGTGTAAACGTATGGTGCACGCAAGGTGGAATACCAGCTTCAATAAATCCAGGTCCACCGTGAATTAAACCATCTGCTGTACAACGCTGCAATAATTCTGTGTTTTTTACGGCTGCGGTTCCAAATGCAGGATTGATGTGTGCCATCATCCCAAAGGCTGGTTGACTGCCATCACAAGTTCTACTTCCCCAATATGTCCATTTATACATTCTGTTGCCCCAACTATTATCCCAACCACCATCTGGTAACATAAACTCTAAATGGCTATTTAAAGATTTGGTTAGAATTTCAAGAAGCTCTTTGTCATTTTTTTTAAGCGCATACATGACTAAACTATTTAAAGTTTCTTCAACATTATACCCTAAATCAACACCGTGTAACCCTTTTTCACTCAACTTGTTAGAACTCTTTTTACACTCTCCAAATAACAAACCTTCATTTGGCGTAAAATAAGCTTTTACTTGTTGCGCCAGTTCTTTACTCTTTGCTTTAAAATCATCTCTTTTTACAACTTCTCCAACTAAATCCAGACCATAAACTGCTGTACCTGGATAATTAATATTGGTGAAATCAATGGTGAACGTATCGTAAATGTACTGTCCTGCTTTTTCTAAACGTTTTGTCCAAGCTGTTCGCGTGACTTCATCTAAAACATGACCATGATAGTGTAAGGCTTCTGCCAAAGCAATAGCTCCAAAAATAGTGATGCCTTTCCAAGATTTTGGATTTTTAATAACCGTCCAAGATCCATTGTCTTGAGACACATTATTTTCTGCCCAAAGCATAACTAATTTAGCCCCTTCAACATATTTTTCATCTCCTGTTTTGTCTGCCATATATAAAAAAGGATACACCGCATCCATACAACGACCATGAATATGCGAACAAGACGGACAACCCAAAGCACCATGTACTTCCAAATTTGACGGATTGTTAATTTGTACTTTTAACATACCATCACTCCAATCTTTTAAAAGCCCTGAAATTAAGTTTTTGAATTCTAATGAGTGCTCAGGATGGCTAGAACAAGCATTTAATAATCCTGACATTGGAAGTGATATACCAACTCCTGCAACGGTTGAAAGTCTTATAAAATTGCGTCTTTTCATTGAGATATGTAATTAGATGATATGGAAAAGTAACATTACTACAAAGAAAAACTATCCTGTTTTATCCTGTAACTATAAAAACAAAAAAGGCTCTCATATAAGACAGCCTCTTTTGAATTACTAATATGAAATTATAATTAATTTATTATCAATTTAGTCTGAACAGTTTTATTGTCATCCGTTGTAGCACTTACTATGTATAAACCAGAAGTTAAATTACTATTAGTTCTAATTTCAATTTTTCCGTTAGTCGTTGAACCCTTATAGATCACTTTTCCAAGCATATTGTATATTTTAACTTCTGCATCTCTACTATTATTTAATGCAACCGTAAAATTAGTGGTTGCTGGATTAGGATATACTTTTATTGAAGCTTCAGTTAATTCATTATCCTCAATACTTAAAGGCTCACTGGTTGGTATCGCCTCCCATACGCTTCTGAGATCTGACTCAGGAACTGGGATATGTGTTACCAACCCATTGACTTCATGATACATAAATCTACCACTAGTACCAGACTCAAATCTATAGGTATCATCCGTGTCGTTATAGTGTAAGGTCCATACTTTATCTCCAGAACTTGTTGTTGTCCCTGTGCTTAAAACCACATAAGGACCTCCTGGACCACCAGAACCTGGTGCACGTAATATGCCGTTGACTTCACTATCTATATTAACCAAAGTGCCTTGTTGCACAAATGTCCAATGTGTATTTTGAGGTTCACCTGAATCTGTCATTGTAACTGGTGTAGCTGATGCTCCTGCATCTGTTAAGAATTGGCCTGTAGCTACATTTCTGAATCTAAAAATATCGTCAGAAGGTGGTGGACCACTAGTATCTGGAATTTCTACCTTCTCATAAGTCGTATTTGCCCATCTCATTTGTGCTCTACCTCCTCTCACGCGATATGCGCCATATCTAATGCCGGATTCTGTACCTCTTTCTGGTTCTGGTATATTCCAATTGAAAGCTTCACCTCCTATTACAGCATCAGAATAATGTATTTTTAAATCAGGATCATTAGGATCTTCTCTAAAACCAACCTCCAATTCAATATCTACTATCTCGTCCTTTGCAACATTCTTAAGAAAAACCTCAGTTCTTCCTGCAGATCCAGAGCCTCCTCGAAAATTGATCTGTTCTCTCCAAATGTTAAAAGATACTTGTACTTGATTACCATTGCCATCATCACCATATACAGGTCTTGCTAAATATAAACATATCGCCGGATCATTTGGTCCACCACCACCTGTGTGCTTTCCTTTAGTCTGCATGAGATAGCTCCCAGAAGTACCAAAACTTCCAGTATCACCAACTTCTAGAATTCTTAAAGTACCTGTAAACCTGGCATAGCTTCCTACACCAGTCTCTTGAGACCTAGGTAAAGAACGCTCTATTCTAGGCTGTAAGGTACCTGGAGTATCCCAATGGTTAGAACCATCCGTTATATTATAAGCACCCCAAATTTCACCATAGACATTAGTTTCATAATAATCCGAATAACATGTTCTGTCATCAACAGTTCCTACATTAACAGCGTTTGGTATATCTACATTTCTAGTATTGTCGTTTTGGAATTCACCTGAAGCTGGACAAGTTAGATCAGGGTTTGTATCTTCATCTGGAGCTGTCTCTACAGGAATTGGTACATAAGGAACGAGTTCCCAATTACTTCTATCATCCGTTTCTGAAACGACTATATGTGTAACCATTCCATTTGCGTCATGATACATAAATCTACCACTATTGCCAGATTGGAATCTATAGGTATCATCAGTTTGATTGTGTTGTATCGTCCACACTTTATCAGCATCAGCTGCTGGTGCAGATGTAGCAGTACTAACAACTACAAAAGGGCCTCCTGGCCCACCAGCACCTGGTCCGCGTAATATTCCTAAAATTTCACTATCTATATTATAAAATGCACCGCTTTCTACAAAAGTAAAATGGGTGCTTTGATCTTCTTCACCTAAATTTGTCATAGTAACTGCTGTGGCACTTACTCCTGCATCTGTTAAAAATAGCCCAGTTTCCACATTTTTTAATCTAAAAATATCATCAGAAGGTGGCGCATCTTGCGCTGCTATGCCGAGTGAGCATAATGTAAAACAGAAAAATAATAAGGTTTTAAAAGTAATTTTTTTCATAGCTTTTGTGAATATTTGACTTATTCATATTCAAATTTTTCTTTAATATTATTCAATATAACTAAATAAGGTATCCTGAACTATGCTGAATTGAAAGATAATTACCTTTTATTTTGTTAAAAGTCAATTTTTGAGGATAAATGAAATGTCTAAAAGCATAGAATAAAGAGTCAATTAATTTAGTATTTTTATAACTACTGGTCCGATTAAACCAGAATCACCTAATTCAGTCTCATTTTTTTTAGGTGGATTAGTTGTCCAAGTTTTCTTTTTACCTTTTGGTCTTTGATTATCAAAAATGAGCTGATTTCGCCAGGTATTGGTTACTTTTATCTCTAATCGATTTTCACCATTTGTCACCAATTCACTGATATCAAAAGTAAAAGGTGGTGCCCATTTTACACCGACTTTCTTATCATTACACCAAAGCTCTGCAATATTTGAAACAGCTCCTAAGTCGATAATAGTTTGTTTACCTGAAGATTGTAAATTGAAGGTTTTGGAATATGTTGTGGTCCCTGAATAGTGTTTAACAGCATCATTCTCCAATTCGGTAAGTGATTTTAATTCTTGAATTTCAATAGACTTCGGAGTATCCCAACCGTCATTAAATAATAATTTCCAATCCGTTTGAAGTGATTGCTCATTTACTTCAATGGTTTTAGATGTTTTATTTCCATTTTGATAAAAAGTATATTCTCCTGCTTTTGAAGCAAGCAAATTATCGCCTTTCCAAGATATGCTCGGAAAATCTTCTGTATCATGGATGTTGTACCATCCTGTTTCCGCATTTAAAATAACGGCATTATCATAAGTTACTTTTGAGGCATAAGGCAATTTATCACCTTTTGAAAAAACCACAATTGTACTTCCACTTGGTGGAAAAGATAAGGTCACATTTGTTCTATCATTTGATGTACTCCAAACTTTTGCTTCTTGTTGTTCTCCATTAAAAGCATTCCATAATTGTGGATACGAATCTTTAATTCTGAAACTCAATGCAGCATCAACTGGTTCATCGTGATTTGAAGCGACAAAATAAATATGTGCGTCGGCCGTTTCTCGGTGAATCCATTTTATATCTAAATCATCTGGAACAATGACATCTTGAGAAATACGTTCAGCTTCTAAAACAGCATCAAGTGATTTTCCCCAATACACTTTTCCTTTTCCTACTTGTTTTACACCTTCAATAGTATTTCCCCATAACTCATCGGCTATTGCGGCTAATTCTTTTAAATCATTCTCATCATCCATTAAACTTGGTGAACCTAATGGTTTATCGCCAAGAATTACTGCTCCTGCCAGCACTAATTCTTTGAGTTTTTGAGCTGTAGATAGCAACATTTCTTTTGAATCTCTAAGCGTGATGATTCGATAATCTCCTGCATTCTCAACATGGATTTTACCATTTTCAACACTCAATTTATCGTGTAATATTTCAGCATTTAAATAATCAAAACGATAGCCTTTAGGAAATTGATCTAAGTCAAAAGGTGGACGCTCAAAATGGTCTCCATAGTATCGCAATACGTCTGCAACATATTCGCCTTGTTGTAAAACATACTGGTTTCGCGCTAAATAATCCGTCCAATCCTTCATATATGGCCACCAGGTTTGTTGACGTACTAATGGAAATCCAATATTACCGCCAAAACTAGAACCTGGAAACACATCAGTTTGTGGTGTATGGGAAAAGGTATGAAATACCAAATGATTGACACCCTTGGTAAAATTATAGTCGATTAAATATTTTACCGAAAATGGATGTTCATTCCATTTCACACCCAACTGTGTACATGCTTCAGCTGCTAAAACTGGCTTATTATACAGGTGTACTGCAGATGCTGCATTAAATATTGGTTTTGCATATTCTCTTTGGGCAGATGGTTCTTTAGGATACCAAAATTCGGTCATTGGAATATCACTAACGCCATAATAACGCATAGGATCAATAGGTAAAACTTCGCCTCCTGCACCTTCGGTATAGACTTCCGCGCCCAGATCGTGCGCCACCATTGCAAAATGGGTAAAGAAATTATCAATAAATACCTCATCCATGGTATGGCGTAAATCTCGTAAAAACTTAGTCGTTACTTCAGGACTTTCAACGATATAACCCATGGTTGCAGGTAAATAGGTTTTCATGCTATAACCTCTACGGTTTTCGAACTCGGCAAACATATCTTCAGAATTCATGGTCCAAGTAGGCACATGGCTTTCCCAACTATCAATCAATAATCCGTGTAATTTACCATCTCCAATTGGACCTCCATCTTTAATTAAGTTTCCAATCATACCGTTTCTTAAATGGTTTTCAATGGCAACTTTATCCAACTTACTAGATTCCCAACCCGTAGCTTCGGGCACTGCAGGTTTATTGGTTAATCGCATATTGATATGTCCAAAACGCACAATGGTCCAATTGCCTTTGGGAACGTCCCAAATTAATTGCCCTTCAGAAGTCATTTTATCAGAAAGATTAATAATTGCATTGGATCTAATAATGGTGTTTTGAGCATAATCAATTTGTATATCGTCTTTAAGACGACGCAATACTTTAGCCGCTTTAGCTTGATGATTATGAAGTTTTGGATTTGAACTTAATCGAATGAATTCTGGCGCAATGTTATGATTGCCTTGAAACGCAAATACAAATGTATTTGATGTGGTTTCTGGAATCGCCAATGTGAGATGCTTACGACGATCATTCCAATTGGCATCAGGTAGCTTTACAGTTGTAATTGTTTTTAGTTCGCCATCTACTAAGGCTTCAACTTTAAGTGCTACATCTACTTTTGGATATTGCGTACCTACAATGATGTGACGCAGTTGCGGAAAGGTAATCGTGCGTAATGTCACTGCATTATCAAAGACAGTTTTTACCCAAGAATTAGCATCGTTTACTTTTGTAATGCCTTGATTTCTATATTGTTTTAAAGGTTGATCTAAATACGTATTTTTCCGTGTAACGATGAGTTTAGAATTTGGATTAAAGATGGCTTCCCATGGGACTGCACTATTGTTGGTTTCAATTTTTGAAGGATTTAAAGATTCTAAATCATCACCTTCTGGTGTTGGGAAAGCTAATACTTGAATATCTTGATAGTCGTAATCTGGTGTTGTAAATAATGAATCTAATTCTAATACCTCATTATAGGTTTTTCCACCTGAAACTCTGTAAACTGACTCAACCATTTCACGTTGTGCCTCTTCCACAGGCACCCAAGGACCGCCAGTCATTGACCAACCTGGACAATTTTGCATAGTAAATTTTAAGCCTAAACGCTCACATTCGTCTGCTGCATGCCGAATCATATCTTCCCATTCTGGCGATAATATTTTGATGGGATCTACATTTGGGAATGGTCGTCCGTTTTTGTTAAACAGGTGTATACCTTTTAAACCAGCAGCTTTTATCGCTTCTAAATCTAAGGTTAAACCTTCCTTGCTAATGTTATTTCCGTTAATATGAAACCAAGTTTCGGGATAGTAGTTATCAGATGGTGATTTAAATTCGTTACTTAATTCCGTCAATTTTATTGACAATTGCTTATTGTCATCCTTATGATTTTGTTCATGAGATTCACAACAAATCAGGGATAGAGAAACTAAAAACCATAAAAAAAGAGGATACGAAATTTTCATATTAAAAGATTAATTACTAACGATTTTAAGGTAAAAAGATGCCTATGAAAAACTATCCTGTTTCATCCTGTACCGATTTATAAAAGAAATACTATTTAGAATTATCTATTGGATTTCAATAACTGAACTAGGCTTAAACCCAATACGATGTGCCTGTACTACTAATTTTGCACCTTGGGGTATGTCTATCGCGCTTTGATAAACTTCCCAAGATTTGGGTACTTTTTCTCCATTCTTAACCACTTTAAAACCTATAGAAGCGCCTTGGGTCTCACAGTTGATTGTCACTTTCCCATTGTCATTAGTAATGATAGGTTCTAAAGTTACAGGTTGAACATCATTGTCATACCACAATTTTTTAATCAATTCAGCTTCAGGCAAATCAGGATTATCTTCTATTACTCCAAGCCAATTATCCATTTCGGCACTCAGCTCATTTAGTTTGTCTTTATATTCGGGATGGTTTGCAAGGTTGTTTAATTCGAACGGATCAACCGAACAGTCAAATAATTCTTCTTTGGGTTTGCTTTCTCTGAACCATTGCTTTTGAGCTTCATTGAGTTTGCCTTCGTCTCGCAGTCTCAATAATTCTTGCATGGCTGGAATGCGTTCTCTATAGGTTATAGGCAGATAATAGCCTTGTTCTGGCCTGTAATTTCTTATGTATTTAAACTGTTTATCTCTTACCGCCCTGATGACATCGGTTTCGGCATCAAAACGGTCGGCAGCTGCATGAATATAATTGCGTTTCTCAGCTTTATAATCGCCTAAAAAAGATTGGCCTTGCATATACGATTTTGGTTCTTCGCCAATAAGCGACAATAAAGTTGGTGCAAAATCTACAAAACTAATTAACTGATTGTCTTTGGTACCTGCTTGCAATTTTTCAGGAAATCGAATAATCATAGGTGTGTTTAAACCTGAATCGTAGATTAATCGCTTTTCTCTAGGTAAGGGTCCACCATGGTCTCCGTAGAAAAATACAATCGTATTCTCTAGTAAACCGTCGTCTTCCAATTGTTTTAAAACTGCTCCCACTTGCCTATCCATTTCTGCAATATTATTGTAGAGTTTCCACATGTCACGTTGGGTGACCTCATTATCTGCTAGATAAGGTGGAATTTTAAACTTAGTATCCTTAGGAATATGCACAGGTGTTTCTTCTTCGGTCATACGATTATTAGCATGCGAAGCTCCTTTATTTTTCCAATTATAAGAGCTATCTCCAGCATGATACAATCGTGTTTCAATTTCTCGAAATCCATAAGGTTCAAACAAACCCGACTCATGTGTTTCGGTAAAGTTAATCACTGAAAAGAAAGGCTGATTATCTTTTCTATTTCGCCAATGCGCATAAGGACTACTCTCATCCCAAGCTGTAACTGGTGCTTTAAACTGGTAGTCGGTTTTATAATTGTTTGTACAGTAATAGCCTGCTTGTCGCAACCATTCACTTATCATTTTTACGTCGGATGGTGGCACTGCTTCATAAGCAGGTAGTCCTCTTTCTTTGGTATATGAATTCGTTCGCATGTGATTTGCTCCAATACTCGATGGATACATACCTGTTGCTATCGCTGCTCTACTTGGTGCACAAACACCAGATGTTGAATACAAGTTCGGATAAATAACACCTTCGTTTGCTAATTTACTCAGGTTAGGTGTTGCAACGGTAGTATCTCCAAAAGGCGGAATATAAGCTCCCATATCTTCGGTGACTAACCAAAGTATATTTGGGCGTTTGGGTAACTCCAAAGCGGCTTCATCCTTAATTTGTGTATTGGATTTTTCTTTTGGTTGACATCCAACCAAACAAATACATATTATTAGTAATAATTTAAGATATTTCACATTTTAACCATTTGAATAAAATAAAGAAGAGGCTGTCTGAAAAGTCAATAAAACTATAAACTGTCACATTGAGCATTGATTGAAAGCACACCACGAAGTAGACGAAATGTTTTAAAAATCAAAATTTTAGATTTCTCGACTACGCTCGAAATGACAGAACGAATTCTTTTTAGATAGCCACTTCTTTATTTTACTATTTTTCAATTTATTCTAACTTCAAAATCTCGCTTCCTGCCAATAAAAATGCACCTGTTCCAAAGTTTTGCCATGAATCTACTGAAGCTGGCTCTGGGAAAGCACCAATATTTTGTACCCAACCTACACGACCATCTTCGTGCTGGCACGCAGCCATAGCTTTCCATGCCTTTTTAACAGCAGGTGTATGTTTTTTATCTAACAGACCATTATTAATTCCCCATGCCAAAGCAAAGGTGTGGAATCCACTACCGCTAACTTCACCATGGTCGTATGATTCTGGACTTAATAAACTTGTGCGCCATAAGCCATCCTCAGGCTGAATTTCTAAAATTCTACTTGCCATTTCTTTATATAAATTCACGTAGAAATCTCTGTGCTCAAAATCTTTTGGCATATCTTCTAACAGTAATGCCAAGCCACCGATGACCCAGCCATTTCCTCTAGACCAAAATACTTTATTACCATTTGGTTCTTTCTTATCTTCATCATTACCTTTCCAAACAAAGCGCATGTCCCTTGCGAATAATTTTTCTTCTTTGTCGTACAATCTATTATAGGTTTCCATGTAGTACTTATGCATTTCGTCTAAGTACTTTGGCTGCTCTGTTTGCTTAGCATATAAATTGATTACGGGTGGCGCCATAAACAGGGCGTCGCACCACCACCATAGAATGGTTTTGTCTTCTTTACTTTTATTTGTTCCATCTTTCCAAGCATTATCTTCATAAAGATGCGTATCTAAAAATTTTTTAGTAGGTTCTAAATCTGCAAAATTTCTTCGTTTTTCATTCTCTGCAACATACAAATAGCTATACGAAATAGCAACATCATCTGCATGGTACAATCGTTCAAATGGTTCCCAATTATTTTTTACCGCTTGATTTTTGAGAGCAGCCATATACATCATATTTTTTGTTGTATGATGCGCTCGTGCAACACCTGTGTAATAGGCACCATTGGTCCAATCTGTAGGATGAATTGCAAAAATAGGATGTACTTCTTGCCATTCTAAAGCCTTTATCATTGATTTTTTAATCTCAGTTTCATTAAAAACATCCTTTTGTTCTGAGGTTGTTTTTTGAGCTTCAGAACAACTAAAAAGAATTAATGCAGCTACTACTGTTACAATTGATTTATTCATTTTAAATTTACTTTTTTAGTTTGAATGTAGTTTCTAAATAGTCTTGAGACGAGGTCCCAATTTTAACGGTATAATCACCTGCTTCTAACACTTTTTCCATTGAAATTCCTGTAAACTCTAACATTTTAGGTGTTATTGTAAAGGTGACGGTTTTACTTTCGCCAGCGTCTAATTCTATTTTTTCAAAACCTTTGAGTTCTTTATCTGGTCGTGTTACGGAACCTATTTCGTCTTTAATGTAAAGTTGAACAACTTCTTTTGCTTTCATGCTGCCCTCATTGGTTACCTTAACACTCACCTCAAGTTCTGTCTCTGGTGTTATTTCTCCACTAGAAATTGAAATATCTGAATATTCAAAATCACCATAGCTTAAACCATGACCAAAAGGATAAATTGGTCCGTCTTCTAAAAATAAATATTCTTTTTTATAGTTAATCTCTTTCATACTATAATGAAACGGTAATTGCCCAATAGACCTCGGAATTGTAACAGGTGATTTACCAGATGGTGACACCTCTCCAAATATAATTTTTGCTGTGGACTCATCTCCAAATTCACTTAAATCCCAGGTGTCTAAAATAGCATCAGCTTCCTTAGCAATTGTATTAATAGATAAGGTTCGACGATGTTTTAAAACAACGATTACAGGTTTTCCTAAGGCTTTGATTTTTTCAACAAGTTCGTCTTGCGGTCCAACTGGGTCAATAGTAGCACGGTCACCTTTAGTGCTGTTACTAAAATAGGCTTCCTTTGCTGTAAACTCATCACCACCTAAAAATAAAATAGACACATCTGCACCTTTAGCTGTATTTACCAATTTTGCAATGGCTTTTGGATCTCTATCTAACAATTTTGGCGCTCCGCCTTTTTCATTGGTTAGATTAAACCCTTTTTCGGCAACGAATTTGATATTTGAACCTGAAACTGATTCTAACATCGCTTTAGTATTATCTTTTAACAATGGCCCTAAAAGTGCCACTTTCATTGACTTTTCTTTATTTAATGGTAAGGCATCATTTTCATTTTTTAATAAAATAATAGATTCTAAATCAGATTCTTTAGCTAATGCTAAAGATGATTCTGCACGAACACCTTTTTTGGTTTCTTCTAAATCTATATAAGGGTTATCAAACAATCCTAAAATGAATTTTGTTCTTAACACACGTCTTACAGACCTATCGATAAGCTTTTCTAATTCTGGATTTTTCTTCACCATTTCTGGTAAGTAGGCATACGAATCCTCAGCATATAAATCAATATCAATTCCTGCTTCTAATCCCATTTGCGCTGCAGCTTCAGGCGATTCTGCTACACCCATAAAGTAAAATAAACGTGCAATATCGTTTGAATCTGATACCACATAACCTTCAAATCCCCATTGGTCTCGAAGTACACCAGTTAATAATTCTGGATTCCCGTGACTTGCCACACCATTTAAATCTCCGTGAGATGCCATTATACCCAAAGTTTTTGCTTCTTTTACAGCAGCTTCAAAGGGTGGATAAATTTCATCAATAAGCGTTCTTTCAGAAATTTCAATAGCTGCAAAATTAGAGCCACCTAATACTTGTCCGTAACCTGCAAAATGTTTTGCTACAGCTCCAATATGCGTTCCGTTTCCTAAGCCTTCGTAATTACCTTGAACACCAATTACAGCATTTTTAACCATCTGCGTTGTTAAGTACGTATCTTCTCCAAAAGCTTCACTCATACGTCCAAAACGAGGGTCGCGAACAATATCTGCTTCAGGTGAATGGCACATATGCATTCCTCTTAATCTTGCTTCTCTACCAACCACATCCCATTGTCGTCTTACTAATTCTGGATTGAATGAGGCCGCAGATGTCATAGGTCGACCAAATTTGGTACAGCCCTCTGCATCTACACCATTATAGGATTCTGTTACAAATAATGCTGGGATGCCCCAACGGTTGTTTTCTATAATATATTTTTGAAGTTCGTTATTTAATTTAGCGGCTGCCACAGGGTCAATATGCTCTCCCGGATTTTTGATTCCGGCAATACCTAATTTTAATTTTTCAATGACTTTATCGGAAAGTTTCAAGTTGCCATTTTCATCTGGTTTAGTACCAATATTGGCATGAAAAATTCGCATTTGTGCTACTTTTTCTTCAATGGATAACTTTGGAAGCAAAGCTTCTACGCGATCATCAATGGATAACGAAGCATCTTTATAATCTTTTTCTGCTGGTTCAGCGCAAGATAGTATCGCTAAGGCTAGTGCTGTAAATACTATGAGTGACTTTCTTTTCATTGTTGGTTAATATTAGTGTATGTATTTGTTATTACTTAAATCTAAATCTATTTATTTTTAAATTTTCTACGGAAGCAGCTTTAAATACCAGACATACTGTTTGACCATTTTGTAACTCTTCTATTTTGAAACTTTCAGTTTTAAACGCTTTGGTACTATTAGATTTGAACTTACAGGTGGCTAAAAGCTTTCCGTTTGGATTACTTTCCCTAACTTCAATCTGTGTATCTGTTTGTGATAGAAATTCAAATTCTATTGTACTTTTTTTATTTAAATTCTGAATGTTTGGATAGGTTACAAAACCATTAGTTGCCTTTGGATTTATGGAAAAACCACCAATAACGTTTTCTGTTTTATCTACATTTTCTGCCTTAAAATAATCTTCAGCTTCTATTGCACCATTATTTGCATCATACTGACCAACTCCGATACCATCGACTCTAATCGTTGCGATTTCACCATTATCCTTGTAATGCACATAACTTATAAAAGCGTCTCTAAAATAACGATTACCGGTTTGGCTAATATCACAATACACAAAATACGATTGATTATGCCACTCGAAAAAACTGCCGTGACGGCCTTGTAAAAAACCATTTGGCCATGTTGGACTATCATAGCCTTCGGTAAAACTACTTTCTTTGATAATGGTATCTACATAATCATAAGGTCCGTACAAATTATCAGATATGGCATAAAAACAGCCCCAAGATAAATAGTATTTTCCATTATACTTGTGCACAAACGGTTTATCATCCGTTGGCATATCATTATTTTTTCCATCTCTATTATAGGGTCCTCTCGGGTTATTGATAACAATCTTTTTTGGTGCTTCAGCAAGACTAATCATGTCGTCATTGAGCTTAGCAACATAATAATTCCAGACTCCAAAAAAGATATAATGGTCTCCATCTTCTTCAAAAATGGACATATCATACTCGTGCGTTGGCGTTAAATCGGAAGTTAATAATGGTTTTCCTAGTGGGTCTTTCCATGGCCCAATAGGTGTGTCACTAACTACAACTCCCGTTTGTTCGTTGCCTTCGGAAAAATACCAATAATACTTTCCATTATTATAGGCAGCATCTGTGGCCCAACATCTTGAATAATCCTTTCCAATATACGTGTCCTTTGGATGAAGTACACTTCGTTTGGTCCAATTCACTAAATCTGGTGACGACCAAACCCACCAATCGTCCATGATGAATTTATCATTCGTAATGGATTTATCGTGTGAAGCATAAACGTAAGCCGTATCATTAAAAATATGAATGTGTGGGTCATTTAACCCTTGATTTGCAACAATTGGGTTTTGAGCATGACAAAAAATGGTAACACAAAAAAGAAGTTGCGTATATATTAAACCATTTTTCAATATTCTAAATTTTGTAATAGATTTTAAAGATAAAATATGATGAAATGATGTTTATCCTGTACTATATGGTATGGGCTACTTAAAGCTTATTATTCAGATTTTTTTATCAAGATCACCCAGTCTTTTTCGGTTTCAGACGGTGGTATTCCAAGCTCAACAATACTTCCTCCTTTTAATGATGTTAAAGACCCATTTTGCAATTCTCCGCCGTTTCTTGGATCGAACCATTTTACTGTAAATTGATTGTCTGTATTACCTAAATTCAATCGGATATTTGAAGCTCCAGACTCTGTATATATAACATATATTTCTCCTTCTTTTGCTAAACAATAGGATACATCATCTGAAGTAAGGTTGTCATTAGGTGTCATTTCCCAAAACGGAATGTGATTATTAAAAAATTGAAGTGCATATCTGTTTTGGTCCCAAAATAAATCGCGACTTCTAAAATCTTGACAGGTTAAATCAGAATTTGGACTCGCATAACCAAAGTACCATTCTACACCATAGCCGCCTGCCATTAATGTTCCCCATAAAGCCCTTGAACGCGCGAAATTATGTTCTGCGTCTTCATCATCTGGAAGCAAAGCAATATTAGCTTTACCAGGTTCATCAACTGCTATTGCCCATTTTCTGCCAGTAGCATTTGATTTTTCGCGCCATTTTAAAACTCTTGGATGTACATCGTTAAATTCCGGATGACTAAGTTGTAATGACGCTCCTGTTAGTGGTGATTGGTCACCAATAAATTCTGCAAATCTATCATCCTTGTTTGGGTAGGTATGAATCACCAGATGACTGTTATAAGCATCTAATTTCGACACGTAATTCGCAACTTTTAATACCTCTGAAATAGGCTGATTATTTTCTTCACCCAAATTCCAATTCATAGATAGGTGATGGCCAAACCTGGCGATTAATTCTCGATAATATAGTTTACCTTCAATTCCGAAAATACCTTTATCCATCAAATGGTCTGTTTCGGTTTCGTGCGTTTTGAAATGTAAGAACATGCCTTTGGTTTCGGCATATTCGAAAACACGTTCCCATTGGTCTAATTTGGAAACATCAAATCTTGTTTTATGAAACATAGTTTCCCATGCTTCCTTATTCTTTTTTACACTGGCATAGGCTTCATAATCTTCAACAGGCACTTTTAAAAGATGCGGAAAAACATTTCTATCATCTCCATCTACATTGAACGTTAAGAATGAAAATACATTCAATTCTTCACTGGCTAAATAATTAATAGCACCAAGTAGATTCTTTCCTTTATTTTCTTGCCAAACAAAGGGTTCTGCAGATTCATTAAAATCTTTGGCATGCGGCTCCCATTGTTTCTGAAAACCTAATGCATTTGTAGATACATCAAAATCGGTAAATGCCAACAAATTTTCTGGTGCATCGACACCCAATTTTATAAAGTATTTCTGACTTTCGGCAAATTTTAAATACGATGCGCCAACATATTGTAAACGCCCTTTAGCGCGATTATCAATACCTGTTTTATCGGATTCTGAAATGTTGAACTTCCCTGTTTGTCCATTCATAAAACCAGCACTTTCCGCACCATCTAACGAAGCAGCAATCGCTATATTTTCACCTTTTTTAAAGGATACTGTATAGGTCCATTCTCCAACGGCATTAGGTGTAAATCGCACTTTCCAAACATTGCCTTTATCACTACTTGTTTCAGCAGCATTTCCATCAGCACCATAAAATCCTGGGATGACAAATGTATTGTCCTTGTTTTTAAACGTAACGTCTAGTCGATAATTTAAGAATGGATTGTTTTCTGCTAATTCACTAGTTTCAGGTCCTTCAAAATTAAAGGTGACTCTATGCCATTTTTTTAGTTCGCCATCAACTTTAATATCTTGTTTTTGTTTACAGGAATTAAACAATGTAAGACATAAAAAGAAAGTTGTGATATACCTGAGCATTGTATTCTATTTAATGACAATTTTTTTAAAAACTCTGTCTACTCCATTATATAGCTCTAAAAAATAAACTCCTTGAGTATTTTTAGAAAAATCTACTTTATTTTGAGACACGCCTCCTATTTCCAAAACTTGACCTTGCAGGTTAACTAATTTATATTCTAGATTATGAATGTTTGATTTTATATTAAAAACACCATCACTAGGATTAGGGTAAACTGAAATATTTTGAGCGTCAAATTCATTAATGCTTAGAGGTGCTATTAGTTCAAATTCAATTTTATCTGGTTCACTTGATAATGATCTTCGCTGTGTTAATCTTACGGTATTTAAACCTTGATTTAGCGTAATATCTGGAATTCTGGTTTCTAAATATACACTCCAGTCAAATGTTCTGGTTATTAACACATCATTGAACAAGGTTCCATTTATTTCAATATCCATAATGGAATCATCTCTATTTCTATTTGCAGCAAAAAGAATAAAATCATAAGTCCCTGCTTCAGTTACTTCAAATACGTGCTCAATAAACTGATTTGACGAAAACGAATCTATATATTCACCACCTGATGCCACAGGATTTGTACCTATATTAATATCAGTTGATGCTGTTGTAAAATCCTCTGCTTCCAACGATATATTATCAGTGGTATCTGGCACATCCTCTTCGGACAAGGTAAATTCCATAAAATATAATGGACGTTTGTCGCCGACGCCTGGTGTGTTATTACCCGTATTTTCCATTAAATACACGTACAATTTATCTCCTTCAACAAAGGCATCAAAATGTGAATAATTTATAGCGTCCGTATTGGTATATATAATTTTCCAGTCATTTTCTCCTTCTAAAGTGGTTTTAATATTTACTTTACCACCTAATAATTCCACCATAAAAACATGGTTCATATAACTATATATTTCGCCACGAACTGATGGGTGTGGAATCAAAACATCTACATTACTAGAGAAATTAGTATCAGTAGCCAACTTATAATAATGTACATTTCTATTATCAACGCGTTGTACAAAATGAATCGCGCCATTCTCAGTAACAGTCCAAGCCGGATCACTATTGCTTCTTGGATTAGTCTCCGTGCCGTAATCATCTCCTGGTTGTGCTATTTGAACAGGATCTAAATTTGGATCTATGTTATTTACTATGGGTAATGCAATAGGATTATCATCTACATCATACCACTGAGTTGACTGATTTTGTGGTATAACGTTGGTGTAAGCATAATATAGTCCACTATTTAACATATAGCCGTTGCTGGTATTTGCATCATTATTAGTAGAGTATCTTATTGAAAACCCAGAATAAAACTTGCCGTTTAAAAACCGTTCACCTCCATACATATTGTTTCTATTTGGCAATGGTAACGTCCCGTCATGGAATAACCAATTGTTAGACCATGATGTTCCATCATAATGTGCTAAAAGTATATCTCCATTACCTGATCCGCCTTTTCTATATCGAGCTATTAAACTTCCATCGTCTGCCCTATGAATCATAGGATAAGTCATCCTTTCATAATCTTGTCCGAGCTTTAAATAATTCTGTTTAGGGTTGAATAAACTCAAATTAAACTGTGCATCTGGAACAAATGCAGCATTGGCTACTGAGACAGAATAATTAAAAAAATCATTAGGCAAAGCTGCTGCAGTGTATGCGTGCATATCGTATATGATATGAATTGTATTGTCTATTGTACTGATACCTATTGCGGCTGTATTATGAGAATCGCCTCTAATACCTGTACCATTTAAAAGCTCTCCACTTTGTCCAACATGTTGATGTGGAAACTCGATAGTGACCCAACTAGAGTTTGGTACACTTAAATTTTTTCTTGATAACATTAAGTTACGCGCATCCATTCCACCTTTATACCAAGTCACAAATGCATACCCATTTACAACATCTACACAATCACCATGAGGTGAAATTCTTTGTGAGAATCTATAATTGACATCTCTAGTTCCTGCAAAGAACAAACCGCCCTCACCAGTTCCTGTTACTTCTGATAATTCTTCTAAGTTGGCTGCAAGTTGCTGTTCCTGTCCCCAATTTATGAATGAAAAAAAACACAGCATCCATATTAAGTAGCATTTTTTCATACTTTATTATAAAAAAATGCCAGTAATTATTTTACTGGCATTGATTGTTTAAAACGAATTTATTTTCAGCTGTATCGTATGCTTTCCTGGTGATAATCTAATAGATTCAAAAGCAGATGGTACTTTTTCTCCATTATGAATTAAGTCCTTTCCATCTAAACCGTTTAGAGAAAATTCGGCGACCATGTTTCCTGGAATTTCAATTTCATACGTCTGCAATCTAGCTCCATTATAAGTATATTTTCCTTTGATTGTACCTCTAACGGTTGGTACTTCAATTTCGCTCGATTTTAATTTGCTCATCTGTGGCTTTATCGTCGCAACACCAAATCCAGCCGTTTTAGGTTTAATTCCCCATAATCCGCGTGGAATTACATTTGCAGGTACAGCTCCCCAAGAATGGTTCCAATCTAAATTGTTTTTGTACTTATTGTCCCAAGCTTCTAGCGTAATCGTAGAACCGATTTTTATCATGTTATACCAACTTCTATCTGAAGTATCCGTTAATAAATCTAGTGCGTAATCAGCTTCACCAACATTATATAAACCATCCATTAAAAATTGAGCACCATATACACTACAAGCCAACCCTCTGGATTTCACATAATTTACAACAGATTCAAAATGCTCTTCTGGAACTAATCCAAAAGCTAAAGGCATCATATTAGCATGAAGCGATGCGTGGTCTGTCCCAATACCATCGACGTAGATACCGCGTTCTGCATCGAACATCTGTTCGTTCACTGCTTTTTTAGCTTTTGCAGCTCTATATTCAAAGTCCAAAGCTTCTTGTGTTTTCCCAAGAATCTTTGCAAACTCTGCCATGATTTTCATGTTCTCATAAAAGAATGAATTGATTACCGTACTATAAGGTTTAAACACAAAACCATCGCGTTCCCCTTTAGTTTTGCTTCCATTAAAGTTTGCTCCAGGCCAATCTACGATATCCGTTAATGGCTTTTTATAACCCTCTGGGAAACCTAATTTTTTCATGAACTCAGCATCAACTTTAGTCGATGTTATGAGACCATCCTCATTAGATAATTCGAATAGTGATTTGTGTTTTAATGGTTCGTAATAACGCTCAATAAGTTCGGTATTACCTGTGTACATATAATCTGCATATATTAATAACGGCACATGCTGTTGCCACTCTGTTGGCCATGTTGGGTTCTTCATGAAATACTCAATGGTACGTCTTGCCATAGCAAATTCTCTGTCCGTAGTATAATGGCTTAATTGATTTAAATACGCATCGGCTTCATAAGGAATACGTTCTCTATCACCATCTACATAAAGCCCATTAAATGTGGTAGCTTTAATTGAGTATTTACATAATTCCCAAACTTGATTTAAAATATCATTATTACTCTCAAAACTACTGGCTTCTTCATCCCAATAGGTGTGAAATGCTAGTTGCGTAAAGTCTTCTGCTTTAAGATTATTTTGAGCTCCTTCCACTTCTGCATATCTAAATGGTACTAAAGGTGGAAAACCATTTGGCAATGGTACTGCTTTATTTGCTCTTGTGTTCCGTTCATCTTCATGAACTTTAATCTGGTATTTCGTCTGACCAGGTTTTACATCCACTTTAATTTCTTGATAGCGAATATTACTTTTTTTAGGTGGTGTTCTATTTAAATTCCCATTATTATCGGCCATTTCACCTACATGTATGGTTAAGGTGTGTGGTGTTTTAGCGTTATAGGTAAAATCCATGGTTGCAAAAGCAGCCTTTCCAAAATCTATAAAATAAAAATCACCTCTTTTTTCAAACGTTGAAGGTTTAACTTCTGTAGTAACGAATTTATTTTCTGTTGAAATGATGTAACTATCACTTTTTCCAGTTGTAAATTGTTGCGCTTCGGCATAATCAACTAATCTGTTAGCTTCATCCCAAATTCTAACTTTCCAATAGTAGGTTTTTCCAATTTCTAGAGCGTTACCTTCATACTCAACATCTGTTGATTTTATAGATGCTACTCTACCACTATCCCAAACATTTCCGTTATTATTATCAATATCAGCCTTATTTGATGCTACCAAAATTTGATAAGCGCCTTGGTATTTTGCACCTAAAGGTACTGTCCACCCGAATTCTGGTTTTAAATCATAAATCTTTACATCTTTACTTGGTTCTCTTATCAATTCTACCGTTAAATCTGTTGGTGCTGCTCTGTATACATTACTGTTTTTCTTGATTAGTTCATCAGTTTTAGCTCTTAAATTATCAAGTACTTTTTTGTATTTCTTTTTACCAACTAGATTTTTAATCTCTTGTGGATCTTTCTCTAAATCGTAAAGCTCCTCAATGGACTTATCGTTTACATATCTGAAGTATTTCCATTTTTTAGTTCTTATACCTTCACTTGGAGGAATTTCACTAAAATCCCAAATATGCTCAATTAAAATGGTATCTCTTGCAATTGTATTTGTTTCCTTTTTAACGATAGGCATCAAACTTTTTCCTTGCCATGATTCTGGAGCTTTAACACCAGCCAAGTCTGCAATGGTTTGTGGCACATCAATATTTAATACCATATCATTAACATCTTGATGTGTATTTTCTCTTGGATCAAATACAATTAATGGCACACGAATAGAGTTATCGTACATTAACCATTTTCCTGCTAATTTACGTTCACCTAAAAAATAGCCGTTATCTCCCATAACTATGATAACTGTATTCTTATCAAGTCCTTTTTCTTTTAATTTTTCTCGAATTTTAGCGATTTCCAAATCGATTCCCGAAATCATTCGGTAATACCCTTTTAGACTGTGTTGGTATTTTTCTGGAGTATCGTAACGCCATGTCCAACGTAACCAATTGAATCCTTTCTTTACAATATCAGGTTGAGCATCAAAGTACTTATCGTCTCCTAATTCTGGCCCAGGAATGGTTGTGTTTTCAAGAAGTTTATCTGTAGTATTCTGCCAAAAATATTGTTCTGGAGCTCCATCATGAGCATGAGGAGCACTAAAACTTAATGACAAACAGAATGGTTTTTCATTCGTTGCATTATTATCAATAAAATCAAGTGCTTTTTGACCTGTATAGCGTGTTAAGTGAACAGTGTCATTATCTAGTGTTTTATAATAATACCCTCTTCTATCCTTATAACGGTTATTTCTGTCGTAAGATTCAAATTCATCAAACTGCTTGTCTAAATCATCATAACGCACACCATACTTACCATAAAACCCTGTGTGATATCCATTATTCTTGAGAAGTGTTGGATACGAATCATCCATGTATTCGCTTCTAATGTTTCCTGTTTGAAAGTTGAAGTTATGAGCACGCTCATGCAAACCCGTTAAAATACTCGCTCTACTTGCCGCACAAATAGGAGTTGTTACGATGGCAGAATTAAAGTACGTTCCTGATTCAGCTAGTTTGTCCATTTCTGGCGTCTCAACAAATTTGTTCCCTGCATAGCCGATAGCATCAAAACGTTGATCGTCAGTTAAAATAAATATTATATTCGGCTTTTCGCTTTTAGCCTGATTCGCTTGTGCAGAAATTTTGTTAAAACATACTAGTGTAATAAGGGCTAGTAAAAAGCTTTTCTTTTGCATAAAAATAGTCTTAGTTTGTATAGAAGAGATTTGAACTTCATAAATAATTCAATGAAATATATAGCTTATAAAGTTAAAATATATAAACCCAGAAGCTATCCTGTTGTGTCCTGAAATGAAATCTTATAAATTAATTCATATTGTAATAGCTCTAAGGAAGTATAAAAATAGAAGTTAAAAAAATCTACTTTACCACTAATCTGTTCTAAATATAGAAATTGGCAAACCCGATTTTGTTTTTAAATTACTTTCAAAACAGTCCTCAAATCCATAACGTATTGCTGCAGGATTTTTTACCTGATCACTATAAATAATTAAGGTCTTTTTGTTTTTACTAAAACTTACTTGAGCAGGATAAAACACTTTATCTTGAGAAGCTATTTCAAATCCTTTTACGTTTTCAGTTTTTAGAAAGTAATCGTTTTTTTGAAACTTAAATTGAAGTTTTATTTTATCGTCTTTAGTTGACATTTTCTTTAGGACAGCACTTTTATAATTTAAATCTTTCAACTTGTATTGCTCTGCAAGTGCCCATTTTGATAATCGTTTTGCAACTATTTCTTTCTTAGAAGGATGAATATCATTACAATCTCCTGCGTCTGTGGTGATGACTATGCCTGTATTTGGAATCTGTTGAGAAATTTTGAATTGTGCTTCTCTTATGAAATCAGCTCCCATATTTGTAGCATTTTTATTCTTAACGTAGTTAAAAGGAGCTATTTGTACAAAATAGAAAGGAAGATTTTTATCTTTCCATTGATGTCTCCATGAATCGATTAAATCTTTCATGTAACTTTCATATGTGCTAGGTTGCTTTCTATTTGATTCTCCCTGATACCAAAGTATGCCTTTTATCTTAAAATCCTGAAAAGGATGGATCATCGCATTATATAAAGCGGTTGGCTTTTTTTGTTTGTTCTGATCTGTATGTAAAGTATTAGGAATTTTGATATTCTCATACTTCAATACATTTTCTTTAGGTATCCAAGATTCTATTTTCGTGCCTCCCCATGATGATTCAATAATCCCTATTGGAACATTTAAATTTTCATAAAGTACTTTTCCAAAAATAAAGCCAATAGCACTAAATGATTTTGCAGATTCTAAATTTGATTCAACCCATTTACCTTTAACATCAAATTCAGGAGTAACACTTGCTGTTCTTGGGTTATTGAATAGTCTAATATTTTTATTGTTCGCATTTTGTAGATATTTATCTGCGTTTAAAACTTTCGATTTGCCTAAACCTTTCAAAGGCATTTCCATATTAGACTGTCCGGAACAAAACCAAACTTCTCCAATTAAAATGTTGGTTAATGTTATCACATTACTGCCTTCAATTTTTAATGTATGCATATCAAAGGAGCCTTTTTTTGTTTTAATTTTTGAAAACCAAAATCCTTCTGAATCAGCAACTGCTGAAGTTTTTTCACCCCAACTCGACGAAATATTTATAGCATTATTAGGACTGTCTTTTCCCCAAATTGAAACGGTTTCGTTTTGTTGCAAAACCATATTATCTCCAAAAAAAGCTGGAAGTTCTATTTGACTATGCAGTGTTAAACTAAAAAGAATAAAAACAGAGAAAAGACATCTTGAATGTGACATAAATATTATTCTAAAACTATTTTATTGTTCCATTTTACAATTTCATTGTTATACATGGCATCGAGTCCCATTTGCACGCAGATTGCAGTTTTTGCACCTGTAATGATATCTGATTTAGGTTGTTTATTATTTAAAATGCCTTCTCTAAAATCTAATAAGGCTTGTTTTGTTGGATTTAGGTGTTCCACATTTATTTGGTAGCCTTTCTCTTTATCCCATTGAACGGTTGCTCCGCTAACACCATCGACATCTCCAAGAACTCTATTCTTCTTTTGGCCTTCAGGATAAAACCAAGCATTTTTCATATCAATAATTATAGTGCCTTTATCTCCAATTACTTTTATTTGGTAACCATCTTTAGCATTATTCGTTAAGTACGTAAATTTTGCTTTAACTCCGTTTGGATAGCTATAAGTTAAATGCACATTATCATAAGTTTCTCTTCCATCTTTCCAGTAATCCACACCTCCAATACCCATGACTTGGTTTGGGGTTTCGTTAAGCACCCAATTCACAAAATCAATTTGGTGCGAAGCTAATTCTGCCGTAAGACCACCAGAATATTCTCGGTACATGCGCCAGTTTATAGCCTTTTCAAATTGAGGCTCAGGCACTGGACGTCTCCAGTTTCCATGTCTATTCCATTGACATTCAAAAGCTGTAATATTACCTACTTGCCCTTCTTTAATTAGGTCTACCACATGCGTATATAATCTTGAACTATGATATTGATGACCCGTTTGAAATATGTTTTTAGATTGCTTTGCTTTATTGACGAGTTGCTTTACACCATCATAGCCTTTTGCTAATGTCTTTTCGCAAAACACATGCTTACCAGCATCAAGTGCGTCAACCGCAATTTTTGAATGTAAATGAAAAGGTACTGCGACAATAACAGCATCGATATCCTTATTATCTAAAAGATTTCGGTAATCTGAATAACCTGCAACTTTTGAATTTGATTTTGCCAAACCTTTTTCTAATCGAAATGGTAAAACATCGCAACCAGCAATTACATTCACTTTATCAATAGAATTGATAATTGACATTAATCCGCTACCTCGAACCCCTGTACCAATGACACCAATATTAATCGTTTCATTGGCATTTACATAAGATAATACATTACCATACAAGTACGAAGATCCAGCTACTACTGCTGTAGCTGCGGCGGTTTTTTTAATGAATGTACGTCTTTTCAAATTTTATAGTTTAAGTTCCCAACCAGGTTCGTAAGTTCTAGACCACAATTTCATGGCTTCCCTGTTATACATTTTACCTGTTTTATCATCAATATCAAAACCATCATTAATTCTGTAGGCAATATTAGCATAATGCACCATAGCCATACTTTTACTAGCATCATCAATTGGTGCTGTTAATTTTGTTTTACCTCTAATGGTGTCAAAAAGATTTTGAACATGTTTCGTTGACGTATCTCCACCACCACCTAAAGCATTTCCTGCCTCTTTTGATGCTGAATTATATTCTTTAACTAATTTCCCTTTACGGTCATATAAGATATATTTACCTCTATCGACAAACACAGAGCCTTCTGTGCCATAAATTATGGTACCTCGTCCCCCACCATAAGTACTATAACTATTTCTAGATTTACCATCCCACTTAATGACTTTATTGTCAGCAAATTTAAACGTCGCCTCCATATCATCATACATTTCCCAACCATCATCTAAAAAATGACGCTTTTCTGCTTCAACATATACATGTTGAGGAAAATCGACTTGCAAAGCCCAACGTGCCACATCTAACTCGTGGGTTCCATTATTACCTGCCTCGGCTGTTCCATAATCCCAACCGTACCAATGCCAATTGTAATTCCATGTTTCAGAGGTATATTCTCGTCTTGGTGCTGGTCCTTGCCATAATTCCCAATCTAGACCTTCTGGTATAGCAGCACTTTGTTGAACTGGCACCTTACCTCGACCGTTGTTGTAAAAAGCTACAGCTTTATATGGTTTTCCTATGATTCCGTTATGGATTTCTTTTATAATTTCAATGGTATGACCAGACGAACGTTGTTGATTACCCATTTGAACCACTTTATTAAAGTGCTTTGCGGCTTTCACCAATTGTTCATTTTCGTGCATATTATGACTGCATGGTTTTTCTACATACACGTGCTTCCCTGCTTTCATCGCCATGATTGAACCTGGTGTATGCCAATGGTCTGGTGTCGCATTTATTAATACATCTACATTTTTATCGTCTAATACTTTTCTAATATCATTCTCTAAAGCAGGATTATAATTGATATGTTCTCTAAAGCCTTTTAAGGCTTTTAGGCGTTGGCTCTCCATAACATCACATAAGTAGAGTAATTTTGCGTTACTTTCTTTCGATGCTATTGGTGATTTAAAAGCATTTAACCGTCGTCCTAAGCCAGCTATCGCAACATTTAAACGATCGTTGGCTCCAATAATATTATTATAGCTTTTTGCAGACATGGCATTAATACCACCTGTTAAACTTACTCCAATAGCTGCTGCTGTTGTCTTTTTTATAAAATCTCTACGATTATTTCCCATTTTACTATTTCTTTATTTTTGGAACTTTGATTTTAATATTTCTGAAGGACACTTTATCTCCATGATCTTGTAAAAGAATTTGTCCTTTTTCAAGCAATCCAAAATTAGGCCATTTTTTGTATTTACTTTCTGAAACTAATTTTAGAAATTCCTCACTTCCTCTTTCGTACTCTAAAACCTTAACATCGTTAATCCAATGCTCAACATGATTATCTATTGATTTTATGTATGCGGTATTCCATTCACCAATTGGTTTAATTGGTTTTTCAGGATTTGCTTGAATTAAATCGTATAATGAACAAACCGTTCTACTGCCTTCATGAGAACCTAATTTAGCATCTGGATGCAATTCATCATCCAAAATTTGATATTCTAAACCAATCGATGAACCTGGACCCTTATTAATTTCGGTATCGACGTAATATTTAATACCACTATTGGCTCCTGGTGTTAGTTTAAAATCTACTTGTAATTCAAAATTGCTATAATCTTCTGTTGTTACGATATCACCACCTGCTTCAGATTCTCCGCCTCCAGATGCCAAGACAATAAGTTCCCCATTTTCTATGACCCAACCTTTATCAGGAAATGCATCTAATTTAGCACCTCTCCATCCATTAGTAGTTTTGCCATCCCAGAGCATTTGCCAGCCTGATTTTTGTTCATTTACAGTAAGGTTATTTTTTGTAACAACAGGTTGTAAAGTTGACTTTGTAGTATATTTAGAAAGATTTTCTGTTAGAATCTTAGCGTTCTTCCACATCACTTGCTTACCAAGTTTATCCTTATTTTTTCCTATTGAATGCACTTGTAAACCAAAAAAACCGCTAGCTGTTTTATCGTCAATTAAATAAGACGCTGGAACACTATTAATCCAAGTTTTTATAGTATCGCCTATGGCTTCAACCCTGTAGTGATTCCATTCATTTTGTTTAAAGGCCTTTTGCGCTTCTTGATTATTTTCTAGAGTATGTAGCCATTTACGTCGTTTTTCATCATAAATACCACCACTCCAAGAACGCTTTGATGGGTCTATCTCTACTTGATACCCATGAACCATTCCCTCTCTGTAATATGGTACACTATTACTGCGAATCTGAATCCCTGAATTCATGGTAGAATCGACTTTAAAATCAATTTCAAAAATAAAATCTCCATACATTTCATTAGTAGTTAAAAATGTATTTGGTGTATTCGCGGCTGTTGTTCCTATAACGACTCCATCTTCAACTATATATTTTGCTTCACCTCCTTTAATATTCCAACCCTCTAAAGAATTGTTATTGATAAGATCTACCCACGGTATTTTATCTTGTTCACTTTTACAAGAAAATAAAAAAACTATAATTAGAATACTATATTTTACTGATGCAATGGATTGTAATTGTCTCACTTTAAATTATTTTTAGTTAATACCATTTACCATTTGAAATTACTGTAAGAGAAAATGATGATTGGTATAAGATATGGCTTATTTATTATTTTTATTTAAAAAACCCTCCATTATATAGATTATAATGAAGGGCTTGATTTATTCTTAAAACTACTTAGTTAAAATTAGAGCCTATTGACTAAATACACAGAACTTTTAGTCCACTGTTAAATCAACTACAAATTCCTCAAATCTCACGTTTCTGTCTCTAATAACTAAAGTATCATTTACCTGATGATTTAATTCAAATGTTGATGTTGTTGTTGAAACTAATGAACCAAAAAAGAATTCCTGAGTGACTTCAACATCTTGTTCTACGTATTGAAAATCTAAGTAAATTACGTCTCGACTTTCCCCTCCCCATTCATCTCCATCTTCTACAAAGCTTCCTGTACCGGTTACGGTAATATTGCTATTTGGATCAGCATTAGAAACAGTAATTTCTTCATTATCGTTAAATGTCAATAGTAAAGATAACTGAACGTCAGTAGCAATACCAGGTCGTCTAACATCAATAGTAGTAGTTACTTCACTCCTTCCTGAAGTTGCTAATGGAATAAGTTCATCTTGCACAACAAATTCTGCTCTATAAACTGTAGAGCCATCTATGGTCTCTGATACTGTTTCTGTGGGATCCCCATTTTCAAAAACCGTAACCGATTCGTTAAAACCTAAAGCTGCATCCTCACCGCGTCTTAAATATATACCATCATATTTATTGATAAATTTAATACCGAAAAGCGTATAATCTTTTGGTAATGGATCCCAATCTTCATCTCTTATTTTAATAGGATTATCCACTAAAGGAACACCTGTTAAAAGCGAATCTAGTTCTTCATAATCTGTAATTCTTAAAGGAATTACATAATGCACTTCTTCAAACTCTGCAAATGCCAGGGGATCGTCAAAGAAGGCATCTGAAAGCTGTACCGGAATACGCCCATCTGTAGCACCAGAAGGAATTGTTACTGGGCTTTCCTGTTCAATAGTATAGTAAGAAGCTGGTAAGATCTTAACATTTACAGTATCTACGCCTAAAGCAGCCGCATCTATTAATTCAGGAGCTAACTCAAAATGTACTCTTCGATCTATATCATTATTGTAAACTCCTGACATGACGACACCGATTTCAAATCGTCCATTATTATCGTTATCGTTAAAACCCAAATCATACTTGCCTTGAATTAGCGTTCTTACGGGCGTTTGAAAAGGAAAATACACTGAAGTTGAGCCGAAGTCGTCAAAATCATTTTCCTGATTTTCGCAAGCTATGACACTAAAGACCAGAGCGGTTATTAATATTAATTTCAATTTTATTTTCATGTCTAATTTTTTTTAATTCTTATAAAATACACATTATCCTACCAGCCATTATTTTGCTCGAGTTCAGAAAACTTTAAAATCTCAGTATTTGGAATAGGCATATAAGTTGCAAATGGTTGATAATTTCTAACTTCCACAGATGGCAACTCAATATAATTATTTCCGTCAAAAAAATAACCTTTAGCTGGTTCATTTAACGGTAATCCCCATCTTCTGATATCCCAAAACCTATGTCCCTCAAAACTTAGTTCTATACGACGTTCATTTCTAATAAGCTCTCGCATATCCTCTTGAGATGTAATAGATGCTAGGTAATTATCTGGTTGTGAAATTCCTGCTCTATTACGTATTGCTGCTATCACATCACGAGCGGTAATACCATCAATTTGATTGTCTGGACCACCAATTTCATTAGCTGCTTCAGCTAATATTAAAAACAATTCAGTATATCTAAAATACACATTAGCATGACTTTGACCTTGAGCAGTTCCATTATTATTAATAAGAACATCTGGACGTAACAATTTTTTAAGGTAATATCCAGTAGTTGTAGACTGCTCAGGAATAGAATCTAACCTATCATTTCCTCCACCAACACCAGTATTAATTATATCGCCTCCAACTCCAAAAGAAGCGCCATTAACAATAACATATTTTTCTAGCCTAGGGTCTCTATTAGCATAAGGGTTTTGCGGATCGAAACCATTAGCCGCGGTTGCAGGAAAGCCGTCTTGCATTGGAAATGCCATTACAAAGTTATGTGTTGGATTAATCTCACCATTTCCATTCACTGAAGGTGGAAACATACGTTCTTCATAGTTAAACGTATTACCACCTATAGACCCACGCCAAAGGGATTCATTACTCTGTATATTATCATCAGATGTATAAAACTCATTACCACTTGGGTCTAAACCAGCAACACCTCCAATAGTATTTAAAACTTGAGCAGCATTAGTTGCTGCCATATCATAATAGCTTTGACTATCTAAAAACGACGGGCTCGCTGCAAAAAGTGCTAAACGTGCTTTTAATGCTCTTACTATTTTTCCTGAAAGACGTAAATCAAAAAAGTTATCATTTACTATTCCATATTTATCAAATTCAAAGTTTTCTAAATCTGAATACCATGGATCTACTTGTCCTGCGCTTAAACCATAATCTGTTGGTAATAAATTAAGTGCGGCATCAAAATCTGCCATAATAGCCTGAACAGAAGCTTCAAATGATAAACGAGGTACGTTAAAGTTACCATCTGGTTCAATAAACTCCGTAAAGTATGGAATACCGAGTAATTGTCCTGATTCACCTATACCAGCATGCGCTTGAAGCACATAATAATGATGTAACCCTCTTAATGCCAATGCTTCTCCCTTCAAGCGCATTTCAAACATGGTGTTTATTAATGCATCTCTGCTCCATTGTGTTTCTCCTGTTTCAATAACTTCTAAGAATCTGTTTACCCAGAATACACGTTCAAAACTACCCCAACGGGCTGCTGGGTTAAATTGCGCATTTAACTCACCAAGCGCCATTCGCTTATAGTTGTTATTTAAAATATTATTAACAGCATCATCAGTAGCTGCTTCAGAAAATGAATATTGATTAACCAAGCCCGTATATCCGTTTAATAACACACCTTCTGCTGCATTTGGATCCGAGAGAATAAAATCAAAATCCAACCTGTTTTCTTCAATAGGTTCTAAGGTATCACAGGCAATCATGCCAGTAAATACAGACACAATTAATATATATTTTATTAAATTCTTCATTGTATTTGTCTTAATTTTCTTATTCTATTAAAATGATGCTCTTATACCTAAGGTAAAAGTTCTAGCTAGTGGTGTTGTTCCTATCCTTAGCTGACGAATATCTCTATTTTTACCTATTTCAAACAAATTAGTTCCAGAAAGATTTAGACTTAAATCCTCAAGACCTAAATCTTTACAATAGGCATCCTCAAACTCATATGTTAACTGTGCACGGTTAATGCTAAAGTAACTCGTGTCGAACAGCCAAAACGTAGATTGTCTAAAATTATTTTGATTTGTTTGCGATGATAACCTAGGGTATGTTGCCGAACTTGCAGTTTCTGGTGTCCATCTTCCTAAAACGACTTCCGAGTATTTATCATTACCATCTACTGAATAATATTCGTTAAAACTATTATTTAACTTATTACCGTCAGCTCCAGATTGACCTACACCCAAAACAAAAAGGTTGAACCTTTTGTAATTTAAGTTAAGGTTTAGCGCATACGTCCATGGGCTACTTGATTGCCCGATTGCTCTTCTATCATCATTATCTATAATATTATCTCCATTTAAATCCTGATATTTTATATCTCCTGGTTGAACGTTACCAAATTGAGGCACAGGTAAACCAGCATTTAAATTACCATTTGTATCAAAATCTGATTCAGCATAAAAACCTTGATCAACTAATCCAAAAATTGTAGAAATCTCTCTTCCTTGTGTTTGCAGATAATCTTCAGTAAATAATTCAGATCTTATAACTCTTTCAGTTTGACTATATAGCACGTTTGCACCTACAGTAATTGAAAAATCTTCATAAGTTTTATTGAAATTCATACCGATTTCAAAACCTGTATATAAGTTTTTATTAAAATTATTATACGGTCTAAATGTATCATAAAAAGACGGGAATTGATCTTGTAAGAATGTTATTTGTTTGTCTAATTCTGTTTTAAAGTAATTAGCTTCTATCCAAAGCGAATTCATTAAATATGTTTCGAAACCTAAATTTAAATCTATACGCTCTTCAAATGTTAAATCAAGATTTTCTCCTTGTGTAATATCTATTCTTCGATTGGTATTACCATCAGCCCAACCAACATTGTTACCAAAAGAATAGTTTACATCATATAAATAGTAAGCGCTAGCATTATTATTAACAGTACCACCAGCATTAAGCGCAGTAATACCTCGATCTGACTTTAAAATACCGCCAGAAGCTTTTAACTTAAGGTAATTAATAACTTTACTATCCTTTAAAAAAGGTTCTTCACTTAAAATGTAAGCTATACCAGACGTTGGTGAAAATGCGCCTCTATTTCCTTTCGGTAGTTTTATTGAATTAATATAGGTTCCTGTAAAATCAAAAAATAGTTTCTTTTTGAAGTCATAAGCCATTTGAAAGCCTACGTGCGCATCAACATCTGTTTGAATAACATCATTTCGTCTTTGTGAATTATAAAAACCTAATAAAGTGGTATTTAAAGAATGGTCCTTAGCAAAAGAGGTATCATAGTTTATAAGTCCATAAAGACCAAAGCGAGATAAAAAACCATTGGTAGTAGTGTTTTGTTCTAGATCTTTTAAATCTATACCAAAATCAGCAAGACCTGTTATGTTATCACCATCCCAAATTGGTTCATAGGTTTTAAATTGATTCTCTGTAGTTAAATCATAAGAATCAAAAAAATCAAAACTTACATAGGTTTTAGCTGATAAGCCTTTTGCTATTCTATCTAAATCAAAATTAATGGTGTTATTAAACTGTGTAGAACGAAACACTCTATTTCGATAACCACCTGCAATAGCTAAAGCTATGGGTGCATCTGATCCAAACTGTTGAGTTGACCCTAAAAGATTTCCATTAAACGTGTTTGCCGCTAGTAATTGTCCTGCAAGTGTAGGATCACTAGTATCTATTAAATCAATTGGTAAAAATGGTGAATAAGCGTTTGGTTTTAACGTAGTTCCTGCGCTCAATAAATCGGCTCTAGACCCTTTGGTTGTGCTTATAACTGCAATTCCATCAAGACTACTAGTAATCCAATCATTTATTTTAAAATCCAAGTTACCCCTTACATTAAAACGGTTAGTTCCTGAATTTATATCTTCATTGATATCCACCCATGCATCCTCACGATTCCATCCCACGTTAACATAATATTGATTTTTATCATTACCACCTGAAAACTCAGTTATAATATTTGTAAAATTGACAAAAGGTTGAACGTATTCATTTGAATAAATATCTACATCTGGATATTTGTATATATTAGAACTTGTTCTAAATTCTTGTATAAGTGATGGTGCAAAAAAATCATCTAACCCGTCATTATTTCTTGCTTCATTAAAAAGTGTCATATACGCAGATGAACCTAAATAATTGGGCAAAGAGATAGGCGCTCTAATACCAGATTGAATATTAACATTGACTTCTTTTTTGTTAGCTTTACCACGTTTGGTATTAATAACAATAACACCATTTCTTCCTTGACTACCATATAAGGCAACAGAATTGGCATCTTTAAGTACAGTGATCTGCTCAACCTCTTCCATATTTAGAATATTAGGATCACGACCAATGACACCATCAATAACAAAAACAGCATCGCCTACACCTCCTATACCTCTAATATTATCAGAACCTCTAACCCCTAACTGGAGTCCGTTAATATAATCTCTAACCCGTTGGGTATTGTCATAAGTTAATCGGTCTTTTGTGTTAATTGAGGATACTGCACCAACAATCTCACGCCTATATTTAGTGGCAACTCCCATCTTTAATTCGTCATCTTTTGAAGCAAGGAAAGGAGATTTTTTCATGGTAATATTGCCAGTTAAATCAGACATAGTAATAATGGCTGATATGTAACCCTTTTTTTCAAGTACGACAGACTCATCATCTTGTAAGGTAATTTTAAACTGTCCGTTAACATCCGAAGATGTCTTATTTCCATTTGAGCTAAAAATATCTACTCCGCTTATGGGGTTACCTTGCTCATCAACTACAGTTGCTGTTACCTCTACACCATCAGTTTGAGCCATTGCAACATTACCAATGCAAAACAGCATTAAGCAAAATAGAGTAAGCAACCTATATAATTTATTTATCTTCATTTTTTTCTTTATATTAATTAAAGCGAATTTATCAAAGACTACCACTACCATCCTGGATTTTGAGGAAAGCCTTCGTAAATTTGTGTTTGCGCAACTGGAAATGGTAACCAATAATGCTTAGGGAACTCACAAATTCTATCTACAAGAAGTGTTTCTGTGAAATTACTTTGGTCTTGCGGAAAATCTAAGGCTAATTTTCTTCTATACTTATCTAAATGGGCTACTCCCCATCGTCTAATATCAACCCATCGATGTGATTCATAACTTAACTCTACAGATCTTTCTCTTCTTAATTCATCCATAAACTTATTGTTATCCCCGACTATAGCAGGATTTACATTAGGAATACCAGCTCTACTACGTAATAAATTAATCACGCCCTCTGCTGATAAGCCATAAGAACTAGGGATTGCTGTTGCACCGCTAGAAGCATGTAATGCTTCTGCATACATTAAATAAACATCTGTAAGTCTCATATGCATTCGTACTCCGGTGTATTGATTTATAATAGGATTCCATCTCGTATGATACTTATCGTCAACTTTAGGGTAAAATTTTGTCCACATATACCCTGTATTATTTACTATTTTAATGTTTTCAGCACCAGAACTACGGTGGACACCTTTATTACCAGAATTTTCAAACCAAAGCTGGGCTGTCTTATGCGGATCGTCAGCTCCAGGATCTATAACTTGTCCATCAATGATATGCCATTTATAAAAACGTGGATCACGGTTTGCAAAAGGCTGAGTGGGATCGTAAGTTGGTGGTCCAAAATTACCACTAAGATCATCTTCAATAGATAGCCCATTAGCCATACCAAAATTGTTATGAATAAAATTATGTGTAGGACTGATAACTTCATATCCAGCAGAATTGGTATGAATAGCTCTACTTACTCCTGATGCCATAAATCTTGTAGCCTGCCCTTGACTCCCACCAGTTGCAGAAAATATAAATTCTGTACTTCCTGGCCATGTACCAGGTGCTGGTGATCTCCAAAACACATCATCGTAGTTTTCCCAAGACGCTAATGCATAACGTCCTTGGTCGGCTAATTGAAGAATTCCTGAAAAAGCCTCGACCGCCATATCACATAACTCTGTATCATAGTCATATGGATTTACACTTACATTGTTACCTTTCATTAAGGGACTTGCGGCTAAAAGTAAGTTTTTACCTTGAAAAGCATATGCCGTACCTTTAGTAAGCCTACCTCTATTTTCACCTTGTGTTAGTTGTCCATAAGGCTCTTGATCCCAATTTACGGGTAATAATGTAATGGCTTTTATATAATCTTCATTAGCTCGTAAAGCACTTTCTTTGTAGGTCTCTGGGCGTGGTATTTCAAAATCATCTACTAAAACTCTATCAATATATGGATAACGCCCCCAAAATTTCATAATCTCATTATGGAAAAATGCTCTAAAAAAATAAGCTTGTCCAAGAATAACATCTTTTTCTGCTTGAGTGGCATTTACCATTAAATCCCTATTCTCAACATACTCAATTACAATATTAGCTTTACGGATACCACGTAAGCTGCCATCATATAACCCTGGTCTTTGTCTATTAAATGAGTTATTATTTTCTACATTAGCAGAGTTAGTACCTGTTGATCCATAATTAGAATTGTAGTGGTTATTTAAGTAACAAAAATTATCTCTAATCACATCAGTGAATCTTCCTGCATCAATATCACCACTTGCTTTTGTAGGCCTATCAACAAATCCATCATCTCCTAAAAGGAAATCTTGAAAGGTATGCGATTGCTGTTCATAAGACACTACTAAGGCATACATTTCTTCAACAAAACCTTGCGCATTTGTAAAGGTAGAAAAAACCACTTCTTCATCTATGACTGCATCTGGTTCTACATCTAAATAGTCCTGGCATGAAAACGAGAATACTAATCCTAAGATTAATACTATTTTTAGTTTATAACTTTTCATCATTTTTCTTTTTTAAAAATTCATATTAAAACCAAAGTTAAATCTTTTTAAGGTAGGATAATCCCCTCTTGACCGCGCTTCACCTGAAGTATTAAACTCTCTATCATCAGGCAAATTAGACCATAAAAACAGGTTATTTCCATTTGCAAAAATTTGAAGTTTCTTCAACCCAAGTTTTTCGCAGGTCTCTCTTGGTATATCATAAGATAAAGAAACAGCTCTAAGCCTTGTTAATGACGCATCTAACCAATTATCTCTAGGATTAGTGGCTCCCGGAACTCCAAATGATGGTTGAGTATCTGTATTATTAGGCGTATCTACGGTCCAATAATCTAAATCTTGCTCAAAAATTAACGGTGTTGAATTACTAAACGTTTGGTTACTGAACAATCTAGACGCATTTTGGGTACCATACAACTGCGCTGAAATACTAAACCCTTTGTATCGCGCGCCTAGAGTAAGGCCCCAAGTCCTTTGAGGTTGGTTTGGATAACCGAAAGGTGCATTATCGAAATTAGAATTATAAACACCATCTCCATCAAAATCTACAAGATCATAATACCCAGGACGTACTGTACTTTGATTTTCATTTAAAGGAGTTGAACTATAAATATCGTCCCAACTAGTCAATATACCTGCAGGAATCCCTGTGCTTCCTTGCCCAATATTAAAACCAGCATCATTTAGATAAGCAGCCCGCAATGCTGGATCATCTCTTACTATTACTTCATCTATAGCTTGAGTAAAATTAAAATCACCAGATAGTGTTAAACCGTTATCAAAAGTATAACTGGAACCAAGAACAATCTCATAACCCCTTATCTCAACGACACCTCTATTAACAAGCGGAGGGCTTGCTCCCACAAAATCTGGTGAAAGTTGAGTATTAACAATTACAATTTTACTACGATCTTCGGCAAAATAATCTAGCTCTCCGGTTAATAAACCATTAAATAAATTAAACTCAGCACCTATGTTATATTTAACAGCTTCCTCCCACTGAAGGTTTGGGTTTCCAACAACACTTTCTCTATAAAACGTGTAGGGCGAAAGTCCTTGATAAGCACTTGGTACTAAATATGCTGATCCACCAGATCCCCATTGCGTAAGATGATTCCATCTTCCTATTACATTACTTGCTTGGATAAAACTATCATCACCAATAAGACCATAGGATCCTCTAAATTTTAGTAAATTTAGCCAATCTACATTTTCCATGAAGGCTTCGTTTGAGAGTGTCCAACCTACTGCTACAGAAGGGAATAAGTCGAAACGAAATCCTCGTCCAAATTGTTCTGAGCCATTGTAAGCACCATTAATATCTAAAAAGTATCTTTTGTCGTAATTATAAGTGACCCTACCTACCCAATCTTCTCGGTATGTTGGAAAAGCGAAAAGCCCAGTGCCACTTGCAGCCTCCTGTCTTCTAACTAAGAACAGCCCTGTTAGGTTATGTTTTTCATTAAAAGTTTTGTTATAATTCAATGAAGCATCATAAACCATTCGACGTCTTCGTTGGTTATCCTCTACTTGTGAATTTCCTAAAGTCCATGGTGGTCGCACATAACCAAATCTGGTATTGCTATCTGGAATAAGAATTTCCTCTACACCATCACTACTGTAAACCCTATAAATTACACCTCCATCATTTAAACTTTGTTTACTTCTCTGACTATTATCTAGAGAAAATCGTCCTTGAAAAGACAAGCCTTCAGTAATAAAGTCTAATTTTTGTTTTAGTATAAAATCTGTATTGACTTGAAATTGTCTAAAAGTGTCATAACCACGAGCTGATAAAAACTCAACAGGGTTATTGTATACATTAAAATAACTAAAGGGGTTTCCATACAACCCATCTGGATATACAGGCGTGTAAAGACTTGGCGCTATTAAATAAAGTCCATTAGTTACATTACCTAAGCCACCAGGACTCTCTCTAACACCTAAAAAACCAGCTAGATTAACAGACAACTCAGTAGTATTTGTAATATTAAAATCTATGTTACTTCTAAAGTTAAATCTATCATATCGATACTCACCTAAATAGCCTCTTCCATTATCGTATCTACCACCATCAAAAATATCATTTACAGTTTGATACGCTAAACTGCCAAAATATTTAGCCGTTTTATTACCACCACGTACAGACAAATTAATTCTATAATCTTGTGCATAATCTTTCAACAATTCATCTTCCCAATCAACATTAGGATAAATATAACTTTCCTCTAAACTTGCAGGGTTACGATATCTATCTACAACAGCTAATGGTGTATAATTATTCCATGTATTGGGAGCTTGAGCTATCCCTCTTAAAATAGCACTATTTGCTTCTAAAAAAGCATCATAAGAATCTAATTTATTTGGTAATTGAGAAACGGTTTTAATGGTTGAATTAATACTTAGCGACAGTTGCGCTTTTCCTGTTTGACCTCGCTTAGTGGTAATTAAAATCACCCCATTAGCGCCTTCCACGCCAAAAACCGCCGTAGCAGAAGCATCTTTAAGCACCGATAAATTTTCTATATCGTTCATATCTATATCGTTCATTGACCTCTTAACACCATCCACAAGTACAAGAGGGTCGCCATCAGTATTCCATGAACTTTTACCACGAATATAAATCTTCAAATTATCTTCTCCAGGAACACCACTACCTTGTATAGCGGTAACACCTGGTAAATTACCTTGTAATGCTTCTTCAACATTGGCTACACCAGCAGCCCTTTCCATCAAATCCTCACCTTTTATCTGCGTAATAGCAGCTACCACACTCTCTTTTTTCTGGGTACCATAACCAATAACGACTACTTCATCTAAACTTGCCACATCCTCTTCTAAGGTTAAATTGATTGTTGTTCGACCATTGACTTGAATTTCCTGAGTTTTAAAACCTACATAAGAAAACAGTAAAATTTCATCACCCAAAGTTAACTCAAGGGAATAGTTTCCATCAAAATCTGTATATGTACCTGTAGTAGTTCCTTTTTGTACTACACTTACACCTGGTATAGGCATCCCACTAGCATCCTTTACAACACCAGAAACCGTATTCTGAGCCTCTAAATTTATAGCTGTAAAACTGGAAAACACTATTGCCAGTAGTAATGCTAACCCAGAACCAGGAAACTGCTTTTTAAATTTTTGTTTCATATATTCAGTTTAAATTTCAACGTATAGTTAGTTATATTTCATTATGATAATGCCACAAAGTCAAATCATAAAGATATGTTAACAAATTTCAACATAAAAAAAAGGTAAAGTATCCTGTACTATACTGTTAAAATTGTTTTTCTATCTATTTCTCATATTTACAATAGATTACACTAAGCGACCTTTTATTTGTTAGTATTTTTTTAATTAATGAACTGTCTTGTAAAATGAAGTTTCGACTTTGAATTTTTAAAAATCATCTTAAACTTTTGACTATATTTTATTTCTCCCAAAGACCTTCCATTTCTTCCAGTGCTTTTCCTTTTGTTTCAGGCACCAATTTCCAAACAAAAATCATCGCCAATAAAGACATAGCACCATAAATCCAATAGGCAAACCCATGATTAAACTGCTCTGTTAAATAAGTGTTATCGTCCATCATCGGGAATGTGAGTGATACTAAATAATTCGATATCCACTGAGCTGCTACAGCTATTGCCATAGCTTTACCTCTAATTTTATTAGGAAATATTTCGGACAGTAAAACCCAAGTTATTGGTCCCCAACTCATAGCAAAACTTGCTACATAAAGCATCATACATGCCAAGGCTAAATAGCCCGTTGCTCCACCATAAAACACAAATCCTAATGAAAACATGGCTATGGCCATCCCTAAAGCTCCAATGATCATCAATGGTTTTCTACCATAATTATCTACGGTTCTAATTGCTATTATGGTGAATAGAAAGTTAACAATACCAACTATAATAGTAAGTAGCAACGCACCATCTGTATTTGGATCTATATTCTTAAAAATTTCTGGAGCATAATATAGCACCACATTAATTCCAACAAACTGTTGAAAAATTGATAGTGTTATCCCAATAATAATCACCAACCATCCAAAAGATAAAAGCTTACCAGAGTGTTGTACTACAGATCCTTTTATTTCTTCTAATATTCGATTCCCTTCATCTTCTCCATTGACTTTTATAAGCACATCTAATGCTTCTTCTGGTTTATTTTTAAGCATTAATGAACGTGGTGTATCAGGCACAAAAAACAACAGTCCTAGAAATATTCCAGCAGGTATAACTTCTGATGCAAACATCCATCGCCATCCTACTTCATTTAACCAAGCGTCTGAACCTCCGCCTCTTGAAATAAAATAATTCACAAAATAAACCACCATAAAGCCACCAACAATGGCCAGTTGATTATAAGACACCAATTGACCTCTACTTTTAGCTGGTGCAATTTCTGAAATGTATAGTGGCGATAGCATAGATGCTAATCCCACACCTATACCACCAAGAATTCTATAAAAAACAAAGATTGTAGAGAATGTATGGTCTAATTCCCCTATTGGTTTGATAAACATCTCAGGCATTGCAGATCCAAGGGCAGATATTAAAAATAAAATTGCGGCAAGTATTAATCCTTTTTTTCTGCCCAGCTTTTTACTAACAAGTCCACCAGAAAGTCCTCCGATAATACAACCTATTAGGGCACTTGACACTATAAAACCTTTAAAAGCACTTGCAGCTTTTTCTGACAACCCTTTAGGAGTTACAAAAAAGCTATCCAAGGAACCTACTGTTCCTGAAATTACTCCTGTATCATACCCAAATAGCAGTCCACCCAGAGTAGCTACCAATGTTAGTTTTAAAAGATATCCTGATTTTGCAGATGTTCCCATAGTGTGTTTAGTTAGTTAGTTTTTATACTTATTTAGACCTTTCAAGTTATAAAAACCCGAAAGGTCTTCAAATTTAAATGTATTGATTAATTATGTTTTCGAACAATTCTTGCTTACCACTTTGTAATTGAAGTTCTCCGTTATCTTGCGCGATTTTATACAAATCTTGCATCGATAATTTACCCTCTTCAAAATCCTTTCCTTTTCCAGAATCAAAAGAGGCATAACGTTCTTTTCTCAATTTTTCATAAGGCGAAGACGTCATAATTTTATCTGCAATAAGTAATGCTCTTGCAAAGGTATCAGCTCCACCAATATGTGCATGGAATACATCTTCCATGTCTGTAGAATTTCTTCTGATTTTAGCATCAAAATTAATTCCTCCTCCTTGTAAACCTCCAGCTTCCAAGAATACCAACATAGCTTCTGTAGTTTCTTGAATATTGTTTGGAAACTGATCGGTATCCCAACCATTTTGATAATCCCCTCTATTGGCATCTATACTGCCTAACATACCTGCTTTGGCAGCAACTGCTAATTCGTGTTGCATTGTGTGTTGTGCTAAAGTGGCGTGATTGACTTCTATATTCATTTTAAAATCTTTATCTAAACCATATTCTTTTAAGAAACCAATGGCCGTAGCAGAATCAAAATCATATTGATGTTTCATTGGCTCCATAGGTTTTGGCTCTATAAAGAATGTGCCTTTAAAACCTTGCGCTCTTGCATAATCTCTTGCCATCGTTAAAAATTGAGCCATATGATCTAACTCTCGTCCCATATCTGTATTTAATAAAGACATGTAACCTTCTCGTCCTCCCCAAAAGACATAATTTTCTCCTCCTAATTTAATAGTGGCATCTAATGCCAATTTGACTTGACCTCCTGCTCTTGCAACCACATCAAAATCTGGATTGGTTGAAGCACCATTCATATAACGAGGATTAGAAAAACAGTTGGCTGTTCCCCATAATAGTTTAATACCTGATTCTGCTTGTTTACCTTTAATATAATCTGTAATCGTAGCCAAACGCTCTTCAGATTCGGCAAATGTTTTGCCTTCTTGAATTAAATCGTAATCGTGAAAACAGAAATAATCAAATCCCATTTTGCTTATAAATTCAAAAGCCGCATCTGCTTTATCTTTTGCAGCTTGAACTGGATCAGAAGATTGATCCCAAGCAAAATTTTGTGTTCCTGGACCAAAAGGATCTCCTCCTTGTCCGCAGAAGGTGTGCCAATACGCTATGGCGAATTTGAAATGCTCACGCATTGTTTTACCAGCAACCACTTGATCTGGGTTATAATATTTAAAGGCCAAAGGGTTGTCTGATTCCTTGCCTTCATATTTAATCTCACCGATTCCTTTATAATATTCTTTGTTTCCTATAATTGCCATTATAATTTATTTTGTGTTATACTTTATTTAATATTAGTTCTAATTCTTTTTTCCAGTTGTTGTAAGCTTCCAAATAAGGCGTCTTATCTTTAAAAGGCATAAATGTCATGACGTGGTCGTTATCCATTATTATTTTCCCAAATGCTTCAAAATCTCCTTTATGTAAATTTGAAGCTCGTGCAGCTCCAATAGCACCTGTAGTATTATAAATTTCTATTTCCTGTTCTATTAATGTCGCTACGGTATTTGTAAAAATTTCTGAACGAAATAAATTATCATTTCCGGCACGAATGACGCTTGGTTTTATACCATCTGATGTCATAATTTCCATACCATATACAAATGAAAATGCAATGCCTTCCAATGCTGCTCTGCACATATGTCCTTTGTGATGGTTGTTTAAATTCATATTGACGATTCGTGTCCCTATCTCTTTATTATCGAGCATACGCTCTGCCCCATTTCCAAAAGGAATTAGACACACACCATCCGAACCTACAGGGATTTCGGATGCCAAATTATTCATCTCTTCATAAGAACTCACTGATAGATTATTTAATAACCAACGGTATTGAATACCAGCACCATTTATGCATAACAGTTTCCCAATTCTTGCATCTTCACCTTTCTTGTAATTTACATGTGCAAAGTTGTTAACTCGAGCGCTTTCTTTTACTGATAAACTATTTGTAACGGCATAAACAACACCAGATGTGCCGCCCGTTGCAGCCACTTCTCCAGGATTAAACACGTTTAAGGAAAGTGCATTATTTGGCTGGTCGCCAGCTCTATAATAGATAGGCGTGCCTGCAGCCAAACCGCTTTCAGACTCCCCTTTTTTATCTACTAAAGATTGAATACCAAAGGTTTCAACAATGTCTGGCACAAGTTCTGTATCGAAACCATAATATTCTAAAAGAAAATCTGCTACACTATTATTTTTAAAATCCCAGAAGATACCTTCTGATAATCCAGATATTGTTGTGTTTATTGTATTTGAAAACTTGTACGCTATATAATCACCAGGCAACATAAACTTATAAATGCTTTTGTAAATGTCTGGTTCATTTTCTTTCACCCATTTTAATTTTGAAGCGGTGAAATTTGCTGGTGAGTTTAATAGTCGTGATGAACATTTATCGTTACCAATGTCTTCAAAGGCTTTATTTCCAATTTCTACGGCCCTACTATCGCACCAAATAATACTTTTGCGAAGTGGATTACCATCTTTATTAATTAAAACCAATCCATGCATTTGATAAGATATCCCAATGCCTTTTATTTGCTTCCTACTGACATTATATTGCTTTTTCAACCTTTTTATAGCATTACATACATGAAGCCACCAGTCGTTTGGTTTTTGTTCTGCCCACCCGTTTTTTTGTGCAAACATTCCCATCTCTTCATTAGGTTCTTGCACCACACCTAAACTCTTACCTGATTCAAACTCAACTAAAGCAGCTTTGATTGATGAACTTCCTATATCTAATCCTAAGTAATATTTCATTTATGGATAAACTCTAAAAATTAATTTAATTGCTTCTTAAACTTTTTGGGAATACGGTTTATAGATTTTATTTGAACATCTTTATAGTAAACCTCTGCTGCTTCAGATTGTATTTGAATACGTCCTTTTGTAAGCGGAACAATCTGGTTCTCTGCATTTTTATATTTCGAATTATATAATACCATGACTACTTTTCCATTGACCACATGTAAACTTGTTCCTTCAAAACAAATCAATTCAAGTGTATTCCACTCGCCACGGTCTTTTTCATTATCAAAAGCTTTGTTGCAATGGTTTAGAGGAAAGCGTTCTACACTAGAGTAAGGATTTAAGGTACCAGTTTTTGAATAAATAAATTCTTTTTCTCCCTCCTCTTTCTCCGAAGGAATATCTATTAACACATCCACTAACCCATAGTAGTCACCCACATCCGTTTCTTGGACTTGAAATTCTTGCGAAGCCATCCATACATTCCAAAAAGCAGTATAAGACCCATGGCAATGATATAAAATACCACTATCTCTTTTTCTTGTTAATCTTGGTTCCCAAACTTGTTCTCCCCATTTAAACTGTAATTTCAAATGGTAATTTTCATATTCTTGTTTTGAAGTTAATGCCCCATAAATTTCACCTGAAACATGAAGCACATTTTCACCATTTTCTTTTTTAAAAGTGAATACATTTTTTGGATCGTTGTTTAAACCTAAAGGCTCGGCATTTTTACCATCACTTTTCGGATCAACATGATCCAAGCCTTTAACTGAGGCGTGAGGCGCTCCAATAAAGACATCCCAATTTTTGGTGTAATCACCTTCAAGAAGATGCGTCCATTTTTTAGTTGAAAGCTTTTTTATTTGCTCCATATCTGCTGCCCAAAGTATAGCGCCTTGTATTAATTTTTCGAACCTTGAATTGTTATAAATCTCGTTAGTATGTCCCATTCCTGTATAAAACACACGTCCTCCATCATAATGATGATACCATGTAATTGGATGATTATCAGTATTCATTTTTTTTCCTTCATAAGAATCTTCATCTAAAGATGCTAAAACATTGACATGTTTGCCAACAGGTTTTAAAAAATTATACCATTCGTCTTTGAAAACTTCAGTATCCTTTAAATGATTAATTGCTGGATGTTCACTTGATTTATCGATGTAAAGTTTTGCATTTTGAACTTTAGGATGATCCTTAAAAGTAGCTCCAATCATTTCTGTAAACCAAGGCCATTGCATTTCGGTATTTGATGCCGCATGAATTCCAACAAAACCCTTACCACTGGCCATATACTTTTTTATTGTCTTTTTTTGATTTTCATCAAAGAGGTCTCCTGTAGTATTCAAAAAAACAAGGACATTATATTGCTTTAAGTTTTCTTCTTTAAAATCGTTTGAATCTTCAGAAAATGAAATTTTCCAATTATTCTTTTTAGCTAACTCGGTCATGAATTTAATTCCTGTAGGAATAGATTTATGCCGAAAAGCTTCTGTTTTTGAGAACACTAAAATGTTAGCATTGCTTTGTTGTGAATAGACTACTTCAAGAGAAAGTAGAACTAAAACGAAACAAATTAACCTTTTAAAATCCATTTAAAATAATTTGAAGAACAATGTAGCCTTGTAAATAATATATTATATCCTGTACTGTGCTGTCTTCTAAATGTTAATTATCAAATCCATACCTTGAGATATCATTTCTAATAATAAATTAGAATGGCACATAATATTGTATACTAAGAACGAAACTAATAGAATAGAATAGAATAGAGTTGAAGTAGGACAGAACAGGATAACATAATCTTTTTACAATATTAAATTTGATTTATAATCAAACAACAAGAAATATCTTAAAAAGGAAAATTAAACCATCTGATTTTAAGAAAACGGTTTAAATTAAACACTTAGGAATGTATAAAATAGAACATATAAAGGATAATCAATCTGATAATATTAAATTGATAAACACCAGAAATAACTCTTGCGCAAAAATAGTTCTAAACGATGGAGCAAGTCTACAGGAGTTATGCCTAAATAACACTTTTATTATTGAGGATTTATCTCCTTTAAAATATAAAGACACCTATGCTTCGTCTATTTTATTCCCATTTGCCAATAGAATTAAAGATGGTACTTATACTTTTAATAGAAAGAATTATCAGTTTTACATAAATCAGAAAGAAGAGAACAATGCTTTGCATGGTTTGGTTTATAATAAAACCTTTAAAATTTTGGATAAAAATAGCTCAGAGAATGAAGCTTCAATTAAATTGGAATATAATGAGGCAAAAGAATCTAAAGGATTTCCTTATACATATACGATTCAATTACAATACACTTTAAATGAAAATGGCTTAAAACTTTATGTTTTAGTAAAAAATACGGACACAAAACCGTTTCCTTTTACGTTGGGTTGGCATCCGTATTTTATAAGTGACAATTTATATGATAGTACTTTGACGTTCGACAGTGATAAAAAATTGATTTTAAATGAAAAAATGATAACAACAGGGATTGAAGATTTTAAGAACAATAACAATTTTGAAGTTAAAGACAAAAAACTAGACGACTGTTTTATTTTGAATACTAATACTATAGAATTTAAAACGCCAAGTTATAACTTGGAAATTAGTGCATCATCAAGTGAAACTTTTTTACAATTATACACGCCTCCTAAAACTAATACAATAGCCATTGAACCTACTACAGGTGTGTCGGATAGTTTTAATAATAAAATGGGATTGCAAGTTTTAGAATCCGGGAAGACTTATAGCATAGATTGGGAAATTAAAGTAACCTCAAAAAAATAGCATTTCTATTTTAAGTAAAAATTTATTAGCAATGTTGGACATTAACAGATTTAAAAGTGAAATAATTATTGAATCTCCTGGAAGAATAAATCTTATTGGTGAGCACATAGACTATAATGGCGGTCATGTGTTACCTGCTGCCATGGATAAAAAAATCATATTTAGTTTAAGGAAAAACAACAGTAATACTTGTGAAATTCTTTCAAGAAATTATAAGAACAGTTTTATCGTTGACTTAAATAATTTGCTTAGAAGTGATGTGGAATGGCATAACTATATTTTAGGAGTGTTGTTTCATATCAATAAGCTAAGACCAGGTTCTATTAAAGGATTTGATTGTGTAATCGAAAGTAATTTACCTTTAGGATCGGGAATAAGTTCTTCGGCAGCATTAGAATGTGGTGTTGCTAAGGGTGTAAATGAATTGTTTGATATTGGTTTGTCAGATATAGAAATCATCAAACTATCAAGAGATGCAGAGCACACATTTGTTGGTACTAAATGTGGTATCATGGATCAATTTGCAGTAGTAAAAGGTAAAAAGGATCACCTCATTCTTTTAAATTGCGAAACCTTAGATTATGATTTAATTGAAGCAGAATTTAGTCCGTATAAAGTTGTTTTACTTAATTCAGGCGTTTCACACAGTTTAGCAAGTAGCGAATACAATATAAGAAGAAATGAATGTAATTCTGCCCTAGAAGCCATTCAGGAAAAATATCCCAATTTTCAATTTTTAACAGAAGTACCAGCCAAAGTGGTTAAAGAATTTAAGAACGTTCTACCTGAAAAAATATACAATAGAGCCTTATATGTAACTCAAGAAAACAAAAGAACACTTAAAGCTTTTGCGTTTTTAAAAGCTAAAGATTTAAAAAATTTTGGAGAATGTTTATATCAATCGCATCAAGGTTTACAGCACTTGTATGAGGTAAGCTGCAAAGAATTAGACTTTTTAGTTAAACAAACTAAAGATTTAGATTATGTTTTAGGGTCTAGGATGATGGGAGGTGGTTTTGGAGGTTGTACCATCAATTTGGTTCATGAAGATAAGGTTGAAAAATTTATTGATAATGTCTCAGCGTTATACGAAGAAAAATATAGTATTAAATTATCATCAATTATAACCACCATAAGTGATGGTGTTAGAAAAGTATAATATGGATTCTACAATATACACTCAACCACATAGAAGATATAACATTTTAACAGATGAATGGGTTTTGGTTTCGCCACATAGAACTAAACGCCCTTGGCAAGGAAAAACAGACAAAACTGTGACTGTTAAAAAAGCGAAATACGATGAAAGCTGTTATTTATGTCCTACCAACAAAAGAGCAAGTGGAGAAATAAATCCAGATTATCCTAGCACTTATAGTTTTAAAAATGATTTTGCTGCTTTATTATCTAAAACAACAGAAAGCAATTTTGATGAAGGTTTATTAAAAGCGACAACAGAAACCGGAATATGTAAAGTAATTTGTTTTTCCCCAGAGCACTCTTTAACACTGCCATTAATGTCTGTATCAGAGATTGATGATGTGATAAGTTTATGGAAAAAAGAATATGCTGAACTTGGAGCAAATCCAAATATAAATCATGTACAAATATTTGAAAACAAAGGCGATATCATGGGATGTAGTAATCCACATCCTCATGGTCAAATTTGGGCACAACAATCTATTCCAGAAATAGTATTAAAAAAGCAAATACAACAAAAGAACTATTGGGATGCAAACAATGAAAGTTTAATATCTGATTATATTCAACAAGAAATTGAGTTAGACAAACGAATCATTCTAAAAAATAATTACTTTGTTGCATTGGTTCCTTATTGGGCCGTATGGCCATATGAAACGATGATTGTTCCAATAAAACATCATCAACATATTAGTCAGTTAAATAATGCGGAGCAACTAGCCTTTGCAGAAATAATTAAGGATTTAACAACTAAATATGATAATTTGTTCGAGACCTCTTTTCCGTATTCTTCTGGCATACATCAAAGTCCAACAGATGAAGAGCACCCAGAATGGCATTTTCATATGTCGTTTTATCCTCCACTTTTACGATCTGCAGAAATAAAAAAGTTTATGGTTGGATATGAGATGTTTGCAAATCCACAAAGAGATATTACAGCAGAGCAAGCAGCAGATACTTTAAAAGAATTGAGCAGAATACATTACAGTAAAACTAACTAGCAACATCTAAAACAACTCGAATGAATCTAGAATTTCGATAGATACCAGACTAAATCATATCTTATTATGTAGAAGATTAATAGTAAAAGTTCGTTGGACCTAAATCAGAAATTTCTACTATTTTCTGAAAAAGAAAAAACCAGACACTTTCGTATCTGGTTGTCTTTGTAGCGGGAACTGGACTCGAACCAGTGACCTTCGGGTTATGAGCCCGACGAGCTACCTACTGCTCTATCCCGCGATTTAATATCAAAATGATTGTCTTAGCTTTTAACTTTCGGTTCATAATACCGACTCAATCATTTTAGGACTGCAAAGATAATACTTTTTTTAGATTACAAAAGACTAAGTAAAAAAATAACGCTCTAAATTAATTTAAAGCGTTATTTCTTATTCAATTGATTATTGCTAAATCAATTCAATCATTATCATCTTCAGAATCTAAAGTGGCTAAAGCTCCTTTCATATTCGCTTTATCTAAATCGAAGTCCACAATATTTGGTAACTTGTCTTTTAAGACTGCATAATTTCCTTTAAATTCATTATTACTTAATAGTAAGGTTTTAAGGTTTGTTAATTGTGCCAACTCATTTGGTAAACTACCATAAAATGCATTATTAGACAGTACTAGTTCTTCTAATTGCTTTAACTCACCAATAGATGAAGGAATGGTTCCTAATAAATTGTTATCAAAAACACTTAATACTTTCAATGATTTTAAATTAGAAAGGTTTGAAGGTAACTTTCCTATTAACTGGTTACTGCTTAATATTAAGCTTTCTAACTTGGTTAGATTTACTATTGTCGATGGTATTTCACCAGAGAAATTATTATTAAATAACTCAATAGATTTTAATTGTGCTAAACTTCCGATTTGAAATGGTATTTCGCCTTTAAAATTATTAGAAAATAATTTTAACTCTTCCAAATTAGATAAGTTTACTATAGATTCTGGTAATTCACCTTCTAATTTATTGAATGATAGATCTAGTATTTTTAAACTCTTTAAGTTTGAAATTGATTCCGGTAGGTTCCCATACAAGCTATTAAAACTTAGGGTAATTGCTACAACATTATCGTTTTCTAATGTCACTCCATTCCAAGTCGAAACGGGTTGGTCTAAATCCCAAGATTTATTCCAAGAATCACCATTAGTAGCATTATATAAATCTATAAGAGCTGTTTTTTCGTCTTGCGAAACTTGAGCAAAAGAGACTACTGAAATTAAACAGAAAAATAAGGCTAGTTTTAAGTTTTTCATGATGATAGATTTTTGTGGAGGGGCACAATAACCTAACGAATATAGATGGAATGACTATAAACTGCAAATTTATTCGACGAACTACATTCTATTAATTCTTAAAAATTTAAATATCAGATGTTTAGCAATTTCTACTGTTCTATGTTTTCTGCCTGAAAATTAATAATTTCATAGTTTTCTACAGCTATAGAAACCTGAATTGGATTACAACAAATTTCACAGTCTTCTATATATTTCTGTTGACTTTGAGATGTGTCAACTAACATGGAAATCTGTTCCCAACAGTATGGACATTGAAAAAAATATTCATCCATTATGCTTTAATTTTAGAATTCAACATTCAGTAATTCTCCACTAATCTGAAGTACCTCTAACTCAGATAATTTGGCTTCAAACTTGGCTTGGTTTCTGCTTAGTTCTGCACTTAACAAATTAAGTTGTGCTTGTCTAAATTCAATAGAATTAACTTGACCAATCTTGAACTTTTCTTGAGTACGTTCAAAATTATTCTGCGCAGTTAAAATATTCTTTTCTTGAATGTCATAAATCTCTAATCTATTCATATAATTATCCCACGCATTATTAAAATCGCGCTCTATGTTAAGAAGAATATTTTCTTTTTGAAGTTTTTGAGTTTCAAGATTTATCTTGGCATTTCTTACTCTATTAATTGTTGATCCTCCATCAAATAAATTCCAGCTAAGATTTAAGCCACCTGACAAACCTGTATTTGTTGATGTAGCCACAAATGACGCCGCATTGTTATTATTTTTATTCCAACCGTATGAACCAGTTAAGCCAACTGCTGGCAAATAAGCAGATCTACCAGAACTAATATCTAGTTTACTAATTGCTATATTTTTTTCGGTTTGAAGCAAAGCAACATTTCGAGATTTTGCTTTTTCAAATAAGCTATCTTTTTGAAACTGTAGTGTAAATTGAACTTCTGTTTCAACATCAAAATCAGTGTTGTAAACTTCTCCAAGAACTAATTTTAAATCGCGCTTGGCATTTTTTAATTGCTGCTTGGTATTAATTATGTTAATACTGTCGTTGTTTATATCAACTTGAGCATTAAGGACTTCTAACTTTGTATTTTGACCATATTCAAATTGATATTCTGCACGTACCAATCTATCTTTTGTAACGTTGAGTGTTTCTTCTAATGTGTTTAAATTATCAGCTAATTGTGCCACATTATAATACACTGAAAATAGTTGTATTATAGTATTCTCAATGGTTTCTCTGGCTTGCAATTCTGATAATTGATATTGCTCTTTTAATCGCTTATAATTATAACGTCTCCCTAGACCGTCAAAAAGCATATAGTTAACATTTACACTAGCATTGTAACGTGAACTTTCTGCTCCATTTAAAATTGCGCTCGGTCTACTAGCATCTGAAAATTCTACTTCAGAATTATCTAGATTATAAGTTGCACCTGCGTTACCAGTAACTGTTGGTAAAAACCCTGTATTTAAAATACTTGTATTATTTTCTGCGACCGTTACCGCATTTTTCGCAATTTTTACGCCGTAGTTATTATCTAAGGCCAAAGCTACAGCCTGTTCTTTCGTTAATACTTCTTGTTGAGAAACCCCTTTAAAAGAAATACAGAACGTGAGGACTAAAACAATTATATTAAAACTATGCTTCTTCATTTCCTTGCGTTATAAAATGTTCTTTATTATACCTAATTCTGAGATTTTCTGATTTAATTTCTTCGTTCTTCTCTTTTATAGCGCGCTCTACTTCTTCTTTAGTAATTTCGTCTCCTGTAACTAGCCATTTAATATTCTTCTTTAAAAAGTTACTAAACGATAAGAAAATGGGCAGCACGATTAAAGTTAAAACCGTTGCGAAGCCAATTCCGTAAGCAATAGAAACTGCCATAGGAATTAAAAACTGTGCTTGTCTACTTTCTTCAAATATTAATGGCGCCAAACCTGCCACTGTGGTAATAGACGTTAAGAATATAGCTCTAAAACGAGATCGGCCAGCCTCATATAACGCATCATCAAATGCTAAGCCTTCTCTTAAATTACTATTGAATTTGCTTATAAGTACTAGTCCATCATTAACCATAATTCCTATAAGCGCTATGATCCCTAACATTGATAAAATATTTAAAGGAAAATCATGAATCCAATGTCCCCAAGCTACAGCTGGTAAACTAAGAGGAATCATTAATAATAAGAGCAAAGGTTGGCTATAGCTTCTAAAGGTAAAAGCAATAACAACATAGATTAGCATAAGCACCGTTAAACCAACAGGTGTTAATGAATTCATCAGTTTCACACGCTCTCTGTTTTGCCCTTCGTAGGATGGAGTTACTGTAGGGTATCTTGATAAAATCTCTGGCATAATATCATCTCTAATCTCTGCCATAATATCTGTAGCACTAGTCTTTTTTGTGTCTTTTATATCTGCAGACACTTGTATTTCTCTTCGACCCTCCAAATGATTAATTGCCACATCACCACGTGCAATACTATAAATTGCTATTTCTTTTAGAGGCACTTTTTGACCGTTTGGTGCCGTAATACGCATGTTATCTAAGTTGTTGATTGAAGAACGATTAGCTCTATCATAGCGCACCCACACTCTAATCTCATCTTGCCCTCTCTGAAAACGCTGCGCTTGTGCACCAAAAAATGCTGAGCGGACTTGTGTCATTACAGTTCTTAAATTTAGACCCAAAGCATAGGCACTTTCATTAAGCTCTAATCGAATTTCTTTTATTCCGGCAGGATCGTTATCTGTAACATCTTTGAGTAAGACGTTACTTTCTAGATTTTGTTTTAGCTCTGATTTAACTGCTTTTAATTCTGAAATATCGTTGCCTAATAGAGATACGGAAACTGGTAAACCCCCAAAATTACCACCACCACCATATACCAGACTCTCTATACCAATGACCGGACCCACACGTTCTCGCAATCGATTAGTAACCAAATCTGATGTAATTTCATTAGGTCGTTCTTCACCTGGCAATAAGTTAATAGTTAATGATGCTGAGGCAGAACCTGGTCCAACTCTTTTAATCATATTTTCAACGAGATGCTTATCATAGTCTTCACCTAGATATTCCTCATTAATTTCATTAGTTACTTCAATAGCTTTTGCCTCAATAAATGAAATAATGCTATCTGTTACCTTTTCATTAGTTCCATTCGGCATCTCAAGTGATACATCTATTCTATCACTTGCAATTCTTGGAAAAAATGCACCTCTAATTATTCCTCCTTGAAAACTCGCATTGGTTAACATAAAGAACACTATGAAAAACGAAATAGTCAAGAATTTATAATTTAATGCAAAACGCAATGTTGGACTATACATATTGTCACGTAACCAACGCATTATAAAATCACCGAATTTATTGATGTATCTTAATTTTGAGAACACCTTCTGAAACACATTTTGTTTTTGATCAGGATTTTGCGCTCTTAAAGCCTTAGAATGTGCTAAATGTGCTGGTAATATAATCAATGCTTCTACTAAAGAAACAAGTAGTGTTAACATTACAACTACCGAAACTTCACCAAAAAATTCACCTATTCGTCCATCTAAAAATAAGAAAATACCAAATGCTAATATTGTAGTTAATATAGCCGAGACAATAGCTGGAAGTACTTCCATTACACCATCTATTGCAGCTTCTTCAGGTGATTTTCCTTTTTCGTAATGTTGATAAATATTTTCAGCAATAACAATACCATCATCTACAAGAATACCAATAACAATTATCATCCCAAAAAGAGATAATACATTTATGGTAACATTAAAATATCCGGCAAACATAAACATTCCAAAGAATGCAACTGGCAGACCAAATGCCACCCAAAATGCTAATCGTGTATTTAAGAATAATGACAAAAATAGAAGAACTAATATCATTCCAATAATCGCATTCTCTGTAAGCAAAGCAGTACGTTGCACTAACGTAGTTGATAAATCTCTTACAACATTGAGTTGAACATTATCATATTTTTGATTAAATTCTTCAATATAGGCTTTTGTTTTATCTGCCGACGTGATTAAATCTTCAGTATTTGTACTCGTAATTGTGACATTAATAGATAAGTCTCCATTAAAGTAATTAGAATTAGGAGTTTCTGAAAACTGATCTCTTACTTCAGCTATATCTTTAAGTTGAATGGTACGACCAGTTGCATCAGCTTTTACAACTAAATTTGATAACTCATCTGCATAATATGACCTTGAGTTAGCCCTAATAAGATATTCTTCCGCATCGGTTTTAATAGTTCCACCAGTAGTAATAAGACTAGATTCATTTATAGCTTGTGCAACTTCAGAAAAAGTTAAATTGTAGGCTAATAAATTAGTTTCATTTAAAGCTATTTCAATTTCTTCATCTGGATATCCCGTTATTTGAATTTGTGAAATTCCATCAATACCTCTGAGGTCATTTTCAACCTGCCTCCCTATTTGCTTTAAAGTTGTCAATGGTATTTTAGAACCACTTATGGCAAAAGTAATAGTCGGTCTTAAAGCTTCTTGCTTTGCGACAATTAAAGGTTCCATACCAACAGGAAACGTAGGTACTCGATCCACAGCGTTCTTGACTTCGAGAAGCATAAAATCGATATCCTTCCCTTTCTCGATTTCAACATTTATATTTCCGCTGTTCTCTCTAGATGTAGATGTAACACGTTCTACACCATTTAAACCTTTGAGATTATCTTCTATTTTTAGAATTATACCTTCTTCAACTTCTTGAGGTGAAGCACCAGGATACGTAACATTAATGCTAATGTTCTTAGAATCTATTAAAGGAAAAAATGAAGATTTAAGATTTTTTGCTCCAAAGAAACCAAAAACAACAAAGGTCAAAACAACAACATTAACAGCAACACTATGTCTGATAAAAAAAGCAATTAGTTTTCTCATCGTTTAATTTGCTTTTTTAGACGATTCGGTATTTGCTTTGTCAGTAACTCTGAAAGGTTTGACCAACATACCTGCATAAGCTCCAGGAATTGGTTTAGATACCATAACGGTTCCATCGGGCACGTTCTTTAGTACAACTTTAGTATCAGAAAAATAAACAGGATTGACGTCAATCACATCTAAAATACTATCTCTAACAATAAAGATTTGATCGCCTTCTAGCACCAAACTTCTATTAACCTCAATCGCATTAGTTTCTTGTTTTGCATTAAGATTAGCTTCTAAATACATACCTTCTTTAAGTGTTTTATTTTCGACCTCTATGTATGCTGTAATAGTTTGTGTCGTTGCATCTATACTTCCATTAACACGAGATACTTTACCAGAATAAGTTTCTGTATTATCTAGATTTTTCAAAACTACTTTTTCGCCTACTCTTAATAGACTCGCGTAGTTTTTACCTAAAGCCACTTCCATTTCGTAAATAGATGGATCTATGTATTCGCCTAATTTTTGGCCACTTCTTATTAAGGAACCTTCTGTAACTAAAGCTTCAGTTAATATTCCGGGAAATGGTGCTTTAATATTGTATTTACCTAAGCGTTGTTCTAGATTCTTTACATTATAATAGTTTGAAACAATACCTCGACCTGTAATGAAATAATTTTCTTTTTCAGAAGTCATTTCGGGTAACTTAGGTGTTGTCTTATTTAAATCAAAACCACTAAGATATGTTTGCCATTTTTGAAAGATTTCAGGAAAATCTAATCGCAAATCTGGCATTATAGCAGCGATAGAATTATACAAATTACTCTTAGAAGATTGTACACTCGCATAATATTCTGAAGCATCAATACGAATCAGATTCTCACCTTTTCGATATTCTTGTCCTGGTTTAAAGAGTTTACCGCTCGTTTTGAAAACACCTTGAACTTCAGCATATAATTCTACTCGTCGCTGTGCAACTAAACTTCCATTTGCAGGAATTACAATCTGAACTGTTGAGTTTTGAACTGTATCCGTAAAGACCGTCTTTACGACTTTGGCTGGTGCTGGTCTTTTGTTTTTCTTGTTTTCGGCAATAGATTGACTTAGAAAATAAGCACCAACTATTAGAAGTATTCCTAATATAGAAAGAATAATTTTACGCATTGTGGGTATTGATGGTTGTTAAACCGCAAATTTACCCATAACTGAATGCTTTGCCGTTAAAATAATCTTAATTGTTAATGGTGTCTAATTGTTCTTGTACAGACTCCCAATCTTCCAATAATTGTTCTAATGAGTTTTTCTTGGATTGATAAGCATCAAAAAACTTAGGATTAGAAGCTGTTTTATCATAATCTGTCGCCAACTTTAAATCATCAGACTTAATATCCTTTTCTAGCTGGTTAATTTTAGATTCTATATTACTCAATTTGTTGTTTAAAGACTTTAATCTCTTTTGGTCCTCGTAACTCTGCTTGTTACTTTCTTTCGGCTTGTTTGCAATGACAGTTCGTTTTTCTGCTTCTCTTAAGTTTTCGATATTACGTTGTTCTAAATAGAAGTCAATATCGCCTAAATACTCTCTAATATTCTGATCTTTAAATTCGTAAACAGTATCTGTTAGACCCTGAAGAAAATCTCTGTCATGAGATACGAGAATTAATGTGCCTTTAAACTTTTTTAAAGCATCCTTCAACACATTTTTAGACTTTATATCTAGGTGATTTGTAGGCTCATCCATGATGAGTACATTTAGAGGTTGCAATAATAACTTTGCCAAGGCTAATCGATTTCGCTCTCCACCAGAAAGTACTCTCACATATTTTTCTGCTTCTTCTCCTCTAAATAAAAAAGAGCCTAATATATCTCTAACTTTACTTCTATTAGTTTCGTTAGCAGCATCAATCATAGTATCTAAAACAGTCTTGTTTCCATCTAAATACTCTGCCTGATTTTGAGCAAAATAACCAATTTGTACATTATGCCCTAGTTTCAAACTTCCTTGGTGCTCAATTTCACCGACTATGATTTTTGCTAAGGTGGATTTACCTTGACCATTCTGCCCTACAAATGCAGTTTTAGTGTCTCTTGCAATTGCTAAATTTACATTGTGTAAGACTTGCAAGTCATCATAATTTTTAGAGACGTTTTCGACTTCAACAACTACTTTGCCCGGTGTGATTGACACAGGGAAATTTAATGACATCACACTATTATCATCTTCATCGACTTCAATTCTATCGATCTTATCTAATTTTTTAATTAGAGATTGTGCCATGGTAGCCTTAGACGCTTTAGCTCTAAACTTTTCAATTAGCTTTTCTGTTTGCTGAATCTGTTTTTCTTGATTTTTTTGAGCTGCCAACTGTTGAACTTTCATTTCTTTTCGCAGTGCCAAAAATTTAGTATACGGTTTATTGTAATCGTAGATTCGTCCTAAAGAAATTTCAATAGTTCGATTAGTAACATTATCTAGAAACATTTTATCATGTGAAACAATAACTACAGCTCCACCATAATTTTTTAAGAAGTTTTCTAACCATATAATAGACTCTATATCTAAGTGGTTAGTTGGCTCATCTAATAACAACAAATCATTATTTTGAAGTAGAAGTTTTGCCAACTCTATTCGCATTCTCCAACCCCCTGAGAAGGTGTCTGTAAGCTTATCAAAATCTTCACGTTGGAAGCCTAATCCTTGAAGTATTTTTTCAGTTTCCCCTTGATAATTATAACCCCCTAAAATTTCGTATTGATGCTGAATATCATTTAAATCTATCATCAATTGATGATAAGAGTCACTTTCATAATCCTTACGCTCTGCTAATTGGGTATTTATATGTTCTAACTTAGTTTCACATGCTTTAATTTCTTTAAAAGCTTCATAGGACTCTTCTAAAACTGTTTTTCCAAAATCGAAGTCGATATCTTGTTTAAGAAATCCAATTTTTAAATCCTTATCTGCTGCAATTTGCCCAGAATCTGCTTCTTGCTCCTTAGATAAAATTCTAAGCATAGTAGATTTACCAGCTCCATTTTTTCCTATTAAACCAATGCGATCGCCAAGACCTAACTTAAAGGTAATCTCTTCGAAAAGATATTCTCCTTGAAATGAAATGGAAAGATTATGGATATTGAGCATATAAGTGATATAAGTTACAGAACATCAATTCTAAAAAAGTATCTTTGCTCTTTATTTTAAAAGTGCAAAAGTAAGCTATTATAGTATGATAAAAAAAGGAATGAAATTGTATAGCATTTTGTTTGGAGCTTGTCCGAAATGCCATCAGGAATCAATGTACACAAATAAAAATCCTTATGCACTTCCAGATACTTTAAGAATGAATGAAAAATGCTCTCATTGTAATCTTAAATACCAAATAGAGCCTTCTTTTTTCTATGGCTCTATGTACGTAAGCTATGGTGTCGGAATTGCTTTTGCAGTTGCTGCTTTTGTTATTAGCTATTTAATTTTTGAATCCTCACCAACTTCAGCTTTTATTGCTATTATAATTACTTTAATTGGGTTTATGCCAATTATCATGAGGTTAGCTAGAAATATTTGGATCAATCTATTCGTTAAATATAACCCATCCTAGTCTACCTAAAGAAAACGAAGAAATGCTTTCTAATATTCACATAAAATTTCTTGTTCTCTGAACTAAATAAATCGGTTTATATCAATTTCTGAGTCTAATATTTTATCATTTTCAATGAACTTGAAAAGCTTGTCTGCAACATAAGGTGCAATCATGACTCCTCTTGTTCCCAGGCCGTTTAACACATAAAGATTTTCATGTTTTGTATGCCTGCCAATTAAAGGTCTTCTATCTTTAACAGTTGGTCTGATGCCTGCGACATGATTTATAACTTCAAAATCACATTTTACAAATGTTCTTAGTTTTGAAAGTAGTTCTTCTTTTGCTGTTGCTGTAGGTGCACTTGATTTATCTTCATTGTTGTATGTAGAACCTACATTATATAAATCTTCACCGAGTGGAATAACAAATACTGATGATTTAATGGCGTATTCAATTTTTAAGTCTGGTGCTTTTATAGTCAAAATTTCACCTTTTGATCCTGTTAGAGGAATGTGGCTAAAAAATGGATTCTTCTTAACGCCAAAACCTTCAGCAAACACTATTTGTTTAGTCCTAAAATTATCATATCGAATTATAGATTTTTCTAATTGAATATTAATATGTTGAAAAGTCGCATCTTTCAGAAAACCCTTCTTTCTTAATAAATTTTTGTAACCAGAAATTAGTGTTTCGGTATCTACACGACCAGCATGCAACACTTCACCATATCCAAAAGGTGCATCAATTTGAGGATTTTTATTCTTAATTAATTGTGTTGAAAGAAATGCTTCTAGACTTGGTTTGTCTGATGCTGTAAACCATTTATTCTGCTCTTGTATTGAGTTAAGCCTTCTTAAAATTCTAAGCTTATAATCAAACTTAATGTTTAGCTCTTTTTCAATCTTTACATAAAGTGGAAGAGCAAGTGCTAATTGTTCCTTGGCTTTCCAAACTTCTGAAAAACGTTTTAATATTACTGGATTATATAATCCTGCCGCAACTATAGAAGACTTCTGCGAATTATCATCAAATACTACAAAAGATTTATTATGTGCTCTCAATTGTTCACAAAAGGCTATGCTCGCTAATCCACAACCTACAATAATATAATCTACTTCTTTCATTGTGGTAAAAATAACATATGATTAGACACGCTCAGCATGAGAATAGAACTAAATTAAACAAAAAAACGCTCACTTTTAAAGTGAGCGTTTCTATTTCTATCGATGTGTGTTAACTAGTAACTCCACATGTCTTGTTCAAAGTTTCTAATTTTATCTTTGATACGTTCTGATTCTAAAAGTTGCATTAAAGCGTTTTCAGCTACATACTCTTTTACCTCTCTATCACCATAAACATTTTCTTCTTTGTAGATTATTCCACCAAAGCGTCTGCTGTTTAATAAGTGATCAAAAGATAATGGTACTGCACTGTTTTTGTCATTAAATGCTTTAGCCTCATGCATAATATCTCTTACTTCTGGATAGAATACCCAAAACATAGGAATAGGCTCACTATTGGCGTCATCTTCAGAATCAATAAAGTTAACATCTGGTGCTGCAGGAGCAATACCCAAAATACGGTATTTTAATTCTCCTTGACGCTTATCAAAATACCAAAGACCTTTAATAAGAAATGAATTAATGTCAGCAGCTCCGATTTCTCTTCTGATAACATACTCTTCTGGTATCTCATCTTCACTCACACCGTTTTCATTCATATAGTCAATACCAGCATCAGTAATTTTAGTCATAGTTAAAGATGGCTTCAAATCTTCAAGAGTACGTTCTTCTGTAAAATACGAATCACCATACACCTTAGGTATCATACCGCTTTTAATGTTATCCATTAATACTTGGTACAACGATTTTCTGTCATCTCCTAAGTTATTCTCAATTGGAAAATACAAAGGAAAATTAACACGCTCATCTAGAACCACTTTTTCCCAGATCATTTTAGAAAATAAGATATCTCTATCTCCAACATAACCGTATTCTAATGGTTTGTCGTTATCTAGAAGTAGTTGTGCTTCTGTTTTCATGCCAATCTCTTCTGGTATTTTAGCATTAAGGACATTAGCCTGTGCAAACATGGTATTGGTTGCAAAAAGAGCCAGTCCGACATATATAAAGCTTTTAAATTTCATCTTATCTTAATTTTAATTTGGGATATTATATTACTAACGTATTTCTTATACGAAAATTATAGGTTAATTAGTTACTTCAACAATAACTGGCGATACATTTTTTAGTCTGTATGATGCGTTATTTGTTATTTTTGCCTTGATATCGAAAATAGTGATATTGTCTCCTCTACGTGCTTTTTTAATAGCTGCTTTGGCTTGACTATTCATTTTAGTACCAGCAACATTTACAGTTGGTTGTCCTGGAACTTTAATTTTGAATGACGTTACACCAATTGGTAAATCGAATACAAAATCATTTAATTCTGCACCAACAGTACCTATCTCAACATTACGCTTTGGTAATTTTACCACACCACTCTGTTTAGCAATTGTACCCGTAGGAGCTGGAATATCTTTAATTCTAAAAGTCTTTTTATCACTTGCTCTTGAACCATCATCTAGAGTAGCAGTAACATTAATAGTCACTTCTCTACCAGAACTTGGATTCATTACGTATTTACCTTTTCCTAAATCTTTAAGTCCAGTTGCGTTTGCTTTCACCTTATTATCTGGTACGCCAGCAAAAGAAATAGTCATTGGGTTTGATACACCACGATAAACAACATTCATCTTATCTGCTGAAATAGTAGCAGAATTTGGTCTTGGTACTACAACATAGTTTCCAATAATTGGAATATCTAACGGCTTACCATCTTCTAAGAAAGTAAATTTACCTTCAATATTATGCTCACCAACATTTCCAACATTAAAATCTAATTTTGCTGCACCAGTAGAATCAATAGCATTGGTTAAATCAATTTCTTGTCCCCCAACAGTTAATTTTGTTGGTGTTACATTAGCATACTTTCCTAATACTACTCTACCTTGGAATTTTTCACCTGCAAAAAATGCAGATTTGTCTGCCAATACGATAGCCTGGTATTTCTTTAAAGAAGTAGCGTCACTAACAAGATTTCCTAAAAATCCGTTATAAATATTAGTTTCAGTAGCTTTAACATCATTTTGCATAGCTGTTAATTTTGTATATGATGCAATTGCAGGAAATCCTTGGAAATGATAATCTAACCATTTCTTTTCTTTTCCTTCATTATTTTCTACTAATCCAGTATTAAAACGTTTTTCAATACTTGCAATAACTGGAAGCCATTTACCTTCATTTGGTATTACAGCTTTTAAGTCATTTTTAAATTTATCGATTCTTGCAACGATTTCATCACCTCTTTTAGTAAGACGATCTCCAGTAAACCAAAGCTCATCTAACTTATCACCTTTATCCATTTCTTCATAAGGTAACTTTCCATCTTCTAACTCATATTGTCCATTTTTCACAATATCGTTAGCTTTTACATTTTCTAAGAATTTATAAAAATCATCAGAAATAATGCTTATTTGTTTGGCCTTTTCATTTGCAGCTGCAAACTCCTCAGGCTTTTCTTCAGCTTGTGTACTTAATTGAGTAAGAATACCTTCATTTGAAGCAGACGCTAATTCATTCGCCCCTACAAATTTAGCATTCATTAAACCAAATGCCGATAAAACTTCTTTCGACATGGTCATTGCAATCATAGCAATAAATACCAAGTACATTAAGTTAATCATTTTCTGCCTTGCAGATAATTTTCCTCCTGCCATTTTAATTTAGTTTTTAAATGTTAATTAATAAATCTCGATTATAAAAACCAATTAGTTTTTGTTCATTGCAGATAACATACCACCATATACACCATTTAATGATGAAAGGTTAGATGCTAAGGATTGCATTTGCTCTTTTAATTTAGTAGCATTTTCAACAGCCTCTTCATTTATAGCTGCTTGACGATTTGCACTTTCCATTTGTACTTTATACAAACTATTTAAAGATTCCATTTGCGCTGCAGCTAATGATAATTCTTCGCTATATTTCTTTTGAGCTGTCATTGAATCCACAGTTGGTGAAATTCCTCTTGCTGCTCCTTCAAAATTTTTGATACTTGTGCCTAAGCTAGCCATAAGTTCTCCATCAATTTTAGCTTCTTTTAATAAACCATCTAATTTCTTAGACAATAAACCTTCAGCATCTTTTGGCTCTTCTTTTTTCTTTTTACCTGAAGTCTGTCCGCCAGCTAATTCAGGGTATACTAATGACCAATCTAAGTCATCTCCTTGTTTTTCAAAGGCTGAAATTGTAAATACAATTGCTTCTACAATCATACCAATAGTAAGTATAAGTGATCCGTAAGGCCAATGCTGAATCTTGAATAATGCGCCAATAATTACAATTGCCGCTCCAAGTCCATAGACCATGTTCATTGATGATAATTTCTTCTGTGCCATAATTTGTTTAGTTTTAAGTTTAAGTTAATGGATGTAACTTAAGTAGGTTAATTTAATTTGGTTATTATTTATTTTTATTTTTTAATTCGTTGCTGCATTTTTAGTGACTTCAGTTCCCATGTAATCCTGAACTGTTCTAAAGCCAATATAACTTCTTGCAGAATCTGCATATTCATAATCTCTTGAGCTTACTTGTAAGAAATAAGCAACATCTTTCCAAGAACCACCTCTTACCACTTTACGAGTGTTATCAGGATCGTTTACATTTGGATTTATTGATGAAGAATATTCATATGATGCAGGATCGTAAGAACCGTTTACCCATTCTGAAACGTTACCTGCCATATTATATAGATTAAAATCATTTGGATCGTAAGCATCTGCTTCTACAGTATATAAAGCCTGATCTGCTGCATAATCACCTCTTAATGGTTTAAAGTTAGCCATAAAACAACCTCTGTCGTTTTTAGTGTAAGGTCCACCCCAAGGATATGTTGCTCCTTGTAGTCCACCACGTGCTGCATACTCCCATTCTGCTTCAGATGGCAATCTATATGAGTTAACAGGTTGTTTACCTTTGCTTCTTTGGTAACCGTTATGGTTTAAAGTTCTCCACTGACAAAAAGCTTGAGCTTGTTTCCAAGAAACGCCAACTACTGGATAATTTCCATAAGCATCGTGCCAGAAATAATCATTGTGCATTGGCTCATTATATGAGTATGCAAAATCTCGAATCCATGCTGTTGTATCTGGATATACCTCTACTTCTTGCTGAATTACAACTTCAGAACGTTTAAGATTTCTGTTTCTAGCTGCTTTTTGGATATCCATATAAGTATATTGGAACTTAAATTGCTTAACATCCCAAGTACGTTGACCATTATATGATTCTTCAAGAGGTAAATACATACCATCCATCACTTCAGCATATAATTCGTCTGGGTAATCATCAGTATCGAAATATAAATCTGCATCACGATTAATTTTTCTTTGCTCATTACCATATGTATTTTGCATATAGCTTTCGTAAGCGTTAAGGTCTTCGGGATTTGCATCTTTATATGCAAATTCTCCAATGTCTCCATTACCAGGAGTCTTACCTTCTAAATCAGCCATTTCAGCTAACTTTAATCTTAGAACGGAATCTCTTACCCATTCTACAAATTGACGATACTCACTGTTTGTAATTTCTGTTTCGTCCATATAAAATGCACGTACAGTAGCGGTTTTTGTGGGTGCATCTTGCACACCAGCTAAGTCATCATCAGATTTACCCATAATAAAAGCTCCACCAGGAACTAAAGTCATTCCATAGGGTTTTTCTGGATGCCACGATTTTCCTTTTACACCTACCAATTGTCCACGGTCTCCAGAATTACAGCTGGCAACCAAAACTAGTACTGCGGTTAGTAAAATAAACTTTTTAATATTCATAGTAACTCGAGGTTAAATTAGTCATAATTAATTTTGAGGTCGTAAACATATTTATATATTTTCGAATAAACAACTTTTTTTACAATTTTTTTGCATTTCGTCCTAAAAATAAGCAGTTCATCGATGAAAAAAGGGTTGATAATCGATAAAACGTTCATTTTAGAAGCTATTCTTCCTGTAGGCTTTATACCAACGTTCTGGTATTTCACCTTGAGTTGCGCGTACATAATCGGCATGCATGCAAGGTAATAACGTATGCTTCTTTAATTTATTATTAACATCTGGTAAAAATGGTATCTCAATCCACCATCTACCAGTTTTTAAACTTTTATAGAAGGTAAGATCATCTTCTTCTACCAAAACATTATATTTTTGATAATGCTTTTCGTTTAAAAAATCGTCATCCTTTACTCTGCAATTTACCCCTTCCACAAAATACCATATCATTTGCGCCACCAACATAGAAGTTGCACTGTCATTTTTTGAATTATGGTATTCATATATTCCAAAAGAAGATACTTTATTGCTTATACCAGCATATCTACCAATAGCACATATCTCTTTACCAGAAAATCCATTAGGTGAATATTTTTGATTATCACTAACCTCTGCCGCTCTCACCGACTTTAAATCTACTGATACTATATGTGCATCTCGCATAAGCGGCTCTACCATATTAATGTCACTAGAAATTTCTCCTAAGCGATAAGCCTCAAAATACAACTTTTCTATGAGATCTATTTCTTCTTGGGAGTTAAAATAGGTTTGATAACCTATAGTAGAGTAATTAAACAGATTGTAAGGTTCTTCTACAATCACTTTACCAACATAACTGTTGTTCTTAATAGGGAGGTTAGCATCACCCAAATCAAAATTAGTATCAACATTTACAATATTCACCATAGGTAATACTGAATCGTATGCTCTGTAATTAGCATATGTTAAGTCTTGACTTCCGCCTAAAATAATAGGAATAATATCCTTTTCTACTAAAACTGTAATTGCTGTTCTTAAAGCAAAGTATGTATCCTCTACAGTTTCACCTGGTTCAATATCACCTAAATCAGCGATTGAGGTATACCAATTTCCAGGAAATAAAGTGTATAATGTTTTTCTTATTGAGTCGAAGCTTATTTCTGCACCTATATAATTGACATCATTTCTGTTCTCTTTAACTCCAATGATTACAATTTGCACACCTTCTAAGTCTGGAATGCCTTTTTGATGCGAATGAATTTTAATCTTTTTTCCAAGTGCTTGTTGTGCTATGAGTTCGTTATGAGCTAAAACTGCATCAGAGACAGGCGAAAGGAAATTAAAATTCATAATGTATTACTTCTTTTTGGTGGTCGTTTTTTTCTTTGTGGTTTTCTTTCTGGTAGTTTTCTTCTTAGGCGCATTCTTTTCAAGTAGTGCTTGCGCTTTTTCTAATGTCATTTTACTAACATCTACTGTTTTTGCCAATTCTACTTTTTGCTTGCCTTTTATAATATTGTGTCTTCCCCATCTTGCTTTCTCAACTCGAATACCTTCATCTTCCCAGTTATGGATAACCTTATCTATTTCTTTTTGAATCTTTTCTTCTATCAAGGTTACAATATCTTCCTCAGATAAATTATCCCAATCATACTTCTTATTTACATTGATAAACATGTTGTTCCATTTAATAAATGGCCCAAAACGTCCTTTTCCTTTAGTAACTTCTATATCCTTATATATATATATAGGAGCATCTGCTTTTTCTTTCTCCTTAATATATATGATAGCCTCATCTAATTCTACACTTAATGGATCTACTCCTTTTGGAAGCGAAACAAACTTTTTACCAAAACGTACATAAGGTCCAAAACGTCCATTATTAACTTCTACCTCATCATCCTTATAATGTCCTAAAGCTTTTGGCAACTTAAATAAGTCCATTGCCTCTTCAAATGTTATTGAGTTTAATTGCTGGTCTGGTGATAAACTTGCAAACTTGGGTTTCTCTTCATCATCCATAGTACCAACTTGTACCATTGGCCCAAATTTACCTAAACGCACACTGACTTGACGACCAGTTTTTGGATCCTCTCCAAGAATACGTTCTCCAGATTCGCGTTCGGCATTTTCTTTTACATCTTCAACTTGTGGATGGAAGCCTTTATAAAAATCCTTCATCATTTCTCGCCAATCTTCTTTGCCTTCAGCTATATCATCAAATTTATCTTCTACTTTAGCTGTGAAGTTATAATCCAAAATACTTTCAAAATGATTCACTAAGAAATCGGTAACAATAATACCTATGTCTGTCGGTACAAGTTTACCTTTATTAGAGCCTGTTTTTTCAGATAGTTCATTTTGTTTTATATCACCTTTTTCAAAGACTAATTGCTTGTATCCTCTTTCTTCTCCTTCATGACTTCCTTTTTCAACATAATTTCTATTTTGAATAGTCGATATGGTTGGTGCGTATGTTGACGGTCTACCAATACCTAGTTCTTCTAATTGTTTCACCAATGAGGCTTCAGTATATCTTGCAGGTGGTCTGGTAAAACGTTGCGTTGCTGTAATGTACTTATTCTCGAGTATTTCACCGATTTTTAAATCTGGTAAAATCCCTTCTTGTTCTGTATCTTCATCATCTGTACCTTCTAAATATACTTTAAGAAAACCATCAAAAGTTATAATTTCACCATTTGCAGTAAACTGATCGCTAACCTTATTATTAGCATCAATAGTTATTTTAAGATTTGTACGCTCTAATTTTGCATCGCTCATTTGAGAAGCGATAGCGCGTTTCCAAATCAAATCGTATAATCTCGCTTGGTCGCGTTCTGCATTTACTGTATGATTAGCAAAATCTGTTGGTCTTATAGCTTCATGAGCTTCTTGTGCTCCTTTAGACTTTCCTTTATAACTCTTCGGATTACTATATTCTGAACCAAATGCTGAAATGATTTCATTTTCAGCACCTTTTTTAGCCTCTTCAGAAAGATTAACACTATCTGTTCTCATATAAGTAATTAAACCCGCTTCGTACAAACGTTGTGCGTTACTCATAGTTCTACTTACAGAAAATCCTAGTTTACGTGATGCTTCTTGTTGAAGCGTAGATGTTGTAAATGGAGCTGCAGCTGATTTTTTAGCAGGTTTCTTTTGCAGATCTGAAACCTTATAAGTTGCACCTATATTATCGTTTAGAAATTGAAGGGCTTCTTTTTCAGAATTGAAATTCTTCGGCAATTTAGCTTTAAATGAATTTCCATCTTCATTAGAAAATTCCGCATCAACTCTATATGAGGCTTTGGCTTCAAAATTGTCTATAGCTCTTTCGCGTTCTACGATTAAACGTACAGAAACCGATTGTACTCTACCAGCAGATAACCCACCTTTAACTTTTCTCCATAATACAGGCGATAATTCGTAACCTACTATACGGTCTAAAACACGTCTAGCTTGCTGAGCATCTACCAAGTTATAATCTATACTTCTTGGGTTTTCGATCGCCTTATTGATGGCGCTTTTTGTAATCTCGTGGAATACAATTCGCTTTGTTTTTTCTTTATCAAGTTTTAAAGTTTCTGCCAAGTGCCATGCTATTGCTTCACCCTCTCGATCCTCATCACTTGCTAACCAAACCATATCCGCTTTTTTAGCTAAATCCTTTAGCCTTTTAACTACATCCTTCTTGTCTTTAGAGACTTGATACTTTGGCATAAAATCTCCTTCAACATCCACTCCTAATTCTTTAGAAGGTAGATCTGCAATGTGCCCAAAACTGGACTCCACTTTATAATCTTTTCCTAAAAATTTCTCAATGGTTTTAGCTTTTGCTGGTGACTCAACTATAACTAGATTCTTCGGCATTCTTTCTTTTTTTGAGGTTACAAATGTATATGAAAATTAAGTTACAATCCTAATTTGGTCTTAAATACGATACATTTAGTCGTGATTTTAAGGCTGTAATAAACAGAAAGAGCCTTACAAAAAGTAAGACTCTAACTAATTTTAAAAAATTTTATTTTCTAATATGAATAGGTTAATGATTCTGGAAAATCTTCAATATTTAATAGTATTTCATTCGCTCCTTCTATTCTAAGAGGTGTTAGATCGAATGATTGTTCTTTATTAAAAACTGCCAAACAAGCTTCATTATTAACCAAGGATAGTTTTAAATATCTCTGTGGAGGCAAGGACTCTGCTATATCTTCAGAATCTACCAAAGTTAATATCCAAGTACTGCCATCACAGCCACTTGAAGAGATATTCACAAGCAAACAGTCATCACTTATGTCTGCGCTAATCAAACTATAAAAAGCAGATTCTACAGTTTGGTATGTTGAATTATCTACAACCACTAAATCATCGCAGTTACTTGTTACAAGATCATCTTCGTTACATTGAAAATTCATTAATAACAAACCAAGCATTGAAAACGCTACTATTTTCCTGAAATTCATAAGGCTCTTTTATAATAAGATGTAAAAATCTAAAAAGGTTGCGCTAGAATGTTGAATTTTCTTCAATCTGTAGTGTATCAGTTTCATCATCAAAACCAACAACATCTCTGTAAATAAGATATGGAGGTAAAAATGTAAAAGACATAGTAACATATATACCTACAAAGCACATTAACATGCCTACAATACCAGCTAAGAAACCTGAAACTATCATCAAACCAAATGTTAAAAGCCATTTTCTATTGCCAAGATCAAAGCTTAATTTTATAATTTCTGAGACCGATTTATCCGGATTAAAAGCATAGACTACAAACATATAAGTCAATGGTACAAAAGCATATATTAAGGGCAAGAAACATAATAAGGCGGCAATAAGAGTTATACCTACATATGCTAAACCTAATTTAATAGTTTTCCCTAGATAATGTTTTTTAAAGAAATAAAAATAATCTTCTTTTCCCATTTGTTCTAAATCTTTCAACTTACATATTCTATAAAATCCAGCTTTCAGTCCCATTCCTAAAGCACTCATTGCCGCCATCAAGAATATATATAAAACGAACATAGAAATTGCTGCAATTGGGCTTAAGTCTGGCTGCGAGTAGGAGTTATAAGACCCATAATAATCATAAGAACTAGTATACGTATCTGCTAGCCCTAATACTAATAAAGGTATATACACAATCATTACTATTGGTATAGCTAAAACCATATTAAGTAATATAGTTACCAAACCATTTACCCAAGTTTTCTTAAATAATTCAATAGATTCATTAAATATGTTTCCGAAATCTAAATCTTTAGCATTTTGAATACGGCGTTGAATTTCTGTGATGTTCATGTTTGATAATTTTGGTTAGTACTTCAAAAGAAATCTTTTTTTATCAGATATTCAAAATTAAATAATTAAAACTGCCACTTTGTCACAATCTCTAAAATAATATTATCTTTGCATGCTTATTGAGCACAAGGTAATTTAAAGATAAAATTCTCATTTTCATGGGAAATGTTATGGAAAAAATAATAGACGAAAACAAACAAGGCGAAACCTTAATCTTAGATAAAAAAGAAGGTAATCAAAGAAAGCTTTTTATTGAAAGTTATGGTTGTGCTATGAATTTTAGTGATAGTGAAATTGTAGCTTCCATTTTATCTGAGCAAGGTTTTAATACAACTCAAAAATTAGAAGAAGCAGACCTGGTCTTAGTCAACACTTGTTCTATTAGAGACAAAGCTGAGCAAACAGTTAGAAAACGATTGCAACAATACAATGCTGTAAAACGCACCAACCCGAAAATGAAAGTTGGAGTGTTAGGCTGTATGGCAGAACGCTTAAAAACAAAATTCTTAGAAGAGGAAAAGATTGTAGATTTAGTAGTAGGACCAGATGCTTATAAGGATTTACCTAATCTACTGGCAGAAGTTGATGAAGGTAGAGATGCTATAAATGTTGTGCTTTCTAAAGAGGAAACTTATGGCGATATTTCTCCTGTGCGATTAAATAGTAATGGAGTCACCGCATTTGTTTCTATAACTCGTGGTTGTGATAATATGTGCACGTTCTGCGTTGTTCCCTTTACTCGTGGAAGAGAACGTAGTAGAGATCCACAAAGCATTATTGAAGAAATTAATGATTTATGGTCAAAAGGTTTTAAAGAAATTACGCTTTTGGGTCAGAATGTAGATAGCTATTTATGGTATGGTGGAGGACTTAAAAAGGATTTTGAAAAAGCCACGGATTTACAAAAAGCAACTGCTGTAAACTTTGCAAAATTATTAGAATTATCTGCAAAAGCGCAACCAAAAATGCGTATTCGTTTTTCTACATCTAATCCTCAGGATTTTACTATGGATGTTATAGAAACCATGGCTAAATATGATAATATTTGTAAGCATATTCATTTGCCTGTGCAAAGTGGAAGCGACCGTATTTTAAAGGAAATGAATAGGCTTCATACACGTGAAGAATATTTTGAACTTATAGATAATATTAGACGTTTGATACCAGAATGTTCTATAAGTATGGATTTAATTGCAGGTTTCCCTACAGAAACAGAGCAAGATCATAAAGACACATTAAGCTTAATGGAATACGTAAAATACAGTTTTGGTTATATGTTCACCTACTCTGAGCGTCCAGGAACTATGGCTGGCCGCAAGATGGAAGATGATGTACCTGAAGTAGATAAAAAACGTCGTCTTAATGATATTGTACAATTACAAAGACAACATAGCGAATACAGAACACGTCAGCACTTAAATACCACTGTTGAAATTTTAATAGAAAAAGCATCAAAAAAATCTGACCAACAATGGTCTGGTAGAACATCAGATAGTATAGTTGCTGTGTTCCCTAAAGAACACTATAAAGTTGGTGACTTAGTAAACGTTTATATTACGGATTGTACAAGTGCTACACTAATTGGTGAGGCAGTAGGTTATTCTAAAAAGAATTAATTATAATATGGAATCCATTCAAGCCATAAAACAACGCTTCGGCATTATAGGAAATAATCCTAAGCTTAATCGTGCCATAGAAAAAGCAATACAAGTCGCACCAACCGATATTTCGGTGTTGGTTACTGGTGAAAGTGGTGTTGGTAAAGAGAGTATTCCTAAAATTATACATCAGTTATCGCATCGCAAGCATGGCAAATACATTGCTGTAAACTGTGGTGCCATACCAGAAGGCACCATAGACAGTGAGCTATTCGGACACGAAAAAGGTGCTTTTACTGGTGCAACCTCAACACGTTCTGGTTATTTTGAAGTGGCTGATGGAGGTACTATATTTTTAGATGAAGTTGGCGAATTACCTCTAACTACTCAGGTACGTTTATTAAGAGTTTTAGAAAATGGTGAATTTATTAAAGTGGGCTCCAGTAAGGTGCAGAAAACGGATGTTAGAATCGTAGCTGCAACAAACGTAAATATGTTTGAAGCCATTAAAAAAGAAAAATTCAGAGAAGATCTTTACTATCGTCTTAGTACTATAGATATTAACTTACCAGCATTAAGAGAACGTAAAGAAGATATCCATCTTTTATTTAGAAAATTTGCAAGTGACTTTGCCTTAAAATACAAAATGCCAACAGTAAAACTTACTGATGACGCTATTAGCCTACTTTTAAAATACAGATGGAATGGCAACATACGTCAGTTGCGAAATGTTGCTGAACAAATATCAGTTTTAGAACAAACCAGAACTATAAATGCTGTTACGCTTCAAAATTATTTACCAAATACAGGAAGTAATTTACCAGCTGTAATTAATAATACTAAAGCCGAAAGTGATTTTAGTAGTGAGCGTGAGATTTTATATAAAGTTTTATTCGATATGAAGAGCGATCTCAATGATCTCAAAAAACTGACTATGGAGCTCATGAAAAATGGCAGTGTCTCTGATGTACAGAAAGATAATGAACACCTTATTCAGAAAATATACGGTGATGATAAAACCGATGATTTTGAAACAGAAGTGGAAAACTTAGAAGTTTTATCTATTCCAGAAGCTAGCGAAGTCATTGAAGAAAACAATTCAGAGATTGAAGATAAATACCACTTTGCAGAAGAAATTGAAGAAGAGGAAACCTTATCTTTACATGATAAAGAATTAGAATTGATTAAAAAATCATTGGAGCGACACAAAGGAAAACGCAAATTAGCTGCTGCAGAGCTTGGAATTAGTGAACGCACATTGTACAGAAAAATAAAACAATTTGATCTTTAAGAAAAAATTATGAAGGCAGTAGAAATATTTATGATTCGTAAATCGTTTAGACCTAATAGTTCTGAAGCTATCCGTATGGAAGCCGAAGATTTAATAAACGAAAAGCATTATAAAGGTTACCGTCTTATCAATGTAGATTTTGACGTTGCGGATAATGCTGGTTATATTTATGCTTTTATAACAATGAAAAAGCCAAATACGTATTAAATGAATAGATTCAAATATCTTTTTATCTTTCTCATTTGTCTTGCTATTACTAGTTGCAAGGTTAACTATTCATTTACAGGAATTACGGAAACACCAGAAACGTTTCAAGTTAATTTCTTTCAAAACAATGCAGATTTAATAGAACCTGGTTTAGACCAATTATTCACTAATGAACTTCAAGATCTTATTGTAAATCAAACTAGTGCACAATTAATAAATAGTGGCGGAGAAGTTATTTATGAAGGTGAAATTACAGAGTACAGAATCGCACCAATGACTGCTACAGCTCAAAACACAGCAGCCCAAAACCGATTAACTATTAGTGTAAATGTGAGATACATTAACACAAAAGACGAAGAAAAAGATTTTGAAAAACCATTTTCTTTCTTTTTTGATTTTGATGCAGACGCTCAATTAGTAGGAAGCTTAAAGGATACTGCTCACGAAGAAATTTTTGACCGTATAACACAAGATATTTTAAATGCGTCTTTAGCAGATTGGTAAATTATGCAGCTTCAAGAACTCACATATTTGTTACAACATCCCGAAGCAATTACAGCATCGCAGTCTAATGATTTAGCATTAAAAATAAATGAATATCCTTATTTTCAACCTTTAAGAGCTTTATACCTCAAAGGTTTAAAGCAAAAAGAAAGTTACAAATACAACAATGCTCTAAAAATTACGGCTGCACATACAGCAGATCGCAGTGTTTTATTCGATTACATAACTTCAGATGTTTTCAATCAAAATGAGGTCTCAGAGCAAATCAAACAAAATTCAGAGGCAATAAAATCTATAGAAGTTAATGAAGTTGATGATATTTCAGTAAACAAAAGTGTTACCATAGATGATGCTTTAAAAGCGCACATTAAAGCTACCGAAGGTGTTTTAGATCCAGATTTATTTAAGGCTAAACCCATTCCTAAACCCCAATTTGAGACACCAAAGATCGAAGACTCAATCATTGCGGTTGATGTACAAAATATTACTCCAGAAAAGAAACTTAATATTGGTAAGCCATTAGAGTTTGATAAATCTGAAAGTCATTCGTTTACTGAATGGCTAAAAATTACAAGTTTCAAACCTATTATTAGAGATGAAACCAAAATTAAAGTAGAAGATAAAACACCAAATACATCCACTACTCCACTAGAGAGTAAACTTGCCATTATAGATAAGTTCATAAGTGAGAATCCTAAAATAAAACCAATCTCAGATAATGCCCCAAAACCTAAGTTAGTTAACAATGACGATGCTATTTCTGATAGCTTAATGACGGAAACTTTAGCGCGCATATATCTGGAGCAAAAAAACTATGATAAAGCCATTCAATCTTACAAGATTTTAAGTTTGAAATATCCAGAAAAAAGTAGTTTCTTTGCAAACCAAATTAAATGGGTAAAAGAATTAAAAGACAATAACACAATATAAAATGGATACATCATTTATAGTATTTTTGGTATTAATCGTAGTCGTAGCATTTTTGCTAGTTGTAGTAATCATGGTACAGAATCCTAAAGGTGGAGGTTTATCATCATCATTTGGTGGTGGTGGCACACAACAAATGGGTGGTGTTAAGAAAACAGGAGATTTTTTAGATAAAAGTACTTGGTTTTTAGCAACAGCATTAATTGTTTTAATCTTAGCTTCTAATTTAACCATTGGATCTGGTGGAAGTACAGAATCAAAAGCTTTAGATACAGAAGAAGCTACTGAAATGCCTGCTTTACCTTCTGCAACTACTAACGAACCTGCAACAACAGAAGATACATCTGGAGAATAATAAGGTGTTATCTTTTCAATAAAAAACATAAAGCCAGCTTTTTTTAAGTTGGCTTTTTTATTCCATTTATTTGGTGGGTCTGAAACTTTGTCAGTCACCAATCATTGGCATAATTTTCGAAATACGCTTTAGCGTGAATTATTAATTAAACAACTAAAAATAAATTAAAATGGCTTTAAACATTAAACCTTTAGCAGACCGAGTTCTTGTAGAACCTAAGGAAGCTGAAACCAAAACAGCTTCTGGTATTATTATTCCAGATAATGCAAAAGAAAAACCGCAAAAGGGAACTGTTGTTGCAATTGGCAACGGAACAAAAGATGAACCTTTAACAGTTAAAGTTGGTGACACTGTGCTTTACGGAAAGTATGGAGGAACTGAACTTAAACTGGAAGGAAAAGACTATTTAATGATGCGTGAGAGCGATATTCTGGCGATTATTTAATTGTCATTCCTGCGCAGGCAGGAATCTCATCAATCAAAACTAAATTTCTAAATTAAACACAAACAGATTTCCGCTTTCGCGGAAACGCTAAAATTAAAATTTTAACGATGGCAAAAGATATAAAATTCGATATTGAAGCACGCGACGGACTCAAACGTGGTGTTGATGCTTTAGCAAACGCAGTAAAAGTAACATTAGGACCAAAAGGTCGTAATGTAATTATTGGTAAATCATTTGGTGCACCACAAGTAACTAAAGATGGTGTGTCTGTAGCAAAAGAAATTGAGCTAGAGAACGAACTAGAAAACATGGGCGCACAAATGGTAAAAGAAGTTGCTTCTAAAACTAACGATTTAGCTGGTGATGGTACAACAACTGCAACCGTATTAGCTCAGGCCATAGTAAAAGAAGGGCTTAAAAATGTTGCAGCTGGTGCAAACCCAATGGATTTAAAACGTGGTATTGATAAAGCTGTTGATGCAATAGTAAAAGATTTAGACAAGCAATCGAAAAAAGTAGGTAGTGATTCTGATAAGATCAAACAAGTTGCTGCAATCTCTGCAAACAATGATGATACTATTGGTGATTTAATTGCTACTGCTTTTGGTAAAGTTGGTAAAGAAGGCGTTATTACTGTTGAGGAAGCAAAAGGAATGGAAACTTATGTTGACGTTGTTGAAGGTATGCAGTTCGATAGAGGTTATTTATCACCATACTTTGTCACTGATGCAGATAAAATGATTGCAGATTTAGAAAATCCATACATCTTATTGTTCGACAAGAAGATTTCTAACTTACAGGAAATTCTTCCAATATTAGAACCAGTTGCACAATCTGGTCGTCCATTATTAATTATTGCTGAAGATGTTGAAGGACAAGCTTTAGCTACTTTAGTAGTTAATAAATTACGTGGTGGCTTAAAGATTGCTGCAGTAAAAGCACCAGGTTTTGGTGATAGACGTAAAGCAATGTTAGAAGACATTTCTATATTAACTGGTGGAGTTGTAATTTCTGAGGAAAGAGGTTTCTCTTTAGAGAATGCAGACTTAACTATGTTAGGTACAGCTGAAACCGTAACAATTGATAAAGACAACACAACGATTGTTAATGGTAGTGGTAAAGCTTCGGATATAAAAGCAAGGGTAAACCAAATTAAAACTCAGATTGAAACTACAACTTCTGACTATGATAGAGAAAAACTTCAAGAGCGTTTAGCGAAGTTAGCTGGTGGAGTTGCCGTACTATATGTTGGTGCTGCTTCTGAAGTAGAAATGAAAGAAAAGAAAGATAGAGTTGATGATGCTCTACATGCTACACGTGCAGCAGTAGAAGAAGGCATTGTTGCTGGTGGTGGAGTTGCTTTTGTAAGAGCTAAGAAAACTTTAGAAAAAATAACTACAGATAACTTAGACGAAACAACTGGTGTGCAAATTGTAAACAAAGCAATTGAATCTCCTTTACGTACTATCGTAGAAAATGCAGGTGGTGAAGGTTCTGTTGTCATTAATAAAGTATTAGAAGGCAAAAAGGACTTTGGTTACGATGCTAAATCTGAAAAATACGTAGATATGCTAAAAGCTGGTATTATCGATCCTAAGAAAGTAACACGTATTGCTTTAGAAAATGCTGCTTCTGTAGCCGGTATGATCTTAACAACCGAGTGTGCTTTAGTAGATGTTAAAGAAGATGCTCCTGCTATGCCACCAATGGGTGGAGGTGGAATGCCAGGCATGATGTAATGGCGAATCGCCGCAAATGAGTTATCTCACTCGTGCGAAATATAACGCGTAGATAAGTATAATAATAGAAAAGCCTTTGATGAAAATCAAGGGCTTTTTGTTTGGATTAAATTTCATAGCTTTATAAAAACTAACCCAATATGAAAAAAGAGATTCGGTACGCATTTGGTGAAATACTCATTGTTATTGTTGGTATTTCTATTGCATTCAGTATGAATAAATGTGCTGACAATAAAAAAGATGAGACTCTAAAAAATCAATATATAGAAAACATTAAAAGTGATATTAAGGTTGATAAAAAGAATCTCGAATCTAATGTTGAAAGTATAGGAAAGAAAATAGAAATTCTAAAGGAAGTATTACCTCTAATCAATACAGATAATCCAAAGAAAATGGCTGCAATTTACAAGGTCTATCCTGTATTTACCTCAACGGATTTTTTTCCTAAAGATGTGACATATCAGACAATGATAAATTCGGGGGACTTTAAACTAATAGACGACTTTGAATTAAAAGCAGCCATAGAAACACACTACTCTAATTATAAAATAATGCTCAAAGATTATGAGCGTTTAAATATTATACACAAAGAATACTTAGGTAAATACATCATTAATAATGCGGATTACGATGCTATGAGACAAGGTAAATTTGGGTATAGTAATGAAAAACTATTTAAGAATATCCTTCAAAGTATTAGCGGTGCACTAACCATTAAAAAAAAGGCTTCCGAACTTGGAATTAAAAATTGTGACAGTCTATTAAAGATTTTAGAGTAGAAATGTAGAGGTTCGTTAACAATTAGGTGTATGGTTAGTTGCGTGGTTAAGCACCTAATTTAGCAAATAAATCACAGATAGAATATTCCGCAGGAATGTTCGTAAGTCGCCAGTGACCAAGCAATTAATTATACACGGTGTTACCACACGTTTTTTATTTCCGCTTCATATTTATATGGGTTTTCTCGCTTAGTTTGGCCATCGTGGTAGATTAAAAATTCTACTTTGTTTTTATCTAAAACTAAAGTTTCTATCTTAATAATCCCAGTTACGCAAAAGTTATTTCCAAGGTTTCGTTGTTTGTCAAAAATCAAGAATGTTGATTCTGTAATCACTAAACTTTCTGAACAAGGTAAAATCCCATCATCTCGAATTTCCACGCTGTAATTTTCATTAATTTTAGATTTTACTAAAGATGGTTGGAATGGCATAGCTATTAAATACAATATTGCGATTGGTCCTTCCATAATTGGACTTAAAATTCCTAAAATGAATATAGGTATGGTTAAAATACCACTTAAATTTTTATAAAGACTGTTTTTGGTTAATCCGTAAAGCAAGATAGTTGAAATTAAAAAAACAAGTCCGATTGTTGGTATAGTATATTTTCCTTTTAATCTGAAATCAAAAAGTAAAAGTATAATACAAATAACAATTCCCACTAAAGAGTAAAATGAGATTTTTCTCATGATTTTTTCCAGTTTCGGAAAATTTACTTTCTTAATAATTAAAAATAAATTGATTACTAATGCTATTATAATTAAAACTAAAAACGTCGTCATTTCTCAAATGTTTTGGGAATAATTTTTACTTGTCTCGTTTTTAAATTCTTTATCCAATTTTTTTAATTGTTTAATTATTCCATCATTGTTGTTTTCTTTGAAATATAGTTCAAAAAGTGGTAGAACCTTATCTTTCCCAATCATAAAATGAGTTGTTGAAAAATCTTTTTCTTTTGTTTTTCCGAATATGTTTTTAATGTATTCTTTATAATGATGTCCAACAAGAAACATCTGTAGTTTTTCAGAATTGTCAGAAGTTGCATAAAGAGCAACCCATAAAATGGTGTTTTTTTTATAAACCGATATTGTCGGATTAGCTGGATAACTATCCCAATCTATATCTTTAAACTCTGTTTTAAACTTATTATAGTCTATTAGTTGCTTATCAGTAGTAGTTCCTGAATTATTTTCAAGGTCATTTGGTGCATAGATATCATAATAATACTCGTCTTTCAATTCTTTTTGTTTTTTATCATTACATGAATATAGTCCAATAACTGTTAGTATTGTAAAGATGGTTTTCTTCATTCCTTACTTCTTCTGTTTTGTTCTTCGGTTTTTTCAATGTGTGGTAACTTAGCGATATGAGTCCGCTTCAATGACGTTTCATAAAACGTTAACGAAGTTCGTTGAAAATTTTGACAACCTCAAATGTTTAAAAATAAAAAAGCCTGAATTTAAATTCAGGCTTCGCTATTAATTTAGTTTTTAGATTTCTTCTCTCCTTCATGGTCTTTTACCACATCTTTATCGCGATATCTACAACATGGATGCACAGAATCGTAAGCTTCGTCTGTTGCTTTTATATTTTTAGTATCATGGCCAACTGAAGCTATCTTTTTAGAAATCGTTTTTAAATCTGTTTTACGCTCATCATATATAAGCTTTAACTCATGTGTATCTATGTTCCAAACTGCAGATTTTACACCTTTAGTTCTAATGGCAGCTTTTTCTATGCGTTCTTTACACATACCACAGACACCATCTACTTCCATGCTAGCTTTAGCATTTTTGTTTTGAGCAAATGTTGCTATCCCTATTAATAATGTAAAAATTAAAATTATTTTTTTCATCTTTTTATTTTTTTATCATTCTGAACTTGCCTGCGCTGAATTTCTTTAAGTGCTTCAGAATCTGTTTTTATTTTAGTTTCAATTTAAGAGATTGCCACGACTTTTTCAAAGTCTCGCAATGACGTTTTGATTATTATTTTATTCTATATCGCAAACCTGCATAATACATGCTTCCAAAAATTGGACCATATACAAAGTTACTATCAAAATTTGAACCAAATGGATTATCTGCACTAATAATCGGATTATTCTGTCTGACGTTCGTTACATTTTCACCACCTAAATATACTTCAAATTTCGGAGAGAATACTTTAGTAACCTGCAAATTCAAAGTTCCTATAGTGGGCGAATAATCATCCAATTGAAATTCTGTTGGACTCAATTCTGTACTTGGAAAACGTTGAGAACCTAACCAGTTATATGTAGCGTCAAACTTCCATTGGCTTCCATTTTCTTTTTCTGAAGTTTCATAAGCTGCATTAGCAAATAGGCGGTGTTTCGGTATTAAAGGCTTTTCTAACTGACCAGAATTATAATCCGTTTTAATATCATAATGCTTATAAGCAGTCCTTAGGTCGAATCCTTCAAAAGCATTGTAATTAAATTCAAACTGAAAACTGTTAGCATAACTCTTACCGTCAAGATTGTAAAAGTTGACTTCAAACGGATTTTCCCAATCTACCACTATTTGATTTTGAAAATCAGTTCGATAAAAATCTAAAGTGATATCAGCCTTTCTTTCAAATAAATTAAATCCTTGTAAATAACTAATTCCATAATTCCATGCAATTTCTGCATCTAAACCATAAATTTTCCCACCAGAATTTAAAATGTTAATCTGGCGAGAGCTCGAAAACATATTTTGATTCTCTGCAAAAATATTAGCACTTCGTTTTCCTCTGCCAATAGACGCTCTAAAAGCGGATTTTTCCCAAGGCGAATATCTAAGATGTAAGCGAGGAGTCACAAAAAAGCCTAATCTATTGTGTTGATCTACTCTAACACCAGCTGTCATAGTTATCTTATCTAAATCATCGTAAGAATACTCAAAAAACCCTCCTACTGAGTTTTCGGTGCGCTCGTAAGCATCAGTATTTACTAGTTCATTATAATGATCGTATGTAAAACTTAATCCTGTTTTTACCTTATGGCGCGAATCTGAAATAATACTGTTGTAAACTAAATTTGAATAAAAGCTGTTGTGCTCAATATTATAAAAATTTAATCCAAAATATGAATCTTGAATATGGCGACTAAAAGCTGTTTGAAAGCCTAAACTTTGGTAAGGAATTTCAGGATTTACATAACCTAGTTTAGTGGTTACTTCAAATCTTTCCGTATTAATTTCACTTCCCCAAAAATTAGTTGTACCCTTATCTGTTTCTGGATTGAAATCAACTTGACCTGACTGCGTATTATCATTGAGGTAACGTAAATTTATGAAACTCACTATACCTTTTTCTCCATTAGTGTATTGCCAACGGTTCATAACATTAATCTGCTCTTTTAAAGGTACATCTAAAAAAGCGTCATCATTATTATCAAACTTTTGATTTCGTAAATTACCATGAAGGTATAAACCTGTACTCCACTTATCCGACACTTTTTGATTAATGTGTGTATTTAACTCTAAACGGCCATTAACGCCTGCATACGCATTCACAAAAAGTTTATCGTCTGTTGTTGGCTTTACAAGTTCTGCATTTATCTGACCTGCAATACTTTCAAACCCATTAACCACGCTACCTGTTCCTTTAGTAATTTGAATACTTTCTACCCAAGTTCCCGGAATAAAACTCAAACCATAAGCTTGGGAAGCGCCACGAATTGCTGGAATATTCTCAGTTGCTATTAAAATATAAGGCGAATTTAAGCCTAGCATCTTTATTTGCTTTGTACCTGAAACAGCATCTGCAAAGTTGACATCAATTGACGGATTGGTTTCAAAACTTTCTGAAAGGTTACAACAAGCCGCTTTTAACAATTCATCACTACTTACAAAAAGAGTATTTGTTGCTTTTAAATACGATTTTGAAGTTGCTTGTTTTCGTGAAGTTACAGTTACTGCATCCAATTCATCAGAAGGTTGTAACACATGCCTTATAAAGATGTTTGATGTTACTGTTATAGTATCTGTCTTAAAACCAACATAACTAATCACTAATTTATTATACGAGAATTTATAGGGTAGTGAAAACGCACCATCTTCTCTTGTAATTGCTCCTACCGACGAGTCTAACCAATACACATTAGCTCCTGGTAATGGCATTTCTTTGGAACTACTTGTTTCTAAAACAACACCTTCTAATTGCTCTTGAGAAAACAAATAAATTGGGCAAAATAATAGTATAATTATATATTTTCTCATGATCTCATTGTTTTAAAAATCATAATTAGAGCCATCACAATCATAATAGAATTTTCAATAAATGTCGCCTTTGTCATAGGTAGCTTTAATGCTGTTCCTAGACACGCGCATTGAATTGATTTTTTATCTAATAGCGTTTTTGTGACACCAACAGTAGTGATACTCAAAACTACAACTGTAGCAATTAAAGCTATGTCTATTTGAAACCGCATTAAAAACATTAATCCTAATGTAACTTCAATAAAAGGGTAAACCCAACCGTAAGCTGGAACTGCTTTTGCAAGTGGATCGTACATTCTAAAACTTTGTGGAAACCCTTTTAAGTCTAATAGTTTAAAAAAACTAAAAACGATATAAAACAGGCCCATAAAATCGAGCATAAATCCTTCAATATCCCAAGGATCTTTGTTGAGTAGTAAAGATGCTATCAAAATATAGCCAATTATTAAAAATAATGGAAATAGTTGTTTTAGATCATTACTTGCCGATTCCACAGAACTACTAGACTCAAAAACGTTTTTGGTCTTTTGTTCTGAAATTGCGTATTTTTCTGAAAGCGCATTTTGAAGCGTTTCTACTTCGATATGAGAATTCATTTTTATAGTTGCAATTTTATCTTCTAAATTAACTGAGATCTTTTCAACATTTGGTAATGCTAAAAGCGACTCCTCTACTGAAGCTTTGCAACTATTACAGGTCATACCTGTTAAGTTATATGTGTGTATCATTATTTTAATTTGAAATATTAGTATAAAGCATCAACTAATCAATGCTCGTTGTTCTGCAATTTCAAATACATCAAATTAAAAAGGTCTCGTCTAGAACGTGTATATCCTTAATGAGATTGGGAGGTGAGTAGTCTTTGTGCGGAATTATCGGCTTAGGTAAACTCTCAAATAAATTTGAATAAGAATATACATAAGCTACTAAAGTAATTTTTAGTGTTTGATCTAAATTTTCAAAATCAGAAATATTTAATTCATCCTGACCTTCAAAAATGTCAACAGTGTCTTTACAACATGGTTTCTTTACATATACCATATCTTCAGAATCCATACCACCACATTTTTTTGCTTCAGAAAAGATTGCTGTATCAACTAAATTTTCACCACAATAATGCTTTTCTACTTTAAATGATAATGTAGAAAACAGCACTAAAAAAGAAAGTGCAACAGAAAAAACTCTATGTGTGTATGTTGACGTCACTATGCAAAATTACGAAATAATTCAGAAGTCAAGATACATTTATAAAACTCTTAACGATTAAGTTTATAATAATAAAAAGCTGGTAACAAAACGATTAAGCCTATAGGTTGAATTAAAAAACGTCTCACGTTAAAGAATAAATAATAATCCTCTTGTTTTGGGTTTATAACAAAATACAAAAAAGGAATAAGCAACGCTATATATGCAATTGCATATAGCAGTACTGAAAATTTGATAATCGTTTTGTCGTTGAAAATTAAAAATAGAATACCTAGAGATGCTAAGGTGTTTAATAAATATCGTAATGAGGTAAAAAACACAAGCTTAGCAACCTCTCGCCTTGGGTTATCCATATATAAATAGTCGTTTTCAAAAAAAGTGAGGTATGGATCGTAAAACAGTATGTCTTCAAAAGCTCTTATAGCTACTAAAAGTAAAAACAAAATAACTACAAATATGTATCTAGTGGCTTTAGGCATTAACTTTCATGTTTTTAGAAAATCGATTAACCCAAAACATCCATAATAAAAAAACAACACCATAAATCAACATAGGAAAAATAACAGTATGTAAAATTTCTTGTCGCCAAGGGTAATGATATAGACCTACAGATAGGATTACAATTCTTATGAGATTGAAGGCGTAGATAATTATACTACCAGCAAAACCATACATGAAAGTCGTTTTAAATTGCCCAGAAAATGCTATAATAAAAGACAAGAATAGAATTATAATGCTTATCGCATTACAACCTTCAATGACTCTGGCCACAAACTTTCCGTTTATAATTATTTTCATTGATGATTCATCCGGATGCGGAATAATCTTAGCATCGTAACCAATACCATTGAGTAATGAATTTGTTTGTTTTGCAACAAGATTGGTTAAGTAATCTGGATAAAACTTAGAACCGTCAGAATATTTGAGATACAGATTATAAGCTATTGTTAGTACTGAATAGGTCACTAAAAAAATGACTATAAAGCGAATAACGAGTTTATATTTGGTTAAAAGAGCTTTCAATAAACTAGCAATATTTAGTTTGTTGTTAAATTTATAAAAACAGTATTTTAAAAACAGTGCTTTTTGAATACTTTTACCAAAAGTTTATAAACAGATGAATCTACAAGATTTAAAACCTAAAATAATATCAATATTAGCGGAACATAGCCTTATTATTGATGAGCGCCTATTGCACATTTGTAAAGTGTTAGAAGAAAACGTAGCCTATTACAATTGGGTTGGCTTCTATTTTAAAAATGGAGATAAACACGAATTAAAACTTGGGCCATATATTGGTGAACCTACTGACCATACTATAATTCCGTTTGGAAAAGGCATCTGTGGCCAAGTTGCGGTGAGTAATGAAAATTTTGTAGTTCCGGACGTGGCTGCACAAGATAATTATATTGCTTGCAGCATTACTGTAAAGGCAGAAATTGTTATTCCTATTTTTGTAAATGGTGAAAATATCGGGCAAATTGATATCGATTCTAATACGCCAGATCCTTTTACTGAAGCTGATGAACGATTCTTAGAGTTTGTTTGTAAAGAAGTTGCTAAGATAATAGTCTAGAACTATTTTTACATACCAGTTCTAATAGCTTCTACAGGATCTAATTTCGATGCAGAAATTGCAGGTATAATTCCAGAAATCAATCCAATAAATGTAGACAAGCAAAACCCGATAAACATATTCCAAAAGGACAATACAAATTCAAAATCTTCTACAAATCCGTTCATTACTATAGCTATTACCCAAACTAAAAACAAACCAACTAAGCCACCAACTACGGCTAAAATTACGGCTTCAAATAAAAACTGAAACAATATAAATTTATTTTTGGCGCCTAAAGATTTCTGAATTCCGATAAGATTAGTACGCTCTTTTACACTAACAAACATAATATTGGCAATACCAAAACCACCAACCAAAAGTGAAAATCCACTAATAATCCAGCCAATAACATTTAACGCTCCCAGCATTTCATCTATAGCATTTTGTAAACCAGAAATAATATTAATAAAAAAAGTATCTATTGTATTAGGTTTTAAGCCACGCTTGGTACGCATTATCTGAGTAACTTCAGCTTTTAAACCATCAATATCTACATTCTTTTTCGGCTTTATTATAACAATGGGTAAGTTATTTTTATTGTTATCACCAAATCTATTTCTATAATAGTTAGCTGGCAGAAAAATAGAAACATCATTACTATCTCCCAACAAACTTGAGCCTTCTTTTTTTACCACACCAATAACCGTAAATTTCTGACCATAAAGTCTAACTTTTTTTCCAATGGGTTCAAGATTACCAAAAAGTGCATTAGCTATTTCTAAACCAATAACAACGACAGCCTTTCCTGAGTTAGACTCAGACTCGTTATAAAATCGTCCTTTTTCAAATTCTAAATATTGTATGTCAGTAAATTCATTGGATACTACAACTGTATTTACACTACTAACTAATTCAGATTCGTACCTTATATTTTCACGTTTTACGCCCAACTGAAAAGCAACATGCTCAGCATCATTTAATGAAGATTTCAAGCTTTTATATTCGTTATAAGATATTTGATCAAAATTTTCTCTTTGCCAACGTGGCACAGTCGTTGGACCAAAGGATCTATTTACAAGATACATCGTGTTACTATCTAAAGAACTTAACTGAGAAGTTATCTGTTTATCTAATGAATCTACAGCAGCCAGAACCGCAATAATAGAAAAAATGCCCACTGTAACACCTAAAAGCGACAAGAAGGTTCGTAACTTATTATTACGAAGTGCGTTTATAGCGAATGAAAAACTTTCTTTAAATACTCTTAAATAAACTAACATAAACTAATTTAAATTCGAATTAAAGATACTAGCTTTTAAAGAAATTAAGACATATGAAGTGAGAAAACTCAGTTATATTAAATTACATTCCTGTCCTAATGGCTTCAACAGGATCTAGTTTAGAAGCAGAAATCGCCGGAATTACACCAGAAATCAGTCCGATTAGTGTAGAAAGCATAAAACCTAAAAACATATTACCAAAGGATAGTACAAATTCAAAATCTTCAACGACTCCATTCATTATCATAGCGATTACCCAAACTAAAAATAATCCTACTAAACCACCTACAACAGCTAATACAACCGCTTCAAATAAAAATTGAAACAGTATAAATCTGTTTTTAGCACCCAATGATTTTTGAATTCCTATGAGATTAGTACGTTCTTTTACACTAACAAACATAATATTAGCAATACCAAAACCACCAACCAAAAGTGAAAAGCCACTTATAACCCAACCGATAATATTCAAGGTTGAAATTATTGCATCAATAAAAGTTACAAGTCCAGATAATTTATTAACAAAAAAGTCGTCATCCTCATCTGCCTTTAGGCCTCTAAAAGCTCGGAACTTTTGTTTTAAAACCTGCTCAAATGCCCCAAGATCCACACCATTGGCTGGTTTAATAATAACTGCTCCAGGCAAACCGCTTATTCCACCATTCATAAAACGTCTTACAAAATTTGCAGGTACATAAGCTCTACCATCAGGAGAATCACCTAAACCTGCACCTACTTTCTTAAGAACACCAATTACAGTTAATTTTCGACCATAAACACGAACTTGTTTACCAATTGGGTTAAATGTATCAAAAAGATTCTCAGCTAAATCTGCACCCAAAACTATAACTGGTGCTCCAGTATCTGATTCTAATTCTGAATAGAAACGTCCATTTTCAACTTTAAAATCTTCTATAGTATATATTTCACTAGATACAGGAGTAATGGTAACACCAGTAACAGTTTCCGCCTGGTATCTAACAGTTTCATTACTTCCAAAAATAACGTATGCAGAAGCAGCAATATCTGGCACATTGCGTTTTATAAACTCATAATCATCATGATCTGTTTGTGGAAAATTATCGCGCTTCCAACGAGGAACATCTGTTGGTCCGAATGAAAATTTAGATAAATAAATAGTGTTTTTATCTAAACCGGCTAAATTATCTTTAATATTCTTATCTAAAGAATCTACAGCCGCCAAAACAGCTATAATAGAAAAGATACCAACAGTAACACCTAAGAGCGATAAAAATGTTCGGAGTTTATTATTTCTAAGCGCATTTAATGCAAATGAAAAACTCTCTTTAAATACTCTCAAATAGACTAACATGAGTTGGCTGTTTTAAAACAATTTAAAGATAAGACGTTTTCAACAATTCATTGTTACAAAAAACTTAAACAAACTGCTCTTACTATCAATATTTTCCTGTCGAATATGTTTATTTTTGCAACATCAAAATCACAACACAACATTATGAGCAACAAATCCATTTCATCGGCACTAATATCTGTATTTAGTAAAGATGGATTAGCACCAATTGTAAAAAAATTAAATGACCTCAACGTTACCATTTATTCCACGGGAGGCACAGAAAAATTTATCAAAGATTTAGGAATAAATGTAGTACCTGTAGAAGATGTAACGTCATATCCCTCTATACTTGGAGGTAGAGTAAAAACACTTCATCCAAAAGTCTTTGGAGGTATTTTAAATCGTCAAGATCACGATGGTGACGTTGCTGAATTGGAAGAATTTGAAATTCCACAAATTGATTTGGTAATTGTTGACCTCTATCCATTTGAAAAAACTGTAGCTTCTGGCGCAAGCAATCAAGATATTATTGAAAAAATTGATATTGGAGGTATTTCGCTAATTAGAGCTGCTGCTAAAAATTACGCAGATGTTACATGCGTATCTTCTGTTGATGATTATTCAGAATTTTTAGAATTATTGGAAGCAAAAAATGGTGAAACTTCTGATGAGGACAGAAAACGTTTTGCTGCTAAAGCTTTTAACGTTTCATCTCACTATGATTCTGCAATTTTTAATTACTTCAATAACAATCAAGAAATTGCATCTTTAAAAATTTCAGAAACACAAGGTAAAGCGTTACGCTATGGCGAAAATCCGCACCAAAAAGGATTTTTCTTCGGGAATTTTGATGATATTTTCACTAAACTTCATGGAAAAGAATTGAGCTACAACAACCTTTTAGATGTTGATGCTGCTGTAAATTTAATGTTAGAGTTTAAAAATGATGCACCTACATTCGCTGTTTTAAAACACAATAATGCTTGTGGTTTAGCGCAACGCGATACTCTGCACCAGGCATATGTTGATGCTTTGGCAGGTGATCCGGTTTCGGCTTTTGGTGGTGTTTTAATAAGTAATTCTCAAATTGACAAAGCCACCGCAGAAGAAATCCATAAACTATTTTGCGAAGTTGTTATTGCGCCTTCATTTTCTGATGAAGCTCTAGAAATTTTAAAAGGAAAAAAGAATAGAATCCTTCTAATCTTGAAAGATATTGAAATGCCAATAACTAATGTAAGAAGTTGTTTAAATGGAGTCTTAGTTCAAGATAGAAACAATGTTACTGATACACTTGAAGGTTTAAAATCTGTTACAAAAACTACCGCTACAGCAGATGAACTGGATGATTTAATATTTGCATCAAAAATTTGTAAACACACAAAATCCAACACTATTGTTTTAGCTAAAAACAAACAATTGTGTGCCAGTGGAACAGGACAGACTAGTAGAGTTGATGCTTTAAACCAAGCGATACATAAGGCTAAATCCTTCAATTTTGACTTAGAAGGAGCGGTTATGGCGAGTGACGCTTTTTTTCCTTTTCCAGATTGTGTAGAGATTGCTGATAAGGCAGGAATTACAGCTGTCATTCAACCTGGAGGTTCAATAAAAGACGAATTAAGCATTACTTATTGTAACGAAAACAGTGTGGCAATGGTCTTTACAGGTACGCGTCATTTTAAGCATTAAGTCGCTCTGAAAAAGAGAATCTTATAAATCTCTTGTTTATGATCAAAAAACAACTTCATAAAAAAGCAATAAGAAAACGTCTATAATCGTTGAAATATCGTATAATTTATTACATTTACGGATAGTCGTAAAAAGTTGACTTGAATAACCCAAATAATTAAGAATAGCACATGGGATTTTTTGATTTCCTAACGGAAGAAATAGCCATTGATTTAGGAACCGCAAATACACTGATAATCCACAATGACAAAGTTGTTGTTGACAATCCATCGATAGTAGCCAGAGACCGCATCAGCGGAAAAATTATTGCAGTTGGTAAAGAAGCCAACATGATGCAAGGAAAAACGCATGAGAATATTAAAACAATACGTCCATTAAAAGATGGTGTAATTGCAGATTTTGATGCTTCTGAGCAAATGATAAGTTTGTTTATTAAAAACATTCCAGCATTGAAAAAGAAATTTTTCAATCCTGCATTGCGAATGGTGGTTTGTATACCTTCTGGTATTACTGAAGTAGAAATGCGAGCTGTAAAAGAATCTTGTGAGCGTGTTAACGGTAAGGAAGTTTACTTAATACATGAACCAATGGCTGCAGCAATTGGTATTGGTGTGGATATAATGCAACCTAAAGGAAATATGATTGTAGATATCGGTGGTGGTACCACTGAAATTGCTGTTATTGCACTTGGAGGTATTGTTTGTGATAAATCTGTAAAAGTTGCTGGTGATGTATTTACCAATGATATTATTTATTACATGCGTACTCAGCATAACCTATATGTTGGAGATAGAACTGCAGAAAAAATAAAGATTCAGATTGGTGCTGCAACTGAAGATTTAGATTTACCACCTGAAGATATGAGTGTTCAAGGTAGAGATTTATTGACAGGAAAGCCAAAGCAAGTTAATATATCATTCCGCGAAATTGCGAAAGCTTTAGACAAGTCAATTTTACGTATTGAAGATTCTGTTATGGAGACCTTATCTCAAACACCTCCTGAATTAGCAGCAGATATTTACAACACAGGAATTTATTTAGCAGGCGGAGGATCAATGTTAAGAGGATTGGACAAACGTTTATCTCAAAAAACAGATTTACCTGTTTACATTGCTGAAGATCCATTAAGAGCAGTAGTTAGAGGTACAGGAATTGTACTAAAAAACTTATCTAAATATAAAAGCGTATTGATTAAATAAGCTATAGATAATGCAACAAATTTTCAATTTTGTTATAAGAAACAAAACCTTTCTGTTGTTTTTATTACTCTTTAGTATTGCGCTCGCTTTAACCATTCAATCACATTCGTATCACAGAAGTAAGTTTATAAATTCTGCAAATGGACTAACCGGTGGTGTTTACGGCACGTTTAATTCCATAGATCAGTATTTTAATCTTAAGGATGAGAATACTATGCTTTCAGAAGAAAATAAACGATTAAGAGAGCAGCTGTTCAATTCTGTAAATACTTCAGATTCAACTTATATTGATTCGTCATATTCAATAGGAAAATTTAGAGTTACAACTGCAGATGTCTTTAAAAACAGTTATTCACTTACCAATAATTACCTCACGTTAAATAAAGGCAGAAATGATAGTATTAAAGAAGATTTTGGTGTTATAACATCTAAAGGCATAATTGGTATTATTGACAATACATCAAGTAATTATGCTACAGCACTGTCCATTTTAAATAAAAATAGTCAAATCAATGCCAAGCTTAAATCCTCTAACCATATTGGTTCTTTAACTTGGAATGGCGAATCACCAGAGTTCACTCAACTTGTAGACGTGTCAACATTTGCACCTGTAAAAGTTGGTGATACCATCGTAACTGGCGGGCAATCTGCAATTTTCCCAAAAGGTATTGGAATTGGTACTATTGATAGTTTTGAAACTGACATTAGTGGAGACACTTACAACATTGAAGTTAAATTATTTAATGACATGACTAATGTGGGCACAGTATATATTATAGAAAACCTTGATAGAACAGAAATAAAAGCTTTAGAGAATCGTGTAAATGAATAATATTGCTGCAAGAAATATCATTAGATTTATCACACTACTCTTAGTGCAAGTTATAATATGCAATAACATTAATTTTCTTGGTTATATTAATCCATATATCTACATCATTTTTATCTTTTTATTTCCAATAAGAGAGAATAGACTTGTTTTTTTATTAGTGAGTTTTTTGTTGGGTATGTTAATAGATATGTTTTCTGATTCTGGAGGAGTGCATGCTGCAGCTGCTGTTTCCTTAGCCTATGCTAGACCAATACTTCTAAAAACTTCTTTTGGTATGCTTTATGAGCATCAAAGTATTAAGTTTAGCAATACAGAAATTGGTAGCTTAATTACTTATATCTCTTTTGGTACTGTACTGCATCATTTCATCTTATTTTCTCTAGAAATTTTTAACATTTCTAACATACTTTCAATCTTACAAAAGACGTTATTTTCTAGTATTTTCACTATAATACTTAGTATATTAATTATAATTTTATTTAGTCGAAACCAAAAATGAGAAAACTGCTACTTTTAACGACTGTTGTTCTAGTTGGCCTCGTTTTTATTGCACGTTTATTTTATCTACAAGTTTACAGTAGCTCTGGCTATGATATTTTTGAAGACAATGCTATTAAAAAAGAATACAACTATCCGAAACGTGGCTATGTATATGATAGAAATGGACAACTTTTAGTTGCCAATCAACCTTCTTATGATGTTATGGTTATACCTCGAGAAGTTGCTCCTATGGATTCTGCTACAATACAGGAATTTTGTAAGTTATTAAAAATTACAGAAGAGGAGTACGACAAAAAATTAAGAAGAGCTACAAATTACTCACCAAGATTATCTTCGCCATTTGTTCAACAGCTTTCAAAAAATGATTATGCTGTACTTCAAGAAAAAATGAGAAAATTTGAAGGTTTTTACATTCAAAAACGATCACTCAGGTCATATCAAACTACTATTGGCGCTAATGTTTTAGGTGATATTGGCGAAGTAAATCGTAAAATTATTGCCGACCAACCTTATTACAGATTAGGAGATCTTATTGGTAAACAAGGTGTTGAGAAAACCTACGAGCAAACTTTGAGAGGTGTAAAAGGCATTAAGTTTATACAAAAAGATCGCTTTAATAAAAATATCGGACCATACAAGGATGGTATATTCGACACTTTGCCTAAACCTGGAAAAGATATTACGCTTACTATAGATGCAGAACTCCAAGCATATGGAGAATTATTAATGAAGCACAAGCGTGGTGGAATAATAGCTTTAGACCCAAGCTCTGGTGAAATTTTAGCCATGGTTTCTGGTCCATCCTACAATCCAAACTTACTCGTAGGAAGAGATCGCTCTAGAAATTTTTCAAAATTATACACCGACACTATAGCCAAGCCATTATTTGATAGAGGTCTACAAGCACAATATCCACCTGGTTCGCCATTTAAAGTTATAAACGCGCTTATTGGTCTTCAGGAAGGAGTTGTTAATACTAATGAGAGATTTACATGTAGAATGGGTTATTATTATGGTAGTAGACGACTAACTGGCTGTCATCATCATAGAAGTCCTGTAGCTATGAATGATGGTATTGCTCAATCTTGTAATGCTTATTTTGTAAATGTATATCGTCGTATTATAGATAAATATGAAGATCCTGGAAAAGGCATGAACACATGGGCAAATCATGCTAAAAGTTTTGGTCTAGGTAATTATTTAAACAATGATTTATCTGTAGGTTCTAAAGGTAGAATTCCGGATGGAGATTATTATGATAGAGCTTATGGTGATAATCGCTGGGGTTCAACATACATCGTATCTAATGCTATTGGACAAGGAGAAGTTGAAGCGACACCAATTCAATTAGCAAATATGGCAGCTGCAATTGGCAATCGTGGTTATTATTATACTCCGCACATTATAAAAAACATTGAAGGAGAAACTATTGACCCTAAATACACCACACCAAAATATACAACAATTGACAAACAATATTTTGAACCTGTAGTACAAGGCATGTTTGACGTTTATAATAAGGGAACAGCTGCTACTTTAAGAGTTCCAGGTATTGATATTTGTGGAAAAACGGGTACAGCTGAAAACTTTGTTAGAATTGATAGTTTAAAAACTCAACTTACCGACCACTCCATTTTTGTAGCGTTTGCTCCAAAGGAAAATCCAAAAATTGCAATAGCTGTATTTGTAGAAAATGGATATTGGGGAAGTCGCTTTGCTGGTCGTATGGCAAGTTTAATGATTGAGAAGTATATAAAAGGTCACATCACCAGAACCGATTTGGAACGTTGGATCTTAACCCACAGCTTAGAAAATGAATATGCAAAACCATATTCTGGTGAGCCTTTTAAAATTAATGGTGAAACTACACTTCAAGTCATAGATAATTACGCTATTGAAAATTCTAATCAAAGCAATTTAAAACAATAAGTAAATGCTGAGAGAAAATCAAAGACGGTTTAAATTCGATTGGATTACCATCATTCTGTTTTTGCTACTTGTTGGTTTTGGATATCTTAATATTTTGTCAGCCTCGCATGTTGGAGAGGTTACGAATTATTTTGACACATCAGAGCTTTATGGTAAACAACTCATTTTCATAGGTCTAACATTTGTACTTATCGTCTTAATTCTATCATTTGAGGCAAAATTTTATGAACGTTTTGCTAGCATTATTTATTTAGTTGCCATTTTAGCTTTAATTGGTCTATTTATTTTTGGAAAGGATGTTAATGGTGCGCGTTCTTGGTATGGTATTGGTAGCATGACTATTCAGCCCAGTGAGTTTGCAAAATTTGCTACATCACTGGCCGTAGCCAAGTATATAAGCGACCTACAGACTAACATGCAAACTCTAAAGGATCAGTTGAGAGTCACTGCTATAATTTTTATTCCAGCATTATTAATTTTACTTCAAAATGATGCAGGTAGTACTATTGTTTACCTAGCATTTTTCTTTGTTTTTTACAGAGAGGGCCTACAACAGGTTTATTTAATAATAGCATTATCACTCATTATACTTGCTGTTCTTGGTCTTAAATTTGGTATTGCAGTCACTGCTGTAATTGCTTCTATAATTATTCTTAGTACTTATTTTCTGCGAAAGAAAAAACGAGGTTCAATACTCCAATATATAGTAGTACTTGTAGTTAGTATTGGTTTTTCCTATGGTGTAAAATTATTCTATGAGCATGGGTTAAAGGCTCATCAACAAAATAGAATTAGTCTTTGGTTACGATTAGAAAAAGACCCAGCCAAATTAGAAAAAATGAAGAAAGAGGAAGCCTACAATCTTATTCAATCAGAACAAGCAATTAGCTCTGGTAGTTGGACAGGAAAAGGTTTTCTTCAAGGTACCAGAACCACAGGTAAGTTTGTACCAGAACAGGAAACCGATTACATTTTTAGTACTGTAGGTGAAGAATGGGGCTTTTTAGGTAGTAGTTTTGTTGTGATTTTATTTGTGCTTCTTATTATTAGGATATTATATCTCGCCGAATCCCAAAAATCGCAATTTAGCCGTGTATATGGTTATGGTGTAGCCTCTATTTTATTTATACACTTTACCATAAACACAGGCATGGTTATGGGTTTAATTCCAACTGTTGGTATTCCACTACCTTTCTTTAGCTATGGCGGTTCAGGGCTCTGGGGTTTTACTATTTTGTTGTTTATTTTTATTAAACTGGATAGTAATAAGATTAATGAGTGGTAGTTAAAAACTAAGGTTTAGTTAGAAAAAAAGTGATAATAAGAAAGTCGCTAAGAAACCTATAATTGCCAAAATAGTTGTCATTACTGTCCAACTTTGAAAAGTTTGCTTTTCAGTAAGGCCTAAGTATTTTCCAACCAACCAAAACCCACTATCATTAACATGAGACATTATGCTAGCTCCTGCAGCGATTGCAATTACTAATAACGCCTTCTCTGGTTCAGATGTATTAACAAGAACTAACGGAGCTGTTAAACCTGCTGCAGTTATCATAGCTACAGTAGCAGAACCTTGCAATACACGAACAATAACTGCCGCTAGAAATCCAAATAAAAGTAGGCTTATGCCTTGTTCAGCAAAATAATTTGCCAACATTTCACCTGTACCTGTATTCACTAACATTTGTTTAAATACACCTCCTGCACCAGTAATTAGAATAATAATTCCAGCTGGAGCTAAAGATTTAGTACTTATATCTAATAACTGTGTTTTTGTAAAACCTTTTCTAATTCCTAGTAAATACCAAGCAATTAAATTTGCAATCAATAATGCTGAAAAAGGATGTCCTATCATTCCTATCCATTCCAATAGCTTTTTAGGAATATTAAAATCAGCCATAAAAGGGCTATTTAGTAAGGTGTTCAAAACAATCATAATAATTGGTATTGCAATTATTATGATAATGGAACCTACAGGAGGTAACTTCTTAAAGATTTGATCATTTATTGTTAATTCTGGGGCTACAACATGAATTCTTTTCGAAATATATTTTCCAAATAATGGTCCACAAATGATAGCTGTAGGAACACCTACCAAAAAACCGAATAGAATTACCCAACCTAAGTCTGCCATCAGTATCTCAGCAACAGCTATTGGACCTGGTGTTGGTGGTATAAAACTGTGCGTTATTGCCAAGCCTGCTAGTAGAGGAATACCATATAATAAAAGAGACTTTCCTGTTTTGCGCTGTAAAGCATAAATCATAGGAATCAGAATTATAAATGCTACATCAAAAAACACTGGAATTGCAACAATAAATCCTGTAACCATAAGTGCCCATGAAGATTGTTTTTCGCCAAACTTATTTAGCATAAAAGCAGCTAATGCCTCAGCACCACCAGAACGTTCTAGTATAGCACCAAATATAGCACCTAAACCCACCACGACTGCGACGAAACCAAGGGTGCTACCCATTCCCTCTTCAATGGTGTTTATTATCATCTTAGGAGGCATTCCTGATAAAACTCCAACTAAGATACTTGCTAATAATAAAGCTATAAAGGCCTGAACCTTAAACCTAAGAATTAACGTAATTAATAGAACTACTCCAGCTAATACAGAAAATAAAAGTGAAAAATCTATTGTCATTAATTCAAATATTTATGAGAAAACTCATTTTAAGATTCATCAGTTTTTTTTTAACCGCTATGAGCGCAAAAAGAGAATATAATACATCAATACTATATACTTAGACTTGCTAAGCTCCCTTTAATAGTCTCAATTTTAGCCAAAGCATCAGCTTCTTTTTTCTTTTCTGAAGCCACTACTTGCTCTGGCGCGTTATTTACAAAACGCTCGTTTGAGAGTTTCTTTTGTACAGATTTAAGAAAACCTTCAGTATAATTTAACTCTTCAGTAAGTTTCTTAATCTCCCCTTCTACATCAATACTTCCTTCCATAGGAATAAAGTATTCATTAGATTTTACACGATATGTCAATGCTCCTTCTACAGGAATATTTACATATTCGAAAGTCTCAAGATTTCCTAATTTTGAAATAACTTCATCAAAAGTAGTGGCAACATTTTCATTATTGACTACTGAAAAACCTATAGTATCTTTAAAAGCAATATTCTTATGTTTTCTTATGTTTCTGATACCAGAAATTACTTCCGAAGCAAAATCAAATTCAGAAATCAAAGTCTCATTAATAGGTTTAGCTTCTGGCCATTTTGAAATAATTAAGGCTTCTTCTGGTGAACGCTCTTTTATATAATGCCAAATTTCTTCAGTTAAGAATGGCATAAATGGATGTAAAATCTTAAGAATATCTTCAAATATTACATTAATACTTTCTAAAGTTTTTGCATCAATAGGTTTCTGATAGGCTGGTTTAACTATTTCTAGTAACCATGATGCAAAATCATCCCAAATCAACTTATAAGTAGCCATAAGTGCATCACTTAATCTGTACTTACTAAAATGATCTTCAATTTCTAAAATCGTTTTCTGAAACTTAGACTCAAACCATTCAACAGCTATTTTACTAGAATTTGGCTGACTAATAGTATGATCAACTTCCCAACCTTTTACCAACCTAAAAGCATTCCAAATTTTATTAGCAAACTGTTTGCCCTGCTGACAAAGATCTTCATCAAACATTAAGTCATTTCCTGCAGCAGAACTTAATAAAAGTCCAACACGTACTCCATCGGCACCATATTCTTCAATTAATTTCAAAGCATCTGGTGAGTTACCTAATTGTTTAGACATTTTTCGTCTTTGCTTATCTCTAACTAATCCTGTGAGATATACATTTTCAAAAGGTTTTTCGTTTTTATATTCGTAACCGGCAATAATCATTCGTGCTACCCAAAAAAATAAAATATCCGGACCTGTTACCAAATCATTTGTTGGATAGTAGTATTTAATTTCTTCGTTTTCAGGATTACGAATACCATCAAAAACAGACATTGGCCATAACCATGAACTAAACCAAGTATCTAAAGCATCAGAGTCTTGTTTTAAATCAGTAATCTGAAGGTTAGAATTAGAAGTCTTCTCTCTCGCGAGTTCAACCGCTTTCTCAATTGACTCTGCAACTACAAAATCTTCTTTTCCTTCACCATAGAAATACGCAGGAATTTGTTGTCCCCAAAGTAATTGACGAGAGATATTCCAATCACGAATATTCTCCATCCAATGACGATATGTATTTTCAAATTTCTTTGGAAAGAGTTTTACCTCACCAGTTTTTAAAACAGCATCAATAGCTGGTTTTGCTAAATCCTCCATTTTAAGAAACCATTGGTCACTTAATCTTGGTTCTATAACTGCTTTTGTGCGCTCAGAAGTTCCTACTTTATTAATATAGTTTTCAGTTTTCACTAAAATGCCAGCAGCTTCTAATTCTTTAGTAATTGCTTTTCTAACTGCAAAACGATATTGCCCTTCATAATGCAGTCCAAAACTATTTAAACTAGCATCTTCATTAAAGATATCAATAACTTCAAGTTGATGTTTATCACCTAAAACTTTATCATTTTCATCATGAGCTGGTGTTACTTTTAAACAACCTGTGCCAAATTCTATATCTACATAGTCATCTTCAATGATAGGAATCACTCTTCCACATATTGGAACAATAGCCTTTTTACCTTTTAAATGCGCAAAACGTTCATCATTAGGATTAATACAAATAGCAGTATCTCCAAAAATGGTTTCTGGTCTTGTTGTGGCAATCGTTAATTTTTCATGGCTACCTTCAACTTTATATTCTAAATAGTAAAGTAAACCTTGTTTTTCAACATGAATTACCTCCTCATCAGACAAGGTTGTTTTAGCTTCTGGATCCCAATTAACCATTCGGTAACCTCTGTAGATTAGACCTTTGTTATATAAATCTACAAATACCTTAATGACAGCTTCAGACATGTCGTCGTCCATGGTAAATTTTGTTCTATCCCAATCGCAAGAACATCCGAGTTTTTTAAGTTGCTCTAAAATAACTCCACCATATTCCTCTGTCCATTCCCAAGCATGCTCAAGGAATTCTTCACGCGATAAATCATTTTTATCGATACCTTGTGCTTTTAATTTGGCAACAACTTTAGCTTCTGTTGCGATAGAAGCGTGATCTGTACCAGGAACCCAACACGCATTCTTACCTAATAAACGTGCACGACGAATCAATACATCTTGAATTGTGTTATTCAACATATGTCCCATATGTAACACTCCAGTAACATTGGGAGGAGGAATCACAATTGTATAAGGCTCTCTCTCATCTGGTTTAGAATGAAAGTAATTATGCTGCATCCAGTAGTCATACCACTTGGTTTCTACTGACAATGCGTTATATTTTGATGGAATTTCCATGTTTTGGTATCGTTTTTGTAATGTAACTGACAAAAGTACTTATAATTCCTTTTTCGAAAAATTATTAGTGTAAGAATATGGGTTCAAATACCATAAATTCTGTTAAATGGAGTGTATTACGTCTAATAAATTTTGTTTGGAATGAAAAAGTAACTAGTTTTGAATAATCAATTTTAAACTTAAAATGATGAAAAATTTAATAATTATTTTGTTTGTAGGACTAATTAGCATTGGAGCTTATGCGCAAGAGAAGGTAGCTAAGATCGAATTTAAAACTGATGTCATAGATTATGGCACTGTTGAAAAAGGGGCTAATGGTGTTAGAACTTTTGAGTTTACCAATACTGGTAATGCTCCTTTAATTATTTCTAGCGTTAAGTCTACTTGCGGTTGTACGGTACCTAAGAAACCAAAAGGTCCGATTATGCCAGGCGAAACAGGTACAATAGAAGTAAAATACGATACTAATAGAGTAAATCCTATTAGAAAAACTATAACTGTTATTTCTAACGCAGATACACCGACTGTAGCATTAAAAATTAAAGGTTTAGTAATAGACCCTAATAAAACAAGTGTATTAGAAAAAAAAGAGAAAAGTATGATTGAGCAATAAGTCTTAATCTTAATCAATTTTTATAGTGAGCTCTCATTTTGAGGGCTCATTTTTTTTTGAAGGCATCATCAAGTTTGAATTTAAATAACATATTAACACCTCTTCGTAGTATTTTTAACCTTAGAGATTTTCCTGTTTTGTCATGAAGAATCTTATTGATTTCAGAGAAACTATATTCATATGTAGGCTTGCCATTAATACTTATTACTATATCCTCTACTCTTAATCCAGAAATATATGCATTCGAAGATTTTCTAATTTCTACTACTTTATAAATTGGTTTTATCTTTACTCTATGATTGATATAATAATTTACGTGAACTGAATTGCTACTGGTATTATTTACAGAATTCTTATTAAATTGGGTAGGTACTCTTATTTCTTCTTTCACAAACATAGTTCCGTTATGCTCTAATACAATACCACTATTGTTATATGTAAATGGGTCTTTAAAATGACTATTCCTTTTTAGATATAATTTCTCATTTGTATAATCAAAAAAGAGATTGAATCGTTTTAAAATATCACCTCCTAATAAACCGTTTCGGTCTTTATGAACTTTCGTCATGTCAACTGACGACGAATCTGGAAATGCAACATTTACATCCTTTAAACTAAAGTCATTGAGCTTAAAACTAGATACCTTAGAGCGTTTTCCATAAATAGTTCCACTTAAACCTTTGCCTAAATAATCATTAAAACTTAAATCCTCATTTGGCGTTAATCCTATTTCCTTATCTTCAAATAACCATAACGCATCACTACTACCAGTATCTATAAGTAATTTTGTTGATTCATAAGTACTATTGATTGCAACCTTTGCATCTAAATAAGGCTTTTTGCTCATAATATTTATAGGCATGATTTTCCATTTTTTTGAAGAACGAGGTTTAAAACTATTATGTTTATGTAATCTAATATATTTTGAATTGTAATTAATCTCAACAACAAAATCTTTGAATATATCATAACCTATAATTCCGTGCACAACAACACCAAGTCTTGGTGTGAAATCTATAGTTTTATCATAAACTACAAATAGGTCTTGATTAACACCTACTGCATCTCCTATTTTTAATTTATTATGACTAGATCTTAACGCTTTTATTTTTCCTTCGGAGCCCAAACCATGCAAATAGAATGTTCTAGTATTTTTCAAATCTACTGAATCACTTTCAGATAAATTGAAGAGAATTGGCTTACTAACACCGGTATCTAAGATAAAAGATAAAGTAACATCATTAATTTCTAATGGTATTATTATGAGATTGCTAACAAACTCGAAATTAATTTTTTTACTTACACTGTTCTTTAAAAAAAAGCTATCTTGAGCTGGTAAGCTTAAACCATATAAACACAAGTAAACTAGGATAAAATATCTAGGTAATAATTTCAATTTTTCTAACATATTTGAAGAAGTTACAAATCTTTATCTTACAACATATTTTAAGTGTTATTTTTTAAATAAATTTTAAGAAATTTCAGAACTTAGCACTTTAAAAATTATTATATGCCAACGATATCAAAAAAAGGTATGAAAATGCCAGAATCACCAATTAGAAAATTGGTGCCTTATGCAGAAGAAGCTCATAAACAAGGAAAAACAGTTTTTTACCTTAACATTGGTCAACCAGATATAAAAACGCCAAAAGTAGTATTAGATGCCTTAAAGCAACACACTTTCGACATTTTGGCGTATTCACGCTCAGAAGGTTCAGAAAATTACAGAATAAAAATTGCAGAATATTATAATCATAATTCCATAGACGTTACACATAATGATATTATTGTAACTACTGGAGGGAGTGAAGCCTTACTTTTTGCATTTGGAAGCATTATGGATGAAGATGATGAAATTATAATTCCTGAACCCTTTTATGCTAATTACAACGGTTTTTCTACTGCATCTGGCGTAAATGTAGTTCCAGTAATTTCAAAAATTGAAGACAATTTTGCCTTACCTCCAATTGAAGAATTTGAAAAACTCATCACTCCAAAAACTAAAGCGATTTTAATATGTAATCCAGGAAATCCAACAGGATATTTATATTCCAAAGAAGAAATAAAGAAGCTGGCTTCTATTGTAAAAAAACACGACTTATTTCTAATTGCTGATGAAGTTTATAGAGAATTTGTCTATGATGGCATTTCGCATTATTCAATTCTTCAAGAACCTGGTTTACAGGATCATGCTATAGTTATTGATTCCGTTTCTAAGCGATATAGCATGTGTGGAGCGCGTATTGGCTATTTGGTTTCAAAAAACAAAGGAGTCATAAAAACTGCCTTAAAATTTGCTCAAGCAAGATTGAGTCCTCCTACCCTAGCTCAAATTGCTAGTGAAGCGGCTTTAGGAACACCACAAAGTTATTTCGATGACGTAAAAGAGGAATATGTAAAACGTAGAGATATATTAATCGAAGAATTAGAAAAAATTGAAGGAGTAAAAGTAGCTAAACCAAGTGGAGCTTTTTATTGTATTGCGGAATTACCTGTTAAAAATTCAGATAATTTTGCAAGATGGCTACTAGAATCTTTCGATTATCAAAACAATACCATTATGGTGGCGCCTGCGGCCGGATTCTACTCGACACCTGGAGTTGGTTTAAACCAAATTCGGATTGCATATGTATTAAATGAAGAAAGTTTAAAAACATCTGTCAAAATATTAGCGGAAGCACTTAAAGCATATAAAGATTAATGATATTAGCTAAAAACATTTCATTAAAATCTTTTAATACGTTTGGTATTGACGCTAATGCTAAATTGTTTTGCAATATCACATCTGTTGAAATTCTCCACAATGTTTTGCTAGAACAACACGAAAGTTCGCTTTTTATATTAGGAGGTGGAAGCAACATGTTGTTGACCAAAGATATTGACGCTTTAGTTTTACACATCAACTTAAAAGGTATTGAAGTTGTTAATGAAACTGAAAGCACGGTAACTATTAAAGCAATGGCTGGTGAAAACTGGCATGAGTTTGTACTTTGGTGTCTGAAACATAATTATGGAGGTTTAGAAAATCTATCACTAATTCCAGGGAATATTGGAACAGCACCAATTCAAAATATTGGAGCATATGGTGTAGAATTAAAAGACGTTTTTGTGAGTTGTGAAGCTGTTCATATAAAAAATCAGACTACTAAAACGTTCTCAAAAGCTGACTGCAATTTTGGATATAGAGAGTCAGTTTTTAAACAAGAATTAAACGGTGATTATATCATTACTAGCGTAAACCTTGAGCTTACAAAAAGCAATCATAGTTTACATATGGATTATGGCGCTATTAAAAATGAGTTAGAAGCTTTAAAAATTAAAAAACCCACTATTCAAGATATATCAAGAGCTGTAATCGCCATAAGACAAAGTAAATTGCCAGACCCAAAAGAAATTGGCAACAGTGGTAGTTTTTTCAAAAATCCAATTATTTCAAGTAGGCAATTCAATCAGTTACAAGAAAATTTTCCAAATTTGCCTTACTATAAAATTTCAGAGGAGGAAGTAAAAGTTCCGGCAGGTTGGCTCATTGAAAAAGCTGGATTTAAAGGTAAACGTTTTAATGATTATGGTGTGCACAATAAACAGGCTCTGGTACTTGTTAATTATGGCAATGCAAATGGTAAAGACATTTTTGAATTAGCACAACTAATTAGAAAAACCGTAAAAAGAATTTTTGATATAACTATTGAAACCGAAGTGAATATTATATAAAACAAAAGTCACAATTTAGATTGTGACTTTTGAATTTAGAATAATTTTATTTGAAAATGCTATTAATCAACCTCTTAAGGAGTTAAAACCATTCTAATAATATATTGTGAGCACCTCTATATGGTGTATTTAATTATATTTACGTTTACAAATCCATTTTGGATGTTTTAAAAATAAAAAAATAAGATTTTAACATTTTGAGTATAACTCCTACAGAGCAAAAAATAATCGACTTTCTTCAAAAAGGAGATAAACGTGCGCTAAATTTACTTTATGAAAACTATTCTAACAGTCTTTATGGTGTTATTTTAAAAATAACGATTAATGAAGAAATTGCTCAAGATGCCTTACAAGAAACCTTTATTAAAGTCTGGAAAAATGCTTCAAAATATGATGCAAGTAAAGCTAAACTTTTTACTTGGTTGTTCCGGATAGCTAGGAACACAGCCATTGATAAATTAAGAAGTTTTAATAATCGTTACCAAAAAGAAGTCCAAATTGATACTTCTAACGTATATATCTTACCAACAAGCAATATAAATCAAGATGTATTAGACATTAAAGAGCATGTTGGGAGATTAGATGAAAAGTATCAAATTGTGTTAGATGCCTTGTTTTTTCAAGGGATGACGCAGCAAGAAGCTAGTGACGAATTAGATATTCCGCTTGGTACTATTAAATCTAGATTAAAAATAGGATTACGTGAGCTTAAGAAAGTTTATAATCCTTAAATTGTTTGATTATGGATACAAAATTACATAACTTTTTAAAGTCTAACATACTCAATAAGTATTTGTTAGACGAAACTTCTATAGAAGAAACTAAAGAAGTAGAATATTTTATTTCTAACTACCCTGAAGCAGCAAAAGCATATGCAACGCTTCAAGATAACTTAGAAATTATTGCAAAAGCTGGAGCAGTGGATGTGCCTAATAATATCTTAAAAGATATTTTAGTGTCACTTGACGAAAAGAATGACACTAAAGTGATTCAGCTTGTTCAGAATAGAAAAACACCATGGTATAGTATTGCCGCGAGTGCAGCTGCGGTATTATTTGCAGCCACTTCATTTATGTTATATCAAAAAAATCAGAATTTAAACAAAGAGAATAACATCGTTATCGAAGAAATTTTTGATTTGAGAAGTGATATTGAGAATAACAATTCAAAATTAGATGAACTCTCTAGAGAGTTATTGAAACTGAATAATCCAGATTCTAAAAAATATGTTTTCAATGGTAATGAGCGTGCTAAAAACTTAAAAACTGTTGCATATATTAATCCAGTGGAAAAAACATCTATGATTGATGTCATTACTTTACCTCAATTACCAAAAGATCAGCATTACCAAATTTGGGCAGAATTGCAAGATAGAATGGTTAACTTAGGTATTCTTGACGAAGCAGATCGTAAATTGAAACAAATTCCATATATGGAAGATGCGTTAGCATTGAGCATTAAAATAGGAAAAGATGGTGATACTGCCAATGAAAATAATACTGAAGTTGCGGAGATATCTTTAAAAAAGGAAGAATAAAACATTTATTATACATAAAAAAGAGGCACATTAATTAATGTGCCTCTTTTTTATGTATAAGTTTTTAAACTTATTCTTTTTCAAATAATGTTTTGTGGATAATTCCACCGATAATAGCACCAACAATTGGAGCTACCCAAAACAACCAAACTTGAGCCAAGTGACCTCCATCAGAAAATAATGCCTGACTTAAAGATCTCGCAGGATTTACAGATGTATTTGAAATAGGAATACTGATTAGGTGAATTAAAGTTAATGCTAAACCAATAGCTATTGGCGCAAAACCTTTAGGAGCTCTAACATTTGTACTTCCTAATATAACAATTAAAAAAAATGCAGTTAAAACAACTTCAGCAACTAATACAGACATCATACTGTAACCATCTGGTGACAAAGCATCATAACCATTTGAAGCAAAACCGCCTACAGATTCAAATCCAGCTTTACCAGAAAATATAAGATAAAGTACACCCGCCGCAGCAATTGCTCCAACAACTTGCGCAACAATGTAGCCAATTAAATCTTTGGCTTCAAATTTTCCACCAGCCCAAAGCCCAATAGACACAGCTGGATTAAAATGTCCTCCAGAAATATGCCCAACAGCATAGGCCATAGTTAATACAGTAAGACCAAATGCTAAAGCAACGCCTACAAATCCAATTCCTAATTCTGGAAATCCGGCAGCAAAAATTGCACTACCACAACCACCAAACACAAGCCAAAATGTTCCGAATAACTCTGCGAATAATTTTTTCATAATTGATTAATAATTTAGTTAGTAATAAATGTTTTAATAATAATGTGACACAAAATCAACAAGTTAAGTCACAATTGAATTAATAAGAAAATAAATGTAAAAGCATTACCTTTGTATCAGATTAAGGGATTAAAATGAAACATTCTTGTTTAAAAACTAAAATATTAAAGAAAAATATTTTTTGAATGTTCCATCTGGCAACTAAACAACAATAGATATCAGCAGATGAAATTACTACTACTCACATTAGGGTTATTGGCATTAGGAATAGCAGGAATTGCCATAAAAATATGGGCTAAAAAAGACGGCAAATTTGCTGGTACCTGCGCTAGTCAAAACCCAATGCTCAACAAAGAAGGAGAAGCTTGCGGTTTTTGCGGAAAAACACCAGACCAATACCAAGATTGCAACGAACCACAACATTCATAAGCCTTAATGATTCTTCCCTCAATACTATTCTATACATTTGTAGGAATTGTTAGTATTCAAGTTACTTATTACCTTGGTTTTCTTTTCTCTTTTGCCATAAAACGTGCTGAGACAAGATTAAAAAAGAATATCCCAATTTCTATAATTATCTGTGCAAAAAATGAAGCGGAAAACTTAAAGAAAAACCTTCCTTTAATATTAAGTCAAGAGTATTCAAATTTTGAAATTGTTTTAGTTAATGATAGTTCTTCAGATAACACATTAAAAATAATGAAAGAATTTGAGGCCAAGCACAATAACATAACGCTTGTAGATGTAAAAACAAATGAGACGTTTTGGGGTAACAAAAAATATGCTCTAACACTTGGTATAAAAGCTTCAAAATATGACTTTTTAGTATTTACAGATGCTGACTGTTCCCCAAACTCTAATAAATGGTTAGCACATATTAGTGGCAATTTTTCTAATCAAAAGTCTATAGTTTTAGGTTATGGATCTTATGCTAAAAAACGATTTTCTTTTTTAAATAAAATCATAAGATTTGAAACTGTAATGACAGCCTTACAATACTTTTCATATGCTAATTTAGGTTTGCCATACATGGGTGTTGGAAGAAATATGGCTTATAGAAAAGAATTGTTTTTTAATAATTCTGGTTTTAATAATCATATGTCAATAAAATCTGGAGATGATGATTTATTTATAAATGAAGTTGCCAACAAAACAAACACTTCTATATGCTTTACCAACGATAGTTTTACAATTTCAGAGCCTAAAACTTCTTTTAGAGCATGGATTCTACAGAAAAGGCGACATATAAGTACCGCAAAATATTATAAAGTAAAACACAAATTTTTCTTAGGATTATTTTATACCTCTCAATTGTTATTCTGGATTTTAGGCACAATACTATTAATGTTTAGCGACAATTGGCCATGGATTTTGGCACTAATAGTACTACGATTTTTTATTCAATTACTGTGTTTTGGTTTTACATCAAAAAAACTTGGTGAAATTGACCTCATCATATTTTCGCCTATTCTAGAATTATTTTTAATTACTACGCAATTAAGTATCTTTATTGCTAATCTTATATCTAAACCCAAACATTGGAAATAAACGAAGCCATAAATAAAGCCAAAAAGAATGATCAAATTGCTTTCAATTTTTTACTAGATACCTTTTGGAATGACGTATATGCATTTCAACTAAAACGAACAGAAAATGAAAACGATAGTGAAGACATAACTATACAGACATTTTCTAAGGCTTTTGATAAGATTAACACCTATAACGAAGATTATAAGTTCAAAACGTGGCTAATCACCATTTCTAAGAATATTCATATTGATTTGGTCAGAAAACAAAAAAAGTCAATTAGAAATACATCTAAAGACAATGAAGACAACTATTTCGATATTGTTGACGACTCGCCTACTCCTGAGGATAAAATTATTACGGAACAAAATCTCGCAAAATTGCTGCGTGATATAAAAAAACTAAAACCACACTATCAAGAAGTAATTAATTTAAGGTATTTTCAAGAATTGAGTTATAAAGAGATTTCTGAAGAATTGAAAGAACCTATAAACAATGTGAAGGTAAAACTACTTAGAGCTAAAAAGCTACTTGCTGAAATCATTACCAAAACATAATATTTTTATTTAATTATTGTACCTCCTATCTCACCCTGCTTTGATTAATTTTAATTTTTTACTTCGTATCTTCGCATTCCGAAATTGAAACTGCATGGAAACCAAAGTTGCTTCAAATATTTTACCAGAGCGAAAACCTAAATGGCTGAGGGTAAAATTACCAACAGGTAAAAAATATACTGAACTAAGAAGTTTAGTAGATAAGTACAAGCTTAATACGATTTGCACTTCTGGGAGCTGCCCAAATATGGGAGAATGTTGGGGAGAAGGTACAGCTACTTTTATGATTTTAGGAAATATATGTACGCGTTCTTGTGGGTTTTGCGGTGTAAAAACCGGACGACCGGAAACTGTGGATTGGGATGAACCAGAAAAAGTAGCACGTTCCATTAAGCTCATGCAAATTAAACATGCCGTTTTAACAAGTGTAGATAGAGATGATTTAAAAGATATGGGAAGTATCATGTGGTCAGAAACTGTGAAAGCAGTAAGACGTATGAATCCTGAAACTACGCTTGAAACTCTAATTCCAGATTTTCAAGGTATAGAGAAACACATCGATCGAATTATAGATGTAGCTCCAGAAGTGGTTTCCCATAATATTGAGACGGTTAAAAGACTAACTCGAGAAGTTAGAATACAAGCCAAGTACGATCGTAGTATGGGAGTTTTAAAATATTTAAAACAACAAGGACAACGAAGAACTAAATCTGGAATTATGCTAGGCTTAGGTGAAAAAAGAGAGGAAGTTATAGAAACCCTTCATGATTTGCGCAAAAATGATGTCGATGTTGTTACAATAGGTCAATACCTCCAACCTAGCAAAAAGCATTTACCAGTAAAGCAATTTATCAATCCAGAGCAATTTGATGAATACAAGGCTATCGGTTTAGATTTAGGCTTTAGACATGTGGAGAGTAGTGCTTTAGTAAGATCTTCTTATAAAGCTCAAAAACACATTAATTAATGATTTCGGTTGCCATAAACGGATTTGGCAGAATTGGTCGTCGTGTTTTTAGACTAGCGCTTCAACATCCACATATACAAATCGTTGCTGTTAATGATTTAGCAGATGCTAGAACATTGAGTCACTTGTTAAAGTATGATAGTATACATGGTGTTTTAAAAGAAACTATTTCATTCGATGACAATCACATTATCGTCAATAATACTTCTATTCCGCTCTATAACCAATCGCATCCAAAATCCATTGATTGGTCAAAAGAAAAACCCGACTTCGTTATAGAATCTACAGGGAAATTCAAAACTAAAACTGATCTTCAATATCATATAAAAAATGGAGCAAAACGTGTTATATTATCTGTTCCATCATTAGAAGATGATATTAAAACTATCGTTTTAGGGGTCAATGATAATTTAACGGATGGTACGGAAAAAATTCTATCCAACGCATCTTGCACTACCAACAATGCAGCACCAATGATTGCTTTGATTAATGAACATTTTGGAATTAAACAAGCTTACATTACAACAATACATTCTTATACAACTGACCAGAGTCTTCACGACCAGCCACATAGAGATTTAAGACGTGCCAGAGCAGCAGGACAATCCATAGTACCAACAACAACAGGAGCAGCAAAAGCATTAACTAAGATTTTCCCAGATTTAGCAGAGGTTATAGGTGGTTGTGGTATTAGAGTTCCTGTAGCTAATGGCTCTTTAACAGATATCACTATAAATGTTGAAAAATCAACTTCAATAAAAGAAGTCAATTCAATTTTTAAAAACGCAGCTTCATCAAGATTAGAAGGTATTTTGGAATATACTGAAGACCCAATTGTATCTATTGATATTGTTGGTAATCCACACTCTTGCATTTTTGATTCACAGATGACTTCCGTTATTGGTAATATGGTAAAAATAGTAGGTTGGTACGATAATGAAACAGGCTATAGTACTAGAATTTTAGATTTATTATGCAATTTATCGGACAAAAAAGCACTTTTGTCGAATAAATAATTATATTTGTTCAAATTAAAGTGAGCTGAAATGTCCCAGGTCAAATATTATATATTTGTTTTTTTAGCATGTTTTTGTAGTCTGGCTTTTACACAACAAGATAGTGTAGAGGACACAGAAAGGCTTACTGTGAAGTTGCAGGAACATCTTAATCAAGCTAAGTTAAACAGTGATCGCGGTGATTATTATGATGCAAAAAACGATTTACAAAAAGCTTTAGACATTGCCATAAAAATTAAAGATAGGTCTAGCGAAGGCAAAATCTATACTAAAATTGCAAAAGTTCAATTTCTTGTTAATGAACAAGATCAAGCCAATATTTCACTCACCAAGGCATTACAGATTCAACGTGAAATTGATGATTATGGTAATCGCGCCATAACCTATAACATTAAAGGTGTAATTCACAGTACAAAAGAAGAGTACAAAACTGCCTTAGAGTATTTTAATTCAGCAAAAAATTTATTTGAACAAGAAAATTTAGACGAATACATTTCTGAAGTTACACTAAATGAAGCTAAAGTATATATTGCACTAAAGCGTTACGAAGAGGCTAAAGCCAAGCTCGAAAAAACCATAATAATTGCTAAAAAATACGATCAAGAACGCCGACTTAGTAGTGCTCTAATACAGAGTGCAAAAGTGTCTAGTGCTCTAAACAATATAGAATTAGCCCTTTCACAAGCTGAAGAAGGTTTAGAAATAGCTAAGACTTATAAAATTTTAGAAAACGTTAATGAAGCCTACTTAACATTAAGCGATATTCATGAAAAAAATAATGATTATAAGAGCTCTTTAGACTATGTTAAAAAGCATCTAATTTTATCCGATTCTATATTAAATGTTAAGCGCGAAAACCTAGCACTAGGAATTACAGGTCAATTTATTAGTAATTATAAAGATGCTGAAAATGCTCAGTTAAAAGCCCAAGTGGAGGAAGTTACAGCTGAGAGTGCTTTTACAAGAATTACTACTATATTAAGTATTGCTTTAATTACTATTCTATCTTTATTAACCTTATCCTTATACAAAAACAATAATATAAGATTAAGAACCAATAATATGCTTCATATAAAAAATGATGAACTTATTGTTGCAAAAGAAAAAGCAGAGTTAGCATCTAAGACAAAAGCTAATTTCTTATCTACAGTAACGCATGAGTTGCGTACTCCGTTATATGCAGTTACAGGACTTACAAATATGCTATTAGATGAAAAACCGAAAGATCATCAAATACCACATTTAAAATCATTAAAATTTTCTGGAGACTATCTATTAACTTTTATCAACGATATTCTACAGATAAATAAAATTGAAGCTAATAAAGTTGAATTAGACCCTGAAGAATTCAACCTCAAACACAAACTAGAAAATGTAATTTCTGCCCTGAGTAATTCAGCTAACGATAATAACACCAAATTACATTTTGAGTATGAAGACGGTTTACCAGAAACATATATTGGTGACCAATTAAAGATTTCCCAAATCTTAATTAACCTACTTGGAAATGCTATTAAATTCACAAAAGATGGAGACATCTGGGTGAGAGCGTGCAAAATTGATCAAAAAAACAATGTGTACAATCTTCGCTTTGAAATTGAAGATAATGGTATTGGTATTACAAAAGAAAAACAAGACCACATGTTTGAGAGTTTCTCTCAAGGCTCTGTGCAAATTAACAGAAAGTATGGAGGTACTGGTCTAGGTCTATCTATTGTAAAAGGACTAATTGAAATTCTTAAAGGAAAAATTTATCTAAAGAGTGAGCTTGGAAAAGGCACAACATTCTCTTTTGAAATTCCTTTAGAATACACTGAAATTGTCGAAAAACCTAAAGTAGAAGAAACTAAAAAATCTAATAAGATGGAAGATTTGGACTTAAGCAATGTTAAGATTCTAATTGTAGAAGACAACAAAATCAATCAGATGATTACCAAAAAGATTCTAAACAAAATGGATCTGTATTGTGATGTGGTTGACAATGGCGAAGACGCTGTTGAACAAGTAAAAGAAACTACTTATGATGTAGTGCTAATGGATATTCACATGCCAGGTATTAGTGGATTGGAAGCGACAAAAATTATAAGGACTTTTGATAAAGAACTCACCATTTTTGCACTAACAGCTGTTACTTTAGAAGACAAAATGCAAGAATTTGGTGAAGCTGGTTTCGATGATATTATTTCAAAACCTTTTAAGCAAGAAGATTTTGAAAAGAAATTATATGCTGCCCTTTCTGGTGAAAAAATAGTATCTAGCTTTTTTTAGTCAATAAACGACTTAACAGCAGCATCAAAAACTTCTGATTGGTCTATTGCTATTTGAATTGGTAAGAAATACAATTTATCATTTAATCTTCCATCATTTGATAAACGTACATAATCCTTTTCTGTAGTAATTACTAATGGTTTAGTTGCTAAGAATTCAATATCAGAGGTTTTGAAATTATAATGATCGTTGTATTCTAAATGATCAAAATGTAATCCTTTATAAGCTAAAAAATCAACTAATGGTTTTGCATCTGCTATACCTGTAACAAGGGTAAACTTAGGAAGAGTAGCAAGTTCTAAAGTATCAAATTCAGACATTACAGTTTCGGCATATTCAATATAACTAAAAAATACTTTTTGAGTATTTCTTAGTTTCAATTCTGAAATTATCTTACTTTTTTCCACTTCCGAAAGATCCTTTCTGCACTTGGTAACCACAACAATATCCGCTCTTTTCGCACCAGATTGAGGCTCTCGCAAATTGCCTGTTGGCAAAACTATATCATTATAATAGAGATTATTGTAAGCTGTTAGCAAAACATTAAAACCTGCTTTTACTTTTCTATGCTGAAATGCGTCATCTAATAAAACAACTTCAGGTTTAGGATCTAAACTTCTAAGTCTAACAATACCATTCTGACGATTAGAATCTACAGCAACACTTATTTCATTTTTAAACTTATTATAGAATTGAAACGGTTCATCACCAATAGAGTCGGTTGTTGCATTTTCATCCGCTAGAATAAACCCATCTGTTTTTCGTTTGTAACCTCTACTTAATGTGGCAAGTCGCTTTTCATCCTTTAATAATCGGATCAAATATTCAACCATAGGAGTTTTTCCGGTGCCACCAGTACTGAGGTTTCCAACACAAATAATAGGAAAATTATATGATTTTGAAGACTTTATTTCAGCATCATAAAGTTTATTTCGTAACCATGTTACCAAATAATAAATTGGTACAATTGGGAATAATATGATTCGGATCAACTTCACAACTACGAAATGAGTAACTAAAGATTAAATATTAAACAAATATATGAATGACGAATTACATCTGACCTATTTAATAAAATAAAGAATTACAGATGAAAATATACTATTTTTGATACAAATTGATACTTTATGATTGTTCAAGATGTTATAAACCACTTACAAGACTTAGCTCCATTAGCTTATGCCGAAGATTTTGATAACGTTGGTCTTTTAGTTGGAGACAAAAACCAATCTGTCTCTGGTATTTTAGTAACACTAGACACACTTGAAACTGTTGTTGAAGAAGCAATTGAGAGTAATTGCAATCTCATTGTTAGCTTCCACCCTATCATTTTTAAAGGCCTAAAAAAACTAACTGGAAAAACCTATGTAGAGCGTGTAGTCATTAAAGCCATACAACATAATATTGCTATTTTCTCTATTCATACAGCCTTAGATAATGCTATAGAAGGAGTTAATTCAATTATTTGTGACCAATTAGGATTAAAAAACAAGAAAATCTTAATACCACAAGCTGCTACTATCAAAAAACTACAGACTTATGTTCCGAAGGCTAATGCCCAAGAACTAAGGCAAGCACTTTTTAATGCAGGAGCAGGAATGTTAGGAAACTATGAATCTTGCAGTTTTAATGTAGATGGAGAAGGCACCTATTTAGGTAATGAAGACTCAAATCCTGCAATTGGAGAAAAAGGGCAATTACATACTGAAAACGAAACCGCCATATCAGTAACCTTTAAAAAACATTTAGAATCAAAAGTTTTAAAAATGCTTTTTGAAGCACACCCATATGAAGAGGTGGCTTATGAAGTTTCAACTTTAGAAAACACTAATCAGCATATAGGCATGGGAATGATTGGCGAACTCCAAAGCGAAATGAGCGCAAAAGATTGTTTGCTATATATTAAAAATAAAATGAACACTGAGTGTGTAAGACATACAACATTATCAGAAAAGCCAATTAAAAAAATTGCCGTTTTAGGAGGTTCAGGTAGTTTTGCAATTAATGCTGCAAAGGCTAAAGGAGCTGACCTTTTAGTGACCGCAGATCTAAAATATCATGACTTTTTCAGTGCAGAAAATGATATAATACTAGCAGATATTGGGCATTATGAAAGTGAACAGTTCACAAAATCGTTTTTAGTAGACTATCTCTCGAAAAAAATTACTAATTTTGCAATCATTTTATCAAAGACAAATACAAATCCGGTAAAGTATTTATAATTATGGCAAAAAAAGCTGAAGTTTCTGTTGAAGAGCGATTAAGAGCACTATATGATTTACAATTAATTGACTCTAGAGTAGACGAAATAAGAAATGTCAGAGGTGAGCTTCCTTTAGAAGTTAGAGATTTAGAAGACGAAGTTGAAGGACTTAACACAAGAATGGAAAAGCTAAATGATAGCCTAGCTATTATTGACGATGAGATTAAAGGGAAAAAGAATTTAATTGAAGAGGCAAAAGCTTTAATCAAAAAATACAGTGAGCAACAAAAGAATGTTAGAAATAACAGAGAATATAACTCATTGACAAAAGAAATTGAATTTCAAGAATTAGAAATTCAATTGGCAGAAAAGCACATCAAAGAATTTAAGGTACAAATAGATCAGAAAAAAGAAGTTATTTCTGAAACTAAAGACCGATTAAAAGATCGTAATGCGCACCTCAAACACAAAAAAGGTGAACTTAACGCTATTTTAAAGGAAACTGAAAAAGAAGAAGAAGCCCTTTTAGGGAAATCTCAAGAATTTCAGAAGAAAATTGAAGAGCGTTTGGTAAATGCGTACCATAGAATTAGAAACAACGTTAAAAATGGTTTAGCAGTTGTTGCTATTGAGCGTGGTGCATCTGGTGGATCATTCTTTACTATTCCACCTCAAGTACAAGTAGAAATTGCTTCTCGTAAAAAAGTAATTACTGATGAGCATAGTGGACGTATCTTAGTTGATGCTGCTCTAGCTGAAGAGGAAAAAGTGAAAATGGGTAAATTATTTGCTAAACTAAGTAAGTAATTTTTCAACATAATTTAGATTAAGCCTTCACGATTGTGAAGGCTTTTTTATTTAATAAAATTTTAAAACAATTCGGTTTAAGGAATTGTAATTTTACACGTCTATTAGAAAAAGAAAATATAATCATGAAAAAATTACTTTACGTTTTAAGCATTAGTTTATTTTTTAGTTGTCACAATCAAGCACAAGTCAATGAAAAACAACAAGCTGTAATTGATGCAGAACCTGTTGTTGTTCCATTAGAAGATGGTAAAGCAAGAGCTTATTTTGCCAGTGGTTGTTTTTGGTGTGTTGAAGCGGTTTACGAGAGCGTCAAAGGTGTTGACGAAGTTATAAATGGATATTCTGGTGGATATACAGAAAAACCAACCTATGAAGCTAGTAATACAGGTAGAACAGGACATGCAGAAGCTGTAGAAGTTATCTATGATCCAGAAGTGGTGACCTTTGCAACATTAGTAGATGTGTATTTTGGTTCTCAAAATCCTACGCAAGTTAATGGACAAGGACCAGATAGAGGTTCGCAATACCGCTCCATAATCTTTTATCAAGATAATGATCAAAAGAAAATTATTGAAGACAAAAAAGCTGCTTTAGCAAAAGAGCTAGATGCTACAATTGCAGCGGAAGTATATCCATTTCAGAAATTTTGGGTTGGCGAAGATTATCATCAAAATTATGAACGTCTTCACCCTAATCAAGGTTATATTAGAAATGTATCAGTACCAAGGCTAAATCGATTTAAAGCTAAGTTTCCTGAGTTACTGAAAGAAGAAGAAAAACATTAAATAAAAAAAGCCTGAAATTAATTTCAGGCTTTTTTTATTCTACTTCTTAGTCGCTTTCAGTTCAAACAACATAGGAAAAAGTTGATCTTTCATCTTATACATTCCGTTATCAAGCTTTACTAAATCAGGAAATACATCATAAGGGCTTTCATCATATTCATTGAGATAGTCTATCTGTAATCCTGCTTCAATAAGAGAATTCAAAACTTCAGCTAATCCATGATTCCAGCCATATTCTTTACTTACCATTTTTGAAGATTGATTGGCATAAGTACCTTCGTACTCTTCATAAATAGCTTCTTTTCTATTATAATGGTATTTCATTTTAGATTCTCCATCTACATAATCAAACATCCATAAAATAGGATGGAACTCAACTATATAAAACGTTCCTCCAACTTTAAGACGCTCAGCAATCATTTTGGCCCAAGGTTTTAAATCTGGCAACCAACCAATAGTTCCATAGCTAGTAAATATAATATCAAAAGTTTCAGAAACATGCTCAGAAGTATCTAAAACATTGCAACAAACAAATTCAGCATTAAGTTTTAATTCGTCATTTAATTGTTTTGCTAATTTTATGCCTTCATCACTCAAATCCACTCCAACTGCCTTTGCTCCCATTCTACTCCAACTCAAGGTATCTTGCCCAAAATGGCATTGTAAGTGCAGTAAAGATTTACCACTAACATCGCCTAATGCTTTCAATTCATAAGGCATCAAAGAAGTTTCACCAGATTTGAAAGCATTCATTTTATACATTTTACTTTCTGCATGAATACCAACTTTTTGGTTCCAAGTATCTCTATTTACATCAAAATAATTAGTGTGCTCTTCCATCATTGATTAATTTTGAACGTAATTTAAAACATCTTTTTAAAATGAAGTCATTATATCTTGGTTTGATTTGCTTATTACTAGTTTCTGCTTGTAAGTCTGACAAATCTGAAACACCAACAAAAAAAGAGCCAAAAGAAATTACTGTGGCACAAAAAATAGCCAACGCTCATGGTTTTGAAAATTGGAAAAACGTATCAGAAGTAAAATTTACGTTTAAAGTCGATAGAGATACTATAAAAGGAAAAGGCAGATCTTGGGTTTGGAAACCCAAAGAAGACAGTGTAACAATGACGGCTGGAGAAACAACAGTTAGTTATAATAGAAGCCAGATGGATAGTACACATATTAGAGCAGATAGAGGCTTTATTAATGATAAATATTGGTTACTAGTCCCTTATCAATTGGTTTGGGATAACTCAGCAGAAATCTCAGTTCCTAAATTTTTAGAGGCACCTATTAGTAAAACTAAAATGAATATGATAACATTAACATATCCTGAGGAAGGAGGTTACACACCAGGTGATGCTTATGATATTTATTATGACAACAATTTTGAAATTAAAGAATGGGTATTTAGAAAAGGTAATTCTGAAGAACCATCTCTAACTACAACTTTCGAAAATTATAAAGATTTCAACGGCATTAAAATTGCCATAGACCATAAGCAAGAAGGTGGTAACTGGAATTTAAACTTTGCTGATGTAAGCATAACATTAGAGTAATACTAAATTCAATTTTTGGCATTACTTTTGTAATCTATAATGTAAGTTTCACGTCTGTCGTTTTGACTTAAAACGTATAGCTTACATTTTCCGCCTTTTGGCGCCTATATATATCCAAGCACTTTATCTTACTAGCTAAAGTGCTTTTTTCTACCCTCTAAAATCTTCTTTTACATGTGCTCCATCACAATAAGGTTTATTTTGTGAAGCTCCACAACGACAAAATGCAGTTGTTCTATTTTTAGTTTCTTCATTTCCATCCTTGTGAGTTACTTTTAAAGTACCATAAACCAAAAGCGGTCCATTTTCTAAAACTTCAACTTTTGTTTCCAAAGATTCAGATGTTTGGTCATCTTCATTGTTCATGTAATAACTCAAAGCACCACTAGGACACTTTTTAACTGTTTCAATTAATTCATCTGTTGAAGCTGCATCAATCTTAATCCAAGGTCTTTCATTAGGTTTAAATACATTTGGTAAGCCTTTAACACAAATACCTGAGTGTATACATTTTTCTGCTTCCCAAACTACGTTTACCTCTCCGTTTGAGTATTCTTTTGTCTTTCCCATAACTTAATTGTTTCTTTAAAGATAATTAAAATTCTTATCGAATGAAACACCTTTAATCCTTCGCTTTAAATCCTTATTTTTGTTAGCAACCGATAAATCAATTCAAATTGTCCAATTATAAACTTGGTCTTAATTACGCTAAACAACAAGACGAATTAGACGAATTATCTAGCTATAGAAAACAGTTTCATATTCCAAAAGATAAATACGGAAATGAACTAATTTATCTCTGTGGAAATTCATTGGGCTTACAACCAAAATCTACAAAAGCATATATAAATCAAGAGTTAGAAGATTGGGCAAATCTTGGTGTAGAAGGTCATACACATGCTAAAAACCCTTGGCTTCCATATCATGAGTTTTTAACTGAAGCTTCTGCAAAACTGGTTGGAGCAAAACCCATTGAAGTTGTTACTATGAATTCGTTAACAGCGAATCTTCATTTTATGATGGCGTCGTTCTATCAACCGACGAAAGAACGTTATAAAATTCTTATTGAAAGTGATGCTTTTCCATCAGATAAATATGCTGTAGAATCCCAATTACGACATCACGGTTTTGATGATAAAGAAAGTCTTATTCTCTGGTCACCTAGAGAAGGAGAAGAATTATTAAACTATCAGGATTTAGAAGACATTCTTAAAGCACATGGCAGTGAGATTGCGTTAATAATGATTGGTGGTGTGAATTACTACACAGGTCAGTTTTTCGATTTAAAACGCATTACCAAACTAGGGCATAGCCTCGGTTGTATGGTTGGTTTCGATTGTGCCCATGGAGCAGGAAATGTAGATTTAGATTTACATAACTCAGGTGCTGACTTTGCAGTTTGGTGTACGTACAAATACATGAATTCTGGTCCTGGAAGTTTGTCTGGTTGTTTTGTCCATGAGCGACATGCTTATGATAAAGATCTAAATCGATTTACAGGTTGGTGGAGTCATAATAAAGAAACACGTTTTAATATGCGTCATGAGTTTGATGTGTTACCAGGAGCCGAAGGTTGGCAACTCAGTAATCCACCTATTTTATCCATGGCTGCAATTAAAGCCTCTTTAGATATGTTTAATGAAGTTGGCATGGATAAGCTTCTTAAAAAGTCGAAAAAACTAACAGGCTACTTTGAGTTTCTATTAAAAGCACTTGGTGAAGACGTTATTAGAATTATCACACCAGAAAATCCTGAAGAGCGTGGATGCCAATTATCTATACAAGTATTAAACGCAGATAAATCATTACATAATCAATTAATGGAAGCTGGTGTGATAAGTGATTGGAGAGAACCCGATGTTATTAGATGTGCACCTGTACCACTATATAATTCATTTGAAGATGTCTATCAAATGGTTGAAAAAATGAAAGCGATTTTAGATGAGTAATAAACAACAAAACATATTAATTATAGGAGCAGGTCTCTGCGGAAGTTTACTAGCCTTAAGACTAGGACAACGAGGCTACAACGTAACCGTTTATGAAATGCGTCCAGATTTGCGGCGTACAGATATTTCTGCTGGTCGTTCAATTAACTTAGCATTTTCAGATCGCGGTAATAAAGCCATGAAGATGGTTGGCATTGAAGATAAAGTCAAAGCGCTCTGTATTCCTATGAATGGAAGAATGCTTCATGACAAAGAAGGAAATACATTTTTATCAAATTATAGTGGTCGCGAACACGAATATATTAACTCAATATCTAGAGGAGGCTTAAATGCTCTGCTTTTAGACGAAGCCGAAAAACACAAAAATGTAAAGATTCATTTCAATAAAAAATGTTTATCTGTAGATTTTGAAAAAACAACAGCGCTGTTTCAAGATTATAATACAAAAGACGAATTTATTGAAGATGCTGATTGCATCATTGCAACCGATGGAGCAGGTTCTGCATTACGTCAAAGTTACTTTTTAGAACGTAAGTTCTTATTTAGTTTTTCACAACATTGGCTAACACATGGTTACAAAGAGTTAAGTATTCTCCCAGCAGATGATGGAGGTTATAAAACATACAAAAATGCATTACATATTTGGCCTAGAGGAGACTTTATGGTTATCGCATTACCAAATTTAGATGGTAGTTTTACAGTTACACTATTTTTAAGTTATGACGAAGGCGAATACAATTTTAATAATCTTACCACTCCAGAAATCGTAACTGAATTTTTTGAAAAAGAGTTCCCAGATACTTTAGAATTAATGCCAAACCTTGTTGAAGATTTCTTCGAGAATCCAACTGCACCTTTAGGAACCGTTAAATGTTCACCTTGGAATTATAAAGGAAATACGTTATTAATGGGAGATTCTGCTCATGCTATTGTTCCTTTTTATGGACAAGGGATGAATGCTTCTTTTGAAGACGTAGTAGAGTTTGATACTATTTTAGACAAATATGAAGGTAATTGGGAAACCGTCTTTTCGGAATACGATAAAGTAAGAAAGAAAGATACTGATGCCATTGCCGATTTAGCTATTGACAATTTTCATGAAATGAAAGACCATGTTGGTCAGGCAATATTTCAAGAGAAACGAAAAATAGAAATGGCTCTCGAAAAAGAATTCCCAGAAGACTATTCTTCAAAATATAGTTTGGTTACCTTTAATGAGCATATTGGTTATAGAGAAGCCATGCTTAGAGGAAGAGCACAAGACAAAGCGATTTTAAATATGTTATCAGATGGAGTGATTTCTACAGATGATGACATAAAAGATATTTTAGACAAAGTAAAAATGGAAACTGAAGCGATTTTAGAAGATGATAAAATTGCTGGATTACATTAAGATATTATGAGTGATAAAATAGTTACACCAAGAGGAGCCTATCCACATGTGAAACAAGTAGGAGATTTTATTTTCGTCTCTGGTACAAGTTCTAGACGACCAGACAATACTATTGCAGGAGTTGATATTATTGACGAGATGGGCACAAAAAAGCTTAACGCTTATACCCAAACCCAAGAAGTTTTAAAAAACATCGATGGTAATCTAGCCAAAGTTGGAGCGTCTTTAAAAGATGTAGTAGATGTCACTTCGTTTTTAGTAAATATGAATGACTTTGCCGATTACAATAGAGCCTATGCAGAATTTTTTGATAAAGAAACAGGACCAACCAGAACCACAGTTGCTGTTCATCAATTACCACATCCAGATTTGGTGATAGAAATAAAAGTGATGGCATATAAGAAATCGTAATTGCCATTCCTGCGAAAGTAGGAATCTTATCGTGTTTCAAATTGCTTTGTAACATATCACTATATTTAAACACCAATAGTTAACCAACCTCAACTACAACCATCAACCTAATTTACTTTCAACCAAGAAAGTAAATGATAAAATTTTTTCGACGTATTCGTAAACGTCTTCTTACTGAAAACAAATTCAGTAAGTACCTACTCTATGCCATTGGCGAAATTATCCTTGTGGTTATTGGAATATTGATTGCGTTACAGTTTAACAATCGCAATGAGCAACGTAAAAATTTAGAACTTATTAGCGAAACCCTAATTACGCTAGAAGACGACCTCTTGTATAATTTTGATAATGCCAGTTTTACCCTTAATTTTTATAAAACGCAAGACAAAATCTGCAAACAAGTACTTTTTGATGGGTTAACGCTAAACGACTACAGAAGCAATGATTTAATTGGTATCGTTACTGCAAATTGGGAAATCACTACACCAAAAACTGAAAACATATCTGTTGTTTTGGATAACGAAAAATCAGCTGACAAAAAGCTTCGTCCTATCATAAATGCAGTAAAAAGATTCGTTCATAGAAAAGACCTGATGGATCAGCAATGGAACGTTCTTTATAATAATATTCAGGAAAATATAGAAACACTAACCAAAAAGGTATCCTTAGTTAGACTAGACAGTACCTCTAAAGAAGAGCGATTTCAATACATGTTAACAAATAAGGATTATAAAAAAACAGTTGAACTGTACTGGATTAATATTCAAAATTATTATGATCAACTTTCAAGATTCAGAGCAAGCAACATGGCATTGTTAAGCACCATTAAAATGGTACAAGAAAATTATGATAAAGCAGCGTTAGAAACCCTATATAAAAGTAAAGGCATGAGCGCTTTTATACCAACAGATTGCAAACAACACCAAGCAAGTAAAAATGACGAGCTGCGATTTAGTTATTTAATAGGCAATTTAAGCACCAAAGACATTAAGCTCAATATGATAAATGACGGTAAAATTGGTGGCTCATATCTACTAAAACCCAACGAATTTAGAGTGTCGAGACCAGAATTTGCAGGTTTAGGTGGAGATTACACCGTTATTGCAGAACAAATAGATACTGATGGTAATTGCTTACAGAAATTTATCGCTGTTAACAAAGGCTATTTACTAATTGAATAAAACCAATGATTAAATTCTTCCGAAAAATCCGTCAAAACCTACTCATGGAAAACAAAACAGGCAAATACTTCAAATACGCCATTGGCGAAATTATCCTTGTGGTTATTGGGATTCTCATAGCATTACAGATTAATAATTGGAATGAAACACGATTAGAAGGTATACAAGAAAAAATCACGCTTGCAAACCTTAATGAAGAGTTTCAAGACAATTTAAAAGACTTAGACTCAATAAATCTAGATCTGTTGAAAGTGACGAATAAGATGGAACTTATTTTTTCAATGTTTAAAGAAGAAAACAGTACTGATAATATTAAAAGTTTAGATAGTATAATAGGTAGCATTTTAACGAGTCCAACTTGGAAACCTAGCGAGTTTGTTTTAAATGATCTTAAAAGCTCTGGTGGATTATCCAAATTAAAAAGTAACAGACTAAAAAAACTATTATTCAAATGGACACGTTTTTTTAATCAAATGAAAGAGACAGAAGAGCAAATGGAGAATACAAGTAAGGATCTTATAAAATTTATAAAAGCTAATGGATCGCTAAGAAATATTGACGCTACAGCAGAAACTTTTAACTATAAGCCATCTCAATTACCAATTAGCAATCTAGGCTTGCTGCAAAATCCAGAATTTGAAAACCATATTGACGACAAATTATTTGTGCTACATGAGGCGAAAGCACAGTTTGAAATATCAAAACAATTAATATCTCAAATACTAGAAGAAACTTCTGCTGAATGACTATGATAAAATTCTTTAGACATATACGCCAAAACTTACTTATGGAGAATAAAACAGGTAAATACTTCAAATACGCTATTGGCGAAATCATACTTGTTGTGATTGGTATTCTCATTGCACTTCAGATTAATAATTGGAATGAAAACAGAAAGGAAAGCTTAGAAGAAAGTTCTATACTACAGAACCTCTATGATGAGTTTTCTGAAAACAAGAAATTATTTGAAAAAAATATGTCCGCAACAAAAATTGCAAAACAAACAGGATATACCATAATGAATCTTATAGGAAAACCAGAGGAGGAATTAAAAACCAAAAATATAGATAGTTTATTATATATGGTTCTCGAACCTGGTGAGTTTCGACCAAGTGAAAACACGATTAATGACCTTATACAATCTGGTAGATTAAGATTATTGAAAAATAAGAAACTTAAAACATTACTCTACAATTGGCAAAGCGAACTCAAAGACGTACACGTTGCTTTTGAACGTGCGGAATTAAAAATAGACAATGAATTAATACCATATCTGTCACAACATTATGCATTAAAAGACATAGATAAATATGGAGCATTAAATTGGAAAGAAAACACAAACCTTAAAATAGATAAGTATGCCATTTTTAATGATATTGAGTTTGAAAACATTACTGACGATTACCTTTACAGAGTTGTGGCAGCTAAGAAAAGTCTAGAACGAATAGGAAAGACTATAGATACCATTTTAGAAGAGACGAATGATTAAGTTCTTAATAAGTAATATGCCAATAAATCTTTAAATTGCAGTAATGAATATTTTAAACTTCATCAACGGAAAATTTGTAAATCCAATCAATAATGAATGGCTAGAAAACTATAACCCATCGAGTGGTGAGGTTTATAGCCAAATACCGAACTCATCCAAAGAAGATGTTGAAGAAGCTTATAAAAGTGCCAAATCTGCCTTTATGCAGTGGTCACAAACTACTTTTGAAGAACGAAGTCGTATTTTAATTAATATTTCAGAATTACTAGAAACCAACTTACAACAGTTTGCAGAGGCTGAAAGTCTAGATAATGGAAAACCAATTAGTTTAGCTAAATCTGTTGATATCCCAAGAGCTGCGAGTAACTTTAGATTCTTTGGCAATGCTATTACGCAGTTTGCTAGTGAAAGCCATGAATCTGTTGGGCAAAATGCTATAAACTATACTTTAAGACAACCGATTGGAGTTGTAGGCTGTATTTCACCATGGAACCTTCCACTCTATTTATTTACATGGAAAATTGCACCAGCGCTTGCTGCAGGTAATTGTGTTGTAGCTAAGCCAAGCGAAGTCACACCAATGACCGCTTTTCTTTTAGGAGAAATATGCATTGAAGCGGGTTTACCTAAAGGTGTTTTAAATATTGTTCATGGCTTAGGCACCACAACTGGTCAAGCCATAATTGAACATCCAGATATTAAAGCTATTTCTTTTACAGGTGGCACAGGAACAGGCGCACATATTGCCAAAGTTGCAGCACCAATGTTTAAAAAACTATCTTTAGAGTTAGGTGGTAAAAACCCAAATATCATCTTTGCAGACTGTGATTATGAGGATATGCTAAATACAACCGTACGTTCGTCATTCGCCAATCAAGGTCAAATTTGTTTGTGTGGAAGTCGCATTTTTGTAGAAGCTTCAATCTATGAGAAATTTAAAGCGGACTTTGTAGACAAAGTGAAAGCACTAAAAGTTGGTCATCCTTCAGAAAAAGACACTAATATTGGAGCACTAGTCTCTAAACCACACTTGGAAAAAGTAAAAGCCTATATTACAATTGCAAAAGAAGAAAACGGAACTATTTTGTGTGGCGGAAATGAAGTTACTGTTCAAGGTTATGAAAACGGTTATTACCTAGAGCCAACCGTTATCGAAGTACCCAATGATGAATGCAGAGTGAACCAAGAAGAAATTTTTGGCCCAGTCGTTACCATTATGCCTTTTAATACTGAAGACGAAGTCCTTCAAATGGCAAATAAAGTCAAATACGGTTTATCAGCTACATTATGGACAAACGACTTAAAACGCACCATGAGACTAAGTAATCAACTTCAAGCTGGTATTGTTTGGGTAAACACTTGGATGATGCGTGATTTACGCACGCCTTTTGGCGGTGTAAAAGCATCTGGTGTTGGTCGCGAAGGTGGTTTTGAAGCCTTACGTTTTTTCACAGAAGCCAAGAATGTTTGTATAAAGTATTAACCAAATTCCTACGGTAGAAGGAATCTCATAATAAAAAAGACGTGCCAATATTACATATCAATAGAATTTCTGAATACGAAAATAGAGCTAGAAAAATCAAAATAGAGGTTAATGGAAAACTAATAACTAAAATAAAAAATGGTGAAAATCTCGAACTAGAACTTACACCTGGCAAACATCTTATACAAGCAAAAATTGATTGGTGTTCTTCAAATTTATTAGAAGTAGAAATGGAAGAGCAGACAGAAACCAATGTTGAATTAAAGAAAGGTGAAGGATCAGCGATTTATAGAATTACTTTTGGATACAAAGAGTATTTAAAATTAATACTAATAGATTAATTACAAAACATATTATTATAAACCTAAAAACAAATTCCTGCCTTCGCAGGAAATATTATGAACTTAGAATTAAACAATAAATACGCATTAGTTTGCGGAAGTACTGCAGGTATAGGTAAAGCAACAGTGTTAGCATTAGCAGAAGAAGGAGCTGTAATTACTTTAATTGCTCGCAATGAAGACAAGTTAAAAGCTACTTTAGCAGAATTACCAAAGCATCGTAATCACGATTACATTGTTGCGGATTTTTCTAATTCTACAGAGTTAAAAGAAAAAGTTGAGGACTACATTAGTAAACATCATGGCTTTCATATTCTGATTAATAATACTGGAGGACCAGCTGGTGGACCTGTATTTTCTGCTAAAATTGAAGAATTTGAAAACGCATTTACCCAACATTTAAAATGCAATCATGTCTTAGCACAAACTGTTGTTCCTTTTATGAAAGACCAAAACTACGGGCGAATAATAAATGTAATTTCAACATCTGTTAAACAACCCTTAGATGGCTTAGGCGTTAGTAATACGATTCGTGGAGCTGTCGCTAATTGGAGTAAAACTTTAGCAAATGAACTAGGGCAATTTGGTATTACCGTAAATAATGTATTACCCGGAGCCACAGGAACTGAGCGTTTAACTGAAATCATAAAAAACAAATCTGCTAAAACTGGTAAATCTGAAGAAGAGTCTGCCAACGCAATGAAAAATGCTGTACCAGCAAAACGTTTTGCAAAGCCTGAAGAATTAGCTGATGCGATTACATTTTTAGCTAGCGAACGTGCTAGTTATATTAATGGAATTAATCTTCCTGTTGATGGTGGTCGTACAAAAAGTTTGTAACTTTATACAAACCTACAATTAATCGGTTGTCATCCTGAACTTGATTCAGGATCTCATTAAATTAGATTCCGCATCAAATGCGAAATGACAAAATTTAAAAAGTATCATATCATGAGTAAATTATTTCCGCCCATAAATTTCAAAGCTTGGATTGAAGAAAATCGTCACTTATTAAAACCACCAGTTGGTAATAAAGTCGTTTGGAAAGATGGTGATTTTATCGTAATGGTTGTTGGAGGTCCTAATAGTAGAAAAGATTATCACTATAATGAAACACCTGAATTTTTCTATCAGGTTGAAGGAGACATTACTTTAAAGGTTATTGACAAAGGCACTCCAAAAGATATTCATATTAAAGAAGGTGAAATTTTCTTATTACCACCAAAAGTTCCACATTCACCTCAGCGAGGTGCTAATACTGTTGGTTTAGTTATTGAATATCCAAGAGAAAAAGGAGTGCAAGATGCTTTACTTTGGTTCTGTGAAAATTGTACTACAAAGTTGTATGAAGAAGATTTTACTTTAGATAATATTGAAACAGATATGCCAGCTATATTTGATAAATATTATGGCGATAAAGATAAACGTAGTTGCCCTAATTGTGGTGAAGTAATGCAGCCACCTAAAAAGGTTCAACTAGATGAGTAAACGAAAACTAAGAATAAACGGTCACTCTCACCTCCTTCCCTATCCTGAGGAAATTCCTCAGTTTATGAAAGATAAAGGCATTTTTTGGGTAGACAAAGACCGTAAATTTATGCTTCAAAAAGATTGGAATCGTCCAATTACAGATTCGAGCTTCTTTTTAAATGAAAAGTTAGCTTGGATGGAACGATTTAAAATTGATCATGCGGTAGTTTTAAACTTATCTCAACTTTATGGTAACGGATTGCGAGTTGAGGAAATGAAACAAGCGCTGCGTTTTCAGAATGATTTTAATGCTAAAGTTCAACATGAAAATCCTAGTAAATTCACTTGTGGCTTTGTTGTACATCCAGGATTTGTTCGTGGTGCTTGCTGGGAAATAGAGCGCTGCGTTGAAGAATTAGGTATGCAACTTTTATGCTTGCCAACGCATTACATGGATACTATTGGAACTTGGCGTTGCATTTTTGACGAGGAAAATGAACCCATTTTTGAATTGGCAAATAAATACAACCTTGCAGTAGAGGTTCATCCTTATGATGGCGAAAAATTCATAAAACTAGAAAACACCTCTTGGCGTTTTCATCTCATTTGGATGTTAGCACAATGTGCAGATGCCTACCATTTTTTAACTTTAAATGGATTACAAGATAAATTCCCAAATATGCGAACTTGCTTTGCTCATGGCGGACAATTGGCACAAATAAACTTAGGAAGACGTATTCAAGGTTTTGATGGAAGACCAGATTTATTTGAAGGTAAAAGCCATCCAAGGAAAGCTGTTGGTCATAAAAATATATTCTTTGATACTTTGGTACATGATACTGGAGGATTAGAATTACTGATAAAAAATCAAGGCTCAAAACAAGTCCTAATGGGATTAGATGATCCTTATCCTCTCGGAGAAATGGAAAGCGAAAAACAATCCTCTTATCCTGGTAAAATATTAGATTTGGCTATGGAACAAGAAATCATAACTGCTACTGAACGTGATGCTATTTGGGAAGATAATGTTATACAATGGTTGTGTGGAGATGATGACGCTGCAAAAGATAAATTGATAAAACGAATATTATCATAGTGCATTTTTTACCTGAAAAATTAGACGAATACGTTGTAAATCATTCTGAACAAGAACCTGAATTACTGCAACAATTAACCAGAGAAACGTATCAGAAAGTACTACAACCTATTATGCTTAGTGGATCTTACCAAGGTAGAGTTTTAAGTATGATATCTAAATTAATACATCCTAAAACCATATTAGAACTAGGAACTTTTACAGGCTATTCAACCTTATGCCTAGCTGAAGGACTAAAATCTGACGGTGAAATACACACTATAGATATCAATGAAGAGCTAGTTGACTTTCAACGTAAATATTTTGATAAATCTGATTACGGACAACAAATATTTCAATATACAGGAAATGCATTGGATATTATTCCAACTTTAAATACAACTTTTGATTTGGTTTTTATTGATGCAGATAAGCCTAATTACAGTAATTACTTCCACTTAATTATAGATAAACTAAATTCTGGAGGCATTATACTTTCTGATAATGTGCTCTGGCATGGAAAGGTTATTGAGCCTCTTGATGAAAAAGATATATCTACAAAAGCTGTTTTAGATTATAATACACTTCTAAAAACTGATAATCGTATTGAAACTGTATTGCTACCTATACGAGATGGATTAACTATTAGTCGAAAAAAGTAAACGTAAAAAACCTCTTCATTTGATGAAGAGGTTTTTATTTGAATTCAATGACTTATTTACTGTACAGCTTGTAATGCATCAATGTTTCCATAACCGAAGCTGCTGCTTTTACTTGGATAAAAATCAGAAGACTGTTTTAATCGATTTAAGACTTGGGTTCTACTCCAAGAAGGATACTTAGACCAAATTAATGCCGCTATACCTGCAGTTGTCGCTGTTGCTACAGAAGAACCACCTGTATAACGACGTTGACCATTATAAAACCCTAAAACTGGTGGAGCTTTACTGGTATTGTTATCACCTTCCATAATTATGGTAAAGTCAATTTTACTTCCACTATGACAAGTATCACATCTATCATAATTTGGACCATCATCAACACCAGTAACCGCGACTGTTTCACTCATTGTTGCTGGAAAAATAACACCAAAACCATTAGTAAAACTTGTTGATGTTCCACCTGCCGCAAAAATCAATTTTCCTTTACTGTAAGCATATCTTACAGCATCCTTTATGTTGCCAATGGACCAAACATAACCGATAGACATAGAAATAATCTTCACATCACTTCTGTTTCCTAATTCAGTTAATGCTCTAGAAACCCCTTTACGCTCGTGATAATCATTTAAAAGCACATCTTCGGTAGCCCTATAAGCAACTAAATTAGAATTATAAGCTACACCAACTGGCATACCATTATCATTTCTTGGTGACGCCATTGCAGATGCCATAGCTGTACCATGTCCGCACTTATCGTGTGGACCATCATAATTACTAGACCACCACCAACGAGAATCTATGAATGTACCATACTTTTGTACAAAGCGGCCGTTAGAATAACCATCGTTAATCCCGCTAGAATTAAGTAAACTTTGTGAGGCTGATACTCCTGTGTCTATTAAACCAATAGTAACACCAGCACCTGTACTATAATTCCAAGCTTGTTGAATATTATGCTCATTAAAATGCCAAGATACTTGGGCATTATTGGGTGATGTTGTTGTATAATGTGATGAATTAATGGTGTCTGCATTTTTATCGCACCCAGAACTGCTTTTAGCAACATTATGAGTATAACTGTTGTAGCCATTCGGTTCCAAATAACGAACACCAGTATTATTTCTAAGTGCAATTATGGTTTCTATATTTTTTACTTCAACATCTATTACAGTTATAATTTCGTGCTCAACTCTAATAAGTTTCTCATCAGCTACTTTTTCATTCTCGATAACTATATTTAGAATGTTATTCTTCTTTTCTTCTAACTCAGGATCGTAGTTTTCACTAAAACTTTGGCCTTCGTTTCCATATCCAATTGATAAGATATTCTGCCCGTTTACAACTGCACTCCATAAAAAATGTGCGTCAACTTTACTCCAGTCAAAGTCTCCTGTATTATCTATAGTTTCGGAGATTTTAGTATTTATTTGTTCAATAGTAAGTGGATCTTTGGGAAATTGAATAGTCTCTGATTGTGACTCAATAAAAGTGTCTTCTTTAGTACAAGAAAGAATTGTGATTGCCATTAAAAATAGCAGTTTAACATGTAGTTTTCTCATTTAATATGATTTAGATTAGTTAATGATTTCCTAAATATATTAAATAATTGATATTTTTAATCGCTATTATTTATGTTTTTAATAAAATTAGTGATGTAGTTTTAAAAATTCAGTAATTACAATTTTCGTTTAACCGAACCTGTGAAATCTTCGAGGTCGTCTTTAATTGTATTGATTTCTTTTTGAATATCCTTAGCAGCGTCTGTGTCTATAATATTACTCTCTTTTGCACTCTTAGTAACCTCGTGCTTAATATCATTGGTTGCGTCTTTTAATTGACGCATTCCTTTTCCAAGGCCTCTTGCTATTTCAGGTAGTTTATCTGCACCAAAAACCAATACTACAATAAATAGTATAAAAATAATTTCGGTACCACCGATAAATAATAATGTAGCTAATTGTATCACTTTGCAAATATAGAGTGACTTTGTGAATAATACCACTACTATATTAAAAATAAAAAAGCCGACTTCAATAAAGTCGGCTAAAATTATAGTTATAAGATTTAATCTTTTACTTTATTCTTAAACTTGTCAAAATCGCTTTCTTTAACTTCTATTGGCCAAGTATTATTAGACGTATCAATATCTGCCGTTTCTAATTCTGGGTCTACTATAATAGAAACAATCTCTTTATCACTAGCTACCGTTCTACTCACTTCCTCATCGTTAAATCTCCAAATTTGAGCAGGATATGTTACTTTTTCCTTAGTTCCATCAGCATATTTATATTCTACGATTAATGGCATCACTAATCCTCCTGGCTTATCAAATGTAACTTGATAGAAAAACTTAGGTGCTTTTTTCATTGCCTTTTGTTCTTCTGGAGTAAAATTATCCATAATGTACTCCTTTACTGTAGGTACATTTTCAATAGAAGTACCTTCCTTCATTGCCTCTTCATAACCTTCAGCGCCTTCTTCTACAAAATAGACTAAGCTATTAGGATCTCTATTGTATCGTTCAGCCAATTTTTTTCCATTTTCGTTTGGTGTACCAGTAACAGCAAATTTCTTTACTTCTTTAATTCCAATATCTGTATAATCAGTAGTGTAGAACCAACCTCTCCAGAACCAGTCTAAATCAACTGCTGATGCATCTTCCATTGTACGGAAAAAATCTTCTGGTGTTGGGTGCTTAAACATCCAACGATTAGCATACTCTCTAAATGAATAATCAAACAATTCACGACCCATAATAGTTTCTCTCAAAATATTAAGACCAGTCGCTGGTTTACTATAAGCATTGCTACCAAATTGATATGTGTTTAACCCTTTAGTCATAATTGGCGCAATAAAATCTTGATCTCCTCCCATATACCTTACGATATTTTTAGCAGGTCCTCTTCTTGATGGATACTTATCGTGTCCTGGAGATAGCGCCGTTGGGTTCCATTCTCCAAAATCTTGTTCCGCAACATACTGAACAAACGTATTTAAACCTTCGTCCATCCACGTCCATTGGCGTTCATCACTATTCACAATCATCGGAAAGAAGTTATGACCAACCTCATGAATAATTACACTTATCATTCCGTATTTAGTTCTATCAGAATAATTACCTTCTTTATCAGGACGACCAAAGTTGTAACATATCATTGGATACTCCATTCCCATTGGTGCATGTACAGAAATTGCTTTGTGGTAAGGGTAATCAAACGTCATACGAGAATAAGATTTTAACGTACTGGCTACGGACCTTGTAGACCATTGTTCCCATAATGGGTTTCCTTCTTTAGAATACATTGATACAGCCATGACATCTCTATCACCAATTTTAACAGCCATCATATCCCAAAGGAATTTACGAGATGTTGCAAAACCAAAGTCTCTTACCATCTGTGCTGAAAGCTTCCAAGTTTTTTTATCCTTACTCTTAGTTTTCTCTGTTTTCTCAGCTTCAGCTTGAGTTACGATCATAACTGGCTTATCATATGACTTCTTAGCCTCCTTATAGCGTTTCATCATATCTTTAGAAAACACCTCTTCTCTATTAATTAAATAACCTGTACCATCTAATATATGATCTGCTGGTACTGTAATATTTACATCAAAATCTCCAAATGGTAAAGCAAACTCATCTCGTCCCCAAAATTGAGAATTTTGCCATCCTTCCACATCATTATAAACAGCCATACGCGGGTAGAATTGTGCCATTACATAGATTCTATTATCGTTTTCTTCAAAATACTCATATCCTGAACGCCCACCATCTTTCACGTGGTCATTAATATTGTACCACCATTTTATTTTGAATGAAAACTTATCACCTTTTTTCATTGCTTTTGGCAATTCTATGCGCATCATAGTGCGATTAATCATGTGCGGTAAATCTTTACCATTGACATCTTTTACATGTTCAATATTGAAACCACCATCAAAACGCTCTTTTAAATATGTTCTTACTGCTCTTGAGGAAGACGTTGCCGGACCAATACCTGAACCGCTTATAAGTGGAGTTTTAGAATCCTTGGCACGCATATTTTGATCTAACTGAACCCAAAGATATTTCAATTCATCAGGAGAATTATTTGTGTAAGTAATGGTTTCATCTCCATATAATTTTGCATTTACATCATCGATTTCGATGTCCATTTTGTAATCTGCCTGCTGTTGGTAATATGCTGGGCCAGGGGCACCAGAACCAGTTCTAAACATATTAGGTGTAGCAAATTCATCATATAACTGTTTGAATTTGTTTTGGTTAGTGTGACCAGGTTTACGCTCTGGTTTTATTTCGTTCTGAGCAAATGTACTCGCGGAAACAAAAAGAAAAGCGCATAAGAAATACTTTAAAATTTTCATAGTAATTTTTGTTGTTAAAAAATGATGCCTAAAATAGCAATTTAAGATGGCTTTAACAGGTTTTTAGTTAAAGTTTAACATGCATTTATCATTGTATGGTTGAAGTAAAAAACTCTTGTTTTTATCAAGTAATTTAAGCCTTACAATGTTTTGTTGTTCTGGTAAAATATCGAATAGAACTCTATTTGTAATCTCAATAGATTTTATTTCAGAAACATTTTCAATTTCGAGATAACAATATGTAATATCATCTTTGTATTCTTTACCTATATATTTGAATTTTACAACACCATCATTCACCTTAATTTTTAACTTATCAGCTAAATAGCGTTGCATATATTTTTCTATTAACTTGGAATCACTATCTGGCGCAAGTTTAATATTTTGGTCATAACGCTCTTGCAATAACTTTTCAAAATCATTTATAAAGATTTGACTTATAATCTGAAGTGATTGTTGTTCTTCAGCATATTTGATTTCTGTTACACTAACATAGTATTCGTGATCAACCTTATTCAAACTGAATAATGGAGTTATCAATAACGCAAGTATTATATATAATGATTTCATGTTTTATTTAAGGTAATTTTTCTGATGAATCCAAAAAGCATTCCAAAGTTAATCTTTAGTTACGGATTCCCTATTTTTCTTGTAAGCTTTTAACTTTGTTTGCAGAAATTCAATAGCTTTTAAATCATTATTTTCTTCACATAAAGCTCTAAACCCTTCATCTTCTTGGCAAAAATAGAAATATTCATTCTTTAAACTATCGGCTAGAGTATCCGTTTTAAAGATGGCTTCTTCATATTCTCGTCTAAGTCTTTCAATACAATTGTCTTCTTTATCTAGTGCAACGATTTCTTTTAATTTTTTAGTTCTTCCACTAATTCTATTCAACAACTTATGTAAATTAACACTTCCGCCCAATCCAATATATCCCATTGGCCCAGCGTCTGCATCGTGTAATTTTCGTTCGTTTTGTGTTAATGGTTTACCTTTATAACCTGGAATACCTAAATCGTAAAAATTAATTTCTGTTTTGGCATCAGAATTTTCGAGATCAGATTCTAAACTACCTGTTAGAATTTTACCAACAATAACCTCATCTAATTCGTTTATTTTTTCAATTAATTGTACGCTAAAACTCCCTAAATCCATTATAGATTGTGTAATTATTAGCTCTTGATTTTCGTACTTTAAACCCGAAATAAATAAGGTGTCTAGTGCTTTCGCAGGAATAACAAAACTACCATCTTCATTTGATACTGTATATTTAGCTGATGTCTTATTGAGGATATGCAGACCTTCAACTTCATCATCTGCAATGAGTTGACCATTTAAGTCTTTAGTTTGCGCATTCGAAGTTAATGCTATAATAAAAACGACAAAAAAGAAAAGTACATTAGTCTTTTTCACCTTGCAATTTTAAGAAAGATTCGCTGAGTTGAGTAATCCGCTCTAAAAACTGCATTTCTTTATCTTCTTTTAATAGTTCATCATCCACACCTTGAACCTCAACATAATCAATAAATTTTTCTACTTGGTCTAATGGTATTTTAAAATTTGAATGAATATAATTAATACTGTATTTATCCAAAGCTTCTTTAAACGGTGTTTTCTTTAATCCCTTTTCATCTAAAGATTTATTTTTATCAATATCAACAACTTGACTTACAACAAAACCAGCAAGATTTACAATGTTAAGCATATTGCCAACTGTTGGATTATATTCATTAAAAGCCACATTTTCTACTTCAGATTTATAATCTACAGAAAATTCAAAATCCTCTATATGATCTAAACCAAAATAGACGTAGTCCAAACTCACATTATAGGTCCTTACATTTTCCAAATCTGCATTTAGGTTACCTGTGAGCCCAAATGGCAATAATACCACTTCATCTAATTTATTGACTTCTTCTACTAAAATTACAGTCAATTGCTTCGATTTAATAACATCTTCTGTAATAGTAACACTAAAATCTTGAAACTGAAGCGCACTAAATTCTATAATATCATTAACAGTTACATCAATTTTAAAATTTCCATCTTTATCAGTTGCTGTACCTTTATTAGAAGATGTGTTGTAAACAGCAACACCTTCTTTATCATTTGTAGGCACTATAATTCTGCCATTTACAGAAATTCTGGTAACCTCTTGACTAAAAGCCATTAAAGTAAAAAGACTAAATAATGCGAGTAGTATTTTTTTCATATTTTTAATTCTTGTAATAAAGTTCGGATATATTCTTTAATTGTCATAAAATTGGCTTGTAAATGTTTGTTAAATGATAAATCTATATTTTTAAAAAGTATAACCTTAATGGGAATAAAATCACTAAATAAATAAAAAATTGAAATCTATACTAATTGCAAGTACCTCTACCGTTCACGGAAGCGGCTATTTAGAATATTTATTGGATGAGCTTAAGCTTCATTTTAAATCAGCACAGGAAATTTTGTTTATTCCTTATGCGAGACCTGGAGGTATATCTCATGATGAGTACACTAAAACTGTATCAAAAGCTTTCGAAAAAATAGAGAAAACTGTAAAAGGTTTGCACGAGTATGAAAATCCTAAAAAGGCCATTCAAAACGCTCAAGCTATTTTTGTTGGTGGTGGCAATACGTTTGTTTTAGTCAATCAGTTATACAAAAATGATGTTTTAACAGCTATAAAAAGTGCCGTTACCAGTGGAACACCATACTTAGGCACGAGCGCTGGCAGTAATATATGTGGCTTAACTATGAACACTACTAATGACATGCCTATTGTTTATCCTCCAAGTTTTAAAACCTTGGGTTTGGTGCCATTTAATATCAATCCGCATTATTTAGATCCAATTCCAGGCAGCACTCATATGGGTGAAACTAGAGAAACACGGATTAAGGAGTTTCATGCTTATAACACACAACCAGTTATTGGATTACGAGAAGGTAGTTGGTTAGAAGTAAAAGATGATTCATTAAAATTAAAAGGAACTCTGGACGCTAGAATTTTTGAATTTGGAAAAGCTCCTTATGAAATAGAAACTAATACTGATTTAGAATTTTTAAAATAAACTAAAACTTCTTTAGGAAGTGATATCCAAGAATTTCGAAACCTTCGTTATAATAAAATTTATGTGATGGGTAATTTTGAACATAAGTGTTTAATTCTATTGAATTACAACCTTTTTCCGTCTTAACATAATTATGAATCCATTCCATAAATTGTTTCCCCAATCCTTTTCCTCTGTACTCGGGTTTAATATAAACATGGTCTAACTCTACAGATTTACCTATGTAATGCCTCGTACAAAACCATAAACCCGTAACGCCTATTGGTTCTTCATTGTAAAAAATCGTAGCACATTCATAGTTTTGATATTGCATCTCATCAAAACGTGATTTAAGCAGTTCTTCACTTACTTTAGCATCATTTAGCTCGTAAACCAAAGGAATAATTTGATCTAAAGTATCATTCGGAATAATTTTAAATTGATAAGTCATGGTTTATTTTATTGATATAAAAGTAAATCTTTTAGAGTATTCTTTACAATTAAAAAACATTGAAAAATCAGAATTCTTATAATTAAACAAATGACTTTTGGATAAATATTGTGTCAAACTTTTGTAAATTTATCACACTAACACAAATCAATTATGAGAAGAGGTAGTTTCAAAATCCGAATTTTAATATTTGTAGCTATTGCTGCATTTGCATTTTTAAGAAAATGCAGTCAAGAAGAAGTGAACCCATACACTGGCACAAAACAAGCGATTTCATTATCTCCACAAGAAGAAATAGCCATAGGCCTACAAAGTGCACCTGGAATGGCCCAACAACATGGTGGGTTACATCCAGACAATAGAGCACAAGCTCTTGTCGATAATGTTGGCAATAAGCTTGTTAACAATAGTATTGCAAAAAACACACCATATAAATATGAATTTCATTTACTAGCGGACGAAAATACAATCAACGCCTTCGCATTACCAGGCGGTCAAATTTTTATTACATATGCTCTATTTTCTCAGTTACAAAATGAAGACCAATTAGCTGGAGTTCTTGGACATGAAATTGGTCATGTCCTCGGAAAACATTCTAATGAGCGTATTACGAACGCCAATTTTTGGAAAACCTTAGCTATGGGAAGTGCTGCAATAGATATGGGCGGAGTTGCTCAGCAAATTGGTAATGGATCGCTTCTTAAAAATGGAAGAGGTGATGAATTAGAAAGTGATGTACTCGGCGTACAATTTATGATAGATGCAGGCTATAATCCAGAAGAATTGATTGGTGTAATGGAGATTTTAAAAGCTGCAGCTGGTCCAAATCGTGTTCCTGAGTTTCAAAGTTCACATCCAGATCCTGAAAATAGAATTGAAAAGATAAAAGAAGCCATTAGAAATTATAGAAACAGAAATGCGTCTTAAATAAGACGCATTTACTAACTAACTAACTCAAATAATTGCCTACGCTTAGGCAGTCTTCTTTTTAAAACGCTTTAAAAAAAGTTCAGCGTCTTTAGCTTTTGATTTTTTTGCATGTCCTAAAGCTGTATAGCCTAAATCACATGGCTTATGAATTTCAGAACCTGCTGTGATTAAAGCTTTAATAATTTCTACGCGATTGAATTTTGCTGCGTAATGAATTGGCATCATACCATTAGACTTTGCATTTACATCTACACCAGCCTTAATAAGCTTGTTTACTTCTTCTAAATTGCCAGTTGCAACTGCCTTACATAAAGGACTAACTTCAACTGTTTTTACAGTGACTTCATTTACTTCTGAAGTTAAAATTTCGTTTGATGCATTTAAATTACAAATTGAAAAGCCCAATGCTAAGGCTAAAACTACTACTGATTTTTTCATGATGAAAGATTTTAAATTTAATTGATTTGTTTTTCGATTATATTAAAGAGACGACTTATGATCTAATCTGTTACACAAAAAAAAGTTATATAACATTTATTTAACGCTTTGAAAACAAATATGTTAATGTCATCATAAAACACAAGATCAACTTTTACGTCGGAATATTAAAACTTAAAACAGACTTAATATTACAAATTTTTCAGTCCATAAATTTGTTATAGAGTTGTATATGTTATCTTTGAAATGACTAAAAAATTAGAAATGAACAAAAAGGTAATTTTAATGATTTTAGATGGTTGGGGAAAATCACCTGACCCTAAAGTTTCTGCTATAGATAATGCTGAGACACCATATATAGACTCACTTTATACTAAATATCCAAGTGCAAGTTTAAGAACTGATGGTCTCCATGTGGGTTTACCTGAAGGACAAATGGGAAATAGTGAAGTCGGACACATGAATTTAGGTGCTGGAAGAATTGTTTATCAAGATTTGGTTAAAATTAACTTAGCCTTAAAAAACAAAACACTTCGTGAAGAACCTGTGTTAAAAACGGCTTTTGAATATGCCAAAACCAACAATAAAAATGTTCATTTATTAGGTTTAGTGAGTGATGGTGGAGTACACTCACATATTAATCATCTTTTTGGTTTACTCAATGCTACCAATGATTATGGCCTAGATAAAGTTTTTGTTCATGCCTTTACTGATGGTAGAGACGTTGACCCAAAATCTGGTTATGGATTTATTTCTGACTTAGAGGAACACACCAATAAAACATCAGCAAAATTGGCAACTGTAACTGGGCGATATTATGCAATGGATAGAGACAAACGTTGGGAACGTGTAAAATTAGCTTACGATGCCTTAGTAAATGGTGAAGGCGAAAAAACTCAAAATGTTTTAAAATCCATTCAAGACAATTACGAAAACAATATTACCGACGAATTTATAAAACCTATTATCGCAGTTGATACTGAAAATAATCCTGTAACAACTATTAAAGATGATGACGTTGTCATATTCTTTAACTTTAGAACCGATCGTGGACGTCAATTAACTGAAGTATTATCTCAAAAAGATTTTCACGAGTATAACATGCATAAGTTGAATCTTTATTATGTTACATTAACTAATTATGATGATAACTATGAAGGTATAAATGTAGTTTTCAATAAAGATAATCTTTCTGAAACCCTTGGAGAAGTTTTAGAAAAATATCATAAAAAACAAATTAGAATAGCAGAGACAGAGAAATATCCTCATGTCACATTTTTCTTTTCAGGAGGACAAGAAGAACCTTTTGAAGGAGAAACAAGAATATTAAGAAATTCGCCAAAAGTAGCTACTTACGATTTAAAACCAGAAATGAGTGCATATGAACTTAGAGATGCCTTAATCCCAGAATTACAAAGAGGAGATGTCGATTTTGTATGTTTAAATTTTGCAAATGGTGATATGGTTGGCCATACAGGAGTAATGGAAGCTGCTATAAAAGCTTGTGAAGCTGTAGATGAATGTGTAAAAGATGTTGTAAACACTGCATTAGAAAATGATTATACAACAATCTTAATTGCAGACCATGGTAATTGTGAGACTATGATAAATCCTGATGGTTCACCACATACAGCTCATACAACAAATCCTGTCCCGATTATTTTAATTGATAAGGATTTAAAACACATAGAGGATGGAATTTTGGGTGATATCGCTCCCACTATTTTAAAACTAATTGGAATACCAAAACCAAAGGCAATGACACAACATAGCCTTGTATAAAACCCTTAATATTGTACCTTTGCCCTACAATTGACAATAGCATGAATTTTCAAGATAGATTAATAATAGCAGTAGATTTTGATGGCACCATCGTAGAAGACGCTTATCCAAAAATTGGTAAAACACGCATCTTCGCATTTGAAACTTTAAAACGATTACAACAAGATAACCACAGATTAATTCTTTGGACTTATAGAAGTGGATCTAAACTACAAGAAGCCGTTGATTTTTGCCAAGAAAATGGTATTGAGTTTTATGCAGTAAATGCTAGCTTTCCTGAAGAAAAATTTGATAACACTAGAAGTCGAAAAATCCATGCAGACCTTTTTATAGATGATAGAAACATTGGAGGTATTTTGGGTTGGGGAGAAATTTACCAAATGATTACCAATGAAATACCAGATATAAAAAGAGCACAAAAAAAATGGTGGCAATTCTAATTATCTTGCATAATTAAACCATTTCAAAATAGGCCTTATCAATAGATTCTCTATGGTCAGGATGGGCAATATTAACCAAAGCTTTTACACGCTCTTTTATCGTTTTTCCATATAAATTTGCAACGCCATATTCCGTAACTAAGTATTGCACATGAGCTCTGGTTGTTACAACACCTGCTCCAGTCTTTAGTGATGGCACTATTCTACTTACTCCATGTCTTGTAGTAGATGGAAGAGCAATAATAGCCTTACCACCTTCACTTAAGGAAGCACCTCTAATAAAGTCCATTTGTCCTCCAACACCAGAGTACATTTTAGAGCCAATAGAATCAGCACATACTTGTCCGGTAACATCTACCTCCACTGCAGAGTTAATTGCAACCATTCTTGGATTCTGTTTAATTATTGATACATCATTTACATAATCTGAAGAACGCATCTCAACGTAAGGATTATCATTTACATAATCGTACAAACGTTGTGATCCCATTAAAAAAGTGGCCAAAGCGCGCCCTGGATTTACACCTTTATAATTACCATTAATTACATCTTTAAGAATTAAATCAATAACACCATCAGAAAACATTTCTGTATGCAATCCTAAATCTTTATGATTATGTAGTCTTGATAAAACGGCATTAGGAATATTTCCTATTCCCATTTGCAAAGTACTTCGATCCTCAATTAAGTTTGCAACATAGTCACCAATTTTGGTTTCAATTTCTGTTGGTGCTGTTACAGGATGTGTCGGTAATGGTTCATCACATTCAACAAAAGCATCAATCTCAGTAACATGGATAATTCCGTCTCCAAAAGTTCTAGGCATTTGTTTATTAACCTGTGCAATAACATAATCTGCATTATCAATAGCTGCTAAAGTTGCTTCTACTGAAACACCTAATGAGCAATATCCATGCTTATCTGGAATAGAAACATGAATTAGAGCTACTTGTAAATCCACAATATTTCTTTTAAACAACAAAGGCACTTCACTCAAAAAGACAGGAGTATAAGAACCATTTCCTGCATGCAAAGTGTGACGTACATTCTTCCCAATAAAAAATGAATTTACATGAAAACTATCTGCTAATTCTGGATTAGCATATGGAGCTGGACCTTCGGTATGCAACTGACAAATCTCAACATTTCTAAGTTCTTTATGCCTATCAGTAAGAGCATCTATCAGTACATTTGGAACTGCAGCAGCAGCATGGAGATATATTTTATCATTAGATTTTACAATTTTTAGAGCTTCTTCTGCACTTACTACTTTGTACATAATATATTAGTTTTAAGGTTATAAAATTACGTCAGAAAACGTTCAGAAAAACTGTCTTTTATCATGTTTTAGAAACATTTTAAAATTGTTATAATTACCTATCTTTGTTCCCTCAACATTAGAAACATGATTATAGTAAAAACGGCAGAGGAAATAGAATTAATGCGTCAAAGTGCTTTAATAGTATCTAAAACCTTGGGCATGCTTGCAAAAGAAACAAAAGAAGGTGTTACTACTAATCGCTTAGATGCTATTGCGGAAGAATTTATTAGAGACCATGGTGCTTTACCTGGTTTTAAAGGACTCTATGACTGCCCTTCTACACTTTTATGCAGTGTTAATGAAGCTGTAGTACATGGGTTACCTACAGATACTCCATTAAAAGATGGAGATATAGTATCTATAGATTGCGGAGCACTAATGAATGATTTTTATGGTGACCACGCTTATACTTTTGAAATCGGTGAGGTTGGTGAAGAGACCAAAAAATTAATTAAAATCACCAAAGAATCTCTTTACATAGGTATAGAACAATTAAAAATTGGAAACAGAGTTGGTGATGTTGGTTATGCGATTCAGCAATATTGTGAAGCAGAAGGATATGGTGTTGTAAGAGAATTAGTTGGTCATGGTTTAGGACGAAAAATGCATGAAGACCCAGAAATGCCAAACTATGGAAGACGTGGTAGAGGAAAGAAATTTATTGAAGGTATGGTTGTTGCCATTGAGCCTATGATAAATATGGGTACTCATAAAATAAAACAGCTCAAAGACGGTTGGACCATTGTTACCCAAGACGGAAAACCAAGTGTACATTTTGAGCACGATGTTGCTATCGTTAATGGGCAACCAGAAATACTCTCAACATTTGCCTATGTGCATGAAGCTTTGGGCATAACTTCTGATGAAGAAGATAAATTTCGACAAAAAGCTCTAGTGCTTTAAAATGAAATCACTTTTTAAATTTTTTCTAAATACAATACCAAGACCTATATTAATTAGGTTGAGTTATCTGGTTCGTCCGATTTTAGCCTTTTTTCTAAAAGGAGATAAATTCACAGATCCAATAGATGGTAAAAATTTTAGAACCTTTTTGCCTTATGGCTATGGCAAACAAAGACCGAATGTACTATCTCCTTCCACTCTTTCTTTAGAAAGACATCGATTGTTTTGGTTGTATTTAAAAAATGAAACAAACTTCTTTTCTGAGCATCTAAAAGTATTACATTTTGCACCTGAGCAATGCTTTCTAAAGCGTTTTAGAAAATTAAATAACTTAGATTATACAACAACAGACTTATTATCACCAATTGCAGATGTAAAAGCTGATATATGCGACTTGCCTTTTGAAGATAATAGTTATGATGTCATTCTATGTAATCATGTTTTAGAACATATACCTGATGATACAAAGGCTATGCAAGAATTATATAGAGTAATGAAACCTGGTGGTTACGGTATACTTCAAATTCCCCAAGATTTAAATCGTGAGCTTACTTTTGAAGACGATACTATAACCGATAAAGCAGAACGTGCAAAAATCTTTGGGCAGTACGACCATGTACGTATTTATGGTAGAGATTATTTTGACAAACTACGCTCAATAGGTTTTAAAGTTGAAGAAGTTGATTATACTTCTCAACTTTCTGATTCTGAAATTGATAAATATCGCTTAGCCAAAGGCGAGATCATTCCTGTAGTTTATAAATAAAAAAAGCTACATCAAACGAACAAGATGTAACTTCTTTTAAATAGTGATTAATAGCAATTATAAGACCCACAATATAAATGTAGGTCACATTAAAAGTTACTATTCTGGAAAATTATTTAGAGTTAAAGTTCTAAGCTCTTTATTTTCAGACTCATATATAAAATAAACCTTTAACTCCGGATGCGAGTTTAAGAACCAAGTTACTTTTTCGATTCCCATAGCTTGAAATGCAGTCGCATAACCATCTGCAGTCATACAATCTGGCGCAATAACTGATACACTTAGAATATTAGTTTTTGTAGGATAACCTGTTTTTGTGTTAATTATATGAGCATAGCGATTTCCATTCTCGTCAATTCTAAATTTTCTATACGTACCAGAAGTAGCCATGGCTTCATCTTTCAAGGTAATAACTTTAGAGTATGATTGTCTACCATCAAAATTTGGATCATCTATGCCAACGGTCCACCCCTTTTTACTTTCGAAATTAATTCCAGATGTTCTTAAATCACCACCAATATCAACTAAATAGTTTTCTATTCCTTTAGATTCTAGAAAGTTAGCTATAACATCTATACCATAACCTTTAGCAATAGCATTAAATTCTAAATAGGTTTCTTTTGGTTTTTTAATATGATTATCTATAAGTCCGACTCTGTTGAAACCTACAAATTGCATGAGACTATCTACAGTTGTACTATCCGTTAAAAATTTATTCTTCTCTGCACCAAAATTCCATGCATTAACTACATTACCAATAGTTGGGTCAAAAACACCTTCGGTTAGTCTATAGATAATTTTTGAAGCTTTAAATACATTTTCAAAATGATTGTCAACTTTAGTAGTTTCGTTTCTATTAAGTTGAGATATATCAGAATTTGGAATATAAGTCGATAATGATTGATTGACGACATTAAATAAACTATCAAACTGCTTTTGATAATTTATAAGATCTTCAGAATAGTATTGAATATTAAAACCTGTGCCGAAAACTGGACCTGAAAGTTTAATGTTTTTTGGTTCTTCCTCAGAGCAGGATAAAAATATTATAAGAGTTAAAACACTAATTATTTTTTTCATATCAGTTCAAATTCATTTCAATCACTTGAATACCATTATATTCAATAAGGTATTCTTCGTCTAAATAAATAGGTAAATCTTCTCCTTCAGGATTTCCCAAACCAACTCCTGCATATAAAACTTTAGCATCCTTTTCATAAGCATGCTTTTTGAAGGTTTCCATCCAAACGACGTCGTAATTATTAGGATTTTCTGGTAGAATTACAGCTCTAACTACAACAAAAAAGTATTGGCTATTTTTGTCTATACATACAAATTGTGGATGGCGCTTTAACGTACTGTTAATAGCTACAAACTCAAAACCACGTGCTTCTAAATCCTTACCAACATGATTCATAGCTAGATTATGTATTTCTTGAGGTGTAAGAGGTTTGCTCATTATGCAAAGATAAGAAGTTGCTATTTAAACCTCACAAATTTTGAGCTACTAAATGTATAATTTGAAACAGGTATAACAGTAGCATCCTCCAATTGATACCATGGAGAAATAGAAGCGTCTTCTAGATTTTTAACCAAATGTACGCTTTGAGCAGGAGTATTACCTTGAAATAATAAAAATAGCTTGTCACCTTTCGCGTCAATAACCTCATCACAAATCATAACAATATGGCCAGGTGAACCGCCTTTAATGAGCATATCTCCTATTCGTAGGTCTTCTGCATCAACAGACTCTAATTCATTATAAAGTGACAAGGTACCAGAATACATATAGATTAAATTTAAGTACTTATAAAAATTATCCTTTGAAGTATTAGCACTTGCTGTTTTATGGAATGTTACTTTATTATCACTAATTTTAGGACGATACCCGTCAGCATATTTCTTCCAGGAGCAGTAATGTCCAGATGTAAATTTAAAACCTATTTCGTCTTTTCTATTGTTGTCCCAAAGGTATTCACTTCTAATTCTAATTAACGCATCTGCACATTGTTGCAAGCCATTTTTAGGCACTGGAATATCTAAAATTCCGATATGACCTCCTTGCCAGAAGTATTCTGAATCATCATAGTTTATTATTTTACTTCCGAAGGTTTTTAGTTTATAGTTTCTAAGGTAATCCTCAAAATTGCCTTTAGCATAATCTACTCTCTCATACCCATCAGGAACATTGACTCTAGATTTTATAGTTAAACTATCCTTATTAATTAGACTCGGTGTTTCAATAATAGCGGTTGCAGCCTCAATAACTTTGTTTATCGGTTTAAGTTGAAATGCTAAAAGCAAAACAATTGATAATCCTAGTAAAACAAATATGCCTTTCTTCATAAAGAATGAACGTAAAAATCTGAGGTTTTCTTATATAGATTATAAATTTATGTAACTTTAAAATCTTATGACTAAAAAATATATACTTCTTTTTTTTACTCTTGGGTTAGTTGTTCTTATTTCTGGATGTAAAACTAAAAATTCATTACCAGATCCATTAGAAGCTGGTTGGAAAGGGAATACTGTCTGCGAAGTTTTGCAAGATAATAAAGAGTTAAGAATACTTAAATGTACTTTTGCGCCTGGTGTAGGTCACGAAAAGCACTATCACAATCCACATTTTGGTTATACATTAGCTGGAGGGAAATTTAGAATCACAGACACTACTGGTATTAGAGAAATAGATGTACCAACCGGTTATAGCTTCAGTAATGAAAAAGTCACTTCTCATGAGGTTTTAAATATTGGAAAAACTACTGCAGTATTTTTGATTATGGAATACAAATAATTTTTTCTTATCTTTTATCTTGAAAAAGAAAATAAAAAATTATGCAAACTTCAGATCGTTTTGACAGTGCCATTAACAAATTATATATAGCCTTTCACAACAACAGCTTAAATCCTGAGGACTGCAAACAATGTGCTGTAGGTAATATATTAGACAACAAAGATAGTTGGAAACATATGACCGATTTGCATGGCTCAGTTAGACTGAACTATGTTGGTTTGGTACATCAAAACTTAGGAAGAAAGTTTAATGGTTACACACCTCTCGAACTTCTTAAAATTGAGGAGTCATTTTTAAAAGGGTGTGGCTATCGTTTAGGACAAAATTATTGTCATAAGCCAGACTATTTCAAAGACAAAGTCATTTTGTTTAATGGTTTATGTGAAGTGGTTTCAACATTGTGTAAATTAGACAATAAGAAAGATATGATGGATTGTAGCTTATTATTTGAATTTAAGAAATTCGACACTAAGATAGAACTAGTTTAGAGATAAAAAAACCAACGTAAATACGTTGGTTTTCCTTTTATTTAAGATTCTGAAACAAGTTCAGAATGACAAATCTGCCAAATATCCCTTAGCGACTAGCCGCCAAAGTCATCAAATCTAATATGCTCATCTGGGATTCCGAAATCTTCACCCATTTTCTGAACGGCTTGGTTCATTAATGGTGGACCACAGAAGTATAATTCTATATCTTCTGGAGCTTCATGATGATTCAAATAATTATCAATTACACAATTATGTATAAAGCCTACAAACCCATCACCAGATTCATCGTTGATGTCTGTTTTAACTTTCCAGTTATCTTCTTCCATAGGCTCAGAAAGTGCCATGTAGAATTTAAAGTTAGGGAAATCTTTTTCTAGTTTTCTGAAGTGCTCTATGTAAAATAACTCACGCTTAGAACGACCTCCATACCAATACGTCACTTTACGACCAGTTTTAATAGTTCTAAATAAGTGATATAGATGCGAGCGCATTGGTGCCATACCTGCACCTCCACCAACGTAAAGCATTTCACTCTCAGACTCATTAATGAAGAATTCACCGTAAGGTCCAGAAATCGTTACTTTATCACCAGGTTTTTGAGCAAAAATATAAGATGATGCTACTCCAGGATTTACATCCATCCAACCGTTTTTAGCACGATCCCATGGTGGAGTCGCAATACGAACGTTTAACATAATCTCACGCCCTTCTGCTGGATAAGAGGCCATTGAATATGCTCTCTCCACAGTTTCTGTATTTTTCATCACTAAAGGCCATAGTCCAAACTTATCCCATTCAGCTTGAAACTTATCTGGTGTTTCATGTTCTTCTGGATGGGCAGTTATGTCTATATCTTTATAGTTAATTGTACATTCTGGAATTTCAATCTGAATATATCCACCTGCTTTGTAACCCATATCTTCTGGAATTTCAACAACAAATTCCTTAATAAATGATGCTACGTTATAATTTCTAACAACAGTCGCTTCCCACTTCTTAATACCAAAAACCTCTTCTGGAATGGTAATCTCCATGTCTTGCTTTACTTTTACTTGGCAAGCTAAACGTGCTCCGTGTTGCAATTCTTTTCTTGAGAAGTGAGGTGTTTCTGTTGGTAAAGCTTCACCTCCACCTGATAATACATGACACTCACACTGAATACAAGTTCCACCACCACCACAAGCAGATGGTAAAAATACTTTGTTACTACCTAGTGTGTTTAAAAGTGTACTACCAGAAGCTACTTCAATTTCACGCTCACCATTAATCAAAATCTTTACTGGACCAGATGGCGATAATTTTTGTTTTACGACTAACAATAATGCTACCAACAAAAGCGTCACCAATAAAAAGGCTGCTACTGTTGCTACTATTGTTCCAACTGTATTTGCGGCTAATATCATCATACTCATCAATTACTTGTTTGTATTTTCGGCTATTTCTAAGTCAGACTTAAGTTTAGCTTCTTCTTTTTTAACGTCTTCTTTTATTACTTCAATTGTAGCAGCTTGGTCTTCTGACTTTGCTTCCTCATCACCTCCTGTTAGCATACCACCAAAACTCATAAATCCGATTGCCATTAATCCAGTAATGATAAAGGTAATACCTAAACCTCTTAAAGCAGGTGGTACATTACTATATCTAATTTTTTCTCTAATAGCAGCAATGGCTAAAATTGCTAGGAACCATCCGATGCCAGAACCAATTCCGTAGTTTAATGCTAAACCTAAAGTTTCAATCTCTCTAGATTGCATAAATAATGATCCACCTAAAATAGCACAGTTCACAGCAATTAATGGTAAAAAGATACCTAGAGAATTATATAATGATGGTGAGAATTTCTCAACAACAATTTCTACCAATTGTACCATAGTAGCAATAGTAGCAATAAACATAATAAATGATAAGAAGCTAAGATCATAACTGGCATATTCTGGCCCCAACCAAGTTAAAGCACCAGGCTGTAAAACATATTGATCTAACAACCAGTTTAAAGGTACTGTAATTGCCAATACAAAAATTACAGCAGCACCAAGACCAACTGCAGTTGACACTTTTTTAGATACAGCTAAGTATGAACACATCCCTAAGAATGTAGCAAATACCATATTGTCTATAAATATCGATTTAAAAAATAACTCTAAGTGTTCCATTTTTTATAAGTTTTCAGTATCAGTTTCAGTTATCAAATGATTACTAACCAACTGAAGAGGATTTTAATCCTCAATTAATGCTTTATTTCTACTACGTTGTACCCAAATAATGATACCTACTACAATCAATGCCATAGGCGATAATAACATAAAACCGTTATTTTCATAACCTATTGAATATAATCCTGTTTTTTCAATTGGGTCTCCAAGTACTGGAATACCTAATAAAGTACCAGAACCTAAAAGTTCTCTGAAGAACCCGACTATAATTAATATAACCGCGTAACCAAGAGCATTTCCGATACCGTCTAAAAATGATCTCCAAGGACCATTTCCTAAAGCAAACGCTTCAAACCTTCCCATGATAATACAATTGGTAATGATTAGCCCAACGAAAACTGAAAGTGTTTTACTTAGTTCATAAGCAAAAGCCTTAAGCACTAAATCAACAATAATTACCAAAGTAGCCACAACTATTAATTGCGCAATAATTCTAATTTTTGAAGGAATAATGTTACGCATCAAAGAAATAACAACATTACCAACACCCATTACAAATAATACAGAAATAGACATTACAATAGACGCTTCAAGCTCTGCTGTAATTGCTAATGCAGAACATATACCAAGTACCTGAATGGTAATTGGATTATTATCCGCTAATGGGTCTGTAATTAACTTAGTATCTTTTTTTGAAAGAAGTCCCATATTGTTTATTTAGTTTTTAAATTATCAAAATAAGGCTTGTAAAGCTTCAAGTCATTTTTAATCATGGCCGAAACTCCATCACCTGTAATTGTAGCACCAGCAATGGCATCTACTTCGTTATCTTTCTTATCATTATTCTTTGGATCTGCATTTCCTTTAGCAACTGTGATACCTTTAAAAGCACCATTTTCAGTTAACAAATGTTCTCCGTAAAAATCGTCCATAAAATAGCGCTGCTTGATATTGGCACCAAGTCCTGGTGTTTCTCCCTTATGGTCAAAATAAGCACCTTGTACTACCATATTTTCATCCATAGCTACATAACCCCAAATTGCATCCCATAGTCCTTTACCGTAAATCGGCGCAACATAAACTGTTTTTCCATCAGCATTTTTACCAACAAACAACGGTAATTTTCTTTCTCCGCCATCTTTTGCACTTGCTTGCTGCTTCTTTACATCAATTAAATAAGGCTCTTGATTAGTTTCTTCAAAATACTCGTCACGTGTTTGTCTTTTAACAACTTTACCATTGGCATCAACTGTAATAACAATTTGGTCTGCTACATTTTCAGTAAATGCTTCAGGAGCTTTATCTGTTGAAATAAAAACAGCACTGGTTTCATCATTATCATTAATACCCATTGCATATAGGATATTCTGCTGTTTTTCTAATCTTTGGTTCTCACTTATTCTTGGCTTAAGTGATGATGCTAAAAAAGCCAACAAAGATCCCACAACCAATACCATTCCTATTGCAAATATGATGGTATATGAATTTTTATCCGTTCTCTTTTCCATAATTAAGCTACTTTAACTTTTGCACGTTTTAAACGACGTTTTACATTTCCTTGTACTACATAATGGTCAATGGTTGGTGCAAATACATTCATTAGTAAAATGGCTAAGAATACACCTTCTGGATATGCTGGATTGAATACACGAATCATAATGGATATGAAACCTATTAAGAAACCATAAATCCATTTTCCTTTATTTGTTTGTGATGCTGTTACTGGATCTGTTGCCATATAAACTGCACCAAATAATATACTACCTATGATTAAATGTTGCCAAAACGGAACACTCATTAAGCCATAAAACTTACTGGTACTTCCTATCCAACCTGCATCTACAACACCATTAAAAATTAATCCCATTGCTAAAGCACCAATCACAGTACTTAACATAATTCTCCAGCTTCCTATCTTGGTAAAGATTAAGAATAATGCTCCTATTATGATTAAGAATTTAGAGGTCTCACCTACTGAACCTGGTATAATTCCCCAGAACATATCCCAATAATCAATTCCTGCTAAAGAACTATTTTGGGCATATGCACCTAAAAGTGTCTCACCAGAAATGGCATCCACATTTTGACCTGCTGCTATCATTTGATCGCGTTCTACTGCTCCATGAACCCAAACCTTATCACCAGACATCCAAGTCGGATAAGCAAAGAATAAAAATGCTCTAATTGTTAATGCTGGATTAAGAATATTCATTCCTGTACCACCAAAAACTTCTTTACCAATTACTACACCAAAGATTACTGCAACAGCTAACATCCATAATGGAATATCTACAGGAACAATTAAAGGCACTAACATACCAGTCACTAAATAACCTTCTTCTACTTCGTGACCTTTAATTATTGCAAATACAAACTCAACCGCTAAACCAACACCATAAGAAACTACTACCAAAGGTAAAACTGTCCAAGCACCAACTATAAAGTTATCGAGTGTCCAAAATGAAGACCCTAAAAATCCTTCTGCAGATTCTATTAAACCTTGTGCAAGATAATGCTGATAACCTGCATTAAACATACCGAATATTAAACATGGTACTAATGCCATGATTACTGTATTCATTGTACGCTTTAAATCATCTGCTGCCTTTATGTGAGTTCCGTTATGAGTTGTCTCATTTGGCATGTATAAAAACGTAAAGAGTGCATTAAATCCTGGCAACCACTTTTTGTCTTTATTCTTTTCTTTAAAATTATGTAAATTACTTTTTAAACCCATTATCCTATCTCTTTTAGCATTAAGTCTAAACCTTCTCTTATAATTTTTTGATGTGGCTGTTTAGAAACACATACAAATTCTGTTAATGCAAAATCTTCTGGTGCCACTTCATACATTCCTAAAGCTTCCATTTCGTCTAAATCTTGATACATACAAGCTTTTAAAATCTGCATCGGGTATATATCTAAAGGAAATACTTCTTCGTAGGTTCCAGTAGTTACAAATGCACGATGCTCGCCATTTGTATTTGTATTTAAATCAAATTTCTTTTTTGGAGTCAACCAAGAAAATGTCAGAGCTCTGGAAGTAGAAATCTTATTAAAAACTGGTTTATTCCAACCAAAGAATTCATAATCATCACCCTCTGGAATTACAGTAATCACATTACTATAATAGTCTAAAAAACCGTCAGGTTGCACATGCTTTCCAGATAATACATTACCTGAAATAATACGATCGTTACCGTCTTGCTCAACACCATTATCATAAACCATAGTTGAGATTTCAGAACCTATCTTAGTTCTAAAATATCTTGGTTTCTTAACTGATGAACCAGCCAAAGCAACAACACGCTCAGCATTAAATTTACCAGTTAATAAAAGTTCTCCAATAATCACTAAGTCTTGCGCATTAACCGTCCAAACAACTTCACCTTTATTTACTGGACTTACTTTGTTGATTAAAGTACCAACGTTACCCGATGGATGTGGCCCAGAAACTTTATAGGTTGTCGTATTATCTAAGTTCGCTAATGGAGAATTTGTACCACCAACTGAGATATGAACTCCACCATCAGTTAATTTTGATAATGCGGTAACAGCAGCTTGTAATTCTGCCTCTTTGCCTGCTAAGGTATAATCTAAATTAGCTGCTAAAGGTGCACTTGCGTAACCAGATACAAAAATTGCTTTTGGCTTACTATTTCCTTTTGCCACAACATCATAAGGACGTTGTTTAATAAAAGCCCAACAACCAGAAGCAAGTAAATGTGACTTTACCTTCTCTTCATCAGAAGATAAATCAAATTTACCATGATCTACATGTGTTTGTTCCTTGTCCGCTGTTATTTTTATGGCGTCGATACGACGTCTTGGTCCACGTTGTACTTCAGTTACTTCACCAGAAACTGGGGAAACAAACTTCATTGCTTCATTATCTTTATTGTAAAACAAAGTTTCACCCGCTTTAATACGTGTACCTTCTTTTGCAACAAGTTTTGGGATAATACTGTGGAAATCTTCGGGTCTTACAGAATAGAAGTTGCTAATGATAGCATTTTCGGTAGTTTGTTCGGCTTCACCGACTAACTTTATATCTAAACCCTTTTTAATTCTGATGTCTTTTGACATATACTTTAAAGATTAGTTATCTAAAAATCCGTGCAAATTTACGAATTAATGCTTAAATAATTTTCATATTAAAACATCTTTTTTATTTATAGTGATTATAAATAAGTTAAATACTTTAGGGCACAGATTTTGATTATCTTTATGCACTACAGAATTTTTATAATGAAAAATAACTTTTATACCCTCTTATTAATTTTACTTATACCATCATTTTTACTATCACAAGTTGAGGAAGTGAGTCCACCAAACTTTATAAAAACTATTACGTTTAAAAGTAATACCACTCAAGGTCAGTTACCAGTTTTAAAACTTGGAGAATCATTACAATTAGAATTTGATGCCTTAAATGGTAACGAAGAAGACTTTTACTACGTTATAGAACATTTTAATTTTGATTGGACACCATCGAATTTAGTAAAAGGTGAATATCTTAAAGGCTTAGATAACCAAAGAATTTTGACTTATGAGAATTCATTTAATGCTTATCAAATTTATTCACACTACGATTTAACAATACCTAACTCTCAAACACGAGCATTATTAAAGAGTGGTAATTATATGATTTCCATTTACGATGATTATGACGAACTGATGTTCAGCAGAAAGTTTATGATTTATGAAGACATTGTTAATGTTGGTGTTAAAGTAAAACGATCAAGAGATGTAGAAGTTATTGCCGAAAAGCAATCAGTAGACATTGTAATCAATACTAATAGCATTAATTTCAATAATCCATTGGATACTGTTAAAACACTCATCATTCAGAATAACAACCTTAATACAGCAATTTCAGATTTAAAACCTCAATACACATTAGGTAATGAGCTTATTTATAGATATAATACAGAATCTGCATTTTGGGGAGGCAATGAATACTTATATTTTGAAACTAAAGATATAAGAGCTGCTAGTATAGGTGTGCAATTTATAGATTTAAAAGAGATATATCATAATTATTTATTTACCAATATATCTCGAAAAGATAGACCTTACACCTATAATCCTGATATTAACGGGAATTTTCAAATTACAGCCATAGATAGAACAAATGTAGATTTTGAAGCTGACTATTCTATGATTCATTTCTCTCTGTTACATGAAGAATTAAAAGATAAAGACATACATGTTTATGGCAATTTTAATGCTTTCACAATTGAGCCACTTACTAAAATGGAATTTAATCCTGAGAGTGGTAAATACGAAAGTATGATGCGTCTTAAACAAGGATTCTACAATTACAAATTTGTTGCAGTCGATAAAGATACGCAAGAGCTAGATGAAGGTGCTATTAGTGGAAACTTTTGGCAAACCGAAAACAACTACAAAGTACTAGTATATTACCGAGACCTAGGAGCAAGGTTCGATAGGCTAATTGGTTATGGTGAAGCGTCTTCTGTAGACATTTCAAATTAAACCAGTTAAGATTTTTAACCGAAATAGATTAAATTTCTTTTTATCTTTCACCTCAATTAAACATTTTCAAAGATGCAGAATGATATTGCCCTATTTTCTGAATTATGTGATATACTTTTTGAAGCTGAAAAACATCAGCCAGTAGCAGAACCTATTACTACCTCTCAGTTATATAATCAACTGAATTTGTCACTGAATGCGGAAGGCACATTAGATGAAGATTTAAAAACAACATTAAAACAGATTATTAAAAGCACTCCAAAAACAGCTTCTAAATCGTTTTTTAATCAATTATTTGGAGGTAGAATTGGTAAAGCTTCACTAGGTGATTTGTTGGCAGTAATGCTAAATAACAGCATGTATACTTACAAAGTTGCTGGTCCGCAAGTAGGAATTGAAAAGCAGGTATTGAAGAACATATGCGAATTGGCTGGCTATAAAAAAAACAGCGACGGTACTTTTGCTCCAGGCGGTTCTATGAGTAATATGATGGCTATGATTATGGCTAGAGATTATGAAAATGGATCTATAGGAACTCATGGTTTAACCAGGCTAATGACTATATACACTTCAAAAGAATCTCATTATTCAATTTCTAAGAATGCAGCGTTGATAGGTATTGGTAGAAATCAGGTGCGGTTAGTAAACACTAATCAAAAAGGAGAAATGCTTGCTAATCATTTAGACCTATTGGTTCAAAAAGATATAAATGATGGTTATGAGCCTTTCTTGGTTAATGCTACTGCAGGAACAACCGTATTAGGAGCTTTTGACGATATTGAAGCTATAAGTAAAGTCTGCAAAAAGCATAAATTATGGTTACATGTAGATGGAGCCTACTGTGGTGGAGTTATTTTTAGCAATAACTATAAGCACTTAGTAAAAGGTTTAGAGCACTCAGATTCATTTAGCGTCAATGCTCATAAAATGTTAGGTACGCCTCTTAGCTGCTCCATTATAATAACACAACATAAAGCGCAACTACGTCAATCCTTTTCAAACGAAGCCGAATATTTATACCAAACAGATGGAGACGATTTCAACCTAGGTAAAACTTCGATGCAATGTGGAAGACGAAACGATGCCTTAAAGATTTGGACACTTTGGAAATCTATAGGCACAAATGGTTTAGAAAAAATCGTCGATAAGCAATTTGAAATGGCAAATATTGCGAGAGCATACATTATGAAAAATGATGATTATACACTATACAGTTTTGATGATTCTATCTCTGTTTGTTTTAACTATAAGGATATTCCGGCTAATGAATTATGTACAGCACTTTATCAAAATTCGGAACTGATGGTTGGCTTTGGAAAATTTAATAATCAAGAATTTGTTAGAATGGTTACCATTAATAGTGTTTTAGAAAAAGAAGATATTTTAGCATTTTTTGAAACCTTAGAAGCCTTCGCTACTAAACATATGTTAAAAATAACGACCTCTTAACCTAAAAAATAGTGTTGCATTCAAAATTTATGCTATTTTAGCGTACAGTTTTAAAGTCATTGATGGTACAACAAGTTACAAGCGGAATTAAAATTTCTGTAGAAACCAATTTTGAAGGCACATTTTATAAGAATTATAAAGTGCACTTTGCCTTTGGCTATAAAGTAACTATTGAAAACCAAAGTAAAGACTCAGTTCAGCTTAACTCAAGATACTGGAAAATTCTCGACGCCCTAAATAATGAAGAAATTATTGAAGGTGAAGGTGTTATAGGTAAAAAACCTGTTTTAAAACCCGGCGAATCTCACACCTATAATTCTGGTTGTTTATTAACATCGCCTTTTGGAGCTATGCAAGGTCACTACAATATGGTAAACTTTACTAAAGCTAACAAATTTAAAGTTTACATTCCTTCTTTTAAATTGAGTGCGCCTTTTGCACTTAATTAAGAATCAAAATGCTTCACAAATTCGAATCTAAATTGTATTGATTGTTGTTCTATATGAAAGAATAAACAATTAGAGTAATGTACAAATTGATACTTTGAAGTAATATCAAAACCTTCTTTATCGATTATGTAAATACCGTCACTATCAATATTGCCATATGGAGAAATCCTTCTAAATCTAAACTCAAAAGTGTCTTCTAAATTATAAACTTCAAACCATGCTCCGGCAGCAATACCACCTAACCATTGCGCATGTTCAGCTTTTTCGCCATTATGCTTTGGTTCTAATGTTCCTTTCAAGCTTGGATTATACCCTTTGAGCGTGTCTAAAAACAACTTTCTGTTTTCTTTACTTACAGTAGATTTAAATTCTTGAATCTGCCCTTGTTCTGAAACCAAATAGACATCATTTTCAGTATCAGCAATAACCACATTTCCAATAGTGCTTGGCGTAAACCATTTAGAGTTTTGTAATTTCTTTTTGATTTTTGAATCTGTAACAGAAGCAATTAAAGTATCCGTAACAAAGCGTGCACAATTACAAGCATCTTTTATGAAAGCCGCATACCTAATAAAATGACGATGTTGCATTTCAGAAATATGAGTTCTTGCCAAGTCATAGTTAATGGCATTGCAAACAGAGGCATATAAATGGCCATCACCATGAGTAAGTTTTGGATGAGTAGCTAAAAACTTTAGAATATCTTCTAGGTTTTTGATTATATCATTTTCAATTTCAGCCTTGATAGGAAAATTCAGTTCAAAGTCAGTTTCCCTTCCTCGGACTCTGCCATTTGGAGCAGCTGTGATATACCGACCAAAATCATTGTATTCTAAAACACCTGTTTCTTTTTCAATAAGCACCAAAGCTGCATGACCTGCCCTCACGTGTTTTTTACTTCCGACAAACAAGAATCTCAAAAATGGCGAATACCATTCTTCGGCATGTGAGACTATTGTTTCAGGATAAGCAAGGGTTAAAATAAAAGCATCATTTTTCAACATAGTTAAGCTCAGAAAATTCAAATGGCAACTTACAAAATTATCTATTAATCTTCACACAACTATAACATTTCAAACAAACGATATATCATAAATATTGTACCTTTGCACTTTCAAAAATAAAACTAAAAACTAAAATATATTATGGGAAAAGGATTCTTTAATGTACCTGTAGCAGTCAATGAACCTGTAAAGTCTTATGCACCTGGTTCACCAGAACGCAAAGCGGTAGCTGAAACTTATAAAGCTATGTTTAACAGTAAAGTTGAAGTCCCGATGTACATAAATGGAAAGGATGTTAAAACTGGAAATACCAGAACAATGTCTCCTCCGCACGATCATAAACATATAGTAGGCGAATATCATTTAGCAGAACAAAAGCATATTGAAGAAGCTATTGCAACTGCTTTAGAAGCTCGAAAAGAATGGTCACAAATGCCATGGGAACAACGTGCTGGCATCTTCTTAAAAGCGGCCGAATTAATTGCTGGTCCTTACAGAGCTAAAATTAATGCTGCAACTATGATTGCACAATCTAAAACGATTCATCAAGCTGAAATTGATGCTGCTTGTGAGTTTATAGATTTCTTACGTTTTAATGTTCAGTTTATGACTGACATTTACATGGAACAGCCTGAAAGTACAAGTGACGCATGGAATAGAGTTGAATACAGACCTTTAGAAGGTTTCACTTACGCTGTAACACCGTTTAATTTTACTGCAATTGCTGGAAATTTACCAGCGTGTATGGCCTTAATGGGTAATGTGGTCGTATGGAAACCAAGTGATAGTCAAGTCTACTCTGCAAAAGTGATTATGGATGTTTTTGAGGAAGCAGGTGTACCAGCTGGAGTTATTAATGTTGTTTTTGGAGATCCAGTAATGATTACTAACACTGTAATGTCGAGTCCAGATTTCTCTGGTCTGCATTTTACTGGCTCTACTTTCATTTTTAAAGAATTATGGAAACAGATTGGAAATAATATTCACAACTATAAAACATACCCAAGAATTGTTGGAGAAACTGGCGGGAAAGATTTTATTGTTGCTCACAAGTCAGCAAATGCTAAACAAGTAGCTACCGCGATTGCACGTGGCGCGTTTGAGTTTCAAGGTCAAAAATGTAGCGCTGCATCCAGAGCGTATATCCCAAAAGGTATTTGGGCTGATGTAAAGAAATATCTTTTAGCAGACCTTAAGTCTTTTAAAATGGGATCTCCTGAGGATATGAGTAACTTTATTACAGCCGTAATTCATGAAGGTTCTTTTGATAAACTTGCAAAGTATATTGATGGTGCAAAAGCAGATAGTGATGCCGAAATCATTGCAGGAGGTGGATATGATAAATCTAAAGGTTACTTTATAGAGCCGACGGTTATTGTAACTTCTAATCCAAAATACACTACAATGTGTACTGAGTTATTTGGACCAGTAATGACAATATATGTTTACGAAGACGATGCATTTTCTGAAACTTTAAAACTAGTTGATGAAACCAGTGAATATGCTTTAACAGGAGCCATTTTATCTACAGATAGATATGCAGTTGAAGAGGCTACAAAAGCACTTCAAAATTCTGCTGGTAACTTCTATATTAATGACAAACCAACTGGTGCAGTTGTTGGTCAACAGCCATTTGGTGGTGCAAGAGCATCTGGCACAAATGACAAAGCAGGAAGTGCTCAAAACTTATTACGTTGGGTATCTCCTAGACTAATCAAAGAAACCTTTGTAACTCCAACAGATTACAGATATCCTTTTTTAGGATAACACACATAATAAATTGAAAACTAAATCCTTAGAAGTTAAAATACTTTTAAGGATTTTTTTGTTTGTAATGGAAATGGTGTTAAAAAAATTTAATTTCATAAGTAAACTTTGTATCTTTTGAAGATATTAACTTAAGTAAATTCCCCATGAAAAAGTATTACTTCACTACACTATTACTTTTACCCATTTTAGTTTTTGCCCAAACTTCTTTTACATCTGCCATAACACCAGATTTATCTGCTTATGGTGAAGCCATCAATTATCCTGGAGAAGGAGAGTATCAAATATTTTTAAGTACTGATAACATTTTAGATAAGCCCATTATTGTTGTTGACGGCTTTGACCCTGGTGACACAAGAGACATTGCAGGATTATATAGTTCATTAGACTTCACAGGAACAAATGGATCACAAAATTTAGCTGATCTATTAAGAGTTGAAGGTTTTGATATTGTGATTCTAAATTTCCCGACCTATGTGAGAGCTTCAGATGGTGAAACAATAGATGGTGGAGCAGATTTTATGGAACGAAATGCTTTGCTACTTGTAGAATTAGTAAATATTATCAATACAGATAAAGCCGCAAATAATCCAGAGCAAAATGTAATTATAGGTCCAAGTATGGGAGGCATAATTTCTCGTTATGCTTTAAATTACATGGAAGCTAATATGCTTGATGCAGACACGAGATTATACATCTCTTTTGATTCCCCTCATCATGGTGCTAACGTACCAATTGGATTGCAACATCAACTAAATTTTTTAGCCAACAATCCATTAAGTCCAGTTGCCGAATTAGAACCTCTTATTGATGGTCTACTTAAATCACCTGCTGCAAGGCAATTATTGATAGATCATTTTGAAGCCCATTTATCTGGTGCAGATGCATTTACTTTCGATCCTGCATTAACATTACCATTAGAGCATCCGTATAGAACTACTTTTGAAACTAATATAAATAGTTTTACTACAAGTGGATTTCCTGAAAATGTACGTAATGTGGCTATAATTAATGGTAGCGGAATAGGAAGTCCATATTTAGCAAAGGATGGCATTACACCAATAACCGATGGTTTTTCTATAATTGATACAACGCTACCTGTAGATTCCCCTATTGGAAATATTGATGTAGATATAGAAATTAATATGACACCCAGTGCAGGAACACCTCAGCTAGTTAGTCGTTTTTTTGCACCTCTTTTCCCGCCAATAATTCCAAATGTTGAATCTATTGCAAATTCTGGTACTACAAATTTTGATGGAGTTGATAGTGCTCCAGGTGGATTATTCGATTTATCTGCGTTAACTGGAGATATTGGAGCAGGAGGAGGAATTGCTTCAGATTTCTTAGCGGCATTACAAATTGACAAATTTAGTTTTATACCTTCAGTTAGTGCTTTAGCTCTGACAATTACAGATGAAGCCTCTGATGACAATATAAATTGGCATCATGATATTAATATTGCTAGTAGAGGGACCACAGATTTAACTCCCTTTGATAATACTTATCTACCAGACGACAATGAACCTCATGTTCAATTGACTCAAGGTAATGTTACCTTTGCTCTGAATGAAATACTAACTCCACCATTGAGCATTTCAAATGAAGCAAGGATCAATATTCAGCTAGAGCGTAATCCTATATCCAATCAATTAGTTTTACTTTCTTCAACTAATATTGAGGCCAATATTAGAATTATTGATTTAACTGGAAAAATAGTTTATACCTCCAATACAACTTTGAATAATCGCACTACTATTTCTCTAGATTTAGCTTCTGGATTTTATGCATTGAATGTAACAAGTGAAAATAATTCGGAATTTAGAGCCAAGTTTATTGTGAACAAATAAACGTTACAATAATATAGCTATAAAAAAACCTGAACAAATAATGATTGCTCAGGTTTTTTCAATTTAAAAATCGTTTTTACAAACCCTTATTCATAAGATTTATCATCCCCTATATGAGCATATTGCGAATTTTTAGCTGTATTATTTTCATCTACAACCATTGCCACAATACTTAGATTTTCAATTACATAATTTGAAGGCACATTAATTGTAAATGATCTTACATATTCAGTTAAAGAAGGCGTACTTGGTATAACATCACCTAATACACCAGACAACGAATTTCTCAAAACTTCATTGTGCTCAAAATCTGGTATTGGATCACCCATTTGGTAAAATTGACTTGTATTATCGTCGTTATAATAATTAACTTGGTCATTAATAATACCATCTTCAACTAAATAAACAACCAATTTATCTCCTTGAACAGAACCTTCCTCATAAACCACATTAACCTGAACTAATAATTCATTTCCTGTTAATTCAGAATTGATTGCTAAAGCTAAGTTGGTATCCAAACCAGCAATGCTAGTAACATCACTATTAGGATGTGGTGTTTGCCAATTTACAGATCTATTGATTCTTGCAGCAGGAAATCCTTCTACTCCAAAAGCATCTTTTAGTAGCTGAACCTGACTAAAATGCATAGGGTCTGGAAAACTATTAGCGGTTTCATGAATAGCAACAACTGTAATATCATCTGTTTCTTCATGCAAAGATTCTAAAGCACCAGATACTCTCGGACAAAATCCACACCATGTACCTGTATAATCTTCAACTACAATTTTTCGTTTAGGTATAATAACGCTAAATGATTCTGTGTTTGTTGTAATTTCTACACCATCTTGCATATAAACTCCATAAACTTCAAATTCTCCAATTGTTGGAGACACGTACGAAGTACCATCTACAGGCTGGCCATTTACGTAAAATGTTGCTAATGATGTTACATCTTCATCCTGTTCATTAATAATTTTAAAAGGAATATTTTGGTTAATCAATGATGCTTTTCTAACTAACTTATCTACAGTTATTTCGGCGGTCGGAGGTGTTAATGGCACATTCTCTTCTGTTTTACTACATGCAACGGTAATTAACACTATTAAGAACAGAAGTAACTTTGGCATTTTTTTTGAAATCATAGCAATTGTAATGTTTTTTGCTAAATTAATTAATTTTTAGAACAACACTAAATTTGAAAATAATTTAACTAATATTGTGAAACTCAATCTCGAAATTTTATTATGAAAAAACTAATTTTTATACTTTGTATAGGGCTTTTCAGCATCTCTTCTACAGCTCAAAACGATTTACCAAATATTGATTTAACTTCTATTGATGGTAAAACTGTGGCGCTAGAAGATGTAACCAACAAAGATGGTATCACCATTATTTCTCTTTGGGCTACCTGGTGCGTTCCTTGTCTAAAAGAATTAGATGCTATAAGCGATATATATGATGAATGGCAAGACGAAACCAATGTAAAACTACTTGCTATTTCGGTTGATGATAGTAGAACAGTAAAAAGAGTAAAGTCTATGGTTAACGGCAAAGATTGGGATTACACAGTGCTTTTAGACAAAAATAGTGATTTAAAACGTGCGTTAAATGCGTCAAGTATTCCGCTTACAATTTTGGTAAAGGACGGCAAAATTGTTTATGAACATTCTGGCTATAGTCCTGGTGCCGAATTAGAACTTTACGAAAAAATCAAAGAATTGTCTAAATAGTAAAGCATATTCCTCACTTATTACTACTAACAACCAAACTTAAAATGAAAAAATTACTTTTTCTAACTACTCTATTGTTTTATATCTATAATATAAACGCTCAAGAAAATGGGAGTTTTTATGGCGGATTAGAATCTAATTCCCAATGGCTTCAAACCGATGAAGGTATTAATTTCCTAGCACCTGAAGATCAATTTAGAGCTAACAATTACTTATTGCTAAATTATAATCTTGGCAAATTTACGGCTGGTGTACAATATGAATCTTATTTGCCATCCGCATTACTTGGATACGACCCAATTTTTGATAACAATAATAACGTCGCAACGTATTATTTTAACTATAAAGATGAAAAAATAGATGTTACTGGTGGTTATTTCTACGAGCAATTTGGCAGTGGCTTAATATTGCGTTCTTGGGAAGATCGACAATTGGGACTTAATAATGCAATGAAAGGACTTAATATAAAGTTTAATGCCACAGAAGATTTAAGCTTCAAAGCTGTTTTCGGAAAACAACGCTATGGGTTTGAAGAATCTGAAGGCACTATTCAAGGTATAGACGCTGATTTAAGTCTAAGTGGTGCTCTAAATATTGAATCTGTAGATGTACAAATGGGACTTAGTTATGTAGGCCGAAATCAAAACACTAATGGAAATGAAGCGCTTCCGACCAATGTTGGTGCCTATGGTGGTCGGTTGGATTTTATAATCGATAATTTTTATGCTGGTGTAGAAGCCATTATTAAAGATCCTGATGCTATTGCAAATGAAGGTCAACTAGCATCTAACAAATTATACGACGGTACAGCACTTCAGGTCAATGCTGGATACGCAAAAAAAGGCATAGGTTTCAATGCTACTTTTAGAAGGCTTGAAAATTTTAGTTTCTTCTCTGACCGATTGGCTGAAGGTAATATCTTTAACCAACAAGTCATTAATTATGTTCCGGGTCTTACTAAACAACAAGATTATTTGTTAACCAATATCTATGTTTATAATCCGCAGCCAAGGTTAATCATAGAATCTTTTGATCAACGCGCTGGAGAAGTTGGTACACAATTCGATTTATTCTATTCTTTCAAAAAAGGAAGCTCTTTGGGTGGAAAGTATGGTACTAAATTAGCAATGAACTTTTCATATTGGGGAGGTTTAGATGCTGAATATAATATTGAGAACAGATGGTATAAAGCAAAATTCATTGGTAGTGGAAAGCAATTATTTAGAGATATAAATCTTGAAGTAAAGAAAAAATGGTCAAAAAATTGGAGTTCAGTTTTTACCTATCAAAATGTTTTAATTGATAAAGGTATTGTTGAAGGAGGTCCTTTAGGTAATTCTTCAATACTTGCAAATATTGGAGTGATAGAATCGACAAGACGATTTGAAAACGGTAAAGCACTTCGACTAGTCGCTCAGCATCTTTGGAGCGAAGATGATAGAAAAAATTGGGCTGCTGCTGTCGTAGAATATAATTTCTCTACAAGTTTTGCGATATATGCTGCAGATAATTGGAATTATGGTGGCCTAAACGAAATACATTATTACAGTTTAGGTGGAAGTTACAGTAAAGGCAATACAAGATTAGGAATTAATTATGGACGCCAACGTGGTGGACTAATTTGCATTGGTGGTGTTTGTCGTTTTGTACCAGAAAATACTGGACTCAGTGCAAATCTCACTGTGGCTTTTTAAGTTTATCCGACAAACTAGTATTTAAACGATATTTACTTATAAATATCGTTTTTTTTATATCATAACTTTGCGGGAAATAACTGTTTAATTATATTCAGACTTATTTTTTAAGAAATCTTTAACTAATCAACTAAAAACATGATGAAAAAAATTACTCTCTTAACTATGCTTAGTTTTGCTTTTGTGCAGTTGACTATGGCTCAAACAATATTAACTGAAGGTTTTGAAGGTGCTACTTTCCCTCCAACAGGTTGGACTACCTATATTGGTACAAATGGACTAGGAACAGCTCAAAATTGGATTCAAACTAGCACATCAAATACTGGCAGTGGTGCAGCTTTTAACCGATATGAAAATGTTTCTGGTGGCATAGCTGAAGATTGGCTAGTCACTAGCCAAATTGATTTAACAAGTGCCACAAACGCAGAATTGTTGTTTTATTCGGCACAAACCTATGGAACTAATTATGGTTCTAATTATGAAGTTAAGGTTTCTACAAGTTCTCAAACTACTCATTCGGATTTTACAACGGTAGCCAGCTATGATGAAACTAATGTTGGTGGTGCATATACATTACAAACTGTAGATTTATCTGCTTATGATGGTATGATGATATACATCGCGTTTGTTCATTTAAACGATGATGGTGACAATTGGTTCATCGATGATATCGAAGTGAGATCACCTTTAAGTTTAGATGCTAAATTAAATGGCGTTAATCTAAATAGATATGCACTCACTTCTACAGATAATCAGTTATCTACAAGAGTCAATAATAACGGGCTTTCAACAATTACATCTTTAGATATTACCTGGAATGATGGAACAAACAATTATTCGGAAAACTTCAATGTAAATATTGCACCTGGAGAAACCCAAACAATCGTACACTCATCTCAAGTAAACTATAGTTCCGTAGAGGAAAAAACTATTACGGTGACTATTGATAGTGTTAATGGAGGAGCAGATGGTGATAGTTCAAATAATTCAATAAATACAAATTTTAATACAATGACTCAGTCTGGTACGAAAGCTGTTCTTATTGAAGAATCGACTGGTACTTGGTGTGGTTGGTGTCCGAGAGGAACTGTAGGCTTAGATTATATGACTACTACATATCCTAATAATGTTGTAGGAGTTGCTGTTCATTACTCAGACCCAATGACTGACACCGAGTATGATACAGGGCTAGTAAATCTCATTGGTTCAGGTTGGCCTAATTCAGGAATAGATAGAAATCTATTAGGTGTAGATCCTGGACAGGCATCTTTACAAAGCGGTTATGATACTCAAATCACTCAAGTTGTTCCTGTTGATTTATCTTCTGGAGCCACTCAGGTTGGAAACACATTAACTATTTCAGCTCAAGCAAGTTTTTACACCTCTTTTAATAATTCAGACTTTAGATTAGGAGTAATAATTACTGAAGATGGAGTAACAGGTACTGGAGATGGAACTAATGTTAATAATTCAGATTATGATCAGGTAAATTATTATGCTGCTGGTAGCGGAAATGGTGTAATGGGTGGCTATGAAAATTATGGAGATCCAAAGCCTGCTACTGATATGATTTACAATCATGTAGGTAGAGCCATATTAGGTGGATTTAATGGGCAAGATGGTTCCGTACCAACTATTATTAATGTTGGTGATAATGTGTCTTACGACTTTACTTACGCAATACCAGCGACTAGTGATGTTAATAATATGAATATCGTAGTTATCTTAATTGATGGAACAAATGGAGGCATTGTAAGTGCTCAACAAAGTTCTGTAGCACAAGCATTGAGTGTTGAAGAAGTCTCAGGAGCTTCTTCTATTAAAATTTATCCTAATCCAGCAAAAGACAATATTAATATTGCTTTACAAGATGGAAATGGTGATTATAATATAACTGTAACTGATATGTTAGGAAGGACTGTAATTAATGAATCTTATAAAGATTTATTTGGGAATCAAAATGTAGCTTTATCAGTTGCTCAATTAAATGCAGGACATTATATTATGAATATCAATGATGGTAATGCATCTTACAGCACTAAATTTATTGTAACAAAGTAAAACGTATAGATATATTAAAAGGGAAGTTCACCACGCGACTTCCCTTTTATATTTACTCTAAAAAATATTATCTTTGATTAGATACTAATCGATTTTGAAGAAAAAAGAATTAAAACCAAATACTATGAAGAAAAAACTACTTTTTATGAGCTTAATATTAGCTTCATATATGTCATTTGCACAATTTGAAGTTAGAGACAAAAGCGACGATAGTATCGTTACTGATGGTCAAACAATTAGCTTTTCAGAAGCTGGCTGTGGTTATTCAGATCCATGCAACTGGAAGTTTGATGTAACAAACACTACAGCAGAAGCTATTTATATGAGAATTTTTGTAGACAACTTAACAAATACTGATGGTTCAAATTTTCAGTTATGTTTTGCTGGAGTTTGTTTAAACAATGTAACATTAAATAGCGGTTATCCTAATACAGCAGCAATGATAGGTCCTGGTGCAACAAATAGTGCTGGAAATAATTTTTGGAATCAAAACGATCCAACTACAACGACACCTATGACTTGGACACTTAGATTTCAAGCCTTTGATGCTGGTGGAACTGAAATAGGTACACCATTAAGTGTTACTTACAATTTTGACCCAAGTTTAAGTATCGATGATTCTGAATTAACATCTGTTGAAATTTTCCCAACACAAGTTAAAAATGAGCTTAACGTTTCATCTAACGAAGATTTAACAGCCGAATTTTATGATATTTTAGGTAAAAAAGTGAAACAAGTAAAAGTGGCTTCTGGTGAATCAACTATTAACGTTTCAAATTTATCACCTCAACTTTATGTTATTCGTTTTTCGAATAACACTGGAAAAACCTTAGTGAGGAAAATTGTTGTAGAGTAAACATTTTAATCATCTAAAAAAAGCCATTAGAAACTCTTCAAATGGCTTTTTTTAGAGATTTAACTCTAATACAAGGATTCAGGTGTTAAATTGTCAATATAAAGATTTAACTTATTAATGTATTTACTCACATAACCTTTTTCTAAGTTTTCTTCAGCAAAGAACACAACATTATCTTCATGGTTTTTCATAGTTACTGAAATTTTGTCCTCTTGTTTATTTAAAATAACATAGGCAACACGTTTATCATAAGTATCTCGTGAGGTCAAGTAAACTATACCAGATTCTAACTTATTATTTTTAAACATTGCTCTATGCTGTTCTTTACCATTTTTATCATATCTGATGACTTCACCATTGATATAATAATTGCCAACTTTATAACTCAGTCTTTTTTTATCTGAATTTTCGTGATAAGCAATAGTCTCTGTTTCTTTTCCATCCTTATATTTAGAAACTCGTTTACCATTGTCATCATAAGATATACGTTTTGTAATAATACCATTACTATATGTTTCTTCAATGGGTTTTTTATTATAACCAGACGAAACTATTTTAGTTCCTTCAAACGGATCACCATTTTTATAAGTTAAAGTAGATATTTTCTTTTCATCTTTATCATAATAACTAGTCTCCCCATTTAATTTATCGTTTTTATAAGTCTCAATGGATTCTAATTTACCTATGTAGCTATATTTTTTAACAATACCTTCTTTTTTATCATTTACAAATTGTCCCTTCTCATAAATTTTTTCTTGATTATAATCAAATACCTCATAAGTACCATTTCGCTTACCTTCTTTTATAGTAAACTTAGTTTTAGTAGGCTGATCGTAGATCGTTCCTTCCCAAGGTTTTCCGTCTTTGTAAGTCGCCTCAGTAAATATGTCTCCGTTTCTATTATAGGACTTTGAACAGCATGATGCATCTATCTCTTCCATTAAGACAGCATCAATATCACCATACTTTCTATAGGGTCCATAATCGTAACGCTTTAGTTTAGAGACAACTCCATTGACTTCTGTCATAACTAAGCTAATCACATCAGATTCTGGAAAAAACTCATACAAAGTACCATCTTTTGCTACATAATCATAATTACCAATAAGTTCATCTTTCTCATTATAGAATTTACCTAGCATTTTATCATAGCCTTTATATTCAATATCACTTTGTTTAGATCCGTTACTGTAATAGTCTATTGCTCTTATTTTATTGTAACCGTTGTCTTCGTAATACTCAGTACGTTTATAATCTACCTTTTCTTTTTCACTTTTCAGTTTCGTTCTAAAGGTAGTTCGCTCTTTTAAAAATCCTTTATTATAAGTTTCTATGCTAGAAATATCAGAATCATACCCTGCATAAAATCGCTTACCTTTAATAGGCTTTGCATATTTATTTTGATAATCTATCTCTAAAGTTCCTAATACATTTCCTTTTTTGTCGAAATAAGTTTCTTTTTCTTTAGTTACTTCACTAAAAACTATCTTAGTATTTGAGTAATAGTTGGTTTCTTTAATGAGTTCACCGTCCTTGTAAGTAGCTTTTTTATTTCCTGTAATTTCAGTACCAGTTAAAGGATAATAATTCTGATATACCATTCGTGCAATCTCTTCGCCTTTTTCATTGTAGCTAATCTGAAGTTCTTTTACATTATCTTTATATGTAGTTACAGATTTAACTTTACCATCAGTGTATCGTAGTTCTTCTTTTACTAATTTACTATCATTATAAGTTCTTAGGGACACTACTGTGTTAGGCTCTGTATCTTTATAGCCATAAGAGAAAAAATACTCAGTCCCATTATTTGGTTTTAAATAGTCATAGTCCATGAGGTAGGTTACACTTCCTAGTTCAATACCTTCATTAGAATAAAAGGTCTTTTTATAATCGGGCTCATACTCAAATTCAGTTCTTATCTGCCTATTGGGATAGTAGACCGTCTCGCCTAACAGACGCTCAAATGGATAATATCTTATTTGTCTTATTCTCATAGGCTCGTAATAATAAAATACCTCTTCCCCTTTTGTATAACCATTATCCAAAATTTTGAGCTCACCTATTAATTCACCTTTTTCATCGTAATATTTAGATAAAAATCTCCCTTTATTAACCTTACTATAGTTTTCATAACGTACTCCATTTATATCCTTATCAAAAATAATCTCTATAATAGTGTCATTTTTTATTTCTGTATAATAGTTGTTTCGCAGTTGATTTCTATATTGAGTACCACCAACTAAACGGCCATCTTTATACATTGCGACTAGTTTCTCAGTGTTATAAAAAGTAACAAATTCACCATCAAGTCTGCTATTTACATAATTGCCCTCTTGAGACAATTTTCCATCTTCGGTATACCAGCTCACTTTGCCTTGCCAAACAGATCTATCTGCCTTTTTAGATAAGCCACTCATCTGTAATTGACCTGAAGCATAATAATCCTCTACACGAAATAAATCGCCTTCTTTTTTCACTGGCGGACGAAAAAAAGCTGCACTATCTTTTACAGTTTCTTTCCAATTTAAATTATAGTATAGAGTATCCTGTTGTGATTGTGCTTTTATAGATATAAGGCAAATCATAAAAAAAAATAAGGTCAAGTAGTGTCTTAATTTCATTGGATATAGGTTTAAATTTTGATAATAAATTCTTCTATTTTATTATTAGCAAACTATTTTTTGATGGTACAAATTTCTAATAAATTTTGATACAAGACCACCCTGTTTTCAGGGTTTTCACAACTACTGAATTAAGCATATAAAACATCATGCTTTGAATTTTAAAGGTAAATAAATCACCTTCTTCGTGTCAAAAAAAACTTCTTCAAAATAATCTGAAAGCAGAAATGCTTTAACATTTGTGTATTGTTTTAGTTCTTCGGTTAAATCACCTCCTTTTAAGTAGAGAATACCATTTTTTAGTTCATTTTTTTGTTGCTTTTTTACCTTTCTCTTCACCCACTTTGTAAACTCGGGCATTGCAGTTACAGCTCTACTTACAATAAAGTCAAAAGTTTCATCCATAGCCTCTACTCTACTGTGTGTAGTTTTCACATTTGTTAATTCAATAGCTTCACACACAGCATTAATGACTTTCAACTTTTTGTTTATACTATCTACCAAGTGAAATTGACAATTTGGAAACATAATAGCCAGTGGTACGCCAGGAAAACCTCCACCTGTACCAACATCTAAAATTGAAGAATTATCAGCAAACTGAATCACTTTGGCAATTCCCAAAGAATGAAGCACATGTCTTAAATATAATTCATCAATGTCTTTACGAGACACAACATTTATCTTCGCGTTCCAATCTTTATATAAGCCCTCTAAAGCTTCAAATTGTTTAATTTGAATTTCTGTTAAATTTGGGAAATATTTAAGGATTAAATCCATCATTTTTACTTTTTTCAAAAATACTTAATTTTATGTGTATAAATTATTGTATTCTCATATGTTCGATTTTAATTATTAACTATCTTTGCTACTCTTATAATGTATCTTATTCCCAAACGTTATAGCATAAAATATATAGACTAATGGCACAACAAACCTTAAAGTTCTCTAGAACAGATTCTGCGAAATTTTTCAGAACGCTAAACAAACGCGTTAATAATTACTTCAAAGAAAACAATATTAAAAAAACAGGAAACTGGAAACTATATATAAAAGCCATAATAATGTTTACATTATTACTTGGCCCTCTTGTATTATTATTAACAATTGAGTTACCAACTTGGCTTCAAGTTATATCTATGATGGTTATTGGTATTGGCATGGCGGGAGTAGGAATGAACGTTATGCACGATGCAAACCACGGTTCTTTTTCTAGTAAAAAATGGGTTAATAAACTAATGGGAAGTAGCATACATATATTAGCTGGTAATGATTATAATTGGAAAGTACAGCACAATGTATTACATCATACATATACAAATATTCAAGGCCACGATGAAGATATTGATGCAGGAAGAATAATTCGCTTTTCTAAACATTCTAAATGGTTAAAAATTCATAAATATCAAAAATACTATGCGTTTCTATTATATGGTTTATTAACTGTTAATTGGGCCATTACTACAGACTTTAAGCAAACATACCAATACCTTAAAAGAAAATTATCTTATGGCGAATTCCCTAATCCTGCTACACAATGGACCAAGTTAATTATTGGTAAGATAATATACTATTCTATTTGGGTGGTTCTACCTCTTGCTTTGGGTTACACCTGGTGGCAAGTTTTAATCGGGTTTCTAATTATGCATTACACTGCAGGAATGATTTTAAGTGTTATTTTTCAATTAGCACACGTAATGCCAAATACCGATATGCCTTTGCCAGATGAAGAAGGAAACATGAAAAATACTTGGGCAATTCACCAACTATTTACGACTTCTAATTTTTCTCCTAAAAGTTGGATTGTAGAATTTTACACTGGTGGCTTAAACAGACAAGTTGAGCATCATTTATTCTCAAATATAAGCCATGTCCATTACAAAAACATAGCAAAAATAGTAAGAGAAACTGCTAATGAGTTTAGTTTACCTTATAATGAATACAATTCAATTTGGACAGCTATCTCAGAGCATTATCAGCAACTAAAAGAATTAGGTAAAAAGCCAAGCATGGCATAATACAATTCGCCGATTAAAATAATCAATTACAATGAACCAACTATCAGATAGAATTAATAATCTATCGACTTCAGCAACCCTTGCCATGGCAGCAAAAGCCAGAGAATTACGAGCAGAGGGAAAAGATATTATTGGATTAAGTTTAGGTGAACCAGACTTTAACACTCCAGAATTTATTAAAAAAGCAGCCATAGAAGCTGTAAATCAAGACTATAATAGCTACACTCCAGTTGATGGCTATGTAGAGCTAAAAGAAGCTATCATTACTAAGTTTAAACGAGATAATAACCTCAACTATACTTTACCTCAAATTGTAGTATCTACAGGTGCAAAACAAGCTTTATATAATATCGCTTCTGTAATGCTTAACAAAGGAGATGAAGTTATTTTACCTTGTCCTTATTGGGTAAGTTATAGTGATATTGTAAAACTTAATGATGGTGTTTCAGTAGAAGTAAAAACATCTATTGACAATGATTTTAAAATGACTGCAGCTCAGCTTGAAGCTGCTATTACGCCAAAAACAAAGATGATTTGGTACAGCTCCCCTTGCAATCCAAGTGGATCTGTTTACAGTAAGGATGAACTCAGAGCATTGGCTGATGTTTTACAAAAACATCCTAACATTTATGTTGTCTCTGATGAAATCTATGAACACATTAATTTTGTTGGTGGACATTATAGTATGGCTCAGTTTGATGATATGTATAACCGAACGATTACTGTAAACGGTGTTTCTAAAGCATTTGCAATGACAGGTTGGAGAATCGGATATATTGGAGCCCCAGATTGGATAGCCAGAGCCTGTAATAAAATACAAGGACAAATAACAAGTGGAGCTAACTGCATAGCTCAACGTGCCGTAATTACTGCATTAGAAGCACCAGCATCTAGTGTGCAATATATGGTAGACGAATTTAAAGTACGTCGTAAACTTATTTTAGACCTACTAAGTGAGATTGATGGTTTTAAATCTAATGAGCCAGAGGGAGCGTTTTACGTTTTCCCAGATGTATCGGCTTATTTTGGAAAAACCATAAAAGGAAAAACCATTAATAATGCGACTGATATGTCATTATTTCTATTAGAAGAAGCATTGGTTGCAACGGTAACTGGTGAAGCTTTTGGTAATCCAAATTGCATTAGAATTTCTTATGCAGCATCTCAAGAAAATATTAAAGAGGCAATTAAACGTATTAAAACAGCGTTAAGCTAATATAATACATCAATCGCCTTTTTTAAGAAAAGCTATAACGTGATTTTTGCGTTATAGCTTTTTTATTATGATGCAAAAAATAGCCAAACCAAAGCTATACTTATTACAATCGTTAATCCAATGATTTTCACCCAAAGGATTTGATTTTCTTTTTTTAGTTTTTTTCTTATATCTCTTAGTTGCTTTGGCGTAGCAGTAGGGAAATCATATTCTGGTTTTTTGTTTTTCCCATATCCACCTAGCGTCTTTCTAAACTTAGTACGTTTACCCAACATTCTTTCATTATTCTTAAGTATAGTAATCATTGTTTGAGCTCCCATAAATTATAAGTTTTAAAAGTTGAGTAGAGGCAATAGTAACTGCGTCGACATATAATGAAACATGTCATTAAAATTATAAAAGACACTTTATAAAAGTGTCAGTTAAAGATCAAAAAAGTCAATTGTCTATTCTTTTAGAATAAAGCGACTAATGCTATGGCAAAAACTGATAATTTCAAGATTACAGCAGTATGGTTTACCATATTGAATTGTGAAGATTTTAGACGTTGTCTAATTCCAAATACTGATTTTGTAGTAGACTTACTAAAGTTTTGCTTTACAACTGATTTGTAATTAGAATTTAATAATCCGTTGGTTGTAAAATGAGTCACCTCAGCGGGTTCTGGTACAAATTCTAATTCTTGTTTTAATACTAATTCCATGATTGATATTTTTAATTGGTTATACAAGTAAGACGCACAAGAATTAAAAATGTTACAGCCTGTGTTGCAACTATAGCGTGAGATTGACCATGTAAATTCCAAAAACAACCAGTAGAAATATAGGCTAGCTATATTTTAAAAAAAAATAAAAAAAAGTTTAAAATCATCACTTAATGAGCTCTGCCAAACACTAAATTAAGGCCAAATTGTAGCGATACACTTTGTGCTTTTGCCAAATTTTGATAGTCTAATAAATTATCTGCTAATAAATAAAAGTTAACAGGTCCTATATCTGTTGACATGCCTAATCCAATATTTGTATATGAAAAAGAATCTAACGTATAAGTTACTTTCATTCTTAACCCTTTAAAAACTCTCCTGTAATAATATGCGGTTAGTGCTAGTTGTGGTTGTTTGGGCCTATTCACAGCATAGAGCTGTGCTCCAATAGCGTTTATATAACCACTATCTTTTGTTAAACAATTACAGTCTTTACTAACTTTTTTACCGAAAGCGTAACGCAATGCTGCATTTAATTTTAAAGGTCTCCATGTGGTGTATTTTGCAGTTATAGAATCGACCTCAAATAAATCTTCGAAATTATCTGCAACTTCATTCCAGTACTCTTCCGCAGTTTGTCCGTCATCAACTTCAGGAAAAATCGGATTTATACCTTCGTAAGTATATTTTCCCTTAACACTATAACTCTCAATATCTTTTGTATGTCTTATAAAACCAAAATCTTGCAAACTGGCTTCGAATTGTAATTGATCTGTGGCCTGATAGGTTAGACCTAAATCGAGTCCTAAACCTAAATTACCGCCTAAGAGCAATCTTTTTCTAATCGCTTTTATGTCATCTGAAACGTCAGAATTAGCATCTTCAGTAAGACTTCTAATTCCCGATGTTTGCACACTGAGATCCAAATCAAATATATGCTCTAAAAAATTATTATCACCTTCTTGAGTTATGAATGATCCTCTATTTTTTGTTGAATTCACATTAAAAACACTAGAGTAAATCTTACCTCTCGCACCAATGGTCAATTTATCATTGACTTTTTTAGTAGTACCTAAATGTAATACCGAAACCACTTCTCCTGTAGCATTTAAATCGCCTATATCAAAAATACGGCCTATGTTATTAGCATTTCCCTCATAAGCTAATATCGTGTAATCTTTAGGATGGTATGCAATAATGTCTGTCTCGAGATACATTCCAAAAGACAAATAATTATCCTTTTCTATGCCTTTACCATAGGAAAAACCACCTGAAAAAATATCGAGTTGTTGATTAAGGGTGAAAAAATCATTTTCTTCTAAACTAAAAATTACATCTCGTAGCTTAGAATTAAAGTCTCTACCATCATCTGCAAACAAATCATATGCACTAACACCAGAGCTACCTGCATTAGAATGTATATGTGAAAGCAACGGAAAACCAACATACCACTTATTATCTAAAGTTGTACTTGGATTAATCAATACTGACTGCGGAATATCATTAAATCCAAATAATAGCTGTTTATTTTGTGCATTGACAACACAAAGCATATTCATGATTAATAAAAATGTCAGCCTTTTGTACATCATGGCTAAACATCTATATCAAAGTAAAATATACCTTTTGATTTTAAAGAAATTTTTTCTGAAGAGTTTTCGTTTAACATAGAGCCATCAGAACTAGGGTATAATGTTAAGGTAATTATCATTTTAGTCACTAACTTGAGATTTTCTAAACTATCATCTTCAAAAATTTCGATATATTCAGTGACCACCTCATTACCAGCAGAAGACGCTAAGGCATCAAATGAAACTGTATGCTGTAACTCATCTGTATTATTTAAAAAATCTACTTGCAGATTAAATGTTCTGGGAATAGTATTAGTGGCTTCAAAAATAAATTCTGCTCTTATTAAATTATCTTTAACAAATTGTTCTTCGAATATTTCAATATTGGCAATAGAATCTCTTATTATTTCTATTTCTACACCATTAAGCGAAAATTGAGAGGCTTCTACTTCTGTATAGACAATGCTAGCCTCCAATGCAGGAGTTAATGAAAAATCATTTGCTTGATCAAAATCAACATCTTTAACACAAGAGAGTAATGAAATCAATAAAATGATTGTACAAAGTATCGCTTTTCCATTAATTTTTAACATATTACAAATCTTAATTACTTACTAAAGTAACGATTATGCTAAAAACATATTGCCAATTACCTGTTTCTCCAAAAGAAAGGGGTCAATAAGATAAGAACTGTAAATAATTCTAATCTCCCAATAAGCATTAAAAAAGATGCCCACCACTTACCTAAAGATGGTAAAGCAGCATAATTGTTAACTGGTCCGAAATCACCCAGGGCTGGACCAACATTTCCTAAACTAGAAGCTGAAAGCCCTATTGCCGATATAAAATCTATTTGAAGCATAGAGAAAACTAGAGCACCAATAATAAATGACAACATATACAGAATAAAGAAGCCTAGTATGTTAAAAACAATATCTCCCGAAATGGATTTTTTATTATAACGTACAGGTAAAATAGCATTAGGATGTAAAGCGCGTTTAAATTCTAAGAAACCGTTCTTAATTAAAATTAAATGACGTACTACCTTTACACCACCAGATGTACTACCTGCAGAACCTCCTAAAAACATCAGTCCAAAAAAGAAAACGGTTAAAAAAGGCGTCCACATTGTATAGTCCGCTGTTACAAAACCAGTTGTGGTAACTATAGCTAAAACCTGGAATAAACCATGTCTTATAGCACTTTCACCCTCACCAAAAACCATAAGATGTGTAATGGAGGATTGAGAAACATCAGCTCTAAAATAAATTAAAAGGGCAGCAACTATGGTAAAAGCAGCAATGAATCTAAAGTAAAGTTTGAATTCTTCGTCTTTTATTACTTTAACCACATTACCCTTAAATATAAAATAACTCAATACAAAATTTGTTCCTGCCAAAAACATAAAAAATATGATAATGTATTGTATCGCAGGATTGTCGTTCCAGTGAGCAATACTAGCATTTTTTGTAGAAAAACCACCTGTTGAAAGCGTACTTAGTGCATGATTTATAGCATCAAAAAATGACATTCCAGCAATCTGAAGTAAAATAGTTTCAGCAATAGTGTAACCAACATAAATTAGCCACAAACGCTTTGCAGTATCTGTTATTCTAGGATGTAGTTTATCTCCCCCAGGACCTGGTGCTTCTGCTGCAAACAGTTGCATACCACCTACTCCTAGTAAAGGTAATATGGCAATTGCAAGGACAATAATTCCCATACCACCAATCCAATGTGTAGTACTCCGCCAAAACAAGACACCTTCTGGTATTATTTCAATATCGTTTAGAATACTGGCACCTGTAGTGGTATAACCAGAAATGGTTTCAAAAAATGCATTTGTAAACGAAGGAATGGATTCTGTTGCCAAATAGGGTAAGGTTCCTGTGAGTGACATCACAATCCAGCCAAAGGCTACTACCACATAGCCTTCGCGTTTATTCATTTCCTTACGATGATTTTTAGTTGCATACATTGCAACACCTCCTAAAAGTAAAGTGGCTAAACCAGCTAAAAATAATTTAAAAGTAACGCCATCTTTGTAAATAAGACTAATCAATGTAGCTACCATCATAAAACCACCATTGAATAATAATAGTAATCCGAAAAAATGGAATATAATTTTATAATTAAGCTTCATCTGTTTTATAAACTATGCAAAAAATGCTTCAACTTCAGAAATAGAGCGTGGCAGACAACAAACCACAACACGATCACCTGCCTCAATTTTAAAACTTCCAAGAGGAATCATACCCTTTCCATTTCTTATAACACCACCAAAAATTGCCGATCTTGGAAAACTTAAATCCTTTACCACTTTGTTGGTGATTTTTGAATTTGGCTTAACAACAAACTCCAAAAGTTCTGCATTCATATTGGTAAGTTTGGTCATAGCAACGACCTCACCTTTTCTAATATATCTAAATATATTATTAGCAGCCAATAGTTTTTTATTAATCAATGTATCTATACCTATAGATTGAGATAACTGATAATAATCCATATTTTCTACTAAAGCTATGGTTTTCTTTACTCCTTTAGATTTTGCTAAAAGACAAGACATAATATTAGTTTCAGAATTACCAGTTACAGCAATAAAAGCATCCATGTCTGAAATATTTTCTTCGTCCAATATTTCAACATTTCTTCCATCACCACATATTACAAGAGCATTAGGTAAGCGGTCTGCAAGATCTTCTGCAACTGGTTTTCTACTTTCAACTAATTTAACATTGAACTTACTTTCACATAAATCTCTCGCTGTTTTATATCCAATTTTGCTTCCACCAAGAATCATAACATTCTTAATTTCAGATTTTACTTTACCAGACAATTCAAACAATTCGTCATCACCACCTTTCGAAGTCATAAAAACGACTTTATCACCTTCCTTAAATTGCGTGTCACCTCTAGGTATTATAGTATATTGAGTTGCATAACGTTGAATCGCAATAGGAATAAAATGCAGTTCTGAGTATATTTCTGCTGCTTCCTTAACCGTTTTACCAACAAATGTTGCAGTTCTAGACAATCGTAGACCTAACATTGTTAAGGCTCCTTCTTCAAACTCATACGTATCATTAAATCCGTACTGATTTAATAATAATTCAATTTCTGAAGCAGCTAAGGATTCAGGAGAAATTAATTCGTCTATTCCAAATTTAGAAAACCCTATAGTTTCTTTTTCATCAATGAATTCGGTGTTAGAAATACGAGCTATAGTGCGCTGTGCACCTAACTGTTTAGCAATTACACCAGCTGTAATGTTAGTGGTTTCTGAAGATGTAACTGCAATAAAAAGTGCTGCAGTATCTATTCGCGCTTCTCTTAAAATAGAAATAGATGTAGCATCCCCTTTTATGGTTTTTATATCTAAATGTTCACCTGCATAAGCTAAGCTATCCTTTTTGGTATCAATAAGAGTTATTTCTTGCGACTCATAGGACAATAGTTTTGCTAAATGAAATCCTACTTCTCCAGCACCTGCGATAATTATTTTCATCCTTAATTGTTGAAATAAACATGCAAATATACTAAGAAGTTATAAGTTAGGAGGTTTCTATATTATTTAAAGTATCATTTACATACTTCATATTAATATCAACTAATTATTTCTTTATATAATAATAACTTTCCTAGTCTTAACTTTAAATATTTACAACTTCAAGTACTTATAACTAATCCGTATATTTGCCAAAAATTTTTAATGGCTGAAAAAGTAAATCCTTACAAAGACAGTGACCAATCCAAAAAGATTCAGGTGACCAAAATGTTTGATACCATTTCTAAAGAATATGATGGCTTAAACCGTATCATTTCTTTTGGTATTGATGTAAAGTGGAGAAATAAAGTTGTTAAAATTGTTTCTGAAAAACAGCCAGAAAATATTCTGGATATTGCTACAGGAACTGGTGACTTAGCCATTAATCTAACTTCGACCAATGCCAAAGAAATTATTGGTTTAGACATTAGTGATGGAATGTTAGAAGTAGGAAGACAGAAAATTAGAACTAAAAAATTAGATGGTATTATATCTATGGTAATTGGTGATTCTGAAGATTTACCTTTTAAAGACAACACCTTTGACGCTATTACTGTTGCATTTGGAGTTCGTAACTTTGAAAATTTAGAGAAAGGATTAGCTGAAATATTAAGAGTCTTAAAACCCAATGGTGTTTTTGTGATTTTAGAAACTTCTGTTCCAACCAACCCAATCTATAAAGCAGGATATAAGATACACACAAAACTTATTCTACCAGTTATCGGCAAGCTTTTTTCAAAAGATAAAGTTGCATATAGCTATCTTAGTGAATCGGCTTCTGTTTTCCCATATGGTGAAGCTTTAAACAATATTTTGAGAAAAATTGGGTTTATTAATGTCGAAGACAAACCACAAACCATGGGTGTGGCAACAATTTACACAGCATCTAAAGCATAACATGAAGAGAATCTTAATCTTTTTAGCATTTTTTTTAGTATTTCAAAATGCATCCGCTCAATTATTTACCAAAGAAAAAGTAACTAATAATCCAGACCCAAAGGATGAAGAGCTATTGTCTTGGGGTTATTTTCTTGGTTTAAATAGTTATGACTTCAAGTTTAATTATAATGAGGATATGGAAGACATTTTGGTGGATGACGACACGTTTGGATTTCACTTAGGACTTGTCGGTGACTTACGAATTAATAATTATTTGAATTTGAGACTTGAACCTGGTGTATTTTTTACTACGAGAAATCTACGTTATAAAGAAAGTTACTTTGCTGGTATGGAATTTAATGACTCTGATTTATTGAGAGAAGTAAAATCGACATACATACATGTACCATTATTGTTAAAAATGTCAACTAAGCGCATTAATAATTTCAAACCATTTGTTGTCGGAGGTGTTTCAGCTGCGATTAATCTTTCTAGTAATGAAGACAATCCAAATGACAATAGTTCTGGAGAGTTTAGAATGACTAAAAACACATATTTCTACGAAATTGGTTTTGGTATAGACTTTTATTTACTCCATTTTAAGTTTACACCATCTATTCGAGGAATTTTCGCTATAAATGATGAGATTATTAGAGATAATGACCCAAATAGTCCATGGACAGGTAATATTGCAAAAATGCAAACTAGAGGTGTTTTTATCAACTTTACATTTCAGTAATAGTTCGTCGCCTAAATTCGCTTAAAATGATTCCTGTGGCATTAGCCACATTTAAACTTTCAGTAGACTGTTTTTTTCCAAATTGTGGAATTGTTATTCTCCTTTCAACTTTAGATGAAATCGCTTCAGAAATTCCATTAGCTTCATTCCCTAATATTACAATACCTTCACTTGGCAAACTAGAATTATAAATATTTTCACCATCCATGAAAGCTCCAAAAATATTGGCTTTACTAGATTCTAAATAATCCTCTAAATCTAAATATGTAACATTTACACGAGCTAGCGAGCCCATTGTAGCTTGTACTACTTTAGAGTTATAGCAATCTACAGTATTGGTGCTACAAACTAAATCTTTAACTCCATACCAATCACAGAGACGAATAATAGTCCCTAAATTACCTGGATCTCTTACGTCATCTAGTGCTATAATTAAGCCTTCATTTTTTAGTGATATTGACTTTGGAGTTTTAAAAACAGCTAAAGCCGTATTAGGATTTTTGAGCGTTGATATCTTTTTAAGTTCTATTTCAGAAATCTCAGTGACTTGGTGATTTACTATGTCAAAAATTCGTTTTGTAGTATAGAGATTTTCTAACTGAAAGTCTGAATTTAGAAACTCATTAATTCCTTTTATGCCTTCAACAGTAAACAAGCCTAATTGCTGTCTATTCTTTTTTTGACTTAAACTTTTAATTAACTTTATTTGATTCTTTGATAACATTAAAATCTCTTTACATTTGTTTGTAAAATACAAAGTAAACCTTTTTACCCTTATTATTTTTCTAATTTTATTTAAGTACTAATATTTAAAGACATAAATGGTATTATTTTTGTTTCGTACAAACATTATCAAAATACAATACAGCTTTTGAAATTGTCAAATCGTAATTCTTGCTTAGGTAAAAACTACAAATCACTTTGTATTGTTTTGGTATTGGCTGTATTTGTTCTATCTATTAGTTCTTGTAATGTTGTAAAACGTGTTAAAAACAATGAGCATCTCATTACTGAAAACACAATTATTGAAGACGGAAAAATAAATAATGAAGAACGCATCAACAATATCGTAATTCAAAAAGTGAATACTGGCATGAATGGTTTTTTAGGTATTAAACTACCTCTTAAACTAGGAATTTACAATTTAGCTCGACCGAATATTGACTCAATTCTTGAAGCTAAAGTTCTAAGCGATTCTTCTAAAGTAAAATGGAAAACTAAATTACTCTCAAAAAAGCAATTTGATAAAGAGATACAAACCAGAAAAAATTTCAACAATTGGTTAAAGCGCACAGGTGAAGCTCCAACTATTCTTAATGAAGATAAAACCATTAAAACAACTAATAACCTAAGAAAATACTATTACAGCAAAGGATGGTTTAACAATCAGGTAGCATACGAAGTAAAAAGAGATAGTAACAAACGTGCTCAAGTAACATATAAGGTTACAAAAAACAAACCTTACAAATTAGATTCTGTTACCCCAATTATAAGTAGTCTTGCAATTGATACACTCTACGATAAATTCAGCAAAGCATCATTACTAAAAAAAGGTGAGCAATATGACGAACTAAATTATGAAAACGAACGGGTACGCATAAACACCTACTTACGTAATGCGGGTTTTTATTATTTTGGACAAGATTATATAAGTTTCGTAACAGATACTATAAAAACAAATCACAAGGTAAATACAGAATTATTTATTGCCAACCGTACCATTAGAGGTGACGATTCTACTACTACAGTACCGTTTAAAATCTATAAGATTAAAGAGGTCAATATTTTTACAGACGACAATTTTGACAACCGGTTTAAGACCATCTCAGATACTACAATTTACAAAGATTATAACCTATATAGTAAGGAGAAATTACGATTTAGACCAAAAGCGATAACTGACGCTGTATTTATTAATAAAGGAGACACTTATAGTGATTTAGCCAGAAGCAGGACTTCGCGCTATCTAAATGATTTACAGATGTTTAGATATCCCAGTATCGATTATGTTGAAAATGAACAAGACACTACCTTAACAGCAAACATCTATTTAGAGCCCAAAAAAAAATATCAGTTAAGTTTTGACCCTGAAATAACTCAAAGTAATATTCAAACCATTGGATTTTCATTCAGTGCCGGATTAAAAATACGTAATGTCTTTAGAGGTGCAGAAACGTTAGAGATCAGTGGTATTGCGGCAATTGGTGCATCAGATGATAATAGTACCGATGATGAAAGGTTTTTCGATATTAACGAGTTTGGAGGAAATATCAGACTAACTATTCCGCGTTTATTCACACCTTTTAATACAGATAAGGTCATACCCAAATATATGTCACCAAGCACAGTGATAAATCTCTCCGCAACTAGTCAACAAAATATTGGATTAGACAAACAGACCTTGTCTGGTGTGCTAAGTTACAATTGGTTTCCTTCAAAAACAGTAACTAATAATTTAGATCTTTTTAATGTACAGTTTGTAAAAAACCTTAATACTAGTAATTATTTCGGAGTTTATACAAACTCATTTGGCAGATTAAATACTATAGCTCAAGATATTGGTTATATAGGAGGTGATGAAACTTTAGAGAATCCTCTTGTACAAAATGATTTTTCTCCGGCAGACCAGTTTATTGATGATGTTTTGACTGAACAGACTAGTCTAATGCCTGGTGCTGCTGATTTTGCCACTGTAAATAATATAAAAGAGCGTAAAGACCGACTCACAGAAAACAACCTTATTTTCTCTACAAGTTTTGACTATAAGAAAGACAGGAGGCAGAATATATTCGATAATGATTTTTCAGTTTTTAAATGGCGAGTAGAATTGGCTGGTAATTTACTATCTAACCTATCAAGACTCACTGGAGCTTCTAAAAACGAAAATGGTAATTATGAAGTTTTTGGCGTGGCATTTTCACAATATTTTAAAACCGAAATCGATTATGTAAAATATTTTGATTTAGGAAGAAAGAACGTTTTTGCTTTCAGATCTTATGCTGGTATAGCTATCCCTTATGGCAACTCTAACAGTATTCCTTTTGCCAAGAGTTTCTTTGCTGGTGGACCTAATGATAATAGAGCTTGGACAGCATATAACCTTGGTCCTGGAAGTTCTAAAACCACTAACGAATTTAATGAGGCAAACTTTAAAATTCACTTTAGTGCAGAACAACGTTTTAATCTATTTGGACAATGGTATGGTGCATTATTTATTGATGCAGGTAACATTTGGAATGTACTAGATAATGTAGAGGATGAAGATGCAACCTTTACTAATTTTAGCTCATTAAAAGACATAGCTGTTGGCTCTGGTTTTGGTATACGCTATGACTTCGATTTTTTTGTATTACGTTTTGATACAGGCTTTAAAACTTACGATCCATCACAAAGTGAAGGTAACCGTTGGTTTAAACAATATAACTTCAGAAATGCAGTTTTTAATATTGGAATTAATTATCCTTTTTAATTCAATTTTTCTTAAGTTTCAGCTATATCGTTTTCGTTATTTTATAACAAGTCGACCTTCATAAATACTCAAAATTTACGTATTTTTGATATCTAAATTTTTCAATCCAAAAAAATTATGAGTCATAATATCAAACCTGGAGTTGCAACAGGAAGAGAAGTACAAAATATTTTCAAATTAGCAAAAGAGAAAGGTTTTGCCTTACCAGCTGTAAATGTTATTGGATCTAACACTATAAATGGTGTTTTAGAAACTGCAAAAGCATTAAATGCACCAGTGATAATTCAATTTTCAAATGGTGGTGCACAATTTAATGCTGGAAAAGGCTTAAGTAATGAAAATCAGAAAGCTGCTATTGCAGGTTCTGTTGCTGGTGCAAAACATGTGCACCAAATGGCAGAAGCTTACGGAGTACCTGTTATTTTACATACAGACCACTGTGCCAAGAAATTATTACCTTGGATAGATGGTTTATTAGATGCTAGTGAACAACATTTTAAAGAAACAGGAAAACCTCTTTACAGTTCGCACATGATTGATTTATCTGAAGAACCAATCGAAGAGAACATAGAGATTTGTAAGCAATATTTAGCTCGTATGAGTAAAATGGGTATGACTTTAGAAATTGAACTTGGTATTACAGGTGGTGAGGAAGATGGTGTAGATAATAGTGATGTTGACGCTTCAAAGTTATACACTCAACCAGAAGAAGTTGCTTATGCTTATGAAGAGTTAAGTAAAGTGAGTGACCAATTTACTATAGCTGCAGCCTTTGGTAATGTCCATGGTGTATACAGACCCGGTAATGTGAAATTAACTCCAAAAATCTTAAAAAACTCTCAAGATCATATCACTGAAAAATACGGTGTTGGGCATAATCATATAGATTTCGTATTTCATGGAGGATCAGGTTCAACATTAGAAGAAATAAGAGAAGGTATTAGCTACGGTGTTATTAAAATGAATATTGATACTGATATGCAATGGGCTTTTTTAAGCGGTGTTAGAGATTATATACAAGACAAAAAAGACTACTTACAAACTCAAATTGGCAATCCTGATGGTGATGATGTCCCTAACAAAAAATATTATGATCCGCGCGTTTGGTTACGTAAAGGTGAAGATGCCTTTGTTGAGAGACTTAAGAAGGCTTTTGAAGATTTAAATAATGTTGACACTTTATAAAAAGTATTCGAATTAATAAAACCCATTACAACTCAAAATCAGAGTTTTAATGGGTTTTTATTTGTCCTAAAATTTTGCTTTCTAAACCTATTATACATTTTTGGGTTTAATAATAAAGTAGTAATTTTATATGTTTTACATTTGCACCCTAACAACTAACTAAAACCTCCGGTTAAAGATTTTTATATCTTAAATCGTGAATTTAAAACTGTAAATCAATATGGCTTGGTTTAAAAGAAAAGATAAAGGCATTCAAACCTCTACTGAGGAAAAAAAAGACACTCCTAAAGGTCTTTGGTATAAATCTCCTACAGGAAAAATAATAGATACTAAAGAACTCGAACAAAATTTTTACGTAAGTCCAGAAGATGGATACCATGTAAGAATTGGAAGTGCAGAGTATTTTGAAATTCTATTTGACGACAATAAATTTAAAGAGTTAGATGCTAATTTGTCTTCTAAAGATCCATTAAAGTTTGAAGACACAAAAAAATATCCAGACCGATTAAAAGCAGCACAAACAAAAACGCACCTCAAAGATGCGGTAAGGACAGCAGTGGGTAAATCCAATGGACAAGACTTAGTAATTGCATGTATGGATTTTGCCTTTATTGGTGGTTCTATGGGAAGTGTTGTAGGCGAAAAAATTGCGAGAGCTGCGGACTATGCTTTAAAAAAGAAAACACCATTTATGATTATCAGTAAATCTGGTGGAGCACGTATGATGGAAGCTGCCTTATCCTTAATGCAATTAGCTAAAACTTCAGCAAAATTAGCACAATTAGCAGATGCTAAAATACCATACATATCACTTTGTACTGATCCAACTACAGGTGGTACAACAGCATCGTTTGCGATGTTAGGAGATATTAATATTGCTGAACCTGGAGCTTTAATTGGTTTCGCTGGGCCACGCGTGGTTAGAGACACTACTGGCAAAGAATTACCTGAGGGTTTTCAAACCTCAGAATTTTTATTAGAACATGGTTTCCTAGATTTTATAACACATCGTAAAGATTTAAAAAACAAGATTAATCTATATATTGATTTAATAAAAAATCAACCTCTTAGAGTTTCATAAAGCTTTTAAAAATGAGACGTTATAGCCTTATTGTTATTACTGTAATATGTTGTCTAAATCTTATTTCTTGTAAGCAAGATGATGGTATTACTCTAACGCCTATAACTGACGATTTTTCTGCAATTGTCAATATAACTTCTACAAGTTTTTTAGATGAAGATCAGCGCTTCGCTAGCTACGCTCCTTTAGATATCAGTATCAATGATACGATAGAAGAAAATCAAGATTTTATAATTGAAGCTAGGTTAAATAAGCTTTCCTATGAAATCACTAATTATAATGGTGATTCTCAAACTACCCTAACTGATGCCGTTATAATAATTGGAGGAATATCTATTGAAATTGACGATTTAGTTATTCAAAATAATCTTAATACGGAAAATCATATAGTTGATAGATATCTTTTAAACAATATAGCTTACAATTTTGAAAATAGTACTTCAATTAATACTTTAATTACTGGACAGCTTAGTGACACATCAGTAAGTTTTGATGTTATTATTAGGATGAACATCACTGTAGGTATTGACGATTTTGATGATTAATAATAAAAAAGCGAGCCTTTTGGCTCGCTTATCACTCCAATCAACCAAAACTAATAACTAATTTAAAGTTATCGGTATTTCTGTGCCATTATTAAAAGTAAATGTTGCTTGGTTATCACAATCACCATCTCCAAAATCAAATAAACCTCCAAAGTTAGTGCGTTGTACATCAAAAGTTCCACTAACAAAATAAGTGCAAATTACTTCTCTACGTAAGGGTATAATAACTTCATAGGTATGTGTATTTCCATTTACAAAAGTAGCTGTCCAGTTACCTGTAATTTCAAAAACATTATCACTAAAAATACCACTACCAAAACCTTCAATCCATTCTCTAATTCTCGTACCTTCTCTAGAAGCTTGCACACCGTTTGGCCATATTACAGTAATATCTAAGCTATGTGTAAATTGCGGATTACCATTTTCGTTAGATAGTTCTTTAAGAATAGAACGACTGGCAATAATATTTTTAGCGTCAAAATAAAAATCTATCAAATTATAGTTAATCATAATTTGCTGCGCTTCAGGATCTCTTGTGTAATCGAATACGATTTGTCCTTTCAGTAAGTGGCCACGTACAATACAACCATCAGCACCAAAATCTATAGTAACTTGTCTGTAACCTTGCTCGGCAACAACTGTAATTGTAACACAATCTGGAATATCTCGGCTTTGAGCGCTTCGATTCGCCAAATTAGATTCTTCTTCCTCGTAGGCTTCAATAACTAGTTCTCCTAAAACATTGTCAATCTCGTCAATCTCAGCAGAACGCTGTACTTCTTGTGTGTCTTCGAGCTGATTCTCTGTTTCTGTAGTGTTATCCTCACTACAAGATGTAAAGATTAAACCTAAAACCAAAAGGCTTAAAACTGCACTTTTAAATGAATTAAAACTTTTCATGATTACTTTTTTTAATGTTAATATAGTGTTAAGACCACTGTATCTACAAAAGGTTTAATCATGAAGAAAAAAATTATCCTTTTTTAAAATAAATTGAAAACTCTGTACCTACATCTACTTGACTCGAAACCTCGACTCTGCCGCCTAAAGATTCAATATGGTTTTTTGTTATAAAAAGTCCAATACCAATGGCATCTGCATTAGAGTGAAATGTTTTGTAGATCTCAAAAAGCTTATCTCCAAACTTGTCTAAATCTATTCCCAAACCGTTATCTTTTATTTTAAGTACTACAAAGTCATCCTCAATACGAGAAGTCAACTCTATAATGGGTATTCTTTTTTCAGATTTATACTTAATGGCATTGGTAAGAAAGTTAAGAATAATACTATCAAGATAAGCTGGGATTGCTTTAACAGAAATATTTTCATCAATTTCGTTATATATTGTAGCCTCTGCATTCTGAGCCATTGCGATAATGTTGTATGTAGCTTTTTCTACATAATCATATAAATTAAGGATTTCCATTTTAGAATCTTCAATTTCTTTGATTTTAGCAACTTGCGTTAAATGCGAAACCGTTTCTTGTAAGTTTTCAATAGCTTTTTTTAAAAGTTGAAAGTTTTCATTTGTGTTGAGATTAGAAAAATCTTCTTCTAAAAACTCTGTAAGTGAAGATAAATTACCTGAATGAGATCTCAAATTATGGGTTACTATATCAGCAAAAGATGTCAATCTTTCATTTTGCTCCTGAGCAACACTAAGCATAGCTTTCAATTTGTCTTGGTTCTTTTGTCTATTGGTAACATCAGAAAATTGCCAAATCATATGAGGTCTGTCCTCTTTAAAATAGACTAAAGAAACATAAATTAAAACCCAAATTATAGAACCATCTTTATGAAAATACCTTTGTTTAACACGATATTTATCAATCTCGCCGCTGATAAGCTTTTCATATTTTTGTTCATGAACACCGAGATCTTCAATAAAAATGATATTATTAATATCCATATTAAAAAGCTCCCACCTTGAGTAACCAAAAATTTCGCAGACACTTTCATTTACTTTCAGCCAATCACCATCTAAATTTACAATAGCTATACCGTTGTAAGTATTGTTAAAAATTCGTTCTAGAACGTCATAGGCGTTAAAGAAGTTACGTTGCGGTTTCGTTACTTTCATACATACAATTTAACAGGATTAATTAGTGATAGCTATTAAATTCGTATAGGGTTGGTTGAATAAGAATTATTTTTTATCTCATTCAACATCAAAAAGTTACGAAAAAAATCGCAAATCACAAAAAAACACTATATTTGCCGCTCGAAAGAAAGGCTTTCGTGTACATAACAATCATTTACAATAATATTAGCATGTATTTAGACTCAAAAGGAAAAGAAAAACTTTTCAAAAAACATGGTAAAGATGCAAAAGATACTGGTTCTGCTGAAGGACAGATAGCATTATTTACTGCAAGAATTAATCACTTAACAGAACACTTAAAAAGAAATCGTAAAGATTATAACACTGAGCGTTCATTAGTAAAATTAGTAGGTAAGCGTAGAGCTTTATTAGACTACTTAACTAAGAAAGATATCTTAAGATATCGTGCCATAGTAAAAGAATTAGGATTAAGAAAATAATCTCAATAAAAAGACCACGTTTTTTAGCGTGGTTTTTTATTTTATATAACGCAATCGAAAGCGTCTAAAATTCGAATTATGAATAAGCAGATTCTGATATAAGTTCAGAATTAATAGTTTTTCATTGGTCATACAACTACTACACAACAACACAACGACCATTGTTTAATTAGAATTAAAAAAATTTATGATTCCAAAGACATTTAGAGAGGTCATTGACCTAGGTGATGGTAGAGAAATTTCTATCGAAACCGGAAAATTGGCAAAACAAGCGCATGGAAGCGTTGTTGTGCAATCAGGAAAATGTATGTTATTATGTACAGTAGTTTCCAATTATAGACAAAGTCCAGTAGACTTTTTACCACTTACGGTAGATTACAGGGAAAAATTTGCTGCTGCTGGTCGTTACCCAGGAGGTTTCTTTAAAAGAGAAGCAAGACCAAGTGATGGTGAAGTATTAACAATGCGTTTAGTGGACAGAGTTTTACGTCCATTATTCCCAAAAGATTACCATTCTGAAACTCAGGTGATGATTCAATTAATGTCTCATGATCCAGAGGTTATGCCAGATGCTATGGCAGGATTAGCAGCTTCTGCTGCGATTCAATTATCAGATTTTCCATTTGAATGTCCAATATCTGAAGCAAGAGTTGGTCGTATTAATGGAGAGTTCATAATCAACCCAACACTTTCGCAATTAGAAGAATCTGATTTAGATATGATGATTGGTGCTTCTGCCGATTCAGTAATGATGGTAGAAGGTGAAATGGATGAAATTTCTGAAGAAGAAATGGCAGATGCAATTAAGTTTGCACACGAAGCTATTAAAGTACAATGTGCTGCTCAAGTGAGATTAGCTGAAGCATTCGGAAAGAAACAAGTTCGTGAATATGAAGGAGAAAGAGAAGATGAAGATTTAGCAAAGAAAATTCACGATATGGCTTACGATAAAGTGTATGCTATTGCAAAAGCTGGATCTGCTAAACATGAAAGAAGTGCTGCTTTTGAAGAAATAAAGGAAGAAATAAAAGCCACGTTTTCTGAAGAAGAATTAGAAGATTTTGGTGATTTAGTTTCTAAATATTACCGCAAAGCTGAAAAAGCTGCAATTAGAGATTTAACCCTAAATGAAGGTTTACGTTTAGATGGTCGTAAGACTACTGAGATTAGACCAATTTGGTGTGAAGTAGATTACTTACCATCAACACATGGCTCTTCAATCTTTACGCGTGGAGAAACTCAAGCTTTAGCAACTGTAACTTTAGGAACATCTAGAGATGCTAACCAAATAGATATGCCATCTCAAGAAGGTGAAGAGCGTTTCTATTTACATTATAATTTCCCTCCATTTTGTACTGGTGAGGCAAGACCTATCCGTGGAACATCTCGTAGAGAAGTTGGACATGGTAATTTAGCGCAACGGGCTTTAAAAGGAATGATTCCTGAAGATTGTCCTTACACAGTGCGTATAGTATCTGAAGTTTTAGAATCTAACGGTTCGTCTTCTATGGCGACAGTATGTTCTGGTACTATGGCATTAATGGATGCTGGTGTACAAATGAAAAAACCAGTTTCTGGTATTGCCATGGGATTAATTTCTGATGCTGATTCTGGAAAATACGCTGTATTATCTGATATCTTAGGTGATGAAGATCACCTAGGAGATATGGATTTTAAAGTAACTGGTACTGCTGATGGTATTACGGCTTGCCAAATGGATATTAAAGTAAAAGGATTATCATACGAGATTTTGGTGAATGCACTAAAACAAGCTCGTGATGGTCGTTTACATATCCTAGAGAAATTGACTGATACTATTGCAACACCAAATGCAGATGTAAAAGATCATGCTCCTACTATGATCACAAGACGCATTCCTAACGAATTTATTGGAGCCTTAATTGGACCTGGTGGAAAAGTGATTCAGGAAATGCAAAAAGAAACTGAAACTACTATCGTAATCAATGAAGATCCTGTAACTGAAGAAGGTATTGTTGAAATTTTAGGTGTTGGTAAAAAAGGTATTGATGCTGTAATGGCAAAAATTGATTCTTTATTATTTAAGCCTGAAGTAGGAAGCGTTTACGAAGTAAAAGTAATTAAAATGTTAGATTTTGGAGCTGTTGTAGAATATACAGAAGCACCAGGAAACGAAGTTTTATTACATGTAAGTGAATTAGCTTGGGAACGTACTGAAAATGTATCTGATGTTGTAAACATGGGAGATGTTTTTGATGTAAAGTACTTCGGAGTAGATTCTAGAACACGTAAAGAGAAAGTTTCTCGTAAAGCAATTTTACCAAAACCAGAAGGTTATGTAGCAAGACCACCAAGAGATAATAACAATCGTGGTCGCGATAACAGAGGTAGAGATAATCGTGGACGTGATAATCGTAGAGACGATCGTAAGCCTAGAGAAGATAAGAAAGAAGACTAATTCTTTTTAAATCTAGAAAAAAACTGCTTCATAAAATGAAGCAGTTTTTTTTTCTAGTTATTCATTTACTATTCTGTATTGAATATTGTTTTCAGTATCATCAAACCCAATTATACCTTGATTAAAATCATAATATATTTTATCTATTGTTGACTCATCATAAAACAAAAAGTTTTCTTCTGTTTCAAAAACTTTTACACTATCGTAACTAACATTTCCAATACTCATGCTTTGCAATTCAATATATGGTGATAAAGAGGGCAAACTGATTCTTGAGCAATAGTTACTGTAGGAAGGAATTTTTAATATAGTTTCTGTTGTCCCATCACTTCTTTTTTCAATTGTGATATGAATCTGGTCGCAATAACCATCTCCTATTTCGGGGAAATTAACATCCATCAAATCTAGCCATATAATTATCTGATCAGTATAATATAAGTCTGTTGATGCACCTCCTGCCCAGTTCCATCCACCATTAGACTTTTTGTTTTTATTATAACCCTTTACTTCAATTTTAACTTCTTCACTTTGCTGGTTCTTGAATGTGATTATTCTATCAATATCTTGATATACAGTTGGAATAAATTTATAATCATTTTTACTGAATCGATAATACTTTATGTCATCATCTAGGTTAATTTCACAACTACAAATGACTAGTGTGAGAATACAAAAAATCATATTTTTTTTCATAATTCAAAGTGTTAGTTATACATCAGCTTTTACTTTTTATTCATTATTTTTTAATATTAAATCTTTAAATAACCCCAATTTTGTTGAGTCCCCATTAATTTCATAGCCTTTAGAATTTTTAAATAATCCTGTAAGTGTACCTATCACTGTGCCAAAAAATCCACCTAAAATTGTTCCTATTAATGCTCCCTCTGGAGGAGTATAGCTCAAAAAAGATGAATTATTAGGTGCAGATGCTGCTCCAACAATTGCAAGCGAAGTTCCGCCAATAGCTGCACCTTTTACAACATTATTTCCAAAAGAACGCTTGGTTCTAATTTTACCAATATCATCTAAAGTGACCTTTATTCTTTTATTCCTTCTAAATAATGTAATTGACTTTTCGGTAATAAAAAGCAGCTTACCTTTTGCTATTTTCTTTCCTTCTAAATTATAAATCCTTATAAAAACATCCTTGTATTTGGGTTCATTTTGAGAGTACATATTTACACTTATCAATAATACAATTGCGATAAATAAAGATTTCATGGTTAAAAAATTTTTAGATTAGCAACTTAAAATTACTTGTAATATTTAAGTTTAAATAAACAATAAAATCGAAATTCAAATATATTATTTGTATTTTTTGCAAATATCATAGACTTAATCTTAATTATTTATTGATTTATGCAAAAACAATTTATACAATATTTAAAAGAAAAGAGTAATCTCAATTCTTCTTTTATAGATGAAATAGCATTAGTTTTAGATATTGGATATGATGCTGCTTACAGAAGAGTAAATCTTAAAACTAATATAACATTAGATGAAAGTATCAAACTCGCAAAACATTTCAATGTATCGCTTAATAAGTTGTATGAAGTTGGAAGCCAAAACACTATTCTTACCGAAACATCTCCCGTTATAACTAATGAAATTCAGTTAGAATCCTATTTCGCAAAGTCTATTGAAAATTTAATCCCATTATCGAAACTTAAAAGCGCATCTATATTATATTCCGCAAAAGACATTCCTTTATTTTATACTTTAAAAGACTCTTATATAACACGTTACAAGATCTATGTTTGGTTGAAACTTACTGATAAGGAAATGACCAAAAACAAAGTATCATTTGATGAATTCATGACAACTATTCCTAAGTCTTTATTAGAAAAAGCATTTGAATTAGGACAGACATATAATTATATTAATATTACTGAGTTCTGGAATGATAATACTATCAATGGAACACTTGAACAAATTATTTACTTTTTTGAGTCTCAACTACTTTCTAAAAACTTGGCCTTAAAAATATGCGATGATCTTGAAGACATTGTAAATCATGTAGAAAAGCAAACCATCCAACAAAGCATTATAAACTCACAAAATAATGCATCTTATAACTTATATAAGAGCGATTTATTGACTATGAGTAATATCATTATGGTAAAAACAACGCTTAAAAAGATTTTTTTTGTTCCATATACTGTTTTAGAATATCTAAAAATAGAACATCAAGATACTTGTAATATTATGGACGACTTCTTTTCTAGACAAATGTCTAATTCAAAACTCTTAGTGCATTCAGGAGAAAAAGATAGAGTCTTATTCTTTAATAAAATGATTCAGAAAATTGACAAGCTGAGAAGTAGAATAAATTTAGAAGAGTCCTTTGGATTTGAATAAAAATAAGAATCTTAATGTTAAATAAAAATAAAAAAAATCCAAACTCAATAAGACAACGTACATCTATTATCAATTAATTATTTAATCATAAATAGATATATGTCCCCAAAAAAAATTGCTTCAAACAACTTTATATCCAATACAAAACGCAAATCTAAAAAACTTTCAAGTGATCTTAATTTCTTTTTAACTAGTAAAAGTAAAATCGAAAGTCCGTATAATAAAATTGTTCTGTTCAGCTCTTTTTTACTCCTTATTATCGGAATTTATTTCCTCTCTGTATTTCATAATGATTTTGAACAATTAAAAGTCGATAAAGCAAGTTCTACTTTAGGTTATACTTTTATAGTATTAGCTACAAGCTTATTTGGGTTTAAAGCCACCTTTTTTCTATACAAAGCTTATAATTACTATAAATATAAACCTATTGCATCTGTATCAGATAGTGAATTACCAACGTGTACTGTAATTGTGCCTGCTTATAATGAAGGGAAACAAGTGTGGGACACTTTAATGAGTCTAGCAAACAGTAATTATCCTGAAGAAAAAATTCAGATTATTTCTATTGATGATGGCAGTAAAGACGATACATGGAATTGGATGCTTGATGCTAAAACAAAACTTGGTGATCGCTTAGAAATTTATCAACAACCAAAAAATAAAGGAAAGCGCCATGCTCTTTATCGCGGATTCAATTTAGGAACAGGAAATGTATATGTTACTGTAGATAGTGATTCTATTGTTACAGAAGATACACTTAGAAATTTAGTGAGCCCTTTCGTAAAGAATGAAAAATGTGGTGCAGTCGCTGGAAATATTAGAGTTTTAAATAACAAAAAAGAAATGCTCCCAAAAATGCTTGATGTAAGCTTTGTAATGAGTTTTGAATTTGTGCGTTCTGCCGAGAGTAATCTGAATTCTGTTTTATGTACACCTGGTGCATTAGCAGCTTACAGCAGTACTGCTGTTCATAAATGTTTACCACAATGGATTAACCAGACATTTATGGGAAAAGCATCTGATATTGGTGAAGATAGAGCAATGACAAATATGATCTTAAAACAAGGTAAACACGTTTTATTTCAAAAAAATGCAGTAGCATATACTAACGTACCAGAACAATATTTAGGATTATACAAAATGTTTATTCGTTGGGGACGCAGTAATGTGAGAGAAAATCTTGAAATGGCAAAATATGTTTTTACCAATTTTAGAAAAAAAGGAAAGACAGGAGCTCGAATCCTATTTATAAGTCAATTCCTAAAAATATTGATGAGTTATCCTTTGTTGGTTTCAATGTTGTTCTTTGTTTTAGTCCATCCTTTACTATTTTTAGGATCAACATTGGTTAGTATTTTAGTTGCCTCCACATTTTCTGTATTATTTTTTGCAAATCAGTACAAAACTACTGAAGGTATTTGGGCATATTCCTATAGTATTTTATATACATTCGCTTTATTTTGGATTACGCCTTACGCTATAGCAACTGCCAGCAGAAGAGGTTGGCTGACCCGTGGTTAAACAACTAATAATATAGAAATTTGGTGTTTTCTCTAAAATTCACTACATTATTAGCTATGATAACACAGGACAAGAGTAAGTACACAGATGAGCTAAACCATTCAATTCAATACCTTGAAAATTTAGGATATAACAATATTAAAGCAGATATTGAAGGTTATGAGTCTCCTAAGTCTTACCACAAAAAAGGTAGTGATATTGATGTAACACCAGATATTGTTGCAGAAAAAGAAGGAAGAAAACATATTTTTGACTTGAGTTTAAAATCTGAAAAACCTAGATTATTAAAATCTAAATGGCTCTTTCTAAATACTTTAAGCCAAATAAAATCATATCGCTTTAGATTAATAACAACTCGTGGTCATTATAAATTTACTGATGAAACCATTGATGATATTAATCTTGATACCGTTAAACTCTTAAAGATTTAAAAGTTTTTTTTTAATATTGTGTAACATTCACATGCTTTTTTACGTATAATAAACAGCAACACGTTGTTGCAGAGTAATTGCACAAATCTTAAAAATTAAATGAGACAACTTAAAATTACCAAGCAGGTTACCAATAGGGAAACTGCATCGTTAGATAAGTATTTACAAGAAATTGGTAAGGTAGATCTTATTACAGCAGACGAAGAGGTAGAATTAGCTCAACGTATTAAAGCTGGAGATCAGATTGCATTAGAGAAACTAACAAAAGCGAACCTACGTTTTGTTGTTTCCGTTGCTAAGCAGTATCAAAACCAAGGTTTAACATTACCAGATTTAATAAATGAAGGTAATTTAGGTTTAATTAAAGCCGCACAACGTTTTGATGAAACACGTGGATTCAAGTTTATATCATATGCCGTATGGTGGATTAGACAATCTATTTTACAAGCATTGGCAGAACAATCTCGTATAGTACGTTTACCGTTAAACAAGATTGGTTCTATAAATAAAATTAATAAAACATTTGCTTTTTTAGAGCAAAGCCATGAGCGACCACCGTCTGCAGAAGAAATAGCAAAGGAATTAGATATGACTATTAACGATGTTAAGGAGTCCATGAAAAATTCTGGTCGTCACGTTAGTATGGATGCGCCTTTAGTTGAAGGCGAAGATTCTAACCTATACGATGTATTGCGCAGTGGTGAATCACCAAATCCAGATAAAGATTTATTACACGAATCTTTACGAACTGAGATTGAACGTGCACTAGAAACCTTAACACCTCGTGAAGCAGATGTTATTCGCTTGTATTTTGGATTAGGGAATCAGCATCCAATGACGTTAGAAGAAATTGGAGAAACTTTCGATTTAACTCGTGAACGTGTAAGACAGATAAAAGAAAAAGCGATTAGAAGATTAAAACATACTTCTAGAAGTAAAATATTAAAGACATATTTAGGTTAGGATTTCGTATATTTAACGACCAACCTAATAAAGGTAACAACAGTTACAAAACATAACTGTTCGTTTTTTGATTGATGAAAGAACCCACGGCTGATTACCGTGGGTTCACTTTTTTAAATATCTTATCAATTCAAAATAAAAGAAACTTCATTTTTTATTTACCTTTGAGCAAATCAAAACACTATACAAAAAATGGCTTCAAAAATAATCGCACCTTCAATGCTAGCTGCTGATTTTGGCAATCTGCAACGTGATACAGAAATGGTAAATAACAGTGATGCAGATTGGTTTCATATCGATGTAATGGATGGTCATTTTGTTCCTAACATATCATATGGTATGCCAGTAATAGCAGCAATAAAAAAGCACGCAACTAAACCTTTAGATGTCCATTTAATGATTGAAAAACCTGAGCGTTATATTGAAGAGTTCGCCAAGGTGGGAGCGGATATTATAACAGTTCATTATGAATCTACTGTACATCTACACCGAACTCTAAGACAAATTAAAGATGCTGGTTGTAAAGCTGGGATTGTTCTAAACATAACTACCCCAATTTCTGTTTTAGAAGATATTTTACCTGAATGTTATATGATTTTGCTAATGTCCATAAATCCTGGATTTGGTGGTCAGAAATTTGAAGAAGTAACTTATAAGCGCGTAAAAAAACTACGTCAAATGATTGATGCGCAAGGCTTAAATACGCGTATTGAGATTGACGGCGGTGTAACAGACAAGAATATTGACAAACTAGTTGAAGCTGGGGCTAACACATTTGTAGCCGGCAGTCATATTTTTAAAAGCGCAAACCCTACTGAGACTATTAAGAATTTAAGGGCTTTAGCTAATTATTAAGAGAGGCCATTATTCAATTTCACAATTTCTTTAATAGATAATTGATTAAGTCGGTAGTTGTAACAATGCCAACTAAAAGACCGTTATCTACTACAGGTAAAGCATGAAATTCTTGTGTAGCTAAAATTTTCGCAACCTCTTTAATTGTTGCAGTAGAACTTACTGTAACTATGTTTTTAGCCATCACTTGATCAATGGTAAACATATTATAAACTAAGGTATCAACTTCTGTTTCTGTATCATCTACGGCATCAGCGAAGCTTATTCTTAATAAATCCGTATAACTTAACATCCCGATAACAACTTCCTCTTTTACTACAGGAATGTGTCTAATTTTATTTCGTTTGAATAGCATTTCTGCTGTTTCAAGATCATCTTCTCTATTGAGTGCAATAATATCGGTAGTCATTATTGCCGAAATAGGTTCTATATATTTCATGGCTTTTAGTTTTATAATTCACTATTAAAAGTACTTTATAAAACCATTTCAAAGTATGATAAATATCATGCGGTTTTTCGCAAAAAACGATTATACTAAAGGTTAATTCTTATTACCGTACCCATAATTATAACCATAATTATAACCATAACCATAAGATTTACTTGCACCAACGCTATTAACAACATACGCCATATTCTTTAGTCTTCCGGCTTCAAATAACTCTTTTGAAAATTTTAATAAATTCTTCTCAGTATAATTAGCTCTAGCTAAATAAATGGTGGCATCAGCCAAAGGAGATATAAGCATTGTATCTGTTACTAAAATAGTAGGAGCTGTATCAACAATAATATAATCGTACTCAAGTTTTGCTTCTTCAATGAGTTTTGTAAATCGACCATTAGTTAATAATTGAGCTGGATTAGGTGGAATACTCCCAGACAAGATTATCTGATGATTTGGATGTTTATCAAATCCATTTATTAAGGAGTCTTTCCAATTATAGTTTATATCATGAAGATAATTTGATAGCCCTGGTTTATGTTTATCTTGATTAATATGAGTATGTATTTGCGGATTTCTTAAATCTGCACCAATTAATAAAACTTTCTTATTTATACTAGATAGTGCTAAAGACAAATTGAGGCTGATATAAGTTTTCCCCTCCCCTTTTATGGTAGAAGTACAATAGATTACTTTGGCTTTGCTATCATTACTTACAGGTAATATATAATCAACATTAGAACTCAATATTCTAAAAGATTCGGCCAATGCAGTTCTTGCATTTGGGTCATCAAAAATAATATCTTGCTTCTTTTTTACATCAGGTATTTCGCCAATTACTGGAACTTTCGAATTTATTTTAGTAATATCTTCTTTACTATGCAATTTTGTATCAAGCATAAAAATGAGATATAAAATGCCAAATGGAATTAATAACCCGCCTAAAATTGCACCAGCATAAATAATATTTGATTTTGGAGAAATTGGATTTGAACCTGATAGAGCATATTCTACAACCTTAATAGAAGGTTCTGTAATGGCCAAATTAATTGCAGCCTCTTCACGTTTTTGAAGTAAGAGCACATATAGACTTTCTTTAATCTTCTGTTGGCGCACAATGGCTCTAAGTAAACGTTCTTTTTCAGGAATTTGAGCCACCTTACCAGAAAATTGACGATTTCTATTTCCCAATTGCTGTTGAGATGCACTTAGCTGATTTATATAAGCATTTAGAGACCTGTTGATATTATCTTTCAAATTTTCAACCTGGGATACTACTTGCTTAACTCTGGGATTATTAACTCCACCACTATTCTTTAACTTATCCCTATTAATGACAGCATTATTATAATCTGAAATAAGTCCATTTAGACTTGAATTATCAATACCAATATTAGAGGGCAATAAATCGGACTGTGAATTATCATTTAATGAACTTTTTAATAAACGTGATAGGGTTAATTGATTTTCTATTTGAAATACTTCTTCTTCAGATTTTGTACGCTGCTCTAAACCTAATTCGGCATCTGCTGTAATATTTACAAGATTATTTCTTTGTTTAAAGTCTTGATAACTTATTTCCACAGAATCCAATTCTCTAGCTAAAAACACCATACGCTCATTTATAAAATCTTCAGTACGTATAGAAATCAACTGTCGATCATAAATTCCATCATCGTTAAAAACATCCATTAGTTTGTTCAATATATTTTCTGAAAGTTCTTTGCTTTCACCTTTAATAGTTAATTTAAGTAAGTCACTCAACTCGCCAATTGATTCAACTTTAATTTTTGATTTTAAACCTAGAGCGACACTTTTAATTGTTTTAAATTTTATAATATAATTCCCACCAACAAATTTTATCCTTGAACCTTTATCTGAATCAATTTTTACATTAAATGGTAAACGATGCTCTTTAGTATAGGTCGAAAATTCATCAAAAGAGAATACTTTGTCTGTGTTGATGTTGGTAATTTCAAATCCCTTCTCTCTAACTTTAACCTTATAAGTCAGACTTTCAACTATACTATCTGAATTTATGATTTGCTGGAACTCGAATGGTAACGCATCGATTTGAGAAGTTTGGATAGTGCCTTCCTCATAAAAAATAGTATTTAAATTTAACTCCCTTACAACGCGATTCATTATTAAGTAGGACGTTAAAATTTCAATCTCGTTTTCTAAGTTAATATTTGTTCGCTTAAATATAAATGCAGAAGTTGGCAATTCTAAACCATCAGACTCATCTAATATTTTTACTTTAGAATATGTTTGATAAACTTGAGGTGTATAACGTAAATATAAATATGCTGCTAATAATGAAATTACCAAGGTTAAAGCAAACCATGGCCAATAACGTATATATCGTCTAATCTCCTGTTTTATATCTATGTTATCTTCTTCTTTTAAAGAAAAACTAGTAAATGAATTATCCATAAAGCTATCTTGACAATAAAATTGTTATACTAAGTGCTAATGACGCTATTGTTAATATTGTACCAACATCCTTAACAAAACCAGCGTTTTTTACTCTAGGATTATTCTGATTGACGATTATAAAATCATTAGGTCTAACAAAATAAAATTCACTATTCATAAATTCTGCAGACGTTAAATCTATACGCGTTATTTTACGGATACCATCAACTTCTCTCGTCATTAATATATCATCTCGTTTTCCATTTATAGTTAGATCACCAGCGTAACCAAGAGCCTGGATAAGCGTCATATTCTGATCAGTGTAATTAAAAGTTCCAGGATTATTAACTTCACCCAAAATGGTGACTTTTGCGTTGATTAATCTAACATTAACTCGCGCTTCTGTAAGATGACCTTCAGAGATTAATTTTGAGGTAATAATTTCTTCTAGCTGCTTTGTAGTTTTATCTTGAGTAATTATTTCACCTAATACAGGTATTGTTATTGTGTGACTTAAGGAAACTACATAACCATCTAACTTCATAAGCTCTAAATTCTGAGGCTGAGCCCCCAAAGATATACCTTTATTGTAAGGTAATGCCGCTTCAGGCTCAAGACTACCAATAGTTACTTTAAGAATATCGTTAGGCTGTATAGTCGCTGATTGATAAGGTATTGAACTCGCTTTATTCACTTCGATATCCTGTAAATACAATACTTCTTTTTTAGAAGCACAAGACGCTAAGAAGAAAAGGCAAAAAAAGCCTAATATTTTAAAATTCATTGAGATATCTTTTTTATAAGAGGCAAATATAACTGCAATTACAGTATTAGCAAAACCTAAAGCGCAATTAACGCACTTCCTTTTCTGCAATTTTTGAGTTGTTTTTAAATTTACGAAACCCAAATGGTAAAATATATAAGACAGAACCATAAATCAAAAGGCAAATTATCTGAGTATTTAAATTAAGATGTAATAAGTTGAAAGCAATGCAGACAATAACGAAGTTAATTCCACATATTAAAACTGTTGTCATTAAATGACTGTAACCTATTTCAATAAATTTATGGTGAATATGATTTTTATCTGCTCTAAAAGGGCTTGTTTTTAGAATCACAATTCTAATAAAAAAGATGCGCAGTGTATCTAGTAAGGGATAAAACAACAAAGCAAAGGCTAAAGCTGGTGATGCCCTATAATAATCTGATGTATCATCAACTTGAGCAATATTAATAAAGCTTATGGTGAAAAATGCCAGCAGAAAGCCAACTATCATGGAGCCAGTATCTCCCATAAATATTTTATTATTTTTTGAAAAATTCAATCTAAGGAATGCTAATAATACTCCACATAGTGCAATAGCTATGGTTGCCAAACTTAAATCATTTGCATTTACAAAGAGATATACGAATATTGCACTAACACTCATGGCTATTGTTCCTGCCAAACCGTCCACACCATCAATAAGATTATAAGCATTGATAATTAAAATATAGACAAACAAGGTAAACCCTATTGAAACCCAATAAGGCAATGTATAAACATCCAAAATACTCGAAAAACCGATAATACGAGTATCCGTAAAAACAATCAGCAAAGTTGCCGCAAAGAGTTGTCCTATGAGTTTTTTACCTGGCGACAGCACAGTAAGATCATCTTTTAAGCCTAAAAAAAACAAAATTGTTAAACCTCCCATTACTAGTAACAATACTTTGGTGTTTAGAAAGGCACCAACAATTGTCATTACAACTATTAATCCAAGAAAAATGCCAATACCTCCTAGTGTAGGTGTTTTATTAGAATGTACGCTTCTACTATCTGGCTCATCCATTAAATGTTTTTCCTTAGCTACATATAATATTGTTGGAAAAGTTTGCCACGCAATAATAAATGCAATCACAAAAGCGGCAATTAACCATAGAATAGCATTATTTTCTGGGTTAAAATTGTCTAGTAGTGTTTTAATCATAAACAAGAAAAATATTACGGACCTACTTAAAGGTTGTTGCAAGTTACAATTTTATAACTTAGATTCTAAGCTTAATAAAAGCAATGTCACTGATTCATTCGACAATTAATTTAACACATTTTTTTCAAAGTTTCAACAATTCGTTCGGCTGTCTTACCATCCCATAATGGAATATAATTTCCTATTTTCCATTTTCCTGCAAATAATTTATCAAGAAATGGTTTAAGATTTTTAGGGTTTGTGCCTACTAACTCGTTAGTCCCCAAAGTAATGGTCTCTGGCCGCTCTGTATTGTCACGTAAGGTTAAGCACGGGACTCTCATTATAGAAGCTTCTTCAGTTATACCACCTGAATCAGTAATTACCGCTTTTGCTCTCTCCACTAAATAATTGAATTCTAAATAACTCAAAGGCTCAACCATATGTAGCCTAGAATGATTCACGTTGAGACGTTTTAAAATTTTCGCAGTTCTTGGGTGCACTGGAAAGACCAAAGGTAATTCTTGGGTATTCGCAATAATTTCGTCAATCATATCCTTTAATTGCGATTCTTCATCTACATTTGCAGGTCGATGCAATGTCATTACAATATAATTCCGTTCTTTTAATCCCAATTCGTCCCAAACTATAGGTTGAGTAAAGTTGGGGCGTTGTTTTAATAAGGTATCTATCATCGTGTTTCCGACAAAGAAAATCTGATCGTCTTTTACTCCACTGTTTTTCAAATTAGCATTTGCAGATTCAGATGTGGTGAAAAAGTAATTAGTAATGCTGTCCGTTACTAAACGGTTAATCTCTTCTGGCATTGACCAATCATCTGATCTAATACCACCCTCTACATGTGCTACTTCTACATGTAATTTTTGAGCGACCAGAGCACATGCCATAGTAGAGGTAACATCACCGACAACAAGTACTAAATCTGCAGGATTTGTCATTAATTCTTTCTCAAAACTGATCATAATTGCTGCTGTCTGCTCAGCCTGTGTACCACCACTACATTCTAAATTAACATGGGGTTTAGGAATTTCTAACTGTTCAAAAAAACTACCAGACATATTTTTGTCATAATGTTGTCCTGTGTGTACTAATCGGAAATCGATTTCGAAATTCTCTTCTTTTGCTTTTTGAATAGCATGAATAATTGGTGCAATCTTCATAAAATTAGGACGTGCACCAGCAATTATTGTGACTTTATACATATTTAAATAAAATTGAAAACCGGATTAATATCGATTTAAATGCAAATTAACGAAAAAACGAACTAAATGAATCTGTCTTTTTATTCTTGATGGTTGACTTAGTAATCTATACGTCCACTCCATATTATTCTTAACCCACCATTCTGGAGCACGTTTTACATTTCCTGTATAAACATCAAAACTGCCTCCTAAGCCCTGATATACGGCTTTGTGCTCCTTTTGAATACGTTCCATCAATAATTCTTGTTTTGGTGAGCCCATAGCAACAAAAATAACATCTGGGCTATGCTTTTTTATATCTTCGATTAAAACAAGTTCTTCTTCCTCAGTTTTAATATATCCGTTTCTAAAATTAACAATATTAATACCATTAAACTCAGACCTTAATTTTTTAACTGTGGCATCAATTATCTCTTGTTTTCCCCCTACTAAATAAAAGGATTTTGTTTTATAATAATTCTCAACAACATCTAACCAAAGCTCACAACCTGGAATTTTAACCACCTTAACAGCACCTTTTTTCTGTAAGGCCCAAACTGCACCAATCCCATCTGGATACCCTAGGTTTCTATTAATTAACGCTCTACTTTCATCTGTTGCGTGCAAAATCTTTTCAGCATTAACCGCTACCATTATTTTATGGTTATCAAAAGCATATTGCATCAATTCTTTTCGAGATGTAGGAGCAAATGTCATTACTCCGTTTAAGGATTTAGCTTCCATTTTATTTCGAATTTGTTTCTAGCAAATAATGGGCCATGGCATTAAACATAAAGGCATTACTCCATCGCATATATGAGATTTTAGAACTCATTCCCTTTCTATATTGATAGTAAAAATAGCCTTTCTTATGTTGCATATTATTTATAGTCCATTGTAAAACCTTTGAAAGTAAAGCCTCGTTAGCTTGAAATGCCTTCATTTTTGATAAGGTAACAATAACTTGCGCCGGACAGTGAATATCAATAGGAAAAGTTTTATCGTGATAATATTTAGGCATACCATCAGCTTCAAAGAAATTTTCTAAATAGTATTTTAACCCTTTATCTAAATATATTTGAAAACTTTGATCTCCAGTATTTTGTTGATAGGTTTCAATAGCATCTAAATTAAACCCTGTGTGAAAACTGTCGATCCAAGATTGTACCGTCAGCAAACCGTAGATCCATGAACCGTCTTCATTTTGTAAATCGCAAGCTGCACTTACTGCCTTTTTTGCTAATTCTAAATGCTCTTGACTCTTAGTGTACTTATATGAATAGCTTAAAATCTTCGCACCTAACAAAGATGCATTAATAACTGTATTATTTCCATCTTCTACGCTATAAGAAAAAATAATTCCTCTTTGATGTTTTGTTCTTGACAGATCATTTACAACAAAATCTGCAGCAGTTAAGGTTTCTTTTAAAACCCTTTCATCTTTAGTTATTTCATAGCTTTCTAGTAGAGCTTCCACACAAAAGCAAGTTGCAACAACTGTTGGAGTATGTTTCTTAAAAAGAAATAGTCGTCTTGCTTGCCAATCAAAATTATAACCCCAAGCTGAGCCCGAATACCCTTTAGATCTTAATGTTAACAATAAATCAGAAAGTTCATTGATACGTTGCAATATCTCTTCTTTAGTACCGAATTCATCATTTCCATTTTTGGCTAATTGATACAAACGACAATAGCCTAAAAGGAATAATGAAACACCTTTTGTGTTGTGTTCTTTAGGGACTAAAAGTATCTTACGAAAGTTAATTGGACTTCGTTTAAATCCTTGAATCCAAGCTAGTCTCGCTAAATCCCAATGCTTTAATGGCAAAGCCTGAAAAACCTTAGAGTTCATCCCATCATAAGGATCCCAACCTTTAAAGTTTTCAGCTTCACAATAGCTTTTAAGCCTTTTAAAATTGGATGCAATATTAGATTTCAACTTGCTCACCTCCGCGTTTTACAGATTCTAAAACTTTAAATGATGCTTTTGTAACGGCAACAATATCGTCAAAAGGAATTGGTGCTTTGCCATCGGTTAACAACCCACTTACAAAAGCTTCAACCATTTCTTTCTGACCTTTATTTTGATTAAAAATCTTATCCTTTTTAGGTTTTCCTTTTCCGTAAATTTTCAATTCTTTAAAATCATTCAAGGTTGCTGAAAGTCCGGCAGAAAACACCTCCACATATTCTTTAGTCATGGATTTAGAACCGTTAGCATAATAGGCTACTACACCGGAAGACCCATTTTCAAATTGAATTAATATGTTTAATGTGTCATTTAAATTATTAGCGTCTGGAAGTGCCGATGCCGACACTTTAACTGGAAGACTTCCGTTGAGATAAGTCAAGTAATCAATGAAATGACAGACTTCACCTAATACACGGCCACCACCAATTTCTAAATCCTGTATCCAATTATCACCAGGAATTGAACCTGCATTAATTCTATAAAGCATGGTCATAGGGTTATTACCTAAGGCTTTCTTCAATTTTTTAGTTAGCGGAGAAAAGCGTCTGTTAAAACCTACCATCACGGCTTTATTTGCTCTAGATTGTGCTTCAATGATTTCGTTCAATTCAGATTCTAATAGACATAAAGGTTTTTCAACAAAAACATTTTTGTTGGCTTTTAAGCTTTTTAAAACATATGATCCATGTGAATCGTGACGGGTTGCCACAAAAACCGTATTGGTTTTCTCATCTAAGACATCGCCTTCGTTTGTAGCACAAAATTGAAACTTAAATTTCTCGGCTACTCGTTTAGAGGTCGTTCCAGTATTTGTTAACACACCTACTCTGCCTACATCATTCGAATCAGGTATATTTGGTAATAAATTTCCTTGAGCATAACTACCAGCTCCAATGAATGAAATATTGATTTTCCCTAATTGCTCAGTTTCAGAAGTAATGATTTTAGATTTATTAGCCGTTTTTTCTGTATTGTATTTTAAAGCAATACCTGTAAATGGTTCAGCTTTGGACACCACTAAATCAAATGCTTCTTTTGCATTATCAAACTCAAATTCGTGAGTAGTTAAATAACCAATATCTATTTTCTTAGTTGCAATTAAATTCTGAAAGGCTTCCATGTTGCGTTTTTCTGTCCAACGCACATAAGGTAATGGATAATCGATACCCTTTTCCTCATAATTTAGATCATAACGTCCCGGACCGTACGAACACGCCATTTTCAATTCTAGTTCTTTTCGGTACCAATAAGGATCGCGCTCAAAACCTGTAGGTACAGCACCTAAAACAACAACTTTTCCTTTTTTACGGGCTATTGCTCCTGCAAAATTTATAGGATCTAAGCTATTTGTTGCTGCCGCTATAATTACGGCATCAGTACCATAACCATTCGTTAAACTTAAAATCTGTTCTTCTACTCCTGCCGCGTTTCTGGTTAAACCTAAATCAACCACTTTATGGTCAACAGCTTGCTTTACTGCGGCTTCAGATACATCTACACCTATGACAGTGACTCCAGAAGCTTTTAAAATTAAAGCTGCCAATTGTCCTAATAATCCCAGACCAATAATAACACAAGATTCACCCAATCGTAAATCTGCTTGACGTACACCTTGCATAGAGATTGCTCCTAAAGTGTTGTACGCTGCATCCTTTAAATTAGTGTCTTTATCTAACTTAACACAAAGATTTATTGGCACTGAAACAATTTCTGCATGATTTGCATAACCTGCACCTGCACAGGCAACTTTATCACCCACTTCAAACTCGGTAACCCCTTCTCCAACTTCTATGACTTCTCCTGCACAGCTGTATCCTAATGGTGAGTAGGCATCTAGTTTTTTCATTACAGCTCTGTAGGTTTGAACTGGACCTTGTTTTTTAAAGGTGTCTATAACTTGCTTTACTTGTTGTGGCCGCTCCTTTGCTTTACCAATTAAGCTTTTACGTGCTGCTACGACTGTAGACCCCTCTGTACCTGCACTAATAATGGAATAATGGTTTTTAACGATTACCATTCCTTTGCCTAATTGAGGATATGGCACATCCTGAATTATCATATCGCCAGATCCTAGCTTTTGTGTAAGTTGTTGCATTATGCTATAATATCTTTAATTTTTTTATGTAAAATATTTCTTGAAAAATTATCTCTTATTAACACTACTTCATTCTTTTTTGATTGAATTTCCTTTGTGTTTAAACTTTGCAAAAGTACATCCAAATCTTCTGAATTAAAATTACATTGCCAACCAATATTATTTTCTACTACAAAATTAGAGCTATCATTATCTCCTAACACAATAATAGGTAACATTGCAGCCATATAATCAAATATTTTATTTGGTAAAGATGATGTAATCATTGGTAAAATTCCAATGTCTTTATCTTCCAAATGTTCAACCATTGCATTTCTCTCAATTTTACCTAAAATCTCGATATTTTGAATATTATGAGTATTTATATAATTAATAACTTCCTTGTATCGTTCACCTGTTCCATCCTCTCCAAGAATTGTTAAATGCAGTTTGTCATTCTTCCTAAGAACTTTTAGTATTGGCATAATATCTATCTGGTGTTGCAATTGTGCAACGCATACCAATTTTAAAATAGCACTTTCGTGATGCTCTTTTGATTTAACATCGATCCATCTTTCGTTCTCCCATCCAAGTGGCACAAGACTAGAAGGAGTATTTTTCGCATATCTTCTTAGCCATAATTTGAATGAAGGAGCTACGTGCAATGATCCTGAATAATATTTTAAAGATGGCTTTAAATAGATATTACAATAAATTTCGAAAATCTTTTTCTTTCTTTTATTTTCAATATCTAAAGCATCTGGCCATATATCTTGAATATCTAAATAAATTTTTACACCTCTTATTCGTTTCAGCATAGCCATAAAAAAAATAAGTTCTACTGGTCGAGATGGTAACAGTATTCTATCTTGCTTCGAAACTTTAAAAAGTAAAATGAAGAATAACCGTAAAGAAAATAAAAAATTAGATATCACACGTCTTGGTGAAACATTAGAGTAATAACCTAATACACCTAATACGTTTAAGTCGTACCCTAAATTGAAAGTTGCTGCTTTAATTTCCTGCTTTGAAAAAAAACGTTTTTCAGCATGATAAAAATTTGAAGTGTAGTAAGTTATTTCTTCTCCTTGTTCAATAAAAAATTGTGCCATATTAGGAAATCTATTACCACGTTTTGTGAGAATAGATTCTGTTGGACCTATTAAATAAAGTTTATCTTTTTTCAATTAAAGAGATGTATTTAGATTCAAATAGTTTTGTTATTTGATGAATATCAAATGTATTAGAATATAGTTCAGCATTTTTAATTTTATTTTTATTAAAATTCTCATTGTTTGCACAATATTGTAGTGCTTTTAATAAATCATTCGAATCCTTAACATTTACAAATAATCCATTTTCTTTTGGAACAATTAAATCTGAAAGCGCTCCGACTCTTGTTGTAATACAAAATAAACCTGAGGCTAAGGCTTCAAGTAAGCTATTCGGACAACCTTCAGTATAAGAAGGTAATACATAAACATCATTATTCGCATATAATTGATATTTGTTGCTTCCTGTAACTCTTCCTAAAAAGGATACTTTATCCATCGGGACATTACTTCGTTGTAGTTTTTCTATTAATGTGTTTGTATAACCTGTTTTATTTTCGTGACCAACAATTGTAAAATTATAACTATCTAGTTGATTGTCTTGATGAAGCAAAATAATAGCATTTATTAATTCTTCAATGCCTTTTAAATCTTGAATCCTTCCTAGAAACAAGACCCTTACATTTTTTAAATTTGAAGAAGTTTTAGGTTCAACTATTTCAGTTTTATCAATGGCAGTTGTTGTTACTAAAATATCGGTTGTGTGTTTAGGTTTAAGTTGTTGTAAATTATTTCTAAAAGAGGAAGCTAAAACAACCTGGCGGGTATTTTTTTGAAACACAAAATTGAAGAGTTTTCTTAGAACATTACTTTCTACTAACTTATTGAAAGTAGGTAGTTTCCAACCTCTATAGAAAACTACTACTTTTTTGCCTAAAAGTTTTGCTATTACAACCAACAGTCCATCTCTTATTAAAGGTACTGGAATAAGCGAAGGGCTTACTTGCACAATCTTTATTTTGCGATCAAAAATCAATTTAAAAACATAAATAAAAACATCAAATAAATAGTAAAACGGATATAATAATCGTTTAAGTACAGGGTAATAAAACAAATAGGCTCTAGAGCCTATTGATCCATGTTTTAGCAGCATAACATCCGATTCAAAATGCTTAAAAAATAAATTATAATAATTAACTACACCACCTTCGTGATTAAGTGGGTTGGTTAATATAAGTACTTTGTTTAAGGGCATCTCTTCTTAATTGTAAATATGGCAATAATGCAAAGAAATAAATTGCATCAGTTGTTCTAAACATACCTGAATAAAAGTTAACTAAAACTAGTATAGCGAATAAGGACAAAATAATAGCGGAATTCTTCTTATCATATTTTCTATATGAAAAATAGAATTTTATGACTTTGATATATAAGATTAATATTAAAATTATTCCCAAGATTCCATGATTATATAGAAATCCAAATATATCACTATGTGCATGGGTTCTGCGTCCTACGTTTCGGTGTGAATCCTCTTGATTTCCAAATCCAAAAAAATGATTATCTGAATTATACCAAGATTCATATAATCTTGTGTACATACCTACACGCCCGGATCCAGCTTTTTCATTATCCGGATCAAATTGCTCTTCACTAAATCGATCTTCTATCGTGTCTTTTTGGCTTTCAAAAACATATAAGCCAGTAAATCCTAAAGTTAAAAAAATTAAGATTCCTGTAGTTAATTTTTTGAAGCTAAAATCATTCTTTAGATTCCCTAGATAATACACAAAATTACCTAAAGCAAAAGCAATCATCGCTCCTCTTTTAAGTGTAATAAGTATGGCTAAGGCTGAAATTGCAACGAAAAATTTATTTTTACTATAGCCTTCCGTACTCAACAAAATTAAAGGATACATAAATAAAACTAAATAGGATGCAACATTATAATCCGTTTTTATATAACCTGATATATAAAACATAATTGTAAACACAAAAGCAACAACTACTACTTTCTTTACAACTTCAATAAAATCGGAAAGTGTAAAAACATTCTTAAATCCATAAACAAATAAAACATTGATACCTAAAATCCAAAATAGCATTTTAGAATAAATCCAAAACCCTTCGAAAAAATCTCTATCCGTAAACAAGTATAAAAATAAAACTATCCCAAAAACTAAAAAGTATCTGAAAAACTTGAATTTTTTTATAATATTATAGTGTAAAACATTCTCCTTAACTATTAGAACTAACATTACTAATCTTAGTGCCCTCGAAATATTTAAGACTATGGCACTATCAAGTAGTTCTGAACTTAAATCAGTGACAAGCAATAAAGGAAAACCCCATTTAATAAGAAATATTAATAGCTTCAATTGGCAAGCGTTTTTATCATTTCTAAAACTCTTAAGTTGCATAAGTTATTCCTACAAAACTCACCTTTTTCAAAATCCCAAGTTTTAGTTATTTCGTTATATCTCAATCGCCCAGATTCACCATCGATTTGTAATAACTCTCTATCATCTTTCTGTCCGAAATAAGGTTGAATTTCATTTATAAGATATTCACCTTCTTGAGTTACAAAAATATCTACATCTACATATTTAAAATCGTAAGTATCTGTAACATGCCTCGTCATATCTAAGCAGGTCTCTGGTGGCATACCATAACCAAAATTTTGTGAGCCACTATGAAATTCGCCATTTTTTATTTTTTCGAAACCAAAGTAATAATCTCCAATTCTTATGATACGCCATTCTTTTACATTGTTCAAATAATCTTGAAGAATTACGGAACCATGCTCTTTATCTAACTTATGTTTCCGATAGCTTCTAATACCAGAATTAAAGGCTTTTTTAGCGACACTTTTTAACTGTGACGGGGAATTTAAGATTTTAACTCCAGACGCACCAGAACCACTACTAGCTTTATACACTATTGGATAAGAACACTTTGAAGCGAATTCTGTTAGTTCTTTGATATCATAAAAAATATATGAATTAGGATGCGGAAGTTCATTAACCTTTAACCAATCTAAAGTTCTCAACTTACTTTCCCAAATCCATAATTCGTCATAATTTGGATAAATGGGAACATTAAAATTATCCTTTAATAACTTTAATCGGTTATCAAACATATCTTTCCAAGGTGTATATTGGACGGATGGTCTTGCAATTAAAAAATCAATTGGTTTAGATTTTAATTGATTAAACCAATCTTTGGAAAAGAAATCAATAACGGTATAAGAAATTTTTAATTCATTACAAGCCTTAATATAGTTACTATGTAAATACCACTTTTCTTTTAAAATCCCAACTGTATATTTAGATTCTACAAATGCTTTTTGTTCTTGTTTTGTTATCTCAAGGACAGACTCTATAGCCTTTTTACCTCTATAATTAAACACGTTAAAATGATAGTAAATAAATTTCTTGAGTCCCAAAATGAATTTGTCTTTCATACTATTTATTTTTTAAAATAGTTTCAACAATTTCGCGATGGGTCTCACACGTCACTATATTTTTAAGCACTAATTTCCTATCATTTTTATATATGGATTTCAACCAAGAACTTTTCTCGTTCAACTTACGCATTAGACGTCCATTTCCATTTAGAATACTAAAATAAGTGTTCTCTAAGGACTTTGATAATTTAATCCATTCTTCTTGAATATATCTAGGGTTTTTAATCATCTTTTGAGATTCCTTGTTGATGTAATCTAAAAACGGCTGAGACTCCTCTTTACTCATTTTTCTTATTCCAATTTCATCCTTATAAAAACTTTTATGGATGTAAGGAATAAATTTAAAGGCAGTAGAATTATCATCATGTAAAAGAACTTCGATTAAAAAACCTTTATATAGCCAGTCCTTTTTTAAAGGGTAGGGATCGAATACAAAATTTCCTTGTCCGTAAAAGATACTTCCATTATTATATTTTTCGTAAACACCCGCTGAATGAGAGTGTTGACAAACCACCATATTGACGCCTTGATCTATATAAAAACGACATAATTTTTGTTGCTTTGGTGAAGGTAAATGATAATTCTCTTTACCTCCATGATAAAGTAAAATTATAAAATCATTGGTTTCTTTAAGTGTTTTTATTTTGGTCACAAAATCTATTACATCAACTGGATTTGCACCTGACTTACCGTGTTCGGCTATTGAAAACTCATGCTCAGTGTAACTTAAAATTGATATTCGTTTACCTTTAATTGTAGTGGAAAAGGGCTCTGAAGCAGCCTCTAAAGATTCACCTGCACCAGAATAGCTGAATTCCAAGCTTTTTAGTGCTTCTAAAGTGTTTTTTAATCCTTTTTGACCATGATCTAAAATATGGTTATTTGCTAAATTTAAAAATGAAATTCCACTTCGTTTAATCGCATTTAACATTTTAGGAGAATTTCCAAATACGGCTCCACTTTTTTTAATAGGAGTCGATTCAGAAATTAAAGGTGTTTCTAGATTTGCAATAGCTAAATCTGCAGCTTTAATTTCTGGTAACATATCATCAAATAAGAGTGACGCATCTCCTTCTAAAAAAGCATTTTCGTCTCTTTTAGTTGCACAAATATCTCCTCCAATTATGATTTTAACCATTATACGTACCGTCTACAAATGTTTGTACCCAAGTTTCAAAAGCAAAAAACATCCATAAATTTTTTATATCACTTTTAGAAAAACCGTTATTCTTTTTATTCCAGATTTTAGAGACTTCATCATAATTGAAAATACCCCTACTTTTTAATCCTGGCAATAATTGATCTTCAATGAGTTCATGCATTCCTGTTTTCAAAAATAAGTCTTTAACAGGCAATGGAAATCCACTCTTCTTTCTGTAAACAAAATCTTTGCTAAATCGTTTTACAGCAAGCTCTTTTAATATGTATTTCGTGTAATTATTAGACTTATTAATATGCCTTAAATCATTACAATTTTTGACTAATAATTCACTAGGCAAAGTCATTACTAATTCTACCATGTTTTTATCTAAAAACGGGACTCTATTTTCTACAGAATGAGCCATGGTCATTTTATCTTGCCGGTTTAATAAATCGACCATATAGGTCTTTAAATCGTAAACAGATGCTCTTTTAATTAAATCGCCTTCGTTTGGAAATAGCTCTTTTCTTTGTGCCAAAACACTTTCAAGCGTATTATTTAAACTAAACTTACTAAAGTCTTTTATACTCATAGCAGAACTACTCATAATAAAAAAATCTTCTGGAGTTTGTTCTAGGTTGTATTTGCCTTGGATTTTAGTACCAATAATAGGGACTTTAGCATAGCCCTTGAGATTCATATTAAATCTACAAGACAAGTCGTGATATCTTGAATACCCTCCAAATAATTCATCTGCGCCTTCACCACTCAATAGAACGGTTACGTTTTCTTTAGCGCGTTCTGCCAGACGTTTAATTCCTAAAGTATTAGGAATACTTATAGGTTGGTCTAAATGCCAAGTTGCTTTAAAAAAGTTTTCATAAGCATATTGATTTGAATATTGATATCTGTGAGAATCTGAGTTGGTATGATTAGTAACATAGTTTATAAACTCTTCTTCTGAATATTTTTCGTCCGAAAAGACAATGGAAAACGTATCCATATTGGCATTAAAAAATTCGCGAGCATAAGTGGTTACTATAGAAGAATCAATGCCTCCAGATAATTGACAGCCTACTAGCACATCACTCATTAGCTGAGATTTAATGCTGTCTTTAAAGGTGGCATCGAGTAACTCAATAGCATCTTTTTCATTGATATTTTTATCCTGACCCAGTTTATAAGACCAGTATTCTTTAACTTCAATATGGTCTTTGGAAATTTCATAATAGTGACCTGGTGGCACTTGTTTTACATCTTTATAAAGCGTTCTATCATGTGCACAATATCGAAATAGCAGATATTCATCAATATGATCGGTATTAAGTTCTGCTTTAAATTCTGGATGTTTTGTAAACGATTTTATTTCTGAAGAAAACATCAACACACTTGGAGTATTATAAATATACATCGGTTTAATACCTAGCTGATCTCTAACAATAAAACTTTTTCGTAGTTTTAAATCTACAATAATAAAAGCAAACATGCCGTTGAGAAGCTCTAAGGTTTTCTTTATCCCGTATTCAATATAAAGGTAAAGGATGACTTCAGAATCTGTTCTACTTTGAATAGGATGCCCTTTGTTTATTAATTCATCTCTAAAAGACAATGCATTATAAGTTTCTCCATTATAAGCTAAAATATAATTTCCACAAGCTGATAGCATTGGTTGGTGTCCTCTTTTAGATAGGTCTAAAATAGATAATCTATTAAAACCAATTCCGGCATGAAGGTGACTAAACTCAGTTGTTTCATTATCTATAACATTAACTTTAGGGTCTTTGAACAACGAAAAACCAACCATCCCTTGGTCATCAGGTCCTCTATGTACCTGAATATCCGTCATCTGTTTTAAAACATGACTTTTAAGCGGTTGTTGATTTAAATTAATAAAGCCTGTAAAGCCACACATAAATTATATGATTTTATGAAATTTGTAAAACGCTTTTATACGCTCGTCTGTCAATAAAGGCTCATGGCCTTGCAATACATCTGGATCTGGATGATGATTACCTTCAATAGCTACCAATCCTTTATTACTTAAAACAAAATCCCAGCCAACACATTTTAACATAGGCAGTCTATTGGCAGTTTGAATGATTTCTTCCTTTATAGATTGCCAATTTGGAATCGCTACTCCTTCAATTTTGATATTAGTATCTGGATGATGTGTATAGCGATTGTGTTCTTTTGTTTTAGGATGTCTTGTACAATCACTTAATATCCCAGTTTCTATATTAATTGCTGCACTTAAGCCACCTTTAGTAAAATTATCTTGTGGTGCTGATGCAGCTACTCCAATTCGCTGTACTGCTCTAGCTATAAATGCTCTATTTGTTATAGGATCTATTAATGTAATGATGCGCATGGTATTTACAGAAGCGGCATTTAAGGATTTAGAAAAATCACTTGGTTCAATAAATTCAGTAAAAATATAGTTGTTTAATGATGTAAAAAACTCTAACAGTTCCTTAGAATTATAGGATTTTGTATTATTTAAAAGAAATTCGTCATTGTTCTTATTTTCAATAATATGTACTCCTTTTCCACCTCCTCCTGATACTGTTTTGACTACAAAAATGTCAAATTGTATTATGAGCTCGTTTAGCGTTCTATTATCATTTGAGAAAAACTCACCACTTACAAAAATACCAAAGGTTTTTGGCACCTTAATATGTTTACCAACGCACTCTGAAAAGATTAATTTATTGGTTAACAATTCGTTAAAAGGTTCATTTATCCACCTCGCCATTGCTGCATGGTAATCACTTAAATAGTCCTTATAGTTATTCTTATCTAATTGATATAATGTGTATTTTTCAGCCAAAAATCCTTTTCTCCATAGGTCTATTTTCTTAGAAATTCCTAAAGGGAATTTATCCTTTAGGTCTTTCTTTACAATATTAATTTTGGTTCTATATTTATAGTAAGTAAACTTCATTCTACTGCTACTATTTTAAAACAAATGTTTTAATCGCATATAATATATTTGCGAAAATATCTATAAGATTTGAATTTCTAGGCACGTCTTCATTCAAATATAGATTTTTATACCTATCAACTCCATTTTCTACATTAAAATGAGTGTCAAACCAAGGTTTCGATGGAATTCTATTCTTATCTTTTATATGTCTATATATAAGCTCTAAATTAATGTTCTCGTTAAAATCTTTAACCTGTGTTCTTGGAGAAAAATTAGTCGCAAAAATAGTTTCAAAATTAGTGTTTGTAACCAATAATGGATAATCTGAATCTTTATAAGGTACCAAAAGCATTTTATTTAGGCTCGATGCCTCCATAAAATTGCGACCAGTTCCAATTATACAATCACCCACAGCTAACAGTTCACTAGCATTATGTGTAAACAGGTCTGATGGCTCTAATATGACGTCATTTTCTAAATCTTTAGACTTTATATCTTCTAAAATAGCATTGTATATATCTTTACTCTGAATGGTTCCAATAATAACAAGTCTTACATTTAGTTCTTTAGACTTTAGCCATTTTACTAAATTTATAGCTTGATTAATGGACTTGTGATAGTGTTTACCTATTCTAGCAATTCTTAACAATGAATATTCTGCTTTTCCGTAGGTTCTATAGAACAATTCAACACGAGAATCATCTATTTGAACAGGTTTTACCCGATTAGGAATTACTGCTAAATTAGTATTTGCATAACGCTTATTGTTTAGAAAATAGGCTTCATTTTCCTTACTAAATAAAATTAAATTATTCGAAATTGGGAAATATTTTTTCGGGTTTGGTCCTCCACATTTATTTAAATATGATGCTTGATTTTTTCCTTTTGAAAACAACCTGCTAAATGCAAATGACTCAACATCAAAAGCATGTATAGCATCAGGATTTAGTTGCTTTAGTAGTTTTTTAATTTTAATGTAAGTCGACAAAAAATTAAAACCATTAAAACCAATATACTTGAATTCATAGTTGGTTTTATTTAAAACTGTTGAGGGTTTAAATCCAATATTTACAACAAATACATTTTCTGTCTTACCAATCTCATTAGCTATTGTATTTAAACTATGAAAATGCCCTCCCTTTCCGTGACCAACTGTAGTAATTAAATAAACAATGTTCATATAATACGTTGTTCTACTTCTAGATTAATATTAAAATTTTCATTTACTTTATTTTGAACATGCTTTATGACATTTAAAATGTCTTCTCCAGTGGCATTATTTACATTTACAATGAATCCGCTATGCTTTTTTGATACTTGAGCACCACCAACGGTAAATCCTTTTAATCCTAATTCATCTAACATTGGACCTACAAATTTACCAGGAGGTCTCTTAAAAACACTACCACTATTTGGATATTCTCTTGGTTGTTTGGACCATCGTCTATCTTTAGATTCATTCATTATTTTTCTAATTTTCAATGAATCGCCAGATGTTAACTGAAACCAAGCCTTTAAAATAATTTTGTCTTTTTGTTTTTGAAACATACTATTGCGATATTCTAAATCTAGTTCCTCATTTACTTTCTCTTTCACTGACATATCCGTAAGGTCTAGATAACGAACCTTTTTTAGAATATTTTTCGTTTCTCCTTCTTTTGTTCCAGCATTCATTACTACTGCTCCACCAACAGAACTTGGAATATCATAATAAAACTCTACACCTGTTAAGGCATTTTGTTCTGCAATTTCACTAACTTTTAGAATTGTTGCACCAGCTTCTGCAATTATAACATTTGCTTCTTTATTTACTTTAACCGAGTTGAAGTTGCCATTAAAAATTAAAAAATTACAATCATAATAATTTTTTGAAAGTATAACATTATGACCACTACCTAGAAGTATGAAGTTTTTTTTTGAGCTAAAAAGATCTATAACATCATCTTCATTTTCAGGAAAATAAGCTGTTTTGCATTTAGATTTTAATCTATATGAATTATAATTTGTCAAGTCAAAATCGTTATAAATTTGCATTATTATTGTTTTAACTTTCGCAATAATTGGACAATAGGTTGAAAATCTGATGCTTTATATTTCACCATAACTGAAATAGGAATCTTTGTTTCTTTGCTGTAAAAAAATATAAACAGTATGGCTGCCAGACTATAACTAATGGTTGACGCCAGGGCAGCTCCCACAGCACCAAATTTTGGTATAAAAACAACATTTAATATAATATTAATAATAAGTGCAGGAATCATAGCTTTTAAGGATACCCATGGTTTTCCTTTTCCTGATAAATCCATATTAATAACTTTAAATATAGTTAATAATAGCACTCCTGGCAATAATGTGTTTAGTACCATAACGCTCCCAATAAAAGCCTTTCCATACATTAAAACAATAATAAATTCAGACAATAAAATTAAAACTAATGCAACCAACCCAATGGCTAAGAATGATAATCTTAGTAACTGGGCTACTTTTAATGAAAATGCGCTATCGTCTTTAGACACCGCACTTCTTGCAAACACAACAGTACTTAATAACATAGGTATTTGCCATAGATATTCAGTAATACTAACTCCTTTTGAATAAATACCAGTTTCAAATTCAGTACTCAGATTATCTAATAGAATAACATCAATTCTATAATTTAGGTTTATTACCAATAAAGCAATTGCGTAAACTACACCTAGTGATAGCATTCTTTTTATTATGCCCCAATCACAATTGAAACTAAAAGCATTAATAAACTTGTTTTTAAATAGTAGAATCAAACTAATGAATATAGGACCTGCGGCAAGTGCTACGAGGTAACCAGAAATTCCATAGGATAACCATAGAACCAAAATTGCAGTAATCACAAAGACAATTATAGTTGGTATCCAATTAATTTTATTGAATGTCCCTATTTGATTTTTTCCTAAAAAAATACCAGAGTTGTATGTATTAAATAGAGCAAAAGGTATTGGTGATAAAGCTAGAATAACCAACCATATGTTTTCTCCAGATTTACTCAAATAACGCATAAGAAAAAAACATACTGCTATACTAAACACTGTAGTAAATAACCATATCTGCGTTATCGCTGTTTTTATTTGGTCTTCAGTAAAAATTTCTTTTCCCAAAAAATAAGTTGTCGATTGTCTAATACCTAAAGAACCTATCGACATAAAAAGTGAAGGATAAACTAACAAAGCGGCAATGACACCATTCTTCTCGGGTCCCAAAACTCTTGCTATTATAATAGATGTTGTCAATCCAAATACAATTATGAGTATTTTGGAAACCCCAACACTAAGAACGTCTTTTATAAAAGTATTCAAAATACTATTTCGTATTATATGGTAACTCCTAAGTCTTTCAATTTACCTTCTAGGTTTTCGTAACCCCTACCTATTTGCCAAGAGTCTTCTATTTCAGTTACTCCGTCAGCGGTCATTCCTGCCAATAATAATGCAATTCCTGCTCTTAAATCTAAAGCTTTAACCTTTGCTCCTTGCAATTTATTACCACCATGAATTTTTAATAGTCCTCCATCTATTTCATAATCCATTCCCATTTTTGACAATTCTTCTGCATAGCCGTAACGTCCAGGAAATCTTAAATCTATAATACGAGATTCCCCATTGGATGTTGCGCCAAAAACAGCAAATAAAGGCTGCATATCTGAGTTGATACCTGGATAAGGACCTGTGCTAATATCTATAGGAAAAGCTTCACCACCTCTAACAATAAGCGAATTCTCTCCTCTATAAAATTTCATTCCACTTTCTCTTAAGTGCACCAAGGGCACTTCTAAATGTTGAAAAGGAAAATCTAATATCTCTACATCTCCTTTGGTGACGACAGCACCAATTGCCCAAGTCAAGGCTTCCATATTATCTGAAATGACTTGATGTTTAACACCACGCAATGAATCAACACCTTCTATTACAATACACTTTTGACCATATACTTTAATCTGAGCTCCCATTTTATTGAGCATTGAGATTAAGTCTATAATTTCTGGTCTTATATGTGGATTCCATATAGTTGATATTCCGTTTGCCAATGTGGCACATAAAATCGCATTTTCGGTTGCTCCGGTAGAACGAATCGGTAAATGGATTTCACAACCTGTTAATCTACCTTCACTTTGGGTACATAGATAACCATCTTCCTCCCATAGTTTTGCCCCAAATTTCTCTAATAGCATTATATGAAGATCATACTTCCTGTCACCAAGTGGACATCCACCTGGGAGTGGTACTTTTCCATTTCCAAATCTCGTTGTTAATGCACCTAAAATTAAGAGAGAATTTCTAATTGAACGTTCATCCCAAAGTAATTCTGTATTTAATGTATTCTCAGTAATTTTCAGATATCTATCTCCCTCAATACAAGTTTTACCCATCTGGTTTAGCATTTTAATATGCACTTGCATATCTAAAAGTCCATTTGGAGAATTAAAAATTTCAACAGCTTCATCAGTAAGTACTGAAGCAGTTAAAAGTTTAAGCGCGCTATTCTTTGCACCACTTAATCTTACTTGCCCATTTAGTTGAGATTTTTGTATTTTAATATTCTTCATTTCCTTTATTAAGATTCGGCTGCAAATCTAAACACAATCTCGCTCTAGCACAATTATTTCAGTAAAAACTTATTTAGACTTCCACAATTACTCTAAAATTATAATTAATAATTTTTTAATTATATGAGTCATTATAAGTGTATAATTAGAATTTGAATTCTAATTTAACTTCGATTTTAATATTGTTATTATTCTTTGCTATAAAATTTGATTTTTTTTAACATGCTAATTATTGGGTCAAAATCAGATTTCTTATAACTAAACATTTCTTTCAAACTAATTTTTGAAGACAAACTATAAAAATGAAAAAAGAGAACGATTGCTAAGCAGTAACTTAGTGAAGATGCAAAAGCAGCACCTATAGCACCATATTTTGGAATCAATACTATATTTAGAATAACATTTACTATTAATCCTGGAATCATTGCTTTCATAGATACCCAAGGCTTCCCTTTGCCTGCTAAATCTTGATTTAAAATTTTAAAAAGTGTAAGAAAAAGAACACCAAATAATAAATAATTGAGGACCATAGCACTTTCTTTAAATTCTTCTCCAAACATAAAAACAATAATAAAGTCTGAAAGTAAAAATAGAACTATAGCTAAAAATAAAATCACTAATGAAGTAATTCTTAAAAGTTGACATACTCTTTTTGAAAACTCGATACCGTCTTTAGAAATTGCGCTTCTTGTAAAAACAATTGTATTTAACATCCATGGGATCTGTAATAAATAATTCCCTACAGAATACCCTTTAGAATATATACCTGTTTCATAATCCGTACTAACCCAATCTAAGATAATTATATCTAATTTTGCGTTTAAGCCTATAAACAAAAGTGCTATGGCATAAACACTTCCTAATTTTATCATAGGCAATATGACTCGCCAATCGAATTTAAGATTAAAAGAGCGAATAAATTTATTCTTAAATAGTAATAAAATAGATATGAACATTGACCCGCCAATTATTGCGATGAAATAGCCCTTAATACCCAATGCACATATAATTACAAGTACCAAGGTTAAAACCAAAGTAATAAGTGGAGGAATCCAATTCACTTTATTAAATTCCTTTATTTGATTTTTTCCTAAAAAAATTCCTGAATTATAAGTGTTAAATAACGCAAATGGAATTGGTATTAAAGCTAATAGAACTAATATTTTATGGTCACCTGATTTACTTAATTGAGTCATCAAAAAATAACAAACAAAAACGCTAATTATTGAAGTAAGGAACCAAATTTGAGTAATAGCTTTTTTTATCTGGTTTTCAGCAAAAATTCTTTTTCCTAAAAAATAAGTAGTAGATTGTCTTACACCTAATGAACCAATTGACATAAACAAAGAAGGGTAAACCATTAATGCAGCAATTATACCATTTTTTTCAGGTCCTAAAACCCTAGCCAATACAATAGAAGTTGTCAGCCCAAAAATTATTATAGCAAATTTTGAAACAACAACACTTAATACATCTTTAATAAAGCTTATCATTATCTTTTCTGAAATTTCTGAATTAGATAATTATTTTCTCTAAACTTAAGCGTACTAAATTGCTTCATTAAATTATGATTAGATACTTTAATTTCATCTATGCTTTGTTCATTAGTTATAAAGAAGCTTCTTTTTTTAAAAAACTCAAATTTAGATTTTAAGAGAAATTGTCTTAATATTTTATGAAAAATGATACCTAAAAACAGAAAAGGTTCTTTTGGACTTTTAGTAAACTTATTAAAAAACCTCATGATCGGAACATTTCCGCCTTTAAGCGATGGATTAACTATTTTGCAATTTATTGGAGAAAAATCAAATTTCGTTACACTTTCATTTACGAAAGAATCCAATTCTTGCAATGTGCTTTGCATATCATTTACAAATTCTTCAAACAATAATATTTTCAACTTGCGTTGTCCAATTTTCAGTCTAACATAATTAAGATATTTATCATATTTTAAATGATCGATATTAAATATTAATGGGTATCCATTAGAACTGATGAAATTCTTAAAACTTGCAGTTCCTCCTGTCTTAATATATTGCTTGTACAAGCTATCTATTAAGGGTTGTTGATTTCTAATAAAAATAATAACATGTAATGCATCTCCAAAAACTTCAACCAACCTGTCTATATTTCGTTTCCTATCTAAAACACCCATAAATGGATTACCATAAAATTCTTCATCAGATAACACAACACGGTCACACACCTTGTGCTTTTCCACTATAGAATTAAAAATTTCACGAGCCTTTGTTGCTTGAAAAGCGAAATCATCAGTCCGAAGAATATAAGTTTTAAATTCGGCCAAACTGGATCGATTTATATATACCGTTTTATCTTTATATAATGAAAAAAACTCTTTTTGTAAAAAGGTGGAACCTGTTTTTTGTATTCCTAAGTGTATGTAAATTTTCATTTATACTTTTTTCGGCTTTTGGCTTTAAATTTACCTTTAAGGCTATACAAATCTAGTCCAATTTATTCTTAATTTGAATTTTAGCAAATCCATTTTACTAATATAGATGTCTATAAAATTGATTAACAAATTTTCTATTTAATCTTTTAACTTAAGTAACAGCTTTATAGAACAATTTTAAAAAACAAGAATCCCCTTCTATCAAATATCAAGAAATAGGTGTTAATTATTTAACTAAAAACCAAGAATTCAACAATTCTTCACGATTATAAAGCATCGATTCTTTAGTACACCAATCAATCACCTTAAAACCGGCATGTTCACAAATTGCCTGACCAGCTGCAGTATCCCATTCCATAGTTGGTGCAAACCTTGGGTAACAATCAGCTTGACCTTCCGCAACTAAACATAATTTTAATGAACTGCCTTTGGATACTAAAGTAACTTCCCCATGCTTTTGACGCATTTCATTTATATAAGTCACAGTTTCTGGTGACATATGAGAACGGCTAGCTACTATAGTAAATGTCTTGTTATCTTGATTTAAAGGCAATTTCCCAGCATGTATTAATAAAGAGTCTACATCATAATCCTTAAGATTTACCAAAACTTTATACGATCCTTTTTCTCTTAAAGAAAAATAAAGTTCACCAGAAACGGGCACAAAAATAACCCCAAGTATGGGTTTCTGATTTTCAATCAAAGCAATATTAACTGTAAATTCACCATTGCGCTTTATAAATTCCTTTGTACCATCGATTGGATCTACAATCCATAATAGATTCCATTTTTTTCGTTGAATGTATGGAATAGATTTACCTTCTTCAGAGAGTACTGGAATGTTCGTGGAACTTAAGTGTGATAATATTTTGTTATGTGAGGCTAAATCTGCCTTGGTTAATGGCGAATTATCAGTCTTTAGTTTAACTTCAAAATCATCAGAATGATAAATTTCTAAGATAATTTTTCCAGCTTCTAAGGCAGCTTTAATTGCAGTTTTTAAATTTTTATTCATTAGAAGAATTAAATTATCATACCTGCACCAATGGTTTCATTCGTTTGTTCGTCGATAATAATAATACTACCTGTTTGTCGATTCTTTTTATAGGAATCGTAAAATATTGGTTTTGCAGTTCTTATAGACATACGTGCAATATCATTCATTTCTATACGATCAATATTTTCAATACGATGCAGTGTATTGATGTCTATTTTATACTTAATTTCTTTAATCATTCCAACACTTTCATTAGTTGTATGTCTAATAATAACTTTAGTTCTGGATCCAATTGGTTTTGTGCTCATCCAAGTGACTAACACTTCTAAATCTTGACTAATTACTGGCACATTATTTTCGCGAACTATCATATCACCACGGCTGTTATCTATCTCATCTTCTAAAGTCATGGTTACCGACATTGGTGCAAATGCTTCTTGAATTTGTTCACCATTAAGTTCTATTGTTTTTATGGTAGAAATAAAACCCGAAGGTAAAGATTTTACTTTATCACCTGGTTTAAAAACACCGCCATCAATTCTACCTGCAAATCCTCTATAGTCTTGGTTGTCTAATGTATGTGGTCTAATTACAGATTGAATAGGAAAACGACAATCAATAAGATTATGGTCGCTAGAAATGTGCACCGTTTCTAAATGATACATTAGAGTACTTCCATGATACCAATCCATATTATCAGATCGGTTTACAACATTATCACCATTTAAGGCGGAAATAGGAATAAACTGAATATCATTAATACCTAACTTAGAAGAAAACGCATTAAAATCTGAAACAATCGTATCATAAACTTCCTCACTATAATCGACTAAGTCCATTTTGTTTACACAAACTATAGCATGAGGAATGCGCAATAATGAAGCAATAAAGGCATGACGATGTGTTTGTTCTAACATTCCTTTACGTGCGTCGATAAGTATAATGGCCAAGTTAGCTGTAGAAGCTCCCGTTACCATGTTGCGCGTATATTGAATATGACCTGGTGTATCTGCAATGATAAATTTTCTCTTCGGTGTGGCAAAATAACGATAAGCTACGTCTATAGTAATCCCTTGTTCACGCTCTGATTTTAATCCATCTGTAAGTAATGATAAATCCACATAGTCGAATCCTTTGGTTTTACTCGATTTTTCCACAGCATCTAATTGATCTTGAAATATGGATTTACTGTCATATAATAAGCGTCCGATTAATGTGCTCTTTCCATCATCTACACTGCCAGCTGTTGTAAATCTTAATAATTCTATATCTTGATATTTCATTTTATCGAATAATTTTAAAAATAACCTTGTTTTTTGCGATCTTCCATCGCTGTCTCAGCACGTTTGTCATCTGCTCTTCCACCACGTTCTGTGGTTCTGGTGGTTGCAATTTCTTCAATGATTTTTTCTAAGGTATCTGCCTCAGATTCTACAGCTCCTGTAATTGGCATATCACCACATGTACGATAGCGAATTGTCATGTTGGTTACTGTTTCGTTTTCTTTTAATTTAATGAATTCAGAATTTGCCAATATCACTCCATCTCTTACAACACATTCACGCTGGTGAGTAAAATAAAGTGATGGTAGTTCTATATCTTCGGACTTAATGTATTCCCAAACATCCATTTCTGTCCAATTAGAAATAGGAAATACTCTAAAATGCTCACCATAGTTCTTACGACCGTTGAATAAATTCCAAAGTTCAGGTCTTTGATTTTTTGGATCCCATTGCCCAAATTCATCTCTATGAGAAAAGAACCGTTCTTTTGCACGTGCTTTTTCCTCATCTCGTCTAGCTCCACCCATCGCTGCATCTACTTTATGCGCTTCGAGTGTATCTAATAATGAGACAATCTGTAAAGAATTACGAGAAGCATCTGCACCAGTTTCTTCTTTAACACGACCTTCATCAATAGCTTCTTGTACTGAGCCGACAATGAGTTTAACACCTAATTTTTCCACCAATTCATCCCTAAAAGCGATAGTCTCTGGAAAATTATGACCAGTATCTATATGTATTAATGGAAAAGGGATTTTAGCCGGAAAGAATGCTTTTTTAGCCAAATGGGTAAGTAATATCGAATCCTTACCACCAGAAAATAATAATGCTGGATTTTCAAATTGTGCAGCAATCTCCCGAATGACAAATATAGCTTCTGATTCTAATTCTTTTAAGTGATTAATTACATAATTACTCATATTTAAATATTTAATTTTTTAATAATAAAGTCTAAAATGGTTTGAACAGAATTTTCTATTGATTGATTATCGGTTATAATTTCCAAATCTGCATTGACTGGAGCTTCATAAGGTGATGAAATGCCTGTCATATTACTAATCTCACCAGATCTTGCCTTTTTATATAACCCTTTTACATCTCTACGTTCACATTCTTCTAAAGATGTATTAACATAGATTTCGATAAAATTTTCCTCACCAACAATTTTTTTTACGTTCTCTCTGTCCTTAATATATGGAGAAACAAAAGCAGCTAAAGTTACTACACCTGAATCAACCAATAAATTTGCTATTTCGGCAATTCGTCTAATATTCTCAGTACGATCTTCAGGAGCAAAACTAAGATCTTTGTTAATACCTTGTCTAATATTATCTCCATCTAAACAATATGTTAAAATTCCCTTTTTATAAAGCTCAACCTCAACCAAATTAGCTAGCGTAGACTTTCCTGAACCAGATAGGCCAGTAAACCAGAGTAAAAAAGAGCGATGTTCATTTAGCTCCTCGCGGTTAAGTTTTGTGATTTTAAAATTATGTTTAATTGTATTTAAACTCATTCTTCCCTTTTTTTAAATAATTATTAAAGCGTTACTTCTTACTGCGTTGTTCTAAACCATAGTTAACTTGATACCATAACTTTTCATGTCCAAAATATAAAAGCATTTTGGTAATTACCTCAGCAACTCCTATTTTAAGACCTATTACAGGATTTCCTGTAATTACCCATCCTAAAACAATAGTATCTAAGGTGCCCACTCCACGCCAAGAGAAAGTTTTAAAAATATGGCGTTTGTTCGAATCTTTTATGGTTGATTTAAACCAAACTCTTTCATGTATATAATATAAAATCATTTTTGTAATCAACTCAAAAACTCCTATTTGGATTCCAATATTAAAATCATTAGATATAAACCATGATAACAGTATTGTGTCCAAAGTACCAATAATACGCCATGTAATAGTTTTGGCTAGATGTCGTTTACTAAATTTCACCATTAAATAATTCTAAACGCACAATGGCTGATGTCAATATCAAAAATGTTCTAGTTTCGATTTAATTTCGCAAATCTAAAACAAATACGAATAATTAAGTCTATTTTAGTCTATTAAATTAGTAGACTATTGGTTTTAAAATGAATACTAGATTATTTTGCAGTTAAATTCTCAATTATTGTTGTCAATGTAATATTACTATAATATCATTAACTTTATTTAATAGACTAAAAAAATGGAATTATAAAATTGTGATTAAAATAGTTTAAGAAATTGAAAATCAGTGAAAGAGTACTTTTAATGATTTTTCGTAAGAAAAATGCTTCATAAAAATTCCGTTTGTCTAGGATATTTCGGTAAAAAAGTTTGTTTATTCGTAAATTTTACTACCTTTGAACACCCTCTAATCACTAGACACTCATATAAAATAAATTTGTGCAAGACGTGTTTGGATAATAAAAAAATGGAATTATGAAAAAAACTTACTTTTTTTACTTGTTGGTAGCCCTTTTCTCATTTGGGTTTAGTCAATCGACTATTGTTACTATCGATCGTGCAAATATCATCGGTCCCACAACTACTGGTCATGATCCTTCAATATCAGCGATAGGTCTTACTAGGGGCGTTGGTGTTGTGCGTCACACAGGTAGTTCCAACTTTTCCACTAGAAACTGGGATGCAACAAGTCAAGCTAGTGCTGTTGCCAACAATGAGTATTTACAGTGGTCTGTTTCTGCTAGTGCATCCAATAGTATTGAAATTACCGAATTTGATATTAGAACTAGAACAGGTACAAGTACAGATGGCCCAACAAATTGGCAAGTTTTTTACAGTACAGATGATTTTGCAACAGCTGGAATACCAGCAACGTCAGTCCAAACAGCATCTAATATCACTACTGATTTCAATTTTAATGGTTTAAGTATTTTGTCTGGTATAGGTGGTAAAATTACCTTTAGACTTTATGCATGGAATTCTACTACAACTAGTGGATGGTTTAGAATTATAAAAAATCCTGGATGGTCTGCATATGGTATTTCTGATCCAGGCCTAAGATTAATAGGCACAATAACTAGCTCTACTGCTAATAATACTGAATCTAACATTGTTGCAACTAGTTTCGATCCTTCCGATAATATTAACTATTCATTGTACAGTGAAACTTCTGGTTTAACAATATCTAATTCAATTAAAGTAGGTGAATTTTCGATTCAAGATGGTGGAGATGATTTAACCGATGCAGATGCTGTGGCCACCATTTTAACAGATTTAGAATTTGGTGTAACCAATAGTGATTTTATTGCTCGTTTAGCCATTTTTGATGGTATCACAAATATTTCGGAGACATCAATAGTTTCTGAAACAGCTACATTCTCTGGTATTAGTGGTATTAGCGCTTTAGACAATAGCACTAAAACTTTTGATGTTTATGCAACCTTTAACGCCTCAGTTATTGACAATGAGCAATTTCAATTGACTGTCAACTCTGCGTCAGCAGATGTTACTGGGTCATCATTCAATGCTTTTAATGCTGGCGGAGCTCAAACACCAATTACTGGTGATGATAATAGAATTGAAGTAATTGCAACTAAACTAATATACGACCAACAACCTACAGATACTTTTCAGTTTGAGATTATGACCCCTTTCCCTACTGTATTAGCAGTTGACAATAATAATAATCGCGATTTAGATTTTAATACAACCATTTCTGTTTTAGCTGCTGGTGGTTCATTAGAGCCGTCACTTATAAACTATACTTTGACAGATGGTTCTGCAATTCTTAATACTCTTATATTCACTGAGAGCGATATTGTTGAAACACTTGTAACATTTGGAGGTGGACTACCCGCAGCTATAAGTAATTCATTTAATGTCTTAGGTCCTTTGATTACTATTGCCTTACAAGATTTTGATTCCGGTTCACCTGATTGGACGTACTCTAGTGACGTAGCAACCTTTGATAATGGTTGGGGGATAGACGGATATTATGGAGTAATTGACATCTCAAATGCTGGACCTTTAGACTACCCTTCATTTTCAAATAATATTTTTGGTGAAAATGATTTAAATGACGAAGGCGAAAATGGCTCATCTGGCTTTGCAACTTTAACATTTGATACCATAGACATTAGTACTTATAATGACGTTGCACTAACATTTGATTGGGATGTTCATGGTTATGTAAGTGCTGCAAATTGTGATGCTGAATATAGGTTAATATACGATGGAATTCCTCAGCCTGTAGTTTTTCTTTTAAATGGAAATGGAGAAATCGACACCGATGAAGGTACTGTCTCTGTGAACATTCCTAACTCAGTAAATGCAGTTAGTTTAATAGTTAGAGTACGAAATGATGGCGAGACTGGTTACTCAGGTTTTGACAACTTTAAATTGACTAGTGTATTTGATGGTTTGCTTTACACCAATAATGGCTGGACACCGAATGCGCCTTCTACCTCTACTGGAAGTGAAGATGCATATGTTCTTGATGGAACTTATAATGTCGGAACCGACATAGTGCTCAATAGATTATTCATCAACAATGGTGCTACAACAACTGTTTCAGCAGGACAATCTATTACTTCAAATTCAGGTGTAATAAATAATGGGGTATTAGAATTAAATTCTGTTTCTACATCTTATTCTAGTTTAATTTCTGATAATGTAAATGGTGAAGTTGTTTATAACCGACACGTAAACCAATTTGCTTCTTCAGGTTCTTCAACAGGAAATAACGATTTAATTTCAGCACCTGTAACGAATGCAGACCAAACATTCTTAGTCCTAAGGACAGCGAATCCAGATATGCCATCTGGTACTATTGGAGGAGTGCCCTCTTTCTTATTCGGACCATTTGATAATAATGCAAATACATATATCAACTATACAGCAGCAGATGACAATTCTGTTATCACTTCTGGTATTGGATATAGAACGGCATCTACCGAACCCACTGGTTCTACATTTGAATTTGTTGGTAATGCCGAAACAGGAGCTATATCAACTCCGATCTCAGTTGGAACTGGAAGTGAATTTAACCTAGTCGGTAATCCCTATCCTTCATATATAAGCCTTTCTAGCTTCTTAGCCAGTAATAGCAGTGAATTTAGTCCGTCAACCTCTGGTGTATACGGTTATGATGGTGATGCAACCGATGGTTTTACAATTTGGAACCAAGCATACTCCGATGCCAATCCTACTGCAAAAATTACACCAGGTCAAGGATTTCTTGTAGCTTCTAAAGCTGGAGGAGGTACCATTGCTTTCACACCTGATATGCGTACAAAAGGTACAACGGACGATTTTATTGCCGGAAGATTTGCTAATTTAAACTTAGCGCATATGAAGCTTCAATTGTCTAAAGGAAATTCTTTATATAATACAGATCTATATTTTAATGATAATGCATCATTAGGTATGGATCCTGGTTATGATTCGGCAATGTTCGATGAAACTACACCAGCTTTTGCAATGTATTCCCATTTAGTTGAAAACAATTTTGGCAAAGACATGGCTGTACAATCTGTTAGTTATTCAGACATAGATAATGTTACTATTCCATTAGGAATTAATATAGCACAAGGAGAACAAGCTACTGTAAGTATATTTGAAAACAATATACCAGAAGGTATAACTGTAATTCTAGAGGACAACGTTACGAATACGTTTACTAATTTATTAGAAGGTGACTATATATTTACACCTACAACAACTCTAAGTGAGACAGGTCGTTTTTACATTCATTTCTCTAATACGACTCTGAATACTACAGAAAATATTTTAAATGGTTTAGAAATTTACACAAATGCTAATCCTAAAGAAATTGTAGTAAAAGGTCAATTAGAAAGTAAAACGACATTACAACTGTACGATATACAAGGTCGATTAGTTAACACACAATTATTAAATACTAAAGACACAAAACATACTGTTGATGTTTCTAATCTTTCTGCTGGCGTTTACGTAGTACAATTACTAAACAACTTTGGAAACAGAACTCAAAAAGTAATTTTGAAATAACACTTTTAAAATTTACACTTATTAAACTCAAGCGCATCTTTACAAGATGCGCTTTTTTTTATGGCTTTTTACAATCGCCAAACCCATTTTCTTTGGTTAGCAGAATAGTATTGTATACTACTATGATATAGAATGAGAATAAAATACTGCGTCTTAAATCATAACTAAATGTTCATTAATTTATACTTATCATTTAAAAATGGTGCTTTTATCTAAACCTAAGAACAATTTAGATAATTTAAGTATTTACAGTAGTCAAAGTGATAAAACTGTTGTTATTTCAGATCAGTAATTTGAGCTTACAACAGTAAAAATTTATGACTTACAAGGTAAAGTTATTAATACTTCATTATTACAAATTTCTGATAGATTTCAAACTATAGATATAAGTAATATGAGTACCTATGAGTACCGAAGATTATGCAGTTCAATTAACTAATAAGACTCAAAACAAATCCCGAAAAGTGATATTAAGAGAATCAGCTTATATTTAATACTAGCAAAACAAAAGAGCACTTGCAAAGTTTAATGCTCTTTTTTGTAAACACTTTTTTTATGTAAAAATATTAGTTGCTCAGAAACGATTTATCCAGATATAATTACTTTTCTTTATTATTGATGAATCGATTATATATAACTACAAAAATATAAGGCATAAAAAAAGAACTATAAAAACTTATCTCTTAAGTGCTCTAAGTAGAACTTAAAAGGAGTTGTTAAATAACAATTGTTAATATCTAAATGTATTAAAGCAATTTAAAAAGTACATTATTTTTAGATTTGCATGGGATTAATTTAATTTTTTGTGACAAATGATAAGAATTAGGTCTTACAAATAAGACCTGTATTATTATTCGATTACCAACTAGTAATCGTGCCTAATTTGTTATACTATGAAATTTTTAATACCCCTTTTCCTACTACTTAATTTTCAATTTACGAATGGGCAAGTTATTGCTGCATTTTCAGGCACAGCAACTCCAACTGTAGCCACAGTAAATGACATTAATGCGAGTGCTTTAACGCCAGGTTCAGGCGTAGAAATTCAGACGTCAGCAATATTTGAATGTAAACGTTGGACAAATTCTTCAGTTATTGATTTTACCGATTATATTGAATGGAGTGTTATAGCAAACTCTGATTTTTCGATAAATATAACAACCGTAAATGTATCTTATAATGCAGGTAATAAAGCGCCGCAAACTATAGAATTGAGAACAAGTTTAGATAATTATACAACCATATTGTTTTCAACATCTATTAACGCAAACTCTACTGGAGTCCTAAATATCCCAACCTCTCTTACTTCCCTAATTGGCGGAACAATTACATTTAGACTATTTGGCTATAATTCAGGCAATCCAAATGCCGCAAGTCGCTTTGGCATTAATGGAGGGTTAAACACTCAAATTGGATTAACAAACACTGGAATAACTTTAGAAGGTTCAGTAACTTACAATGGATTATACTATGATGGAACTTCTTGGACACCATTTGCGCCTAGTAGCACAACTGGTAGTAGTAATGCAATAGTAGCAGACGGAAGTTATACAATAAACTCAGATGTAAACCTTAATAACCTAGAAATCAGATCGCCGAGCACCTTAATTGTAGATAAAGGAGACTCTATAAATATATTTGGAAATTTAACAGTTGATGGTATTTTAGAACTATGTTCTGACTCTAATGAGTACTCAAGTCTTATTGTAGATGGAATAACATCAGGTGATGTTTCATACAAAAGACATGTTAACAATACAGCCGCAGTTGGAGAGGAAGACTCTAATGATTTAATTGCACCGCCTGTATCAGGTGAAGCTTTTAATAGTTTTTTGACTAATAACTCAAACATTGTAAGTAATAGTAGTAATACCTTATACCTATTTGGTCCTTTTGATAAGACAATTGGAAGTTATGTAACCTATTCTAATACAGAAACTGCAACATTAGACGCTGGAACTGGTTATAGGGCTGCATCTACGGATACTGGTACATTTACATTCACTGGTATAGTGAATACTGGTACAATCACAAAATCAATCAGTAATTCTGGCCCTGCATTTGAAGAATGGAATTTGATTGGCAACCCATATCCCAGTTATATAAAACTAGCTGACTTTCTGAGTAGTAATATTGCTCAACTAGACCCGTTTAGTGCGGGAATTTATGGTTATGATGGTGATGCAAGCGATGGCTGGACAATCTGGAATCAAGCTTATTCGGATGATAATCCTGGTACTGTAATTACTCCAGGTCAAGGCTTTTTGGTGGCTTCAAAAACAGGAGGTGGAAATATAACTTATAACGCTGATATGCGTTCGACCGGGAATTCTGATGATTTCATTCTAGGTCGTTCAAATAACATAAATTCATCTCACTTTAAACTTTTAATCTCGAATGATTCTAAATCTTATTCTACTGACTTTTATTTTAATCCTAATGCAAGTAGAGGTTTAGATATTGGATATGATGCAAGCCTTTTTGGCAATATAATACCTGCTTTCTCAGTATATTCTCAATTAATTGAAAACAACGAAGGAAGAGCTATGGCTATTCAAGCTTTTGGAGAAGATGACCTTTCAGATGCCACTATTCCTTTAGGAGTTAATGCAAATCAGGCAGAAGCTATTACGTTTAGTATTAATGTATCTACTTTACCAAGTACTGTTGATGTGTATTTAGAAGATAATGTTAATAATACATTCACATTATTAACAGCTAGTGATTATACACTAACGCCAAACACAAATTTGAATGGTACTGGTCGTTTCTACTTACATGTTACAAACGGTGCATTATCTACACCTGAAAATACTTTAGATAATTTGAGTATTTATAGTAATCAAAATAATAAAACTGTTGTTATTACTGGTCAGTTATTTCAGCCTACAACAGTAAAAATTTATGATTTACAAGGTAGAGTTGTGAATACTTCATTATTACAAATTTCTCACAGATCTCAATCTATAGATGTGAGCAATTTGAGTACGGGAGTTTATGTAGTTCAATTGGTTAATGAAACTCAAAACAAATATCAAAAAGTAATTATTCATTAATCATTTCTAAATAGTGACAAATCCAAAATAATCGTGTCCTACTTTTACGATACAGTATTTTTAATTAAAAATATCTATCTTAGTTATTAGGAATTAATTATTAAATGCTTAAAATAATATCTTAATTGTATGTTTTTTGAAGTTATTATTACTTGAGCTAATGAGTAATAATTAAAAAGCTATTTTAAAATAGAACTATTTATAGATAAAATACGTATATTGATAAGAAACCTTACTAATTAAAAGATGTAATCTCTTAATTATGATGTGATTTATAATAAAATACAATTCTTTAGAACCAATAAAAATTGATTTTATTGTAAACCTTTTCGTATTTTACTTTAATAAATAAATTATTTTACTATTTTTGAACCAAATTTAGGGCAAAAGCCATGAAGAAAGATAATAATACAGATAAAATCACCCGTAAAGAAGCCATTAATAAAATGGGTAAATATGCTGCATTAACTGCAGTAGGTACATTCGTGATTTTAAATCCGCTCAAAGCACAGTCGTCGTCACCACCAGACCCAGGAGGGAATCCTTTCGATTAATTTTTAGTTACAATTTTGAACAAAAGACTAGCACCAACTTATGAAAAGTTTTTTGGTGACTATTGGGTATTATGGTACTCCAAATCTAATAGTTATAGTATTGTTGAGCCTATATTTAAAAAGCTATTAGATTATTATCTTATATCTGATACTCTAGAAACTTTTAAAGCCAAATTGGCTAGTCATAAAAGTGTTCTAAATGCCGAAGTAATTGCAGAAACATTTCATAATTATCTTAATGATTCTAATAGATTAAAAGAATCTTCTAATCATAAACATATTACCTTTGATTCTTCTAATCGTAATATTTCGAAAAAATACGCTATTAAAAATATAACTATTCAGATTTATTATGATTCTGACTTAGTATTAAAAACAATACATCCTGCCTTAGCATATCTTTCAATCGAAAATAGTAATAACATTAAAACTACTTTCGATATTTATCTTCAAAATGAATTCTTATGTTTATTTAAAGATGAACAGTTAATTACTTGTGTTCACAAAAGAGACTACCACCTTATGCAAGGTAAATTTATAATGCATCTGCTTTGTACTATTCATGATATAGAGGAAGAAGATTGGATAGGAACTTTTCATGGTTCAACGATTATAGATGGAAACTCATCTATTCTATTTATCGGAAAATCTGGAAAAGGAAAAAGTACATTATGTACTTTATTAGCCTCCAATGATTTTGGCTTACTTTCAGATGACGTGTCTCCAATGCTTTCAGAAAACAAAAGCATATACTATAACCCTCTAGCAGTATCCATAAAGGAAGGTGCTTTTAAGGTTCTTAAACCAATCGTAGGTGATTTTGATGCTTTACCCACTATCAAATTTAATAAAACGAAAGGGGCTTTAAAGTACATATCTTGCAATAGACCAAAAAAAGATTATTACCCTTGCAATGCAATTGTTTTAGTAAATTATGAAAATAATTCAAAAACCGTTTTAGAAAAAGCATCAATTAAAACAATACTAGAAACAATAATTCCAGATTCTTGGTTGTCACCAAATCCTTTTCATGCAAAGCAGTTTTTAGATTGGTTGGAAGTAGTAAATATTTATAAACTAACATATAGCGATACTAAAAGTGTTACTGCAGAAGTTTCTAAATTATTTAAATACCTCAATAAAAACTAATAATAATTCTATATTAGTAGCTTGTTAAATAATCTATGGGTAATCTTGCCATTACATATCAACACATTGCGGATATCCTAAGTTTTGAAACTTCAAATCATAAATTAGAGAAAACACTTAGTCATCCTTCATTCAATTGGGATCATATTGTTGTAGAAGGCAGTAAACACTTAGTTTTACCTGCTATTTATTGTAGGCTAAAAGCTAAAAAACTATTAGGCTTATTGCCAAAAGAACTTAATAGCTACCTAACAGAAATTACATCATTGAATAGAAATAGAAATGAAGCCATATTAAAGCAGGTTCATTCTATATCCCAACTCTTAAACCAACACCAAATAAATTACACTTTTTTAAAGGGTTCTGCACTCATAGTGCAAGACATCTTTGAAGATATTGCTGAACGCATGATAGGTGATATTGATATTTTAGTTGATATAGATCAACTAGACAATGCATACCATCTATTAATAACAAATGGTTATACTCCAATAGAACAAACTCTAGGTAATGACTTTTTTGAGCATAAGCACCTCCCTAGATTAAAACCTAAGCATGAGATTTGTGCTGTAGAACTTCATCGAAAGTTATTTGTTTCGCACAGCAATACCGAACTAAAATCTAAAACTATACTAAGTAAAAAAATAAATCGGTCTAGTGTATTTATACCATCTACCGAACACCTTTTAATGCATAACATTCTTAATTTTCAAATCAATGATAAAGGCACTCTTTACAATAGCATAAGTTTTCGTTCAGCTTACGATACTATAGTTTTACTACAAGAGTATAACCATAAAAAAGAATGGTATAACAAATGGTATAACAAATGGTATAACAATAAGATTTTTAAACGCTATTTTAATTACACTAGTCTTTTCTTTAATGAAATAAAAATAATAACTAATGCTAAATCGAATTTCTTTACATCCTTTTATCTGTTTAAGTTAAAGCATATTAAGTTCTATAAATTTTGGAATCGCTTGTTAAAATTAACAAATTTCATATCAGTAATGTTAAATCGCATGTCTACTTTCTTGTTGAATAAATCCTACAGAAAAGCGATAATTAACGATAGAAAACGGATTTACATATATTTTAAGTCGATTTTCGATAATTTTTAGGTTTATTTTTGTAATTATTATAATAACTTTACATCAATATTTGTTTTATAATGCATAAAGTTTAACTTTGACCAAAATTCTGAGCATGAAGAAATTAATTTTATTAACCATATTAGTAGTATTTAGTTTATCATCTTTTGCCCAACGAAATAATAACGAGTGGTTTTTAAGCGTTGGTTTTAACTCTGTAAATAGTTTGGGGTCTCATTCACCTATATTTCATCCAGATGAATGGATTACACAGTTCCCAATTTCTGCAGCTGTAGAATTTAATTGGAGTGAAGACTTTGCTATCGAACAATCAATAACCTTAAATGGTTTTACTGAAGAAGACGAAATTGACGGCGTCGATTTAAAAAAAGATTACAACTATTTATCTTTTGACACCCATATAAAATATTATTTTGGAAAGCACCTTTTTGGTCGTACGAGCAATATTGATTGGTTAGATCTTTATGTAAATGCTGGTCTTGGCTTCTTTAGCATAGATGAGACTAATATATCTGCTAATTTAGGTGGTGGAGCTTTATTTTGGTTAAACCAAAATAGAAGTTTTGGTATTAGAGCTCAAGTTATTGGTAAGTTTGCATTTAATCATTCTGAGAGTGGATTAGATAATAACCACTATCAATATCATTTACAAGCAGTATTTAAATTATAATAGGACCATAATAAAATAAATAAAAAAGGCGCACTACTATAATGCGCCTTTTTATTTTTATTGTTCTTCCCTCAAAAGCTTATCAAAATAATTTATTGTATGCTTTAACCCTTCTTTTAGGTGAACTTTAGGCTCCCAGCCTCCTAACTCTTTTTTCGCTAAATTTATATCTGGTTGACGTTGTAAAGGGTCATCTTGTGGCAAAGGCATATATGTGATTTTTGATTTAGAATCTATTATATCAGTTATTTCCTTTGCTAATTCTAACATTGTAAATTCTACAGGGTTACCTATGTTTACAGGACCTACAAAGCTATCTCTACTATTCATCATTCTATGAGTTCCTTCGATAAGATCATCTACGTATTGAAAACTTCTAGTTTGAGTTCCATCACCAAAGATAGTTATATCATCACCCTTTAAAGCCTGAACAATAAAATTTGATACTACTCTTCCATCTTGAGGATGCATTCTAGGACCATACGTATTAAAAATGCGAATGATTTTAATCTTCACTTGGTTTTGGTTATGGTAATCCATAAATAAGGTTTCAGCGCAACGCTTACCTTCATCATAACAGGAACGTAGACCAATTGGATTAACGTTTCCCCAATAACTTTCTGGCTGAGGGTGTACTGTTGGGTCGCCGTAAACCTCACTAGTGGAAGCCTGTAATATTTTTGCTCCAACTCGTTTAGCCAAACCTAGCATATTTATAGCTCCCATAACCGAGGTTTTAACTGTTTTTATAGGATTATATTGATAATGTACTGGTGAGGCAGGACAAGCCAAATTATATATTTCGTCAACTTCAATCATATATGGATTGGTAATATCATGTCGAACTAACTCAAAATAGTGGTTATCCATTAGGTGCTCAATATTTCGTTTTGAGCCAGTAAAATAATTATCTAAACAAATAACTTCGTTGCCTTCTTTTAATAAACGATCACATAAATGAGAGCCCACAAACCCAGCGCCTCCAGTTACCAATATTCTTTTCATGTATTAATGATTTCTATTAATGTTTAAAAATAAGACTTTATTTATTAGTTACTAATAACCTGCAAAATTAAAATTAAGCATTGTTTTCACATAGTTATATAATTCAGGAAACTGTCCTCTAAATTCATTAGGTGTTTCTATAAAGGTTTCTATAATAACAGACAAAAATTCGTATTGGTTTGTATAGGCATAATCCCTAAAGTATTCTGATTCAATTAAGCGCTGCCTATAAGCTTTGTTACTTTCTAAAAAGTTAACAATATCAGTAAATCCATTTAAAAAAATAGCTGCTCTAAAACCTTTATTTTTAAGACAATCTAGATGCAAAGCATGCACAATCTCATGTATTGCCAAATTAAAGTTATCGTTTTCAATTGAATATCCAAGTAATACATCCTCCCAGGAAAATACAATAGCCTTATAGGAAGGATTAAACTCTCCTTTGTGCAAATTTTGATTTGTATTAGAATAAAAAGCTTTGGGGTATAACAGTATTTTATTAACTAAATCTATGCGGTAATTTCTAAACCCAAAAGTTATCATTACTAAAGTGCCAAGTATCAATATTTTCATATGGTCATCAATCTTCAATTGGTCTCTACCAACAAACTCTGTATTATCGAATAGTTTAGCCAGTCGGTGTTGAAAATAGATTCTTTCTTTATCAGATAGTTTATTATAAAAAAACAATTCATTCTTTAAAATTGTTTGCTGACTCTTAGTAAGTCGCTTCAACCCAAAATAAACATGATTATAAAGAGGTTTCCTGAACCTTGAGGCATAGAAAAAGAGTATCGCCCTAAAGACTCTATACATTATAAATAGAGTTATTAAAACAACACCTATAGGTATAACATAATTAGACATTAGTTCTCGTTCAAAAATTTCTTGCTGGGTTTGTAATAACATAAAAAAGTGATTGAAGGATTTAAAATTATATAAATTTTACTCTATTTAATTCTAAAACGTTTTTTTCTTTTATGCATTTCATAAAATACTATGATTGTAAATAAAAAATGCTGAAGCGAGCATAATCATTTTTTGCTCTTCTTCAGCATTTATTTGTGACCTCGAGAGGATTCGAACCTCCAACCCTCAGAGCCGAAATCTGATATTCTATCCAGTTGAACTACGAGGCCATTTCTACATACCTACATTATGATAAATCTAAAGGTGGTATTTATTAAGTAATCTGTTGATGTTTATGATAACTTAGCCTTAACTATAGTAGAAATAGTCTTTCCATCCGCTTGACCAGCTAATTCTTTAGAAACGATTCCCATGACTTTACCCATATCTTTCATACCTTCAGCACCAGTTTCTTCAATAGTCATAACAACAACTTTTTCAATTTCTTCCTCACTAAGGGCCTCAGGTAAAAACTGACTAATAATTTCTGCTTGGTCAATCTCTGGCAATGCTAAATCTTTGCGGTCTTGTTCTAAAAATATGGCAGCACTATCTTTGCGCTGTTTTACCATTTTAGATAGTATTTTTATTTCTGTTTCTTCAGTCAACTCTTCTTTTGATCCAGAAGCCGTTTGCGCTAACAATATCTCAGACTTTACAGCTCTTAAAGCTGCTAAAGCTGTTTGGTCTTTTTCTTTCATTGCTGCCTTCATAGCAGTCATTATATCTTCTTGTAAGCTCATAATTACCTTAATTTTAGTCTGTGGCTAAGATACTAAAAAGTTGTGGTGAACTCAGCACAAAAATACTCTATCAACAAAAAGCCCAAAAAGTTGGAGACACTTTTTGGGCTTTGACAATTGGTGTTAGCACTTAACTTAAACTTGCTATTAATCTACGTTATCGTGTAAAAACGAATTGTTACTTCTCAATTGAATATCATCGTTTTCATCTGTTCCGACAGACATTCTCGAAGTATTGGTTTCTGAAGAATGCTGAGCATCTTCTAAATTAACACCTTGTCTTTTGTAAGCAGGTTCTTTTTCGATTTCATCTATTTTTGCATTATTGAATTTATAGTTAAAATCTTTCATTTTTTTTCTGCGCTCATCTGCACGAGCTATAATTAATTCTGAAATTGGACTGTTCATAGGATCAATCTCATCCTTGACAATTTCTTCAGTTTCATCAACAGGTAATATTTTCTTTTCAAAAACTATTTCTTCTTTAACTTCTACCTGGTTAGTTTTTGTATTCATAGATGATTCAAAAGTTTCAAAATCATCTAAAGCATAACGCTTTTCCCCATCCTCATTTACTTCGGTTACCGAAATAATTTCAACTGGTTCATTAACACTTATATCTTTTACATCTTCATCTAAACTGAAGAACATTTTTTCTTCATTAACATCTACTTCTTCAATTTGCTCTGATTCTTTGTTAGATAGTGGTAAATCAAAAGTTAGCGTTATTTGTTCTTCTTCATTCTCTACTTCAATACTTTCAGCTTTATTTTCTATTGGAGTAATAATAAATTCCTCCGGTTGAGCTTCAACTTGTGGTTGAGAATCCAAGACTTCATCATAAACTACATTCATATTTTTTAAGAAGTCTGTAGTTTCAATTAGGTCCATTCCAGGTGCAACTTCTACTTTAGATTCAATTTTCACCTCCTCTTCATCAAGTAATGTATGGCGAACAATTGGAGTCTCGATTTCTCCTTCTAAAACAATATCTGGAGTTATAATTGCTGGCTCCTTCTCTTGAGTGCTTATATCTGTTTCAATAGCTTCTTCTAATGCGTGAATGACTATTTTTGTTTCAGTATTAGAGATTTCATTCTGTTGATCGATATCAAACCCTGTTGCAATAATGGTAACAGAAATTGACTCTTGTAAAGATTCATCTTCACCAACACCCATAATTATATTGGCACCATGACCTGCTTCATTCTGAATATGATCATTGATTTCACCGATTTCGTCAATAGTAATCTCCTGAGAACCAGAAACAATAAGCAATAATACGTTTTTAGCACCTGTAATTTTATTGTCATTAAGTAATGGTGAATCTAAAGCCTTCATGATAGCTTCTTGTGCTCTGGTTTGCCCAGAAGCCTCAGCTGAACCCATAATGGCTGTTCCACTGTTACTTAATACAGTTTTAGCATCACGTAAATCTATGTTTTGTGTATAATGATGTGTTATCACCTCCGCAATACCTCTAGATGCAGTAGACAAGACTTCATCTGCTTTTGAAAAACCTGCTTTAAAACCAAGGTTACCATAAACTTCACGAAGTTTATTATTATTTATCACAACCAGTGAATCTACATGCGATCGTAGTTTTTCTATACCACGTTGAGCTTGCTCATTACGCATTTTACCCTCAAATTGAAAAGGCATAGTCACAATACCAACGGTAAGAATATCTAATTCCTTAGCCATCTTTGCAATAATTGGAGCTGCACCAGTTCCTGTACCACCACCCATACCTGCAGTGATAAACACCATTTTTGTATTGGTATCTAACATTCTACGAATGTCTTCTAAACTTTCTACAGCTGCCTCTTCACCAACATCTGGATTTGCTCCAGCACCTAAACCTTCGGTTAAGTTTACACCTAGTTGAATTTTGTTTGGAACACCACTATTTTGAAGCGCCTGTGCATCAGTATTACATATCACAAAATCAACACCTTTAATACCTTGCTGAAACATGTGATTTATAGCATTGCTTCCACCTCCGCCAACACCAATGACCTTTATGACATTAGATTGGTGTTTTGGCAAATCAAATGATATGTTTCCAAATTCGTTGCTCTTACTCATATTATTATGATTATGGGATTTTATATTTTATACTTTACTTTATCTAATCTATAAAGATGATGACTATATAAACCATCATATTTTATTTTTCAATTGCTCCTCGCTTCAGCGCTGGCTCTTCATTAAAATTGTCCACAGGACAATTTTTAAACATTCAGCCCTATTCTGCGTTATCCAAAAACTCTTTAACACGCTCTGTGAGTTTGTCTAAAAATGAACGACGTTCTTTTATTGGCTCTTCTACAAAAACCTCCTGCTGCTGTACCTCCATTGATTGCTCTGCTTCATTTTCAATTATTAGTTCCTCAAGTTCTTCAGCTTTATTTCGTTCTTGACGCTTTAAACCATCCATAACTAAACCAACTGCTGTAGCAAATAATGGACTGGCAATATCATCATCACTATCTCCAGCTATGTGTTCGTTTGGATAACCTATTCTGGTATCCATACCAGTAATATATTCTACCAATTGCTTTAAATGCTTTAATTGACTTCCACCACCAGTTAATACAATACCGGCAATGAGCTTTTTCTTTTGCTCTTCATGTCCGTAATTTTTTATTTCAACATAAACTTGCTCTATAATTTCAACCACTCGAGCGTGAATAATCTTGGATAAATTCTTTAACGTAATTTCTTTTGGTTCTCTTCCTCGTAATCCAGGTATTGAAACAATCTCATTGTCTTTATTTTCACCTGGCCATGCAGAACCGAATTTCATTTTTAAAAGCTCTGCCTGCTTTTCTATAATTGAACACCCTTCTTTTATATCTTCTGTAATAACGTTCCCTCCAAATGGAATAACTGCAGTATGACGAATGATTCCATCTTTAAAAACTGCTAAATCAGTTGTTCCACCTCCAATATCAATTAGAGCAACACCAGCTTCTTTTTCTTCTTGGCTTAAAACAGCATTTGCAGAAGCTAATGGTTCTAATGTTATACCTTCTAATTGTAATCCAGCACTTTTAATACATCTTCCAATATTTCTAATAGATGATACTTGACCTACTACAACATGAAAATTGGCCTCGAGGCGCCCTCCATACATACCAATTGGTTCTTTAATTTCAGCCTGCCCATCAATTTTAAACTCTTGAGGTAAAACATGTATAATTTCTTCGCCAGGAAGCATTACCAATTTATGCACTTGGTTGATTAAACGATCAATATCTGCTTCATCAATGACCATGTCAGAATTAGCTCTTGTGATATAATCACTATGTTGTAAACTGCGAATATGCTGACCAGCAATACCAACAGTAACATCTTCAATTTTTTCTGATGCTGCGGCTTCAGCTTCTTGCACAGCTTGTTGAATGGATTGAATGGTCTGTGTAATATTATTTACCACGCCACGATGCACACCCATACTTTTGGATTTACCTACACCAAGAATTTCAACTTTATCGTACTCGTTTCTGCGACCAATCATGGCCACAATTTTTGTGGTTCCTATATCTAAACCTACTGAAATGTTATGCTTGTCCATAGTTTACTTTTTGGTGCATATGACTTGTTTATCAAATTTTAGATTTACCTGTTTATAGTTATCTAAAATTTTATCTTTTAATCCTTTCTGATAAAAGGCTTTAAAATTGTTTATCTTCTTTTCGAGTTTATTTAAAGTTCCTAAATGAACCAAAAAATCACTCTTACGTATTTTAAAATCAATAGTTTTATCATTGTTCTGACGAATCTCAATGACATGCTTTTTTAAAAATTCATCTTCATCAACTGCTTTTGCAAATTGAAAAACGGTTTCTAAATCATTTTTCTTGATATTACCTGTAACGAGCGGAACTCTTGCTGCGTAATTAGATGACAAAGGCATAAACGAACCTTCATCATCTATGTAATATGATACATTTGCGTTGACTCTTGCAATAGGTCTTTTTTGTTCAATTTCTGCGGAAAGCTCACCGTTTACTGACATAAACACCTCAGCTTCCTTTATCATTGGATTAGACTTTAGGGCAATTTCTAATTCATTCAAATCTATAATTTCTTTAGGCTGCTCCGTAACGGGTCTTTGATTTTGTATTAACAATTTACTAACAGTCGCCTCAGTAATAAATAATTTGTTTTCACCTAAGAATTTTATGCTTGGTTCAGCTATTTTTCGAACGTCATTTCTATGGTTTGAAAACGCGAATAAACCTCCCACTATAAGTAGTAATAAAATGATTTTTATGTAGTTATAATTAATTCGCAACGCTAAAGGTTTCTTTTATTTGTTTCACTTCTTCGCCTATATCGCCAGCACCTATAGTTAATACCACGTGAGCATCAGACTTTTTTATTTCATTTATTAATTCTGATTTTTGAATTAATTTTTTGTTAGAGTTTTTAATTTTATTAAGCAACCATTCGGATGTAACTCCATGAATCGGAAATTCTCTTGCTGGATAAATATCTAATAGTAATATTTCATCAAATTTCGAAAGACTATCTGCAAAATCATCTATAAAATCTCTTGTTCTGCTATATAAATGTGGCTGAAATATGGCTAAAACCTTTTTGTTAGGATACATTTCTGTAACTGCCTGATATACAGCTTTAATTTCTTCTGGATGATGTGCATAATCATCTATAAAAACAAACTCATCCGTCTTAATGTGATAGGTGAATCTGCGTTTTACACCTTTATAGGATGCTAATCCCTTGGCGATTTGGTTGTTAGGACAACCGAATTCTACAGCCATCGCCAAGGCTATTATTGCATTCGATAAATTATGTCTTCCAGGTAGGTTAAATTTGAAATCTTTAAATAATCCGATAGGTGTCTTTACATCGAACACATAACTTCCATTTTCTATTTTTACATTTTTAGCACTATAAGCTGAATCATCTTCAATGCCATACGTAATACCCTCTAAAGGCAACCCATTTCTAACAAAAAGCTTTCCATTTGGTTTGATACACTCCGAAAAGTCTTTGAATGACTTAGTAAGCTCTGAAGCATCACCATAAATATCTAAATGATCTGCATCCATTGATGTAATACAGGCTAAATCTGGTGACAAGGTTAAAAACGAGCGATCAAATTCATCTGCCTCAACAACAGTCACTTCAGTTCCGTTTATAATTAAATTAGAATTATAATTTTCGCTAATTCCACCTAGAAATGCAGTAACAGGAACATCACATTCGTTTAGTAAATGTCCTAATATGCTAGTCGTTGTAGTTTTACCATGTGTACCAGCTACAGCAAGACAGGTTGTTTGTTTTGTAATCTCACCTAAAACAGTAGAGCGTTTTAAAACTTTAAAATTATGGGTCTTAAAGTAGCTTAATTCTGAATGAGAGTTAGGAATTGCTGGTGTATAAACTATAAGTGTATTTTCAGTATTAAAAAAAGCACTATTAATATGTTCAATATCATCATCAAAATGAATTGAAATTCCTAAATTTTGCAGTGACTTTGTTATTTCAGTAGGTGTTCTGTCATATCCAGCCACAACTTTTCCATTAGCTACGAAATAACGTGCTAGAGCACTCATTCCGATGCCTCCGATGCCGATAAAATAAATATTATGTACTGAATCTAACTTCATTAATTTTTTAAAAGCTTTTCTACTTCGTTTACTATGTCGTTTGTTGCATTTACCAAGGCTAGCTTATGTATATTTTGCCTTAATTCTTTTCGCCTCTCTTCATTTGAAATTAACTCTGAAAATTCTTTTTCAAAATTGACATCTAAATCTTTTTCCTTAATCAAGATTGCAGCATTTTTATCCGCAACCGCTTTGGCATTCTTAGTTTGATGATCTTCCGCCACATTAGGTGATGGAATAAATATTACCGGTTTGCCAACTATACATAATTCTGAAACTGAAATTGCACCAGCTCTAGAAATGATAACATCAGCTGCTGCATAAGCTAAATCCATGGTATTTAGAAAGGCATGAACCTGAACATTATCTAGTTCATTATATTGCCTATATTGATTGTAATAAAGCTTCCCACACTGCCAAATCACTTGAACATTTAGCGTTTTAAACATTTCAATATTTGCTTCAATGAGTTGATTGATTCGTCTTGCTCCTAAACTTCCACCTAAAACCAATAGTGTATGCTTGCTATGAATTAATTTATAAGCATCTTTACCTTCTATTTGTTTACTTTGAACTTCTAATAAGTCTTTACGAATTGGATTACCTGTTAACCTTATTTTGTCCTTGGGAAAGAATTTTTCTAAGCCTTCATAAGCTACACAAATAATATTTACTTTTTTCGCAAGTAACTTATTTGTAATTCCTGGATATGAATTTTGTTCTTGAATTAAACTCGGAATCTTTTTTGAGGTAGCCGCTTGCAATAATGGTCCACTAGCAAAACCTCCTGTACCAATTACGACATCTGGTTTGAAGGATTTTATAATTTTTCTTGAACGCAATAAACTAGACATTAACTTAAATGGAAAAGTCATATTTTTTATAGTCAACTTTCTTTGAATACCAGAAATCCATAAGCCTTCTATTTTATAACCAGCTTGTGGTACTTTATCCATTTCCATGCGGTCTGAAGCACCAACAAATAAAAATTCGGCATCAGGATACCGTGACTTTAATTCGTCCGCAATAGCAACGGCAGGATAAATATGTCCTCCTGTTCCACCACCTGATAATATGAATTTATAATTACTCATTAAATTGTTTCGCTTAAAATGTCTAACGGATTTTCTTCTGATTCTTCTTGTCCTTTTAGTTCTTCACGCTTAGCACTTACACTTAGTATAATTCCTATCGCAAGACAAGTCATCCATATTGAAGTTCCACCACTACTTATTAATGGTAAGGTCTGACCAGTTACAGGGAATAATTCTACAGCAACTGCCATATTAATTAAAGCTTGAAATACAATAGGCAAACCAACTCCAAGTACTAATAATTTTCCGAATATAGTATCTGATTTTTGAGATACAATCACAATTCTAAACAACAACCATGAGTAAAGAATTAATAGAAATACGCCTCCTAACAAACCGTATTCTTCAATGATAATTGCAAAAATAAAATCTGAAGACGATTGTGGTAAAAAGTTTTTTTGTCGGCTTTTACCAGGACCTACTCCTTTAATTCCACCAGAAGCAATTGCAATCTTTGCCTTTTCAATTTGGTAATCTGCTTCAGTATCTTCGTTATTAGAATAATTTAAGATTCTATTTTCCCAAGTTGTTACTTTAACATTCAAAGGTCCTGTTGTCATTTTTGCAAACATTACGAAGAAAGCCAAAGCTATGATTCCAGAAACAATAATTAACCCCAAATATTTAACAGGGTAACCGCCTACAAAAGCTAACATCATAATCATTGTAAAAACAATTGCAGTTGTAGAAAAATTTGCCGGTAGAATCAATATTAAAATAAGAAAAACAGGTGTCCAAAGTGGTAAAATTGTTTCTTTAAAAGAAATGGCTCTATCTTTTATTTTTGAGAGGTATCTAGCGACATATACCATTATTATAACAGCTGCAAATGTTGATGTCTGAAAAGAAACACCCACAACAGGAATTTGTATCCAACGACTAGCGTTAGCACCTTCAATTGTTGTTCCCTGCAACATGGTAATTACTAAGAGGACCAAAACAACAGGAATCAATATCATAGATAATCCTCTAAAGTATTTATAAGGCACTTTGTGTACACCAAACATAATAGCAAAACCTAGTGCCAAGTGCATAAAATGTTTTACGAAGAAAGAAAACGTATTACTTGAACTAACAGCTAAATTACTAGCTGCACTATATACAGGCAGAAAGGAAAATATAGCCAATAGTGTGGCTATAGCCCAAATGGCCCTATCTCCTTTTATTTGTGCGAATATATTTTGCATTACCTCTTTTGTAATTCTGTCTTACGATACAGAATCTATTTTATATTTAATGGATTTTGCATCAATTGCAAAATGACAGTTCATTATAAATTCCTAACAGCATTTTTAAATTGACGACCTCTATCTTCATAATTTTCGAATAAATCGAAACTAGCACAGGCTGGTGACAACAATACATTTTCTCCTGCATCTGCTACTTTGTATGCAATTTTCACAGCTTCACTCATATACTGTGTTTCAATAATAACATCTACCATATTTCCAAAAGCTTCAAACAGCTTTGCATTATCAACACCTAGACATATAATCGCTTTAACTTTTTCGTTTACAAACGGAAATAACTCTTTGTAATCATTTCCTTTGTCCACTCCTCCAACAATCCAAACAGTTGGCGCATCCATGCTTTCTAATGCAAAATAAGTGGCATTTACATTAGTTGCTTTAGAGTCGTTGATGTACTGTACTTTGTTGATTTTAAGCACATACTCTAAACGATGCTCAACACCTTGAAAATTTTCTAAACTTTCACGTATTGTTTGCTTTCTAATTTTAAGTAAATGCGCCACAGTAGAGGCTGCCATTGCATTCTTAATGTTGTGTTTACCTTCTAATGCTAAGTTTTTTGTTGGCATAATTATTTGATTATTATCTATAGTTATTATTATCTTATTATTTTCGTAATACGCACCTTGTTCAATAACCTTTTTTAATGAAAAGGGTAATTTTTTGGATTGAATTGAGTTAGTTTTTAGCCATTCTTCAATGACTTCATCATCACTATCATAGATGAAATAATCCTCGTCTGTTTGATTTTCTACAATTCTAAATTTTGAAGCGATATAGTTTTCAAACTTATAATCGTAGCGATCTAAATGATCTGGAGTGATATTGGTTAAAATCGCAACCTTTGGTCTGAAATCTATAATATCATCTAACTGAAAACTGCTAATCTCTAATACGTAGTTTTCATAGTTTTTATCTAGAATTTGTTTAGCAAAGCTGTCTCCAATATTTCCCGCCAAACCAACATCCAAATCTTGTTTAAGTAGGTGATGTGTTAACGTTGCTGTTGTTGTTTTACCGTTGCTACCTGTAATTGCTACTAATGTTGCATCTGTAAATTTTGAAGCAAATTCAATTTCAGAAACCACTTTAATTCTAGCCTTACGGATTTGTTTTATCAAATCCACTTTATCAGGAATACCTGGACTTTTCATAACGATATCAGCATTCAGAATTTTTGATTCTGAATGTTGTCCATCTTCAAATTCAATCTCATTATTTAAAAGAACGTCTTTATACTTTTTTTTAATTTTTCCCTTATCGGAAACAAATATTTCAAATCCTTTTGCCTTTGCTAAAAGGGCAGTTCCCACTCCACTTTCTCCTCCTCCAAGAATTACTAACCGTTTCATTATCTTATCTTCAAAGTGACAATTGTTATTATTGCTAGTAGAATTCCAACAATCCAAAAACGTGTTACAATTTTACTTTCGTGATATCCTGATTTTTGATAATGATGGTGTAAGGGAGACATCTTAAATATGCGTCTTCCTTCTCCATATTTTTTTCTTGTGTATTTGAAATAACTTACCTGTAGCATTACCGATAAATTCTCTGCTAAGAAAATGCCGCAAAGAATTGGTATCAACCATTCTTTCCTCACTGCAATAGCAATTACAGCGATAATTCCACCAATAGTGAGGCTTCCTGTATCTCCCATAAAAACTTGTGCTGGATATGCATTGTACCAAAGAAAACCAACCAATGCACCTACAAATGCAGCAATATAAATTGTGATTTCTTCTACTTGAGGGATATACATAATATTCAGATATTGTGAGAATATGACATTACCCGAAACCCAAGCAAATATTCCTAAAGTCAATACGACAATAGCCGAAGTACCTGCTGCTAAACCGTCAATACCATCAGTTAGATTTGCACCATTAGAAACTGCAGTAACAATAGTGATAGTGACTAAAATGAAAATGATCCAAGCGTACTTTTCTAAATCTGGACTAATCCAAGTAATTAAATCGGAATAATCAAACTCATTATTTTTCACAAAAGGAATCGTTGTTTTGGTAGATTTTTCTGCTACATCAAATAATTTAGCTGCAGGTAAATTTGGGTTTTCAGCTAATAATAATTGTTGCTCCTGAATAGGCAGTTCTTCCTTAATCGTAACATCATCATGAAAATATAATGTCAATCCCACTATTAGTCCTAGACCAACCTGACCAAGTACTTTAAATTTTCCTTTTAACCCTTCTTTATCATTTTTAAATTTTTTGATGTAATCATCAATAAATCCAATGGTTCCCATCCAAAGTGTAGTTACAATTAGAAGAATGATGTAGATATTTTCGAGCTTAGAAAGTAGTAACACAGGAATAAGTGTTGCTAGAATTATGATGATTCCACCCATTGTTGGTGTTCCCGCCTTTTCAACTTGACCTTCTAGTCCCAAATCACGTATGGTTTCACCAACTTGTTGTTTTTGCAAAAACCTAATAATGCGTTTACCATAAATTGTAGAAATCAACAATGACAGAATTATTGCCATAGCAGCTCTAAAGGTTAAAAAACCAAAAAGTGAAGCTCCAGGTAATTGGAATTGTTGCTCTAAATATTCGAATAGGTAGTATAACATGCTATTAGTTTTGTATGACTTCTCGGCAACACACGAAGCATTAGCCTTTTATTCTTTATTTCTGTAATTGTTTCAAAAATTCTTGTACTATTTTGTAATCGTCAAAATCAAAGCGTTCTCCTTTAATTTCTTGATAGGTTTCATGACCTTTTCCTGCTATTAGAATTATATCCTTTGCACCTGCCATTTGACAAGCTGTTTTTATAGCTTGTTTTCTATCTGTAATTGATAATGTTTTTTTATAATTCTGAGGTTCTACCCCCTTTTCCATATCGTCAATAATAGTTTCAGGAACCTCGCTTCTTGGATTATCGCTTGTAAAAATTACTTTTGTGCTTAAAGCTGAAGCAATGTGCGCCATTTTTGGTCGCTTGGTTTTATCTCTATCACCACCACAACCAACGACGGTAATCAACTCTTCATTTTTAGTACGAATACTATTTATAGTTTCTAAAACATTCTTTAACGCATCTGGTGTATGTGCATAATCAACAATTGCAGTGATTTTATCTTCTGATATGAAATATTGAAAACGCCCAGACACATTTTCGAGCTCGCTTATTAGTCTTAGAATTTCAACTTTATCTAAGCCTAATAATTCCGCCGTTCCGTAGATTGCCAGAATATTATACGCATTAAAACTTCCTATTAATCGTGTCCATAATTCACTTTCATTCAGTTTCAACAATAAACCACTAAGCTCATTTTCTAGAATCTGTGCTCTATAATCTGCATAGTTTTTTAAAGCGTATGTATATTTTTTGGCTTGTGTGTTTTGAAGCATTACCAAACCATTTTTATCGTCCATATTAGACAATGCAAATGCCTCTTTTGGCAACTGATCGAAAAACTTTTTTTTCACGTCTCTGTATTCTGCAAAGGTTTTGTGATAATCTAAGTGATCGTGAGATAAGTTTGTAAAAATCCCTCCTGCAAAATGTAATCCTTCAGTTCTACTCTGATGAATCCCATGAGAACTCACTTCCATAAAGCAGAATTCGACACCTTCATCATTCATCATTTGCAAATACTTATTGATGACCAATGAATCTGGAGTGGTATGCGTTGCTTTATATGTGGTGTTATCTACCATTATTTTTACAGTGGAAAGCAAACCAACCTTGAAACCAGCCTTTTTAAAAAGTTGATATAATAAACTAGAAACTGTTGTCTTACCATTTGTACCTGTAACACCAACTAATTTCAAATTCTCTGATGGATGCTCAAAAAAGTTTGCAGCCATATACGCCATTGCTTGGTTAGAATTTGCAACTTCTATATAAGTAACACCATCTTCAAGATTTTCTGGAAGTCTCTCGCAAATAATAGCAATCGCACCATCCATAGTAGCCTTTTCTATGTAGTTATGACCGTCAGTAACTGTTCCCGAAATAGCAACAAATACATCATTAGTTTTTATTTGACGTGAATCGAATTCAATCTTATTGACAGTAATGCTTGTACTTCCAACTACAGCATTAATAGTAACCTTATACAATATGTCCTTTAGTATCATCATGATGCGTCTAAAACAATAGTTTGGTTAGCTTGTAATTTTTGATGTTTATCTACAGATTGTTTTCTAATTATCCCACTGCCATTTAGTTTTACCTTCACATTAACCTGAAGATTTTCTAATAGTGCAATAGCATCCATCGCGGGCATACCAACAACACTCGGCATTAATTCCTTATATTTTCTAGCATTTTCGAAATAATTTTCAAAATCCTTATTAACTAAACTATTGTTGAAGTTTAGTGTCTCAACTTCATCTATAATTGGTGTATCTGTATAAATTTTTTGAGCAATTCTTTTAAACACAGGACCTGAAACATCGGCACCATAATAACCCACACTTTTATCTGGTTCGTGTATAACCACAATACAAGAATATTTAGGATTGTCTGCAGGAAAGAAACCAGCAAAAGATGATATGTAATTGAGCTTATCTTTATCTACATAGTCTTTTTGACAAGTCCCTGTTTTTCCTGCCATTGAAAAGTTTTCAGAATATAGCTTATGACCGGTTCCATGGCTTTTTTCAACAACATTCTTTAATAACTGCTGTACTTTTTTTACAGTTTCCCTAGAACAGATTTTTGGATTTATAACTTCTTTTTCAAATGGAACTATAACCCTGTCATATTCTTTAACTTCTCTCAAAAATCGAGGTTTTACCATTTCCCCATCATTAGCAATAGCATTATAAAATGCTAAAGTCTGTAATGGTGTAAATGATACTCCATAACCATAAGCCATCCATTGCAATGCAATACCACTCCATCTACCATTTTTAATTCTTGGATCAGGAATTATTGGACTTGGCTCACCAATTATTGGCAAGTCTAGACTATCATTCAAATTCATAGCATACAGCCTGTCAATGAATTTACTAGGTTTATTTCTGTAGGCGTTATCAATAGCTTTTACCACACCTGTATTCGAGGATACCTCAAATGCTTCTGAAACAGATATTTTTCCATATCCACCAGTTTTTGAATCCTTAACTTTATTACCATAAAAAGTTAATATTCCTTTTTCTGTATCTACAACATCACTTGTATCAATAACTTTGTCTTCTAAAGCTGCAGTTAATGCCATTAATTTGAATGTTGAACCTGGTTCATGGCTTTCACCCACAGCATAATTTAAGCGTTCATAATAATGACCATTCTTATTTCTTCCTAAGTTAGAAATTGCCCTAATTTCACCTGTCTTTACTTCCATTACTACCACACAACCATGATCTGCTTTATATTTTTCTAATTGAGCAAGTAATGAGTGATGCGCTATGTCTTGAATGTTAACATCTATTGTAGTGTAAATATCATACCCATCTTTTGGCTCTATTTGATCAAAATCTGCTATAGGCTTCCATTGTCCGTTTCCTATTCTTTGTTTTAATCGCTTTCCATTAACACCTTTTAAATATTTCTCACCAAATGCTCCATCAATTCCTACTCTTGTAGCATAGTTATTTTCATCTATACGCTCATAACCTATTGAACGTGCAGCAATTTCACCCATAGGATGCTCTCTTCTTGTGGTTTGCTCTACAATAAGCCCACCTTTAATTGCACCAAGATTCAGCAAAGGAAAATTGCGCATTCTTATGTAGTCTGAGTAACTGATATTTCGTGCTAAGAGGAAGTACCTGTTTTCATTTTCGCGAGCTTTACGAATTACATTTACATAATACGATTTTGGCTTTCCCTTATAAACATGAAGTGAATCCGCTAAAGCTCCAATATACTTTTCAAACACAGCGTCTTTCGCCTGAATAGCATCAATTCTAATATCATATTTAGGAATTGAAGTCGCTAACAAACTCCCATCAGCAGAATACACATTACCACGATTAGCAGGTATTGGGAAATCTTTTGTTGTATGTTTTTCAGCAAGAGCTCTATACTGTTCTCCTTGAATAAACTGAATACTACACAATTTAAAAACTACAGCTAAGGCAAAGACAAACATACAGCCGGCGACAAAGTACAATCTGTTTAATATGTTAGTTTCTGTTGTTGCCAAAGCTTAATCTTATTGTTGTTTTACTCGATAAACGAGATTTAAATGTTATTACGGCCTTTAAAACCTTATCTTATTTTATATTAATCCCTACTTTGAGGTTTTCACTATTATTTTCGTTGGTGGATTTAAAGAAATCTCAATGTCTTTTTTTTTCATTTCCGCCTCAACAAAAGATTCTTTTTTAAGTCGCATAAGCTTTCCTCTTTTATCTACGAATGCTGAGCGCAATTCTTTAACCTCATTGGTCAGCCTTGCTATTTCGTAAACTTTCTTATCAGCACTATGTGAGCTCGCAATCATTATGATCGCCAAGACTGAAATAAAAATGATGATGCGCCAATTTTTAAACGAATCATCACTGATTAGAAACTTCCCACGTAATATGCTGTAAATGTTTTTTTTCATGCTTTTTTAGCAATTCGAAGCTTCGCGCTTCTCGCTCTATTGTTCATTTTAATTTCTGAATGCGATGGGACTATCAACCCACCAACTTTTTTTAATGGCACTTCAAAATTTCCAAATACATCGCGCTCTGGTTCTCCTTCAAATAACCCATTTCTTATAAAGCGCTTTACTAATCTATCTTCCAATGAATGGTAGGATATAAAACTTAACCTGCCATCTTCTTTCAATATTTCTGGTGTTTGCAACAACAATTCCTTTAAAGCTTCAATTTCTTGATTTACCTCAATTCTAATCGCTTGATATATTTGAGCTAATACCTTATTCTCTTTCTTATGATTTAAAAACGGTCTTAACACAGTTTTTAACTGTTCACTTGTTTTTATTTCACCTTTAACTCTTTCTGCTACAATGGTTCTTGCCATTGCTGGCGCCTGTCTCAGTTCACCATATTGAAAAAGCACAGCTCTTATTTGTTCTTCGGAATAATCATTTACGACCTCATAAGCAGATAACTTGCTATCTTGATTCATTCGCATATCTAAATCTGCTTCAAAACGTGTGGAAAAGCCTCTCTCTGCAACATCGAACTGATGAGACGACACACCAAAATCAGCTAAAATTCCATCTACTTTTTTAACTCCATAAAACCTTAAGAACCTTCTTATATACCTGAAATTCTCATTAATGAGAACAAACCGATCATCTTCAATTGTATTGGCTAATGCGTCTTTATCTTGATCGAAAGCATAAAGCTTTCCTTTAGAACCTAGTCTTGATAAAATTTCTCTACTATGACCACCTCCACCAAATGTGACATCAACATAAACACCATCTGGTTTTATATCTAAACCATCCACAGTTTCTTTCAGCAATACTGCATTATGATATTCCATTTGCATCATCCTCTTGTCCCATTACTTCTTCAGCCAAATCAGCGAAATCTAACGCAGCATCGTCAATAGCTTGTTCGTATTTGTCTTTATCCCAAACTTCAATAATATTCACTGCAGAAGCCAGCACGACTTGCTTTGTAATACCCGAAAAACTTATAAGATCTTTTGGAATAAGCAAACGACCAGCACTATCAACTTCAACTATTTTAACACCAGCAGTAAATCGTCTGATGAAATCGTTATTTTTTTTCTTAAAACGGTTGAGTTTATTCACTTTTTGCATCATTGTATTCCACTCTGACATAGGATACAACTCTAAACATGGTTGAAACACAGAACGCTTCAATACAAAACCATCTTGCAATGCAGCAGCCAACTGTTTTTTTAAAACAGCAGGAATCATAAGTCTTCCTTTGACATCAGCTTTACATTCGTATGTTCCTATAAATGAATTCAAACGATTCGGTTTCCCACTTTAACGATTAAGATTCAAATATATTGAAAAAAACACCACATTTTACCACATTATCCCACTTTTGTTAATAAGTTTTAATTCAACTTTTAATTTGAATGATTTTAATACAGAGTAAACTCAACAATAATCATTGATAAAGTAGAAAACGTTAAAGTGGGAAGTTTTCTGAAGAATGTTTACAACCTTGATACTTGAAAAAAATTGATATTTTCTGCATTATATTTATATTCTAAAGGATTTAGTTATATTTGTTTTTAACACTTAAGCACTAATGCATACATGGCACACCTTTTAAAAAAAGAAAAGGATTATAGATATATTGAAGTTGGAGAAGGCACACCAATTATTGTGTTACATGGATTAATGGGTGGACTCAGTAATTTCGATGCCGTTACAAATCACTTCGGCTCCAATGGCTATAAAGTAATCATACCTGAGCTGCCAATTTATACCATGTCTTTGCTTAAAACCAATGTAAAAAGCTTTGCAAATTATTTAAAAGACTTTATAGAATTTAAAGGTTTAGATAAGGTTATTTTATTAGGAAATTCTTTAGGTGGTCACATAGGGTTATACCACACAAAATTATACCCAGAAAAAGTTAAGGCACTTATAATCACAGGAAGTTCAGGACTCTACGAAAGTGCCATGGGAGGTGGCTACACTAAGCGAAGTGATTACGAAGTGATAAAGAAAAAAGCGCAAGACGTTTTTTACGATCCCGCTGTTGCTACCAAAGAAATTGTAGATGAAGTTTACGAAACTGTAAACGACAGAAATAAACTTGTGAAGACATTAGCTATTGCTAAAAGCGCCATTAGACATAATATGGCGAAGGATTTACCAAAAATGAAAACTCCAGTATGTATTATTTGGGGTAAAAATGATAATGTAACTCCTCCAGAAGTTGCAGAGGAATTTCATGATTTATTACCAGATTCTGAATTACATTGGATTGATAAATGCGGTCATGCTGCTATGATGGAACATCCTGAAGAGTTTAATACCATTTTGAATGGTTGGTTAGAAAAAAGAGAATTCTAAAGGTTGACATCCAAAAACCATTTTATCTTATCGTTGAATTAAAATAGGTTCTCGCTTTTGTGGGAAATGAATATGAAAATAAAATCAGCTGAATTTGTAATAAGCAACTCTGAAGTAGCAAAATGTCCTGAGAACGACTTGCCCGAATATGCCTTTATTGGAAGAAGTAATGTTGGCAAATCGTCTTTGATAAACATGCTTACAGACAGAAAAAGTCTAGCTAAGACTTCTGGAAGACCTGGTAAGACACAACTAATTAATCACTTCATAATTAATGATAGTTGGTATTTAGTGGATTTACCTGGTTATGGGTATGCTCGTGTTTCAAAAACATCAAAAAAGAAATTTCAGAAGTTCATTACTAATTATTTTGAAAAACGTCAACAATTGGTTAGTGCTTTTGTTTTAGTAGATATTAGGCACAAACCTCAACTAATCGATTTAGAATTTATGCAATATCTAGGGGAAAGCGGAATCCCATTTGGTATTGTATTTACTAAAGCCGATAAATTAAAACCATTAGTTATTGAGCGTAATGTCAATGATTATTGTGAAGAGTTATTAAAAACTTGGGAAGAAGTTCCACAATATTTCGTAACCTCATCTTCTAAACACATTGGTAAAGAAGAGCTACTAGAGTTTATTGCAAATACCAATGAAGAAATTGAGCAACTCAGAGCTGAATAAACCTATTAAGTTTTAACATCTAAAGCATCCCTTAACGCATTCCCTACTAACATAAATGCCATTACTAAAAGCATAATACAAATTCCAGGAATCAATGCTAAATAAGGTTTTCCTAAAATAATATAATTATAATGGTCTTTTATCATTGCTCCCCAACTTGCCATTGGTGGTTGAGCACCAATACCTAAAAAGCTAAGCCCACTTTCAATTAAAATTGCCGCTGCAAAATTAGCAGCTGAAATTACAATTAATGGTCCGAATATATTAGGCAAAATATGTTTGGTAATAATTCTATAATCATTGTAACCCAATGCTTTTGCAGCGGTTACATACTGCATTTCTTTGGCACTAATAATTTGCCCTCTAACAACTCTAGCAACTTCTACCCACATCGTTAATCCCACAGCAATAAAGACTTGCCAAAAACCTTTACCTAAAGCTAAAGTAATGGCAATTACCAACAATAATGTCGGGATTGACCATGTAATATTAATAATCCACATAATAAAAGCATCAACTTTACCACTATAATAACCAGCTATGCTTCCCATTAATAGACCAATAACTAAAGAAATAAAAACAGCAACGAAACCAATAAAAAAAGAGATACGAGAACCAATCAAAATTCGGCTTAAATAATCTCTTCCGTATTTATCTGTACCAAAAATGAAGCTTCTATTCTCAATATAACTTCTATAATCATTATCAGGAAATCTAGTGAGGTCAATTTGCTTTTCTATGCCTTGTAAACCATCTGAAGCATATTCTGTATAAGTAAGCACATTTCCGTTTACAGAGTAAGATTGAATAGGAATTTCGGTGTCAGTATTATTTTTTCCAAAGAATAACTTAGAAAGGAAATTTTGGTCAGATTCGATTCCGGAAGGAATGGTAAGCATTTGTGCTTCAAAACCTGGTGACTTAGAATGAATAGAAAGATGCATCTGATTGGCATTCTTTGAAGCATCCGGCGCAAATAGATATGCGAAGGTTGAAATCAAACCAATACAAAGAATAACCCCCAAACTAAAAACGCCCCAAAAGTTTTTTTTAAACTTTTGAAGCGCTAATCTTGAAAGTGAATTATTTTGGTTTCCCATTTATAATTTTAATTCTTCACTGAATTTGCCACTTTGTTTTTTATAGCATAGGTCATCTTTAAATCATTAAGTACGTTTAAAGCCTCTTCAATATATACGTCTTTTGCTAAAGCTAAATGCCAACGTCTTCGTTTTTCTTGCAAGACTGAATCTTCTTCCATTAATTTTATCTCATATGGTAGAGAATTAAAAGTCAGGTTCGTCTTGTATTCAGAAAGCTTTTCAAAACGTTTTGCTTCTTCTTCATTTAACTCCATTTCTTTCTTATAATCACTGTAGTTTAACGAATAAACCTCTCTGTCTCTTATTTTCTTAACCCACTTTGCATTGGCATCAATAAGCTTTAATTGTTCATTAGCTGCCATTCTTTCTTTACTCTTACTTATTGTAGTATCGTAATCGAAATAGTTTTCCCATACGCTATAATCTGCCGCATCAATTTTATCCCAAGGCAATGGGTTTTCCTGATCTTTTTCACCAATATTTATATAGCTATAGCGATCTGGAACAATAACATCGCTCTTAACACCTTCTAACTGAGTAGAACCGCCATTAATTCTGTAAAACTTCTGAGTAGTAAACTTCAATGCTCCCATATCTCCGTTGGTGTTATTCCTTACCATACGATTTAAGTCGAATACAGTTTGAACTGTACCTTTACCATAAGTTTGCTTACTTCCTATAACAATTCCTCTTTTATAATCTTGCATCGCTGCAGCTAAAATTTCTGACGCTGAAGCAGATAATTCGTTTACTAAAATTACTAATGGACCATCCCATACAATTGACTTATCTTTATCTCTAAGCACTTCTTTTGCTTCTCCAGTAGTTTTAACTTGGACAATAGGTCCTTCTTCAATGAATAGACCAGCAATATCTACAACGGTTTGTAAAGACCCACCTCCGTTGTTTCTTAGATCTAGTACAAGTCCTTCAACACCTTGTTCTTTAAGACGTATTATTTCTTGCTTAATATCGGATGCCGCATTTCGCTTATTGTAATCCTCAAAATTAATGTAGAATTTCGGCAGGTTAATCAATCCATAAGTTTTTCCGTCTTTTTCTACAGTAGATGATTTTGCGTAAGTCTCTTCCAACTCTACAATATCTCTAGTAATAGATATATCCTGAACAGTGCCATCAACTTTCTTAAGTGTTAATGTAACTACTGTGCCTTTTGGTCCTTTAATAAATTTAATAGCATCGTCTAGACGCATTCCAACTACGTTTAAAGCTTCTTTTTCATCCTCTTGTCTCACTTTTAGTATTTGGTCACCAACTTCTAATTCATTGGCTCTCCATGCTGGGCCACCACTAATTATTTCATTAACCATGATACCATCCATCTTCTTTTGTAAACGCGCGCCAATCCCTTCAAAATTTCCAGACATGTCTCTATCAAAACGCTCTTTATCTTCTGGTGCAAAATAAAACGTATGAGGGTCAAATTCTTCGACTATCGCATTTACATATACCGAAAACCAATCAGTACGACGCCTATCATCAATATAATCATAAAGCTCATCAAGTGATTTTTTTGTCGCTTCTCTAGCTTCTGCTTCAATGTTTTTTAAAGATTTTTTAACCTTAGATTTTGGTTTCTCGTTTTCATTAGAAAAAACGCTTTCTGGGAGATTGTTCGATTCTAAATTTAAATCGCGTTGGGCAATTGCATCATCATAATTGGCAATGGTAGAAAACTTGAGTTGTTGTCTCCAACGCTCTTTCATTTCTCGTTTATCATTGACAAATTCTAAATTTTCATAGTCTGCTGAATATTCTTCATTCTTAGAGAAATCAAATGGTTTTTCTAAAATATTAGTATAAATCTTCTTTGACTCGGCTATACGTTGCAATAAACGATCGTGCGTCAGATTGAAGAAAGACACATCGTAACCTTTAATTTGGTCATCTAATTTGGTTTTATAAACTTCAAATTCTTTGATATCCGAAGCATAAAAATAACGCTTAAAAGGGTCTAAATTATTTAAGTACTCTTCAAAAACATTGGCTGAAAAATCATCATTTATTTCTTGTGGGTCAAAATGTCCCTGATCTAAAAGATAGGTAATCAACTGAATTAACAACTTATCTTTATCTGGATTATCGAACTTTTTGCTCGTAAAACTGCAAGAGGCAAATGCTATTAACAATGCAAGTAGTAAAAACTTATAATTCCCTTTCATTTTTCTTTTGTTTTATTGATTTGTTCGGTAAAAATGTGTTGCCATAAATTACATTCTATACTTTCAGAAGTAAGATTTGGCGTTATTCATTTCTATTAATTTAATTCGTATTAAGTAGGCTTTTCAATTTTTCACTAAAATAGCAGAAAAAACCGTGCCATAAAAAATCGAGGCACTAATTTTTTGTTAAAGGTCATATAATCGATGAAACGCACGCTTTTTTAGTATTTTTACCTCATAAATTCAATTTTTATTAGATGTCTAAACGTCCATTAATTTTAGTTACCAATGATGATGGTATCACCGCTCCAGGAATTAGAACCTTAATTTCGGTCATGAATACTATTGGAGATGTTGTCGTTGTTGCGCCAGACAGTCCACAAAGTGGTATGGGACATGCCATAACAGTAAATTCTACTCTTTATATCGAAAAAGTTGATATTGACGGTAAACAACCTGAATATAGTTGCTCAGGCACACCTGCTGACTGTGTAAAATTGGCCGTGAGAGAAATATTAGATAGACGACCAGACATCTGTGTCTCTGGAATAAATCATGGATCAAATTCCTCAATAAATGTTATTTACTCTGGTACTATGAGTGCTGCATTAGAAGCTGGAATAGAAGGAATTCCTGCCATTGGGTTTTCATTACTAGATTATAATTGGAATGCCAATTTTGAGCATTGCAAACCCTTTATTGAAACCATTACCAGAAATGCTATTGAAAATGGCATGCCAGAAGGTGTTGTACTTAATGTTAATCTACCTAAACTCGAAAAACATGCTATAAAAGGCATAAAAATATGCAGACAAGCTCGTGCAAATTGGGAAGAAAAATTCGATAAACGTACCAACCCAATGGGGCGCGATTACTATTGGTTAGCAGGAAAATTCGTGAATCTTGATAATGGTGAAGATACTGACGAATGGGCTTTAGAACATGGTTATGTATCCGTTGTTCCTGTTCAATTTGATATGACGGCTCATCATGCTATACAAAGCTTGAATACTTGGAATTTAAAAAAGACTCTGAAATAAATGAAGTATTACATCATTGCTGGCGAAGCTTCGGGTGATTTGCATGGTTCTAACCTAATGAAAGCCTTGTTAAAACAAGACGAACAAGCCGATATTAGATTTTGGGGTGGAGATCTTATGCAAGCTGTTGGTGGTGAGTTAGTAATGCATTATAAAGAACGTCAATTTATGGGTTTTGCTGAAGTTATTTTTAACCTCAGAAAAATTACCAAACACATAAAGTTTTGTAAAACTGATATTGAGAGTTTTCAACCTGATGTTATTATTTTTATTGATAATTCAGGATTTAATCTTCGCATCGCAAAATGGGCGAAAGCAAAAGATTTTGAGACGCATTATTATATTTCCCCACAAGTTTGGGCATCTAGAGCAGGAAGAGTAGAGAAAATAAAACGCGATATTGATGCGATGTATGTCATTCTTCCCTTTGAAAAGGAGTTCTACAAGACATATAATTATGATGTTCATTTTGTTGGTCATCCACTAATTGATGCCATTGCCAACAGGCCACAAATAGAAGTGGAAATGTTTAGAAAAGAACATAATCTTAGCAACAAACCTATAATCGCATTATTACCAGGTAGTAGAAAACAAGAAATCACAAAAATGCTCGGAGTAATGTTGAGTCTAGTTAATGATTTTAAAGATTATCAATTTGTTATTGCAGGAGCTCCGAGTCAGGATTTCAGTTTTTACCAGAGTTTCATAAAGCAAGATAATGTCAATTTTATCTCTAATAAAACGTATGATTTGTTGAGTATATCAACTGCTGCTTTAGTGACTTCTGGCACCGCAACTTTAGAGACTGCTTTGTTTAAAGTACCACAAGTCGTCTGCTATAAAGCTAATGCTATTTCTTACCAAATCGCAAAACGTATTATTACTTTGAAATATATTTCGTTAGTGAATTTAATAATGGATCGCGAAGTGGTTACCGAATTGATTCAAGGAGATTTAAACAAAAAACGTTTAAAGAAAGAATTAGCTGCTATTTTAAAGTCTGATAAGCGCGAGCAATTATTTTTAGATTATTACGAATTGGAAAAGAAACTTGGTGGCAGAGGTGCTAGTGATAAAGCGGCAGAATTGATTTACAACGCTCTTAATTAATAAGGCAAACATGTCCATCCTAAAAATAACTCTTTAGGTCTTAATATTTCAATAAATTCATGTAGAGGTATAACTACAATTATTAAAGAAATTAAGAGAGAAGTGATTTTTGCTTTAGCTCCAAATGGCTTAACAGCGAATTCATGACTTTCAAAATTTAAAGTATAGTTATCTAACCTTTGTTTGAAATTATCATCCTGAATTGAATCAGTTGAAGACGTTCTTGATTTCAAGTTATCCTTAAACCAATTTAAAAGAAACATCAATGCTGTTGTTCCCGCTATACAAATAACTATAAAATTATCTAAGTCCGAATAAAGTAAAACTATGTTCATAAGTGTATAAATTTATAAAAAAAGTCCTCATCTTTTTTATTATTTTCGACATTGTAAGAAATTCTATCTATCAAAATACCTCAATGAAGCGATTACTCCCTTTTATATTATTAGTTTTCTTAGTGTTTAGTTGCAAATCAAAAAAAAACTATACCAACAAGAAAAAACAAAGTCATACTGTAAAAGTTAACACAACTGCAAAACCTACTGAGGAAGCAGAAACCATTGTAAAGTTTGCTAAAAAATTTGAAGGCACACGTTATAAGTATGGTGGCACCACAAAACGTGGTATGGACTGCTCTGGTTTAATCTACACAAGTTTTAAGGAACATGATATCAGCTTACCAAGAACAACTTCTGGACTTAAAAGTACAGGAGATTGGATAGACGTTAAAGAAGTTAATGTTGGTGATTTACTGTTTTTTGCTACTAAAAAGAACAACCGAAACGTTAACCATGTTGGCATTGTAACCAATGTAAGAACCGGAAATGTAGAATTTATCCATGCATCTTCAAGCAAAGGAGTTACGATATCCTCTTTAGCAGAAAAATATTGGTATTTTGCTTTTGTACAGGCACGGCGTGTATTGTAATTCTTACTATATTAGCTTTTTATATACTTGAATATAAGTAGTTTAAAATAAGATGAAATTGTATTGGAACAAAAACACTATCAATTATAAAAAACAATCTAAAAAAGCAGAAATTGATATAAAGAATCTTGAAGAAAAGAATAAAACACTTGAATCAAATCTTGCAAAGATTATTAAGGACAATGAAGTGCGCCAGACTGACATAAACAGTCTCAAAGCAGAAATAAAGGATTTAAACCAAAACTTAAATAGACCTAAAAAAAAGAATTGGTTTTCTAATAAAAATCTTAGTCTACTAGTATCAATATTCGTATTAATCGCCATGTGTTATCAAGCATATTTAGTGACGAAGCAATCAGACATTTTTATAGAACAAACAAGAATTTTTGATAATCAAACTGATATCATCAAGCATCAGGATAGTTTATTTGGAATCCAAATAGGGAAATCACAAGAACAAAATGATTTAATTAAAAATCAGAATAAGCTTTTTGGAAAACAAAATGAAATAACAAGTTTACAGAAGGATGCAAGCATAGAACAAAATAGTTTGATTAAAAATCAAAATGCATTAGTTGAAGTACAGAATCAAAAAATTGACTTACAGTCAAACCTTCTAGAAGCAGATAGAAGAAGCAGTCTAGTTTTATTATTTAATAGCTTGATTGAAAAAATAGACCAAGAATTGTCGCTTCAAATTGGTAAAGAAAATAAAACACTGCAAAAGTTTACTATTGATAGAGTAATTTCTCTATCTATATCTTTAAAACCATACTATTACTTATCTAATGGAGCTAATATTCAAAATTATCTAAGTCCTGAGAGAGGGCAACTTTTACTTTTTTTACTTAGCGCAAATCTGGATAGACAGACATATGATACAATATTTGAGAAAGGTAATTTTCAGTATTCAGATATGGAAAATACGTTTTTGCAAGATTTTGAATTGCACGAAATTAATTTAGAACATTCAAGTTTTGCAGGAGCAACATTAGATAATATCAAGTTTATTAAGTGTAACTTATCAAATACCATATTTAAAAAAGTAAACAGTGACAACTGTATTTATATTGGTTCAACAATAATAAATTCAAATTTCTCAGAATCCGAGCAAGTAAGATCTAAATTTTTTTCTTGTAAATTATACAATATAGATTTCTCTCATAGTTCTATGGTGAATAGTTATTTTAAAACAGAATATTATAATGTAAACCAACAACTAACTTTAGAACAGTTTTTTAAACATCAATTGATATTACTAGCCTCTAATAAAACTTGGAAAGACCCAATGTTTACTGGAACCAATGACTGTTTTCTAACAGATAAAAACAAAAATAATCATATGTCCTTTGATGAAATAGGTGATGATGACAATGAGTACTACAAAATATATAAAAAATTAGACTTTTCACATACCGATTTGAGTGAAACAGAATTTAATGATATTCTTTTCGAAAACTCAGATTTTAGAAATAGTTCTATGTTTTTAATTAGTTGTTTTAAAGTTGCTTTCTATAAGTGCAAAATGAGTGAAATAAAAACCAATTTATTTACACTACAATACATATTTAATAAAGAAGAACTTTATCCTGCTGATAATAAAGAATTTACAGTAATTGATTACGTTGATGGCTCACCTTTTAATTTAAATTTACAATATCAAAAAAGTGCCTTTAAAACGATAATGGAAAATATCCAAATTAGTTCTTATACTAGGGTGCCCACAGTTCTTGATTTTGAATCTTATACGTATTCTAATGACCTTAAACAATATTATGAAACGGTAATAGTTGATTTTAACTGGTTATAGTCTTAATCATTTTCTTATATTAGTATCTCATACTCATGAAGTTACTGAATTTCACCATCATAAAATTGACCATTTGTTTGGTTATTGGAATTGTTTTAGCACATTATGTTAATATTAGTTTCGACATCATTTTATATTCAACAATTGTTTTAGTTATAGTTCTCGGTCTTTACTGGCTTCTTTTAAAAACCAAAATTGATAGACTTCCATTTTTTGGATTATTAGCTTGTCTCTGTATGATTGGTGTTGGAATGTCTTCATATGGTATTCAGAATGAAAAATTACAATCGTACCATTATACCAATCTTAATCCATCTGAAAATTACAATTCAATTAGCTTCAAAATAAGAGAGCGTCTTAAACCAGATGCTTACAACGATAAATATATAGTTTCGGTAAACTCATTTAATAATAAAAGTGCTTCTGGTAAATTATTAATAAACATCCGCAAAGACAGTTTAAACCAATCGTTAGCTGTTGATGATTATTTATTCACTTCGACACAATTACAGGCTATACAAAAACCTTTAAACCCACATCAATTTGACTACAGCAAATATTTAGAATTGAAACAAGTTTACCACCAGATATACTTAAAACAAGATGATTTGTTACTGCTTAGAAACTCAAAATCTACTATTTATGGTTATGCTGACCAATTGAGAACAAAAATTAATGCTAAACTTATAAAAGCAGAATTTAAAGATGAAGCACTTAGTATTATGAATGCTTTACTACTTGGTCAACGCCAAACCATAGATAAAACTATTTACAATAATTATGTAAATTCGGGAACTATTCACATTTTAGCAGTTTCGGGATTGCATGTTGGGATACTCTTGCTGATTCTTAACTTTCTATTTAGTCCACTACTCTATTTAAAATATGGTAATGTTTTAAGAGGCATAATCATCTTTGTTATACTATGGTCTTTTGCCATAGTTGCAGGTTTATCTCCTTCTGTAACCAGAGCTGTTACTATGTTTAGTATTATCAGTATTGCAATGCATTTAAAGCGACCAACTAATATTTATAACACTTTAGTGATTTCAGCATTTGTAATACTACTATTTAAGCCTACTTTTTTGTTTGAAGTTGGCTTTCAAATGAGTTATTTGGCTGTTTTAGGGATAGTAAGTGTTCAACCCATTTTATATAAGCTTTGGAAACCAAAATATTGGATTTCTGATAAACTTTGGCAGATTTTCACTGTAACACTAGCTGCTCAAGCTGGAGTTGTTCCAATTAGTCTGTTTTATTTCCATCAGTTTCCTGGCTTATTCTTTATTTCTAATATTGTTGTAATTCCATTCTTAGGTTTAATTCTTGGTTTTGGGCTGCTTGTTATAGCTCTAGCTCTAATGAATTTGCTAAATAACTCTATCGTATCCGCTTATAGTTTTATTATTGATAGTCTAAATAGCTTTATTGCTTGGGTTGCTCAGTTTGAAGATTTTCTATTTAGAGATATTCCGTTCACGATACTTCAAGTGATTTGTTCTTATTTTATAATTATGGCTTTAGTTCAAGTTTATAAGCACAAGAATTTTAAATGGCTTGTTATAAGCTTAGTTGGAGTGCTTTGTTTTCAAAGTATCTCTTTTTACAACTCGCATAAAACTCAAGGTGATTCTTTTATTGTTTTTAATAAAAGTCGTTTTTCTATGATTGGTCAAAAACATAACAATAAATTATTAATTCATCACAATCTAGATTCCGTAAAGCAAAAGACTGACAACATTGTAAAGAATTTTGTCGTTGGAGAAGCCATCGATTCCATTTCAACAAATACTCTAAAATCAGTTTATCAATTCAAAAATAAAACCCTTTTAGTAATAGATAGTCTGGGAGTTTATAAGGGTATTTCGTTCAAACCAAACTACGTGATACTGAGAAATTCCCCGAAGCTTAATCTCAATCGTGTCATTGACAGCTTAAAGCCTGATTTAATTATAGCAGATGCTAGTAACTACAAGTCTTATGCAAAACGCTGGAAAGCTACTTGTAAACATAAAAAAATCCCTTTCCATTACACAAATGAAAAGGGAGCTTTTATTATAGATTAAACTCTTACTCTTTAAACGTTGGCTTAAATGATTTATAATACTCATTAAACTGCTCTTGCGTGGTCATTTCCTTATGCTTATCACTTTCAAACAGTTTTAAATACAGCTCTAATTGTTGCGGTTTTAAGTAACCTGTAACAGGGGTGATGTAATTTGCATCTTCATCAAAAAATACCATGGTAGGATATGCTCTTACTTTAAGAAATCTCGTAAACTCATGAGAGCTGTTTCTTCTATTTGCTTTTGTAGCATCATAATTTGGATTTCCAAACGTCTTATCCTTATAAGTTACACTATCATTACCTTCGGCATTAAACTTTACAGCATAAAAATGATTATTGATGTAATTGGCGACGTCTTCATTCTGAAATGTATTTTTATCTAACATCTTACATGGTCCACACCAATTGGTATATACATCCATGATTATCTTCTTTGGTGCAGTTTTCTGAAGCTCAATGGCTTCTTCAATAGTCACCCAATTTATTTTCCCTTCAACTTCTTTTTCTGCAGGCTTAAAAGCAGTAAGTCCAACCAAAACAAGTACAAATAATATTCTTTTCATAATTAGATTTGTTGCAAAATTCGCACCCAACTTACAAAAAATGTTGCTTTTCAGGAGCATTTAAGGATATTTTAACGGTTTTGTTAGCGTACACCGTGCATGAGTTTTTTCAGTAATGAATTTAAAACCATAGAGATAAAACCTATAGCAACCGATACTAATGTAAATATTAAAAAGAATGTACTTAACGAATACTGTTCTGTAATTTTATCTATCATTCCACCCATTGTTCCAGCAGCTTTTTGACCAATAGCAATTGCTAAATACCATATTCCAAACATAAAGCCAATCATACGACCTGGAACTAGTTTACTTAGATAGGATAAACCAACTGGAGATATACATAATTCTCCCATAGTATGCAATAAATATGCTAAAATTAAAAATATCATACTCACAGATGCTGTTTTTGCGCCTTGTGGAATGCCCATTGTACCAAATACTAAAATACCGAAACCAAGACCAAGTAACACCATTCCAATACCATATTTCATAGCTGCACTGGGATTATACTTACTTTCCCACCATTTTGAAAAGAATGGTGCTAACGTAATAATAAAGAATGAGTTTAAAATACCAAACCAAGAAGCAGGAACCTCTGTAGCCTCTTTACTAAATTCACGATTTAGTTTATAGTAAACTATGTACCACAAAAAGATAAAGGATATTGCAAGAATAATATTAGAATACGGAATTTTTGAGTATGTTTTTTTAAATAATAGATAGAGCACCCAAGTTATTATAGCTAATGGACCAACTGTTAAAATTAAATCGATAATTTTAAAAACCATTGCTGAATTTCCAGTTAGTGCTCTTTCTGTATAATCTCTAGCAAACAGCGTCATAGAACCTAAAGATTGTTCAAAAGCGGCAAAAAAGAATACTGTAAAAATTCCAAATACTGATACCGCAATAATTTTATCTCTAACAACTTTAGTATATCTAGATATTCTAGTAATAATTAAGAATAAAAACATTGCTAAACTTACTAAAATTGTAAAATTAGCGCCAACAACATCTCCTACTTTAAAATTTAAAAGATTTATACCTCCAATAGCAGATAATGGTCCATTAAATAAATATAATAAACCACCTGCTGAAGATAATACAATCAGTAACTTATCTAAGCTTGTAAACGGGTTTAATTTTCCTTCATTAGCTTTAGAGTTTTCAGAAGGAGCCTCTTCATTAATATTTTGTGGTAACTCAACTTCGTGAACTTTAGAAGGTCGTTCACCTATTTGTCCAAAAAAATCTTTAGCCAACCAAAACTGAATTAAACCTAATAACATAAAAATTCCTGCTAGACCAAAACCATAGCTCCAACCAATATTTTCTGCCAAATAACCGCAAAGCATCATTCCAAAGAAAGCGCCTGCATTAACTCCCATATAATAAATCGTATAGGCACCATCTTTTTTAGATTCCTTTCCTTTGTACATTTCAGAAATCATGGAGGTCATATTGGGCTTAAAAAAACCTGTTCCGATAATTAATAAAGCTAATCCTAAATAAAGTGACCAAGGTGTTTCAATAACCATTGCTGCATGACCAAGCATCATGATGAAACAACCAATAATAACTGCCCATTTATAACCAGTATATTTATCAGCTAGCCATCCACCCAAAATTGGAGTTAAATACAGTAAAGCACCATAAGTACCAATTAATTCAAGTGCATGTTGGCGAGGCCATTCCCAACCAGGATTATCACTGATAATAGGTGCTGTTAAGAATAAGATAAGAAGTATTCGCATTCCGTAGAACGAGAAACGTTCCCACATTTCAGTGAAAAAAATCACAAATAATCCAGCTGGATGTCCTATAACTTTGTCTTTAAATAGATTTTCGATATCAGTATTCATAAAAAGAGTATTTAATTAGGAAAAAAAGAAACCCTTGCTATATTAATTTACAAGGGTTTTATATATGATTATTTTAGTTGTCCGCTAGTTCGAAACCTTCTGCTTCTTCATGCTTCAAGTCTCTTTCTTGGTCTTCAACACCATGAGTAAGGCGTTTTAGTGGCTTTAATATCATTATAAATAAAGCTCCTATTATTACAGTAAATATTACAATTCCCGAAAATATGGTAAGCTCACCATAATCACTTGCCGATTCTCCAACAATACCCGCTACTTTATTGCCTAATCCTGTTGCCGCAAAATAAACACCCATCATTAATGACGCATATTTTACTGGTGCGAGTTTTGTAATAAACGACAGTGCCACTGGAGATATACATAATTCACCAATAGTGTGGAATAAATAAGCTAAGACTAACCATATCATACTAGACGTTCCAGATTTTTCAAATTCCATAGCTGCAAATACCATAAACAAGAACCCAAAGCCCATTATAATAATACCTAAAGCCATTTTAAACAATGAAGAGGCTTCCTTTCCTTTTAATTTGCGTTTAGCCCAGTAGCCTGCTACTGCTGTTGCAAAAAGTATAATAAATCCAGCATTTAAACTTTGAAACATTACAGTTGGTATCTCCCAACCAAATAACATTCTATCTGTATTTGTTTCAGTATACAAATTCATTAATCCTCCAGCTTGTTCAAAGGCTCCCCAAAAAATAATTACCATTATAAATGATAGTAATAATACTAAGAAACGATCTTTGTAGGCTTGTGAATCTAATTCTTTATAAATCATCATTAACAAAGCAGCAATTGCCGTTAAAAATAAAAATAAAAGACCGTAACCCCAATCAAGGTAATACCATCCTATTCCCGAAAGTATAGCAAGTACAGTAGTAAATCCTAGTTGTATTGGTGAACTAAATAGCTTAGAATATAATTTACCATATGAAATTTCATTAGGATCGTCTTTAGCTTCAATAAAATTACCAACATGAGTCAAATACTTTTGACCGTATATGTAATTGATTAATCCAAGAACCATTACAATTCCTGCCAAACCAAATCCTGCATGCCAACCCCATTTTGCCACCACTAAACCAACAATCATAGTTGCCAATAGTGATCCAAGATTAATGCCTATATAAAAAATACTAAATCCTTTATCTCTTCTAATATCTCCATCTTTATATAGTCCTCCTACCATGGTAGAAATATTAGGCTTCAATAAACCAACACCGAGTATAACCAAACCTAGTCCTGTATAAAATGCCCAAATATCAGTGAGAACTAGAACACCATGCCCTAGACATAAAATAATAGCACCTACTAAAACAGCTTTCTTTTGACCAATCAGTTTATCAGCAATCATTCCACCAGGAATAGACATAACATATACTAGCATTGTGTACCAACCGTATAATGCTAAGGCTTCTTTACTCGTCCACCCTAAACCTGCACCTCTATCATCTCCAATAGTAGCTGTAGTCATATATAAAACTAATAATGCTCTCATACCATAGTATGAAAAACGTTCCCACATTTCTGTAAGAAAAAGAATGTAAAGACCAATAGGCTGCCCAAAAAGTTCTTTTTGATGTTCTGGTTTAATTGCTGTTGACATAAAATTTATATTAGTTAGTTAGTTTAGATTTTTAGTCTTTAATTTTAGATGTAGTTTCCTCTTCTTTTCCATTCTCTTTTATTTTATCACCTAAAGTCTTATTGATGAAATTCGTCATCTTTTTATATAAATGTAAGCGCGTATTTCCGCCATATATACCATGATTTTTATCTGGGTAAATCATCCATTCAAATTGCTTATCAGCTTGGATTAGCGCTTCTACCATGCGCATGGTATTTTGTAAATGTACGTTATCATCTCCAGAACCATGAATTAATAAGAAATCACCCTCTAATTTATCGACATGGTTAATTGGAGAGTTTTCATCGTAGCCACTTGAATTTTCTTGAGGAGTTGTCATATAACGCTCTGTGTAGATGGTATCATAAAATCTCCAACTTGTTACGGGTGCAACTGCAATTGCCATTTTAAAGACATCGTTACCCTTAAATAAAGCGTTGCTACTCATAAAGCCTCCGTAGCTCCATCCCCAAATTCCGATTCTGCTTTCATCTATATAAGGTAATGCTCCTAACTTCTTGGCTGCCGCTATTTGATCTTCAACTTCATATTTCCCTAATTCGTTTTGGGTTACTTTTTTAAAATCTGCTCCTTTAAAACCTGTTCCTCTTCCGTCTACGCAAGCTACAATGTAACCTTGCTGAGCTAACATTTGGTACCAATAGTCATTTGTACTATTCCAGCGGTTTGCTACTTGTTGCGAACCTGGACCAGAATATTGATACATAAACAGCGGGTATTCTTTAGTTGCATCAAAATCTGCTGGTTTTATCATCCACATATTTAAGTCGTTTCCATTAATATTTATAGTACTAAACTCTTTTTTTGATGTGATATAATCTCCAACTTTTTGGGCCAATTTATCATTATCCTTGATACTTTTTACAACCTCACCAGATTTGGCACTATTCAAAGTATACTCTTGTGGTGATGTTGCGCTAGAATGTGTGTTTATAAAATAAGTGAAATCTGTACTAAAAGATGCACTATTAGTCCCTTCTGTTTTAGTTAATCGCTTTTTATTTTTTCCGTTTAGCTTTATAGAATATACATCTCTATTAATTGACCCATTTTCAACCGATTGGTAATAAATCGTATTTGCCTTTTCGTTAAATCCATAATAATTTGTGACTTCCCAATTACCATTTGTAACTTGATTGATTAACCTTCCATCATTGGCATAATGATAAATATGGTTATACCCATCTTTTTCACTTGTCCAGATAAAGCTATTATCTTGTAAAAAAGTAAGGTTAAAAGTTACATCGATATAAGCTTTGTCTTGTTCTGCCAATACTAAATTAGACTTCATAGCTTTAGTATTTATCATCCAAAGATCTAATTCATTTTGATGACGATTCATATATTGAGCACTCAACACATTTGCATCATTTGTCCATTTAATTCTTGGAATATAAAAATCGTTATAAGCTTTATCAACTTTTAGCTCTTGTGTTTTATTAGAACCTAAATCATACAGGTGCAAAGACACTTTAGAATTTGCCTCACCGGCTTTTGGATATTTAAACACTTGCTGTGTTTGGTATAAATCTGAACCAAAAACATCCATTGAAAATTCTGGAACTTCAGTTTCATCAAAACGTATAAATGCTATTTGGTTGCTAGCTTTATTCCAATCAAAAGCTCTTACAAAACTAAATTCTTCTTCATAAACCCAGTCTGTAATTCCATTTATAATTATATTCTTTTCTCCATCGAATGTAATTTGATCTACCTTACCAGAGCTTAAATCTTTCACAAAGAGATTGTTTTTAAATCCGTAGGCAATTTTAGTTCCATCAGGCGACAGTGTTGGCTCTTGCACCAAATCATCAGACACTTTTGTTATTTTTTTTGAAGCAATATCATAAATGTAAAATTCGCCTAGAGTTGATCTTCTAAAAACAGGGATTGATTTAGTAGTTAAAATTACTTTAGATTCATCATTGCTAAAGCTGTAATCAAAAAAACCTTGAATCTCTGCTATATCTGCAGATGACACCAAGGTCTTTACTTTCTCTAAAGTTTTATAATTGTAAATATCAATTGTTGCTGTTCTATTTTGCCTATCGAAATTTAACACTGAATACTGTTTACCATTCTTCATTGAATGCAAGGCTTGCATGCCTTCGGTTCTAAATGAACCACTCCAAATATCTTCGAGAGAAATCTGTTTTTCTTGACAATAAATTAAAGAGGTTGTTAAAAATCCTACAATAGCAACGAAGTGTCTTATTTTCATGTATTTTATTTTTCAATGTAGCAATGCCAAGTTTACTAAAAAATATGCAAAAAATAAGCATTATTAACAGTAAATCCGTAATTAATGATAGTTATTGCACACATTTTATGCCAATCCTAAGTATCTTTACGTTTTAAACTAAATTAAATATGCCAAACGTTATTTCTGGCTTTTCTAAGCTCACGAAATCTGAAAAGATTGAATGGCTTTTAGATTCTTATTTTACTGATAAAGAAACTGCACGTCAACTTGTAAAGCAATATTGGAATACTGATGAAAAACTTCAGAAGTTGCATGATGAGTTTATTGAAAATACAATCACCAATTACTATCTACCACTTGGAGTTGCACCAAATTTTTTAATCAATGATACATTGCACACAATACCAATGGCCATTGAAGAAAGTTCGGTAGTTGCAGCAGCTAGTAAAGCTGCAAAATTTTGGTTTGATAGAGGAGGTTTTAAAGCTAAAGTGATTTCCACAACTAAAATAGGTCAAGTTCATTTTACTTATAATGGTGATTATGAAAAACTTTATACCTTTTTTGAAATCGTAAAACCAAAATTAGTTTCTGACACTTCTGATATTACCAGAAATATGAAACGAAGAGGTGGTGGTATTTTAGATATTGAACTACGAAACAAATCTAAAGATTTACAAAACTACTATCAGCTCCATGCTACTTTTGAAACCTTGGATGCCATGGGAGCGAATTTTATTAATTCTTGCTTAGAGCAATTTGCAACGACTTTTAAAACAGAGGCAGAAGAAAAATTAGATGGTGACTTAAATATAGTAATGAGTATTCTGTCTAACTACGTTCCAAATTGTTTAGTTAGAGCCGAAGTATCTTGTAAAGTCGAAGACTTAAAAAGTAAAGATATTTCCAATCCAGAGCTATTTGTTCAGAAATTTAAGCAAGCCGTCAATATCGCAGAGATTGAACCTTTTAGAGCAGTAACACACAATAAAGGCATAATGAATGGTATTGATGCTGTTGTATTAGCTACAGGAAATGACTTTAGAGCTGTTGAAGCAGGAGTACATGCATATGCCTCTAGAAATGGTAAATATTCAAGCTTAACACACTGCTCAATTGATAATAACATCTTCAAGTTTTGGATTGAAATTCCATTAGCATTAGGAACTGTAGGTGGACTAACGAGCTTGCATCCATTAGTGAAGTTTTCATTAGAAATGCTCGAAAAACCCACCGCTAAAGATTTAATGAAAATTGTCGCTGTTGCTGGTTTGGCCCAGAATTTTGGAGCACTAAAATCATTGACTACCACAGGCATACAAGAAGGACATATGAAAATGCACTTAATGAATATATTGAATCAGTTTGAAGCCACAGTAGAAGAGAAAGACCAAATTGTGGAACATTTTAAAACCAATGTGGTTACTCATAGTGCAGTAGTTGAAGCCATTGAAAACCTTAGAAACTAAATTTGAAAACTTTTAGAAGCAACGGAAAATTATTACTTACCGCTGAGTATGTGGTTTTAGATGGAGCTAAGGCACTGGCCTTACCAACCCGATATGGACAAAGCTTAACCGTTGAGCCTAATAATGCTAATACTATTGTTTGGAAAAGTTATAACGAATTAGACGAACTTTGGTTTGAGGATGAATTCTTAATTACAAAAACTTCTAGTAGACTAAGTTTAAAGGCTAAAAACTATACAGATATTTCTAAACGGTTAATTCAAATTTTAAAAGCAACTTATAGTCTTAATCCAGAATTCTTAAGCACAAAACAAGGCTATAATATTACTACACACCAAGATTTTAATAGGCTTTGGGGTTTAGGCACTTCTTCCACGCTTATTAACAATATAGCAAATTGGGCTCAAGTTGATGCCTACAAACTTTTAGAAAAAACGTTTAAAGGCAGTGGTTATGATATTGCCTGTGCGCAAAACAAAACTCCTATTGCTTATCAATTAAGATATAGTCAAAAGCCATTAGTTGAAGCTATTGATTTTAATCCAAGTTTTAAATCACAGCTCTATTTTGTATACCTCAACCAAAAGCAAAATAGTAGAGATGGCATAGCTTCCTATAAAAAGAATGCAAAAATTGATAAAAGCATAATTGAAGAAGTAAATGAAATTACTGAAGCTATGATATTATGTAAGTCGCTTTCAGAATTTGAAATGCTTATCAACAAGCATGAGGTAATTATTTCTGACCTTATCAATCAAGAGACCGTAAGGTCACGACTCTTTAAAGACTATGATGGCTGCTTAAAAAGTCTTGGTGCTTGGGGAGGCGATTTTGTTTTAGTCACATCAGAAACCAATCCTACAGACTATTTTAAATCTAAAGGTTTTGAAACTGTGATTACCTATACTGAAATGGTATTAAACTAAAAATGGCTTTACATTTCTGTAAAGCCATTTTTTATATTATTCAAAGCTGACTAGTAAACCGTCTTAGCTCTGTTATCTTCTATATCCGCTGCTTTTTCTAATGCTTGATATACTTTATTCTGCACTGCACTTTTACGTTCAGTATTTAATCTATTCATTATAGCAGTATAGTTATCTAATTTTGTAGCCTCATTTATTTTAGTGACTTCGATAACATAAACACCTTTTTCGCCGTCAATAGGCTTAGATGTTGATCCTTGGGCCAAACCAAATGCAGCACCAACTACTTTAGGCTCTACACCTGCTCCAGAGAGTGTAGTATTTTTAATGGTAACAGCAGCAGCAGTTCTAGGACTCTGACCATTGTTTTTTGCAATATCATCTATAGAAGTTGCAGTGATTTTGTCGCGAATCATTTTCGCTTTCTTTTCTTTTCTTATTTCTGGTATAGCTGTGATTGAAGCATCTTCGATACTCATCAACCCTTCTTCATTTTTTTCTACAAGCTTGGCAACAATAAATCCAAATCCTGAAACAGGGAAATTTTTAAACTCACCTATATCAGTATCTTCATCAAATGCCCAACGGACTACTTCTCTCTGACTTCCTAAACCAGGTATATTCTCGTCTAATTCTTTAAATGTAATTGGTTTTATGGCTAAATCACGTTCTTTAGCCAATGCATTAAAATCACCATCCTTGGCAGCGATCTCAAACTTAGACATATCATTAAAAACTTGACTAAGTGTTTCTTCTGATGGTTCAATTTCGTCTGCTAATGTGGCCACTTTAATAGCCTTATTGTAACTGTACTTATCTAAAATCTCAATGATATGATAACCAAAAGATGTACCGACAACATCTATATCACCTTTTTCATTATCAAAAGAAAAAGCTTTAAACTCTGGCGCCATACTAGCATTATAAGCAAATTCAATCTCACCATCTTTCTCATTACTTACCTTATCAGAAGATAATTCTAATAAATCCATAAATTTAGTACCGCTTTTTATTTTTGCTAAAATACTATCAGCTGTTACTTTAGCCTCTTCATAAGTTTTTGTAATAGAAGGATCTGCATTAGAACCGCCTGCAAAAGGCACTAATATATGACGTACTTTTACTGAGTCTGCTAATTGCTTAGTTTCAACTATTTTAGATAATTTATAATATCCAGCATCTTTATAAGGCCCATAAAAATCCCCAACATTTAGCTTCAATAATGTATCTTTTGCAACAGATTGTATTTGCGCATTTCTTAAAAAGGTATCATTATACTTAATATCAGAATAAGAATTAATAAATTCTTCAAGGTTGTCAGTTGAACTAAAACCAGGAATTGTATCTGTATTTTTGCTACTTTCATTATACTCTAATCTGTCATTCTTTAAAGCTAATAAATTCGCTTTTATCTTATCCTCGTCTGCTTTAGAAGCTTCTTCCTTAAACTCAACATAAACCACTTCTCTGCTTTCGTCTACCTTGTACTTATCTTCATGCTTTTTGATATAATCACTAATCTCACTTTTAGAAACCTTAACCAAACTATCTGCAATACTCGTATATGGTATTTGCACATAGCGCATATCTACTGTTTTAGCATCGCCAAAATAATCGTCCTCAGCTTCAGAAATTGTAGTACTCACTCCAGCTTTGATCATATTATAATACGTCTGCTGAATAGCATTCGCAGCAATATTTTGCTCATTGTTTGTCCATACTTCATAATTAACACTAATAGGTTGTCCACCTGTAGTAAGTGTAGAGACTTCTGGACTTATATCTTTTAAATTAGAGATATATGCATTCAAACGATTTACATCAAAAACACCATTAGCATCTTGAAATTCAGGATAAGATGAAAAACTATTTTTTAATAAATCTCGCATTTCATCTTTTTCAACTGATAAACCTAAGGCTTCAAATTCAGTTTCTAATATAATTTTACGTAACTCTTGGTTGTAAATCGCATTCATGGATTGTGTAGAAGTTTGTCTTCCACCAGATCTATCTTGATAGTTTTTTACTTTCTGCTGAAACTCAGTTCTGCCTATATCTTTACCATTAATTGTAGCCACAACGTCTTGTGAACCACCCGTTAGAGCATCAGAATTTTTGAACAAATCACCAATTACAAAAGCGAATAATGCCATTGCTATTACTAATATAAGCACTAGTGAGCGTTGTCTAATTTTATTTAAAACTGCCATAGTTTATTTTTTTCGTATAAATAAGTCTGCGAAAATAGTATTTTCTACCAAATTATGAAAGGAGATGTATAGTTTTTATGGGTGATAAAACGTATTAATCGATTTCTAGAATCTTTAAAAGAACTAAGTCTATTTTTGTTGAGGATACTTCTTCTATGGCAAACTTAAAATTGTCAATTTGTACATCGTCCTTTTCTTGCGGAATTTCTTCGGTTGCATTAACAATTAAACCCCCTAAAGTTTCATAATTTTCACTTGTAGGTAGATTTAGTTTATAGGTTTCGTTAATATAATCTACTTCTAATCGTCCTGAAAATCTATATGTCTTCTCATTGATTTGTTCTTCAATCAGTTCAACTGTATCGTGTTCATCTTCAATTTCTCCAAACAGTTCTTCAATAATATCTTCAACAGTCATTATACCAGATGTGCCACCATATTCATCAATAACTACAGACATACTTCTACGTTTTTTTGTTAGAATATTGAGTACATCTTTAATGAGAATTGTTTCTGGAACAAATCCTACTGGTATGACAATAGATTTAATGGTTTTTGGTTTTTTAAATAGCTCAAATGCATGTACGTATCCTAATATATCGTCAATAGAATTTTTATAAACAATAATCTTTGTTCTTCCTGTTTCTATGAAAAGTTGTCTTAAATTTTCGATACTATCCGAAATGTCTACTGCAGTAATTTCGGTTCGAGGCACCATAACTTCTCTCGCTTTAACTTCTGAAAAATCTAAAGCATTCTGAAAAATCTGAATTTCACTATCAATCTCTTCGTGGTCTTCAACAGACTCCATTTGTTCGCTTATATAGTTACCGAGCTCTACTTTGGTCATTGCTAAAACCACATCTTCACCTTGCGCTTTAAAAATATATTTTAAGACAGCATCAGAAATCCAAATAACAAATTCTGAAACCCAAGAGAACAGAAGATAGAACACATAAGTTGGAAAGGCTAATATCTTCATTAAGTAATTAGCATAAATTTGAAAAAAAACTTTTGGTAAAAACTCGGCAGTAATAAGTATTACTAATGTGGAAATAATAGTTTGCGTTAGCAATTGCAGATCCACAAATAAGTAAGTCAGTGTAGTACTGTCGGATGGCAACATGGATTGAAACCAACGCACCAAAACATCACCCATTTTAAAACCATAAATTACTAATGCAATATTGTTACCAATAAGCATAGTTGCAATATACTTTGATGGTTTAGCAGTAAGTTTTCCTAGTATTTTACCTAAAAAATCTCCTTGTTTCTTCTCTAGTTCAATATGAATTTTATTGGAAGATACATAAGCAATCTCCATACCAGAAAAAAAGGCTGAAAGTATAAGTGTGCCTATGATAATGACTATATCTGTAGTCATGAATTACTTTTTATTACGGTCTTCAAACTTTTTTCCGAAGCGTTTTCTGAAGAAAAACATAAATATTGCCAAAGCTGTAAAAACCAATGACATATAAGCTCTACTTCTATCAGTTGACCAACTGGTTATGGCGTCCCAAAGAAATAATGCAGCAAAAATAATATAAGCGTATTGAAAGAATTTAAGTATTTTCATTTACTAATAGTAAAGTTGATTACTAAACAAAGGTAATCAATTATCAAGTTCAAAATCACCTCCCATTTCGTGCATCTGAAATTTCTTAAATGTTTTGTCCGAATCGAAGCCATAACCATGTGTTTTTCCAGTTGCTCGTTTAAAGACAAAAGGTTCATTTGTAAAGGTCCACTCTAGCTTTTCATTGTAATACAACTGATCAGTGTATAATGTATCACCATCATGCGTGGCAACAACAACATCATCTCTTAAATCTATAATGTCAGTATCAGTATATATAATAGCGTAATTAGATGTTATTGTAGTTTTATTATTATTTTCGTCATATACCTTAAGTTCGATGCCCTTAGGAAATTCAGAAAACTTAAAATCCCTGTTAGAATAGTCTAACATTTTTGGACTTAAAAGATTGGCTAAAAGTTTTACAGTAGTATCTTCCTTAACCTTAGTATATTTTAAATCTATATTTTCGGCTACTCCAATAGGTTGATTTTGTAATACACCTATTTTCTGAACCTTGTCAAAATCATTGGTACATGAAAAAAACAAAGTCACAACGATTGCTGTGACTAAGTTTTTTATAATATGTAAATTGTGTGTTTTCAATTATCCTGGAACTTTTACTGAGCGCCCAATCCAACATCCAATTTTAATGGTTTCACCTTTATTACCTTCAGTAAATACATCTGCTTTAGATGGCGCACTAGATCTATAGCTTGCTGCAGTTTGTGCAGCTGCTTTTCTTAAACGTCCGTCAACTCTACCAGCTTTCTCTGCTTCGATAGCTGCTAACCAGAATACAGCTCTTTTATTAAAATTGCTATCTCCACAGTTATTAGCACTCTTTGCATACATTGCTGCTATAGATAAATATGGTGATCCGTCAGAAGGGTTTAACTTTAGAGCTTCCATGTAATATTGTCTTGCTCTACTGTAGCTACCTTTAGATTTAAAATCTTGAGCTAGTTTCTTATAAAGCTTCGCTTTCTTCAAAGGATCAGTTTCTAACTGAATAGTTTGGTCAAAATACTTTTGCTCATTAGTTAATAAGTATAAGTAGAATGCTGTATCAGCACTTGGCTCTATAGTATTCTTCTGTTGTACCAACTTTAAGAATAATGGATCATCTTTACAGCCTTTAGCATACATACGGTTCATGGCACGTTGTAACCAAACACCATTATTTTTGTTTTGCTCAAAATCTTTTTCATACAATGGTATTAGAACTGCACATGTTGCTCTTTCACCAAGTTTTTGATCCATACTAGTAGTCACTTTTTCAAAAGCACTCAGATTAGCTTCATAATTGTCTTTATACTTTGTCTCTTTCTTAGTAAGAGTTGTACCAGCTTCTTCTTTTGATATTAACTTATTAAGCTTTTCCGTGTAACCTTTTTCTAAGTTTTCAATAATTTCAATAACATCATCATACTTATCAAACATCTTCTGTGAAGACAATTTACCTTCGTCATATAAATCAACAGCTAATGAAAAATAAGTGTAAAGTCCCTGCGCACTGGTAAAATGTTCTCTATCTTTCTCAAAAGCTTCATCGAACATTTTATAGTCTTCTTCTATAGATATATTTAACTCTTTTCTGTATTTGTATGCTAATTGAGCTTTATCCGCTAGAACTTCACCTAAATCATACTTCGAAGCGAAATGCTCTCTTGCCTGATCCCATAGTAACATTAAGTCTTTAATATGAGCTACTTGATCTGCCCCTGATGAGTTATCGATTTTATGCTTTAAAATTTTCTCACCATAAGCGTAGATTGCTCTGTTAAACTTAGGACATTTTTCTCGTACTAATTTCCATGGACCATAAGCATCATCATATTTTTTACTCTTGTAATAACTATCAAAAATTGATAAGTTAGTCATACATTCTTCATCTTGCTGAGCCGTACCTATGTTGAAACCTGCAAAAAGCGCTAGTATCAATATTGTAATTTTCGTCTTCATTTTTGTTATTATTGTTAGTTATACTTCCTTTTTTGGAACCATCTAGAGTTCAAAGATAAACTAACATTGAAGTTTATAAAATTCTCTTGAACTAAATTTTGGTTCGTAGTGCCTCGTTTCCCAAATTCTAAGCCTAAATTAGCGTTAGAAAATAAATCTTTGTCTCCGACTGGTAAACCTAGACCAAAAGATATGCCAAACTCCTTAATTGACTCATCTTTTATTACTAAACCTGTGTTAGCATAGTTAAAACCAGCTCTATAGACCACGCGTTTAAAATATCCTGAAAAGGCATTATAGTTAGGGATAAAAAATCCTCCCACAGCAATACTAGATGAATTCTCAAAAGCAGTAATTTCATTATTAAATATTGGATTTGAAAAATCAGCTGTATTTTGAAGTGTGTATTCCATACCAAAAAACCATGATCTTGACTCGCCAAGGCCAGCACCAAATGTTAAGCGAGAAGGTATAGTTAATTCTGTATTTTTTAAATTTTGAGATTCTAAGTCTACTTCAATAGTACTAGAAATCGAAATTACCTCTAAATCTATACCACTCACAGATACAGTAGAAAATGTTCGTTCATTTTCTGATGATAACGTACTTTCTGGTGAGTAGGACGCAGTAGCAGATAACTCTAGTTTATCTGTAATATTAGTTTTAAATGCTAAACCAAGGTTAAAATTTAATCCGCTTAGGTCAGATCTATTGAATTCTCTGGTTTGATATTGTACTATCTCGCCTTCTGGATTATATTCTATCGCTAATGCTGTGTTTTGTATATTACCGAAATTGTAATTAAAATCAACGCCAAAACTCAGTTGATCAGAAATTTGATATCCTAAACCAGCAAATACCTTATTAACACCTCCTTCACCTCTGTAGCGATTTATTATATCATCGTCGCTATTAATATCGTCAAGTTTATAACCTACTGAGGTGAATGGCATTAAACCAAAACCAAAACCAAATTTTCCGACTGGTACAGATAATGCCAAATAATCGAAAGTAGCACTACTTCCTGTAGCTTCACCTGAATTACTTTTCAAATTAACGCTAGTTGAAGCTCCAGCAACTGCGAATTTAACAGGTCTGCTTTCCCCATAAAAAAAACGGCTATTTAAAGGTTTACCTGCGTAAGCTGCCGGATTTCTGAGATTCACATGAATACTATCTAAATAAACACCTATACCTCCCATACTTCTATTTTCTACAGTACCCTTAAATTTAAGACTACCTAATCCATAAAAAGAATATGGTGAAGCGGTTCCTTGTTGCGCAAAGGCACCAGAACTTATAATTGTAATACAAATTACAATGAGTTGTTTTATCATTATTTTGAATTAAAATCTAGAATAAAATTCAAACCCTCTAAAAGAAAATTTGAATTCGCAAATATGCTATTTTTTAATTGGTTTGACAAAAATTTGGCGTCGCCTCCTGTTAAAATAACTGTTAAATCTTGATGATTTTCTTGATATTCGTCAATAACTCCATCAATTTCTTTAATAACACCAAATACAACACCCGAATGAATAGATGATTCTGTCGTGTTTCCAATAATTGTTTTTGGTAGGTTTGTTTCTAATAACGGAAGATTAGCCGTTAAATTATTTAAACTTTTATAACGAAGTCTAATGCCTGGTGAAATAGCACCTCCTAAGTAATGATTTTCATCTGTAATAAAATCGTAAGTAATACATGTACCTGCATCTATAATCAAAACATTTTTATCAGGAAACTGATTAACCGAAGCGCTTACTAATGCTATACGATCTACTCCTAAAGTTTTAGGCGTTTTATAACAGTTCTTAAAAGGTAATTTTGTTTTTGAACTTAGCTCGATAACTTTTACATCATTTTTGATATCATCAATTTGCTTTTTAGACAATCTACCAACAGAAGAAATAATAGCCGAATTGACTTCTGGAAATTTTTTCTTTAAGGTATTATATTGCTTTTTGAACTCGGATAGCTCAAAACTAACTTTGCATATAAGGTCTTCATCTTTATAAATGGCAAACTTAACAAACGTATTTCCTACATCTACAATAAGGTTCATAAGCATTTTCTATTTCACAAATTTATAAAATCAAATTTTACAACTTTCTTTTTGTGAATAATAAAATTGCATATATATTTGCATCCGCTTAACAAAGCAATTGGTGCCTTAGCTCAGTTGGTAGAGCAAAGGACTGAAAATCCTTGTGTCCCTGGTTCGATTCCTGGAGGCACCACCATTAAAAACCCGATTCAGTTGAATCGGGTTTTTTGGTTTTAAAGCATCGATTAAAAGATAATATGTATTTTTTTGTAAGTAAATTACTTTAAAAAAGCTCATTTCAACGGTTTTTAAGATAAAAAGGTAATAAAGGATAATTTTTTTTCTAATTTTCTTAGACCAAATCTTTAAAACTTAATCTACCATGAAAAATTTACGATTACTTTCATTGGCAACGTTATGCATAGTTTTTGCCTGTGAAACGGATACAGATATTGTTGCTGAATCTGCAGAGCAGACTTTCTACACTTACAATACTAACCAACAATTTTCTACTATTGAATCCTTTGTAATAGATTTTGAAGACTATAACACCGGAGATATTGTATCTGAGATTTATATTATGGATCCTTTTGAAAATGCTCAAGTCGCTGGTATTACTATGGCATTTCCCAATAGTAACGCCGCAATGATTTTTGATTCTTCAAATCCTACTGGAGGTGATTTTGATATTGGTACTCCAAACGAAATTTACGGTGGTCCAGGAATAGGAAATGGAGGTGCAAGCAATGATACAGCATTAGGTAATGTTCTTATACTTTCTGAAGATTTAGACGCAAGCGATCCTGATGATATTTTTGAAATTGGTGCCAGCTTCGTTTTTGATTTTAGTGCTAATGCTAATGTTACTCTAAACACTTTTGATATTTTAGATATAGAAGAATCTTCTAATCCGACAATTGTTACTTTGTATGATATTGAAGAAAACGTGCTTTTAAGCAAAGGAGTTACACCTGGTGGTGATAATTCAAAAACAACAGTTGATCTGGAAAACACTTCTGATGTTGCATTTATGGAAATTATAATGAATAGTTCTGGTGCCATAGACAATATCGCTCTTGAAATGGAAACAGAAGAAGCATGTGTTGAATGCGATAGTAGTATTGTTGAATTAACCTTTATGTATAATGGATTTACACAACAGGCACCAATAAGAATTGAAACCTCTGAAGGTGAGATTATTTTTGAAAGTATACTTCAATTAAATGAAGAATTTACTGTAACAGGTAATGCTTTGGATGGAACTTTTGGAAGTGAAATTGTTATATTTATTGAGAATGAACAAGTTGCAGTACTTGCGACAGACTGCTCTCAGATTATAGGTCCTGGATATTATATACAAGGTTTAATTTTAGTTTCAGGGACAACTCAAACAGGAAGCCAATTATGTCCTGTGGAAATATCAATTGGTTAGTTATTTAGTCATTGGATATTGATGCAATTTATAAAATCAAAAACCTGATTCGCTTGAATTGGGTTTTTGATTATTGAACACAAACGTTAGCTTAAATTTGAATAGTTAATAGCGAAGGTCGACATATTCAAATCAACTTTCAAGTTTGCAAAGTCTTCACCATTCTCCCAAAGAATATCGATCCCAGATGGTTTACTTTCTTTAATAATTATATCACCTCCAAATGCATTATGCGTATTTCTTAGTCTAATGATTTCTAATTGTTTTAAAACGGTATCCTTTTTTAAACTTTCTTTAATTTCTAAAGTGGTTAAAGTTGTACGATTAATTTCTTTGTGTCCACCTTCCCCAGCTTTCTCAACAGCATCATAATTATTCTTACCTTCAAAAATATCTAAATACCATATTTGCGGAACACCTGGCATAAACAATTGAATAGCTCTGGCTAACAACATTTTTTTAGGATCTTCTCCCAAAGCACTGAAAAAGGTTGCATTAACCTGATAATATGAAATCTTCTTCCCAGAAGGCCCATATAAATTTTTAACTCGCCCACCTCTATCGATAATAGTTTCCATTATAGCTTCAATCTCTTTATCAGCCAACAAGCCTTTATTATAAAAGCCATTTACTTCTTTTCCTTTAAGATCTAAGACTGGAATTCCGTCGTGGCAACCTAACATATTCACTACATTATACCCTTTATCAATAATTTCTTTTGCCCATTTTAAAATTGCAGTACTCGATTTTTTTTCAATGGTATGAATCATTAATCCTGGTAAGAAAAAATCGTAAATCTGAAAACCTTTCTCTGCAACTTCATCATGCAAATAAGCACCATATTCAGCATGAATTTCTGGTAATAAAGTTAAACCGTTCTTATCTGCAATTGTCTTTATTCTATCTAAATAATTCCATGTACCTGGCACATTAAAAAAATTAGATTCTCCAACTTCTTTGTGTAAATAAGCAAAGGCGTCTAATCTCAAAATTTTGCAACCAAAGTCTTTAAGTTTTGCCAAAGTTTCTTCATAAAAATCCCAAACTAATTGTGATTTTGCATTTACATCCATTTGCCCTAAATACGATCTTTTTTGCTTTAAAATTTTAATAACCAATGGTTTAAATGAATTTAAATCCCCTAAATGTAGTGCATCAAGATTCTCTAACTTATCGATAGCCTTATTGACTAAATTACAGATTGTAACTGCATCTTTAGCTGCTAATTTCTTTATACCAACTAAGTCTTGTTTAGTTATCGGATTGTAAGTGATTTTTTGATAAAACGTATTCCAATATGGTCGTTCTGAACCATCAGGAAACACTACTTTTAAAATCGGTAATCCCGATTTTCGCATAAAAAGTTTATTCAAATAAACTTCGTTTGGTATTATAGTTCCTTCATCATTTTTGTTGCCATAGTCTTCCCAAAACGCATTCCAATTAATAAAAAAGTCTTTATACTTTGAAGCTTCACCATATTTTAATAAATCTCTAAATTGAGGTGATGCTACGGAAAGATGATTTAAAACAATATCAAATTTTAGACTTATACCAAGCTTTTCAAGAGCAATCAAATCATCCTCAGATACTAATTTATCATTTAAATTATAATCTATAATCGAAAATCCTCTATCTAAATCACTATTAAAAAATGTTGGTAGCACATAAAAAAGCGAAAATGTATCCTTCAACTCAGGTAATTGAAACATATTTATAGCATCGCTCAATTTTTCGCCGATGCTATCAGGATATGCATTAAACATTACGCCCTTAAATTGCGGTTCTTCATTTTTATTATCCTTACCCATAGTTTGTGCTTCAGTATAACTTTGTTTAGTGATTTAAATTTACGACCCCTTTTCGATAAACTATAATTCTCATCAAAAACTAATTTAAAATCTATACGAAAACGTTTTCGATTGTTTAGAAAGTACTCTAAGACTAAAAAACGAAATACCTAAATTGGTTTTTTATATATTGCTATACTAACTAACTTCAAGAAATTTATGTTATCAATTATAACCTTTGTTGGATTCACTGCTTTAGTTGCTATTATAGCATGGTATGCAACTCGAAAAACAGATGAAACCTCAGCTGATGGTTTTTATTTAGCCGGAAGAAGTCTCGGTGCATTAACCATAGCGGGTTCTCTTTTACTCACAAATCTTTCTGCTGAACAAATTGTAGGACTCAACGGGTCTGCTTTTAAAGAAGGTTTAATGGTAATGGCTTGGGAAACACTCGCGGCAATCGCAATTATTTTTGGTGCTCTATTTTTGTTACCTAAGTATATGAGTTCTGGAATTACTACGGTCCCAGAGTTTATCGAAACACGATTTGACAAGCAAACTAAAGCGATGTTATCATTGCTTTTCTTAATCGCTTATGCAATTGTCTTATTACCAACAATTTTATACTCAGGGTCTTTAGCGTTTAGTACCATGTTTGATTTACCAGAGCTTTTCGGTCTTTCGGAAAATGCTGTTATTTGGATTTGTGTTTGGAGTATTGGTATCATAGGTGTTATTTACGCCATTTTTGGTGGACTAAAAGCTGTAGCTGTTTCAGATTTAATTAATGCGATTGGATTACTCGTTGGTGGATTATTGATTCCTGTTTTTGGGTTACTTTTAATTGGTGATGGAAGTGTTAGCGAAGGTTTAAGTATATTATGGAATTCCAATCCAGAGAAATTTGATATGCGTGGAGAAGTAGATTCGTCTATTCCATTCGGAACCTTGTTTACAGGAATGATGCTAGCACAAATCTATTATTGGGGAACCAATCAATCTATTCTGCAACGTGTTTTTGCAGCGAAAAGTCTTAAAGAAGGACAAAAAGGAATGCTCTTAGCTGCTTTTGTAAAGTTTATAATTCCTATAGTTGTGGTTCTACCAGGTATTATCGCGTGGCATGTTTTTGATGGTAACTTAGAAAATGCTGATCAGGCTTATCCTGCCTTAGTTAAGAAAGTACTACCAACTGCTTTTATTGGATTCTTTGCTGCTGTACTTTTTGGAGCGGTTCTAAGTTCTTTCAATAGTTTGTTAAATAGTAGCGCCACATTATTCGGCTTCGATTTGTATAAGCAATACTTCAATAGAGAAGCAACCGAAAAACAAACAGTTAAAGCAGGAAAGCGATTTGGACTCATCGTTGCTGCTGTATCAATGCTTATTGCCCCGTTTATTGCAAATGCTCCAGATGGTTTATTCAGTTACATTCAGCAATCATTAGGTAGTCTGAGTGTACCAATATTAGCTGTTGTACTTGTTGGTGTTTACACAAAGAAAGTACCAGCAGTGGGTGCGAAAATAGTGCTCTCCGTTGGAGTTATTTTATACCTCGTAAGTTTAATCTTCTTAGAACCTTATTTTAGAGGTGCTGCTGAGGCACAAGCGATTGCAGATGGAATTACTAATGCAAGTCAATTGAATATTATAAAAGCTGAAGCTTATCCTCATTATCTTCATGTAATGGGTATCTTATTTGTATTTAATATTATAGTAATGCTAATTGCTGGAAAATTGAAACCTAAAAAGGACGAATACATTCCTAAGCAAACTGACATCATTGATATAACACCATGGAAACATGCCATTACTGTAAGTATTATAATTGCAATACTCGTATTAGCAACATATTTTGTATTCTAAATTAAATTAGTTTCGTCGAGTTTATGAAAAAAACATGGTGGAAAGAAGGAGTGGTTTATCAAATATATCCACGCTCTTTTAAAGATTCAACGGGTAATGGTATCGGAGATATTTACGGTATCATAGATAAGTTAGACTATATAAAATCGCTTGGAATAGATATCATTTGGCTTTGTCCTATTTATGAATCTCCAAATGATGATAACGGATACGATATATCAGACTACAAAGCTATTTCAGAGGATTTTGGTGGCTCTGAGGCTTTTGACAAACTACTTGATGGTATGCATAAACGAGGCCTAAAACTCGTTATGGATTTAGTTCTTAACCACAGTTCTGATGAACATGATTGGTTTAAAGAATCTCGAAAATCCAAAGACAACCCTTACAGAGATTATTACTTTTGGAAACCCTCTAAAAATGATAATCCACCAAATAATTGGGTTTCGTTTTTTAGCGGCTCTGCTTGGAAAAGGGATGCTATAACAGACGAATATTTTTTACACTTATTTACCAAAAAGCAACCAGACCTTAATTGGGAAAATCCAAAAGTGCGTAAAGAAATACACAATATTGTTGAGTATTGGTGTAAAAAAGGAGTTGATGGATTTAGAATGGATGTGATTTCACTAATTTCAAAAAACCTTGACTTTCCTGATAGTCCATATCCTGATGATTATGGAAAAACCATAAAAAACTACTACGCCAACGGTTCTAAAATACACCAGTATTTACATCAACTCAATCGTGAGGTCTTATCGAGATATGATATTATGACTGTTGGAGAAGGTCCAGGAATCGATTTAGACAATGGACTGGATTACGTGAATGAAGACAGAAATGAACTCAACATGATTTTTCACTTTGACCATATGTTTATAGACAATGGACCAGGCGGAAAATACGATCCTATTGATGTATCCTTACCAAAATTCAAAAAAGTATTTAGTGATTGGGATAAAAAATTAAAGGACAAAGGATGGGGGAGCATCTTTTTAGGAAATCATGATTTTTCTAGAATGGTATCTCGTTTCGGAAATGATTCAACATACCATACAGAATCGGCAAAGCTACTTGCTATGCTATTACTAACGCTAAGAGGTACAGTCTATATTTATCAAGGTGATGAAATTGGAATGACTAATGTAGCTTACCCTAAAATTGAAGATTATAATGATGTTGAAACCCTAGGTAGCTGGAATGAAGCATTAGCCAAAGGTGAAGACATGACAGAATTTTTAAAACTAGTACATAGACAAAGTAGAGATAATGCACGTACACCAGTACAATGGAACTCAACCAAAAATGGTGGATTTTCTCTTGGAAATCCTTGGTTGAAAGTCAATGAAAATTACTCATCAATTAATGTTGAAGCTCAGGAAAATGACAAAAACTCCATTCTAAATTTTTATAGAAAAATGATAGCGTTTAGAAAGGCAAATAAAGTTATGGTTTATGGAGATTACGAATGTATCAATCCAGAAGATACTAACTTGTTTATCTATAAACGCTCGAACGAAAAAGAAAGTTATTTGATTATACTGAATTTTAGCAACACTATCCAAACTGTTGATCATCTCAATTTAGATATCGAACATTCTAAACTAGTGATTTCAAATATTGAAACATTAAATCCTAAAAATGAACTGAGACCTTGGGAAGCGCAGTTACGACAATATAACTAATCTAATTTTTTGATTTTTATATTTCTATACCAAACCGTATCAGTATGGTCTTGTAATCCAATTTTACCAGGTCCGTTAACTGCATAATTTTCTTTATAACTCGAAAATTTACTGTTCTCAATCATTTCTTTCCACGAAGGCGAATTGGTATCATATGCTACTACCTTTTCACCATTTAACCAATGTTCAATAACGCCTTTATTTTTAATAATTTTCACTCTATTCCACTCTCCATGTGCTCTTGTTCTTCGCTCTGAAGATGGAATTAAATCATATAAATCACCTGCTCTATGCGACGTAATAAGACCATCTTTTTGACCTTGATCATCTAAAACTTGCATTTCTGGACTAGATTTCCATCCTTCATCATATTCATCCAACTCTTGAATTGTATAAAATATACCACTGTTGCCGTGTTTTGAAATCTTCCATTCTAAATTTAACTCAAAGTTCTCAAAAGATTCATCGGTGACGATATCTAAACCACCATCACGTTCCTTATTTTCATTACCGTAATCAAATTTTACCCCTCCTAAATAATAGGTGAAGTATTTATCGTAACCCTCAAACTTAAGTGTTCCATCTTCAACAATCCACTTATTACCAATTTTATCAGGCTTATTATACGTATGCCATCCATTCAATGATTTTCCATCAAATAGCAATTGCCATCCATTGGCTTTTTCTTCATCAGACAGTGTATTCAGTAATCCTGTGTCTTCATTGTTTTCGTTAAAAATTTTAGTTTTCCCTAAATCTGCGCTATCAAAAAATTCATTCGGAATAACCTCAAATTTTTCACCATCTCTAGACCATTCTAAAACCAAATGTGGCTCTAACTTCCCAGGAAAATATTCATAATCAAAAATCGCATTTCCAATGTTTATTTTACGCTTTCCTATTTTAGAACTTTGTTCATGAAATTCATTATGCACTACCAAATCAACATTATTTAATTGAAGTTTAACCTTACCAGAACTTGTAAGCCTAAAGTAATAATCACCTGCGTCGCTAATTTTTAAAGCACCTAAACCACGTAGCATAAAATTAGATGTATCACCAATGAAATGAGTACGAGATGTTAAATTAATATTCGATAATTTCTTTGGGATTTGTTTTACTTCAGGATTAATTGTGGAGTCAATCAATGTGTTGTTTATATCTAAAAAGATAGCATCATATACTCCTTCTACAAGTTCATCATTTATCTGTTCATTATTTTTTTCTTTGCAGCTATTGGTGCAAATTAATGTCAACATAACAACTATTATAATGCTATTTTTCATATACTATTTTTATAAACCTAGGATTTTTTTTAATTGTTCTTTGTCTGTTTTTGATCCAGCAAAATCATCAAAGCGTTTTTCTGTAGCTTCAATGATGTGGTCTTGAATAAATTTTACACCTTCGCGCGCTCCTTGTTCTGGACTTTTAATACAACATTCCCATTCCATAACCGCCCAAACATCGCAACCATATTCAGTCAATTTAGTAAAAATTGTTTTGAAATCTACTTGACCGTCACCAGGTGAGCGATAACGACCTGCACGATCTATCCAATCACCATAACCACCAAAGGCCCCCTTTTTTCCTGTAGGATTAAATTCTGAATCTTTTACGTGAAAGGCTTTAATAAATTCGTGATAATGATCTATATATTCAATATAATCTAATTGCTGAAGTACAAAATGTGATGGGTCATATAAAATATTGACACGTTTGTGATTATTTGTTGCTTCTAAAAAACGTTCAAAAGTAACACCATCATGCAAATCTTCTCCTGGATGAATCTCGTAACACACATCTACTCCTTGTTCATCATAATGATTTAAAATTGGTGTCCAACGTTTTGCCAATTCCTCAAAACCCATTTCCACCAATCCATCAGGACGTTGAGGCCAAGGATGCATGGTATGCCAAAGTAGTGATCCAGAAAATGTAGCATGTACATTTAGTCCCAATCTGCGACTGGCTGTTGCAGCATCTTTTACTTGTTGAATAGCCCACTCTGTTCTCGCTTTTGGATTACCTTTACAATTATCTGGAGCAAAATTATCAAACATTATATCGTATGCAGGATGCACAGCGACCAACTGCCCTTGAAGATGTGTTGATAATTCAGTAATTTCTAGTCCGTAAGAATTGATTTTGCCTTTAAACTCATCACAATACGTTTGACTCTCAGCAGCTTTCCCTAAATCTATTAAGCTCGGATCTGTTGGTATCTGAATACCTTTATAGCCCAAATCACTTGCCCATTTACATAAACCATCCAAAGAATTAAATGGCTCCTTATCATCCATAAATTGTGCTAAAAATACTGCAGGTCCCTTTATTGTTTTCATTCTCAATTATTGTTTATCTAAATTCACCCAAACATTACCTTTTTTGTGAGACTCTACTGCTTTTTCAATAAAATCCATACCTCTAACTCCATCTATAATAGTAGGAAATTCGCCATGATCATAATCTTTATATCTTATAGCTTTGGCTACGCCTTTATAAATATTTCCCATAGAGTCAAAAATACCTTCAGGGTGTCCAGGTGGTAGTTTTGTTCCATCTAAGGATAACTCATTATTGTAGGCATGTCCTGGCTTTAAAACCTGAAGTGGCTTATCTTCTTCTAACAAATAAAGGTAATTAGGATTTTCCTGTTCCCATTTTAATCCGGCTTTATCTCCATAAATCTGAACTGTAAAATTGTTTTCTTCACCAGTGGCAATCTGACTTGCTCGTATGACACCTTTCACATTTTGTCCACATCGAATTAAAACCGTACCATCAATATCCATCTGATTATCTTCATACAAATAATTGAGGTCAGCTAAGATTGATTCTACTCGTAAACCAGACATATACTCCACCATATCAAAGGCATGTGTTCCAATATCTCCAATACAGCAACTGATTCCTGATTTTTCAGGATCTAATCTCCAAGTCGATTTACGTAATTCTTTATCATGAATAATAGGATTTATCCAACCTTGATAATATTGCGCATCAATCTTCTGAATTTTTCCAATAGTCCCATTTGCAATCATCTGGCGCATCTGACGTACCATAGGATAACCTGTATATGTATAAGTAACCGCAAAAACAGTATCTGACTTTTTCAGAATCTCATGAAGAATTTTTGCCTCTTCATATGTTGTGGTCATTGGTTTTTCGCAAATGACATTAAAACCATTTTCTAATAGTTTTTTAGCCATTGGGAAATGCAGAAAATTAGGAGTTAAGATAGAAATGACTTCCATTCGCTTATCTACCGGAAGCTCCAATTCTTTTTCGATTAAGGTATCTAAATCCTCATAAATTTGATCTGTCGAAATACCTATTTGGTTCGCAAACTTAATACTCTCATCGATAGATGGATTGAATGATCCACCAACTAATTGATACCTATCAAACATAGTTGATGCCACACGATGCAACACACCAATGAGAGAATCACCACCACCACCTAAAATACCAAGTCTTATTTTTTTACTCATAAAATTATGACTCTTTATATTCTACTTTTTCGTTTTTAAATAAAATTGCAAATAGAATAAATACCACAATTGCAAAGATTGAAGGGAAAATCCAGATATCTTTCCAGCTGTGTGCACCTTCACTTATTAAATTTTTATCCACTATTTGACCTGACACCCAAAAACCTACCAACATACCAACACCATAGGTTGCTAATGTAATTAGACCTTGAGCCGCACTCTTTATTTTTTCACCCGCTTTAGAATCGGTATAAATTTGACCAGAAACAAAGAAGAAATCATAACAAATACCATGCAGTGCAATACCTGTTACGAGCATAAAGAATAAATCGCCACCGTTACCGTAGGCAAATAATACGTAACGAATGGCCCAAGCTAACATGCCGAATAGCACAGTCTTTTTAAAACCATATTTTTTGAAGAAAAATGGCAACAATAACATAAATGCAACCTCAGAGATTTGTCCCAATGAAGCCCAAGCTGTTGAATTTTCAACTTTATATTCGGTTAAAAACAAACTAATATTTTGATAATAAAAAGCTAAAGGAATACAGATTAAAAATGATGATAAAAAGAAAATTAAAAAATTTCTATCCTTCAATAATTTTAAAGCATCTAATCCTAATATATCAGAAATTGAAGCTTTTTCATTTTTATCTGCAGTTGGTGGTGTTTTAGGCAAAAAGAAACTAAACACACCTAATATTGCTGATGCAACAGCTACCATTATGAATGTGTTTGACAACATTCCGCTTGCTATGTTAGCTTCAGAATCCCATTTAAAAAGGAAACTAATCGCTAAACCTGCAAGAATCCAACCTATTGTTCCCCAAACGCGTACTATTGGAAACTGTTTTTCTGGATCATCCATTTGATTAAAAGAAACAGAATTTACTAATGCCAAAGTTGGCATATAAGCAATCATATAGCCTAAAACGTAAGGATAAAATGCACTGAAATCAGTCGCCTGAGACATCATATACATTAATACAGCTCCTAAAATATGAAGAACACCAAGGATTTTTTCAGCATTAAAATATCGATCAGCAATTAAACCTATAACAAAAGGCGCAATAATTGCTCCCCAAGACTGAGTTGAATAAGCCATACCTGTCTCGGCTCCTGAAGCACCTAAATTGCTTCCTAAAAAAGTGCCCATTGTAACAAACCAACCTCCCCAAATAAAAAATTCGAGAAACATCATTATTGATAACTTAGCAGATGTAGAAGACTTCATATTAGTTAGTATTTAAATGTTTTAATAATAACGCTTTGGTAGCCAAGATTCCTTTTCGCTCGTCCAAAGTTTCATGCTCGTATTCTACGCTTATATATCCATCGTAACCAGATTTCTTGATTGTCTGTATAAACTTTTTAAAATCTAAAGTAGTTTCATTTCCATCAGCATCGAACTCATAAGCTTTTGCACTCACTGCTTGAGCTTTAGTCATTAAACGCTCAAAGCCTTCGTACTTATCTGGATATTCCTCTGCGCAATCTCCCCAATTTTCATCTTTAGTTCTTTTAATACACCAATTGCCAAAATCTGCAAGTGTGCCACAGTTTTTCATATCGATCTTATCTATAAGGGGAATAAGTAATCTTGGATCTGATGAATACCATCCATGATTCTCAGCAAGTACGCTAATGTTTTTATTAGCAGCGTATTCAGACAATCGTTTTAGACCATCATAAGTATTCTCTACCCATTCATCAGCATCAAAAGTGCCAAAAGTATTTACTCTTATAGCATGGCAACCTAAATAATCAGCTGCATCTACATATTTTTTGTGCATTTCTACGGCCTCATCGCGTTTAGTTTTATCAGAGTGTGATAAATCACCAGCACCATCTACCATAATAAGTACATTTTTTATTCCATACTTTTCACTCTCTACCTTCCATCTTTCTATAACAGCATCAAAGCCCATACTATCAATTTCTTTTTTATATAATTGGTCTACCCATTCAACAGCACTAAAACCAAGTTCCTTTGCTACTTTGGGAAAATCAAAAGGGTTCAACTTACCTGTTTCAATTTCTCTATGCAGAGACCATTGTGCTAAGGATATTTTTGAATTATAATTTTCTTTAGCAATTTCTTTTTGATCCTTTTTTAAATTTTCTTCTTTTTTTTCCTGATTGCAGCTTAGAAAATTAAGTGCAATAAGAGACAATAGAATTACAAAAAAATGTTTCATCAGTAATATTTAGTTAGTTTAGAATTGAAAAATAATCAATTAGATAAAATTCAGTGTTTACTTTTATTCAGTGAAAGAATTTAAACAAAATGAATTAAACTTCTGGATATGCTGTGAGTGAAGCATCTATTTGATGTAATTTTCTAAATTGATTAGGCGAACATTTTTCGTGTTTTTTGAAAACTGTTGAAAAATACTGACTTGTTGTAAAACCACATGAATATGCCACTTCACCAATAGTTAGTGCTTCGTTTTCTATTAGAATCTTTTTTGACATTTCTAATCGTCTCATTGTAAGATAACGCATTGGCGTTAAGTTTGTTAGCTGCTTACAATGATGTGTAAAACGTGTAAGACCAACACCTGCGCTGCGTGACATCTGCTCAATAGTCCAATCTTCAGATAAATTTTTATCTAATTCTTTTAGAAAATATTGAACACTACGCGAACTATCTATTAACGCCTCATTAAGAACGATATCCTCTGTCTTTAATAAGTCTAAAATTAAGATTAATAAATAATTTATCAATAACCTTATCCGCGAGGCATTACTACCTTTTTCATCCGTGTTTACAGCAATATTGATACGCTTAAAACAATCACGTATTCTTTGGTCTGCCTTTAAAATAGACTTCTCGTCTTGTCTTAGAAATGTAGTTAATTGTTTAAGATCCTTTTCGGTTAAGGTAACCCAATCTGGCCAAACCCATTCTTGGTGTGGACGTCTAACACCCAAATCAATAATGACCCAATAAAATTTTCCCATTCCTATATTAGGATTACCAACTCTGTGTGCTTCCCAAGGACGCGTAATTGTTAAGTGGTTGGGAGTTAATACCACCTCTTTATTTTCTTGAGCATATGGCATTGTACCAGATTCTAAAAAATGAAATTCTATACCCTCATTTCTGTGCCAATCTAAACCCCAATCTTGAGGTTCGTCAGCATCCCAATAACCAATACTATTTAAACCTAAAGTATTATTATCCAATCGATCTCCAGGATAAGTATGCCGTGCTAAAGCTTTAAATTTTATTTTTTTTCTATTGTAGGCATCAATTAAAGGTAAACAAGTATCTGCATGATAGACGACTCCATCAACTTCATAAGGTTCTATTTGTTGTTTGTTTACTTTCACTGAAAAATTTTAAACAATTATACCATGCAAATTAGCTAATTTTCTGTTTTCAAAAAATATATTTGATAATTTATAAACTTTTCTCAAGTTTATTAGAAAAATATTATCAATTTCACGACATCGTTTAAACTAAAAATATGAATAACACTAAAGCGGAAACTACAGAATATGATGCAATTGTTGTAGGTACAGGAATTTCTGGCGGATGGGCAGCAAAAGAACTATGTGAAAAAGGTTTAAAAACACTTGTTCTAGAAAGAGGGAGAATGGTAAAACATATTAAAGATTACCCAACAGCAAATCTAGACCCTTGGGATTTACCTAATGCTGGGAGACCAACACAAGAGGATGTAAAACGCCAAGAAAAACAGCATAGAACGGGTTATGTCACAAGAAAAACACGTAGTCACTTTTTTGTTGATGATATAGACCATCCATACAATGAAGAGAAACGATTTGATTGGATAAGAGGCTATCATGTAGGTGGACGCTCATTAATGTGGGGACGACAAAGTTATAGATTAAGTGATATTGACTTTACAGCCAATAAAAAAGATGGTATAGCTGTAGATTGGCCAATTAGATATAAAGATATTTCTCCTTGGTATGATTATGTTGAAGAATATATAGGTGTTAGTGGTGAAAACTTAGGTTTAGAACAATTACCAGATGGTAAATTTTTAAAACCTATGGAGTTGAATTGTGTAGAAACACATCTTAAAGAGAATATAGCAGAAAATTATGATGATCGATTATTAACTATAGGTCGTACTGCTCATATTACTGAAGGTACAAAGCCAGGTCAAGGTCGTGTTAACTGTCAGTTCCGCAATAGATGCATGAGAGGTTGCCCGTTTGGAGCCTACTTTAGTAGTAATTCTTCTACTTTACCTGCAGCAGAAGCTACTGGAAATATGACCATGCGACCAAACTCTATTGTGCATGAAGTGATGTATGATGACAAGACAAAGAAAGCCACTGGAGTTCGTGTTATTGATGCCGAAACAAATGAAACTTTTGAATTTAAAGCAAAAGTAATTTTCTTATGTGCTTCAGCAATTGCATCTACTTATATACTTATGAATTCTAAATCTGAACGCTTCCCTAACGGATTGGGTAATGATTCTGGAGAATTAGGACATAACGTTATGGATCATCATTTTAAAGCTGGTGCATATGCAAAATTTGATGGCTTTAAAGACAAATATTATTCTGGCAGACGACCAAATGGTATCTATATTCCAAGATTTAGAAACTTAGGAGGCGAAACCGATCAAAAAGACTTTTTACGAGGTTATGGTTACCAAGGTGGTGCCAGCAGACAAGATTGGTCAGATAGTGTTAGAGAACTAAGTTATGGCAAGGAATTAAAAGAAGCTATTTTAAAACCAGGTGGTTGGACTATCGGCTTAATGGGATTTGGCGAAACTTTACCTTACCATGAAAACAAAATGACTTTAGATTATGATAAGAAAGATAAATGGGGATTACCAACAGTGACTTTCGATGCTGAGTTTAAAGAGAATGAAATAAAAATGAGAAAAGACATGATCGCTCAAGCTATGCAAATGTTAGAAAAAGCTGGTTTTGAAGATATATCGCCTATGGATGATATTGGCGCACCAGGATTGGGTATCCACGAAATGGGAACAGCTCGAATGGGAAGAGATCCTAAAACATCTATATTAAATAAATACAACCAAGTCCATAGTGTAAAAAATGTTTATGTAACTGATGGTGCTGCGATGACCTCAGCAGGTTGCCAGAACCCATCGTTAACATATATGGCCTTAACCGCAAGAGCTGCTGAGCATGCAGCCAATGAATTAAAAAAAGGTAATCTATAAAACAGAAAACATGAAAAGAAGAGAAGTAATTAAAGGTTTAGGATTATCTTTAGGAGCACTACTAGTAGCACCTTCTGCCATGAGTTTATTACAAAGTTGTACTAGTGATAAACCAACTTGGGTTCCAGGATTGTTTTCTGAAGATCAGGCGCGTTTATTAGATAAACTAGCAGATATTATTTTGCCTAAGTCTGAAGATTCACCAAGCGCAACAGAAGTTAACGTACCAGAGTTTATTGATAAATATGTTGCAGAGGTATTTGAGGTAGAAGAGCGCGATCTTTTTGTAAAAGGCTATTCTAATTTTGGTAATATAGTAATGAAAAATGTAAATGCCGAAGTCTTGGCTGATATTGAATCTACAGATATAGAACCTGCTTTAGGATCAATTCTAAGAAAGAGCAAAGAAGAAGACGAAGCAATAATGAAGACTTTCTATGAAGCCATTGATAATGAAGCAGAAATTCCTGAGGATGTGCTAAACTATGTAACGATGAATGGAGTTAGAGACCTATGTATTTTCGCATACACAAATTCAGAGAAAGTTGGTGAAGAAGTTATGGCTTATGTCCCAGTTCCTGGCAAGCAAGAAGGCTGCATTGATATCAGTGAAACTGATGGAAAAGCGTATTCATTATAATTATGACAACATCTAAGATATTTAAGTTCTTATTATTTGGTTTTTGTTGTGGCTTATTTTTATATACTTGTAAAAATGAAACTAAAAAAACTGAAGAGGCAAAACAACCTGAATGGGTTAATTTACTTTCAAAAAATAACTTAGATGATTGGATTGTAAAGATCAAAGGCTATCCTGTTGGAGATAATTACAAGAATACTTTTAGAGTTAGTAATGGTGTTTTAAGTGTTGATTATACAGAATATAATGACACATTCAATAATACATTTGGCCATATCTATTATAAAAAGCCATTTTCAAATTACAAATTACGATTAGACTATAGATTTTTAGATAATCAAATTGCGGATGGAGAAGCATGGGCTTACAAGAATAGTGGAGTTATGTTGCATTGTGAAAACCCAAAAACCATTGGATTAGACCAAGGATTCCCTGTTTCAATTGAAGCTCAGCTCTTAGGTGGTAATGGAGAAGTTGAAAGACCAACAGGTAATGTTTGTACACCAGGAATGCACATAACCATAGAAAATAAATTAATAACCGAACATTGTATCCAATCAACATCAAAAACTTTTCATGACGACCAATGGATACATGTAGAACTTGAAGTTTACAATGATTCTATTATCAAGCACTTTATAAATGGTGATAAAGTAATGGAATATTCAAAACCAATTTACGGTGGTGAGTATAATACATCTTTATGGGAATCTAAAGCCGGTGATCCTGTAAAATCCGGCTATATATCTTTGCAAAGTGAAAGCCATCCTATTGAATTCAAAAACATAGAAATTCTAGAATTACCTAATTAATAATCTAATTTTCTTCTACCCAATTTTTACTGCGATTAACAGCTTTATGCCATTGCGAAATAAGTTGTAGTTGCTTTTCGGTATTCGTTTCTGGAGTAAAAGTTTTGTCCTTTTGCCATTGCTTCCTTATTTCTTTTTTATTCTTATAGATTCCAACTGCTAAACCTGCTAAGTAGGCTGCGCCTAAAGCTGTTGTTTCTAAATTTGTTGGTCTAACGACATTACAATTAAAAATATCCGACTGTATTTGCATTAACAGATTATTAGCTGAAGCTCCACCATCTACTCTCAGTTCTTTTAAATGCATGTTGGCATCATTTTCCATAGCTTTCACAATATCATATACTTGTAATGCAATCCCTTCTAAAGTTGCTCTGGCAATATGTGACTTGGTCGTTCCTCTAGAAATACCTTGAATACTTCCTCTAGCATAAGGATCCCAATGAGGCGCCCCTAAACCTGTAAATGCTGGTACTACTATAACTCCATCACTATCGTCAACTTCATTGGCTAATGCTTCTATATCTTTAGCGTCGTCAATTAAATTCAAACCATCTCTTAACCATTGTACTGCTGCACCTCCAACAAATACACTTCCTTCTAATGCATAGTGTGTTTTTCCATTAATTTGCCAAGCTACGGTAGTTAGCAACTGGTTTTGAGATGCTACTGGTTTTTTCCCAGTATTCATTAACAAAAAACAGCCAGTACCAAAAGTATTTTTAACCATTCCCTTTTTAGTACATAATTGTCCAAAAAGTGCTGCTTGTTGATCTCCTGCAATTCCAGCAATTGGCAATTTCCTTTCAAATAAGTCTGTATAACCATAGATTTCTGAAGACGACTTTATCTCAGGAAGCATTGACTTAGGAATAGTAAATAAGTCTAATAACTCCTCATCCCATTTTAGAGTATGAATATTAAATATCATTGTTCGAGAAGCATTACTAACGTCAGTGACAAAGACTTCCCCTTTAGTTAACTTATAAATCAGCCAAGTATCTACTGTTCCGAAGCATAATTCCCCTTTATTAGCTAAATCTCTTGTATTAGGTACATTATCTAAAATCCATTTAATTTTCGACCCAGAAAAGTATGCATCAATTATTAAACCTGTTTTTTTTTGAATTAATTCTGAATAACCATCAGACTTTAGTTTATCACAAAAGGTAGCTGTTCTTCGATCTTGCCAAACAATAGCATTATAAACTGGTTCTCCTGTTTTTCTATTCCAAACAATAGTTGTTTCACGCTGATTTGTAATACCGATTCCAGCTATAGCATCTACTGTAACCTTTTCCTTAGAAAGTACTGCTTTAATAGTTTTAAATTGTGAACTCCAGATTGCTTCGGGATCATGTTCTACCCAACCATTTTTAGGAAAAATTTGTTCAAAGTCTTGTTGTGAAGACTCAATTTTGTTCCCATATACATCAAAAACTATAGATCTACTTGAAGTTGTACCTTGATCGAGCGCTAAAATGAGTTGCTGTGACATATCAATTAAATTAAATAGCCTTGAGCTAGTGTTTTAAACTCTTCTATTTGTTGAATCTTCCATGAGTCCGATTTTTTTAACTCTTTTTGTAAAATATTTGCAACAGCCTCAGTACAATCAATTGCTGCCTGAGCATCTAAAAACAATAATCGAATTCGTCTGGCAAGTACATCTTCCACAGTTCTTGCCATTTCATATCGTGCAGCCCAAATGACTTGACCTGCTTTAAATTCATAATTAGGATGTATTAGCATTCTAAAACTTTCATTAGACGCTATTAATTCTTGTAATTTCGTTGTATCACTACCATAATACCACAAATCCTTATCTAATTCTTTTTTATCTGACTTACTAAGATTACCATGAATAGCTAACTCTCTAGTTTTTGACTTTTCATCAGTTAAATTATGAACAGTAATGGCTTCATTAACTACATCTTCACTCATTTCTCTATACGTTGTCCATTTACCACCAACAATAGTGATTAATCCACTTTCTGAATGAATAATCTTATGTCCTCTTGATATTTCTTTAGTATTGCTTTTATCTCCTTCAGGAGCTACCAAAGGTCGTAATCCTGCAAAGACGGATAATACATCTTCTCGTGTTGGGACCTTAGTTAGATACTCCTTTGCTGTTTCTAAAATAAATTCTATTTCTTGTTCTAAAGGTTTGGGCTCATAACTTGGCTTCTTAATTGGCGTATCTGTAGTACCTACTACTACTTTATTATGCCAAGGTATAGCAAAAAGCACACGTCCATCACTAGTTTTTGGCACCATTAAAGCAGTTTCACCTTCTAAAAATGATTTATCCAGAACCAAGTGAATACCTTGGCTTGGTACTATTTTTAAGCTTTTCTTTTTTCGACCTGCAAGTTTTAAAATCTTATTAGAGAAAACACCAGTGGCGTTAATAACTACTTTAGACTTTACGTTTATAATTTCATCCGTTTCGGTATTGGTAACAACAACACCTATCAATTTACCTTCACCATTTTTGAGCATATCAATCACTTTACAGTGATTTAGTACAACAGCTCCAGATTCACTCGCTGTTTGCGCTAAATTTAAAGCCAACCTTGCATCATCAAACTGACCATCAAAATAAGTAACACCGCCTTGAAGCCCTTCACTTTTAAGGTTATTGATTTTTTGACTCGCCGTTTCAGCCGAAACAACTTTTGAGCGACCAATAGAAAGGCGTTTAGACAAAAAATCATAAGCGGTTAATCCTAAACCGTAATAATATTTATGCCACCATTGATAACTAGGAATTAGAAACGTTTGCCTCTTGAATAGGTGATTTGCATTTTTCTCTAATAAACCTCTTTCTCTTAATGCTTCAGTAACTAACTTAATATTACCTTGAGCTAAATAACGCACTCCTCCATGCACTAATTTTGTACTCCTACTTGAGGTTCCTTTAGCAAAATCATAAGCTTCAAAAAGGGCTACTTTGAAACCTCTTGACACTGCATCTACTGCAATTCCCAATCCACTTGCTCCACCTCCAATAATGACAATATCAAATTCACTCGTTGATTTAAGTTCTTTTATTTGAGAATCTCTATTAAACATTTCTTAGTTTTAAGGGTGACTATTCTTTGATATACTCATTATACATGGCTATTGGAAACAATGCTGTCCAACCACAGAAATCTTTTTTTGCTGGCATACCATAAGACACTAAATCTGGTGCATAGTTTTCCCAAAATGTGCCTGTAGCCTCAAAAACTTTTGCAACATTATTATAGGTCTTCTTTGCAATGGATTTTGCTAAGTCATCCTTATTGTAAGCAGACAAACCTCTTAAAACCATATAACTCGTAGGTGCCCAAACACCTCCTAACCAGTAATCTCCCCAACCTACATAATCTGGATCAGCCGCGGATAATGCTGGTAAAGGCATGGTTCTATCAAATTCATCTGGATTAGATAAATGTGATAAAAAGCGTTCGAGTCTATCTTCTGGAACGACTTTTCCTAAAAGTGTCCAGTACATTCCTATATGTCGTCTTACAACTTGTTTATCAAAACCAAGGTCATAATAAAATCCATCTGTTTCATTCCAACATTTATCATTTATAGCTTTAGATACTTTTGCATGAAACGCATCATAAGCTTCTAAGTCTTCTGATTTATCTATAGTTTCTGCCATTGCTTTTAATTGTAGACTGAACATTGCCATTTGAGCAGAGAAATCAACTAGTCTTGCTTGTTTATTCCAAAGACCTTGTTTTGTATTTACATATTCTGAAATGAAAGTATTCAATTTAGTTTCACCAGATGCGTTCATTGCATTAAGCTTTTCCCCTAACTCATGGTGCGTCATTCCATTACCTTCTGTTGGCTCCCAATCTCGTGGTGCTCTTGGAATATTATCCATTCCCATACCTAAGGTATCACCATAAAATAAGTTATCACCCATCATATAAGTATCTACATGAAACTGGAAATTCTTCTTTAGAATTGGATATATTCTTTTTATGCGGTCTATATCCTTACTTACTTTAAATATTTCCGTTTCAGCAAAAGCCAATAAAGGTGGGTTTATAGAAACTGGGTGTGATTTTGACCATAATGGCTCACCATTTTGCCTGTATTCTCTACAGATATAGCCATCTGCTTCCATACGGTCATAAAAATTATCTAATGCTTGGTAGACAGGTAATTCATCTAAATGGTATTTTGCAAAACAGCACATAAAACAGGTGTCCCAAAGAAAAATATTTGGTGAAAATGCCGCATCTATAAACGGCTTTTTAAAAAAAGGCTCTTGCTCGCCACCTCTAACTTTCTGCTTGGTTATATCTAAAGCCTTTTGATACATAGCTTCTGATAATTCTTTATTAACCTCAGGTAAAGGTTTTATGGCTTCTTCAATATCACTTTTAGGATTATCACATGCTATAGTAACCGAACTAATTCCCAAAGCTCCTGATGCTAAAGCTATATTTTTAGCAAAGTCTCTCCGTTTCATATGAACTATTTTAATACTTATTTAGTTTTTAGCTTAAAGACCGCAATACATGTTGCGATTAGAGTTATGCTTAATAAGAATACATAACTCATTTTAAGACTAAAACTATCTGAAATATAACCCAAAATTACTGGTCCTAACAAAAATCCGACAAAACCTACACCAGAAACGAACGAAATGCTTTTCGAAGCAGCAATATTTTTAGTTGTTCCAGCAATTCTAAGTAATTCTGGAATAATAACAGATAAGCCTAATCCTATTATACCGAATCCTATGAGGCTAAAAAACAATCCATTTAAAAGCACAAAAACATAACCTACAGTAGCTAAGGCACAACCAAATATTACGACTTTAGCTGAACCTATTTTTGCACTTATACCATCGCCAAAAAAACGTCCGATTGTCATCATTATAGAGAATATTGTAAATCCTAATCCTGCCAAATTTTCAGAGGATACTTTTACAACTTCCGTTAAATAAATTGAACTCCAATGCTCGATAGCTCCTTCATTTCCCATAATAACCATGGCCAAAAATCCAAGAATAAATAAAGGCTTGAGCAATTTAATTGGAAGCTTTCCTTTCTCTTTAAAATCTTCCTCAACCTCTCTAATTTTAAAGTATTTTCTAAACAATAACATATTAGTCAATATCACTAAAATCGCCATTATAAGCACGTGATAAAATGGAGAATTCAATACGCCCATTAAAAGGGATCCTACTAAGGCACCAATGGCACCACCTAAACTAAAGAAGCCATGCGCGGCAGACATAAAATTGACGCCATCTGTTTTTTCCATCTCAGAAACTACAGTATTCATCGCAATATCCGTTAATCCAGAAAAAACACCGACTAAAAACAAAGATGCGCACAATGTCTCATAAGTCGGAGCTATTAATGGTCCTATGAATGCTATACAAAAAATACAAATACCAAAAAATGTACTTCTTCCCAGTCCTATTTTTTTTGTAACTATTGGCACTACTGGAATAAAGAACAATAGTCCTAATGCTAAACAAAATAGTGCAAATCCTATTTGCGAATCATCTAATTGTAGTTTCTCTTTAACCTGAGGAATGTATAATACCCAAGTACCAATCATTATATTCAAAGAACTAAATACCCAAACAATTGAGAAGTAGCGTTTGTTAGATAAAATGAGATGTAATGACTTCATTTAGGCTTTGAAAATTGTATCTGGCTGTTCTAAATTATTTAGACGCGCAATTAAATCTTCATTTAATAGCTGCAGTCCATATTGAAACGAAGCATTCATCCAACCGAAACCTTCTTGAGTAATGTATTCGAAATCTGTACCTACATTGCCATACTCTGCGAATACTTTATGAGTAGCTGCTACAACATCATATTTTTCTGGAATTGTGCCATTGTAATCCACAGCATTCCTAGTAATCATATACAACCAACGATACACTAATTCTTGTAGCTCATTCTGAAATCCTTGAATTTTCAACCCTCTCCAAATCATCATTTGGTGCGGAGCCCAACCGTTGGGATAATCCCATTGTCGTTGTATCGCATTTTTAGGAAGTTTGGCCTTCATAGCTCTAGAGGTGCCAGCTATACCACCTTTTTCTTTAAGTTGACTCATTAAAGTATCAACCATGTTTTTTACATCTTTTTTATTGACTCCTGTCCAAAGTGGAATGTAATTGGAAGCACTTTCAAAATGTGTCTGCTCTTGTGTATTAAAGTTATAGTCGAAGAACTGTCCGTTGTCTTCATTCCACATTAGCTCATACATTCGCTGTATTCTTTCATCTGCAATTGTATACCAATAAGCACCGTGATAACCATTAAAAACACCATCAAAATAAGTATCAATGAGATACGCAAAATCTGATTCATATTTATACAATAAGCTATTTAATGCAACTGTATTTAGGTCGGCACAAACATCATCTAAACGCCAAGAAGTATCATGACCAGACTCTCGTAAACTTCTATCGTGTGTAAAGTAAATATCTAATTTTGGTTCTTTGATTTCACCAGACTGATATTTTTCTATGAATTCTTCTTGAGAAAGAGAATGTGACTTTGCATATGCTTGTAAAACCTCATCAAAATGTCCTTCTTCAGTTTCTGGTGGATAACCAAGCCCTTCAGCATAATATCTATTTAGACCATTAGATGTTAAACGTTTTCCTTCTACCATCCAAACCGTTTCATACTCGTTAATGGCCGTTTTTAGGTGACTTGCTAACCATTCTTTATCTTTAGTTACCTCAAAAACTTCTGAAATTAAACTTGTGTAAAAAGGTGGTTGAGTTCTGGTTAAATAATAGCTACGATTCGCATTGAGAATTTTTCCATAATGTTGAATTTGATATTGAAAATTATCCGCCATAGCTTTTGCTAAATCAACTTTACCGTCACAAATCAGTCCAACAGCTTCAAAATAACTATCCCAACCGTACATTTCATTAAAACGACCACCAGGAACTACAAATGGAACACCTTTTATTTCTCCGTTAATCTCTTCTAATTTTAAGCTTAAAATACCAGGCTGGTTATTTATAGATTTTACAAAAGTTGGTGTAATAGCTTCAGGAAGTTTTACTGCTTTAATGGGTAATGCGGACTCTAAGTCTTTATAATAATTAAATGCTAAATCATCTGAATAAGGTATATATATAGGAAGTATTTCAGCAGTCAAACTATTATTTTTTGTATCTGAAATCAGTGCTTCAATTCCTGATTTATCCATACGTCGCGTGAGTCCTTTCCAATAGAAATCTCTAATCATTCGAGAGATTCTATTTGCAGGTAACTCATCTATATACTGAAGATTAATTTCTGCTGTAGTTTTACCGTTTTGCTTTTGAATGACTAACTCTTGTAACAAATTTGAGAGCTGATAGGTGCCTTGAATAGTGACTCGATTTCCGTCTTCTGAAATTAATTCGAACGCTTTTGGCCCTTTATCTTCAATGGTTATTTTTTTATCACCATCTGTATCTTCTTGGGCTAACAACCGTTTTAATACATCTTCAATATTTAGTTTGAATACCATTTCTAGATCACTGTTTTTGCTTTAGACATTCTATCAATTAGCAGTACAAAAACGATAAGTAAAAACATAGGAATCAGCAAGAAGTAAAATGCATTTGCACCTCCAATACTTTCGAATAATTCACCAACAATACGTGAACCAATTGTACCACCCAAAGCAGAAAAGATTATTATTAAACCAGACATTGGTGAATGTAATTTTTTGGGTAAAGAACTTAATACTGTAGAATTAAGTAATGGATATATTGGTGCGATAAACAGACCAATTAATGGCAAAATGAAACCTAAGGTTGGTACATCTACTATACTTTCAATTTTTACTAAAGTATCGATATCTACCTTTAATCGAGGCAAGACAAATAATAGTATTCCTCCAGATATTACAATGCAAATAATGACCAATAATACCCAAGATAACTTCTTTGTTAAATAACCAGCTATAAAACGTCCTAAAGCTAATGACAAAGCAAAAATGAATGCCATTTGTACACTCAGCTTTTCGGAGAAGAAAAATATCTTTTCATTAAACCGCGGTAACCATGTCATAATGCCTTGCTCAATCATAACGAATAGAAATGCTGAAATAATAAAGACTAAAACTAAAGGAACTACAATCAATTTTGCAGAAGCCCTCATATCATCAACAAGACTATTTCCTGAAGTCTCTACATTATATTCAACCTTTGAAAATAAAAGAAACAAAAAGGAAAGCAATATAAGAACACAAAGCACATAATAAACGTTTAACCAACTATTAGGGTCTTCTGAGTAAAAGAACGGGAATAAAACGTAAGCCAACGCAATACCTACCATAAAAAATCCTTCAATAGAACTCATTAAAGATGAGTGTGCTACCTTACCTTCAGTAATTAAACCGATTAAAGAATACACAGATAACTTAATAAGCGCAAAGCTAACTCCAATAGATAAGAATAAAATTTTGGTAGAGAAAAACGAATTACCAAATACCATTGATAAGCAACCAAAAAATACAATGGCCAAGCCTGTTAACATCGCTTTTTTATAGCCAAAACGTGGTAAAAATGATGCTACCAAAAAAGAAACAATTGCTATTGGTAAGTCTTTAAATGCCTCTAAAACTGATGCCTGAGATTCACTAACTCCATAAACATTAATTGATTTTGCGATGACAATACCTACGCTATTTAGTAGGATTGCAAAGACAAAATAATTTAAGTAAATAGATACTTTTATTCCTAAGTTTTTCATAACACTATTTATTCTTCAGTAGGAATTATTTCCGAGTCAGGATTAGTTTTCGACACATTTAATCGCATTGCTAAAATTGCCGCAATCACAAAAAACACTCCAGCAAATAACATAGCATTGATAGCATTGTCTCCTAAAATATATTTATATATTGGACCAAAACTTAGTGTTTGAATTCCCATTGGAATTACGATCATCATATTTAAAATACCCATATAAACACCACGTCTATCCTGAGGTACAATTTTAGATACCATAGTATAAGGAATACCCATCATTGCTGCCCAACCAATACCAAATAAAATCATTGGTACTAAAACTAAATTGGGATCAGATATAGATGGAATTAAGAATAATGCAATTGCAGTCCCAAATAAACTTAAAGCGTAAATCTTCTTACCGCCAAAGCGCAAGGTTAAAGGCACTAACATTAATGCAACCACCATAGTTACAGTGTTATATGTTAAGCTCATTTTTGCCGCTTGTGAAGCTGCCTCTGAAGTGGTAAAACCCATAGTTTTTTTGAACAATGGAGTCGTAAACTGCCAATAAATAAAAAGAGCATACCATTGAAACAAATAAACTCCAGCAATTTTCCACATAAATTTGGGCATGTCTTTTACAGCCTCAATAATCTCTTTAAAAGGTTGTGACACTCGTTGACTGAATGGTAAACTTTTAAGATGATTTATTTCTTCCATCTCTTCATCACTAGGTGGGATTTCTGGTGTTTTAAAAACAGAGTACAATATTGTAGTTAAAGAAAGGAATGCTCCAATAAAAAATGAATAGTATAACCACTGAGGAATCGTACCTGCTTCCTCTACGGATTCTCCACCAAACCAGTATTGAAAAAGTACAATAGATCCATTTGCAAGCAGAATACCAGCACCAACAAATAAACTTTGCATTTGATAACCAAGACTTAATTGTTTTTCTGGCAACTTATCACCGACAAAAGCTCTGTAAGGTTCCATTGCCATATTGTTACCAACGTCTAAAATCCACAGCAAACCAACTGCAAACCAAAGCACAGGACTATGTGGAAAAGCAAATAAACATAAACTACCTAATAGTGCACCAATTAAAAAATAAGGCTTACGTCTTCCCCAACGATTAGACCATGTTTTGTCTGACATAGCACCAATAATTGGTTGTACTATTAAACCAGTTACAGGACCAGCAATATTTAATATCGGCAGCATATCTTCGGGTGCACCTAAATACAAAAAGATAGGATTGATAGCGGTTTGTTGCAACCCAAAACTGTATTGAATTCCTAAGAATCCAACATTCATGTTGAAGATTTGCCAGAACGATAATCTTGGTTTAGTTAGTTTCATATGTTTATGTTTATTTTTTTAATGTCATTACAACAGCTTGATAAGGCTTTAAAGTTACTTTACTATCAGTACTTGTAAATGAACTGTAATTATTTATTAAAGTCGTTTCTACTTGTTTTATTTCTTCAAGACTTATCTCAGATTCTTGGTCACTAAAGTTGAGTAAAACCAGTACCTTTTTGTTATCTAAAGTTCTTGTATACGCGTAAACTTGTTTATTGTGCTTGTCTAACATTTCATAGGCTCCATATACAAACACCTCATTGTCATTTCTTAGCTTTGTCATTTTTCTAAAATGATTCAAAACACTATTTGGATCTTTATCTTGTGCTTCAACATTAATATCTCTGTAATTCTTGTTCACAGATTTCCAAGGATTACCCGTTGTAAACCCAGCGTTTTCTGAATCATTCCATTGCATTGGTGTACGACTATTTTCTCGCGAGCTATAGTTGAGTATTTTCATAAACTCATCCATATCACTATTTATTTTTAATGCCTTTTTGTAATTTCCCAAAGCTTCTATATCTACATAGTCATCAATATTTGGCATATCTATATTAGTCATTCCTAATTCATCACCATTATATGTGTATGGCGTACCTCTCATACTTAATAAAAATGTATTTAATAATTGAGCAGAAACAGTTCTAAATTCTGGGCTTGGATTACCAAAACGGTTTACAATTCTCGCCTTATCATGGTTAGCCAAAAATATAGCCAACCAACCATCCTCTGCAAACGACTTATCCCATTTTGTAAAGATCTCTTTGAACTCAGTCAAATCAAAGCTTCCGGGTTCTTTAGCCATATCTACATACTCGAAATGGTAAGCTGTTTGTAATTCATATCTATCCTCGTCAACAATGTCGTGAGCATCTTGCAACGTGCTGCCTGCACCTTCAGCAACTGCAAAAACATCGTAAGGTTCCATAACCTCTTTATACATTTCTTTTAAATAATCGTGAAGTTGTGGACGCATTCCATACCATTTGATAAAATCTTTTTCATGTCCTTCTGGAAATTTTGGAAATGTGGTGTCCTTACTTGCAAATTGAAATGCATCCATCCTGAAACCGTGGACTCCTTTTTCTGCCCAAAATTTCATAATATCATAAACCTCTTGTCTCAACTTTGGATTTTCCCAGTTTAAATCTGGTTGCCCTTCTGCAAATGTGTGTAAATAATAAGAATTGGTAGCCTTGTTATAATCCCAAGCTCCTTCAGGATCAAATATACTGTATCTATAAGGTGGCTCACCTTTTTCTGCTGGCCACCAATGGTAATAATTATAGTATTTACTATCTCTAGAACTACTGGCTTCCTTAAACCAATGATGTTGATTACTGCTATGATTAACGACAACATCTAGAACGAATTTTATACCACGCTCTTCCATTCCTGCTAACATGGTGTCAAAATCTTCCATAGTACCATATAGTAGGTGTATGGCTCTATAATCACTAACATCATAGCCGTTATCTATCATTGGTGAATCGAAAAATGGATTCATCCAAACCATAGTTATTCCTAGACTTTCAAGATAATCTAGTTCCTCGATAATCCCCTTAAAATCACCTATTCCATCTCCATCCGAATCTTTGAAACTTTGTGGATATATTTGATAAAGCACACCTTCTTTCCACCATGTTTTTGAGGTATTAGCTTGTATTTTTGTGTCTTGCTTTTCGTGCTTTTTATTTTCTGTACAACCTATTACTGTGATAATACCAAAAAGTAAAATGATAATTTTCTTCATAAGTGTAATTCCTTAATTTAAAAAACAAAGCGCAACAACTCAGTAATTGTATTACATAATAGTATTCTTTACTGTCTTATCTGCAAATTTGATTTGCTGTTTTATAATATTATGTTCAATCTCTAAAACTTTTTCGCTGAAATCATCTAATATATCCCGAGCTCTGTTTTCTCTATTAACCTTTGTTTCTTCATATGAATTCTCTATAAATACTTTATATGAAGCTTCTTCTAGCAGCATACTATATGTGCCCTCTACAATACAGAAATCAAATTCTTTAGGATATATGATTTCTTGTTTGATAGTATTCTCTGTGTAATTAACTAAAGGTTTTGTTATACTTGTTTCATTATTTAGGAATGAAGCAATATGAATATCCAACAATTTTAGATTAACCTCAGAAATTCCAACATTTCTAATATCATTTAAACGTTGTTTATGATTATCCTTTGGTGGAAGTTTGAAATAATCATCACCATGAAATATAAATCCCTTAATTCCTAGTTCTTTTTCTATATCCAGAAATAAAGCATAAGCTAATGAAGTTTTTCCGCTTCCAGATTCACCACCGACAGCAATACAAATTCGTTTTTTATCTAAGAATTGATTTTTTAGTATTGAAATAATCTCGTCATTGAAGACTTTAAAATTAGAATGATATATGAGTTTATCTCCTATCATGATTTTACTCAAACTTCATTTTAATATTACTCACAATAAAATCACCAACATTTCTACCTTGTTTTAAACCTTCATCTATTGCTGCCATATAGTGAATACCACCATATAATCTGCTAATAGCAGCTTCTTCTGCAGCCAGATTAAAAGATTTAAACGAGCGTATAGGGAGCCCAAATGGTACTTCCGTATCGTCATCGAACTGAAAATTATCTCCAAAAATTGCTGTTAGTACTGTGGAAGCAGCACCTGATGCTACGGAATGTCCACTCGTGTATTCTGGAAAAGGAGGTGTTTGTAATATTGGCAACCAGTCTTGGTCTAAATGCTGATTGATTAAGGTTTCTGGGCGTATGAGATTACTTCTATATTTCTCATCCCAACAGCTAATAAATGCGTCTGCAATAGCAATAGACGTTTTTGTATAAGCATTTACTGTTTCTGCGACATTTGCATCTGATTTTGTTGAAGCTATTTTCGCAATACCAATCCAATGTGCACCTGGAGATATTTTTTTAGTTGCAAACATAAAATGTCCTCTCGTTACAGATACAAAAGGATTACAATCCCAAAATTGTGCAATTTCTATCTCTTCAGAATCATCACCTTTTGCTGTAATCTCATTACTAATATTATAAACTTCTATGAGTTCTTCAGAAAACTTTGAACCTTTTTCTAACGAAAATTCTGGATGTCTTTTGGGTTTAAATTGTGCTGCAGAATCGAGAACGAAAGTTCTTATTTTATTCCAGTGTGGCTCAATGCCATCCATGTAAGATGGTGGTGTTGGTTGCCAACGCGATGGATCATCAGTATCTACTGTGAACTTTGACATCGTTCTGGTTTGGTTATAATTATCTGCATTCATCCATTTTTTGACATGATCTGTTACCTGCAAGGCATAATCTTTGGAAATATTAAATTCGTTTTCATTTTTATTAGTCCATTCTTTATACAAACTATCTTGCAGAACTTCCATTTTATCCTCAGAAAAAATCAAACTTTTACTAAGCTCCATATGCGCTATCAATGCCGATAATTCGAGATTAATAGCTTTATCCGCCTTTGGTATGCTAGTTAATTCAGCAACTTTGCCAGCCAGTGATTCCATTTCGGGTGTTTTTTGAGCTAAAATCTCATAAGCTGCTATGTTCGGATAAACGAATACTCTACTGGCCACTGGTGGCGAAAAAATATCGTGTATTTGTATTTCCATTACCTTGTCTACTGAGGCGTGAAATAACTCAGGTGAAACCACAATAGGTTCCGTTGATTTACTACAACTGCTTATAACACATACTATGCAGAATAGATATATGCTATGTTTTAAATTTTTCATTTTAATAATTCAATAATTCAACGGTTAATCATATAAGACTTACCATTGTTTGTTATAATTAAGTATTTATTTTCATTCACTTTTACAATCTTTCTACCGCTAATATCCTTTGGCAATTTTAAAGAACTGTAATTTAATAATTCATTTTCTGAAATTTCTACTATACCACCCGAATTAGATGAAGCTTCGCCAAGCTCGGTTACAAAACCTTTATGGTTACCTGTAAAAAAGATTTTGTTTCCGTCAACCAAAATATCTTCTATAGTACTTAATTGCGCTCGTTTTGGCAATGGTTGCGGTGTAAATGTTTCACCATTATTCTTATAAATCATAGATTGTAACTCATATAGATATTTAGTTTCTAAGATATCTGTTTCAGGCTTATCTACAATATCTGTTATTTCTTTCACCATTGAGAATGACTTATAATTAGTGAACTTCTTTTTTAGAAGAGGTATTTGCTCCATTAGTTTATCTTTTGAAGCAAATGGCACATAATTTCCAAAGAAATCATAAAATATAATTTGGTCTAATTTTTCATTTTTATCAAAATCATCTAAATACATTTTCACTGGTTTATCTAAAGATGCCTTCCATTTAAAATTTAATCCTACATTACCTGCAATTATATCTAACTTTCCATCATTATCTATATCGGCAATTTCAACAACATTCCACATTCCGTTTGTTTTGTCTAAGCCAAAGTACTTCGTTTTGTCTTCGAATTTATTTGTTTCAGAATAAGAGAAAACTTTAATAGGCATCCAATCACCAACAACTATTAATTCAATATTCCCATCGTTATTAATATCTGCCCATTTAGAATCTGTTGTCATCCCAAAACGTGCTTTAGAGGCAATCTCAAAATTGTTTTGGCCTTTATTTTTTAGAATGAAACTGTATGGTGTTAGTCCATAGGCTCCAGGTATAGATCGATTACCAATAAATAGATCAGTTAGCCCATCTTTATCATAGTCATAACCAGATATGGTTGCCCCATTTGTGCTTAATAGTTTAGAATTGAGCTTTGTAAAATTCCCTTTACCATCGTTAATATATACACGATCTTCTAACATTTCGTGACCTTCTTGGTAGTCATTACCTCCTCGTAATGCATATATATCTAGGTCATTGTCATTATCAATATCAAAAGCAATAGCGTCTGTATCTTCATAGGCAGCGTCCTCAACAAAAGCAGGAGTTGTCTTTATGATAAAGCTTCCATTTCTGTTTTGCAGATAAAGCACTGGCTCTTGTCCTCGTGCTCCACCAATAAATAAATCTTCGAGTCCATCACCATTGAAATCTTCTTGTACCAAAGAAGGCCCTTCTAATGAGAGATTTTCTGGTATTAGTGCATCACGCTCGTAGTCCAAAAACTTATTCTCCGTGTGTTGGTATTCAAATTCCTCAAATTTGAAATCTATCTCAGCATTGTATTGAAAGTTTGATGTGTTTTCTTTTTCAATCGTAACTAGAGTATTAATATTAGGATTCTTTGTAATACTTTGAGTTCCATCTTGCCAAACCACCTTCAAAGAATCTATACTGGCTAATTCACCAAGCCCGAAATGTACTTTTGCTGTAGAACTAGATAAAAATCCTTTTACTGTCGTTTGCTCTTTATAAAAGGTTTGATTATTGGCATATAAATAAATCTTAGTGCCATTTGTATTTATGGCTTTATCATCTCCCAAAAGTCTAATACTCATAAAATTATTCTTCGCTGTATTTTCTAAAAGCGAAGCATTTTCATTTATATTATTTATCACAATATCTAAATCACCATCATTATCTAGGTCAGAATAAGCAGCACCATTGGAGTATGTCCCTTTATTAGCTTTATCTACTTTAGAATTTGTAAAAGTTAATTCACCTGTATTAGTCAATAGTACGTTTGGTAAATTTAAAGTCGGCATGGTATTAATGAGCTTTTGCTCTAAAGTATCTTGAGTAGTTTTAGCATATCTTGCGAAGTCTACAGTACTCAAATATTTAATATAATCTAAGTCGTTAGGTCGCTTATAGATACCATTTGTAATATAAATATCCGTTAAACCATCATTGTCATAATCCATTAAAAGTGGCGACCAACTCCAATCCGTAGCATAAGTATCAGTCATTAGAGCTACATCTACAAAATATTTACCATTGTTGAGTTGCAAATGGTTTCTGGCATATTGCTGATTAAACCCAAAAGAGGCTTTTATTTTGTTTACCTTATCCGAGTCCTCACCACCTGATTTTAAGAAAATCTCTGACTTATAAGGCATCATATCTAAAGTTATAAGATCTAATTTTCCATTATTGCTTATATCCGCAACATCAACTCCCATCGTGAATCTTGAAGTGTGATTAAAATAACTATCACTAGATTCTGTAAATGTTTTGTCACCATTGTTAATATAGAGATAATCATTTTCGTGAAAATCGTTACCAACATAGATATCTGTAAAACCATCATTATTTATATCTGAAGTTGCGAGTGCTAAACCATAACCCAGAGCACTATTATAAATTCCTGATTGAGCAGTAACATCAACAAATTTAGTTTGCCCATTTTCAGATTTATTTTCATAGAAAATGTCACCAGAAACCTGATCTGGTTTTTCCCTTAATCTCGAGTTTCCATAAGAATATGGTGAATGAACAGAGTGATTCATAAGATACATATCCATATCTCCGTCATTATCATAATCAAAAAAGGAGGCTTGGGTAGAAAAGCCAGAAAACTTAATGCCATATGTTTCTGCTGCTTCTTTAAAGGTATTATTTCCTTGATTTATATATAATTCGTTACTTGCCTTAAGGCCTTTATAGTTGCCTACTTTACAAACATAAATATCTAATAATCCATCATTATTAACGTCGCTCATTGTAACTCCGGTCGACCATGTACCTTCTTGGCTAATACCACCCTTTATAGAAATATCTTTAAACTTTAAGTTTCCTAAATTTAGAAATAGTTTATCTGGTTTTTGGTTTGCGGTAAGATAAATATCATCTAAACCATCATTGTTAATGTCACCTAGGGCAACACCACCACCATTATAGTAATACAAATATTCAATTATATTGAGATCTCCAGTGTCCGTTAAATCATTCGAAAAGTTAAGACCAGAATCTGATGAACTAATGGTATTGAAAGGCGTATTGTTGGAACTATCAATATCTGTTTCATCTTGTTTCTCTGAACAAGCAAAAATTAATAAAAATATAAAGCTTAATCTTTTGGTCATATTAATACTTATAAACCTCTAACGTGTCATTATTTTTAGTAATAAAAATTTTATCTTTTATCACTTTTATGTCTCTTATTTCACCATTAACTTTCAATCCTCTTCCCGTTTTATGGTATTTGAAATTATTGTCTCCTAAATTCTCTAAATAATTTCCGTAAGAAGCATCATACCTTCCAAATTCTGGCATAACACCATTTAAATTTCCACCTAAAAGTATATCCATATCACCATCTTTGTCAAAGTCTGATGTACTTATGGCATATATAGGAGAAAATTGAACCTCTTTAGGTAAGTCTTTTACTTCAAATTTAAAATCACCATTATTTATCAATATTAAAGTACTTAAATTATTAGCTTCTAAGACTGTGCTACTATCTAATTGTTCTTGCGTAAAAATATCACTTATAGTTGCATTTTTAAACGATTCGTAGTCTGGATATTTTTTGCTTAAATATTTTAATTGATCCACTAAGTTATGTCTAAGCGCATAAGGATATTGATTACCATCATGTGATCTAAATGTGAGAATCGGGTCTAAAAAACTATTCCCATCATAATCATTTACATAAAGTTTTATTGGATTACTATCTGAAGCTTTAAATCTACTATTTAAGCCATGATTTCCGAGAATTATATCTTTATCCCCATCATTATCTAAATCCGCTATTTCAATGGTATTGTACCATCCTTTTAAGTTAGACAACATCTCATTATCAGCTTCTTTAAAGCTACCATTAATGTTTTCAAACACCCTAACTCCCATAAACTCACCGACTATCACCAAATCCTCTGAGCCATCTTTATTAAGGTCTACGAATGTTGCATCAGTAATCATTCCTAGGCTTGAAAACTCGGGAGATAACTCACTAGACTTTTCTGTGAAGTTTCCTTTACCATCATTAATTAAAAGAAATCCAGAGCCTGATTCACCGTAAGCTTTTGGTATGGCGCGTTCACCTACAAATAAGTCAATATCATTATCATTATCTATATCTGAAGCTGTAACTGTGTTGCTGCTATGATACCCAACTTTTGTAGGCAATATTTGCGATGAAATCTCATAGTTGCCGTTACCATCGTTAATATAAAGTCTATCCAAGTATTTAGGACTAAATTTGGAAAACTCTATACCTCCACTGCATACATATAAATCTAAATCACCGTCATTATCTGCGTCAAAAAACACACTCTCTGCATCTTCTGATGATTTATTATTTTCAAAAGCAGATGTTTTTAGCTCAATAAATTGACCGTTTTTTTGAATAAATAATTTAGCAGAACTATCTTTAGAACCACCAATAAATATATCCTCTTCTCCATCTCCATTAACATCTCCAAAAGCCATTTTTGGACCTTCTGTACTTCTCATAAATGGCAATAAACGCTCTACATTAAAATCTATAAAATTATTTTCTTTGTGAGTAAAACTCAAACTCGTTTTATCCTTAGAAAATAGTGCTTCAGCAACTTTTGAAGAGCTTTTCATATCATCTGTTGCATCTTTTTCGTAAAGTGTTAGTGTTTTGTCAACTTCAAGATTCGCAAGGTTAGTAACTTTGCCAGAAGGCCAAGTTACTTGTAAATTTACATTGTCTTTATTTTTAAAACCAAAATTAGGACGATTATCCATTGAAGACTGAAATCCTCTTACAGGTTGCTGTTCTAAAAAAAGCGTATCTGTATTGTTAGAGAGTTTGAGTTTAGCTCCTATAGCATCTTTATTTAAGCCTTCACCTTTTAGAATAACTTTTAAATAATGAGTGTCATTTTGGTTCAATTTGTTTTCATAAACAAACAATGGCATATTCACGTTATTAACAATCACATCTAAATCCCCATCGTTATCTAAATCACCATAAGCTGATCCGTTTGAAAATCCCTCTGTATTTAGTCCGTTATCAGTACGCTCAAATTTTAAACTCCCATCATTTATATAAGCATGATTCTTAACTTTATTTGACGGAATTATATCAATCAATTTTTTATAATCGACTTGGTTATTTGTTACAATTGATTGAATAACTTCTTGATTAGAGATGTACCTTAAATAATCTTGATTAGTCAGGTCTTTATAAATGCCATTGGCAATGAATAAGTCTTTTAAACCATCATTATTCATATCAAAAAATAAAGCTCCCCAACTCCAGTCTGACGCCTCTACTCCACTAAACCGACCAACTTCACTAAATGTTAAATCGCTATTATTAAGCTGCAACATGTTTCTGGTGAACTGATGGTAGTAATCATTTTTTAGATTGTATTGGTATTTGTTCCAATCTTCAAATGTAGTTACGGTTTTTAAGCGATCATATTCGCTTGGTAACATTTCAGTAACGAAAATATCATTATAACCATCATTATTAATATCGGCAGCATCTGCTCCCATCGATGCTCCACTAATTGAATTAAGAGAAGTCGTTAAACATTCTTTAAAAGTACCATCTTGCTTATTAATATATAAGTAGTCTCTTTCAAAAAAGTCATTAGACACATATATATCTTGCCAGCCATCATTATTCATGTCACCTACTGTAACGCCTAAACCAAAGCCAATAACGCTACCATAGATTCCTGCTTTTTCGCTTACGTCTATAAAAAGTCCGTCTTTATTCTCAAAAAGTTTGTCTCCTCCCAAAACATCTCTTTTTGGGCGCTCATTTTTAGTAAGATTAAAACTACCTATCGCTTGATAAGAATTGTTGAGAAGGTAAACATCTAAATCCCCATCATTATCATAATCAAAGAAAGAAGCATGTGTAGAAAATCCTTTATCATCCAATCCAAGTGCTTCTGCTTTATCGGTAAATGTTCCATCGCCATTGTTAATGAAGAACTCATTTTGCTTATTATCTCCTTTAACATCCCCAGAATTACAAACATAAATATCTAAAAATCCATCTGCATTAATATCTACCATAGATACTCCTGTAGACCAAGCTTTAGAACCAGCAATATTTGCTTTATCGGTTATATCTTCGAATTTAAAATCACCTTTGTTTAAATACAATCTGTTCTTGCTCATATTAGATGTGAGGTATACATCTAGCAACCCATCGTTATTTATATCTCCTAGTGCAACACCTCCTCCATTGTAGAAATTTCGGTATTTATAAACGTTAAACTCATCATTAGAAACCAAATCATTACTAAAATTAATCCCTGTGGAATCTGCTGACAATAACCTAAATTGTGGTTCTGTATTCTCAATAATTATTTGATTCCTATCTTCTGTACAAGAAGAAAGAAAAAGTAAAATCAGAACGCTATTAAAATACTTCAGCATTTATTACTTGTTTAGATTGTTGTACTTGTAGTCAAGGTCTTCTATTAAAACTGATACATCTTTATCGGACTCTTGCTTTAATTGAATTTGACGATTACCGTCTATCTTAACTAATATATCGTCTTTAACGGCCATAAAGGAATTGCCTGGATACCATTTCAATAAAGTATCTTGAACTCTGGGTAATAATGCTTCCGCAGAAAAATCTTTATTCCATGGTGACCATGCCACATATGAAAACTTAACATCCATAGCTATAATCTTGTTCTCTTTATTGAATTTTCCGTAAAATAACATTCTCATTTTATGAGTTGTGTCAGTTGTATCTTGCGGATAAAGAAAACTTTGAACGTAATTATTATTTGGTCCGTGAGTTAAAATACGTTTTTGGTTATATTCTTTGCAGATTTCATAAAAATCACTTTTCGTTTGACCAAATTTTAAACCATAAAAAACCGAATCATTTCTAACACCAGTTGCAAGTTCATCCTTAACGAGTTTGGTATATTCTGATTGACAAGAACACACCAAAAAAACAGAAAGAAGCACTATTAAATTATCTAACCTTATTTTCATTTAAACTTTTATTATCTAATATTTTATAAAACTTAATACTATCATTATTAATCGCAGTCATTAAAATCGTTTCCTCTTTTAATACTATAAAATTAAAATCTCTTATTTGACCTTTAATATTTAAAGACATAGCTTCTTTAAAATCATTTTTGCCAGTACCATATAATAACCAACCTTGAGAAGCATCATCTATACCGAACTGTGGTTTTATTAAGTATTGATTTCCACCAAATAAAATATCCTGATTACCATCTTTATCTACATCAAAAATTTGAATAGCAGCTACATTTGAGTACTGAATTTCTCTAGGTAATTTTTGATTTACAAAAGTCTTATTTTTATTTATAAAAAGTGCTGAATTTAGCATTTTAACATCAAAATATTTTGCTTCTTTTAGTTGTTCTGCAGTAAAAATAGAAGCGATATGAGCATTTGTATAATCTTTATAAAACAACAACTTTTGCTTGAGACTTGAAATTTGTGAAATCAACTCGTCCCTATCCACAATTGGGTAGTACTTATCATCTCTTTTGTAACATACAATCTGTTCAATAGTGCCATTGCCATCAAAGTCAGAAACATACATTCTCATATTTGGCTTAAAAAAAGTATTCTCACCTTTATTACCAGCCACAATATCTACTTTACCATCATTATTAATATCTTTAACTTCTATGGTTTTCCATAAACCAGAAGTGTCAGATAGACCAAATTCTTTAGTTTGATTTGTGAATTCTCCATCTTTATTTATAAAAATGGTAATAGGCATCCATTCACCTACTACTATGAGATCTTTTACACTATCGTTATTTAAGTCTGTCCAATAAGAATCTGTAATTAAACCAATATTTTTTAATGCTTCAGGTTCAGTAATTTCAAAGCGATTATTACCATTATTTTTTAATACATATCCAGATGATGGAATACCATAGGTTTCTACTTTAAAACGTTCACCAATAAAAACATCTACATCACCATCATTATCAAAATCATAAGTTGAAATTGTTGATGTACTAATTGGTGTTGAGAAACTTAGAGACTCTAAACTCAACTCATAATTACCGTTACCTTTATTAACATATAATCTGTCATTTAAAGAGAAATCGTATTTGGAAAATGCTTTGCCACCACTACTGACATATAAATCTAAATCACCATCATTGTCACTATCAAAAAATACAGCGTCAGTATCTTCAGATTTTGCGTTTACATTAAAAGGTTCAACAACAGCTTTAAATGAACCACCACTTTGTGATATAAATAAAACTCCAGATTGCCCTTTAGCACCACCTATGTAAAAATCTAAGATAGCATCGTTATTTATATCTGCACTTGCAATACTTGGCCCTTCATTATTAAACATCTCCGGCAACAACTGTTCTCTATTAAAATCTACACTATTATTTTCTTTATGCTTATAGTTAAATAACGCATCTGTTTCAACCAATAGATTTTGATTTTCACTATGTTTTTCTTCAGTATAGAGCTTTTCGTCTAACTGATTAAATATATAACTTTGATTTGTGCTAATTTGATAGTGACTACTCTTCGCTCCTGTTGGCCATGAGATAATCAGGCTATCAATAACTTTAGAGGTATTAGTTCCTAAAAGTAGTTTTGGCGAGATTGAACTTTGAAAACCTCTTGACGGAAAATTTTCAAGATTTCCGTATTGATTTTTACCGTAATAGATTTCCACTTTTGAGCCTATTGCGAACTTGTTTTCTTCAGCACCAATTAAGCTTATTGAAATACTTCTATTAAGTGTGCTATCCGCAGTATTTTCATATAAAAAAGCGGGCATATTAACATTATTCACTACTAAATCTAAGTCTCCATCATTATCAATATCTCCGTAAGCACTTCCGTTACTAAAACTTGGAGCATCTAATCCCCAGTTTTTTGATTCATCTGAAAACTGAAAATTACCTTGATTTTTGAATACAGCATTTGAAACCGCTTGAGATGGCATCATATCTACAAGCTTATTCATAATTTCCTTATCAGTTTTTATCATGTCCCTGATTTTATCTTCATTTGCCATATAGGTCAAATAATCCCTATCTAATAAGTCTTTAAAGATACCATTGCTAATAAATATATCCTTTAACCCGTCATTATCTGCATCAAAAAGTAAAGAGGCCCAACTCCATTCAGAGGCTGAAACGTCAGAAAATCGACTTATTTCAAAAAATGAATTATTACCCATATTTCTATGTAAAGCGTTTCTAGAAAATTGTTGGTGATATCCTTTCTTATTTGCTAAATCGTATTTGTTCCAAGATTCAAAAATAGTCTTAGAACGTTGTCTTTCTAGAGACTTTGGCAACATTTCAGTTACCATAATATCTGAAAATGAATCATTATTTAAATCCGCAGCGTCCGCTCCCATAGAGCCCATCGAAATAGAACCAAATTGATTTACTAAATCTTCTTTAAAGGTTCCGTCTTGATTATTTATATATAAATAATCACGTTCAAAAAAATCATTTGAAACAAATATATCTGGCCATGAATCATTGTTATAATCACTCACAGTAATACCTAAACCAAAACCAATAGAGCTTGAATAAATATTAGATTCTTCTGTGACATCGATAAAGACATTATTATCGTTTCGTAAAAATTTATTGCCATTTTCAGTTGATTTTTCTCTCTGGTCTTTTACAAAATCATAGTTTCCAACTGCTCGTATGGAATTATTAAGAAGATAGCAATCTAAGTCACCATCTTTATCATAATCAAAAAAGTTTGCCTGTACGCTCAACCCAACAATATCGAGACCGTATTCTTTAGACTTCTCAGTAAAAGTTAAATCACCATTGTTTATGAATAGCTCGTTATGTCTGTTAGGCATCTCACTTGGAGGACCAGCTTTACAAACATAAATATCTAACCATCCATCATAATTAATATCTACAAACGTGACACCTGATGACCAAACACCATCGCATTCTACTCCAGCACTTTCTGAAATATTCTCAAATTTCCAATTCCCTTTATTTAAATACAGTTCATTTTTAACCAAATTTCCTGTAAAGTAGATATCTAATAAGCCATCATTATTAATGTCACCTAAGGCAACACCTCCACCATTATAAAAATTTCTATATGTATATGGATTAAGCGCTTCGGTATATTCTAATGTGTTCTGAAAAGTTATGCCTGAGTTATCATTTCTCTGTACGAAAAGTTTAGAATCACTAACGTTAGATTCACAAGAAAATAGAATATAACCTATAAAAAAAAGCACTAGAAAGTTTTTCATTTAAGCCTAAATAGAAAAATAATGATATTAAAAAAGGGATACATAAAAGTATCCCTTTTTACTCAAATAAAATACTTTATATAAATATTAGTATCCTGGATTTTGTGTTAAACTTCCACTACTTGCATCTATTTGCTCTTGTGGAATAGGGAACACATTTCTTGTAGGATCAGAAACTGGCTTTTCCCACCATGCATCATTAAACCTACCAAAACGAATTAAATCTTGACGACGAGAAACTTCCATAAACATTTCTCTACCGCGCTCTGCTAAGAATTCGTCAGCAGTTAAAGACGTTAATGCTCCAACACCTGCTCTAGATCTAATTGTATTCACATCACCTAAAGCCACAGCCCAATTGCCAGCAGCTCTAGCATCCGCTTCAGCACGCACCAAATACATATCACCCAGACGAATAATTGGGTAATCATTATCCATATCATTTTGTTGTCCTTGACGGAAGCTGAATTTACCCAAACGTGCACCACCTTTTCTAGATGCATTAGGTTCTAACTCATTAATATCTATAGAATAATCTAATTCTATTTCATCAGCTGGAGCAGCATAATCTAATATAGCTGTACCTTCGTAATCAAATTGTGGTCCTACTATAAAGTTAGCTGTTTTACGAGCATCACCATCTTCATAAGAATTATAGAATTCTTCTAATGCCGAATATCCATTCCAAGGTTGATTTGCAATATTCCAAGTAAATTGACTTGAATAATGTAAAGTCATTTGCGCAAAATTCATATTTGTACCAGACGCATTATCGTAAGCAATTGACCACACCATTTCTGGATTGTTTTGATTGTTAGGCGCAAAAACTGCCGCATAACCTTCTAAAGTTTCAGGATCTGATGCAACTGCTGGTCTTCTTGCTGGATTAGGAACCGAACATCCTGAATCACAAAGGATATAACCACCGTTATCAATAACATAACCTGCAGCCATTGAAGCTTCAGACCATCTTGCTGTACCTGTATAAACTTCAGCATTTAAATATAGTTTTGATAATAAACCTAACGCAGCAAACTGGTTGATTCTATACGGGTTTTGTTCTGTTGTTAAAGGACTAGACGATAAATCCATACCCATTGAAACAGAACCGATACCTAAAGCAGCTAATAGCTCACCCTCAACAAAGTTAAAAACTTCAGTTCTTGTTGATTGTGGAGGGTTATTATTTGTTTCAGTAACTAATTTAACTCTACCATAAAGATCTAATAAACGGTAGTAGAAAAAAGCTCTTAGTGCTCTTACTTGAGCCACCTGATTTGCATCTAATCCACCATCAGCTAATGCTGTATTACATGCTCCAATAGCATCGTATTGTTGTGTCCATGTTCCTGTAACAGGACCATTAGTTGATGTGTAAGTATGTCTGTGCATATCTAACCATATACCACCGTCAAACCAATCACCACCTTTTTGAGTAATAGCCGCTTCATCAGAAGACACTGTTTGTATTGAAAAATAACCACCATGGTTTGCTGAACCAGCATTTCTTAACTGATTGTAAGCAGACGCAATAGCATCGGAAGGACCTGGACCACCTCCGTCAAAGCTTCCAAAGTCAGGCTCTACACCATCGAACTGTTCTGTAACTTCTCCGAGTAAGTTCTCATCTAAATCTGTACAGGCACTCATAAGGACAAGTGCTCCACACATTAAACTGATTTTAAAAATGTTTTTCATAGTTTTTTTTTTAAAAGTTTGCATTAAGACCTAATGTAATAGTTCTTGATTGGAAATAGTTATACCTTCTATCTATACCTGGTGTTAAAGGATCACCTGCACCTGGGTTTAAGAATCCACCGTTGTCTACATCACCTCTATCTTGTAATGCAGGCTCAGGATCTGCACCTGTGTAACCAGTTATAGTAAATAAATTTTGAGCCGTTAATGATAATCTTAGACTCTTAAGATACTTATTATTATCGCCAATATCAAATGTATATCCAATTTGTAAGTTATCAAGCTTAACAAAATCAGCTTTCTCTACGTATAGAGAACTATACTGAGCATTTGTAATCGTTGGCTCTGCCAATTCTGTATTGATAAAGTTGTAAGAACTTTGGCTACCTACTCTTGGCTCGTAAAATACTCTAAAGTTATTAACTAGACTGTGACCAAATGCACCTCTAATTAACATATTAACGTCCCAGTTTTTGTAAGCTAAAGAGTGTGTCCAACTTAATTCAAAATCTGGAATACCCTTACCAAGTTCTTTTAAGTCACCGTCGATAACACCATCACCATCAGCATCAATTGCATTACCAATTTCTTGATTCGCTTGTATGGTTCCATCGCCATTTAAGTCAACGAAGTTTTGAGCACCGTCAGTAATTGTACCATCCCAAACAGGACCATAAATTAATCCAATCTCTTCACCTGGTGCTACTAATACAACAGCCGTATTGTTTTGCCCTGGCGCACCAAGATTTCCTCTAAATGTAGTTTGTCCAAACTCATCTAAGGTAGACTTATAGGTTGAAAAGATTAAACCTGAATTATATGTAAGATCATCATTTTTGATAATATCATAGTTTACAGCTAATTCTAAACCTTTAGTAGATAACTCTCCACTATTATCGAACCAAGTGTCAGCAATTTGAACCACATCATCAGGAAGCTCCCCTGCCAAAATAGGTCTTTCAATAATAAAATCTGTAACTTTTCTAGAATATAAATCTAACGTCGCCCCTAAGCGTCCCATATTAAATTCAATTCCAAAATTCGTCTCTGCTTTTTCCTCCCACTGTAAATCTGGGTTTGCTTGTCTAAATGCTACAGATGATAGTAAATTTCCATCAGGATTGTAACCACTTTGAGCAAGACCATAATCTACAGGTAGAGCACCTGTAACACCATATCCAACTCTTACTTTGAATTGGTCAACATTATTCATGTCTATATAGTTATTCAAATCAACACCTAAACCAACAGATGGAAATGTTCCCCATTGATTATTCACACCTAATTTGGTAGAACCTTCGTGTCTAACAGAAGCATTAAAATATATAGCATTATCAAAAGTTGCATTTGCTCTTGCAAAAAATGCTATAATGCGTTGTTCTGGTGATCTATTACTGTTAATATTCAATAAATTACCACCGTTAATTTGATCTTGAGACCATTCTAAAGCGTCGATATATGCCAAATTATCATTTGGAAAATCACCAGCTGAAATAAAGTAATCATTAAATTGCTCTTCTTGCCATGAGTAGCCACCAGTAAACTTTAAATTTAATCTATCTGTTGGATCTAAAGCAACATCACCGTAGATTTCAAATAACTTAAATCTATCATCTCTATTGTATAATCGCGCTAAACCTTTACGTGTAGGACTCGATGCGTTACCTCTAAAAAGCGATGTTGTTCTATAATATTGACCATTATTAAATTTAGAACTCTGTTCAGAATATGTTGCATTTAAAGAAATGTTATCTGTGAAACTATATTTAAAGTTTGCACCATAAGTAAATTCATTTCTATCACTATTATTAGTATTTTGATTAATAATAGATACTGGGTTGAAACTATCAAACAATCCTAATGTTTCAAAGTAGCCTCCATAAGGGTCTGCACTAAAGGGAAATGGCGAATCCGCACCAAAAACAGGAGCAGTTGGGTTATAAAGAACTGCATATCTTAGCGCCTCATTGAAACCTTCTTCACTATCTCTTTTAGTAAAAGATGCATTAAAATCTATTTTTAATTTATCATCTAATATTTTGGTTGATGCTTGAAGTCTAGTATTAAACTGATTAAAACCAGAGTTTCGTAGAACACCTTGCGCATCCCTAAAGTTTGCAGAAACTCTAAAGTTTGTCTGGTCGTATCCACCAGAAATAGCAACATTGTGTATATTAGTGATAGCGTTTCTTGTTACTAAATCGATCCAATCAGTTCTACTACCTAAATCTGTACCACCAGCTGCAACAAACTCATCACCACTCATATTATCTACTTGTCTTGCAATAGATGCAGAAGCTACAGATCCGTTGTAAGACACCGTTGTAGAACCAGATCTACCTCTCTTAGTTGTGATAATGATTACACCACTAGAACCACGTGTTCCATAAATAGCGGCAGCCGATCCATCCTTTAATACTGTCATAGTATCAATATCGTTAGGATCCACATTGTCTAGAGAAGCACCAATAATACCATCAATAACAACTAATGGCTGAGAATTAGCTCCAATTGTAGAAATACCTCTTAATCTAATTACAGCATCCTCATTTGGATTACCTCCTCTATTATATATACTCAAACCAGCCACTTTACCTTGTAAAAGACCAGCAGCATCGTTAATAGCTCCTCGGTTAAACTCTTCTTCGCTCACTGTTGTAACAGCAGAAGTCACTTCTTTTTTAGTTGTGTTACCATAACCAACAACAACAACCTCTTCTAAAGCCGCTGCATCTTCTTCTAAAACAACATTAATAGTAGATTGACCATTAACTGCTACTTCCTGAGTTTTAAACCCTAAGTAACTGAAAACAATAACAGCGTCTGAAGCCACATCGTTTAATGTGTAATTTCCATCAAGATCGGTTTGAGCGCCATTGGTGGTTCCTTTAACAATAACGTTAACTCCTGGTAAAGGACCCGTGTTATCCGAAACATTACCTGTAACGGTTTGCGAGTATATCAATCCTCCTACCAGAAAGAAAATACTACATAAAATTTTTCTAAAAAGATTTTGTGTCATATTAAGTTTATTTAGTTAGTAATTAGTGCTACGTTGTTACGAAATCAACAAGTAAACGTTAAAAAATTATCAAATTTAAATACTAAATTGCCTTTTTTTATCAGAAACGCAAAATAAAACCTTAAAAAAATCTTAAAAAATTACCGAAAAGGTTTTCGTAAATTGTACTTTTATCATTCTTATTGCCGATTAACAAGAAATTAAATAAGTTTCTAGGTCATTTTTTTGACTATCTATTAGACTATATTTTAATCTTAAATTTTGGTTGAACATATCTAGAGCAATTTTGTATTTAATATTGAATATTAACAATGGTTAAAACTACCCTAAAAGAAATCGCAAATACACTTGGTATATCAATATCTACTGTATCAAAAGCACTCAAAGATTATCCTGATGTAAGTGAAAAAACAAAACTCAAAGTATTAGCGTTGGCCGAATCTGTTAATTATTCTCCAAATGTTTTTGCTCAAAGTTTAAGAAGTAAAGAATCTAAGACTATTGGCGTTATTATTCCTAGTATGGTTCACTACTTTTTTTCTAACATCATCAATGCTATTTTAAAAGAAGCCGAAGTTAAAGGTTATATGGTCATTATAATGCAATCTAACGAAGATTATGAATTAGAAAAAAAACAAGTTGACTTATTAATCAATAAAGGTGTAGATGGCATTTTAATTTCTCTATCTAATAACACAAACAATTTCAAGCATTTGCAAAAAATTAAGGACTACGATATTCCGTTGGTGCTATTTGATAAAATCACAAAGCTTATTGATTGTTCTAAAGTAGTTATCAATGACATCAAAGCTTCTTACGAAGCAGTGTCTTACTTAATTAATAAAGGATATAAACGTATCGCATATTTTAGAGGTGATTTGAATCCACAGAATTCAATTGATCGATTTCTTGGTTATAAAAAAGCATTAGAAGATAACGGCATAGTGTTCGATTCGTCTTTGGTATACATTTGTAATAATGGTGATTTTGAAAATGGCTATTTAAACGCGGAAAAACTAATTAATACGCACGGCAAATCTATTGATGCGATTTACACAGTAACAGACTTAACTGCAATAGGCGTTATAAACTATCTCAATGAGCATAACATTAAAATACCTGAAGATATAGCCGTTTTTGGCTTTAGTAACTGGTTTATGTCATCAGTAATAACACCAACACTGTCCTCGGTAGAACAAAATGCTAACGTGACTGGTGAAAAATCAATAGAACTATTGTTTGAAGAAATAGAATGTAAACAAAAGGGAATAGATTTTAAGCCAAAAACACTAACTGTTGATACTGAATTAATTATTAGGAACTCAAGTTAATTCCACGTGTTATTTTATTTCGTCTAAACCATTAAAGATTGGATTTCATCTACTTCTATAATTGGATTAGCTCCATCTTTTGAAGCAACCAAAGCACCAATAGCACAGGCCATATTTAAGGCTTCTTGTCTAGGTTTATTATTTAGCAGTCCGTTTATTAGAGTAGCAAGAAAAGAATCACCAGCACCTACAGTATCTTTTACCGAAACCTTATAACCGTTACTTCTATAAAAAGCATTATCTGTATATAAAATGGCTCCTTCACTTCCAAGAGTGACACAAATTTGATTTGTTTCTGTTGTTTCAGATACAAATTTTATTTGCCTTTCGATGCTATTTGATTCAAACTTGAAATACTCGCAAAATTCCAAAAGCTCTTCATCATTAAATTTTACAAAATGCGCTTTTAGCATTAATTGTTTTAAGAAATCCATTTCATAGTAAGGAGGCCTTAGATTAACATCTAAAACTCTAAACTTAGAATATTCCAAAAGGTCTAAAAGTGTTTCTCTAGAAGTTTTCATTCTTGTAACTAAACTTCCAAAAATAAATACATCTGAATCCTTAACAACTCTTTTTGAATTTTCGGTAGGCTGAATAAAATCCCAAGCACAAGGTTTTTCAATAGTGTAAGATGCTGAACCTTTATTGTCTAATACTACGTTTACATGACTTGTTTTGTATTCGTTGCTTATCTGAATTTCGTTACAATCAACACCATGATCACTTATAAAATCTAAGAGTTCCTTTCCATCAGAATCATTTCCAACGCTGCTTATTATAGTAACAATATTACCAAAAGATTTTAATCGCAAAGCGACATTAAGAGGCGCACCTCCAATTTTTTTATGAGTAGGAAAAACATCCCATAATATTTCACCAAAACATACAATTTTCTGCATCTTAATTAAACTTAAATTCTCTTACTTTAAAATTCTCTATTATAAAAGCATCATCATTACTTATTATAGAAAATTCCTCAAAGGGTTTATTAGGAAAGAACAATTCGGTCATTACAAATTCACCATCATTATAAAATACCTCAACTGATGTTTTATCTAATAAAATTTGAACTTTCAATTCTTTAATACTATTAGGTAGTTTCGCTTTTGATATGTGAGGTGCAAATTTTTCTGAAAAATCTACTTTTCCAGAGTGTCGTCTATCAATATATAATTCATTAGTCTCATTGTCTAATCCTAATGTAAGTGTATCTCCTGCTTTATTATTAAATACGAATTTGTAAGCATCATTTTTTAGTCCATTTAAAGTAAAATCTAATCCTAACTTTTCAAAGTCAACATCTAAATCTTTAAGTACACCATTTAGTTCATTACTACTTAAAGATATTTTAGACAGTTTAATATCTGCAAACTGATTAAGTTCATCAACAGGAAAACTCATTAAATTAAAAGTGTTATTGTTTTTTCTAAGTTGAAGTTCTCGGGCAATAGTCATAGTACTTCTCCATTTATAAGTAGGAACATCACGTGCATAATCCCAATTAGACATCCAGCCCATAAATAAATGCCTACCATCAGATTCTGGTATATTAGACCAAGTCACTCCTGCGTAATTATCTCTACCATAATCTAACCAAATAGACTTAGATTGAGATAATTGTTGATCAAAATCTTTATCTAACACAAAATTATGACCATCAAAATCTCCAATAAAATACTGCGTAGCACTTCCACCATTTGGGCCAGATGGGTTAATACTCACTAACAAAACCCATTTTGTGGTCTCACTATTTTCAACTTTCATAGGAAAAAGATCAGGGCATTCCCAAACTCCGCCATGTTCTCCTTTGTCTTCACCAAATTCTGATTCAAATACCCAATCCTTTAAATTTTCAGAACTGTAAAACATAATTTTGTTTCCTGCAGCCAAAGACATAATCCACTTATTCGTTTGACTATCCCAAATAACTTTAGGATCTCTAAAATCTTTAATTCCTGGATTTTTAATAACTGGGTTATCACTGTACTTTACCCAAGTCATGCCTTCATCTAAAGAGTAAGCAATACCTTGCGTCTGAAAATCAATATCACCAGCTTTTTCACCATCCATGTTGTGATATGTGTATATGGCAACAACAGGAGTAATTCCATCTTTTCCGAATCCTGAAGTATTTTGTTTATCCACAACAGCACTTCCCGAAAAAATAAGGCCTAGCTCGTCCGGATATAAGGCTATAGGCTGTTCTTCCCAAATAATAAGATCTTTACTAGTGGCATGTCCCCAATGCATTGGTCCCCAAACATTACCGTCTGGATAATACTGAAAGTATAAATGATAAGTACCGTTTAAATAGAACATACCATTAGGATCATTCATCCAATTAGCTTTTGGTGTAAAGTGATAATTCGGCCTATAAAACTCCTCATCTAAATTTTCAGCTGAAACTATTGGCGTTTCAGTTTCAGGTGTTTTATTTTCTTTACAACCAAATGCTATTACCAAGGCTATGAAAACGGCAATAAGACCTAGCTTTTGACTTTTAATTTTATTTATCATTTCGTATTAATTTTTTACTTAATTCTTCTAATGAAATACCTTTAGTTTCTGGCATCATAAAAATAACGAACAACAACTGAAAAACCATCATTATAGCAAATACCATAAATACTGTGCCTGCACCAATTGATGAAAATAAAACTGGTACTAAAGATGGAATAATAGCAGCTAAAACCCAATGGGTTGATGTTCCAAATGATTGTCCACTTGCCCTTAAATGATTTGGAAATATTTCAGAAATATAAACCCAAATTATAGCACCCTGACCAATAGCATGCGATGCTATAAACAAGAATAAAAATATTGGAACTGCCAATCCTTCCCATTCTAAAAAGAATGCCATTGAGACTAATGACAATGAAATAATATAGCCAATGGAGCCAATATACATTAACACTTTTCTACCCAATCTATCAATTAAAAATACACCTAATAAGGTGAATATTAAATTTGTAACCCCAATACCTATACTACTAAGTAGTGCTGTACTTTCACCTAAACCAGCTTCTTCAAAGATTCTTGGTGCGTAATATAAAAATGCATTAATACCTGAAAATTGATTAAACATAGCAACTAAAAAAGCTAACATTAAAGGAAAACGATATTTCTTCATGAAAATATTTTCCCCTTTAGAATGGCTTTGACTTTCAACCTTTATTATTTCCATCAATTCGTCTGCATTCCCATCAGGATTTATCAGCTCTAATACATCTTTAGCTTCTTCATCTCTATTCTTAGAAATTAACCAACGTGGACTTTTGGGCACAGTGAATATTAAAATTGTATAAATCAACGCAGGAAAAGCCTCCACACCTATCATCCATCTCCATGCATTTTCTCCAACATTTCTGAGTAGGTAATTAGATAAAAAAGCAATTAAAATTCCCAGAACAATGTTAAACTGATATAAGGCTACAAGTCTCCCTCTATCCTTTGCAGGCGAAATTTCTGAAACATAAGCAGGTGCTGCAATTGTAGATGCTCCCACACCAATTCCGCCTAAAAATCTAAAGAAGGCAAAACTATAAGGATCATTCACTAATGATGAACCTATTGCAGATACTAGATAGAAAATCCCTATCCATATTAAGGTCTGTTTTCTTCCTAATCGATTTGTAGGAATTCCACCCAATAACGCACCAACAACTGTTCCCCATAATGCCATAGCCATTACTACTGAACCATGGAATGCATCAGAAGAACCCCAAAGTGCTTGTAATTTTTTATCTGCGCCAGAAATTACGACGGTATCAAAACCAAAAAGAAATCCTGCTAACGCAGCTGTGATTGACCAAACTAGTATTTTCCTATTCATAAAAAGTATAATTAATTGGAATAAGTTAGTTATAATTTTAATTCATTCTTAATATTCAGTTCAAGAATCACAGATTTATAAACCGAAAACGATTTCGACTACAATCACGATAAATGGTTATTGTTTATTATTAATCTACATTAAAATATTATTATCTTTTAGCAGCTAATCAACAAATAATAAAACAATGAAAATAATCTTATCTCTAGCATTTTGTCTTTTCATCACCTCAATTATGGCACAAAATGATGGTTGGAATATCTCAACTAAAGATAACACTAACTATACAGGTATTGCAGTAGCCAACGGTCACCTAGGAATATTACCTTCTGAAAAACTATTTAAAACCGAACAAATAATTCTGAATAATGTTTATGACAAAGAATCGCCATTGGGTGTGAGTCGAATTCTAAAAGGCATTAACTTTCAAAATATTAACATTGAAATTGATGGTGAAATAATTACACAAGAAACCGTTTCTAATTGGAACCAAACCTTAGATATGAAAAATGCAAGGTTTATCACACGGTTTGATTATAAGGATATCGCCAGTATTGAATATACCATGTATGCACTGCGTAATGTGGCATACTCAGGGTATCTCGATATAAAAATTACAGCAAAAAAAAATATCGTAGTTAAAGCAACGGCTTCAATAGAAACACCCGAAGAGTATAAGAATCCTGTTAGCACGTTTAGAATACTAAAAGATTTAGAAACTACAATGCCAATATTACAGACTGTAGCTAAAAGTCGACTAGAACGACATACAGTTGCTGCTTCAGGCACTTTTATTTGGCACGATATCAATAGTACTCGAGAACACCAGAGACCTGAGTTAGTTCATAATAAAATATCTGAATACAACAATCAACTGTCCTTTACAAGAACCTTAAAAAAAAATGACAACTTAGAATTTGCTTGGACAGCATCTCAAACTTCAACACAAGATTTTCATGATCCACAAACAGAATCTGAACGTTTTGTAATTTTTAATCTCCTTACACCTCGCGAAGACTTATTAAACCAACACAAATCATTATGGAAAGAATTATGGCAAGGGGATATAATTATTGAAGGTGATTTAAAATCGCAACAAGACGTGCGCTTAGCATTATACCATTTATATGCTTTTGGTCGCGGAGATAATGACCTTAGTATCGCACCAATGGGACTATCATCTCAAAATTACAATGGACATATTTTTTGGGATACAGAACTTTGGATGTATCCACCATTATTGTTATTGAACCAAAATATCGCCAGGTCATTGGTTAATTACAGGTCAGACCGATTAGACAAAGCCAAACAAAAAGCAATCAACTTTGGATATAAAGGAGCCATGTTCCCATGGGAAAGTGATGATACTGGTGAAGAAGCAACTCCAGCGTGGGCTTTAACTGGGACTTTTGAGCATCATATTACAGCAGATATTGGTATAGCATTTTGGAACTACTACCGCGTAACAAAAAACAAAGAATGGCTTAGAGAAAGAGGCTATCCTATGCTTAAAGAAGTTGCTAATTATTGGGTTAGTCGTTCTGCAAAAAATAGTGATGGAAGCTTTTCAATAAAAAATGTTGTTGGTGCTAATGAGTTTGCCCCAAATGTTGATGATAATGCATTTACCAATGGAGCAGCAATTACAGCCTTAAAGTATGCTGATTTGGCTGCTAAAGAATTAAATATCGAACCAGATAAAAAATGGAAAGAATATGCCAATAAAATTATGATTCACAAATTTCCCGATGGTACAACAAAGGAACACAGCAAATATAATGGAGATCGAATAAAGCAAGCTGATGTTAATTTATTAACCTATCCGCTAAATATAATTTCAGACAAGACGACTGTTCTTAAAGATTTAAAATATTATGAACCTAAACTTGCTGAAGAAGGACCTGCAATGGGAAAATCAGTATTTGCAGTAATCTACGCAAGATTGGGAGACGGTGATAATGCATTCAGACTTTTTAAAGAAAGTTACGAACCTAACAAGCGTCCTCCTTTTGGAGCTTTGGCTGAATCTGCAATGAGCAACAATCCATATTTTGCAACTGGTGCTGGTGGTATGTTACAAACTGTTTTATTTGGTTTTGGTGGTTTGCACCTTACCGAAAACGGTATAGAACAAAAAAATCCGATACTTCCAAAACAATGGAAATCATTAACCATAACTGGAGTTGGTAAAGAAAAAAAGACGTTTAGAATTGATTAAAGTTTCTAAATCAATTTTTATTTAAAAATTTAACATTCTTGAACATCATATTAATATTATATTAAAATACTGATTTACAGTGACTTAAATTCACTAAAACTTATTTGACTTTAGCTTTAGAGCTAAGATACATATACGTAGAATTAGACCAAGAAGTAATTTAGTACTATAAACTATTTTTTGCACAACTCGATTCTATGAGTCAATTAAATAAATACAGTAAAACCGTTACCCAAGATCCAACGCAACCAGCTGCTCAAGCTATGTTGCATGCTATCGGATTAACAAAAGAAGATTTTTTTAAACCTATTGTAGGAATTGCTAGCACAGGTTACGAAGGTAACCCTTGTAATATGCACCTAAATGATTTAGCGAAATTAGTCAAAGAAGGCACTAAAAATGAAGATGTTGTCGGTTTAATTTTCAACACCATTGGTGTAAGCGACGGTATTTCTATGGGTACACCAGGAATGCGCTACTCATTACCATCAAGAGATATTATTGCTGATTCTATGGAAACCGTTGTCCAAGCCATGAGTTATGACGGATTAGTAACAGTAGTGGGTTGTGACAAAAATATGCCAGGAGCCTTAATGGCTATGATTCGTTTGAATCGTCCTTCAATTTTGGTTTATGGAGGTACTATTGATTCTGGATGCCATGAAGGAAAAAAACTAGATGTTGTTTCTGCATTTGAAGCTTGGGGAAGCAAAGTGGCAGGAACTATGTCTGAAAACGAATACCAGAATATAGTAGAAAAGGCTTGTCCTGGAGCTGGTGCATGCGGAGGTATGTATACGGCAAATACTATGGCATCAGCAATTGAGGCTTTAGGTATGACTTTACCTTTTAATTCCTCAAACCCAGCATTAAGTGATGAAAAGAAACAAGAATCAATTAAAGCTGGCGAAGCCTTAAGAGTTTTACTCGAAAAAGATATTAAGCCTTCTGACATCATTACTAGAAAATCTCTTGAAAATGCAGTGAGACTAGTAACAATATTGGGTGGTTCTACAAATGCAGTATTACACTTTCTAGCGATTGCCAGAGCAGCTCAAATAGATTTTACACTCAAAGACTTTCAAGATATAAGTGATAATACTCCTTTCTTGGCAGATTTAAAACCTAGTGGAAAATACTTAATGGAAGATGTACATGCGGTAGGAGGCATTCCTGCGGTATTAAAATATCTTTTGAAAAAAGGGCTAATACACGGAGATTGTTTAACTGTTACAGGAAAAACAATCTCTGAAAACTTACTCGATGTTCCTGATTTAAGAGAAGGGCAAGATGTCATAAAACCAATTGAAGAACCTATAAAGATTTCTGGACATTTAAGAATGCTCTATGGCAATTTAGCTACTGAAGGTAGTGTAGCGAAAATCACGGGAAAAGAAGGGTTGAGTTTCAAAGGAAAAGCTAAAGTTTTTGAAGGCGAGTATGATGCTAATGACGGAATAAGAGACGGAAAAGTTGAAAAAGGAGATGTTGTAGTTATTCGTTACGAAGGTCCAAAAGGTGGGCCAGGAATGCCAGAAATGTTAAAACCAACTGCTGCCATTATGGGAGCTGGCTTAGGAAAAGATGTGGCATTAATTACTGATGGGCGTTTCTCTGGTGGAACTCATGGTTTTGTCGTAGGGCATATTACACCAGAAGCTCAAGAAGGCGGGACCATTGCTTTTGTTGAAGATGGAGATATTATTACTATCGACGCAGAAACCAATACTATTTCAGTTGAAGTTTCTGAAGTAGAATTACAAAAAAGAAGACAAAATTGGAAAGCACCAGAATTGAAGTTTGAACGTGGTGTTCTATATAAATATGCTAAAACAGTATCATCAGCGTCTAAAGGATGCGTAACTGATGAATTCTAAATTACAGAGAAGAGAAGATGAAAGAAATTCAAACCTTAAAAAATAAAATCAAAACAACAGAAACTACTGAACGTATTTCTGGTAGCGAAGCTGTTATAAAATGCTTATTAGCTGAAGGTATTGATACCCTTTATGGATATCCAGGTGGTGCAATTATGCCAGTCTACGACGAGTTATATAAGTATCAGGATAAAATTCATCATGTTTTAACACGCCATGAACAAGGAGCTGCGCATGCCGCTCAAGGTTATGCTCGTATTTCTGGAAAAGTTGGTGTCGCTATTGCTACTTCTGGACCAGGTGCTACTAATTTAATTACTGGTATTGCAGATGCACAGATTGATTCTACACCATTGGTTTGTATTACTGGTCAAGTAGGATCACATTTATTAGGCAGTGATGCTTTTCAGGAAACTGATATTGTTGGTATTTCTACACCTGTTACTAAATGGAATCATCAAATTACTAAAGCTTCGGAAATTCCTGAGGTATTTGCAAAAGCATTTTACATCGCAAAAAGTGGAAGACCAGGACCAGTACTTATTGACATTACGAAAGATGCTCAGTTTGAAGAGTTTGATTTTAAATATGAAAAATGTAAAGGTGTTAGAAGCTATAAACCTGTACCAAGCACAGATGAAAATTCTCTAAAAGCTGCTGCAGACCTAATCAATAATGCTAAAAAACCATTAATAGTTTGGGGACAAGGAGTCATTTTAGGCAAAGCTGAAGAAGAATTTAAAGCGGTTATTGAAAAAGCAGGAATTCCTTCTGCTTGGACTATTTTAGGAGCTTCTGCTATTCCAACATCACATCCATTAAATGTTGGTATGGTTGGCATGCACGGAAATTATGGACCTAACGTTTTAACTAATGAATGTGATGTTTTAATCGCTATAGGTATGCGTTTCGATGATCGTGTAACCGGAAACTTAACTACCTATGCTAAGCAAGCCAAAATTGTTCATTTTGAAATTGATCCTGCTGAAGTAGATAAAAATGTAAAAACTGATGTTGCTGTTCTCGGTGATGCTAAATCTAGTTTAAAAAGCTTGTTGCCATTATTGAATGCAAATTCGCATGAAGACTGGCATCAAAGATTTAAAGATTTATATAAAGTAGAATACGATAAAGTCATTAAAGGTGATTTACATCCTACTAAGGAAGGTTTAACCATGGGAGAAGTGTTGAAAGAAATCAACATTCAAACAAAAGGAGAAGCTGCAATTGTGAGCGATGTTGGTCAACACCAAATGATTGCATGTCGTTATGCTGACTTTAATGTTTCAAAAAGTAATATTACATCAGGTGGATTAGGTACTATGGGATTTGCTTTACCAGCTGCAATTGGAGCGAAAATGGCAGCACCAGAACGTGAAGTAGTTATGATTGCTGGTGATGGTGGTTACCAAATGAATATCCAAGAATTAGGAACAATTTTTCAGCAAAAAGTACCTGTGAAAATTGTGGTTTTAAATAATGAATTTCTTGGTATGGTTCGTCAATGGCAACAACTATTTTTTGATAAGCGCTATGCATCTACAGAAATGGTAAATCCAGATTTTGTAGCCATTGCAAAAGGCTATCACATCGATGCTAAAAAAGTATCCGAAAGAAAAGATTTAAAAGCTGCTGTAAAAGAAATGATTGATTGTAAAGGCCCATATTTCTTAGAGGTTAGAGTAGAAAAGGAAGACAATGTTTTCCCTATGATTCCAACAGGTGCAAGTGTTTCAGATATAAGACTAGAGTAGTTATGGAAAACGAAAACAAACAATTTACCGTTTCAATTTATACCGAAAATAATATAGGATTGTTGAACAGGATTTCTGCAATATTCCAAAGAAGACACATGAATATTGAAAGTCTTAACACATCACCTTCTGAGATTGAAGGCGTATCAAGATTCACACTTGTGGTCAATATTACTGAGTCACAAATGAAAAAAGTCATAGGTCAGATTGAAAAGCAAGTCGAAGTAATTAAAGCATACTATCATACTGAAGACGAAATCATTTATCAAGAATCATGTTTATTTAAAATTAAGTCTGATTTGTTATTTGACGAACGTCAGATTCAGAATATAATCAAGGAAAGTAATGCCAGAATTGTAACAGTAAACAAAGCCTTTTTTGTTCTTGAAAAATCTGGTAGAAAAGAAGAAATCGATTTACTATATAGAGAACTAAACGTCTTTGGAATCATGCAGTTCACACGTTCAGGACGTGTAGCAGTTACCAAGGATGAAATGAAAATATCAACAATGCTCCAAGCATTTCAACATTAATACAAATTATAGACAAATATTTAGTTTAAAAAACAATTAGAAACAATGTCAAATTATTTTAACACATTACCATTAAGATTACAATTAGAGCAATTAGGAAAATGCCGCTTTATGGATGCTTCAGAATTTGAAGATGGTGTAAACGCATTAAAAGGAAAGAAAATCGTGATAGTAGGTTGTGGTGCGCAAGGGCTTAACCAAGGATTAAATATGCGCGATTCTGGACTAGATATTTCTTATACTTTAAGACAAGTCGCAATCGATCAGAAACGTGATTCTTATAAAAACGCAACGTCTAACGGATTTACTGTTGGTACTTATGAAGAGTTAATACCTACAGCAGATTTGGTGTTAAACTTAACACCAGATAAGCAACATACTAATGTGGTAAAAGCAGTTATGCCTTTAATGAAAAAAGGAGCAACTCTAAGTTATTCTCATGGTTTCAATATTGTTGAAGAAGGCACAAAGATCCGTGAAGATTTAACCGTAATTATGGTTGCACCAAAATGTCCAGGTACAGAAGTTAGAGAAGAATATAAACGAGGCTTTGGAGTACCAACATTAACTGCTGTACATCCAGAAAATGACCCTGAAGGTAAAGGTTGGGCACAAGCAAAAGCCTATGCTGCAGCAACTGGTGGGCATCGCGCTGGTGTCTTAGAATCGTCTTTTATTGCTGAAGTAAAATCTGATTTAATGGGAGAACAAACGATTCTTTGTGGCCTATTACAAACTGGAGCAATTTTATCTTTTGATAAAATGGTTGAAGAAGGTATAGAACCTGGTTATGCAGCTAAATTAATTCAGTTTGGCTGGGAGACTATTACCGAAGCACTTAAGCATGGCGGAATTACCAATATGATGGATCGTTTATCCAATCCTGCTAAAATTAAAGCTTACGAATTATCAGAAGAATTAAAAGGAATCATGCGCCCATTGTTTGAAAAACATATGGATGATATTATTTCTGGTCACTTCTCAAAAACCATGATGGAAGATTGGGCTAATGACGATATTAATTTATTAAAATGGAGAGCGGAAACTGGAGAAACTGCTTTTGAAAAAACTACTTTAACTTCAGATCATATTTCTGAACAAGAGTATTTTGACAACGGTGTTTTACTAGTTGCTTTTGTAAAATCTGGAGTCGAATTAGCTTTTGAAACTATGGTAGCAGCAGGAATAATAGAAGATTCTGCGTATTACGAATCGTTACACGAATTACCGTTAATTGCAAATACAATAGCAAGGAAGAAGCTGTTTGAAATGAATCGTGTGATTTCTGATACTGCTGAATACGGTTGTTATTTATTTGACCATGCTTGTAAACCATTATTAACTGATTTTATGAAAACTGTTGACACATCTATCATTGGAAAACCTTTTTCAAAATCAAGTGGTGTTGATAACATAGAATTAATTGCGGTGAATGATGCGATAAGAAATCATCCTATAGAAGCTGTTGGTCAACGTTTACGTGCTGCAATGACAGCAATGAAAGTTATAAAGTCTGATGTTCAAACTCAAGATTCTGTTTTAGCTTAAGTACAAAAAGTATTTATAGAAATGGAAGAAACCAAGACGACATATAGACCAACGCTAAAAGCCATTGAAGCTGCTGCTGATAAATTAAAAGGTATAGCCTCAGTGACACCTTTAACCAAAAACGCGCGTTATTCTAAATATTTTGGTGCCAATATTTACTTTAAAAGAGAAGATTTACAAGAAGTACGTTCGTATAAAATTAGAGGAGCTTACAATAAAATTTCATCTTTAAATGCCTCTCAAATTGAAAACGAAATTGTATGTGCAAGTGCAGGTAATCATGCACAAGGTGTAGCTATTTCATGTAAACTTTTAAAAATAAAAGGTACCATTTTCATGCCTTCACCAACACCTAATCAAAAAATTGAACAGGTAAAAATGTTTGGTGAAGACTACATAGACGTCGTATTAGTTGGTGACACTTTTGATGATGCATATCATGCAGCAAAACTACAAAGCGAAGAAATGAACAAGACTTTTGTTCATCCTTTCAATGACGAAAAAGTCATAGAAGGACAAGCAACTGTTGGTTTGGAAATTATAGATCAGGCAAAAACACATCCTATTCACTATGTTTTTGTACCAGTTGGAGGTGGTGGACTCGCAGCAGGATTATCATCAGTTTTTAAAATTTTATCACCTCAAACAAAAATTATTAGTGTAGAACCAAAAGGTGCTGCAGCAATGTTAACCTCTATTAGGGCAAACAAAAATACAGAGCTAAGATCCATAGATAATTTTGTTGATGGTGCTGCAGTAAAACGGGTTGGTGATTTAAATTTCGCGATTTGTAAGGAGACATTACATCGCGTTGTCGAAGTAGATGAAGGTAAAATTTGTCAAACTATATTAGACCTTTATAATAAAGATGCTATCGTCGCAGAACCTGCAGGAGTACTGAGTCTTTCAGCTTTAGAGCAATTTAAAGATGAAATCAAAGGTAAAAATGTTGTCTGTGTTATTAGCGGAAGCAACAATGACATTACGCGTACTGCAGAAATTAAAGAACGTGCACTACTCTATGCTAACTTAAAACATTATTTTATAATAAAATTTCCACAGAGAGCAGGTGCATTAAGAGAATTCGTTGCAGAGATTTTAGGACCTACAGATGATATTACACATTTTGAATATACAAAAAAGGCAAATCGAGAAAATGATGTTGCTGTAGTTGGCTTAGAGTTAAAACATCCAAACGACTTAGAACCTTTAATTACCAAAATGAAGCTTCATAATTTTTATGGAGATTATCTTAACGATAAACCTGATTTATTTCAATTCTTAGTCTAAACTAAAAAACTTTATGAATATCCCTCAACAATACCAAATCAAAGACACTATTAACCAAGACACCTATTTAGTAGAAGGAGCATTGATAACTTGGAGAGGTGAAACTTCGGAAATTTATTCTACAATTTCTTCTACAATAGATTATAGGCCTACACTTCTTGGAACCATACCGACTTTAGGAAAAAAAGAAGCCTTAAAGGCATTAGATTCTGCTGTTTCTGCATACAATAAAGGACAAGGTTTATGGCCTACGATGAAAGTTGTGGACAGAATCGCTTGTATGGAAAAGTTTGTAGAGCAAATGAAAACTAAACGTGAAGAAGTTGTAAAATTATTAATGTGGGAAATCGGTAAAAATCTACCAGATTCAGAAAAAGAGTTTGACAGAACTGTAGAATATATATATGATACCATTGAAGACTACAAACAAATGGATCGTAATAGTGCCAAGTTTGAAAAAAATTCGGGTGTCAATGCACATATCAGAAGAGGTCCATTAGGAGTTGTACTCTGTTTAGGGCCATATAATTATCCTTTAAATGAAACATTTGCACTCTTGATTCCAGCATTAATCATGGGAAATACAGCTATTTTCAAACCAGCAAAGCATGGTGTTTTATTGATTTCGCCATTACTAGAAGCTTTTAGAGATAGTTTTCCTAAAGGTGTTGTTAATATAATTTATGGTCGTGGAAGAACTGTTGCAGCACCAATTATGCAATCTGGCAAAGTTGATGTTTTAGCTTTGATAGGTAATAGTAAATCTGCAAACGCCTTACAAAATCAGCACCCAAAAAGTAATAGATTGCGTTTAGTTTTAGGTCTTGAAGCAAAAAACCCAGCAATTGTATTACCAGATGCGGATTTAGATTTAGCCATAAGTGAGTGTATTGCAGGCACAACTTCTTTTAATGGTCAACGATGTACTGCACTAAAAGTATTGTATGTTCATGAAGCCATAGTGGAAGAGTTCAATACCCGTTTTTCTGAAAAAGTAGATGCATTAAAATTTGCAAATCCTTGGGAAGATGGTGTAAAATTAACACCATTACCCGAACCCGATAAACCAGCTTATATTCAAGATTTAATTGATGATGCTATAGATAAAGGAGCAAAAATTATAAATAAAAAAGGTGGACACACTACTGAGAATTATATTTTTCCAGCAGTGTTATATCCTGTCTCAAAGAACATGCGTGTTTACGAAGAAGAGCAATTTGGTCCAGTTATACCAGTTATCCCTTTTTCAGATATTGAAGAACCTTTAGAGGATATGGCAGCTTCAAATTATGGACAACAAGTAAGTTTGTTTGGTAAAGATGTGAAAACACTAGCACCTTTAATTGATACTTTGGTGAATTTGGTATGTCGTGTGAATTTAAATAGCTCTTGTCAACGTGGACCAGACGTATATCCATTTACAGGTCGAAAAGATTCAGCTGTTGCAACATTAAGTGTACATGATGCCTTACGCTCATTTTCAATTAGAACCTTTGTAGCATCAAAAGATAATGATTATAACAACGCTATTTTAAAGGATTTAATGGATTCTAAAGCTTCGAATTTTGTGAGTACAGACTATATTCTTTAAACAAAAGAGGTTATGCATGAGATATTTATAATTTGAAAGTCATTTAATTCGAAATTCATAAATTTTGGACGAAACACAATCTTATCGTTTGATATTAGAAATTTAATATGTAGATTAGCATTATGATTACACTATCACATAAATATAGAACACCCAGACCATTTCGCCGTCGCTAATTCTTCAATCTAGCAACAAACTCTATATTCATTTTTATTTTTTTATCGTGTACATCTCAAATTTTAAATATCATTTTCAATCTTTAATTATCTCAACAGATAATCATAGAATTGTACGCCGCTTTTTTCCTCGTCGCCCTTAGGGTGTATTTCTATTTATTGAACTTAGGTGAGTCCGGTTCAGCTTTCAAAAAACAAAATCATATTATTTAATTAAAACTCAATTGCAATGAAAATTGTTATTGCTAACAAATCACATACAGTTTATGCAGACATCATCTGCAAAACCATAGAAGAAGCTGCACAAGTCAGAGGCACAGGTATCGCAAAGCGAAAACCAGAATACATCATTACCAAAATGGAAAATGGTAACGCTGTAATCGCTTTAGAAGGAGATGAATTCGCTGGCTTTTGTTACATCGAATCTTGGGGGCATGGAAAATTTGTTGCCAATTCTGGATTAATTGTACACCCAAATTTTAGAAATCAAGGTCTAGCAAAGAAAATCAAAAAAGTAATTTTTGAACACTCAAGAGCAAAATTTCCAAATTCAAAAGTCTTTAGTATAACGACTGGATTAGCGGTCATGAAAATGAATAGCGATTTAGGTTATAAACCTGTCACATTTTCAGAACTAACAGATGACCAATCCTTTTGGAAAGGCTGCCAAACCTGTAAAAACTTTGATGTTTTAACTAGAACCGAACAGAAAATGTGCTTGTGTACAGGCATGCTATTCGATCCTAATAAAATGGACACCGAAAAAGCAGAAGAGAAAAATATTGACAAAAAAGTATGGACAAGATTGAAAAACATTAAACAATCTATGTTCCTAAAGAAAGAAAAAAAATGAAAAAATTAGTTATAGCGTATAGCGGAGGATTAGACACTTCTTATTGTGCAGTAAGCTTAAGCAAAGCTGGTTATGATGTTCACGCAGTTAGTGTCAATACAGGTGGTTTTACTTCAACAGAAATTAAAACTATTGAGGATAACGCCTATAAAATGGGTGTTTCAACTTATAAAAATATTGATGCCATCGAATCGTATTACGATAAAGTGATTAAGTATTTAATATTTGGAAATGTACTAAAAAATAACACCTACCCTTTGTCTGTGAGTGCAGAACGAATTATTCAAGCAATTGAGATTGTTGAATATGCAAAAAGTATTGATGCAAAATATATCGCTCACGGAAGTACAGGTGCAGGAAACGACCAAGTACGTTTCGATATGATTTTTCAAACTTTAGCTCCAGAAATAGAAATAATCACACCTATTAGAGATGGTAAACTAACAAGACAGCAAGAAATAGATTACCTCGTAGAAAACGGAATTGATATATCTTGGAACAAAGCCAAATACTCAGTTAACAAAGGCCTTTGGGGAACAAGTGTTGGTGGAGAAGAAACATTGACTTCAGAAAAACCATTACCAGAATCAGCGTATCCTTCGCAATTAATAAAAGATGGAGAAGAAAAAATTACTTTGACTTTAAAAAAAGGTGAGCTTGTTGCTTTAAACGGAAAAACTGATTCTTCTGAGAAGAATATAGAACTGCTTAACGACTTAGCCTCAGCTTATGGAATAGGTAGAGATATTCATGTAGGAGACACTATTGTTGGCATAAAAGGCAGAGTTGGATTTGAAGCAGCAGCAGCTTTAATCATTATCAAAGCGCATCATTTATTAGAGAAACACACTTTAACCAAATGGCAATTGCAACATAAAGATTACTTGTCTAATTTTTACGGAATGCATTTACACGAAGGCCAATATTTAGATCCTGTCATGCGAGATATGGAGGCTTACTTTGAAAGTAGTCAGGATAAAGTTTCAGGTGATGTTTTTATAACTCTAAAACCATATCATTTCAATTTAGACGGTATTTCTTCTAAACACGATTTAATGAATGCCAAATTCGGGAGTTATGGAGAAGAAAACAAAGGCTGGACAGCAGATGAGGCTAAAGGCTTTATTAAAATTAATGGTAATCAAAATAAAATCTATCAACAAGTAAATTCAGGATTATGATTAAAGCAGGAATTATTGGAGGAGCTGGTTATACAGCTGGAGAGTTGATTAGATTATTAATCAATCATAAAGAGGTTACTATTTACTTTGTTTTCAGCACATCAAATGCTGGTAATAAGGTTTACAAAGTACATCAGGATTTAATTGGTTCTACCGAAATGGAATTCACAAGTGAAATTAATACTAATGTCGATGTGTTATTTCTGTGTTTGGGTCATGGAAATTCTAAAGCATTTTTAAAACAGAATACTTTTTCTGATCAAACAAAAATCATTGATTTAAGTAACGATTTCAGACTTAAAGCCGACAAACTATATAATAAAAAAGAGTTTGTTTATGGTTTACCAGAATTACAAAAAGAAGCTATTAAAGGTGCAAATTATATTGCCAATCCAGGTTGTTTTGCTACAGCAATTCAATTGGCATTGTTACCATTGGCAGATGCTAAATTAGTCAAAGATGATATTCATGTCAATGCCGTCACTGGTGCAACTGGAGCAGGTACATCATTGTCTAAGACCACTCATTTTACCTGGAGAGATAATAATTTTTCACATTACAAGGCATTTACACATCAGCATTTAGGTGAAATCAATCAAACTGTAAATCAGTTGCAAACTGACTTTAATACTGAGATACATTTCATGCCAAATCGTGGTAATTTTTCAAGAGGGATTTTTGCAACGGCTTACACAGAGTTTGAAGGTACACTAGAAGATGCTAAATCTCTCTATAAAAGGTATTACAAAGACGCTGCCTTCACCTTTATTTCAGATGAAGACATTCATTTAAAGCAAGTGGTTAACACTAATAAATGTATCATTCATTTACATAAACACAACAACAAATTATTAGTTACAAGCATTATTGATAACCTCTTGAAAGGTGCTTCAGGTCAAGCCATTCAAAATATGAATCTAGCATTTGGTTTTGAAGAAACTGAAGGGTTAAACTTAAAAGCTAACTTTTTTTAAAGAATCGTCATTGCGAGGAACGAAGCAATCTGTTTAATGAGATTACTTCAGTCATTCTTCCTTCGTAATGACACAAAAAGACATACATATGAAAATCGCAATCATAGGAACAGGAAACTTAGGAAAGTCAATCGCAAAAGGATTGATTACCAATAATGCTATAACCACACTGTATTTAACAAAGAGGAATCTAAATGATATTCAAGAGTTTAAAGGTTATAATAATGTGGTTCTGACTTCTGATAATATTGAAGCTGTTAAACAATCGGATATTTTAATTTTCGCTGTACAACCTTCGCATTTCGAACAGATTTTAAATGATATTAAACCATATTTGACTGAAAACCATGTGCTGATTTCAACAATAACAGGTTACTTAATTCCAAAAATTGAATCTCAAGTTGGTAGCGACCAGTTTATCATTAGGGCGATGCCAAATACTGCTATTGCCGTGGGTAAATCAATGACCTGTTTATGTAGTAATGAAAAAGGCAAAAAGCGCATTAAAATTGCCGAAGCTATTTTCAATAGATTAGGACACACTTTAGCAATTCCAGAATCTCAAATGCAAGCTGCAACGGTAGTTTGCGCAAGCGGAATTGCATTTTGGATGCGATTAATTAGGGCAACAACACAAGCCGCAATTCAATTAGGGTTTGACGCTAAAGAAGCACAAGAGTTAGCGATGCACACTTCAGAAGGTGCTGCAAATTTATTGATTACAAATGGAGACCATCCTGAAGAAGAAATAGACAGAGTAACGACACCTAAAGGTTGTACTATCACTGGTTTAAATCATATGGAACATAAAGGACTAAGCTCATCATTAATACAAGGTATGGTCGCTTCATTCAATAAAATTAATAACATTAAAGAAGAACAGATATGAGCTTATTCAATGTTTATCCTTTATATGACGTCACACCTGTAAGTGCAAAAGACATCTACGTTTACGATGATAAAGGCATAGAATATTTGGATCTATATGGAGGACATGCAGTGATTTCTATAGGACATTCACATCCAAAATATGTGTCAGCTATTACGAATCAAATTGAAAAACTCGGGTTTTATAGTAATGCGATAAAGAATCCGTTGCAAACGCAACTGGCTGATAAATTAGAAGATCTATCAGGTTGCAAAGCATATCAATTGTTTTTGTGCAACTCTGGAGCAGAAGCCAATGAAAATGCATTAAAGCTTGCTTCTTTTCATAATGGGAAACACAAAATATTGGCTTTTAAAAATTCGTTTCATGGACGAACTTCAGCTGCAGTCGCTGCAACCGATAACCCAAAAGTGGTTGCGCCATTAAACGCACAGCAAGAAGTCGATTTTGTTGAACTTGGCGATTTAGAATCTGTTAAGTCCATTTTAAAAGCAAACAAAACTTGTGCAGTAATTATAGAGTGTATTCAAGGCGTTGGTGGATTAGATCAAAGCACAACTGAGTTTTATCAAGGTTTAGAAAAACTATGTAAACAATACGATACGGTTTTAATAGCAGACGAAGTACAATCTGGCTTTGGAAGAACAGGTGACTTTTTTGCTTTTCAAAAACATAATATTACTCCAGATATTATCTCAATTGCTAAAGGTATGGGAAATGGGTTTCCGGTTGGAGGTATTTTAATTCATCCATCAATAAAAGCGTCTTTTGGTCTGTTAGGCACTACATTTGGAGGAAATCACTTGGCATGTGCGGCAACACTTTCTGTATTAGATGTTATTGAGGAAGAAAACCTAATGCAAAATGCCACTGCCATTTCTGAATACTTCGTTGAAAAAGCAAAAGAATTGCCAAATCTAAAAACTATTAAAGGAAGAGGATTAATGCTTGGGTTAGAGTTTAATTTTCCCATTTCGGAATTGAGAAAAGCACTCATATTTAAGCATCATATTTTTACAGGAGGTGCAAAAAACCCTAATTTAATTAGAATTCTTCCGCCTTTAACTATTAGGAAAAAACACATCGATAGCTTATTTGATGCGTTGCAAAAAGAATTGAACTAAGATGAAAAATTACTCAACAATAAAAGACATTTCCAACCTTTCTGAAACGATTAAGGAGGCCATTTTATTAAAAATGAATCCTTTTGAGTATTCAACACTGGGACAACACAAAACCTTAGTGATGTTATTTTTTAATTCGAGTTTACGCACACGTTTGAGCACTGAAAAAGCGGCAAAAAACTTAGGCATGGATGTGATGATTCTTAATGTAAATGATGCATGGAATTTAGAGTTTGAAGATGGTACGATAATGAACATCGACAAATCCGAACACATTAAGGAAGCTGCACAAGTGATTTCGCAATATGCAGACATAATTGCAGTTAGAGCCTTTCCAACACTGAAAGACAAAGCAAAAGATGAATCGGAATTAGTTTTAAATAGTTTTAAAACATACGCAACGGTTCCTATTGTAAATATGGAAAGTGCCACAGCTCATCCATTGCAAGCTTTGGCTGATGCGATTACAATATCTGAATTAACAGAAAAAAAGAAACCAAAGGTCGTATTATCTTGGGCACCTCATCCCAAAGCATTACCACAAGCCGTTGCCAATTCATTTGTTGAAATGATGCAGAATTTAGATGTAGATTTAACCATTACACATCCTGAAGGTTATGAATTGAACCCACAAATCACAAAAAACTCAACAATCAACTACAATCAAGAAGCGGCTTTAAAAGATGCTGACTTTGTCTATGTAAAAAATTGGAGTAGTTATTCTGATTATGGTCAAATTCTCAATGAAGATGAGAATTGGATGATGACTAAAGAGAAATTAGGCAAAGCAAAATTTATGCATTGTTTGCCAGTAAGACGAAATGTTGTTGTTGAAGATGCTGTTTTAGATAGTCATCAATCTATTGTGATTCAACAAGCTAATAATAGAATTTATGCTGCACAAGTTGTGTTGAAGCAAATTTTAGAAAACCTATAAAATGAAAACACTAAAAATCATAAAAATAGGCGGAAATATTATTGATGACAGTCAAGCTTTAGGGTCATTTCTAAGTGAGTTTTCTAAGCTTGAAGGCTCAAAAGTATTAGTTCATGGAGGTGGGAAATTGGCAACACAATTAGCTCACAAAATGAATGTTCCTGTAAAAATGAATGAAGGCAGACGCATTACAGATAGTGACACTTTAGATATTATTACGATGGTTTATGCAGGTAAAATCAATAAAAATATAGTAGCTCAACTGCAAGTAAATGATTGCAACGCTATTGGGTTTTCTGGAGCTGATGGAAATACTATAGTTTCAGAAAAAAGACCAACGCAACCAATTGATTATGGGTTTGTAGGTGATGTAAAACAAGTCAACACAAAAACATTAGAAGTGCTTTTAAATCATAATATCACACCAGTATTCTGTGCCATTACTCATGATGAAAATGGACAACTACTAAACACCAATGCAGATACCATTGCTTCAGAATTAGCCATTGGATTTGCAAAACATTATAAAACAGAGCTCTATTATTGTTTTGAGAAAAATGGTGTTTTAAAAGATATTAATGATGATGATTCAGTAGTTGAAAACATTAACACCAAAACCTATCAAAACTTAATTAATGAAGGAATCATTGCTGATGGTATGTTACCAAAACTGAATAATTGCTTTTATGCTATAAACAATGATGTAAACAAAGTTTGTATCGGAAAACCAAGCATGCTTTTTGAAACCAATTCACTTTATACAACCATTGAAAAATGATAGAAAAACTCACAACAGAAGCTATTGCTTTATTGAAACAGCTTATAGAAACACAGTCGTTTTCTTCTGAAGAAGATCAAACGGCTTTGCTTATTGAGAATTGGTTTACAACACATCAAATCCCTTTTAAGCGCAACAAAAACAACGTTTGGGCAGCCAATAAACATTATGATGAGAAGAAGCCTACACTATTATTAAACTCGCATCATGATACTGTAAAACCAAATAACGGTTACACCAAAGACCCATTTAAAGCCATTGTTGAAGACGGAAAATTATACGGTCTAGGAAGTAATGACGCTGGTGGTTGTTTAGTATCGTTGATAGCTACATTCATCTACTTCTATGAAAAGAAAGACCTCAACTATAATCTAGTAATTGTTGCTTCTGCTGAAGAAGAAAGTAGTGGTCCAAATGGATTAAACAGTATGTTAAGTATTATTCCAAAAATCGATGTTGCGATTGTTGGTGAACCGACTTTAATGAATTTAGCTATTGCCGAAAAAGGACTAGTTGTTTTTGATGCCAAAGTAAAAGGAACAGCTAGTCATGCAGCACATCCAAATACGGACAATGCCATTTACAATACTATTAATGTATTACAATGGTTTCAGGATTATAAGTTCGAAAAGAAATCACCAGTTCTTGGTGATGTAAAAATGACTGTGACACAGATTAACGCTGGTCAGCAGCATAATGCTGTACCTTCTGAAGTTGAATTAGTGATTGATGTTCGTGTGAACGATAAATACACAAATCAGGAAATAGCTGATATCTTAACTAAAAAATCACCATGTTCAACTATTGAAGCTCGTAGTTTACGATTAAATTCATCATCTATTCCTATGCATCACGATTTGGTTAAAGCTGGAATAGAATTGGGTAGAGAAACTTATGGTTCGCCGACCTTATCGGACCAAGCAGCACTAAGTTGTCCGTCTTTAAAATTGGGACCAGGTGATAGTACACGATCACATACAGCAGATGAATTTATTTATTTAGCTGAAATTGAAGAAGGAATAAAAATATATGTTGAATTGTTAGAAAAAGTATTATAGCATTACACCCCTAAAGTCCCCTCAAGGGGACACTAGTACTAAAGTTTATTTGAGGATTGTCCCCTTGAGGGGACTTTAGGGGTGTTTTAATAAAAAAAGAATAAAATTATTAACTAAAAAATGAAGGCAGAGATTCCTGCCTTCGCAGGAATGATTATGAAACTTTGGGACAAAGGCTTTTCAATAGATAAAAAAATAGAACACTTCACTGTTGGTAACGACAGAGAAATTGATATGCATATTGCTAAACACGATGTACAAGCATCATTAGCGCATGCCATAATGTTAGAGTCTATAGGAATTATAACTTCGGAAGAATTACAACAACTCAAAACGGGTTTAAAATCCTTATCAGAATCTATTGAAGATGGAAGTTTTGTAATAGAAGACACCTTTGAAGATGTGCATTCGAAAATTGAACATGAACTCACCAAAACTTTAGGCGAAGTTGGAAAAAAAATCCATACAGCACGCTCTAGAAACGATCAGGTTTTAGTCGCACTTCAATTGTATTATAAAGACAATTTAAGCCTGATTAATGATAAAACTAAAGTATTCTTTAATACACTACTAGATTTAGCCGAAACACATAAGAATAAATTACTACCAGGATATACGCATTTACAAGTCGCAATGCCTTCCTCTTTTGGATTATGGTTTTCAGCCTATGCCGAATTATTGATTGATGACGTTTATATTCTAAATGCTGTTTCAAAAATTGTTGACCAGAATCCATTGGGTTCTGCAGCTGGTTACGGAAGTTCATTTCCAATTGACAGAGACATCACGACTGCAGCATTAGGCTTTTCTACTTTAAAATATAATGTAGTTGCGGCACAATTAAGTAGAGGAAAAAGTGAGCGTTCTATCGCAAGTGCTTTAGGCGGTTTGTGTAATACGATGTCGCGATTTGCTATGGATATTTGTCTGTATATGAGTCAGAATTTTGGGTTTATCAGTTTTCCAGATGAATTAACTACAGGAAGTAGTATTATGCCACACAAAAAGAATCCTGATGTGTTTGAACTGATTAGAGGAAAGTGTAATAAAATTCAGGCCTTACATACTGAAATGTTATTAATCACTAATAATTTACCAAGTGGTTACCACAGAGATTTTCAGTTATTAAAAGAAAATATTATAAACGCTTTTGAAGATGTTAAAGACATTTTAGACATCTTTAATTATGCTATTCAGCAAATTATTGTGAAAGATGTAGATCTTAATGATGACAAATACAAATACCTGTTTACGGTTGATAGTATTAATAATTTAGTGGTTGAAGGCATGAGCTTTAGAGAAGCTTATCAGAAAATTGGAAGTCAGGTTCAAAACGATACATATCAGCCAGATTTAGGTAAGGAACATTCTCATATTGGGAGTATTCATAATTTGTGTTTGGAGGATATTCGGGCTAAGTTTCCTAACAAATAATGAAAATTTATTTATTACTTAAAAGAGTATATGTAAAGTATACTCTTTTTTGTTTGCCTTTGTTGAAGCAATTTTCTAACCGTCACAACAACATTGAAAGCTTAAAAATTTTTCGTAATTATTTATAATTCAGATGATTATAGTGACAATATGGCATATTTTATGAATTCATTAACAATGGTACAATGTTGGTGTGTAAAAGTTTATAACAACAATCTTAAAATATAAAGAATGAAATTGTTAGATTTTTTTAAAAAACCATTAGAAAGTGCTTCAGATGAAATAACTTCTAAGTTCAAAACTCCATTTTTCTCAACTTTTTTAATCGTTTGGGTGATAACGAATAATAAATTCATCTATGATTTATTCTTTAATTCAACTATTAAAGATAAAACAGATATTTTATCAACTCAATTCAATTTAGGTGAATTGAGTTTTTACGGTAGAAGTTTATTATTGATAGGAATTACATTGCTAATAATGCTTATTTATTATATTATCATTAATATATCTAGGACCATCACAATGATTTCAGAAGAGAGGATAAAGGTTAACCTATTGTCTTCATTAAAAAGTAAAACAATAGGCACTATGGATGATGTTGACTTTTGGAAGACAAGAGCTGACAGTTTTAAAGAGAAAACTCGTGAACTGGAAACTGAGCTTTCTTCCTTAAGATTGGATAGAGATAATTACAAAAACAAGTTGTTAAAGGCTGATGAAGAAATTGATAAAGTAATCAAAAGCGGTAAATCTCATGTAGAAAGGACTAGGTCAATTTTAAGCAGCAATCTTTACACTTTTATGGTGAACCCAAGTAAAAATCTAACTGAAAATAAAATTAAAGATTTAAAGAGTAAAATGGATAGTGAATTCAAACTTTATAATGATGAATTAAAGCCAAAAACTCCGTCTTTCTTGATTGCATAAAATTATTAAGAATCTAAAGTAAAACAAAAAAAAAGCATCTGTTTCCAGATGCTTTTAAATTCTACCCTAACAATAGACTTACCCTTAAAATGTTATAGCAGTAGGAAATTCCATTTTAGAGTCCTACCAAATCTCCATCAGCATTTTTAGTTGCTAAATCAGATTTACCCATTAAATAAATATCTACTTGACGTGCTGCTTCTCTACCTTCAGAAATTGCCCATACAATTAAAGATTGTCCACGTCTCATATCACCTGCAGCGAATATGTTTGGAATATTAGTTTGATACTTTCCGTAGCTTGCTTTATAGTTAGAACGGACATCTTTCTCTAATCCTAACTTATCAGCTAATGTTGATTCAGGACCAGTAAAACCAAGTGCTAATAAAGCTAAATCACAAGGCCATGTTTTTTCTGTACCAGCAATTTCTATTAATTTAGGTCGTTCACCAGGAACCATTTCCCATTCTACATTTACCGTTTTTAAAGCGGTTAGCTTTCCTTTTTTGTCAGTAATAAACTCTTTAGTGTTTATTAACCAATTACGTTCCACACCTTCCTTATGTGAAGAGGATGTCTTCAATTGTAATGGCCAATATGGCCAAGGTGTTGCAGGTGATCTGTGTCCAGGCGGTTTTGGCATAATTTCAAAATTCACCACCGATTTTGCTCCTTGACGGTTGGATGTTCCAATACAATCTGATCCTGTATCTCCACCTCCAATTACAATAACGTTCTTATCAGTTGCTAATACTTGATCTTTTATGTCTTGTCCAAAAACCACTTTAGTTTGTTGGGTTAGAAAATCCATAGCTTGCACGACTCCATCTGCATCAATGCCTGGTGTTGGCAGACTTCGTCTTTCTGTTGCTCCTCCACAGAGTACAACAGCATCAAAAGCTTTTAGGTCTTCAACATCGTAATTTACTCCAACATTTACGTTGGTTTTAAACACAATGCCTTCTGCTTCTAAAATAGCTAAGCGACGGTCTATAATCTCCTTTTCCATTTTAAAATTCGGAATGCCATAACGCAGTAACCCGCCAATAGCATCATCGCGTTCAAAAACAGTAACTGTATGTCCTGCTCTATTTAATTGTTGCGCTGCGGCCAAACCTGCTGGTCCAGAACCTACAATTGCAATCTCTTTACCTGTCCTTGTTTTTGGAGGTTGTGGTTTAATCCAACCTTCTTTAAAAGCACGTTCTACAATATTTTTTTCAATATTTTCTATAGAAACCGGATCTTCAATAAGACCTAACACACAAGCCTGTTCGCAAGGAGCAGGACATAATCTTCCTGTAAATTCAGGGAAATTGTTAGTTGAATGCAAAATCCAAGAGGCTTTTTGCCATTCACCTTGATGTACCATATGATTAAAATCTGGGATTAGATTCCCAAGCGGACAGCCACTATGACAAAATGGAATTCCGCAATCCATACAACGCGATCCTTGTTCTTTTAAATCCTTTTCCTTAAGCGGCACAGTAAATTCCTTGTAATGTTTTACACGATCTTTTACTGGCTTGTATTTTTCGTCTTTTCTTTCGAATTCTTTAAAACCTGTTACTTTTCCCATCTTCTATACTGTTTCTAATTCTTCAACCATTTGTTCTTCTGTCTCTAAACGTTTCAACGCACGTTTGTATTCCGTTGGCATCACTCTTACAAAATGACTTAAACTTGTTTCCCAATCTGCTAATAATTCAGAGCCTCTGTTACTTTTTGTGTATTTCACATGCTTCTCAATAAGCGCCTTTAATTCGTCAGCATCTTTCTTAAGAATCTTTTCAAATTCAATCGTTTCGGTATTACATAATCCGTTTACGAACTTATTTTCAGGATCATAAACATAAGCAATACCTCCACTCATTCCAGCTGCAAAATTTCGTCCTGTTTTACCAAGAACTACCACTTTTCCTCCAGTCATATATTCACAACAATGATCTCCTACACCTTCTACAACTGCTGTAGCCCCTGAGTTTCTAACCGCAAAACGTTCTCCTGCAATACCATTGATATAAGCCTGACCTTCAACTGCACCAAATAAACATACATTACCAATAATAATGTTGTCTTCTGCTACAAAATCTGCCTTAACAGGCTTCTTTACAATTAATTTAGCGCCAGATAATCCTTTTCCTAAATAGTCATTGGTATTTCCTTCAAGTTTAAAGGTTAATCCATGTGCACCAAAAGCTCCAAAACTTTGTCCTGCTGAACCTTCAAAATTGATATTCAAGGTATCTTCTGGTAAGCCTAAATGACCATATATTTTTGAAATTTCATTACTTACAATAGCACCAACTGTTCGGTTAGTATTCTTAATCGGATAAGCCAATGTCATCTGCTCTTTTCTGTATAAAGCGCGATGCGAATCTTTTAGAATTTTAAAATCTAATACATTATCTAAATTGTGCTCTTGCTTTTCGGTATTTTTAACCGTCATTTTACTGTATGCCTCTGGTCTATGCAAGATCGACGATAGATCTAAACCTTTAGCTTTGTAATGCTTAATCGCTTTATTGGCGTTTATTTTATGGGTTTGACCAACCATTTCAGCCATAGTCCTAAACCCTAATTCAGCCATAATCGCTCTCAATTCTTCAGCGATATAGTAGAAGAAATTAATAACATGTTCTGGTGTACCTTTAAAGTTTTTTCGCAATTCTTTATCTTGTGTAGCGATACCAACAGGACAGGTGTTTAAGTGACATTTACGCATCATTATACATCCTGAAGCTACTAATGGTGCCGTTGCAAATCCAAATTCTTCAGCACCCAAAAGTGCAGCAATAGCGACATCTCGACCCGTTTTTAATTGTCCATCACATTCTACAACAATACGACTTCTTAGGTTGTTTAGAACTAAAGTTTGTTGTGCCTCTGCTATACCAAGTTCCCAAGGTAAACCTGCGTGTTTTAATGAAGTAAGTGGAGATGCTCCTGTTCCACCATCATAGCCTGAAATTAAAACTACATCAGCCTTCGCTTTTGCAACTCCTGCTGCAATAGTACCAACACCAACTTCAGACACTAGTTTTACATTAATTCTCGCTTCCCGATTAGCGTTTTTTAAATCGTAAATCAGTTGCGCTAAATCTTCTATTGAATAAATATCGTGATGTGGTGGTGGTGAAATTAAACCTACAAATGGTGTTGAATTACGAGCTGCGGCAATCCATGGCAATACTTTTTCACCAGGCAATTGCCCTCCTTCACCAGGCTTAGCACCTTGAGCCATTTTAATCTGAATCTCTTTAGCATTTGTTAAATAGTGAGACGTTACTCCAAAACGACCAGAAGCCACTTGTTTTATGGCTGAGTTTCTGCTGTCTCCATTAACATCTGGTTGAAAACGTTTTCTGTCTTCCCCTCCTTCACCAGAATTAGATTTTCCTCCAATTCTATTCATGGCAATGGCTAAATTCTCATGTGCTTCTCTAGAAATCGACCCATATGACATTGCACCTGTTTTGAAGCGTTTTACGATTTCTGTCCATGGTTCTACTTCTTCAATCGGAATTGGATCTATATTGTTAAATTCAAATAAACCACGAATAGTCATTAAATTTTCGGACTGTTCGTTTATAGCCTTAGCATAAACATCATAACTCTTCTGATCACTCAATCTCACTGCTTGTTGCAGTTTCGCAACCGTTGTTGGATTGAATAAATGTTTTTCACCATTTCGTCTCCATCTGTAATCTCCACCTATGTTTAATCCTAAACGTTTATCTACAATATTTTCTGGATAAGCATGGTGGTATCTTTTATCAATTTCTTTTTCGATTTCATATAAACCAATGCCTTCTATTCTAGATGTAGTATATGGAAAGTACTTTTCAACGAATTGCGAATTGAAACCAACGATTTCAAATATTTGAGAACCTCTGTATGAACGCAACGTTGAGATTCCTATTTTATTCATTATTTTTAGAATGCCCTTGCCAATGGCCTTGTTGAAATTATCTACCGCTTTTTGCTCATCCATGTCAGTGATAAAACCATCCTTAACTTGCATTCTAATAATTTCGTTAACCATATAAGGATTTACAGCACTCGCTCCGTAACCAAATAAAGTTGCAAAATGATGTGGTTCACGTGGTTCTGCAGATTCTATTATGATATCGAAATACGAACGCTTACGTAATCGATTCATCTGATGGCTCACATAAGAACATGCTAATAATGGAGGAATTGGAGCTAACTCCTTACTAACTCCTCTATCTGAAAGTATAATAATGTTAGTTTTTCGTTCTAGTGCTTTTTCAATTTGAACAATGATGTTATCCAAGGCATCTTCTAGACCGTTTAAACCTTTAGCTTTTTGGTATAATATTTCTATGGTTTCGGCTTTATAGCTTTCAACTTTTATATTTCTAATTTTATCTAAATCGTCATTAGATATTACTGGGTTCTGAATTTTTAATTTTCTACATTGTCTTTCTGTAATGCTGAAAATATTTCGATCTTTTCCTAAGGCCAAACTAATATCTGTTACGATTTCTTCTCTAATACCATCTAAAGGTGGATTAGTAACCTGAGCAAACAACTGTTTAAAGTAATTTGAAATTAACTGAGGTTTATTAGATAAAACCGCCAAAGGCGTATCAATTCCCATAGAACCTAAAGCCTCTTTAGCCTTTTGTGCCATAGGAGTGATGACTTCTTGAATATCTTCAAACGTGTAATTGAATAAACGTTGTCTCGTTTTTATATCTAAGGTTTCAATTGGACAGGTTTCACCTGTGTAGGGAATGTCTTTTAAATGTAATCTTGTCTTATCTAACCATTCTTGATAAGGTCTTTCTTTAACAATCTTACTTTTTATTTCTTCGTCATTAATGATTCGACCTTGGTTCATGTCTACTAAAAACATTTTTCCAGGCTCTAAACGACCATGACTTTCAACATCTTCTGGTGCAATATCTACCACACCAATTTCTGAAGACATAATTAGTTTTCCACTTTTAGTGACCGTATATCTTGAAGGTCTCAGTCCATTTCGATCTAATAATGCTCCTATATAATTCCCATCTGTAAACGGTACTGAAGCAGGTCCATCCCAAGGTTCCATAATACAAGAGTTATAATCGTAAAACGCTTTTCGTTCTGGAGACATTGTGGCATGTTTTTCCCATGCTTCAGGAATCATCATCATCATCACTTCTGGAAGAGAACGTCCTGTATGAGTTAATAATTCCACAACCATATCCATAGACGCAGAATCTGATTTTCCTGGCAGAATAATTGGGAATAATTTTTCTATTTGCGGCCCAAAGACATCACTTTTCATGATTTCTTCACGAACTCGCATTCGACTTACATTGCCTCGAAGTGTGTTAATTTCACCATTCTGACACATGAATCGAAAAGGTTGTGCTAATTCCCAAGTCGGCATTGTATTAGTAGAAAAGCGTTGGTGTACCAATGCTAAACGTGTTACCAAATCATCTTCTTGTAAGTCTTTATAATAAGGACCAATATCCTCTGGCATAATTATACCTTTATATATAAGGGTATTCATAGATAAGCTAGAGACATAGAAATATGAACTTTGCGACATTTTAGATTTTCTAACAGTGTGCTCAGTTATTTTACGTGCTGCATATAATTTAGCTTTAAAATCAGCTTCAGAAACTTCGTTTGATTTACCAACAAAAAGCTGTTCTATATTAGGTTCTGATGCTAATGCTATTTCGCCTAATTGAGTCGAATCTACAGGCACTTCTCGCCATCCTATAACAGAAAGCCCCTGAGCAATAATTTCCTTTTCGAAAGTATCCTTACAGAATTTATATTGATTTCTGTTTTTGGGTAAGAATACCATTCCAACAGCATATTTTCCTTTTACGGGAACTTTAAAACCACAAACGCGTTTAAAATAAGCATGAGGTATATCTATCAATAAACCTGCTCCATCTCCAGTTTTACCATCAGCACTAACACCACCACGATGTTCTAGCTTTACCAAAATTTCTAAAGCATCATGTATAATTTGATTTGTCTTTTCTCCTTTAAGGTTACATATAAATCCTGCACCACAATTTTCGTGTTCAAATTCTGGTAAATAAAGTCCTTGTTTCTTCAGCATAATTCAAAAAAATTATAAAGGCGTTTTGTGCCTTATTATATCTCTAAGATATACTTCAAAATCCGATTAAAAAAAAAGTAGAAACACTTTTCTCATATCGATAATTAAGGGCTTTCTAAATGAAAAATTAGCAATAAAAACGCCATATAATGGTGAATAGATAATGGAAAATAGTCAATGAAAACGGCACTTTATCACGAAAACGTTTTCGAGAATTTACACTTATCAAATTATTAATAAAAGTGCTTTTTACCATTATGGATTTACCAAAAAAACATTAAAAAATAATTTAACCCTAAATTTTAGGGGGTATAAAATATAATATTCATAAAAATTATATTTTAACCCTAATTTTTAATGGGGTATAATTAAAAGTTATATAGATTTGACCCGAATCTAACTATTTTTAAATATTACATTATGAAAAAATTATTAACTCTAGCATTACTGTTAACCTCGATAGTTTTAACAGCTCAAGACTCAGAAGAAACAACCGAAAAGAAATTCTCTATTTCTGGTAGTGTAGATGCTTACTACCAAACACTTTTAACAGCATCTGATGATTCAGGACAATCTTTCGGAACTGCGTTTGCAGGACAAACAGGATTTGCTTTAGGTATGGGTAACCTTATCGCGAGCTATGAAAGCGGTAAAGTAGGTGCAGTCCTTGATTTAGTTACAGGACCAAGAGGTGAGGGCGCTACTTTTAGCAACGATATTGTTGATGGTATTGTAAACCAAGCTTATGTTTATTGGAATGTTTCAGAAGGTACAACTTTAACTTTCGGACGTTTTAATACATTCTTAGGGTACGAAGTTATTGCTCCTGCTGCAAACTTTAACTACAGTACGTCTTACTTATTTTCAAGCGGACCTTTTTCTCATATGGGTATAAAAGCAGATTTTGCTTTATCTGATGATTTTAGCTTAATGTTAGCCATAACAAATCCTTGGGATACTAATAACACTTCTACAACAGGTGAGTATGCTTTCGGAGCTCAATTAGGATATTCTGGTCAATACCTAAACTTATATTATGACAGTGGCGCGAATAATGGCCTAGGTTTTGAGATTGATTACACAGGAGGTTTCGACCTATCTGATGACTTCTTCTTAGGAATCAATGCTGCTTATCAGACAACATCTTATGTTTATGATGATGACGGTAGTGTACTAAGTGATGATTTCAAAAATGGCTTTTATGGAGCTGCATTATACCCTCAATTTGCTGCATCTGAAGATTTTAGTATTGGTTTAAGAGGTGAATACTTCGGATATCATGCTGAGGAAGGAGATGATTTACCAAGTGTATTCGCTGCAACTTTAACAGGAAGCTACACTGTAGAAAGCAACTTAATTATTAAGCCTGAAATCAGATTAGACTCTTGGAGCAATTGGGATGATAGATATTTCGATGCTGACGGAGAAGACATGAGTAGCCTAGCTGCGTTTACTCTAGCTGCTATATATACATTCTAACTAATATTAAATACAATGAAAAAAGTCGAAGCAATAATTAGAAAATCTAAATTTTCTACAGTAAAAAACGCACTACATGAAGTAGGTGTAAACTTCTTCTCTTACTGGGACGTAACAGGACTAGGGAATGAAAAAGAAGGACATGTTTATAGAGGTGTCTCTTATAGCACTAGCGATATCCAAAGACGATATTTATCTATAGTTGTCAATGACGATTTTGAAGATATAACAATAAAAACAATACTTGATTCTGCATCTACAGGAGATGTTGGTGATGGTAAAATCTTTGTCTCTCACATAGATGAAGTATACAGAATAAGAACTGGAGAAAAAGGAGGACAAACTTTAAAATAACTAACTAAAATGGAATTATTAACTACAAATAATGTATGGATGATGATCTGTACAGCTCTCGTTTTCTTTATGCACTTAGGTTTTGCATTTTTAGAAATCGGATTAACACGTCAAAAGAATACAATTAACATATTATTTAAAAATATATTTATTATCACCGTAGGTTTACTACTCTATTGCTTAGTTGGATTCAACTTAATGTATCCAGGAGACTTCAACGGATTTTTAGGATTCGCAGGCTTTGGTTTAGATGCACCAATGGTTGAAGGAGCCTTAGATTTAGCTTACAATGAAGGTTACACTTACTGGACAGATTTCTTATTCCAAGGTATGTTTGCCGCAACTGCAGCAACAATTGTATCTGGAGCTGTAGCAGAACGTATGAAAATTGGACCATTTATGGTTTTCACGGTAATTTACGTCGGATTAATCTACCCAATCGCGGGTTCTTGGAAATGGGGAGGTGGATTTTTACAAACTCTAGAAACACCATTTTACGATTTTGCAGGTTCTACATTAGTACACTCTGTAGGTGGCTGGGCAGCATTAGTAGCTGTTTGCCTATTAGGTTCTAGAATCGGTAAATTTAAAGATGGAAAACTACAAGCAATTCCAGGTCACAATATTCCATTAGCAACTGCTGGTGTTATTATATTATGGTTAGGTTGGTTTGGATTTAACGGTGGTTCAGTTTTATCTGCTGATCCTGCATTAACATCATTAACTTTAGTCACAACATGTTTAGCTGCAGCAGCAGGTGGTGTTGTCGCTGCCCTAGTATCTACATTACGCTATAAAAATTTAGATTTAACGATGTTCCTTAATGGTATATTAGGTGGTCTTGTTGGTATTACTGCTGGCGCAGACCAAATGAGTCCGACTGATGCTATTATTATTGGAGCTGTTGCAGGTGCAATCATCGTATTTGCCGTATCTCTAATTGACAAACTTAAATTAGATGATCCTGTTGGAGCTATTGCCGTTCACTTAGTATGTGGTATTTGGGGAACATTAGCTGTAGGTATATTTGGCGCATTAGCCAGTGGAGCACAGTTTGTAAGTCAACTTATCGGTGTAGCTTCTTATGCTGCCATCTGTATAGTATCTTCTTTCATAATCATTTTTATAATGAAGAAAACCGTTGGTATTAGAGTTTCTGAACGCGAAGAATTAGAAGGTTTAGATGCACATGAGCATGGCATGGATGCTTATCCAGACTTTAGATTAAACGAACACTAAGTGTTTTAAAATTGATTACTTAGTTTAATTAGTTGTTAGGAAAAAACCCTCTGAGTAAATTGCTTAGAGGGTTTTTATTATAACAAAGAAAAAGCCTGTTAAGTTTAAAACTTAACAGGCTTCCACATTTATAGCATTAAAATAATTTAAGCTGAGTTACGACTCGCATTAATATTACCAAATAATGAACGTGTCACCATACTTGCAAAAATCTTCATTTGCTCGTCATCTGCTTTTACTCCAGATTTTTCAAGCTCCTGAATTTTCTTCAATGCATACTGCTGAATTGTCAGTAACGGTAGCACAATAGATTCTCTAACAGCAATAGATGCTTTGCCAGCAGGCTCTTCTTGCATTAATTCTTTATAACCTGTTAACTTTAAAATGAGTCTTTTAGACGTTTCATATTCGTCATATATAATTGTCCAGAATTCGCCATATTCAGGATCTTCTGCCATATATCTAGTTAAATCAAAGAATGATTTAGACAAAGACATCATACTGTTTCCAATAAGTGTCTTGAAAAAATCTGATGTTTTAAATAAATGCTGTACTTTTTCAAATTCACCAATATCCTCATAATGCTTTAAAGCTGTACCAACTCCAAAAAAGCCAGGTACATTTTGCTTCAATTGACTCCAAGAACCTACAAAGGGTATCGCTCTCAAATCTTCAAAAACTAAACCTTTTGCTTTTCCACGTTTAGATGGTCGACTTCCAATGTTTGTTTTCGCATAATACTTCAGCGTACTCATGTGCTCCAAATAAGAAATAAATTTTGGATGTGCTTTAAAATCTGAATAGGCTTTGTAGCTGCGCTCAGATAAATCTGTCATCACTTCCCTATTTTCAGACGACATACTCAAATCCTTATCATTAATACTATTTCCAATGCCAGAACTAATTAACTGTTCCAAATTATATTGAGAGGATTCTAAAGTTCCGAAATTAGAACTAATAGTTTGACCTTGTATAGTTAATTGCACCTCTTTATCTTCAATTGTTGGTCCGAGTGACGCATAAAAATTATGTGTCTTACCACCACCACGTGCTGGAGGTCCACCACGACCATCAAAGAAAATCACCTTGATTCCGTATTTTCTAGACACTGCTGTCAAATTCTCTTTAGCTTTATAAATCGCCCAATTTGCCATTAGATATCCACCATCTTTAGTACCATCGCTAAAGCCAAGCATAATGGTTTGTTTATTTCCTCTTGCTTTTAAATGTGCTGCATATTCCGTATTGGTGTATAATTCTTCCATCACAGCAGGAGCATTCTCTAAATCCGTTATGGTTTCAAATAAGGGTCCAATATCAACAGTCAATTCATCTTGAAAAGCTACTAACTTTAGCATTGCAAATAATTGCATTACATTAAGTGTGGTCTGGTTATTACTAATTATGTAACGGTTTGCAGCCTTTTCTCCATTAGCTCCTTGAATAGTCTTAATGACTTTCATGGTTTTTAAAGCTTTCACTGTTTCTTCGTCTTTTATAATTGACAAATCAATTTCACCTTTTATTTTAGATAGAATATTTACTTGCTGTTTTTCACTTAAATTTTGATAGTTCTTTGGAAAAATATCACTTCCGTTTTCTATTAAAGCATCAACCATATTATTAAAAAACTGGGCATGCTTTCGACTATCCTGTCTTATATCTAAGTTCGCAAAATGAAATCCGAATAAGTGAATTTTATTCAATAAGCTATTCACTTCAGAGACATATAGTGATTGATGCTCTTTAACAATAACACTTTTAATCACCTCTAATTCTGCAGCAAAACTCTCTGCTGTTAAGTTTGAGTTCTTATTTGTAATGATTTTCCAAAGTTCGGTTTCTAAGACTACTATTCTCTCCTCAACACCTTCAAAAGTCAATTTTCGTCTTAAACGTCGCGCATCTCTATAATAATTCTTAATGACAGTTGCACGTAAGCGATTAGCAACATTTAATGTAATTTCTGGAGTTACAAACGGATTACCATCTCTATCTCCTCCTGGCCAAAAACCAATATTTATAATATCGTTATCTATTTGTTTACCATCAAAAATATTTTGCTGAATATAATCGTAAATAGTTCCAAAAGACTTATAAAACACGTTTTCTAAATACCAGATTAAACTCACTGCTTCATCATAAGGTGATGGTTTTTTGTCTTTAAAAAATGGTGTTTTTCCTAATTGCGCCAATAAATCATTGATCTTGAGTAAATCATTCTCTCGAATAGCTTCCGTTAAATCTGTTATTATTCCTAAAACAGAGCCTGGATAAAATTGTGTCGGATGTGCTGTTAGAACAATTCTTACCTTAAATTCTTCAAGATACTTTTGAAGGGTTTCTAGTTTGTTATCTGCAGTAACACTTTCTTTTAAACTTCTTAGTGTACCAATACCGTCCATATTATTTACAACAGGAAAAGCGGCATCTTCAATAGCATCAAATAAAACAACCTGGCGCTCTATATATTGAATAAATCGAAACAGCAAATTAATTTGACTCTGAGGCGATCGTCTTGCTTGATATTTCTTGAAAAATGTTTCTACAATCGTCGTAGGATCCTCTTTATTGGCAAACCCTTTTTCGCATGTTGCATGAAATAAAGGTAGTAATGTACCGGTCCTAGTTATGGTATCAAACGGTAAGGTGACAAAAATACTATTGTAGATTTGATACTTTGATAACACGTTCTGATTAAATCTTGTAAGCTTTGGTTGTGTAGGCATTTAATTTATATGATTGTAGATTGTCCTAAATGGATGTTCGTAAAGTTCATGTTAGTGTCATTTGGATTATTAATAAAGTCTTCAATAAACTCACCAACTTTACCTGTTGTTACGTTATCGTATTTTGAATTTATATCTGGAGTAGATATACTTAATTTCAGTGATTTATCAACAGCTTGCTTCACCATCTCTGCTTCTGTAAATAAACCGAAATGTTCTAACAACATAGTTGCAGATAAGATTGATGCAATTGGGTTGGCAATTCCTTTTCCCGTGGCTTGTGGAAATGACCCATGAATGGGTTCGAACATAGCATACTTATCACCAACTGAAGCAGAGGCTAATAAACCAATAGAACCTCCAATAACACTAGCTTCATCACTAATGATATCACCGAACATATTCTCAGTTAAGATTACATCGAACTGTTTAGGGTTTAGAATCATTTGCATTGCTGCATTATCTACAAATAAGAAGTCTAAAGTGACGTCTTTATATTGCTCTGCAATTTCAGTAACCACTTTTCTCCAAAGTCTTGAACTTTCTAGCACATTAGCTTTGTCTACTAAAGTAACTTTATTATTTCTGGATTGTGCAGCTTTAAAAGCTAAATGCGAAATACGTTCAATTTCTTCACGTGAATATTCACATAAATCTGACGCTTTATTACCATCTTCACTCAATTGCTTTTCTCCAAAATAAATACCGCCTGTTAACTCACGATAAATACTAATATCCGTACCTTGGATGACGTGTTTTTTTAAAGGGGATTTATTTAATAAAGTCTCATAAGCTTTCACTGGTCTAATATTTGCAAACAGTCCAAGTTCTTTTCTTAGTTTTAGAAGCCCTTGTTCTGGACGTACTTTTGCTGAAGGATCATTGTCATATTTTGGATGACCGATTGAACCAAACAAAATAGCATCTGAAGATTTACATAAATCTAAAGTTTCTTCTGGTAAAGGATCGTTATGTTTATCTATTGCAATAGCACCAACATCTGCGCTTTTAAATTTAAAATTATGATTGAATTCTGAAGCTATAGCTTTCAAAACTTTTACAGCCTGATTAGTAACTTCAGGACCAATGCCATCACCTGGCAATACTGCTATGGTTAATTTCATTTGTAGTTTTAGTATATTTTCTGAGCTTCAAAAGCTTCGATTTGTTCTTTATTATTTACAAGATAATCAATATCATCGTATCCATTAATCATACAAGTTTTTTTGTATGCATCTATTTCAAAATCTTCTGATAAATCTGAATTCTCAACAGAAATGGTTTGGTTTTCGAGATTTACTTCTAATTCCGTATATGGATTTGACTCTAATTGTTGAAATAAGTCACTCAAGAATTGCTTTGATACCTGAACTGGTAATAAGCCGTTGTTTAAAGCATTTCCTTTAAAAATATCTGCAAAGAAACTAGAAACTACTACCTTAAAACCATAATCTGTAATTGCCCAAGCCGCATGCTCTCTACTCGATCCACAACCAAAATTATCACCGGCAACCAAAATGCTTCCCGAATATTTTGAATTATTGAGTACAAAGTCTGAATTTGCCGTGCCATCTTTATGATATCTCCAATCTCTAAACACATTATCCCCAAATCCTTTTCTATCCGTAGCTTTTAGAAAACGCGCAGGTATAATTTGATCTGTATCTACATTCTCAATATGTAATGGAATCGCTCTAGATTGTAATGTTGTAAATTTTTCCATTAGTTTAAATGTTTTGAAATATCAATAATTTTACCTTCAACCGCTGTAGCTGCAGCCACTAAAGGACTAGCTAAGATAGTTCTTGAACCTTGACCTTGTCTACCTTCAAAATTTCTATTTGAGGTTGATACACAATATTCGCCTTGTGGAATTTTATCATCATTCATTGCTAAACATGCTGAGCATCCTGGTTGACGTAACTCAAACCCGGCTTCATCAAAAACAGTTTTTAAACCTTCTTCAATAATCTGTGCTTCAACCTGCTTACTTCCTGGCACCAACCAAGCCGTAACATTTTTTGCTTTCTTCTTACCTTTTATATATTCAGCTGCAACTCTAAAATCTTCAATTCTAGAATTAGTACAACTTCCGATGAACACAAAATTGATTGGTTTATTGATTAAACTCTCCCCAGCTTCAAAGTTCATATAGGCTAATGATTTTTTAAATGATGGATTTTCATCAACTGGAATATTTTCAGAAATCTTAATTCCCATTCCAGGATTAGTTCCATAAGTAATCATTGGTTCTATATCTTCTGCATCGAAGCTGTATTCTTTATCAAATTGAGCTCCTTCGTCTGTAGGTAATGTTTTCCAATACGCTACTTTCTTTTCAAATTCTCCCCCTTGTGGTGCAAATTTTCGTCCTTTCACATACTCAAAGGTTGTTTCATCTGGCGCAATCATTCCTCCTCTGGCTCCCATTTCAATGCTCATATTACAAACCGTCATACGGCCTTCCATGCTCATCTCTTCAAAGACATTCCCTGCATATTCACAGAAATAACCTGTACCAGAATTTGTACCTAATTTTGAAATAATATAAAGGATGACATCTTTTGGTAAGACGCCATTCTTTAGTTTGCCATTAACCGATACTCTTAAACTTTTCGGTTTTTTCAACAACAAGCATTGACTCGCAAATACTTGCGCGACTTGACTTGTTCCTATACCAAATGCAATGGCTCCGAAGGCACCATGCGTTGAAGTATGACTATCACCGCAGACCATGGTCAAGCCTGGTTGTGTCACTCCCAACTCTGGAGCCATTACATGCACAATTCCATTATACTTATGTCCTAACTCATATAATGTAATATTGTTTTTCTTACAGTTTTTTGAAAGCTGCTCTAATTGTTGTCTAGAGAGTTTATCTCTAACTGGTTGATCTTGATTTAATGTTGGAGTGTTATGATCTGCCGTGGCAACAATTTGATTAGGCCTAAAAACAGGAATTCCGCGATCTTCCAATTCATTGAAAGCTTGCGGACTTGTCACTTCGTGTATTAAATGTTTATCAATATATAGTATCTGTGGACCGTTTTCAATACTACTAACCACATGCGAATCCCAGACTTTATCGAATAATGTTTTCTTTGACATCTAAGCTGAAATTATTTGTTCATAAACCTTACTTGTTTCAATGATCTGATGGATATCATTATCATTAATTTCTTTCTTTCTGTCTGCAAAATTTAAAAAATTAGCATATACATCATCCAACTGAAGTTTAGTTAATTCGTAACCTACTTTTTTTGCTCTATAAGCTAAAGCAGCTCTACCGCTCCTTGCTGTAAGCACAATAGCAGAATCAGTTACACCTACATCTTTAGGGTCAATTATTTCGTAAGTTTCACGGTTTTTAATCACACCATCCTGATGGATTCCAGAACTATGTGCAAACGCGTTAGCACCAACAATTGCCTTATTTGGCTGAGTATATATTCCCATACTATCACTAACCAATTGGCTCATTCCGTATAACATCGATGTATTAATATTAGTATCTAATTTTAGATATGGATGTTGCTTTAAAACCATCACGACTTCTTCTAAAGCCGTATTGCCTGCACGCTCACCAATACCATTGATAGTACACTCAATTTGTCGCGCTCCATTAATTACTCCTTCGATAGAATTTGCTGTTGCTAAGCCTAAGTCATTGTGACAATGACAAGATAAAATGGCTTTTTCAATCCCTTTTACATTCTCTTTAAGGTACTTAATTTTTGCTCCATACTCACTAGGCAAACAATAACCTGTTGTATCTGGAATATTCAATACTGTTGCACCAGCTTTTATAGCAACTTCACAAACTTTAGCTAGATATTCATTATCTGTTCTACCGGCATCTTCAGCATAAAACTCAACATCCTCCACAAAAGATTTAGCATATTTCACTGCTGCAAATGCACGTTCTAAGATTTCTTCTTGAGTCGACTTAAACTTGTGAACGATATGTGACTCTGACGTGCCAATTCCTGTATGAATTCTAGGTTTTACAGCATACTTTAAAGCTTCTGCAGCAACCTTAATATCATTTTCAACTGAACGCGTTAAACCGCAAACCGTAGCATTTTTTACAATTTTTGAAATGGCTTCAACTGATTTAAAATCACCTGGGCTTGAGACGGGAAAACCTGCTTCTATAACATCTACACCAAGAGCATCTAACTGTTCTGCAATGACAACCTTTTGATCTGTGTTGAGTTTACAACCTGGAACTTGCTCTCCATCACGAAGTGTTGTATCGAAGATTTGAATATTGTTATTTGACATTTATCAAAATATAGTTTAGTATTGTCTAACGAAGTTAGGTTTTGAATTTGTCTAATGAGACAAACCATAAATTGATTTTACGATGTTCAAAATCAAATTTATATGTTATAAATCTGACAATCAACAATATAAGTCTATTTTCTATTGATAACTAAAGACCAAAAAGATAATTTATTTTCGCTCATCAAGTCATTGACAAAGTCTGAAAAACGACAATTTAAGCTTTATGTAGGGAGACTTGGTGTAAATACAGATTCGAAATTCTTAAAACTTTTTAATCTTTTAGATAAAGCTAAGTCTTATAATGAAGCTACAATTATAAAAAGTGGTATTGTAAAAAAGACACAACTTGCTAATGTAAAAGCGCATTTATACAAACAGATTTTAATTAGCTTAAAATTAAATCCATCGCATCAAAATATCCGTTCTCAAATTAGGGAGCAGCTTGATTTCGCATCTATTTTATATCACAAAGGTCTATATAAACAAAGTCTAAAAATTCTAGATAAAGCCAAAGAATTAGCAATAGTTAATGAGGAAAAAAATATGGCTTTTGAAATCGTAGAACTCGAAAAGATAATTGAGTCACAGTATATTACTCGAAGTATTAGTACACGAGCAGATGAATTGGCTATTCAAGCTAAAAATTTGAGTGCTCAAAATGTGATTGCTAGTAAGCTTTCTAATTTGTCCCTTCAACTTTACAGTACTATCCTCAAAACGGGTTATGTAAAAAATGAAAAGGAAAGTCAAAAAGTCACTAAATATTTTAATGACCGTCTACCTAAAGTCAATTTAGCTAAATTAGGATTTAGAGAAAAATTATGGCTCTATAAAGCTCATCTTTGGTATAGTTTCTTGATGCAAGATTTTTTGAATTGTTACAAATATGCTTCAAAATGGGTAGACTTATTTCATCAAAACCCAAGTATGATTAACCTCAACCCTGTATTTTACTTAAAAGGAAATAATTATCTATTAGAATCACTATTTTTTATTAGCAACAAATCAAAATTTATAAAGAAACTTGAGCATTTTAAAACTACAGTTAATAATCCAAAGTTTAACAAAGATGAAAACGTATCGACTTTAGTTTTTCTTTATACTAATTTTCATAGTATTAATCAGCATTTCATTGACGGTAGCTTTGAAAAGGGTTTAGTTTTGATTCCACAAATTGAAAAAGAACTTATTCAATTTGAAGATAGAATTGATCCACACCATAAAATGATTTTCTATTACAAGTTTGCTAGTTTACAATTTGGTGCTGGCAATAACAAAGCTTGTATTAAATACCTGGACAAAATAATCTCTAACAAATCACTATCTATGCGCGAAGATTTGTTATGTTTTTCTCGAGTATTAAATCTTGTAGCACATTATGAAGCCGGACTTGATTATCATTTAGAAACACTACTTAGAACTACCTATAAATTTTTAATAAAAATGAACGATTTGCACGAAGTGCAAAAAGAAATGATAAAATTTATTAGAGGTCTTCAAGATATTTATCCGCACGATCTTAAAAACGCGTTTAAAGATTTATTAGAACGACTTAAAGTTTATGAAGATCATCCTTTTGAGCGCAGAGCATTTCTGTACTTAGATATTATTTCTTGGCTCGAAAGTAAAATTGAAAACAAGCCTGTAGGTGAAATAATTCAAAATAAATATTTAGTAAAAAAAGCACCTTGATTTTCCGAAAATCATAAAAAAAGTATAAAAACTAAAAATAAATTTGGTTTTTAAATTTTTGTGTTGCAATATTTGTGCTCACAAAGTTCAAACACTTACTGAAATGTTATCAAGAAAGGCGGAGAGATAGACTCGATGAAGCCTTAGCAACCCTTAGATTCACTAAGAAGGTGCTAAATTCTACTTGAATACGCAAGTCATTTTTTGCAAATTCCGGATAGATAACTCAAGACTAATTACCCATCTGTAATTAGCATTTTCTTTATAACATTTTTCTATTAAGTACGCTTCTTATGAAGCTTATTTGGCTTTTGGTTTAATTTATTTTAACTCAAAAAACTTAGAAAAATGAGTACACAAAAATTTGCAACCCAAGCGTTGCATGCAGGGCACGACGTTAGTCAAACAGGAGGAACAAGAGCCGTTCCTATTTATCAATCTACTGCTTATGTTTTCGATGATTCGGATGATGCAGCAGGACGATTTAATTTATCAGTTCCAGGATTTATTTACACACGTTTAAACAATCCGACTAATGATATTTTAGAGCAACGTTTAGCAGCTTTAGAAGGAGGCATCGCTGCAGTAGCCACTGCGTCTGGAACAGCAGCCATCTCTACAACATTATTAACACTTTTAAGAGCCGGAGATCATATCGTTGCATCCAATAGCTTGTATGGCGGAACCTACAATTTATTAAGCGTTACATTACCTAGACATGGCATCACAACCACTTTTGTTGACCCATCTGATCCAGAAAACTTTCAAAAAGCAGCTCAAGAAAATACAAGAGCTATTTTTGTAGAGTCTTTAGGAAATCCAAAACTCGATATTTTAGATATTGAGGCTATTTCTGTTGCAGCAAAAGCACACAAAGTGCCTCTTATTGTAGACAATACAGTGGCAACACCATATTTACTAAATCCTATTGAGTATGGAGCAAATATCGTTATTCATTCTTTAACCAAATACATAAATGGTAACGGAACATCACTTGGAGGTGTTATTATTGACGCTGGTACTTTTGATTGGACCAATGGAAAATTTCCTGAGTTTACAGAACCGTCAGCTGGATATCATGGATTAGTGTATAGCGAAGTTATTGGAGCTGCTGCATTTATAGCAAAAATTAGAATTGAAGGCTTACGAGATTATGGTGGTGCATTGAGCCCATTTAATGCATTTCAAATTATTCAAGGTTTAGAAACCTTAGAGTTACGTATTCTTAAACACAGTGAAAATGCCCTCGAATTAGCAAAATGGTTACAAGAACAACCAGAAGTAAAATGGGTGAATTATCCAGGATTAGAAACGAGCAAATACAATAACCTTGCAAAAAAATACTTACCAAAAGGACAAAGCGGTATTGTAACCTTTGGAGCTGATGGCGGATATGATGCCGCAAAAACCATTGCAGATACTACAAAACTGTTCTCTCTATTGGCAAATATTGGAGACACAAAATCACTCATTATTCATCCTGCGAGTACAACACACCAACAATTAAGTGATGATGCTCAAGAAACTACAGGAGTAACCAAAGATCTTATTCGTTTGTCTGTTGGCATTGAAAATATCGAAGACTTAAAAGCCGATTTAAAAGAAGCTTTTGCTGTTGTAAAGCAGAAGAAAGCGCTTCAAAATTAATCTTTTACAAATAGGGTTGAATTCAAACAGATATCTCTTTTTAGAAGTATCTGTTTAATCGCTTAAAATTAAAATGGAAAAATTAAAGTATTTAAATATTTCTGATTTTCTTACAGATTCTGGCAAGACTTATTCCATAAACTTGTCTTACCAAACATTTGGAAAAGCACTGTATGATGCGCCTATTGTTTTAGTTAATCATGCACTTACAGCTAATTCTAATGTTATTGGCGAGCAAGGTTGGTGGAATGATTTAATTGGGACAAACAAATGTATAGACACTAATTTATATACCATTTTAGCATTCAATATACCAGGAAATGGCTACGATAATAAAACTGAAAACTTAATAGAAAACTATAAGGATTTTACCGCTAGAGATATAGCTAAATTGTTTGCTTTGGGATTAAAGAAATTAAAATTAGATCAACTTTTTGCAGTTATTGGAGGTTCTGTTGGTGGCGGAATTGCATGGGAATTGGCTGCACTAAAACCAAACTTAATAGAGCATTTAATCCCTGTAGCTACCGATTGGAAATCTACCGATTGGCTCATTGCTAATTGCCATATACAAGATGCTATTCTCAATCATTCAAGTGAACCTTTAGCAGATGCTAGAATGCATGCTATGACCTTATATCGCACTCCAGAGTCTTTAAAGCAAAAGTTTGAAAGAACTAAAAAAAATGATGCACTGTTTAATATTGAATCATGGTTAAATTATCATGGTGATACCTTAAACAATCGTTTCAGCCTTTCTGCTTATAAAATAATGAATCAAATTTTGCGAACAATTGATATTACCAAGGAAGGAGGTGCTTTTTTAGAGGTAGCTTCAAAAATTACATCCAATATTCATATCATTACTATCAACTCAGATTTGTTTTTTAAAGCTGAAGAAAACTGGACTACTTTCGTAGAACTTAAAAGTGTGAAAGAGAATGTAAATATCCATGAGATAAAGTCGATTCATGGACATGACGCTTTTCTGATTGAGTTTGATCAATTGGCCAAGTTCTTGAAACCTATATTTAAAGTTAAAGTGAACACATTAGAACATGCTTCTAAATCTGTAGCTTAAGTTAATGTGCTATTAACCAAAAACTCAAACTGAATGTTTGGGTTTTTATTTTTTCATCAATAAAATTAGAAAGACTAATGTTTAAATTCTAGCAAAAAACAAGTATCTTTTCATAGATATAATTAGCTAGTGATAAGTAATTCTTACATAGACCTTCATTGTCATCCGTCTTTAAAACCTTATGGAAAGAGTTTTAAATACCAACCACAAAAACAAAATCATCTCAATAGTGGTAGAAAAAATTCTATTTGGCATTACAGTCCTCCAAATTTCTTAGAAAGACAAGTAAATAGGTTACTTACACTTACAAAATTTACACAAACAGACCTTACCGCTTTAGCAAAAGCAAACTGTAACGTTGTTGTCATTTCTTTGTATCCTTTTGAAAAACATTTTTTAAAAAAGAAAATGTTGGGAGTAAAATTCATTCCTGATTTACTAGTTAATCTCGCTGCAGGAGTAAGTCAAAAACGTATTGATAATTTAAGGAATCATAATAGTTATTTTCAAGATTTAAAGGACGAATATAACTACTATATGCAATTGCATAATATGGCTCAAATTATCGATGGTGTTACATTTACATATCGATTGGTAAATAGCTATTCAGATATATTAAAGAATATCAATGATTCAACTTCAGACCGAAAAGTCATCAGTTTAGTTTCAACTATTGAAGGTGCTCATGCTTTTGAAACAGGGTTGCACAAAGATAAAGATACAGCGGATGAAGCTGCTGTTATAAACCATATCGAAATCGTTAAAAATTGGGATAACAAACCATTTTTTATCACTTTGGCGCATCATTTTTATAATGAGATTTGTGGTCATGCCAGAAGCATCGGTATTGGCTTGATTAAAAAACAACAAAATCGTGGGTTAAATGCTGAAATCACAGATTTGGGCTATAAAGTCATTGATAAACTTTTAGACAATTCTGATAATAAGCGTATTCTCATTGATGTTAAGCACATGAGTACTGCTTCTAGAAAGACATACTATCATTTACTAGACAGCAAATATGCTAGCGAAAATATCCCAATAATTGTAAGTCATGGTGCGGTAAACGGAAAACGTTCTATTGTTGAATGGAATACCTCAGATTCTAAGCTTAGCAAAGAATTTAATGATACGGATATTAACTTTTACGATTCAGAACTATTGCGAATTGCAAAATCTAAAGGTGTTTTTGGCTTACAGTTAGATGAGCGACGTATAGCAAGTAAAGGTGCAATTAGAAGTTCTAGAATTTATTGGCCAAACAAAAAAAGACGGTATAAGAATAAGTCTGAATTAATTTGGAATCAGATTCAACACATTGCAGAAATTCTAGATAAAAAAGGCTTGTTTTGTTGGGAAACTGTCGCTATAGGCTCAGATTTTGATGGTATTGTTAATCCAATAAAAGGACTTTGGACAGCTGAAAATATAGAAGACATAAAACCTTATCTTATTGAAAAAGCGCAAGACTATCTTAATAAAAACAGGACTAACTTGCAGATGCAAAATCAAATTTCAGCAGAAGAAATTATTGACCGTTTACTATTTATAAATGCGAACGAATTTTTAAAAAGAAATTTTTAAATAAAAAAGGGCCATCCGAAGATGACCCAATTTTCCCTTAAATTAAGCAAAAACTATTATTTTTCAGCAACTACAAGCAAGACGAAATTTATTGCTGGTAACCCGTTCACCTCTTTCGTAATAACCTATTTCTGATAAAATATTTAAAGCGGTAGATAGTTTATATGCATTAGTAAAGTTGAATGTTATCAACGATTCTTTAGGATATAATCTAACATTATTCACCTCATCAATTTCTTGCAATTCGTTTTTAATATAAGCTGAACAATTATTACAAAAACGCTGTTGGACTTCTATTCTAGCTATAGTGGCTTTCATTTTTTCTATCAACTCTAAAATACTCTAGACAAATTAAACCCAAAGAAAATATCTCCTTTACCCCAATCACCAGTTCCTTGTCCTAAAAATCCATTGGTATTCATAGGCTGTGCATTAGTGAAATGTAATTGAAATACGTGTCCACCTGTTTCTATATCCACACCAACAGAAAGTGGATTAACAAACGGTGAATTATCTGTTCTATTTAGATGTAATCCATAATCAAAATTAAGAGATAACCGCTTTGTTAATTTGTGTCTTCCTCCAAAACCAACAACGTATTGAGAGTTGTGTTGTTCGTCAATATCTACATAGTTATCGTGGAAAAATGTAGGCATCAATTGTAATGAAAAATTCTTATTAAACTTCTTAGAAATCAATAACTGTGTAGTATAACCTAGTCTATTTTTAAACTTTAATCCTGGTAATATAGCATCATCTAAAGATGTATTAATTAAAATATTGCTTGAGCTTACAATAGTAAAAGGAAAACCACCCTTTTTCTCTCTTACTAAACGCATTTTAAGTGACGATTCATAAATTTTTCTGAACGAACTTCTAGAAACGCCAATATTAATACCATCAGTAATACCATAAAGAAAATTTATTCTTGTAACAGCTTGGTCTAAACCAAAGAAATCTTTAAAACCTGTTTCTATTGAACCAAATCTATGAGATATTATAAGGTAAAGTTCATCTTCTGAAATCATTTTAGTAGACTCAAAATTTACGATTTTAAGGCCTTTAAAGGCTGCGCTTTTATAATCTTCCTCAACCTCAGCATCTATTTCAGAAAATAAGTCATCTTGTGAGAAAACTAATGTTGGTATTAAAAAAATTACTAAGTATATATATTTCATTATTATTTATTTATTACTGTTGCCTGATCTATTTTAACCATTTCTAGTAGTTCATCGTAACCTACACATCTCCCTTTAACGGTTATTGATTTGCCATCAACTAATTTGGGCATTTGGTTCGCATCAAACCCTACTTGTATTTGATCACTTAAAACTAATCCCGTATCTTCTACTGCAGTTATTTTTCCTTGTATTTCTATAACCTTATCTAAATATTTGGTTGTGGCCTGTGATTCATCATTTTCAAAGTCAGAATACAATTGCTTTGCTGATAAAGTTACAGTTGCTTCTTCATTTGCAATATCTCTATGTTTACTATTAAATACATAATTATAAACAACACCACCGACTATAATTGCAACAAGAATCGCAGATAGAACTAAAACTTTTTTCCTTTTCATTTTTGATTGAGCTTAAAGTCTAGAGATACATTTATTTCTTTGGCAATTTTGTTTTTTACAATACTTGGTATTTCAATATCAAAGTCAGCAGGAGTCACATTAAATGACCCCTGAATGACTATTGAGTCACCTGACTTTTTAATATTTAGGGTTGTACGAATTTCTTTTTCTTTTCCACGCAATTCTATTTTCCCATCTACGATTACTTCGGTATTTGTTTCTGTTATTTTTGAAAAATCCACATCTAATAAGTTACCCTTAAAAGTAGCTTTAGGATAGGTTTCTGATTCAATGTAGTTTTCATTAAAATGCTCTTCCATTAGAGAATTTTTAAATCTAAAACTCTTCATAAGTGCTAAAGAGGCAATCTCGTTAGTTTCAGTATTTAAAATAACAGTAACAGATTCATTAGTAGCTTTTACAGGCTCAAAAAGTTCCTCAGAAGCCTCAAAGGTGATCTTTCCTTTTTTGTCTATATATTTACCTTGAGCGTTTAATAAACTAGATGCGCTTAATAAAACAACTACGGAAAACAGTAATTGTATAATAATTTTGTTTGTAGCTTTCATATTATATGTTTTAATCTTATTGATATTAATTCTCTAGCTTCCCATCATTTATCCATTGCTGCACTTTATCTATAGTTGCTTGTGGTAATCTACCAGAGGGTGGCATTGCACCAGCTGACCCACTCTGTAAACTGATTCTACTAATAATGCCGTTAGCCCTTTGATTAACCTGACTAAAATTAACCAAAGCAAAAGGTGCACCATTTACTGGTGGACTTGCATGACAACCTATACAAGCATTCTGTATTATTGGTTGAACATCATCAGTATAATTAACTAAGACATCTGGATCTCCTGGATCATCAGAACCATCTAAAAAGTCATTTTCACTATCATAACTACAGCCAAATAAGCTCAGTGCGAATAATGATAAAAAAATTAATCTACTTACTTTCATTCTCGTTTTTTAGAAATTAGTTATTGTATAAGCTTAAAATAGAGCTTGGATACAAAGGCAAATATAAATTGAGTGGCGACTATAAGGCTGTAACTATTGCGCCAAAAGTTTGAAAGTTTCCGACAAAGCAAAGGGGTAAAACTATAACGCTATAACTATTCCGACATTAGAAGAAAAAATGGAATTATTATTGACTTTTTAAGTCAGAAGGATTTATGCTAAATTCTTTTTTAAAGCATTTAGAAAAGTAAGATGGATTTGAAAATCCTGTTTTAAAAGCAATTTCAGAAATAGTATCCTGAGTACTTAATATTAATTCTTTTGCCAGATTTAAACGAATGGATGAAATTAACTGGTTAGGCGACTTTTGAGTTATTGTTTTAAGCTTTCGTTGTAATTGTCGTTCACTAACTCCAACCTCTTTACAAAGCATTTCTACGCTAAAATATTCATTGCTTAAATTAATATCTATAGTCTGAATTACATTTTCTAAAAAAGAGTCGTTTTGAGAAATTCTATTTGGATCAATAACATTTAATCTTGCGTCATGCTTTTGTTCTTTCGTAACTGTAAATAGTAAAATAGACTCACCAGAGGATACATCAAAAATTGTTTTGTGTAATTTAAAGTTTAGACTCACACCTATCAATAAGTTCTTTACAGTTTGAGTTAATACGATTTGGTTTTGCTTAGCTTGCTTTAGAATGGATTTAGCTGTAGTCTCGGTTTCTTTACTAATACAATGATTTGCATAACACTCTCTAATATCGATACCTATATTTAGTTGTGCATTTAAATCTCTAACTGATTCTATTAAATCTATACTACAATTAACCGCTTTACTAGGTCCATTAAAGGTAACTGTAAAAGTTTCCTCATTATATTGTACAGCATTACCCTTGTGCGTTTTTACACAGTTATCAATTAATGATTTAAAGCGTTCAAAATCATTTATTGTTGAAGACACAAAACTTCCAAGAATTAGTGTATATAACTGCTTATCATAAACAGGTTTTGGTTTTACATTTAAAATAAAGGCTTTCATTTCTTCAAGAACCTCATAAGTATTTCCTGCCCAAAATAAATGATCGTTACCTTCAAATTCTACAAGTTTTGCTCCTTCTATTCGTTCAGCAATAAAACGCCCTTCTTCAATTTTTACGTCTATATCATTAGTCCTTTGCAGTATTAAGGTTGGAACTTTTATAGAAGTTAAAATATCAATAATATCGACTTGCGTATTCATTTTTGTGAGCATCAAAGCTGCATTAGGACTCGCTCCAGAACGAAAATAATTAGCCAACCAATTCATAAATGCTTTATCATTGGCTTTGGAAGGCGCTAATGACTCCAAATTCATATCACCACTACCCCAACTTTTTTCAATCATATCATAGACTTTTTGACGCTCTTCAGTCGTAGGTGCCCATGGATAATTGGGAGCATATATACGCTTTGCAAAAATTCCAAATGCAATTAGAGATAGTGTTCTATTAGGATAAGTAGCGGCAAAAAGTGCAGAAACAGATCCGCCTTCAGAATGTCCGAATAAGACCGCTTTCTCAGAATTTACTGCATCCATCACAGCCCTAATATCATCCATTCGCTCTTCTAATGTGGGAAAGTCTACAACACGATCAGATAAACCTGTACCGCGTTTATCAAATAGAATAATTCTGGCGATTTTTCCTAGTTCTTGTAAAAAATGGACTAACTCTGGGCAAGCCCACATTAGATCAATATTAGAAATCCATCCAGGAATATATACCAAATCAATAGCGCCAGAACCAAAAACTTGGTATGCAATATTTACTTCTCCGCTCTTGGTGTATTTGGTATCTGGTTTCATGAAAAGTTTAGCCTAAATGTTTTACTTAATTATTAAACAATTTAAGAGCAATATATCCTTAAAAATAATACTTTACAATCAAATATTTTGTCTTGTGGAAAAGGAATATTTATTTGCAGAAAAGTAATATTTCCTTAATTCGCTGTTTTTTATTAAAACTAAAATAGCATTATAAAACTCTATTTTAGCTAAATTGCAGTGACCACACGTAAATGATAAAAAACTGTATTTACTATGACAAATAAAGAACAATTCATGAAAGAAGCTGTGAACGCAGCTTTAAAAGGCATGAATAACAATGAAGGAGGGCCATTTGGATGCGTCGTGGTTAAAGACGGGAAAATCGTAGGTCGTGGTAACAACAAAGTCACCTCAACTAATGATCCAACAGCACATGCCGAAGTCACAGCCATTAGAGATGCTTGTAAAAACTTAGATTCGTTTCAATTAGATGGATGCATAATTTATACCTCTTGCGAACCTTGCCCAATGTGTTTAGGTGCTATTTATTGGGCACGACCAGATAAAGTCTATTACGGAAGTAATCAAGAAGATGCTGCAAATATTGGGTTTGATGATGAATTTATCTACAAAGAAATTCCTTTACCTAACGAGAAAAGAAGTATTCCTTTTGAGCAATTGGCTCGTGAGGTTGCTTTAGAGCCTTTTGAGGAATGGACTAAGAAAGAAGATAAGACTGAGTATTAAACTTTTTAAAATATGCTCAAATTGAATAAAAATTATTCAATGAACTCAATGAAAAAAATTAAATCATTATTTTTAGTTACTGCCATTATCTATTTTCAATCTTGCCTATTTGGCGCTGGCTTAGTTGAAAGAGAGGTAACAGAAAATTATTGGCTATTTGCAAATGGCTATCTGCATGAAATGAGTCTATGGTATCATCCAGATGATGACAACTCAACTATAGTAGTAGATGAAACTGTTTTTGCAGTTGGATATGATGATGACTTTATAATAGCAAAAAGCCATCCAAAGGATTCCATTAATTATATAAACAAGGAAATTACTTATTACCATATTATTCTAAGAGACAAATTACCCGAATACAATCATATAAAATTAACAAAAAGCGAATTCAAATCTATTGGAGAAACAATAGGTGTTCCTAAAAATATAGAATTTACAATAATTTATAGTGAATTAGAATAACCAAAACTCAGCAAAATAAAATAAGAACAATTGATAACCTTCATCCTAAATAACAAAATCATCACCACTTCAGAGCATTCTGGAATGACCTTATTGGATTTTGTGCGTTATGAACAACGGCTTACAGGAACCAAAATTGGTTGTCGCGAAGGTGATTGTGCAGCATGTACAGTTTTAGTTGGAGAATTAAAAAATGGCAGCATAGAATACCAAAGTATTACCTCTTGTATTTCCCCTTTAGGAAATGCACATGGTAAACATATCGTCACGGTTGAAGGTACAAATCTTAAAGATAAATTAACAACAGCTCAGGAAGCTATGAAAGCTAATTATGCAACACAATGTGGGTTTTGTACTCCTGGTTTTGTGGTTTCGCTAACTGGTTTTGCATTATTAAATTCTGAAAAAAATTATAGTAATGCGCTTGATGCCATTAGTGGAAATATTTGCAGATGTACAGGTTATAAAGCTATTGAAAAAGCCGCTCATCAAGTAGTAGAAAAATTAGACAACCAAAACAATATTGATTGGTTAATTCAGAATGAATTTATTCCAGAATACTTTAAAACCATTCCTAAACGTCTCGGTGATTTAGAAGCAAAAGATAGAAATCAGCCAAAAGGTAAATACGTCTCTGGCGGAACGGATTTATATGTGCAACAAGCCGATCATTTAGCTGATAACGAAGTGCATCTTATTGCAGAAAAAGACTATTTAAAAGGCATCTCTATAAAAAATGGTATTTGCACAATTGGTACTAATTCTACCGTTTCAGACTTATGGAATCATAGTGAATTAAGTATCCATTTTCCAAACTTAAAAAAGCACTTAAAGCTTGTGTCTTCAGAACAAATTAGAAACATGGCATCTCTAGGAGGTAATTTTGTAAATGCCTCACCTATTGGAGATATGACCATTTACTTTTTGGCATTGAACAGTGATATTACCATTACTAATGAAAATGGCTCAGAACGAAACCTCCCTTTAAAACAATTTTATCAAGGCTATAAAACCTATGATTTAAAAGATGGAGAATTATTAAAAGATATTCATTTTAAGTTACCTACACAGAGCACGTTTTTTAATTTCGAAAAAGTTTGCAAACGCACACATTTAGATATTGCGAGCGTCAACTCTGCTATACAAATTACAATGGATAACAATAATATTTTAGAAGCACATGTTGCCATAGGTGGTGTAGCAGCCATTCCAAAATATTTACATGAAACCTCAGCATTTTTAATAGAAAAACCACTGACTCCTGATACTATAATAGAAGCTAATGATATACTTCAAAATGAAATATCACCAATTAGTGATGTTCGTGGCTCAAGTGATTATAAACGTCTATTAGGACGACAATTATTCTTTGCGCATTTTACAGAATTATTTCCGGAAGCATTCACCTTAAATGATTTCGTTCAGCATGCATAAAAATAAATCAAATACAAGGTTAGATTCTAAATTAGATGCGGTTTCCATGTCTATAAAACAGAGTATTAAAAACATGGATTCTTATACGCATGTTCGCGGTGAATCTTTGTATGTAGATGATGTGAATGTGCGGCAAGGTACATTTCATGCTGTGGTTTTTGATTCGCCGAAAGCTCATGGAAAAATAAAATCGATTGATTATTCAAAAGCGGAAGCCTTAGACGGTGTTGAACGGATTTTTACCTATAAAGATGTGCCTGGTGAAAATGAAATTGGAGGTATTATTAAAGATGAACCTTTATTCGCAGAACACGAAGTTCACTTTTGGGGAATGCCAATTGCTTTAATCGTTGCTGAATCTGAATTTATTGCCCGAAAAGCGAGAAGTCTCATAGACATAGAGATTGAAGAATTTCCAGTCATCACAACAGCAAAACAAGCCAAAGCAAAAGGTAGTTTTATAAATGCGCCGAGATCTTTTAGTCTTGGTGATGCCGAAAACACATTTAAGGATTGTGATTACGTTTTTGAAGGCGAAACCTTCTCTAACGGACAAGAACATTTATATATCGAAGCACAAGGTGCTTATGCAGAACCTCTAGAAAATGGTAATATAAAAATCACCTCATCAACGCAAGGACCAACGGCTGTTCAAAAAACGGTCGCCAATGTGCTTGGTGTTGCGATGCACAAAATTGAAGTTGATGTGACACGTTTGGGTGGTGGATTTGGGGGCAAAGAAGACCAGGCCACACCTTGGGCTGTAATGGCAGCTTTAGCGACTTATCATTTAAATCAATCCGTAAAATTGATACTAAATCGGCATGATGATTTACGAATGACTGGCAAGCGACATCCTTATGAAAGCACCTATAAAATCGGATTGTCTAAAGACCTGAAAATACTAGCTTACGAAGCTGAATTTCTTCAAAATTCTGGAGCAGCAGCTGATTTGTCACCTGCCATTGCAGAGCGTACGTTGTTTCATGCAACGAATAGTTATTATGTACCAAATGTAAAAACAACTGTGATTAGTTGTAAAACCAACTTACCTCCAAATACAGCGTTCAGAGGCTTTGGTGGACCACAAGGTATGTTTGTTATTGAGTCTGCTATTGCAAAAGCAGCTTCTGAAATTGGTGTTTCACCAAGACAGATTCAGGAAGCGAACTTGTTAGATGAAGACGACACCTTTTCTTATGGACAAATTGCTAAAAAAGTAGAAGCTAAAAATACGTGGAATTCTGCCAAATCCTTATTTAATATTAAAGCACTAGAAAAAGAGGTTGGAGATTTTAATAAGAATAATACGAGTTTCAAAAAAGGTTTAGCTTTTATGCCTATTTGTTTCGGTATTTCGTTTACCAATACACCAATGAATCATGCACGAGCATTGGTTCATATTTATCTTGATGGCAGTGTTGGTGTAAGTACAGCTGCTGTTGAAATGGGACAAGGTGTGAATACGAAAATTATGCAAATTGTTGCACAAGCGTTTTCGATTCCGATTGAAAAAATTAAGATCGAAACTACCAATACAACTCGAGTTGCCAATACCTCGCCTTCTGCTGCAAGTTCTACTGCAGATTTAAACGGAAAAGCAACTTTAAAAGCTTGCAAATCACTTTTAGAGCGTTTGAAGAAAGTAGCTGCCGAAGATTTAAATGTTTCTGAAGAAAAGATAGAATTGAAAAACGAATTCATTTATGTTAACGATAAAAAATCAAACTTAAGTTGGAATGAGCTCATTAGTAGCACCATGCTAAAACGTGTCGCTTTAACTGAAAACGCGCATTACGCCACGCCAGAAATTCACTTTGATAAAACCAAAGAAAAAGGACATCCTTTTGCCTATCATGTATACGGAACAGCAATCATAACCACAACAGTAGATTGTACACGTGGTACTTACGAATTTGATTCGGTAAAGATTGTTCACGATTACGGAAAGAGCATGAGTGAAGGCATTGATTTAGGCCAAGTCGAAGGAGCACTGGCACAAGGTATTGGGTGGATGACAATGGAAGAGATTGCCTATAATGATGAAGGTCGTTTGTTATCTAATGCCTTATCCACCTACAAGATTCCTGATATATTTTCGGTTCCTAAAGACGTTGAAGTCATACCTGTAGAAACTCAAGGTCATGAATTAGCGATTTTAAAATCTAAAGCCGTTGGCGAACCACCTTTAATGTATGGTATTGGTGCTTATTTTGCGATTCAGAATGCCATGAAAGCATATAATCCAAACTATGATTTAAAATTCCATGCACCAATGACTCCTGAAAAAGTTTTAATGGGTCTTTACCAAAAATAATCGCCTTATCGCACTTCATTATAGAAAACAAAACATATTAAAAGGCGCATTAATTTATAGTGCTGGTGATACTGTTGCTGCTTTATTACTTGGAGAATTCTCTTGGTATCGTTTGCTGGGAATGGTATTAGTTGGTGCCACATTCTACGCTTTTGAAATTCCAAATTACTTTGATTGGATTGTAAAACAAACTAACAATTTAAAAGGCTTAAAAGCCACTTTAACTAAAACTGGATTAGCCATAGCCTATTTTAATCCCTTGTGGATTGCCAGACATTTACTATTCATCAAATTATTTTCTGGTCAGTTTGAAGCTATTAACTTTAGCCTTTTAGAGATTGCTTTTTGGTCGTTTTTGGTTAATATTCCTATTTCTTTTATTGCGAATTATATCATTCAAAACCGATTTAAACTCAAATGGCGCTTTTTGGGAAGTGCTATATTTTCTGCACTTATGGCCATTTATTATGCTTTGAGTGAGACTTTTTTTAGTTGATCAATTCCTAATGGGCAGGAATCTTATCAGTAATTGTTAGTAAATTTCACATCATAGCATCACTAAAATATTACCAGTGGTATTTTATCTGCATTAGTAGGTGCAAAATAACCTTCAAAAACTACTTCTTAAGGATGCCAAACAATAACATCTATATTAATTAGTGAATGAACAATTTAGATGAGTTTTAATATTACTAATAATTGATATGTAAAAACAATAAACACAATTAATTCCATTAATAGCTTGAATACCCTATATATACTTGTCCATTTAATTGTCTTAAATTTTTTCATAATAAATAGATTTAAATTAAATAATCAGTTCAACTTCTATTTGAAGTTATGAATTATTATGAAAAAAAAATGTTCGAAATAAATTCTGTTATTAGCTAATCTTTATCAGCAGCACAATAACAAAACATCCTAAGAGAATTTCGTTATCAGTAAAAGGTACATTTGCACCACAATAAATGACTATAAAATCAATTTATGACAATACATTAACATTACACAATTGTTTTTAAATCCTCTTTTACAAGTAATGTATATGCTTCTATTTGATAGTAATTTACAATCTCTTCCAGCAAAGATGTTCTAACCACAAGAATTAAATGCCTATTACCATTAAACACATAATCGAGAACTAATTTTTCAGCTGCATCGTGTAAACCTTTATTTTTTAATTCTAGTTTTCCTAATTCGTCAATAATAAGATATTGACTTTTGGTTTTCAAGCTTAATGCTATTAGAAATTTATTAGCCTCCTTAAATACAGATTTTAAAAAATGAAACGGTCCAATAGTAATCACCATTTCAGATTGGGATTCAACTTCAAGTTCAAGTTTCTCTTGAGATTTAATTTTTAAGAAATAGCGTTTACCATTTTCATCATCAGGACAAAGCAAACCATCAACATCATTACGGTCTTTAGTCCAATCTAATAAAGCCGACGTCTTCCCTGTTCTAATATCACCTGTTAGAATATATATCACTCTGAAGGCAGTTTAAAATGAATACAATTAGAAATACTATTCGCCATAAAATATTTGAAACGCGTATAACCTTTTAGATGTTTTGTCTCTTGCCATGTATATGACAAAATTCGTCTGAAGTATGGAAATAAGTCCATTGCATTGGTAATCTCTTCTTTGTACTGAGATTCTTTTTTATTTAGGTATTTCCGAATCAGCTTCAGTAAAAATGGTCCAATAACCAAATACCATAACATCAGAATTAAAAAGCTTCGAAGTAAAATATAAATGGCTTTTTGCCAACCAAACAAGTTGCCACCAAAAACTGAAAATGCTAAAACGATTACTGCGACTGTTATTAACCAAACCCAAATGACTTTGGTTTTAAAAGACACCTTCTTTTTTTGACCTTCAGATATACTAGTTTCATGTTCTAGATAAAAATCAGTTTCTTTTTTATTGGCAATTATTTTTATAATATTCTTGATGAAAATTCCTGCTAAAATTCCACAAATACCATACACTAAAAGATATAGTGTCACTAAAAAAGATGTTGTAGAGGTATCGAAAATAAAATTTAATTTCTTCTGAACCCAAACACCGTATAGATTAATGGCTTCCCATAATTCTGTCCCATAAACAATAGTGAGAATCAATAATTTTTGAAGTGCAGATTCTAAAAATGTCACCATTCCTAAAACAATGATAGTCGCTCCTTTCCATGAGAATTTAGAAAATAATAATGCTCCGAAAATCGCCTGAAAACTAACAGCAACATAAGCTCCAAATGGAGAATATGGACTCACTGCCATTTTAATAATTAATACAATAACCAAAGCTTTTAAAATGGCTTGCCATTTATTCTCGGCATAATAAGCTATTAAACTGATAAGTAAAATTGCGATTCCACCAACAATTAAACCTGTAAATGGTGTATTAAAAACATGTAGAAATCCACCTAAGCCAGATTCATTCAGTGCCCAAAGTGCTGTTAACTTATCTATAATGGATTTGTTGTTTTTCATTTATTCAGCAGTAGCTTGATAATGTACTTGAAGTAATTGTGCTACAACACTAATGGCAATCTCTTTTGGTGTATCACCACCAATAGGTAAACCTATAGGACAGACTACATTTTTCATTCCATCTTCAATTTTCATTTCCTTAATAAGCATATTATTAAAACGTGCTTTTTTCGTTTTACTACCTATTAAACCTAAATATTTGGTTTCATTTTGCAATGCCATAGCCACAATATCAAAATCAATAGCATGATTATGCGTTAGTACTAATATATAGCAATTATTTCCCCAAGTTACAGCATCTCTAAAGGTTTTAAAATCGTTTTCCTTCACCTGACATTGTTCAATACTTTCATCAATACTAAATTCAGAAAACCAATGAGGTCTAGAATCAATAAGCTTTACTTTGAAAGGTGTATTTACTAATAAATTGGCAATTTCAGTTCCAATATGTCCTGCTCCGAATAAAAATAACTCTGGTGATTGATTCATAGGTTCTATAATAAATTCTACTTTTCCACCGCAACATTGCGCAAAGTCTGGTCCTAAAGTATAAGACGATTCAATGATTCTATTTTCTTTTAAAGCTACGATGGCTTCGTCTATAGCTTTAAACTCTAACTTCCCACCTCCTATGGTTCCAAAAATTGTTTTGTCTTCAGTTACTATCATTCGCGAAGACACTACACAAGGTGCTGAACCCGAACATTTTGTAACTGTAATTAAAGCAACAGGCTGTCGTTTAGATTTAAATTCTGATAAAAGTTCTATCCAATTTTTCATACTGAGTAAAAAGAGCATTTAAAAGTAAGGTTTTTTAAGTGAAAATATTTTCAGTTTTTTCTGTAATCTTTAAGATTTAACTTCGACAAAAAGTGCTATATTGATTTTTCGTAGAATTAAATAAAAACTATATATGTCAAAGACGTATTACGATCCTGCAGATCTTAGAAAATTTGGAAAAATAACAGAATGGAGTGAAGAATTGGGGAATAAATTTTTTGAGTATTATGGTAAAGTATTTGAAGAAGGTGCTTTAACTGCACGCGAAAAATCACTTATTGCTTTAGCTGTATCACATACCGAACAATGCCCATATTGTATTGATGCCTATACCAAAGATGGTCTGCAACGTGGAGTGACAAAAGAAGAAATGATGGAAGCCATACATGTAGGCGCTGCTATAAAAAGTGGTGCGACTTTAGTACATGGAGTGCAAATGATGAATAAGGTTAATAAATTGGATGGCTAACCCTAAAACCATTCTTATTTTAATCTCGTAAGTAAAAAGACAAACAAATTAATGGCAACAAAGTCCCTAAAAAAAAGACATAGCGATCTCGCAAACAGCAATAGACAATTAGAAATTTTATCCAATGGTATTTTTCAGAATGGAGAACTACCTACGTTTAAGGCTAAAATTTCTGAAACGAGTCAATTTCCTCTAAAAGCAAAAAAACTTGAAATTCTACAAATCAATGTAGGTTACATGTGTAATCAGGTTTGTGACCATTGTCATGTAGATGCTGGTCCTGACCGAAAGGAAATTATGACCAGAGACACTATGAAAGAATGTCTTGAAGTCATAAAAAACACAGGAGCACATACTTTAGATTTAACTGGTGGAGCACCAGAAATGAATCCAGATTTTAGATGGTTTGTAGAAGAAGCTGCCAAAGCCGGTATTAAAGACTTTATTGTGCGTTCTAATTTGACGATTATTCGTGCTAACAAAAAGTATTATGATTTACCAGAATTCTTTAAAAAGCACAATGTACATGTAGTAAGTTCAATGCCGCATTGGACACGTGGAAAAACTGATAAGCAACGAGGTGATGGTGTTTTTGATAAATCTATAAAAGCATTACAAGAGCTGAATGCTGTTGGCTACGGTATGCCAGATAGTGATTTACGACTAGATTTAGTATACAATCCATCTGGTGCATTTTTACCTGGTGATCAAGCCTCTATGGAAAAGGATTTTAAGAAAGCCTTATTAGAAGATTTCAATATTCAGTTTCATAATTTGTTTGCGATTACCAATCTTCCTATCAGTCGATTTTTAGATTACTTAATAGCATCTGAGAATTACGAAGACTATATGTATTCACTTGTTGAGGCTTATAATCCTGCAGCTGTGGAAAATGTAATGTGTACCAATACACTTTCCGTAAGTTGGGATGGTTTTTTGTTTGATTGTGATTTCAACCAGATGCTAGAACTACCTGTAAATAGTAAGGTGAAACATATTTCAGAATATAACGAAGACCTTTTGGAGGGTCGAAATATTGTAATTTCCCAACACTGCTACGGCTGTACTGCTGGTGCAGGAAGTAGTTGTCAAGGATCAGTAGCTTAATATTATGAAAAAATCAATTTTACTTATCGTCCTATTTATTTCAAGCTTTGGGTTTGCTCAGAAAAGCATTTCAAAATTACTTAAGAAATATAATACCGAAAGTATTCCTTATATCTCAGTACAAGAATTAGCAATGCCAGATTCAGAAGCTATTATTCTAGACTCAAGGGAAATGAAAGAATATGAAGTCAGCCATATTAAAAATGCAATTCAGGTAGGTTACGATGATTTCGACATAGAAACTGTAGAGAAACACGTTTCTGATAAATCGAAAACCATAGTAGTTTACTGTTCTGTTGGTATTCGTTCAGAAGACATAGGAGAGCAACTTAAGAAAGCTGGTTACACCAATGTCTATAATTTGTTTGGTGGTATTTTTGAATGGAAAAACAATGACTACACAGTCTATAATAATGAAGATGAACCAACCGAAAATGTACATACATTTTCAAAAGAATGGAGCCGATGGCTTTTAAAAGGAATTAAAATTTATGACTGATGCACTTGTAATTGTGTTTGTAAAAAACATAAAACTAGGAACCGTAAAAACAAGACTCGCTAAAACCATTGGCGATTTTGGTGCTTTTGAGGTCTATTCTGAATTGGTGAAAATAACAGAAAAAGCCACTGAACGCTTAGATTTTGATAAACGTATTTATTTTTCAAATTCAGTTGTTGATACCAAATGGCAAAATGACTTTAAGACTGTTCAAAATGGTGTCGACTTAGGCGAACGTATGCTCAATGCTTTTAAAGATGGGTTTGAAGCTGGCTATAAAAAAATAGTACTTATCGGATCTGATTTACCAGATATAAATTCTAATCACATAACCAAAGGCATAGAAGCTTTAGATGAAAATGACGTCGTTTTTGGACCAGCTGAAGATGGAGGCTATTATCTTGTAGGTTTATCAAAAATGGAAGCTTCAATTTTCATAAACAAACCATGGAGTCAATCTAATCTACTTGACGAAACGTTACAAGAGTTACAGAAACGTCAGGTTTCCGTTAGTACCTTAGAGCCTCTTAATGATATTGACACTTATGAAGATTTAATAGCCTCAGGTTTTTATAAATCAAACTTAAAACTACAAGAAAAAATACAGCAAATTAATGATTAAATATATTTCAGAAAGCACAGAATATTTACAAAGTAAAGGCTTTGATAATCCCGAAGTTGGTATCATTTTAGGCACAGGCTTAGGTCAACTTATCAATGAAATTGAAGTCTTAGCAGAAGCTAGCTATAATCATATTCCAAACTTTCCAACGGCAACTGTAGAGTTTCATAAAGGGAAACTCATTTACGGAGTTTTAGAAGGTAAAAAAGTTGTGGTGATGCAAGGACGATTTCATGTTTACGAAGGTTACACATTACAAGATGTGACGTTCCCTGTTCGGATTATGGAGAAATTAGGTATAAAAACATTACTCGTCTCTAACGCTTCTGGAGCAATAAATTTAAACTTTAAAAAAGGCGAATTAATGCTTATTGACGATCACATTAACTTACAAGGTGGTTCGCCTTTAGCTTTTAAAGGAGTTTCTGAATTGGGAGAACGTTTTACAGATATGAGTGCTCCTTATAATGCTGAGATCAATTCAAAATTTGAAAGTATTGCCAAAGAAAACGACATAATACTACATAAAGGGGTTTATGCAAGTGTGGTTGGACCTCAATTAGAAACAAGAGCTGAATATCGCATGCTAAAAACAATAGGTGCAGATGCTGTTGGCATGAGTACCGTTCCTGAAATTATCGTTGCTAATCACTTAAATTTAAAAGCTGCCGCAGTTTCTGTTTTAACAGACGAATGCAATCCTGATAATTTAAAACCAGTTAACATCGCTGAAATTATTGCAATGGCTGGAAAAGCTGAACCGAATATGATTACATTATTTAAAGAATTAATAAAAACGCTATAGAAAATGAGCTATTTAGAAGCTACAAACACCTTATATAAAGAAGCAGCCTTAACACCAGATGTTGGTTTATGCTGTACAACAAATCCGATTTGGGAGTTACCTGGTTTAAAAATTCCAAGAATAATGCAAGAGATGAATTACGGTTGTGGTTCTACAGTGCATGCTCGAGATTTAACTAATAACCCAAAAATGCTTTATGTTGGTGTTGGTGGAGGCATGGAATTATTACAATTCTCTTACTTCAACAGACAAAAAGGTGGAGTTATTGGTGTGGATGTAGTGGATGAAATGTTAGAAGCTTCTCGTAAAAACTTTAAAGAAGCTGAAGCTCAAAATGATTGGTTTAAATCTGAATTTGTTGAGTTAAAAAAAGGGGATGCTATGAATCTTCCTGTTGAAGATAATAGTATTGACGTTGCTGCTCAGAATTGCTTATTCAACATTTTTAAAGCTGATGATTTAAAGAAAGCCATAGCAGAAATGTATCGCGTTTTAAAACCTCATGGTCGTTTGGTTATGAGTGATCCAACTTGTGAGCAACCCATGAATGACGAATTACGTAATGATGATCGCCTTAGAGCACTTTGTTTAAGTGGTAGTTTACCAATTGCTGAATATGTAAAAGCTTTGACTGATGCTGGATTTGGAACTATTGAAATTAGAGCAAGAAAGCCTTACAGAATTTTAGATCCTAAAAATTATCCAACTGATGAATTAATTTACATCGAATCCATTGAAGTTGCTGCGATTAAAGATCCAATGCCAGCTGATGGTCCATGTATCTTTACAGGTAAAGCTGCTATTTATTATGGAGATGAAGATTATTTTGATGATAAAGCAGGACACATTTTGTTAAAAAATCAACCATTAGCCATTTGCGATAAAACAGCAGGTGCATTACAAGCACTAGGTAGAGATGATATTTATTTCTCAGAATCTACCTTTCATTATGATGGCGGAGGTTGTTGTTAGATAGATCCTTTGGGCTATTATTTGAATAAAAAAAGAAACATGAAATATCTTCAACTTTTACTACTAAGCCTATTGGTGTTGGTCAGCTCATGTTGTGGGGCAAAAAAGACAATTAAAAGTCAATCTGAACCAACAAAGGAATTAGCTGTTGTTATAGAAGTTCCTGATGTGGTTGAAACTCCAAAAATTTCAGAACTGCCTCAACCACCTCAAGAAACTGAAATGGAAGAAACCACATTACCTCTTCCTCCAAAACCTCCAAAACAGATTGAAGAATCTACTTTCAACCACAGTAGATGGAACAAGCTATTACAACAATTTGTATCTGAGAATGGGAATGTTGACTATAAAAAAATAAGAGATGACCGGTTTCAATTAGATATTTATATAGATATTTTAACTCATAATATGCCAACTGAAGAATGGTCCAAAAATGAAAAACTAGCCTATTGGATTAACGCATATAATGCCTTGACTATAGATTTAATACGTCGTAATTACCCTCTAGAGAGTATAAAAGACATTAAAGACCCCTGGGATCAACGTTTATGGGAATTTGGAGATAAGTGGTTAAACCTCAATGATATTGAACATAAAATATTGCGTAAAATGGATGAGCCACGTATTCATTTCGCAATAGTTTGTGCATCAGAATCTTGTCCAAAACTTCAGAATGAAGCTTTTACTGTCGATAATTTAGAAGCTCAATTAACTAATGCTACTAAAGAATTTTTAGTTGACACATCTAAAAACGAGCTTTCACAAAATAACATAAAGCTTTCTAAAATATTTAAATGGTTTAAAAAAGATTTTGAGCAAGGTGGTAGCTTAATTGATTTTCTAAATCAATACTCAGAAGTTACTATATCTAGTAGTGCTAAAAAAAGCTTTAAAGATTATAATTGGGATTTAAATGAATAATCTTTCTCAACTTGTCATTCTGAACTTGTTTCAGAATCTCATTAAACCTATAGATGCTGAAATAAATTCAGCATGACAAAAAAATTATGACTAAAATTTCAATCATAATACCTGTACTAAATGAGTCAAAAACTATTAAAAGTTTACTTTTTCATTTAATTGATAATGCCTCATTAAATTCAATTTCTGAGATAATAGTTGTAGATGGTGGAAGTACAGATAACACCAAAGAAATAATACAATCCTTAGGCTTAGATATTATTCTTTTAACTTCAGAAAAAGGCAGAGCCAAACAAATGAATCTTGGCGCTAAAAATGCTAAAGGTGAAATCTTGTATTTTCTTCATGCAGATTCATTCCCACCAAACAGGTATGACAAACTTATTTTAGATGAAGTTAATAAAGGTAATAATGCTGGCTGTTTTAGATTAAAATTTGACAGTAAGCATTGGTGGTTACGTTTAGCAAGTTGGTTAACACAATTTCGTTGGCGCGCCTGTCGTGGTGGTGATCAGAGTCAATTTATAACAAAAGTCTTATTTGAAAGATTAGGAGGGTTTAATGAAAATTATCTCATCTATGAGGACAATGATTTAATAAGCAAATTATATGCTATAAATGAGTTTACTGTTATTCAACAAAAGATAACAACATCGGCAAGATGTTATCAAAAACATGGTGTTTGGAAACTACAATATCATTTTTGGACTATTCATTTAAAACACTTTTTTGGCGCATCTGCACAAGAGCTTCATAGTTACTATAAAAAGAATATTGCATCGTAATTCATCTTGTGTATCTTTAAATTGTGAAACCGCTAGAAATTTTTCTTTCAATTTTGTTATCTATTGGAGCCATTCAGGGAACTATTTATGGCTTTATTCTATGGAAAAACAAAAATGTAAACACCATAGCCAATAAATTTTTAGCAGTAATTCTATGGTTTTTTGCATACAGACTTCTTGTTGAAGTTTTAAAGTTGTTCGGTATTGGATATTATGACACTTGGTATCATATACTATTAGAATACAATTGGATTTATGGTGCTTTAATTTTCTTTTTTGTTAAAGCTTATGTGACGCCAAAATTTAAATTAAACCTCAAACAAGATTGGATTCATTTTCTTCCAGTAATTATTGAATTTATCTGGAGTAACTTTATAAAATCTCAAAATTTCTTTTGGGACGGCACACGTGAAAGCCTTTCATGGTTAGGATATTGGGGCTATGTTGTTTGGATGCAATACCCAACACAATATGTTGTTTGTACAGCTCTAATCGTTTTTTACATTTCGAAATCCGAAAAACTGCTATTGCAACCACAAGCGGAATCCTACGAAATAATAACAGAAAACACAAAATGGATTAGTCGTGTTTTAAAAATCATGAAACTCTATTCTATTCTTGTCATTTTGGTTGTTTTAATAGATTTCATCTTTTTTGATTATGCTTTTAATCGTATATACCACTACCCAATATTTATAGGAATGGCCATAATCACCTATTGGCTGGGCATTGAAGGGTTTAATAAAAGAACTACATCTGTTATTAAAATTAAAACGGTTCTAGATCCAAAAGAAAAGCTTCAGTTAGAAGAAATTGCATTAAAAATTAAAACTTTAATGTTAGAAGAAAAAAGCTTTAAGAATCCAGATATTACTTTATCTAGTTTATCAGAACAAATTGGTGTAAAATCTTATTTAACTACAAAGTGTATAAATACTATTTTCGGTAAAAAATTCAATGATTTTATTAATGAATATCGTATTGATGAGTTAAAAACACTTCTAGAAGATCCGAAAAATAAAAATTACACCTTATTAAGCCTTGCTTTTGATGCTGGTTTTAACTCTAAAGCCTCTTTTAATAGAGCTGTAAAGAAATTAACAGGTGAATCCCCAAGTGCCCTAAAATCAAGATAAACACAGTCTCAATTTCTTAATTGACTCTTTATTTTTTCTTCAAAAACGTCTCAAATCTTTAATCGAGACGACTCGCATAAGTTCTTATTGCATCTTTGTTTCATCAATTTAAAAATCCATTAATGATGAAAACAAAAGTTACATTCTTATTAGTATTCCTATTTCAATTCGCCTTTGCTCAAGTCGATTATGGAACACCTTCTAATGCGTCTTTACCAGAGAAACTTCAAAATCTGAAAGTTGAAATTGAAGTTATGCACTTTCCAAAAGAGAATGACCCGATTAAGATTAAGGATAAATACTATTGGAAACATGCTACGGCAATTTTATCAAAACTAAGCGATGTGAAGATAATAGAGTTTGGTGCTTATCTTTTTCACAATGACAAATGGAACTTACGTAAGTCCTATGACTTAAAAGATCTTGACAAAAACTTTGGAACCAAAAAACAGGTAATGTCTCAAGGAGAGCCTTATGTGTGGTCAAAAAATTGGCGTATAGACAATCGCCTTTTTGGAGGTTGGGCCATGTGGTACTTTATAGGCGTCAATGATAAAGGAGAAACCATTTGTGGTTATGAAACAATTAATACAACATCTAATCTTTTAAATAAATAATTATGAAAACGAAACATCTAAAAACTTTTATTTTAATTGGCTTAATATCCATAGCTGCATTTAGTCAAAATAAAACTGTAAATAAAAATGAAAGTACAATAAGCTGGACAGGCAAAGCCGCTTTTAATGCCTATTCATTAACAGGAACTCTAAAAGTAAAGAGTGGCAATGCTAGTATTGAAAATGATTCTATTAAATCATTGAATATTATAATTGATATGAAAAGTTTAGATCACGAAAATGGTGACTTAAAAAAACATCTAAGAGGTAAAGATTTCTTCGAAGTTAAAACCTATACCGAAGCAACTTTTACTGTATCTCAACCCTTTCAAATAAAAAATGGAAGTGCAGAAGTTACAGGTCAACTCAAAATTAAAGATGTTATAAGAACAGAGACTTTTATTGTAAATCTTAATGATGATTATTCTATGTTATCGTTTGATATTTCTGTTGATCGCACTAAATATGGTGTAAAATTTAACTCACCTAGTTTTTTCAAAAAAATGAAAGAAAATGCAATTGCAGACGAGTTTAAATTGAAAGGAAATCTAAAGTTAGACTAAAATTAAATCTAAGCATTATATCAATTTGTATAATGCTTAGACATATGGGATTTAACTTTTTGTTCTTATTCTAATTTCATTTAAAGACTCATTAAGTATTAATTTCCCATCACGAAACACCTCTTTTAACTCACCTTCTTGTTCTTCGTTCCAAGATACTTGATCCAATAACTTATATACTCCATTATGTTTTTCAATCTTAACTAATCCTTTTGCAGATTTCTTGGTACCATCATCGGTAATTGGGTCTTTATAGATTTCTCTACCTGCACCGTTAACTTCGCCATAAGTTGCCTTCATAGCAAAACCAAAAGTATCGCGTGTATTATATTGATATGTGAATGAACCGATTCCTAAAACCACATTTGTTGATGCGAAGCCTTTTTGTTTTAAACGTTCACAGATTTGTTTTGCTCTGTCTAAAGTGATACTGTCACCATAAATAGCACCTATGTGCGAATCGAGTTCTTTATAACCTTTAGTATTTGTTGTACCACCAAAAGTTTCCCAAAGTAGCTGTATAACTCCTTTTCTCTCTTCTTGAGTTTTGCCGTTAGGATTTCCACATACTATATCCACTGGGTCACCTGAATCTGGACGTATAACTACTTTTCCCTCTCTAGCTAATACCTCATTTTTGAGATTTGGTAAATACTCAGTTAGCACTTTCCATAGATCCCAAGTATCAGAAACTATAGATACAATTCCATTAGGATACACTTCAGTAATTAGACGTTTAAAAGTTTCCTGTTCGCCTAAATTTGTTCCCATACACATTACGGAATGTTCTGTTGCTGCTACAGAACCACCAACTAAATCTGTATCTGAATTTGCATTATAGTAAGTCTCCAAAAAGTCAATTGCTGGTATAGTATCAGTACCTGTAAAACTTAACAGATGACCAGCAGCAGACATTACTGCAGCTTCTAATCCTGCCATACCTCGCATTGAGAAATCATGGCCTTGCCAATCTACAAATTCTTGTATAGACGATGTTTCTTCAGCATAATTGTCTAATATTTTGCGATACTCTTTTGCAATCGTTGCTGAGTTACATGGCATCCAAAGTGTCGTTGATAATATGGTTTCGAAATAGTTGGTTAACCAGAAAAATTCTGGTTTGGTATTATACATAGTTACCATTGGTACCCTAATTGGCACTTGTGTTCCTTCTGGCAACGCTTTAATTACCATTGGCAAATAACCTAAATCGTGTAGGGCTTCAATGTGTTCTATACCAACTTGGTTTTGACCTAAATAATTATTAATTCGTCTTGTATAGCGTTTACAAATCTCTTCCTTCGGTTGATTGAAAAAATTAGTATTAAAATCTTCAATCATGTATTTTTTGATGAAATATTGTAGTCCAAAAAAGACAACGTCTTCTACTCCTTCTATTCTGCTTTTTCTTGGTGTCCAGTTAGAGTATACTAATGTTGTACCTTCTGGATATTGTCTTCTATGATCTACTTTGTAACCGTCTGTGTATAATAATGGGTTCATAATATTTAATTTGCGTAATTATTACACAAATATAAATTAGAAATAATTATAAACAAAATATTTTGCGTAATTTTTACGCAAAATATTAAATAAACTTCATTAAAAGATTATTAATTCTTATTTCTCCCCAGTTCGTTAGGATATAAATCCTTAACGATATCACTTTGAAAAACTTGTTTAGTATCAATATCCATAGCAGATAATCTACCCGTAAAAGCAGCACCCGTATCTACATTCCAAACATTAGCAGCATTCATTGGATGCATTTTGAAATAATTGATTGTTGGTGTATGTCCAATATAAATTTCCTTATAATGTTTGAGTCTGTTTGGGTATAATGCTGAGTTCTTTGCGATGCGTTTATCCATAGTCAAAGCCATTTCCCAAAGCGTTCTATCAAAATAGAAAATCTGAACATTAAACTCTTTTTCTACTCCATGCATTGAGGTAAAACCTGCGTGAACAAATAGCCGTTTTTGATCATCGATATGATACATGTCCATAGCTTCAAAGAAGCTCAGATGTGCTTTCTTTTCGTCTTCAGAAAAACCAGCATAACTTTCTATAGTTTCTTTTCCACCATGTTGATACCAAACTTCATTCACAAATCCAGATGCCAACCATTCTTCACACCAAGCATCGTGATTCCCTTTTATAAAAATACATGTATTGGATTTTGATAAGTCTATTAAATATGCAATCACTTGAGCAGATTCGCTCCAACCATCTACATAGTCTCCTACGAAAATGAGTTTATCGTCTTCTCTAATTTGAAATTCTTTAAGTAATTGTTTTAAGGCTTTTAATCCTCCATGTATGTCTCCTATGGCTAGTGTTCTTTTCATTCTTCTAATTTATACATTACATCTGTACGCAACACATATTTTACTCCAGAAATTATTTCTTTCCCTTCATGTCGATAAGGATGCTGAAATATAAGTGCTGTTCCTTTTTTAGGGACAACAGTTTCTAACTTCCTAAATTCAGTTTCACCTCCTTCAAAATCATCATTTAAATAAATAATAAATGAAAAGAAGCTACACTCTTTATCGTTTCTCTGGTAGCTTCCATCTCGATGCATTTTAAAACGCTGTCCTTCAGTATAACGATAAATTCTAAACATTTCGTTTAAATTTAAAGCCGTATATATTCCCTTTTTTTTCGGCATAAACGGCTGCACACGCTGCCAAAGGTCATCTGCTAAATCCTGGTTAAAAAACAACAGTCTATCATTATTTCGCACACCTTTGTTCATCACTTGTGAGCCATGAATACTAATTTTAGCCTCTTCAAACTCTTGCGAATTTCCGAAATTTATATAGTGATCACACTCTTCTGAGGTTAAAAAATCTTCAACTAAAAATAAGTCCTTATGTAATTCTATTTTTTTCATATCACTTAAATTCTATAAATTCTGAAGGCACATGTTCTGTTAACCACACATTATTTTCTGAACGATAAAACTTAAATCCCTTATCGTACATGTCTAAAGTTCTTATACTTAAAATTATTGGCACTCCTCGCCTACTTCCAACTTTGGTAGCCGTCTCTCTGTCTTCACTTAAATGCACGTGTTGCCTGCTGCGTTTTTGCAATCCCGAATGTTTAATAGAATCTATAAACTTCCCTACTGTGATGATATAAAAACGCTGGTGGTTGTATAGTTTCTAATTGTAAATCTATCGTTTTCACTGAATGACCTTGATTGGCTCTAATCATTGTTTGATCTTCATTAAATGCAAAACGTTGTTTATCATTAGTACTAACAATTTCGTTTAGCTCTTCCAAAGAAAAATTGACCTTCCTCGATTTTGCTTTTTCAATAAGCGCTTCGACATTGGCCCAACCATTTTCATTTAAGTCTAGATTTATATATTCTGGTCGATGTCTTAACACCAAACTCAGAAATTTACTTATTTGTTTTTTATCTTTTTCATTCATTTCAATAATTCTTTATATATCTGATAATTCTCATCATCAAAGCATACAAAAATTACATCTTCAATTGTGCTACTTTTATAACTTGAAACTATCTCTACAGCAATTTCTGCTGCTAAATCTTTTGGAAATCTATAGATTCCTGTGCTAATGTTTGGAAAAGCTATCGATTTTAAATTAAACTCTTCTGCTAGTTTTATACTATTCAAATAGCAATTTGACAAATCTTGTTTTTCCTTTTCTAATCGCTTTCCTCCATTATACACAGGGCCAACAGTATGAATCACTTTTTTAGCAGGCAACTTACCTGCTGTTGTAATAACCGCTTCACCTGTTTTGCATTTTCCTTGTCGGTTTCTTATGTCACGACATTCGTCTAAAATTTGAGAACCACCAGCTCTGTGGATGGCTCCATCAACTCCACCTCCTCCAAGTAAAGATGAATTTGCAGCATTAACAATAGAATCAACTTCTATTTTTGTGATATCTCCTTTTATCACTTGAATTTTCATATATTTTCTTTCAATCTTTCAATGCTCTCTTTCACTAATTGATGCAGTGAACTCTTAAACTTTTCTCCAACAAAGACTCTAGTGATTTTTATGTCTCCAACAATAGCTTGATTAAAAACTTCTAAATCTTCTGCTGGAACCCATAACTCATTATGGATTTTGCCACCTACATTTTCAATCTTGTATTTTATAAACTCCTCTTCTGTAACATCAAATTCAGTCACAAAACCAAGATAATTACCAAATTCATCGTTAGTATTCCACTTCGAAGCAATTTCAATAGCATATGCTTCATTTAGTACAGGATAAAATATGGGTTGTTGCTTTAAGCGTGGTGGGAATTTTTTAAATCCGCTTTCTGATATTAGAATTAACTCTTTCTCTCCTACAGGTCTATATAATTTTATTGTTCTCATTTCATTAATTCTTTAAGTTTTATCTGCACAATACCTTCGCCATCAACACTCTTAAAACTATCTGTTGTATAAATTTTAGTAAAATATTTATTCAATCCTTCAAAACCTTTACTAAAAATTCCATGACTAGCAGCCAAATACAATTTGCCAGCATTTTTCTTTTTTAATTCTTCTGCTAAACCGATAAAGGTTCCGCCTCCATCGCAAATATCATCAACTATTAAACAGTCTTTTCCTGCTAAATCATCTTCATAGACTTTAAAGCCTTCAAGTTTTCCGTTTTTTACATTTCGCATTTTAGAACATTCTACAACTGGCAAACCACCTAAAAACTCTGATACTTTATAAATCTTTTTTAGTGCACCACCATCTGGCGAGATAAGATTGACTTCAGAATTTATTTCATTTATAATAGACTTAATAAATGTATGATTTGAAATCACTTTGCAATTATTAAGTAAAGCTGGAGTGACTTCAGAATGTGGATCGAAAACAATAACAGATTCAAAATGTAATCCATTTATTAAATCTGCATAGACTTTAACTGTTAAGGATTCACCAGGAATCATCACACGATCTTGTCGCGCAGCAGGCATGTATGGCAAAAACAAGTGAATTGTTTTCGCATCCATTCTGCGTAATGCATCAACAGCAATTAACAGTAATCCCATATCATTAAATGATCGTATTCTTGTGGTCACAGTTACTTCATCAATAGCATTTAAATCTGAAAGAATCTTAATATGTGGCTCACCTCCTGAAAATCTAAAACTTTCAAACTTAATGTTATTTTCTTTACCTAAAGGCTGAAACGAAGGGTCTAAATTTAAAATCATTTGTGTTAATTTTACACAAATGTAAATTTAATAATTGTATTTACAAAATATTTTGTGTAATTATTACACAAACTTAATATCAAAGTGGAAACCATCATCCACTAAAACATCATACTTTTTCTTGTTAAACTTGAAGAGTTTTGCAGGTCTGCCACTTCCTTCCTGATGCATTTTTTTGGTTTCTTCTAAAAAACCGAAGCTCATAATTTTTTTTCGAAAATTCCGTCTATCGATATCTTGACCAAGAATTGTAGAATATAAATGTTCTAAATCTGAAAATGGAAACTCAGTGTTAAGCAAATCAAAACCTATAGGTTGGTATAACAATTTTCCTTTCAGTCGTTTTTCAGCAGTTTGAAAAATGGTTTTATGATCAAAAGCTAACTTAGGTAAGTCTTTTACCGGAAACCATTTGGCCTCTGCTGCATCTGTATCTGCTTTTATTTTAAAATGATTGGGACGGACTAATGCAAAATAACTAACAGACACTACTCTATTTCTCGGATCTCTTTTTGGTTTTCCGAAAGTGTACAATTGCTCTAAATAATCAATCTTAACTCCTGTTTCTTCTTTTAATTCACGCTTTACAGCAGCTTCTAATGATTCATTTTCTAGTACCAATCCGCCAGGTAAAGCCCAAGCGTTTTTATAAGGTTCTACACCTCTTTTAATTAATAAAACTAACAAATTGCCCTTAGATTCGTAGCCAAAAACCACAGCATCTACTGCAATTCTAATATTTTGATGTAATGTCATTTTGCTTTGTGTAGTATTAACACAAATATAAGAATAAAACTAGAAATACTGCCCAATACCGAAAACCAAACCTTGAGTAGAGTTTTGTGTTACTCCAATACCATAATCAATTCTAAAAATAGCATTGAAGATTTTTTTATGAATAAAACGTAACCCTAAACCAGGGTAAACTCGTAAATTTTGAGAATCTGCAAAATCACCAAAATCTCCTCCAGGATTTCTCCAGCTACCAGCATCAACAAAGGCATTTCCTTGTAAAGAAAACCAACCTTTTTCGTATAATGTGTGTCGATACTCCGTATTTATAACTATTGCTGCTGTGCCTCTATCAATAATATTACCAACACCTCTAATATTTAGGTTATTATCTACAGCAAATGGCGCAAATGGTGTATCATTATTTGTTGCCACACCTAAACGCAAACGATTAGCCCAATTTCCTCTTTTTCCAAAACGTTTAAAGTATTGAAAGTCATTCCAGCCAATTAAGAAATCAGGTAATTGTGCATTATCTCTAGAGTGAACATATTGAAAATTGAAAATACTACGAAAGCCTTCAATATATTGGTAATCGTAATTAAGATTATTGTATTCGTAAATCAATTTATACAACATCTTTTTCACTATTAATGCTTGCGGAACATTTGGATTTGTAGCACCCGATTTATATTCATAATCTTCAGTAAAAAAGTTAACACCTGCTTCTACACGATTTGTGAAGTTAATTTGATAAAGTCCTAACACCTCTAACGACTCATTATTATAACGATAGTCTGCTGTAGTATTATCAAAAAAAACAGGTTCTTGTGTAGTTAAATTTTGAAAGTTAACTGCTAGTCCCAATTGTCGGGAAAATAGATATGGTGCCCTTAAATTTATGGCATAAGAATCATATATATCTTTTTGATAAAAACCGCCAAATGTAATGTTCTGACCAAATAAATTAAACTCATACAAACCTAAACGATAAGCAAATTCATCATCATTAGTTGTATATACATTTGCTGAAGGAATAATTGTAAAATTCTCTTCGATGTTATAAAAGACATTAAACTTATTAGGTTCTTCGGCCGGAAAGACTTGATAGTAGGCATGTGCAATGGAAGGCAAGCGTTTAAGCAACCTAATATCTTCTTCTATCACAGTAGAATCTAAAACAACACCAGGTTTTATATTAGAAATCTTTTTAACAAATGTACTTTTTAGTTTTTTATTACCCTGTACCTTTAGGTCAGCTACTTTGTTTTGAGAAAAACCAACCGTACAAAAACTAAAGAAAAGTAGAATTAAAATTCGTGTCATTGTAGCGTAAATTGCGAAATAAATACTTCATTCACCCAATTATCTTCACTCACATCCATGATTGTAAATTTGTAATCTTGCCCGAGCATTAAATCAGGAGGTGTTCCTTCAGTAATATTCAAAACTACATTAGATGTATTATAATACTGAAACTGTGTTTCAAATGTATAAGTTCCTGACAATAAATAATCATCTACTGTAGATAAAACTTCAAAAAATATAGCATTATCAGCTTCAGAATTCACCTCCCAATTAAAAATTGGCATTAGTGGTTGGTCTTGATTTATAATTATTTGATCTGAAAAAAGTGTTGGCTGTATTATATTTTTTGTCCTTATAGGATTAGATAATTTAATCTCACCATCTAACTCATATGTTACGATTAACCATTGTTCGGTAGTAGACGATCTAGTAAATTTACGGAGATAACCATTAAAAAAAGGAGAATCACTGATAGTTACTAAGTTATAGTTTGAAAATAAATTTGGATCTACATCACCAGAACTTGTTTCAAATAATTTAAAATTTGTAGCATTTCCTTCAGGATAAAAATAAGTTTCTACAATCTCTGCGTTCCCATTATTATTGGCAGAACATGCAATTACGGCTCCAATTTCAATAGCTTTGCCTTCAATATATGTAGACAAAATATTCGTATCATTTGTTAACGTACTAAAATCCTCATCAGAACAAGACATTAAAACCAATACAATTAAGACGTACTTTAAATAATTCATTCCTTAATCTTATAATAGTCTTTTATAACGGATTCCACAGGCTTATTTTGAGGAGTAAACCTTGGATTATCTTCTCCACCAACCTCATCGTGTTTATGAAACCATTTCCATACAAAACCACCTGCAAACCAGTCTTCTTTCCAAAAGGTTTCAAAAAGCGCTTTTGTTGTATTGACCTGTGCTTCTAGATTTACATCAGTCATAGTGTGATCTGAAACCCAAGGTTTACGACCCGAAAAATCCACACTTCTATAACCATATTCTGTAAATAAAATAGGCCTCTCATACTCTTTTGCCATTTTAGCAATAATAGGCTTATGTGTTTTCCATCCTTCGATACAATCTTCAAAAGATGGTGTTTTTTCGTCACTTACAGGGAAATAAGCATCAACTCCAATATAGTCTAATTCATCCCAGAATGGTGTTCGGCGAAACTCATCCCAGTTGGCTGCGTATGTTAATTTACCAGAATAAATTGCTCTGATTTTTTTAATTAAATCAAACCAATATTCGGGTCTGTATTTCACAAATAATTCTAATTCTGTGCCAATGCAAAATATCTCAGCGTTAACCTCCTTTGCAAGATTCGTATATTCCAATATAAAACTTGTATATGACGCTTCTAACTCTTTCCAAGTGGCTTCTGACGTCATCATAATCTCACCTGTAAACTCACCTCTCCAAACCCAAATTTGAGGCTTAAGCATTATTTTAATATTCTTTTTTCTAAGCTCTTCTATATATTGTTGTGCTCCAGCCCTAGTTTCCCCAAACCATTGTCTATCTGTATTATGAATAATCTCTGGATGCTCTAAATTTTTAATAAAGCCAAAAGGCATTATTGCTGCGTAATTGGCATTGACTTTGACAACAGGGTTTACATGAGATTCATCAATTACATCTCTTGAAGCTACAAAACTGACACCATTAATTTTTTCTTGTTGTCCGTTACAAGCAAATAATGTCGTTAATAAAAAGGAAAATATAAAGCGCTTAAACATTTGCATTAAGATTGGTTTTAGCGTCTAATTTATACAAATCCTAAAACAATGCTCTTAAACCTATATTAAATGTTTGCCCTAAACCTGTATCACTTCCTCTCACAAAATTAGTGTAAAGCGTTTCTATGTTTAATTCCTTAGTCAATTGATACTTAAATCCACCACCTACTGCAGTAAAATCTTGAGAAAAATTATTACCTGCATCAATAAGTTGCGAATGCTGTATAAGTCCTAAAATTGTGAATTTAGAGTTTGGAAAATAACTCAAAAATAATCCAGGTGTCAGACGCAAACTATTATTTGCGAAACTATCTTCTTTTTTTCCAAAATTGTATTCTGTATTTAGCTCTGTAAACAACTGCCAATCTCCACTCGGAAAAGTATAATCATAGAAAAATCTATTTTGAAAAGTGAATCCCTTTTGATCTAAAAACACACCATCCTCTACTTCATTATCTACTAAAGGAATATGAAAGGCGGTCTGGATTGTAAAATTAGAAATACTTTTAAATGGATTAAACTTTACCGCTGGTGCAAAAGATGTAAATCCAGAACGTGCTGTACCAGTTTCACCATCAAAAGAAAATACATCAAGCGCTTTTCTGTCATTAATAACATTAGATCTAAACTCAAGAATTAGTCCCACATTAAAACTACTATTCTCAGAAACTCCAGTAAAAACATCTATAGTAGAAGTGAAAAATGTTTGTCTAGGAATATCCCTTTCATCACCATTTGGACCAAACAAGTCTCGTGTTTCTGTGTATAGGTTGTTAAACCATTTAATGTCCCATTGCCCTTTATTTAATAATTTTGAAGGTGTGTACTCTTGTATCACGCTTTTTTGTGAATCTTCATCTTCTTGTGTAAAACCTGTAAAAGATATCATTACCGTTGCTATAAATATGCTTAATTTTTTCATTGCTTTTTATTTGGTTGTTTGTTCTTATTTATTGTTTATTTAAACTCCAGTCATAAGTAAAATAACTCAGCTTAAAATTATCAGGTATTTTTTCTATTCTATACTTATTTATAAAGTCTATTTCCGTAATTCCATTCATTGTGAAATCTTCTTTGTACCATTTCATAATTTCAGAAGCTTGTACTCTTTTCTTTTTTGTATTTACTTTTAAGAAGCTACCGTTCAATGCCTTTTTTGTTTGAGTTTCTAACTGAGTATCTAATGTTTCTGGCATATATGCTTCACTAATTAGTGGAGGGCAGCCTATGGCACCACACACCAACACAAAATGAAAGCGCGCATCTTTAAATTTTGCTCTTAGCAATTTGTGTTCAATATCATTAAGTGTTATTTTTTTTCCACCCAGACTATATGTTGTCTTATCGAAAAAACCATTATTATCTAGAGGAGACTTTGTAGGATAATTGTCTATAATGCCTTTGATTACTGAAATGTTATATGCGTTAATCCAAAAGGCTTGGTAATTTTTGGCATCTGAAGCATCAACTGAAACACCTTGCGCTATTTCTAAAAGTTCATCTAACGCAGATTGGTCTTTATAGATGTCAGAATATGACACTTTTCCATTTGAAACATGCGCTTCTAAAAACGTATTTGTCTTAGAAAAAAACGTCTCTAAATCTTGAGCGCTTATGGTTAAAGAAAAAAGAAAAGTCATTAAAAATAGGTACGGTTTCATCGCTTTGAATTTTGATTAACGGCTATTATGTCGCACATAAAATCGCTGGCTTACAAGATTTGTAAAAGAATTTCAGCGTCTGACTTAAGGAGAAAACCTTACACGATTGTTTAATTTAAAAACGATATAAATAAGAGTTTTGGATTAAGTTCTTATCTTTAAAATCGACAGACCACTAACTAACAAACACAATTTTATGGAACACATCGTTATTATTGGAAACGGAATTTCTGGCGTTACTACAGCTAGACATATCCGAAAACTCTCCGATAAAAAAATTACTATTGTTTCTGCTGAAACAGATTACTTTTTCTCTAGAACTGCATTGATGTATATTTATATGGGACATATGAAGTTTGAACATACGCAGCCTTACGAAAATTGGTTTTGGAAAAAGAATAGAATAGAACTTAAGAAAGGTTATGTTAAAACTGTTGAAACAAAATCCAAAACACTTCACTTTGCTGAAGGCGATACATTGCAATACGATAAATTAGTTATTGCCACAGGAAGCAAACCCAATAAATTTGGCTGGCCAGGACAAGATTTAGAAGGAGTTATGGGCATGTATCATAAACAAGATTTAGATAACCTTGAAGTACATGCACCAAATAATAAAGTTTGTAAACGTGCAGTTATTGTCGGAGGTGGTTTAATAGGAATTGAACTGGCTGAGATGCTAAATTCTAGAAGTATTCCAGTCACCTTTTTAGTACGAGAGGATAGCTTTTGGAATGGTGTTTTACCAGAGGGTGAAAGTGCTATGATTAATAGACATATAAAAAATCATCATATCGATTTACGACTTTCTACAAATCTTAAAGAAATAAAAGCAGATGAAAATGGTAAGGTAAAATCTGTTATCATTGAAGAAACAGGTGAAGAACTACCATGTAATGTAGTCGGTTTAACAGCAGGTGTATCTCCTAATATTGATTTTATAAAAGATTCTGAAATTGAAGTTGGTCGTGGAGTAAAAGTCAATCGTTTTTTAGAAACAACCATAAAAGATGTCTATGCCATTGGTGATTGCGCAGAACAACATGAAGCGATTGGAAATCGGAGACCAATAGAAGCCGTTTGGTACACAGGTAGAATGATGGGAGAAACTTTAGCACAAACTATTTGTGGTAACCGCATTGAATATAAACCAGGTCACTGGTTTAATTCAGCCAAATTTATGGATATAGAATATCAAACCTATGGTTGGGTATTTGGAGATAAGGGGAGACCAGAATATGAGAAGCATTTCCATTGGAAACATTCAGATGACACAAAATGTATTACTGTAGCTTATCATAAAGATACTAATGAATTCCTAGGTATCAATACCTTCGGTATTAGAATGCGTCATGAAACTTTTGATAAATGGTTAACTGAAAAACGTGATGTTGACCATGTGATGAATCACCTATCTGAGGCAAATTTTGATCCTGAGTTTTATTCAAAATTTGAAAATGATATTCTTTCTGCTTATAATAACCAACTACAAACCGTATAAAAATGAGTAATAAATTAAATCATAGTATGTCTTTAGCAAAACCAGATGCTTTAGATATTACAACTAAACAAAAAATAGCTTTGGCAATTGGAGTCATTGGTCTATTTATATTAACTCTAGCACTTTTCAATACCAACTTTCCAAATAAAGGTTTATTCTTATTACTATCTCTAGGTTTCATAGCTATAGGAACAATTGTGTATTCTAGAGAAGCCTATTTAACAAAGCTAGAAGGCATAAAAAACGATGGTCAGTGGTTTAAATCTATTTCTTCTCGTGGAGTTTGGGGATGGATTGTTGGTGTTATTCTTACAGGATTTTATATCGTGCTTTACTTCTACCCTCAGTATTTAGGATTAGGTGCAGATGGTGCTGCAAATACACGGTTAATAAGTTTGTTTGATCCTTTGAGTCAATTATTAAGTGGAAGAAATGCAAGTCAGTGGTTTGTATATGGCACACTCTATACAGTTGCTATTTTGGCATTTGGTTACAAATTCATACTCAAATATAGACACAATCGCTATCAACAAATCCGCACAGTTTCGGTAATGTTCTTTCAATTAGGTTTTGCCTTTTTGATTCCAGAATTTATGTACGTTATGAATAACGATTTGCCATATTATGACCTTAAATCAATGTGGCCACTCAACTATTATATTTTTGATGAGTGGTCTGTAAACGGTTTTCTTTCTAATGGAAATATAGGCTTAGCTTTAATACTTTTTGGTATCATAACTATCTTTGTTATATCACCAATCTTAACCTATAAATTCGGTAAACGTTGGTATTGTTCTTGGGTTTGCGGTTGTGGTGGACTGGCTGAAACTGCTGGTGACTCCTTTAGACATTTATCCTCTAAAAAAATGTCGGCTTGGAAAATAGAACGTTGGTTAATTCACTTAGTCTTGGTCTTCTCAGTAGTAATGACCACAGCAATGGTTTACACTTATTTAGGATATGATAAAAATGATTTTTGGTTAACTAGAGGTGTTTTTATCTCATTAGTGATTGGTTTTTTAACACTCGTCTTCGCAGGAGTTATGTTTTTTAAAGGTAAAGAACTAGGTAAAGATGCTAAATACGGAGCTATTGGATTCTTTTCTGTTATTGCATTACTACTAATAATGCATTTTACAGGCACAACAGACAATATTTTCTATGTAAAAGCCGGAGCTTTAAGATCCGCTTATGGCATTTATATAGGTTCAATCTTTTCAGGTGTTATAGGCACAGGCTTCTACCCTATTTTAGGAAGTCGATCTTGGTGTCGTTTTGGTTGTCCGATGGCTGCAATTCTAGGATTCCAACAGCGCTTATTCTCTAAGTTTAGAATTACAACTAATGGTGGACAATGTATTTCTTGTGGAAACTGTTCTAACAGCTGTGAAATGGGAATTGATGTAAGACATTATGCTCAAAAAGGTGAAAACATAGTACGTTCTAGTTGTGTTGGTTGTGGAATTTGCTCTGCAGTTTGCCCAAGAGGAGTGTTAAAATTAGAGAATGATAGTATGAAAGGGAGAATTAATCCGACTGAGATTTTATTAGGTAACGATGTTGACTTAATGGAACTTGTAAATCAAAAGTAATGCGACTATTATTTATTTTCTGTCTTATTTGTAGTTTTGCGACTGCACAAAAGCATTATCAAAAAAACTATTTTGATAATGGGAATATTAAATCTGCTGGTTGGATTGAAAATGGTAAAAAAGTTAAGTATTGGAGAACCTATTACGAAAACGGCAACCTTAAATCTGAAGGGCATTTCAAAAATAATGTTCGCACTAAATTCTGGAAACTATACAGTTCTAATGGTGTAAAAGAAAGTGAAGGGCATTTTAAAAATGGTAAAAAAATAAAATGGTGGGTTTTCTATGATAGAAATGGTAAAGTAAATCATAAATGCCAATTGAGTAATAATAAAAAAAACGGTTACTGTTTAATGTATAAAGATGAAGAATTGACTTCTGCAGCAAAATATTCGCTCGGAAAAAAGATTAAGGAATGGACAGACTTAAAATCATTCAAGAAAGAAAATAAACTATCTGATCTCTATTAATGACCAAAATTAAAGTTATCATTCCTGCATTTAACGAGGAAGAATCTATTCCATTAGTTATAAAAGATATTCCTTCAACTGTAGATGAAGTTATAGTAGTAAGCAATAATTCAACTGACAACACAGAAGTTAATGCTAAAAAAGCAGGAGCTACAGTTTTAGTAGAGCAAAGAAAAGGTTATGGCTATGCCTGTTTAAAAGGAATGGATTACATAGCAGAACAAAATGAGAAGCCTGACATAGTTGTTTTTTTAGATGGAGATTATAGCGATTACCCAGAAGAATTAACAAAAATAGTTCAACCAATAATCGAAGACAATATTGATTTTGTAGTTGGTGCTCGTACAAAAACATTGCGTGAAGAAGGATCAATGACTAAGCCACAAATTTTTGGTAATTGGCTGGCCACAAGCTTAATGAAACTTTTTTTTCGTTCTACATTTACAGATTTAGGACCGTTTAGAGCTATTAAATATGAAAAACTTTTAAATCTTAAGATGGAAGACAAAACTTATGGTTGGACTGTTGAGATGCAACTCAAGGCATTAAAGCAAAAATTAAGTTATAGAGAAATCCCTGTTAATTATAGAAACAGAATAGGTGTCTCAAAAGTTTCAGGTACGATAAAAGGTGCTATCTTTGCAGGCGTAAAAATCTTGACATGGATTTTTAAATATAGTTTTAAGTGATATATCTTCAATATACCATAATTGTAATTTACACTATTGCCATAGTGCTTATTTTCATGTACTCTTTGGCGCAATTAAATCTGCTTTATAATTATTTATCTTCAAAAAAGAAAAGAGAAAAGTGTGACACTTTCGATTTGTCAAATCCTAAAGAAATACCTTATGTTACTATTCAACTTCCTGTTTTTAACGAGATGTACGTTATGGAGCGTTTGTTGGATAATATTGCTTTACTCGAATATCCCAAAAACAAGTTAGAAATTCAGGTTTTAGACGACTCTACGGATGAAACTGTTGCTACTACTAAAGCTCAGGTAGATAAACTAGCCGCTACAGGATTAGACATAACTCATATAACCAGAACCAATAGAACAGGTTTTAAAGCTGGTGCCCTAAAAGAAGGTTTAGAAATCGCAAAAGGTGAATTCATTGCTATTTTTGATGCTGATTTTTTACCACAACCAAATTGGCTAAAACGTACAATCCCTTATTTTAAAAATGAAAAGATTGGTGTAGTACAGACGCGTTGGGGACACATTAATAGAAATTACTCAATACTAACTAAAATACAAGCATTTGCATTAGATGCGCACTTTACACTAGAGCAAGTAGGTAGAAATAGTAAAGGGCATTTTATTAATTTTAATGGTACGGCTGGTATTTGGAGAAAAGACTGCATTATTGATGCAGGTAACTGGGAGGGAGATACACTTACTGAAGATTTAGATTTAAGTTATAGAGCACAACTGAAAAATTGGGAATTCAAATATTTAGAAGATGTTGAAACACCTGCAGAATTGCCAATAGTTATTAGTGCTGCACGTTCACAGCAATTCCGTTGGAACAAAGGTGGAGCAGAAAACTTTAGAAAGATGCTAAAACGTGTCGTGAAGTCAAATAACATTTCGACAAAAACCAAAATACATGGCCTGCTTCATCTATTGAATAGCACAATGTTTTTGAGCATATTTACAGTTGCTATTTTAAGTATTCCTATGCTTTACATAAAGAACGAATATGCGCATCTTAGAAATTACTTTTATGTGATGAGTTTCTTCGTAATGAGCACTATCATATTCTTTGTATGCTATTGGTTTATGTACAAGAACATTTATGGTAGTGGGTTTAAAAAATTCTTTAGTTATATAGGCATGTTCTTTACATTTTTCTCAATAGCTATGGGTTTTTCGTTACATAACTCAATTGCAGTTCTCGAAGGTCATGCTGGTAAACGCAGTGATTTTGTGCGTACACCAAAATTCAATCTGAGTAAGTATAAAGACAATTGGAAAAACAACAAATACTTACGAAAAAACTTATCGCCTAACGTTATCATAGAAGGGATTCTAATGCTCTATTTTGGCTTTGGTATGTACAGTGCCTTTGTTGTTGGTGACCAAGGAGGTGATTTTGGTTTATTCCCATTTCACTTGATGCTATTTATAGGCTTTGGATATGTATTTTTTAAGTCTTTAAGTTCTAAAGTCTAGCTTCTTTCCTCAAACGGAATAATAATTCCTTTCTCTAAATAATCTTTCAACCCTTTTAATAACATTGCCCAACAAAAAGACGAATGTTTAAAATGGTTATTACATTCTGGCCAATCTTTATGGAAAAAATTGAGACAGATGCCTTTGTCTTTCTGTTTTAAGTTAAAACCAAACGTTGTTGGGTTCCAATCGTCATCAGACTTGGTCATTTTATAATGAATATGATCCCATTGCTTGCAACTTTTTACTTCGGCATACCAATCGTATTCATCTGTAAAATTGAAATTGTACTCCTTACCCACTTGCGGAGTTCCTGAGCATTTTAGTGGCCACCAATTAACTAAATGTTCGGGTTCAGAAACCGCTTTGTAAACACTTTCTTTATCACTCTTAATTATAAAATTGAAGTATATTGAATGACTCATGATTTAACTTTCTTTAGATTAAAGTTATTAATCTTTTTTTTAAACGACTATATCACAGTTTTAAATAATTCTATCTTTGATTTTTATGCTCGGATTAGACAACTTATTTAAATATCATAAAATACCGCTACTCTTTATTGTATTGAGTACCATTTGTTATCTCTCATTTGCATATGATTTGGTGAGAACAGATATTTCAAAATTACTTCTACTCTATATTGCACTCTTTGTATTTGCTTATCAAATTATAAAAAAGACAGGTTTTTATTTTAGGCTTTTAGTTATTTCAGCTGTCTTGTTTCGATTATTGTTTTTATTTGCTATTCCTAATTTGTCTCAAGATTTCTATCGTTTTATTTGGGATGGACGCATGATGCTTGAAGGTTTTAATCCGTACCTATATACTCCAGATAACATTATACAAAATGGAGGAACCAAAATAGCTCAAGCGAAAGAATTATATAATGGAATGGGAGCGTTAAGCGCTTCGCATTTTACAAATTATCCACCTATAAATCAGCTTTGCTTTATTTTAGCTAACCTTTTTCCTGGAAAAAGTATTTTAAGTTCAGTTATTGGTTTAAGACTCATAATTATAGCTGCAGATATTGGAACACTCTACTTTGGTAAAAAGCTTTTAGAGCGTTTAAAACTACCTTCAAATAGAATCTTTTGGTATGTTTTAAATCCATTTATAATTATTGAACTCACAGGAAATCTTCATTTTGAAGGAGTAATGATCTTCTTTTTAATTTGGAGTTTATATTTATTGCATTCGGGTAAATGGAAATTGGCCGCAGTTGTTTTGGCATGCTCTATTTCTGTAAAATTGATTCCTTTAATGTTTTTGCCTTTGTTTTTCTGGTGGTTTATGAGCAATAAGAAAATTGAGACTTCTGTCTTCGCAGGAATGAAAAAACTAATTTCATTTTATGGTATTATAGGAATAGTCACAATACTTCTTTTCCTTCCATTCTTTTCCTTGGAATTCATTGACAACTATTCTAAAACGGTCGGACTTTGGTTTGGGAACTTTGAATTTAATGCAAGTATTTATTATCTGCTAAGAGAAATTGGTTATGCCATCACTGGTTATAATGAAATTGCAATTATTGGTAAAGTGCTTCCAATAGTTTCACTACTTACTATTTTAGGATTTTCATTCCTTAAACAGAATAATGCAACTTCGAAATTGATAACTTCAATTTTACTGGTTTTCACTATATACTTGTTTCTCAGTACAACTGTGCATCCATGGTACATAAGTACACTTGTCATCCTTTGTGTATTTACAAACTACAGATTTCCTTTAGTTTGGTCTTTCATAATTATACTAAGTTATTTAGCTTATTCTAATACTGAAAATACAGAGAATTTATGGATAATTGGTTTTGAATACCTTATTGTATTTATTGCTTTTATTTGGGAAGTACTATTAAAAAAAAGACTGCCATTGATCTAGCAGTCTTTTGCTCTATAAAAAATGTTTTAAACTAACTATATGTGTTTAGCTAAAATCTTCGTCCTCAGCACCAGGTTCTAACTGTGGATCTTGAACTGCATCTGGATCATCATCTTCAAAATCCTCATAATCATCTTCATCATAATTTTCCATAGTTACGGCTAACTTAGTACTTACTTTAACCAAATACTTGGTATCTTCGGTAGTAACCTCTACAGCTTCTATCAATTCATTTTTTGCATTTCTGAATGAAACGATTTGGTCATCATCATAACCATCTGGATATTTTTCGACTAATAGGGCTAAAATTTCTGGAGTCAATTTCCTGAAATCAACAATAACTCGTTTTAGATGTGCGTCTTTTGGTTTCATTTTTTTAATTTTTGGAGCTAATTTTTAATAAATATACTATTTATTTGTTTACGCTAATAGCATCATAAAATCTTTTTTCTTTCTTTCATTTTTTTCGAAAAAAAAAGAAATGTGATTGATTTTCTGATCTCCAAAACTGTTTTCGACAACTTTCCTAAAGTCCTTTACTCATTTAAAATAATACTACGCTCATTAGAAACTTGTGATTACTCAAAACAATTTTTAACTTGCAGGTATAGCTTATAGATTTGAAGCAAACAAAATATTTACAATTATGAAAACACAATTAACATTAACTCAGAAATCAGCCTTTAAAACTTTTGGTTTTATAGGTATTATGATGCTAACGCTCTTTGCTTTTAATCCTATCTATGGACAAACGAAAACTACAACCTCTGCAGAAGTCGCAACAAACGAAAGAACAATCAAAGGTTTGGTTAGCGATGAAGAAAAACCGCTTGAAGGTGTAAACGTTATCCAAAAAGGCACCAAAACTGGAACAGTTACTAATGAAAAAGGTGAATTTACGTTTCCAAAAAAACTAAAAACTGGTGATATTTTACTCTTTAGTTATTTAGGTTACGAAACTCAAGAAGTAAAAATTAAGGACAATACCACATTTATCACTCTGAAACTAACAGCAGATTTAGTAGAAATGATAGGTGCATTAGATACTGCAAAGCCTTATAAGTCTAAGCGTAAAAATTAAATTTTATTTATAAAATCTAGTCTCCTCGAGCGCAGTTGATTGGTCTTTTATAGGTCTCGACTGCGCTCGATTAGATAATAATCAAATTTTATTGAAATCACTCGTATTCATATTACTATTTATTGTATTCCAATCTCATGCTCAAATCTCTGACTTTAATCATATCGATTTTAAAAAGGCAGATAGTATCGCATTGGGATGCAAGGATGAAGGTTTAGATAATCTACCTCAACTTACTTATCAACTTACATCTAGCTTAGATACAGACGTTGAACGTTTTAGAGCGATTTATAGATGGGTTTGTAATAATGTAGCTAATGACTACAATTTGTACCTAAAGAATAAACGTAAACGCGAACGCTTTAAAGACGACAGTATTAAGTTTAAAACTTGGAGCAATAACTTTAGAAAAACACTTTTTAAAACCCTTCTAAAAGACCAGAGAACTATTTGCACAGGTTATGCTTATTTGGTAAAAGAATTGGCTAAACTAGCAAATCTAGATTGTGAAATAGTGCAAGGCTATGGCAGAGTAAGCACAACAGATATTGAAAACCTAGATTTACCAAATCATTCCTGGAATGCTATAAAATTAAAAAACAAATGGTATTTGTGCGATCCTACTTGGGCAAGTGGAATTCCAGATCCTGAAACCAATAGATTTACGTTTCAGTATAATGATGGTTTCTTTTTAGCTAATCCTGAGCTTTTTGCCGTTAATCATTTCCCAGAGGAAGCTAAATGGTGGCTTTTAGATAAAGAAATTCCAACATTTGAAACCTTTTTGGCTTCACCAATAATCTATGGTAAAGCTTATAAAAATCTTAGTCTTCATATTGCACCAAAGCAAATGCACCATACCATAAAAAAGCACGAAAACGTAGCCTTTGAGTATAAACTCATTAAAACCATTACACCAAAAGACATTAGCCTTATGATTGATAATGGTTTTAATAATTGGAAAACTAAACCGCAGTCAGTTTCTGTTGAAGACAAGTCGTTAATTCTAGAGCACCAATTTAAAACATCTGGTTTTTATGACGTCCATTTATATATTGGTGACGACTTAATTTCTACCTACACCTTTAGTGTAGAAAACTGATAGTCTTAGTTTATTTAGATACTATTAGTAGTCTTCTACAATTCCACTAAAATATTGTTGATGTCTATCTCTAACTCTTTATTGTCGCATTCAACAAGACTCAATGGTACTTTTTGTCCATAATCAACATTATTTGTTACAACAACAATTACATCGTTATCAGACAATTCAACCCATCCACTATCTGTAGTGCTAGATATATTCTGCGTATGTAATATGCTATAATCCTGACCGTAAACTATAAAATCGAAGCTACGTGTACCATTATTAGTTAATCTAACTTTTGGCAAATCATCAATACATGTTTGCAGCTCAGCGGTAGGATTAGTAATTGCTGAGTTTTCTTCAATTTCAGACAAGTCTGTTGTACAATTTACTATAAGTAAAAGCACAAAAATGTATCTTACATTTTTCATAAGTAGGTTATTTTATACAATTTGGGACAACAAACATATATAAAATAAACAAACCACCGACAAAACGTAGTACTTATTCGATGAACGGTAAACTCAAAAAAATGTGAAATTTGGTGTTAATCCCAGGAATTATAACATTTTCAAGGTATTTATCTCTTGTTCTGTTAAGTGTTTCCAGTGACCTCTAGGAATGTCTTTTTTTGTTAAATGACCTATTGCAACACAGTCTATTTTTACAATATCGTAGTTGAGATTATCAAAAATTGTACGTAAAATGGTGTTTCCAGTGTTCTTAATTTTAATTCCTATTTGATTTTTAGATTCACCTTTAATATAACTTATCTCTTCAACAGCAATTAATTTTCCTTCAACCTTAAAGCCTTCTTGAATCTTTTTTAAATCTTCAAACTTTAAATTTTTATCCAATTCTACTTGAAAAAGTCGCGCTACACCGTTTTTTGAATTCGTGAATTTTTGAACCACTTTATCGTCGTTAGTAAACAATAACAAACCCAACGAATTTCTTCCTAAACGACCAATAGGCTTAATGTTAGCATTAGTAGCATTCGCTATCAGATCCATAACGGTTCTCCCTTTACCTTCTGCTGTCGTTGTAGCAAATCCCTTTGGCTTGTTTAATAAAACATAGACTTTAGCTTCTGGAGTGATACGTTGACCATCAAAACGAACCTCATCAGTGCGTTTCACTTTATAACCCATTTCGGTAACCACTTTACCATTGACTGTAACTAAACCAATAGCTATATTTTCATCTGCTTCTCGACGAGAACACATACCAGAATTAGCTATATATTTATTTAAACGTATCTCATCTGGATTAGATGTGACATTAGATTTTGTTTTCTTCTTAAATGGAGCATTCCCTTTGGCAAAACCTTTAGTTTTACTATTAGCATGTCCTCTTCCTGAAGTTTTTCCTTTTCCTCTGCTATCTTGATTTCTGCTCATTGTATAATTTTTTGCAAAGGTATAACAATAGTTTACATGTACTAACCTCTGTTACAGTGATTTTTAAAAAGAAATTTTATTTTTACTTAACTCAATTTTTTGAACATATTCATAATCAAAAAATCCTGCTTTTATTTCTAAAACAACCATATCTCCTACATTGATTTGATTCCATAACTGTCGTTTTAGTTTAAACCTTTTTTTTGCATTGTCTATTTCAATAAAAATCCAATATGCCTTTGAACGTGCACCACCCGAAGATTTGTCATTTACTATAAAATCTGACCTAACGACATTCTTAGCTGCATATAAAGAATTTAAATAACTTGCACTCGAAGTTGAAATAAACATAAATCCTAAAACAAAACCAAAAATTATAGCATAGCGCCTTCCGCTTTCTTGAAAAACTGTAGGTCTAGATAGCTTCAATAAAAACAAACTTATTATACCAACTACAAAACCAACTAAAGTAAAGCTTTTCCAAAATCTGGGTTCTTCTATCATATTTTCAATAGTATCCATTTGAAATATTAAAAATATGAGTCCACCGCCAAATAAAGCAACAGATACATGCTGCCAAACCTGATCTTTAAAGCTTGGTTTTTTTTCTCTTTTATGTTTTGTAGGAAAGATATCATAAAGAATCTCTTCAGAATTTCTAACAAACCAAATTAGGTTATGTACAACTATTAGAAATCCAGCTAAAGCAATAAATCTCAACCATGAAGTTGCTTCATAAAACGGAATTATTAATAACAACCCACCCACTATTTGAGTACAATGTATGAGAAGTTTTTTTTTCTTTTGTCTATTCAAAATAAATTGTGAATTCGGACTTAATTACTTTATTTAATTTCAACAGTAGTTTGTCTCTCTCTATTTACAGTCAATTTAGTTACATCTGGTCTCGAATAATGACCAACAGGATCAAAGTTTTGTCGCTCTTCTAGCACACGATTAAATTCTATAGTTTGAACGATTAAACCTTCTTTATGTAATACAGGTTCAACAATCCATTCACCATCTGGTCCTGCAATACAACTACCTCCGTTAGCTAAAGTATCTGGTGCATTTTTGAGAATAGCATCCAAATGCGGAGTGTTTTTTGGAAAATCGGATTTTGACATTAAACTTGACACCGAAACGACATAAGAGCGAGATTCTCTAGCGATAAATCTCGTGATATCTTTTGTGTTATGATGACTACCAGGCCAAACTGCAACATGTAAGTTTTCACCTTGACCATATAATGCTGTACGCGGCAATGGCATCCAATTTTCCCAGCAATTTAGTCCGCCAACCGTGAATGCTTTTAAAGGATGTACTTGTAAACCGTTGCCATCACCTGGAGCCCAGGTTAAACGTTCATCATAAGTAGGCTGCAATTTTCTGTGTACTGATTTTATTTCCCCTTTTTCACTGATATAAACCAAAGATGCATAAATGCTATGACCTCCTCTATCAGTTGGTCGTTCCATAATGCCCAGGTATATCGCCATTTTATAGGCTTTGGCTAATTGACACACACCATTTAATTCACCTTTTTCAATGCAAATAGAATTGCTGACGTAATGTGCATGCAGCTCTTTGTTTACATCTTTATTCCATTCTGCACCACCAGTTAATGCTAACCAAAATGGATATCCAGGTAATAAGGCTTCTCCAAATACAATAAGCTCGCAATTTTGTTTTGCTGCGTCTTCAATAGAACTTTCAATTTTTTGTAAAGTGGCACTTTTATCTAACCAAACAGGTGCGATTTGTGCTATGGCTATTTTTAAGTTTGAACTCATTTAAATTCGGTTTAAAACGACAGATACGTCAATTAATAATATCGAAAATACTCCAGCAACTATTATAAATTTAAGGATGTTATGAAGTAAAAGATAATGGTTTTTATTGTTTGATTTCCAGAGTATGATTAGAAAAACTAAGAGTAGAATTATGCTGAGATAAAAGAAATAATACATATGCCCTATTTTAAAAAACAATATCAATACTACTGCTGCAACGATTGTTAATATTGCAACGATAGTAAGCATTAGCTTCGATATTTTTTCGCCATATACTACTGGAACAGTTCTGTAATCTAAAGCTAAATCTCCTTTTAGGTTTTCAAGATCTTTTGTCAATTCTCGCATAGAAACTAATAAAAAGAGAAAAATAGCATGTGCAAAAACCACCAATTCAAAATTCTTATAATAAATAAAAATGGCAAAAAATGGAGTTACTGTTAATATAGCAGAAACGATATTACCAGTCATTGGTTGTTTCTTTAAACGATGCGAATAAAACCAAATTGCGAAGATGTAGAGTGCAAAAAAGATTACAGCTTTAAAAGACACATAACTAGCAAAAACAACAGCTAAAAAATTCAATACAAAGTAAAATGAAAGCTTGGTATTTTGACTTACCAATCGATCTAACATTGTCTTTCTAGGTTTATTTATTAAATCTTTTTCAGAATCATAAAAATTATTAATTATGTAACCAGCAGCAATTGTAGCAGATGATGCTAAAACCAGCATGAGTAAATTAACATCAAATAGGACTGACTTTATCGTTTTATCAGGTGCAAAAATGTAAATAGAAGCTAAATATTGAGCAACAACTATAACAAGTACGTTGTAACCACGGACTACCGAAAACAGGCTGAAAAATTTAAGAAGAATATGTTTCTGCCGTCTTGATAACATACATTAAATTTTTATGGAATTCTGAAACAAATTCAGAATGACAGAGGATTAGAAGTTATAAACCACTTCTAACTTATGTGCTTTCAAAGCTTCTTTAGCTTTATCGATATTCTCAGTAAACCCAAGAATATAACCTCCACCACCAGAGCCACAAAGCTTTAAATAATAATCGTTGGTTTCAATACCTTTTTTCCAGAGTTCATGAAATTGTTTTGGTATCATCGGCTTGAAATTATTTAACACAACCTTAGATAGCTGCTTAGTATTCTTAAATAACGATTTAATATCACCTTTTAAGAAATCATCAACACAAGCGTCTGTATGTTTTATAAATTGGTCTTTGAGCATACTACGGAAGCCTTCATTTTTCATGTTTTCCATAAAAATACTAACCATTGGTGCAGTTTCACCAACAATACCACTATCTAATAAAAATACGGCGCCTTTTCCTTCAGTTTGTTGAGACGGTATTCCAGTGGCTTCGATATTATCTTTAGAGTTTATTAATATTGGAAGGCTTAAATAACTATTTAAAGGATCTAATCCTGAAGATTTACCATGAAAAAACGATTCCATTTCTGAGAAAATCGTTTTTAACTTTAAAAGCTTTTCACGTGTTAAATTCTCTAAGACAGTGATTTTATCTGAAGCATATTTATCATAAATCGCCGCAACTAATGCCCCACTACTACCAACACCATAACCTTGAGGAATAGAAGAATCGAAGTACATACCAGCATCGACATCATATTGTAAAGCATTAATATCGAAAGTCACTAAATTTTCGTCTAAGTTCTTTAAATACTTAACAAAACGTTTTAAACTATTATTAGATTCAATAGCGTCTTGTGTAGGGTTCTCGTCTACTTTTAAAGCTCCGTTGTAAAAATTATAAGGAATAGATAAACCTTTGGAATCTTTTATGATTCCATATTCTCCGAATAAAAGAATCTTAGAATAAAATAGTGGTCCTTTCATATATAATAGCAGTTTCCTTTAACAAATATACGTATTAAAATTATATTCGGTTTGCACCTAAACCAATTTCATCGCAAATATAGTGTCCGTTTTGGCAGTATTGCGTTAATTCTTTCTTAATGAAATTGAGTACAGTCTCTTTTTCATTTTCAGGATATAGTACGTGCACATTTGCTCCAGCATCTAATGTAAAACATACATTAGAATTATTTTGCTCCCTAAATTTCCAGATTTTATTAATAATTTCTAGAGTATTCGGCTTCATCAAAATAAAGTAAGGCATACTTGTCATCATCATTGCATGGAGCGTTAAAGCTTCACTCTCCACAACTTTAACGAATTCATTTAGGTCACCTGAAGCCAAAATAGTTTTCAGCTTAGCAAGATTTTCATGTGCCTGAGCAAATCGCTCTTTTGCAAATGGGTGACCAAACATCAATTTATGACCAACAGTACTACTTACTTGTTTTTCACCTTTATCAACTAATAAAATGGTGTCTTGGTAATTTTTGAAGTTTTTGTGTACTTCTCCTTCAAACTTTACTCCATAAAGGTCTGAACTTTCTGTGCTTTCATTTTTCCCCCAAACCACGAGTTCACCTTCAACACTTCTACATGCGCTACCAGAACCTAAACGCGCTAAAAATGATGCTTTTTGGTTAAAGTAGTCATCAGCATAATCAACACCTAAATCTTCCTCAACACTCATTAAACATAGCGCTAAAGCACTCATACCAGAAGCTGATGATGCAATGCCAGAACTGTGAGGGAATGTATTTGAGGTTTCGATTCTAAAATGATAATTCCTCAAAAATGGCATATACATTTCTATACGCTCAAAAAAGGTTTGAATTTTTGGTTTAAAGGCCTCATTTTTTTCTCCTTCAAAATACACATCGAAACTAAAATCTTTACTTTCTTTTTTAGTATATATAACCTCTGTAATCGTTTTACAATCTGAAAGTGTAAAGCTTATTGAAGGGTTTTCTGGAATCTGATGTTCTTTTTTTCCCCAATATTTAACCAATGCTATATTACTTGGTGAGGACCATTTCACTGAACCCTTTTCAATATTGTTATTATATGTATTGAGAATAAAATCTTGTTCTGTCATTGATTTCAAATATCTGACAAAGATAATAGTTTTACCATAGTTTTATAGTTTCTAGACGTAGCACTGACATTTAACTTTCGTTCAAAAAAATTAAGATTGAATTTTGCATTACCATAGCCATTAGCACAATAGAAATAGAGACAGTCATTTAAAATGACATATTCTTCGTTTTCATAGGTTTTCTTACAAGCTTCTTTAACTAAATCTTCGTTTGGAATTACTGATAATATGGCAAAATAACTGTTTACTTTCTTTTTTTTAGGAAATGGACAATTATTAAAAGCTGATTCTAAATCATCTCTAAATCGCACCATAACTGAAACCTCAAAACCGAAATGGTCTAGAATTGACTTTTTGATACTAACTTCTAATTTTTCTTTGTCTTCCTGTAAAGATTGAAAAATCACATTTCCACTTTGGATATAAGTTTTCACATTTTTAAAACCAGATTTAGTCAATAATTCCCTTAGATCAGCCATTGGGACTTTTTTGTGACCTCCTACATTAATTCCTCTTAGAAGTGCAATGAAAGTATTCATTTATTGATGTTTTTAGCAACGATATAAGCACCTGTCCAGGCATTCTGAAAATTAAAACCGCCTGTAACAGCATCTACATTAATAATCTCTCCTGCAAGATATAAATTTGGAATTCGCTTGCTTTCAAAGGTTTTAAAATTCACTTCCTTTAAATCTACTCCACCAGCAGTTACAAATTCTTCTTTGAAGGTACTCTTCCCTGTAACATTAAAGACAGCTTTTGTAAGTTGAGATGATAAATCCTCTAATTGCTGTTTATTGATATCTGCCCAACGTCCTGTTTCATTGATATTAGATGCTAAAACTAACTGCTTCCAAAGTCGCTTAGGCAAATCGAATTGTGCTGAGTTAACTATCGTCTTTTTTGCAAATCCAAGTTTAAAGTCTTTAAGTTGATCTAAACAAGATTCAAAATCTAATCGAATAAAATTTATCTCAATTTTAAAATTGTAATCTAATTTTGCTAATTCAATAGCACCAAAAGCGGAGAGTTTTAAAATTGCTGGAGCACTCATTCCTACATGTGTAATTAGCAAAGGTCCTTCTGAAACTAAATCAGTTCCTAAGACTTTAATTTCAACATCTCTTGCTACGACTCCTGGAATATCTTTGATGCGTTTATCTTTAATATCGAAAGTAAATAGTGATGGTACAGGCTGTACAATAGTGTGCCCTAAATCTTCGAGAAGTTTCCAGATTTTTGGATTACTTCCTGTGGCAACAACTACTTTATCACCGATAATTGTATCTTGAGAGGTTTCTATTTTGAAATCATTTTCTCTGGCATCAATTGATTTTACAGAATGGTTATAAAACACCTCAACCTTATGCTTTTTAGCTTCATTTAAAAAGCAATCAATTATCGTTTGGGATGAATTAGACACTGGAAACATTCTGCCATCATCTTCGATTTTCAACTCTACTCCGCGCTCTTCAAACCAAGCTATAGTATCACCTGTCATAAAGCTGTGAAAGGGTCCTAAAAGTTCTTTTTCACCTCTAGGATAATTTAACACCAATTCTGAAGGCGTAAATTCTGCATGCGTTACATTACAGCGTCCTCCTCCAGAAATTTTTACTTTTTGCAAGCCAGTTTTTCCACGTTCTAAAATAGCAATTGACAACTCAGGATGTTGCTCCGCAATATTGATGGCAGCAAAAAAACCTGCTGCACCACCACCTATAATTATAATGTCTTTTTTAGTAATCACTTTTTAGATTGAAATCATTTACTTCTCCCACAAACTGTCTGTAAAATAGTGCTTACAATCTAAAAAATTAGTGTTTACTTTAAAACTCGTCGTTTTTGCTAAACTTTGAATATCATCAATACTATATTTTTTAGAAAGTTCTGTCCAAATCAACTCATCATAGTCAAAATCAATTGATTTATTTAGTGCTTTTAACTCTACAGTTTGTTTTCTAAGGCTGACAATATAGCTTTTTACATTACCTGTCATTGGATTGTAATGGCAATAAAAATCGAAATCATCAATTTTAAAATCGGCTTCTAATTCTCTATTAATCCTTAGGAGTAAATTTAGGTTAAACCTTTTGGTTATACCATGTTTATCGTAATAGGCATTATGAATTAGTATTGGATTTTTCTTTAAATCGAAACCTATAAGAAGCTTATCTCCAAACTTCATTACATCATTAAATAAGTTTAACAAATCCTTAGCTTTGTTTTCATCATAATTTCCAATATTTCCACCCAAAAATAATAACAAACTTGGATAGTCACTCTGCTTATTAACTTTTAGAATTTCAAAATAATCTCCAACCTTAGGTTTAATGTTCAAATTGGGAAGTCGCTCTTTTAATCGTTTGGTAAGCACATCTATGGCTTCTTGAGAAATGTCAATAGGCACATAATTGAATTTAATATTACTATTAACCAAATATTCTAAAAGCTTAAAGGTTTTTAGCCCATCTCCAGCTCCTAATTCTACAATATTAAATGGTGTAGAAAACTGTAACGCTTCAATGATTTGTTGGGATTGCATTGATAATATTTCAAACTCAGCATTGGTGAGATAATACTCTGGCATATTCATTATTTCCTGAAATATGCGACTACCTTTGTCATCATAAAAGTACTTGGAAGATAAATATTTATTCTCAGCTGTTAAGCCAGCTAGCACATCTTGTGCAAAAGTGTCTATCATTTATTTTACTAGTCTTATTCCTGAAAATTGCCAACGCATTTCAGGTTGAAAAAAATTTCTATAGGTTGGTCTGCTATGATTTTTTGAAGTAGCAATTGATGCACCTCTAAGGACCATTTGATTAATCATAAATTTGCCATTGTATTCACCAAGAGCACCTTCTACTTTAGTGTAATTTGGATAAGGCAAATAGGCACTATTCGTCCATTCCCATAATTGTCCATAATTAAACTGGGCAGAGGCAATTTCCCATTCAAACTCAGTTGGTAAACGCATTCCTTTCCATTGTGCGAAAGCAAATGCTTCGTAAAACGTTATGTGACTTACAGGTAAATCACCTTCTACTGTTTTAAAACCCTGAAGCGTGTAGTACATCCATTTTCCATTGACCTTATGCCAATACATAGGTGCTTTTATATTCTTATTTTGAACAAATTCCCAACCATCTGCATGCCATAAATTAAAATCTTCGTATCCACCTGCTTCAATAAACTCTTTATATTCTGAATTGGTTACCAATCGGTTTGAAATCTCATAATCTTGAAGATAAACCTTATGTCTTCCTAACTCGTTATCCCAACAAAAGTTGTCACTCTTATGACCTATTTCATAAATCCCTTCCGAAATCTGAATGAATTCTTGATAGCTTTGTTCTTTCTGTAGCTGAATCTTATAGTCTAATTTTGGAAATGAGGGTTGATTACCAAAGATATATTTGATATCGTAAATCAGTAATTCTTGGTGCTGTTGCTCGTGTTGCAAGCCTATTTCAATAATACTGCTGATTTCTTCTGAAATTCCATTTGACATAAAATCAGCTAATTGCTCGTTAACATATGTTCTAAATGCAAAAACCTCGTCTAATGTTGGTCGTGTCATTAAACCACGATTTGAACGAATTACGCGTTCACCAACATTGTTGTAGTAACTATTAAAATAGAAGGCAAAATCTTTATTAAAGACCTTATAATCAGGCTTAAATTCTGTTAGTACAAACTGTTCAAAAAACCAAGTGGTATGCGCTAAGTGCCATTTTGGAGGTGAGACATACTCAACTGGTTGTACCGAAGTATCTTCAGGATTTAATGATTTACATATAGCTTCTGTCTGTTTTCTTACTTCTAAAAAGTGAGCTTTTGTAATGATATTGGTTGTTATTGTTTGCAATGGTTAATCTTGAATTATTTGTGTTTCAAAAATCACCTCATTTGCAATGGTTTTATGCACTGGACAACGTGACGCAATTTCTTTTAATCTTTCTTGTTGAGCGTGATCTAAATTACCAACAAATTTCAATTTTTTACTGATATGATCTAAATATTTAGGCTTTTCAAATTCAACTTGTAAATCATCGCTATGCTTTCTAGAATGTGATATATAAACAAATACTTCTTGCAAATCCCACTGCTTACGTTCAGCATACATCTTTAAAGTCATTACTGTACAAGCAGCCAAAGCTGCATTTAAATACTCATAAGGCGATGGACCAAAATCACTTCCACCAACAGAAGCTGGTTCATCAGCTATAATTGTATGATTTTTAGTTTGAATAGATGTTGTAAAATTATCCTCTTTAATGTTTAAATGACCAACCAGTTGTTCGCCTTCAGTACTCAACATTATATTTTCTGTCTGCGGAAAATAACGTTTTGCCCATGTACCAATAACCTCTCCTACATACTGACTGTCCTTTTCTTGTGTTAATAGGTGGTCCGCATCATCTAAGGTTACAAAACTTTTAGGATGATGAGCACTTAAATATAACTGTTGTGCATTTTCTATTCCTACAATCTTATCAAAAGGTGAATGTAAAATTAATAAGGGTTTTCTTAATTCCTTAACGATTTTAGGTAAATCTGTAACATTAAAATCATTAATAAAATCTTGATTTACCACAAATGGTCTTCCTCCAATATTTACTTCAATATTACCTTTATCTTCGATAGCTTCTATCTGGTGAGAAAATAAATGCTTAACATGCGAGACTGTAGCAGGTGCACCAACAGTTGCAACTGCTTTTACAGCTTCAATTTTTGAAGCTGCTACCAAAACTGCAGCACCACCCAAAGAATGACCAACCAATAAACTCGGTGCTTGGTAATGCTTGGCCATATAAGCGTGTACATCCAATAAATCTTCTACATTAGCTGAGAAATGACTATCTGCAAATTCTCCTTCGCTACGTCCTAAGCCCGTAAAATCAAAACGTACAACTGCAAAACCATCTTGTGTAAGCGCTCTACTTATATGTCTGACTGCGCTTAAGCTACTACTACAGGTAAAACAGTGTGCAAAAATGGCATAATAGTTTGGCTTTTGATTTGCAGGTAACTCAAGCTGAGCATTAAGAACTAATCCTTTTCTGTTTTCTATTTTGAGTTTTGTACTTTTCATTTTATGCTGAATTAATCTCAGTATCTAATTAATCTTCAATTTGAACACCTCTCCAAAAGGCTACCTTATTTTTAATCCCTTTGGCCAATTCTGAAACTTCTGGATAAAACCAAGCTGCATCTTTATTTTCTTTTCCATCAACTTCTAAAGAATAGTATGACGCCGTCCCTTTCCATGGGCAAACCGTGTTTGTTTGACTAGGTTTAAAGTATTCTTCTTTTATACTTTCGTGTGGAAAATAATGATTGTTTTCTATAATGACCGTATCATTACTTTCTGCTATGACTTGATTATTCCAAATGGCTTTCATATTATACTACTTTATTGTTTAAATACTATCTATATTCAGGGTTTTCAAAAGACCATTTAGTTCCATCATCCCATGCTTCTCTCGAATTCCCATAATTACTATACCCTTTATTATCCTTTAATAATTTTGCTAAATGCAATAAGTTGTACGTCATAAATGTTGTATTTCTATTGGTAAATTCAGAATCGAATCCAACTGGTGGATTTATTACCTCATCCTTCCACTCTGAATCACCATAGCTTGGTCCTGGACCTACTTCTCCAATCCAACCGCAATCAGCTTGAGGAGGAATAGAATACCCAATATGTTGTAAAGCATAGAGAATACCCATAGCACAATGCTTTACCCCATCTTCATTACCTGTGACTACACATCCACCCACTTTACCATAATAAACGTATTGTCCTTTATCATTTGTTTTTCCGCTCATTGCGTAAAGACGTTCAATTAATTTTTGAGCTTCTGAAGATTTTTCACCCAGCCAAATCGGAGTCCCAATTATTAAGACATCGGCTTCCATAACTTTCTCATAAATTTGAGGCCATTCGTCTTTATCCCATCCATGCTCTGTCATGTCTGGATAAATACCTGTTGCCACATCAGTATCGATAAGTCTAATAACTTTAAACGAAACCTTTTCTTTTTTTAAAATGTTTTGAGACACCTTCATTAATGTTTCTGTATGACTTTTATTAGGTGATTTCTTTAACGTACAATTGATGTACAAAACTTTTATATCTGAAAAATTCATAGTCATATATATTTATTAGTTAGGAACTACAAGACAACATAGAGCAACCTACTTTATGTCTTGCCCAATCTGGTCGTTTTGCAAACCATTTGTCGTTTTCTGGCTGTTCTGCGTATGGTTGCTTTAATAATTCAAATAATTCATCTATTAAATTATAGTCGTTTTTATTCGCATCATCTATGGCCAACTGTGCCATATAATTTCTTAGTACGTATTTGGGATTGACTTTATTCATATGTGCTTTTCTTTCATCATCTCTCAATGTCTCTTTATGTAACCTTTTGTCGTATGCCTTAAACCAACCTTGCCATTGTTCTAAAACTTTGCCTTTTATCTCTTCAGGTTTATAAAATGCTTCTTGGATCTGTTCTATTGCAACTTCAAACTCATTTTTCTTAAAATCACTTAGTAATCTGAAGAATATCGTCATATCAGTTTCTGATAACAGCAAACAATCCTCTAAATCTGTAATTAATTTTGAGTCCTCTTCATCTGCATGTTTTAATCCTAATTTTGAACGCATCATCTGTAACGATTGAGTTTCAAAATCTTTTTGGTAGTGATTCAAAATAGTTTCAAAGGGTTCTGCTTCTTCTACTAATGGATACAATGCATTAGCAAGTTGCAATAAATTCCAAAGTCCAATGTTGGGTTGATTACCAAAGCGGTACCTCTTATTCTGTTTGTCTGTTGTATTTGGTGTCCATCCAAAATCGAAATCTTCGAGCCATCCATAAGGTCCATAATCTATAGTTGAACCTAGAATAGACATATTATCAGTATTCATTACACCATGCACAAAACCGACACGTTGCCAATGAATGATCATCTCTAAAGTTCGTTTAGAGACTTCCTTGAAAAATTTTATATAAGTTTCTTTTGATTGTTGACCTAATTCAGGATAAAAGTACTTAATGGTATAATCTGTTAGTTTTTTTAGATTTTTATAATCTTTTCTCGCAGCGAACAATTCAAAATTACCAAATCTAATAAAGGTGGGTGCAACTCTCGCTACAATGGCGCCTTTTTCATATTCTCTATTACCGTCATAAAGCATATCTCTAAGCACATCGTCTCCTGATAGCATTAAACTTAGCACTCTTGTTGTTGGTACACCTAGATAATGCATAGCCTCGCTACACAAATACTCTCTGATGGATGACCTTAATACCGCTAGACCATCTCCTTGCCTTGAATATGGTGTCTCACCAGCTCCTTTTAACTGAACTGCCCAACGTTTATTATCATGCTCTACTTCAAAAAGATTAATGGCTCTTCCATCCCCTAATTGTCCTGCCCAATTCCCAAACTGATGACCAGCATAAGCCATGGCATAAGGTTTAGTTTTTGGATAAATTTTTATGCCTGAAAATATTTCTAAAAATTCTTTAGAACTTATATCTTTCTCTTCTAAACCTATCGCTTCAACCATTTGATGTGAAGCATGAATCAGTTCAGGTTCAGATGGCACCTTAGGATTTACATAAGAATGCGTAGCTTCAAAAACTTGACGTCTTGTATTTTTATTATTTGAATCAGTTGGTAATTCTTTATTAAATGTATCGCTTAAGTTTAACCGCATACTTGCAAACTTTCTATTAGAATTCTTTAAACGATTAGTCGTTAAAGTAGTTGATCACTTTGCAATAGCTATCAACATGAGCTAAGTTACTACTTTAGTAAGTGTAAAGACTATAAATAATTCTTAAATAAATTGAGCTGTGACTTTAACTTTTCTGGAATATGAATAATACATAACATGAACTCAGTAAATTAAATAAAGAACAATTATTAATTGTGAATCGATATAAAATAATGAGTAGTTAACTATGCTTTTATCTCTTTCATTAAATCATCATAAGTGTAAAAGGCTTTATCATCTTTGTCCTTGTGATACAATACACTAACTCTAATTGCTTTTAAGCCAGTAACAGCTTGTAAATCTTGAAGCTCTACAATCTCAACATCATCATCTAAATACTTTTTAGACTGTAAGAATTTAATATATCTTAAGTATTCTCTTTCGTCTTCCTTTTGAGAATAAACGATACTGATTTTTCCTTTTTGGGTTACACGCTCTGTGCTATCCTTTATAAAAGCCTTATCAACTCGCTTTTTTACGATTTCGTAGCGAGCATTATAAGTACCATCTACATCAAATTGCTTTTCGTCCATTCTAAAACTTATAGATAATGGTTGATTGAAAACCAAAATCATAGAAGCCACATCTAAGGCTATTGGAAAATCTGATTGCATTTGATAATAAGAATTTTCCATTTCTACCATCACTTGCAATTGCCATAATCTAAGATTATATAAATATATAGGGTTAAAACTATCTTCTTTAGTAATAGATTCACCTATATACATATTGTGTTCTACACCATCAGTTTTAAAGCGTTCAAAATAATGCGGATACATTGCCTGTGCTTCGGCCTGTTTATGATCCAAAAGTGATGCCATTTCTTTATTGATTAACGCAATGGTATCGTCATAATTCTTTCTATGATGATATAATGCATTAACACTCTCATCTATTTGATTGAAATAATTATCAATTTCAACTCTTAATTCATCTGTAGAATAAAGATGTTTTAAAATGGGTTCTATATCGTCATTGACAAACTCTGAGATTTGCTGCTCACTGTCGACTTGAAAATTAGTTTGCAAGCCTTTTAGAAAATCATCTATTTGAAACATGTATTGATCGTAGATAGGTAGACTCTCTATTTTTGCAGCAGCTTTTAAGATTGCTTTAACTGCGCTTAACTGTAATTTTAAATCTTCCTGAGTCGCCCAATTTCTGGCTTCTGATGACCCTTTAATGTCTATTTGTCCGTAGAGTGGATATATGTTTTCAAAAGCTATTTTATTAAAGCTTGGCTCAATACCACTCATCTGATCTTTAATAAAAAGTTTTGCTTCTTTTTCAAATCTCCAATGTACACTTGGATGAATAGATGTACATTCTTTTTGAATGATAGCTTCGATTAAATTCTCTTCTTCGTTCTTAGAACGCTCAACTGCTGAAATGATAAAAGGCATAACATCTATCAATTTATTAGCATTGATACTATTAAGAGCTTTTGCCTCTTTTGAAACAATCTCTAATATACCCATTAAGCCATCATCATTTGCTATTGGTGCAAAAATAGCACTTTTAAAACCTTGCTCATGAAGCACTTTGACATGTGGCGCATTGCCTTTAGATAATTTAAATAAACGATCTACATCCGAAATTGAAAAGAATGAGTTTTCATTTATTAATCTATTGTATGACCAATCACAAAGCGCATCTGAACATGGTTTGCTTTCTAAATCATTAAGTAAAAAACTATTCATTCCAACACCATAAACACGCTCAAATGTGTTTTCTTCTTCGATATATATCGAAAAACCTACTTCCAAGTTTTTTAATCCAAATAGAGAACGAAAGATATCATAAAAGCTTTTCATAAAGCTTTTATCTTTACGCTTATCTTCACCAATTAAAGATGACTTTATATTGGATATAGATTGATCGTCTGTAACATCAAAAATATTTGAAATCACAAAACCATTAAATTCATAACTGTTTGGCGGAAATTTCTCTTTCCATAAGTCAATATTTTCAAAATTATCTAGTAACTCATCGTAATCTTTTTGAGTAATTTTAGGTGCATTTTCCTTTGGAATGATTTCAGTAAAATCTGCATTATAAAGAATCTTATAATAGCGCATTATACCATTGGTATCAGGTATTTCGTAAAAAAAAGGGCGTTTAAAATTTAGACTATAACCATAGCAAAAATTTAAAATAATGGTACATGCAATAATATAAGTCTGATCTACAGGCATATTTTTTATCTGTAATTCAAACTCATCACCAGCAGTTTTCAAGATCGATTTAAAACGTTCTGAGGAATTAAAAATTACATTATGAAAAGGTACCGAAGCCGTTTTAATTTCATTTTTAGTCAAAATAGGACTAAATGCATCTTGCAGAATACCTTCTATTTCTTTTTCGTGATTTTTAAGTATTGATAAGTCACTGAAGCCTTCTCTAAGAATTGGATTATTCTCAGCAATTTCTAAAACACGACGTGCATTTGCAGCAATAAAATCGTTATCAGCACGAATTAAATCTTCATACTGATTGAGATATTTATTGAAGCTTACCTTAAGTATTAAAGGTGATTCAATATTGTCGTTTATATCCATTATTTTTGATTGTGCTAGTAACAAAGTTACAAATATTTAGATTTAGTCGTTTTATACAAGACTAACTAACATGTCTTTTTGTTACATCAATTTGTGTTAAATAAGATGACAAATTTCTTTTACAAGGAATAAAGTTTAGTTCTTATGTCTTCTTTAAACTAATCGCAAATCCTCCACCTTCGGCAAGTTTAACTGTAAGCTTAGAATCCTTTTTAATATCAATTTTTTCAATTTTAATATCTAGAGGATTATCATTCCAATGTGCATTTTTGCCATCCTTATAAATGATAGCTTCATAAGTTTGATTATCATCTAAAAAACTAAACTCTAATTCTAGTACTCTTGAGTTTTCGTCTGATATACCACCAACAAACCAATTACCAGTTTCTCTTTCCTTTCTGGCAATAGTTACATAATCGCCAACTTCTCCGTTCAAAACTTTAGTCCGCTCCCAATCCACTCCTACATCTTTAATGAATTGTAAAGGTTCTGGATTTGCTTCGTAATGTTCTACTAAATCTGCCGCCATTTGCACAGGACTGTAGATTACGACATATAATGCCAGCTGTTGTGCTAATGTTGTATTGACTTGATTATCTTTTTTGTACTCATCAAATTTTATATTGAAAATTCCTGGTGTAAAATCTATAGGACCAGACAACATTCTGGTAAAAGCTACAATAGGTAAATGCTCTGGTGGATTACCACCATCACTTGCCCAAGCGTTAAATTCTTGACCTCGTAAGCCTTCTCGAGAAATTATATTTGGATAGGTTCTACGCAAACCCGTGGCTTTTATAGGCTCATGAGCGTTTACAGCAACCTCATATTCTGCTGCTTTTATCGCTGCTTTATTATACTGATTCACCATATATTGTCCATGATGGTATTCTCCTTTTGGTAAAATTTTACCAACATAGCCAGATTTTACAGCGTGCATCCCATATTTCTTCATCAAAGCATAAGCCGTATCTAATTGCTTCTCATAAGTTTCGGTTGCAGCTGATGTCTCGTGGTGCATAATAATATCAACCCCTTTTTCTTTTCCATAACGCACTACTTCATCGATATCATAATCTGGATAGGTCGTCACAAAATCGAACACACCTTCTCTATCTTCAAAACCAATCCAACGTTCCCAGCCTGTATTCCAACCTTCCACTAAAACACCACCAATATTGTTCTTAGCAGAAAAGTCAATAAACTCTTTTACATTTTCGGTTGTTGCACCATGTTTGCCATGAGCTTTTCCAGTATCTACCCATTCATCATCAATCATTTCCATTCCATAATCCCAAGACGATTTTCCTAAATGCATTTCCCACCAAACACCAGTATATTTCATCGGTTTAAACCATGATACATCTCCTAATTTGTTTGGTTCATTTAAATTAACAATTAGGTTAGATTCAACTAAATCTGGTGCGTTATCGGTAATCTGAATAGTTCTCCAAGGCGTATTGAACGGAACTGTACGCTTTACTTTATAATCGACGTTTTCTGAACCAACGAGATTGCTCTTTAAGTTTAAATTTTTAGTGTCAACCTTTAAGGTCATACCAGAATAATCAATTAAAGCCGCTTCATGAAAACTTAGATGCACACCATCACTACCAACCATAGTCACTGGTGTATTTACCGCATTTTCTGGAATGTATGTTTGTGCTAAATCGTTATGATTTGCGAATTGTAAAGCATCTATTTCAGAAAGATTCGTGGTGTTATATAAATGCTCATAGATATCCCAATCACCAGGAATCCAAAAGGTTTTATAATCTTCTTTTAGGTTAAATTCTGTATGCTCTTCTGTAATAAACACATCGCCTCTTAATCTTGATTGTTCTGGGAATTCATATCTAAAACCTACACCATCATCATAGACTTTAAAAACGATATTCAAGAAACGCTCTGGAGACGTTTCCTCTTGAAGCTCTATTTTTAACTCGGTGTAATTATCAGCAACATCTAACTGTTCGCCCCAAGGCATTCGCCATGTTTCGTTAAATATGCTAGTACTTGTATTTTTAATTATAAAGTTTTCATTTAAAGCTGGTACATCTTTGAATTCAAAGCCTAAATACGAGGTATCTACAACTATATTATTATTGAATTTTACTTTATAAAAAGGTTTTCCTTCATTATCGATATTAAAATTAACCGCAATTTTGGAATCTGGAGATTTTACTTCTAAAACGTTTTTATCAGCATCAGAACAAGAGAAAAACCCAATTGTTATAAAAAGTATGATGAATTTAATCTTCATGATTATATTTTTCAATTAGCACAATATTGAAATCTGAATCTATAGTTATTTTTCCTTTTTCTACAGTTGCTGTTTTGCCAGAATAAGTGTCACGTAACATTACTCTTTCTTCAAAAACTTTAGACACATCTATAATTTTCTCACCTTTTTCAAGATCTAATCCAACAACTACTTTGTCTTTAAAATTGCCATTCTGATAGCTTCTATAAAAATAATAAGGTTCCGCTGACATCATATGATGTGTACCTGCACCAACCGCAGGATGATTTGCTCTAAACTTCCCTAATTTCTGCCAATGTGTAAGTACTTCTTTTGTTCGTTTTCGTTTTGCAATAGAATCCCAATTCATCATTGAACGTAAAGTTGCATCACCTTCTGTACCTGGAACAACTAATGAGCGTGATGACTCATCACCATAGTACACTTGTGAAGTTCCTGGCGACAACAATAATTTATTTGCAGTTTCGTAAGGTTTTTTTCGTTGTGCATCAAACGGGCTACCATCATCGTGTGAACTCAAATAATTTAATGTTCCGAAATCTTTTAATTCACCATTTAAAACACCTGAATATTTATTAAATAAATCTTCGTAACTCAATTCTTTTGAGTTCCACTTAAATTCAAAATTGATTAAACTATGAAAACTTGCAGGATCAAAATAGTTCACTTTTTTATCTCCAAAATCAAAAAGTTGACCACTACTGATATTATAATTATAGACTTCACCAACAAGATAAAAATCGTTATTATCTAAAACTTTTTCAGGATTGTTTTTTTTATACTCTGCAAAAGCATAATCACATTCAGCTTTAAATTCTTGCCAAACGTAGGCTTCTGTGTGCTTTACTGTATCGGCTCTATAACCATCTACACCAAATTCAGTAATATAATCAGTTAACCATTTTATGATATAGAAACGTGGTGCTCTAGGATATCCTGTTCTCTGAAAAAACGCATCAAGTTCTTTTACCTCCTGCTCGTAACGTCCTTCTGCTTTCCATTTCTCTACCAATTGCGGTGGTAACTCAACATTGTCATTGCTTTCGGTTTTAATATCTGGGAGGTTAGCTACTAATGTGCAAGTCACTGTATTCTCATAATTATCGTATTTACATTGTGGCCCAGTTCTCACCCAATCATCTGGCCAAACAGGATCTTTTTCTGTTACAGGACCTGTATGATTAATTACTGCGTCTAAAACTATTCGAATACCTCTAGCATGTGCTTCTTTTACCAATTCGTGTAGATCTTCTTTAGTCCCAAAATTTGGATCAATTTTTGTCCAATCTTTGGCCCAATACCCATGAAATCCATAAGAGACACCTGTTCCTTCATCGGTTGCATCATGAATTTGCTCTACAATTGGTGTCATCCAAATGGCATTAATCCCTAAATCTGTAAAATAACCTTCTTTCACTTTTTGAGTAATTCCCTTTATATCTCCACCATTAAATCCTCTTAACTTTCCTGGTTCTCTTGTTCTATCAAAGTTAACATCGTTGTTTATATCACCATTATTAAAACGATCTGTGAGTAAAAAATAAAGATTTGCACCTTCCCATATAAATGGCGTTTCAGTATTTGTTGGTTGGTCAACTTTAGCTACAGTTTCTTTTGAATTCTTGTTTTCACAATTGATTAGCATAATACTCAATATGAATAATGGAATAATTTGTCTCATTGTATTATTTGATTTTTAAAATAAATGACTCTAATGGCTTAATGTCTATTCTAACTTGTGCCTCTCCGTTTTCAACATTTAAAGTTGAAGAATAAGCATTATATAATTGATCTTTAATTTCATACTCACCATCTTGAAGTTTTAATTTAGCAACTAAATCTTCTGGCAATTGCAACTCAAAACCATAAGTGTTATTTGCATTGAAGTTCGAAATAATGATTAATTGCTCGTCATCACTCCAGCGCACAAAGGACAATACTTTATCATTATACCATTCTGTGTTTTGCTGATTATAAGCATGAATATCTTGATAGTTACCAGCTAATGCTGAACTATTAATTGTGAAATTCAATAGACGTTTGTAAAAATCTCGAAGCTGCTTTTCTTTGGTAGTAGATTGTCCGCCATCGAAGGTTTTATTATTTACCCAACGCACTAAACTTGGTACTGAACCATAATCGAAAATTGAAGTCCGCGTTGGATCACCAAAACCTAAATCCTCTTCTCCAGGCTCACCAAATTCTTGTCCGAAATAAATCATAGTTGGTGCTGTAGTTGATGTTGCAGAAACGACCATTGCCGGCTTTCCTTTCTCAGCACTACCAGCAAAATCAGGACTAGCTATACGTTGCTCATCATGATTTTCTAAGAAGTGAAGCATATGGTGTTCAATATCACTTAAATCATCTAAAATTGGAGGAATATTATCTGTTTTTCCATGACCTTGCATGACGTGTTTTAATGTATCATACAACTGCACTTTATCATAGAGATAGTCCATTTTTCCTTTTTTAATGTAATCTCTATACAGACTAGGATTGTAAACCTCAGCTAATAAAAAAGCATTAGAATTTTTCATTTTGATATGAGAATTCATATAACTCCAGAATTCTACTGGCACCATTTCTGCCATATCAAATCTAAAACCATCTACACCTTTTGCTGTCCAGTACAAAGCAATATCTTTAAACTTTATCCAAGAGCTTGGCACTGTTTTCTCTTGCCAAAACTCAAAGTGTTTTTTGTAATCTTCAGTATCGAAACCTTCAGGTAATTCGTCAAAATCTTTTTTACCATCTGGACTTACTCCGTAATTCACTTTAACAGTTTCGTACCAATCATTTACATCTGGTTGTGAAGCCCGTGAGCCGTTACCAGTCCATTTGGCTGGCACTTCCTCAAATTTACCATCTGCCATAGGATGATTTTCGCCACCTAAAGGTTGATAACCATTTTTCCAATCAGGAATTTTAAAAGCTTCGCCAGGATTGTAATAGAAGTTATTATTAACGTGGTAGGTTTTTGTTTTATCATCTTCTGCACCAAAATCTGAAGTTCCCTCTGGATTAGTTAAGCTTTGATAATTTCTCGCTACGTGATTAGGAACAATGTCGATTATAACTTTGAGTCCTGCTTTATGAGAACGCTCTATTAAAGCATCAAACTCTTCTAATCGATTGTCTACATTTTCTGCTAAATCAGGATTCACATTATAATAGTCCTTAACAGCGTAAGGAGAACCTGCTCGTCCCTTCACAATATCAGGATCGTCGCTAGAAATACCATATTTGGTGTAATCTGTAATCACATTGTGATGTGGTACGCCAGTGTACCAAATGTGCGTTACCCCTAAATCTTTAATTTCGGATAAGGCTTTATCAGTAAAATCATTGAACTTCCCTACTCCATTTTCTTTGAGTGTTCCCCAAGGTTTATTATTAGTGTTAGTGTTACCAAATAAACGTGTAAATACTTGATATACGACTTCTTTTTTCTTCATCTCTGATTTTATAGTTTCAGGTTTAACTATTTCTTTTGATTCGTTTTTACAACCTAAGAATATGGTAATAACAATGAAACTTAATACTTTAATCCTTTTGTTCATTGATTATCTTTTTAGTTTGATTTTAATTTCTTTTTCAGTTGATGCTTTCCATATGACAGGAATACTCAAAGTTCTATTTTTTGAATTATAATTCACTTTAGTTTTTTTACCATCTACCTTAATGTATTTTGGCTCTTTTTCAATATTGTGAATTATATAGTCGATTGATTTAACTGGTATTGTAAATCTAGATCTCTTGACTGTATTAAATTCGAGTTTGAGATTTGATCCTTTATAATTAGATTCGAATTCTAATAACTCAAAGTCTCCATTTTCAATACTATTTGTACTCATACCGTCATCATTATAAAATTTGAGTTTATTTTCTGGAAAACTCTTGTCAAAGTAATAATGAAGTTCTATACTATTGCTATCATATTCCGACGTCGATTGAATAGATTTACTCAGTGGAATAAAAGCTCCAGCTCTTACATAAGTTGGAATAAAGGCTTCGTTCAACTTAACTGTTTTTGTTTGTCCTCCTTTTATTAATTCGTCGTTTTCAATATCAAACCAATTACTAGTTTTTGGAAAGTAAATCTCTTGTTCTGTTTTACCAGCTTCTAAAACAGGTGATACTAAAATATCATTTCCCCATAAATACGCTTTTGAATAATTAAATAATTCTGGGTTATCTGATTCTTCAAAAAATAATGGTCGCATTAAAGGTTTACCATCTATATGATTTTCAAACATTAAGTTATAATTATATGGTAGCATTCTATAGCGCATTTGTATTGCGAATTTTGCCAGTCGCTTTGCTTTTTCACTTCTAAAAATAGGCTCACTTGCCACATCTTCGTGTGCATGAGGTCTAAATATGGGATTAAAAACCCCATATTGTAACCAACGTACATAGAGCTCATCATCTAAGTTAGCTCCTGCAAATCCCCCTAAATCTGAATGCATATACGCTAAGCCTTGCATACCCATTTGTAATGCAATCGCAGGCTGTGGTTGCAAACCTTCCCAACTTCTACTTACATCCCCAGACCATGGTACTAATCCATAACGTTGCGAACCTGAATAGCCTGCTCGCATCAAAATGAAAGGTCTCCTGTTTGGATTCGCTTCTAAACTGGCTTCATAAACTAGCTTTGCCCAATCATGCCCGTAAATATTATGAACTTCATCTGCTTTTGCATTTTCAAAATTTACCCAAGATGGCAGTGCTTCTGGTTCTCCTAAATCTCCCCAAAACCCATTAACACCATATTCTGATATGTCTTTATAAATATCTTTGAACCACTTTTTGCCTTTCGGATTATAGATGTCTATTATACCACCATTACCAAAATAAAACTCAAATTCAGCAGAATTTCCTAAACTGTCTTTTGCTAAGATTCCTTTTTCTACCGCTTCGTCCCATCGGTTAGAAGTTTTTAAAACATAAGGCTCAGTGATGAGGATAGTTTCAACATTTTGAGACTTTAGGGTTTTAATCATTTTCTCTGGTTCAGGAAATGAATCTTTATAAAATTCAAAATTCCCCAACGTTCCTTGAATCTCCTTACCGAACCAATATAAATCTAGTATTACAGCATCAACTGGGACTTGATCTGTTTTAAATTTATCGATGGTTTCTAGAGTTTCTTTTTGTGAATGATAACCAAATCGGCTTGAAAAATTACCTAACGTCCAACGCGGTAACATAGGTTGTTTTCCTGTTAAATCTGTATAATTGTCTATAATATCATACCATGTTTCACCAACAATAACTTGATAGGTTTTACGCCCAGAAATAGTTTCGTAGGTTAGTGTATTTTCAGCTTTACTATCTAAATCTAGATATCCCACAGGTGCATTATCGAAATGAATCATGTACTTATTTGACGATAATACTATTGGCATCGTATAATTCATCAGTTCACTTCTAGTACCATAACCATAATGCGCACGATTATATAAAGGTAAACGATTGCCTCTTCTGTTCATTCCAAGAGCTCTTGAGCCAGCTCCATAAAGGACTTCATCTTTAGTGAGGTTGAATTCTATTTTTTCTGTGGAATCAGCAACAATATTATCTTTCGCCAAATCCATTGACTCGTGAACACTTTTGAAGTAGCCTCGTTTTTCAGATGTAATTAGTTTGTCGTTGTAGTAGTATGAAATTTGAAATGGGCTTTTGGTAATAATAATTTCAATTCCCTTAGTTTTTAGGAGGACATCTTTATCTCTTTCGATAACTTCAAAACTTGAGAAGTCAGGCTTTTTTATAACCGCATGAGAGTTCTCCAAGTTAAATTTTTCATTATCAGGTAAGAATATAGTTTCAACAATCTCTGGAGAATATGATAAAAAAATATAAATACCATCGTTTACTTTAATACTAGGTAATCCTTCAGCCCAATTAAAAGTTTCAAAAAATCGCTCAGTGTTTTGAGCTGTTATTGAGTACGTGAAAAGTAAAACTGATATATATAAAATTATTTTCTTCATTTAATGTCTTTTTCGAGATTCTGAAAATAAGTTCAGAATGACAATCTATTTACCTAGCAAAAAAGTAAGTGGTTGGTCTAATCTTTTATTCCATGAGTTTTCTGAATGATCAGTACCTTCAAAAAATAAATTCATAGCTTCTTGTTCTGTATATCCTTTTGTTTTTAGGATTTTATCTATTCTAGGTGCATATTGTGGGTAATGTTGATCTAGAGTTTTATTACCATAATCAAAATACAATTTATGATTTCCAGATTTTGGTAAATTGGCTTCCATATAATTGAAAATAGCTTCTGGATATGGGTTGTTTGGGCTTGGCATGGCACCAACCCAGTGAGTCGATACACAACCTGCACCTCCAAAAACTTCTGGATATTCAGAAATAGCATACATAGACATTAAACCACCCATACTTGAGCCCATAACGAATGTGCTTTCTTTATCAGTATGCACAGAATACTGATTATCAATTACTGGTTTTAATTCTTCAACTAAAAATTTAAGATACTCATCACCTTTTAAATTAGTATTTAAATTATTCTGTTTTGCCATCTCCATTAAATTAGCTTTAACGTCCTTATCGATAAAATCCATGGCTTTTTCAGGAAATAAATCGAGCCAACGTATTTGCGGAATATTATGAATACCTACAACTATAAAGTCTTTCACTTTTCCTTCTCTATTGAGTTTTGTTGCCCAATCATCTACTTTCCATTCTTGCTTATTCCATGTTGTTGTGGAGTCAAATAAATTCTGTCCATCATGCATATAGAGTACACTATATTTTTTGTCTTTTGAATAGCTTTCTGGTAACCAAACATCTACTGATCTTGGTGTAATATACTTTGATGGAAAACTATCTACTCTGTATAAACTCCCACTAGCTAAAACTGCTTTTTCTAATTTTAGAAATTCAATTTTAGTACTAAATCCTAAATTTTTAAACTGATTTTTTTTACTAGAAAGTATAAACAAAAAAGCGAATACAATTATTATTAGATTTTTCATAGTTATAGTTTAGTGGTTAAAATTGTAACCCCCTTGGTTTTTAATTCTATAACATCTCCCCAAAGTTTGGTTTGTTCAGTAATGATGTTCTTTAGTGTTTTTCCTTTTAGACCCATTTCCTCTTGGTAATTCAGATCAATAGTTATGATGTCTTCATTCTTATTTAAGATTAAAACAACAGTTTCATCTTCAAAAGTTCTGTACATGAAATATGTACCAACAAAGGGTGCAAAATGTGTTGTTTTACCTTCGTGAATGGCTTTACTATTCTTTCTATAATTAAAGAGTTTTTTTATGAAAGATTGCATCTCTTTTTGATCTTCAGTTAAGCCATCACCAGTAAACGCATTAACTGCATCACCTTCCCAACCTCCAGGAAAATCTGTACGAATTAATCCGTGGTCACCTGGTTTAGCAAAGTCATTCATTAAAATTTCGGTTCCGTAATACATTTGCATAATTCTAGGCATCATAGCATAAGTTGCCATTGCCATTTTTGTGTTGGTGATATCACCTTCCATTTGTGTAAAAATTCGACTCATATCATGGTTTCCTTCAAAAACCATAATATCTTTTGGACTCGCATAATGAAAATCGTTAGCAAGCCCTTCATAAATTTTCACCAAACCTTTATCCCAAGATTCTTTTTCTTTTATTCCATCTACTACTTTTTGTTGCATGGCAAAATCCATAGCAGATTTTAAATTAGAATCATAGCCATCTCTATTATTAGCTCCTTCTTGCCAATAACCAATAAGCAATGGGTTGTAACTCCATTCTTCACCAACTATACTAAAATTAGGATATTCGTTCATAATTGCACCAGCCCAATCACTCATAAAATCTTTATCTGGATAAGGATAGGTGTCTTGTCTAATACCGCCTAACTGTGCCGTTTCTATCCACCATATACTATTTTGAATAATATACTGAGCCATAAACGGGTTACGTTGGTTTAAGTCTGGCATAGCTGCTACAAACCAACCTTCATTATTTCCTTTTCTATCAGCTTCGGAAGCATAGATATCTTGATTTGTTGTACGTCTATGATTAGAGTTTATGGTATATGAGTTATTCCAATTGTCTTTATTCCTTTCGAAATTCTCTTGAAGATTTACCCAGTCTTTAAACGGTAAATCTTTCATCCACCAATGCTCTAAGCCACAATGATTAGCTACTTGATCCATAACTAATTTCATGCCTTTTTCCTTAAGTTTAGCTGAAAGTGTTTTATAGTCTTGTAAGGTTCCGAAACGAGGATCAATTTCATACAAATCCGTAATTGCATAACCATGATACGATCCTTGAGGCATGTCATTTGTCAACAATGGTTGAGGCCAAACTACTGTGAATCCTAAATCATGGATATAATCTATATGATTTGTTACTCCTATTATATCTCCACCATGCCTGGCATAATCATTATTTCGATCTGTGGTTTGCTCTAGCATTTTTGGTTGCCCTTCAATACCTAATGGTGTATCATTAGTTGTAACTCCATTTACAAAACGATCTGGTGTAATTAAATAAATAGCATCAGAACTGTCGAAACCGACATAGTCTTCAGAAGATCTAACACGCTCTTTTAGCTCGTATGTTTGAACTAATTCTGAATCATCTTTGAACTTAAAACTTATATTAAATTTACCGGCTTTTACATTTTCAGAAACTTCTAAATCTAAGAATAAATAATTAGGACTATCTGCTTTGTGAACTTTAACTAAACTTACTCCAGCATATGAAATTTTTGGTGTTGCGCTACCGACATTTGGATGTTTCACTAAAAGTTGAAGGTTCTGATTTTTAAAACCTATCCACCAATATGGTGGTTCTACTTTATCAATATCATTAGACTCTACAACGGGTTGATCAGAAACTGAATCTATTTCACTACTTGCCGTATCCTTGCAAGATGACACTAAAATTAATAGGCATATTGAAAGACTTCTTATTATGTTTTTCATACTTCTAATTTTTATGTTCTTGACTTAGGGCTACAATATTTGTTATACTCTCACCAAACTATCTGGTGAAATTGTTACGGATTCTCCATTTACTAAAATTTGTAATTCAGTATCTCCTTCTAATTCAAACTGAGTTTCATTTTGATTCACACTAACTTTTAAAATCTGATTTCTAAAGTTGACTTTGAATGAATAGGCTTCCCATTGTTGAGGAATTTTAGGCTCAAAAGTTAAGGTGTCATTTTTAACACGCATACCACCAAAACCTTCAACAATACTCATCCAAGTACCTGCCATTGAAGTAATATGTAAACCTTCATGCACTTCGTGGTTATAATCATCCAAATCTAATCTAGATGTTCTTAAATAGAAGGTATAAGCTTGTTCCATTCTATCTAGCTTTGCTGCTTGAATACTATGTACACAAGGAGATAATGAGCTTTCATGCACTGTAAATGGCTCATAAAAGTCGAAATGACGCTCTAATTCTTCAGTTGTAAATTGGTCTTCAAAGAAGTACATGCCTTGAAGTGTGTCAGCTTGCTTAATATAAGGTGAACGCAATATTCTATCCCAACTCCATTTTTGGTTGATTGGTCTTTGAGATTTATCTAAATCTGCAACGGTTATTAACTCTTTATCTAAGAAACCATCTTGTTGCAAATAGACATTGTACTTTTCTGAATAAGGAAAATACATGTTATCTGCCACTTTTTTCCAATGTGCTAATTCTTCGTGAGAGATCTTTGTTTTGCCAGATATTCTTCTATAATCTTCTTCAAAACCCTCTTTTACTTTTTCTATATTTTCTAATGCATAGTTAATACACCATTGTGCAATGTAGTTTGTATACCAATTGTTATTAATGTTATTTTCATACTCATTCGGTCCCGTAACACCAAGAATTACATATTTATTCTTATCTGTTGAAAATGTTGCTCTCTGGTGCCAAAAACGTGCAATACCAATTAGTACTTCTAAACCCATTTCTGGTATATAACTATAATCACCAGTGTATCTGTAATAATTAAAAATAGCAAAAGCAATAGCTCCATTTCTATGAATTTCTTCAAAGGTTATTTCCCATTCGTTATGGCATTCTTCACCATTCATGGTTACCATAGGGTATAATGCAGCACCATTCTTAAACCCAAGTTTTTGGGCATTTTCAATGGCTTTTTCTAAATGCCTATATCTGTAAGTTAGAAGTGTTCTTGCCACACTTTGGTCTTTTGTAGCCATATAAAATGGAATACAATAGGCTTCAGTATCCCAGTAGGTACTTCCTCCATATTTTTCACCTGTAAATCCTTTTGGCCCTATATTTAAAGTGGCATCTGTACCTAAATAAGTTTGGTTTAAATGAAAAATATTAAAACGAATACCTTGTTGTGCTTTTACATCTCCATCTATAGTGATGTCTGACATATCCCAGATTTTTGCCCAAGCATTTTTCTGATTTTCTAGCAATTTAGAAAAGCTAAGTTTTGTCGCTTTTTCTAATACTGACTTCGCTTCATTGACAAAATTATTTTTATCGTGGTTTCTATCAGCCAAATAACCACCAAACTTATGTATCGTATAAACTTCATTTTGTTTTACATTGTGACGATAACTAAACGACGCATAATTTGCATCTGCTTTTATGTTTGGTTCAATGATAACAGATTTTCCATCTATAAATACTTGAGACTCCATGAAGGTGCACGTATAGAAATCTGTCTTCATCGTTTTAGCCTGAATAAATGCTTGGTTGTTTTCGTGGCTTACACTCAATGTATCCCAAAACTTATCATCCCAATTGGTATCTTCATTAGTTATACCGGAATCTAAATAGGGTTGAAATGTAATCTCAGCATCAGTATTTAATGGCTTAATATTAAAATCAATTGCCCCTACTTCATCAATATCTAAACTTAAAAAACGCTTGGTACTTATCTCAACTTCAACATCATTTTGAAGTGTTGCTATAAAACTACGAGACAACCAACCTTCTTTCATGTTTAGCTCTCTACGAAAGTTTTTTACACTTTTAGAGTTGAATAAATCGAGTTGCTCGTTATTAACTAGCACATTTATTCCTATCCAATTTGGTGCATTTAAAACTTTGGCAAAATATTCTGGATAGCCATTTTTCCACCAACCAACTCTGGTCTTGTCTGGATAATAAACACCTGCTATATAGCTTCCTTGAAATGTAGGTCCAGAATATGCTTCTTCAAAATTGGCACGTTGTCCCATTGCACCATTACCAATACTAAATAAACTCTCAGATGCTTTAACTTGATCTGGATTAAATCCTTCCTCAATTATTGACCAAGGATTTGATATGATATAATCTAAGTTCATATTTTATATTTAATTAATGCCTTTTCTATGGTAGGCATCACATTTTTAATTATTAATTAATTCTTTTATAAATTCTTCTGAGATTTCTGTAAAATCTTTGAATACATATTTTGCATGTCCTAAAACGGATTTACTGCCAATACCAATAGATATCATATTAGCAACATTTGCAGCTTCTACACCAGCTACAGAATCTTCAAAAACGATGCACTGTTCTGGCTTCATGCCTAACAATTTTGCTGCTATTAAAAACACTTCAGGATCTGGTTTTGCTTTACTCACATCATTACCATCTACTATGGCATCAAAATATTTTTTTAGATTTACACGCTCCAAAATTACCCTTGCGTTTTTACTTGCAGAACCTAGTGATATAGGTTGTTGTTTTTTGATTAATGAATTTAATACTCTTGGAACATCTGGTAATATTTCGTTACTATCCATTTCTGCGATATAACTTAAATACTCTTCGTTCTTTTTACCCATGAGCTCGATAAACTTTTCTTGCGAAATGGTCTTATTTCCCCAAGACAATATTTTTTCTAACGACTTTACTCGGCTTACACCTTTTAATTGTTCGTTTTCTTCTTCTGTAAAATCTATATCTAAACTTTTAGCTAGTCTTTGCCATGCTAAAAAATGATATTTAGCTGTGTCAACAATAACACCATCTAGATCGAATATGAATCCTTTTTTATTCATTATTTTTAATTTGAAACTTTATCATGAACCCTCAAAGTTAACAGTCCTGCAAATATCATTGACACACCTCCAACAAATAATGCATAAACAGGTTCATTATTGAAAAATTTTGAAACCATAAAACCTAGTATTGAAGCTGCAACTAATTGAGGAATTACTATAAAAAAATTGAATACTCCCATATAATAACCCATTTTACTAGCAGGTAAAACTCCTGATAACATAGCGTAAGGAATTGATAAAATAGAAGCCCATGCTATACCAACACCAATCATTGGCAGCCATTCTAAATTTAATGCTGTTGGATTACTGATGAAATAGATTGACATTAGTCCTAATCCACCTAAAACTAAAGCTAAAAAGTGTGTGAATTTTCTACTGGTTTTTTTTGCTAAAAGTGGTAGCAAAAACGCCACTGCTGCGGCTATAATATTATAGTTGGCAAACATATTATTAACTCGGTTTGCACCGTTATTATAAGCTACAGAAGTCGTATCAACCGAATTGTATATATGCTCTGTTACGGCTGGTGTCATGTAAATCCACATTGAAAATAGTGCAAACCATGAAAAAAACTGGACCCATGCAAGCTGTTTCATTACACTAGGCATATTTTGGAAATCATTCATTATGGTTACAAATCCATTATTATTGTTTCCACCTTTTTGCATGAAGCCAGAAATAATTAAAGCCAAACCGCCAAGACCTAATAGCCCTAATGTTAAAACGTATAAATCTTTTTTGAGATCAAATCTATAAACTAGATAAGTACAAATCACACCTATCAATAAAACAATAAAACCATTTCTTACATGTATTTTGCCATTAGAAGTGAACCAGCTTTGTGGTTTATCTTCTAACTCAAAATCATTTGATTCATTACTTTCAAATGCTTCCATTTCTTCAGGACTATACTCTTTAGACTTTAATACAGTCCATAGAACAGCAATTAAAAAAACTGCGCCACCTATATAAAATGAATATTTTACAGAATCTGGAATAATGCCTTCTGGTGCTGTATTTGAAACTCCGTAATAGGTTAAAATATTTGGAAGTTTCGAAGCCACATATGCTCCAATCCCTATAAAAAAACTTTGCATTGCAAACCCTTTTGTAGCTTGATGATCTGGCAAATTATCTCCAACAAAAGCCCTAAACGGCTCCATTGAGACATTAATAGATGCATCCATTATCCACAACATGCCTGCTGCAAACCACAGTACAGGTGAATTTGGCATTATAAATAAAGCTAATGACGCCAGAATAGCTCCAACTAAAAAGTAGGGCCTTCGACGTCCTAATTTTGAGTGCCAAGTTCTATCGCTAAAATAACCTATAATTGGTTGAACTATCAAACCTGTTAGCGGCGCAGCTACCCATAGAATTGGAATATCTTCAATTTCTGCTCCAAGAGTTTGAAAAATTCGACTGACATTAGCATTCTGTAGGGCAAAACCCATTTGAATTCCCAAGAAACCGAAACTCATGTTCCAAATTTCCCAAAATCCTAGTGTACGCTTTTTCATGAAATAGTATGTTATGATTAATACTATTCTAATAAGCAATGCTTATCAAAACTTATTTGTAGAAGTGAAAATATAAGTTTCGAATAAGTGTCAAAGATATATAAAGATTTTAATGTGGCAATGATAAATTTTTATTTAGTAGATTCTCGTTCAACTAAATCTGTTGGAATAACAACTGTCTGAAACTGTTCTTCTTCAGTATCAAATTCAGTTTCAATTTTATCAATTAAGAGATCTGCTGCCTTTTCTCCCATTTGCTGAGCATGCTGACTCACAGTAGTCAGACTAGGTGTTGCATGTTTAGAAAGTACTCCATCAGTAAATCCAATTACCTGTATATCATTTGGGACACTCAATCCTAATTTCCTTGCTACTTTCATTGCCGATAGCGCATACAATTCATTAACTGCAAATACACCATCTATTTTTTTATTAGACTTAAAAAGTTGCTCAATTTCAGCCTCAAGAGTTTCTAAATGAACCTCATAATCCAATGTATCATCCATCTTAAGTATTAAATCCGCCTCAGGTGTTATTCTATTTTCATGTAAAGCTTCCAAATAGCCTTGTGTTCGCAGCTTACCAACACTGACATAATCCTTAGTGGTGATTAGCGCAATGGATTTGCACTTGTTAGCTATTAATTTTTCTACTGCATTTTTGGCTCCTTTAAAGTCATCAACAATAACTTTATCGCACTTTATATCAGACACGACTCTATCAAACATTACAATAGGCATTCCTTGACTCATTGTTTCATTAAAGTGATGATAATCTTGCTGCTGCAATGTTTCTTTAGACATGGAAAGAATAAAGCCATCTATACTGCCATTAGCTAGCATTTCCATATTTATAACCTCCTTAGAAAAAGATTCATTTGACAAACCAATAATAACATTATAACCTCTTTTATTTGCCACTAATTCAACACCTCTAATTACTTTAGAAAAAAAGTGATGTACTATTTCGGGAATAATAATACCAATAGTGTTTGTTTTTCGATTTTTTAAACTAAGAGCAATATTATTTGGACGATAGTTATAAAGCTTAGCAAAAGCCTGAACTTTCTGAATGGTATCAGCACTTATCTCTTTGCTATTCTTAAGAGCTTTTGATACTGTAGAAATAGAAACATCTAATTCTCTAGCGATTTGCTTTAAGGTTATTTTCCGTTTCATTTTTGCGCTATTTTTAGGCGAATATAGTTCAAAAAAAAGTTTATCTAAATTATTGAATTCTCAATTTTAACATCCTATCGGTATCAAACTCCTATTTTTTTTATTATTTTCCTAATAAAACCCTGTTTTTGAGAAAGTTTTTAACACGCAAACGTTTTCGTGACTTATGTCATATTTTTTAACACTCATATAACGCTAATTTTACATAGATTTATCGCAAGAAGTGAAAATATAAATCAATTAACTAAGCAATTAACTTAAAAACATTGTATGAAAACATTCTTAAATGCTTTACTATTCTGTCTCATTATGATACCTGCAACATTGATGGCTCAATCGACCGTTACTGGTACAGTTACAGACAAAGCAGATGCCACGCCTTTACCAGGTGTAAATGTCTTAATTAAAGGTACTGCCAGAGGAACTGCTACAGATTTTGATGGTAAATATACATTAGAAGTCAATGAAGGTGAAACAATCGTGATATCCTATGTTGGATATACGACACAAGAAATTGTCTTTACAGGACAAACTACTGTTGATGTAGAACTTCAAGAAGATTCGGCTCAGTTAGACGAGGTGGTTCTTATTGGTTATGGTACTACAACAAAGAAAGATGCTACAGGGTCGATAGAATCTGTTACAGCTAAAGATTTTACAAAAGGTAACATAGTAACACCAGAAAACTTATTGCAAGGTCGAGTTGCTGGTGTAACTGTAACAACAAGTGGTGCTCCGGGATCTGGCTCTGAAATTAAAATTAGAGGTGGGTCTTCAATTAATGCATCTAACAATCCCTTGATTGTTATTGATGGCTTGCCAATATCTAATGATGGTGTATCTGGCTCTAGAGGGGTTTTAGCTAATATTAACCCTAATGATATAGAATCATTTACGGTTTTAAAGGATGCTTCTGCAACCGCTATTTACGGTTCTCGTGCATCAAACGGTGTTATTATAATCGTCACTAAAAAAGGTAGATCTGCATTAAGTGTTGATTATGATGTACAATATACCTTAGGTAAAAACGCAGACGAAATTGATGTGTTTTCTGCTGATGAGTTTAGATCACTTGTGAATTCTCAACCAATAAATGGTACCACTTTAGATACTAGTTTATTAGGTAGCTCAAACACAAATTGGCAAGATGAAATATTTAGAGAAACTGTTTCTGCTCAACACAACGTAACAGTTAGAGGTTCTCTATTTGATGCTTTACCGACACGTTTATCATTTGGTGTAAGTAGAATAGAAGGTACACTCTTAACATCGCTTTTCGATAGACGTAACTTATCTGTGGCCTTAAACCCTACATTATTTGATAATCATTTAAAGATAAGCGTAAATGCTAATCTAGCTTTTGAAGATAGTCGTTTTGCTAATAATGGAGCAATTGGATCGGCTTTACGATATGACCCAACACAACCTGTTTACGATCCTAATTCTCCTTTTGGAGGGTTTTATCAGCATAGAAATGGAAATGTTCTTTCTCAAGGAACTACCAATCCAGTAGCAACTTTATTACAAGCTAATAATCGTGGTGACGCCAATAGATTTTTTGGTAATGTGAATTTTGATTACAAATTCCATTTCTTACCAGAATTAAAAGCGGTACTTAATTTAGGTTACGATAAAACTGAAGGTAAGCCTATTAGTCAATCAGTATTTGCTACAAATGACGATGTGACTAGTAATCTTTCTTTCACTAAGCAAACGAGAACAAATGAATCTCTTGATGGTTTTTTAAACTATAAAAAAGAATTTGGGAATATAGGAACTGACTTTACGGCAGGTTACTCTTACCAAAGATTTACAAATGAGGGTTCATTTACAGGAAACCTTAATGATCCATTGAGTGTAGGTGATACATTTGCTGATCCAGATGTTGTATTAATTGGTTTCTTTGGAAGAGCTAATTTGAGCTTTTTTGATAAATACTTAGCAACATTTACATACAGACGTGATGGTACATCTCGTTTTGGTCCAGATAACCAATGGGGCGATTTTTATGCTGGTGCTCTAGCATGGCAAATTAGTGATGAAGATTTCCTTAAAGATTCTAAAACAATCTCTAATTTAAAGTTAAGAGGTAGTTACGGTATAACAGGACAACAAGAAATTGGTGCTGCTGATATATTTTTAAGCCGTTACAGAGCAGGTAATGAAAATTCACAATTTCAGTTTGGTAATGAGGTAATCAGATCCCTAATCCCATCTGTAATCAACCCAGATATAAAATGGGAGGAAACAAGGACTATAGAAGTTGGTCTTGACTACGGTTTATTTGACAATAGAATAAGCGGTAGTATTAATGTTTTCCAAAAAGATTCTGAAGATTTATTATTTCAAGCACCAGTGCCAGATGGAAGTAATTTTTCTAACAGCGTGATACAAAATATTGGTAACTTAAGGATTCAAGGTCTAGAATTTTCTATTAATGCAGATGTCATTAGAAAAGAGGATTTCAATTTAGGTTTCAACTTTAATGCTTCATTATTTGATAGAGAAATAACTGAATTAGCTTTTGGACAAGATGTAACTGCTGGTGGTATTTCTGGTGGTACAGGAAACTTTATACAATTGCAAAGAGAAGGTGAAGCTCCTACATCCTTTTATGTGTTTAAACAGCTTCAAGATGCTCAGGGTAATTTCATCGAGGGAGCTTATGCCGATTTAAACGGTGATAATATTATTAACGATGATGATCGCTATATTAAACAAAACCCTGATCCAGATGCTGTTTTAGGTTTTCAAACTAATTTAGAGTATAAAAACTTTGACTTTGCCTTCAACCTGAGAGCTAACATTGGAAACTATGTTTATAATAACGTAAATTCATCAAGAGCACAATACGAACTATTGCAGGATAATTCGGTTTTAGGAAACATTCCATCTTCTGTACTGCAAACTAATTTCCAAAGAACATCAGATGTAATCATCTCTGATGCTTATCTTGAGAATGCTTCATTTTTAAGAATGGATAACATTACTCTTGGTTATACATTTACTGATATTTCTAAGTTTCTGAAATCTGTTAGAGTTTGGGGAGGTATGCAAAATGTATTTGTAATAACAGAATATAGCGGTTTAGATCCTGAAGTATTTAATGGTATCGATAATACCATCTATCCTAGACCTCGTAATATATTAATTGGTGCTAATATCAAATTTTAAAGACTATGAAAAAAAGAATTAAAAACATTGGTGTCCTTTCATTGCTATTTATATTTACGTTCATCTCTTCGTGTACAGATGATCTAAATATCATACCTAATGACGATGACACGCTTTTAGGCGAAGAACTTTTTGAAGACGAAGGAGCCTACAGACAAGTAATTGCTGGTGTATATGCAAATCTTGCCTTAACTGGTACAGAAGGGGCTGGGAATTCAAATATTGATGGAATCGATGCAGGTACTAGCCAGTTTGGTCGTGTATTATTATACATGCAAACACTTTCTGCGGACCAAATGATTTGGTCTTATGAAAATGATCCAGGAACTCGCGAAATTCAAAGAAATATCTGGACTGCGCAAAATCCTTTGATATTAGGAATGTTTAGTAGAACACATCTCACTGTTTCACTCGCTAATAATTTCTTAAGAGAAACTACAGATGAAAAATTAAATGAAAGAGGTGTTTCTGATGCTATTCGTGCAGACATTGTTGAATATCGTGCTGAAGCAAGATTACTAAGAGCTTTATCATATTATTATATGATGGATCTTTTTGGTAAAGCGAATTTTGGTACAGACGAAGATGTTGTAAATAAGGTTTTACCTGTATATAATAGAGCACAACTTTTCGAATTCATTGAAAGCGAACTATTAGCAATAGAATCTGATTTAGTACCTGCCGGACAAAATGAATATGGCAGAGCAGATGCAGGTGTTGCAAATATGATTCTTGCTAAAATGTATCTTAATGCAGAAGTTTATATTGGTGAAAACAGATATTCTGATTGTATAGATAACTGCCAAAAATTATTAACTTCTGGTTATAGTTTAGCTACTGATTACAAACACAATTTCTTAGCAGACAATAATACTAATTCAGCTGTAAATGAGCTCATTTTCCCAATTGTATCTGATGGCTTTACAACTCAAAACTTTGGACCAACAACAGTTATGATTAATGGTTCCGTTGGTAGTATAGAAGTTAATGGTGCAGAAGTAGGAGTCTCTGAAGGAGGCTGGGGAGGCGCTCTTAGAGTAAGAAGAGAATTTGCAGAATTATGGCAAGACGGAGATTTTATAGATGATGATAGGAATACAATTATTTCTGATGACAGACCTATTGGAATTATAGATATCTCAGATAGAGATACAGGTTTCATTATTCAGAAATATGCCAACGTCACATCTAACGGAACACCTGGTATTGATCAAACGTTTGTTGATACTGATTTTCCATTATTTAGATTAGCAGATGTATATTTAATGTATGCTGAAGCTCATCTTAGAGGTGGTGGAGGTTCGCTTGATGAAGCTGTTACCTTAATAAATGATTTAAGAATACGAGCTAACAACCCTAATATGATTTCTAATGGTGATCTTACACTTCCGTTTATCTTAGACGAAAGGTCTAGAGAATTACATTGGGAAGCACATAGAAGACAAGATTTAATCCGTTTTGGATTATACACAGGTGGAAACTATAACTGGGCATGGAAAGGTAACGGAAGTAATGGTATTGCTATACCTGCACACTTAGATTTATATCCTATTCCTAATTTCAGTTTATCATCGAATCCAAACCTTACTCAAAATCCTGGATACTAAAAAAAAGCAAAATGAAAAAAATATTAAAATTTAAAGTTTTATTGTTGGCAATTTTGTCACTTGGTTTTTTAATGAACTCTTGTGAAGATGATGCAGAAGAATTTGTAGCCACAGAAACGCAACCTATAAACCTTGCTGAGCTCCCTATCACAATGATAGAGTTAGATGCTTCTAACCCTGGGAATCCAGCTGTGACGTTTAATTGGAATGAGGCAGATTATGGACAGCCAGCGTCAGAGAATTACTCAGTAATTCTGTCTTCTGATAATGCCTTTACAAACCCAATTGTTGCTACAACAATTACAGGTACAACATCAGCTACGTTGTCTGTGAACGAATTGAATTCTTCAGCAGGATTAGCTGGAATACCACCTTTTACGTTTAGCACTTTATATGCTAAAGTAGAGAGTTCTATTGGAACTCAGAATGGTCTTCCTGTAAGTTCTAATACTATTAGCTTTCAAGTTCAACCTTATTTCAACTATGTTTTTGATGATTATTATTTGGTAGGAAATGGAACTTCGGCAGATTGGAACAATAATAATAACAATCCTCCATTGTTTAGAGATGCTGAAAATAGCAACTTATATCGCTTTACTGGCTTTTTCACAAAAGGTGGTGGAGGTTTTGATGATGGAAGATTTAAAATCTTAGAAGTAAGAGGACAATGGCAACCGCAATGGGGAGTTGCTGCTGATGAAGGAAGTGATGACATCGTAACATCTGGTGCCATTGCAGGTAACCCTGCAACCCAAGATAATGATCCTGGTCGTTTTGGTGTACCAACTGATGGATATTACACGTTTACCATTAATTTCTCATCAAATACATATACAACAGATCCTTTTGATGCAACTGGTGCAACTGATTTTACAAGTATGACGCTTCAAGGAAGTGCTTTAGGAGGAGATACTGCATTTACGCAATCTACATTTGATAGCCATTTATGGTACATCAATAGTGTAAATCTTCAACCTGGTGATGCACAATTTATGACTAATACAGGTTCAACTTGGGGAGGAAGCACAGCGTTTTCAGGTGTAGCTACAGAAGGTGGAGGACCAATTCCTGTAGTTGTTCAGGATGATTATGAAGTCTGGTTCAACGACTTAACTGGAGATTATATTTTGATCCCTCTTAACTTATAAAAAATAACACTATGAAAATAAATAAAATTAGCGCATTTATTCTAAGTCTATTCTTAGTTCTAGTTGCGTGTGAAACAGAAGAAACTATTGATATCACAACTCCAGAGCCTTCATTCAAGCTTTTGGAACCAGCGATATCTAATATCAACTTAAACTACAATCTTCCAAATAATGAAGCATTTACGATAGTATGGAATGATCAATTATCATCTGGAGGTAGTTATATGGTTGAACTATCACCTGACGCTCTGTTCGAAAGTCCAACAACTATTGGATCTTCAACTTCAGATAGATTTACAATGACTGTTGCAGACTTTAATAATATTTTATTAGGTGCAGGAGCTGACGCTTTTGAACCTTTTACTGTATTTATGAGAGTGAATTCAGGGACTAATATCACTAACAGTGTAAGCTTTAGTGTATCGTCGTATTCTGAAGCTCCACCAGTAGTTACTAGTCCGGATAACACATTTGAACTTATTTTACTTGAAACAACTCCAAATGATGAAGCGATTGCGATAGCTTGGGAAGATCCAGATTTTGGAGATAACACTACTGTTGCTGTGAACTATGAAGTTCAATTTGCTGAAGCGGGAACAGATTTTGCAGGTGCCGTTACTGAAAGTGTAGATGGTATGTCTTATTCAAACACTCACGAAGCATTTAATGAACTAGTACTAAATGCTGGTCTTACTGCAGAAGAAGCAGGAAGTCTTGATTTTAGAGTTAAGGCGACTATAGAAATGGAAGCAGGTAATTTAGAACGTTTCTCGGATGCCGTAACAATTACCGTTACTCCTTACAGTGTAGAATTAGCTCCAATATTATATGTTGTTGGTGCAGGTGCAGCTGACGCAGGTTGGTCTTGGGACACGCCAGTGGAATTAGTATTACAAGGCACTAAATATTCAGGAAATATCAATTTAATTAATGATGCTTTCAGATTCTTTACTGTGAATAATGATTGGGGAAGTGGATTGAATTATCCTTATTACGAAGCTGTCGGTTATACTATAGATTCTAACCTAGCAAATGCTTTAGATGGTGATAGTAACTTCCAGTTTGTTGGTACACCAGGTGAATATTTTATAGAAATTGATACTGCTGCTAAAACAATTACGTTAGGCCCTCCAGTTGTAGGTCCAAACTGTAATTTTGATCAATTATGGTTAGTTGGAGCTGGTATTGTTGATGCTGGTTGGTCTTGGGACACTCCTGTGGCGCTACCATGTACAGGAAACGGAACCTACTCAGGTAATGTAGCTTTAACAAATGATGCATTTAGATTCTTCTCGGTAAATAATGATTGGGGAACTGGGACTAACTACCCTACTTATGAAGGAAATGGTTATACTATAGATTCAAATTTCATCAATGCAATGGATGGTGATAGTAATTTCTTCTTTGATGGAACACCTGGTACTTATTTCCTAACGGTTGATGATATCAATAAGACTATTACTTTAGGACCTGAACAATTACTTTGTGATTATGAACAATTGTGGATGGTAGGAGCTGGTGTCGTAGATGCTGGTTGGTCTTGGGATACTCCTGTAGCTTTACCATGTACTGGAGCAGGTGTCTATTCTGGACAAGTTGCTTTAACAAACGATGCGTTCAGATTCTTTACTGTGAATAATGACTGGGGAACTGGAATCAACTATCCAACATATGAAGCTGATGGATATACTATCGATTCAGATTTAATTAATGCTATGGACGGAGATAGTAATTTCTTCTTTGATGGCACACCTGGAACCTACACAGTAACAGTAGATACAGGCAACTTAACGATTACTGTTGAGTAAATCATATAATCTTAAAAAAGCTATGCGTACTGCATAGCTTTTTTTTTAATAATATAGCTATGAAAAAAATATTATTCTTTTTAATAACTTTTGTTTCCCTAAGTACTTTTGCTCAAGTTACTTTGAGTGTTGGAGCTATTGAAGTTGATCAACCTGTTACAATTACAGTAGATACTAACAGTACAGACTCAGATTGTAATGGACTTAATAATGTAACTAATGTCTATATGCATTCTGGTATTGGAGATAACTCCAATGCGTTTGGATTTAGCGTTATAGGGAATTGGGGGCAAGACGATGGTGTTGGTCAAATGACTTCTAATGGAGACGGAACATTTAGTATTACCATAACACCACAATCTTATTATGGAATTACCCAAATGCAAGCAGATAATGCTACTCAAATAGGAATAGTTTTTAGAAATGCTGACGGAACACAAGAGTTAAAAGATAATGGATGTAATGACTTTATTTTTCCAATAGGAAGCGTCATTGTAGATATCACTCAGCCTTCTAGCGATACAGTTGTTATCAATTCTGGAAGTGATGTCCAAGTAAGTGCAACAATTACTTTTCAAGGTTCAACAACGGTTCAAGGTAGTTATGAGATTTTATACAACGATGTGTCTATAGCTACAGGAACATGTGGATTCCCTTTATGTAATTATACAATTACAAATATTACTGAAAGTGGAACTGTAAAAGTTATTGGTACGCCTCCAAGCTCTACTGAAACTGGTGAAGCTAGTTTTGAAGTTATTGTTGTACCAACAGTAATAGAAGAAGCTTTGCCTGCTGGTATGGAAGATGGTATAAATTATGTTGCCGATGCTACAAAAGCGACATTAGTATTAAATGCACCTGGAAAAGAATTTATTCAAATTGCTGGAAGTTGGAACAATTATTCACCAACTAATAGCGATGTTATGAAACGTGATCCTAGTACTGGAAAATACTGGTTGGAAGTTTCTGGATTAACATCTGGACAAATAGAAACTTATCAATATTGGGTATTTGATACCAATCCTATTGTAAACTCACCATCACTGGTTAAAACAGCAGACCCTTTTTCCACTTTAGTTTTATCACCTTTTGATGATCCTTTTATTCCTGCTTCAACGTATCCAAATTTACCAACATATCCTGCTGGTCAAGAACGTGAAGTTACAGTTTTACAAACAGGTCAGACACCTTACAACTGGCAAGTCCCTAATTTTGCTCCACCAAAAGAGGAGGATTTGATAGTATATGAGGTATTAATTAGAGATTTTGATGCCGACAGGAATTATCAAGATTTAATTGACAGAATCGATTACTTTAAAAATCTAAATATTAATGCCATTCAATTAATGCCAGTTATGGAATATGAAGGCAACGAAAGTTGGGGATATAATACCGCATTTCATATGGCGTTAGATAAATTTTATGGAACTGAAAATAAATTTAAAGAATTTATAGATTTATGCCATCAAAATGATATAGCGGTAATTCTTGATGTCGCTTTAAATCATGCCTTTGGCAGAAATCCAATGGTGCGTATGTGGATGGATGATTCTGATGGTGACGGTTGGGGAGGTCCAAGTAGTGACAATCCATATTTTAATCAAACACCTTTACATAGCTATAATGTAGGATCGGATTTCAATCATCAAAGCACCTTAACCCAAGAATATTCAAAACGAGTTGTTAAACATTGGGTTGAAGATTTTAAGATTGATGGTTTTCGATGGGATTTAACTAAAGGATTTACTCAAAATTGTACAGCAAGTGATGAAGGTTGCACCAATGCATATCAGCAAGATCGTGTAGATGTATTAAAAGCTTATGCCGATTATTCATGGTCTTTAGACGCAGATCACTATGTGATCTTTGAGCATTTAGGGACTCAAAACGAAGAAAAAGAATGGGCAAATTACCGTTTAGGGGAAGGAAAAGGTATAATGATGTGGGGAAAAATGACTGATCCATATAGCCAGCTATTAATGGGCTATGGCTCAAATAGTAATATTGATGGTATTGGGCATAATTCTCGTTCGCAGTTTAACGGTCCTAGAATTATGGGTTATCCTGAGAGTCACGATGAAGAGCGTCTTATGTATAGGGCAGTAACTTTTGGAAATGACTCAAATGGCTCGCATAACGTTAAAAATTTAAATATAGCCTTATCTAGAATGTCAGCAATTGGAGCTGTATCTTCAATGATTCCTGGTCCAAAAATGATTTGGCACTTTGCAGATCTTGGTATGGAAAACTCAATTTTCACATGTTCTGATGGATCGTTTAATGATGATGGATGTAAACTAGACACTAAACCTCAACCACAATGGGTTAACAATTGGTTAACTGATGCACTCAGAAGCCAGATATATGAAGATTGGTCTAAACTTCATAAACTTAAAATTGAAGAACCTGTTTTTGAAGGAGATTATTCTATTACTTCTGGAAGTTTAACTCCAAGAATTGATGTATTTGATACTTCAATACCAACTTCTTCTTTAAGGAATGTTATCATATTAGCAAATTTTGATGTTGTTACACAAAACGTGAATACAAATTTTCCAGGAGGCGTAACTTCTACGTGGTATGACCTAATGGATGCTACAGGAACAACCACAGTAGCAAATTCAGCATCTTCCATATCTATTCCTGCTGGGCAGTTTAGAATTCTAGGAAATCAACCTTCTAATGTTTTAAGTGTTGATGATAATGAATTATCTGGATTTAATCTTTATCCAAACCCAACTAATTCATCATTTAGCGTTAGTTTAAATGTTTCAACTGTAGAAGTCTACGATCTCACAGGTAAGCTTGTGAAGTCTTTTAATGGTGACTTTACTAGAACTGATACTTTTGATGTCTCTAGTTTAAATACTGGAATGTATCTTGTTAAAGTAGAAGGCAACGACAGCCAAATAAAAACAAGTAAATTATTCAAGCTCTAATTATTAAGCGTTATTTGAGCTAAAAAGAGCTTCTCAATTGAGAAGCTCTTTTTTTATTTGTTGTTTTTAGGTATGGCCAAAACCTTTTCCTTATATCTGTAAAAGACCGTCGTATTATCTTCTATATTTTTATCAATCACCATACCTGCTTGTATCACATTATTGTTGCCAATTTCCACACCAGGAATTACTGTCGCTCGGATTCCGAAGAAATTACTATCCCCAACTTTTACATTGCCTGCCAAGCCTGCGGTCGATAAAAAATTGTTATTGCCAACTACGCAATCATGGCTTATAAAACTGTAGGATGTCAGTAGATTATAATTCCCGATAATTGCATTCTGCTCAATTAGGCAGAAGGGGAAAATCACATTGCCGATACCCCAATTTGGAGAATTTGGTGCAATGACTGAATGATGCACAAAACTACCGATCTTACCACCTTTTTTCAATAGAAGATCCATCATTTTATTTCGATCTTTGGGATTGGCAATAGCTATTAAAACCTCTTCATCTTTTTTAGGTATATAGTTATCAATATCACACAATACAGGAGCATTGAAGTTGTATTTTTTGTAATGCTTTTTAACGGCATCGGCGTAATCTATATAGCCAAGAATATTAATCTTTTCATCAACTCCGACTTTAGAGTTATTGTCTTCAATATAAAATGTGATTTCGGCAGCTACTCCTCCGCTTCCTAAAATAATTATGCTTCTCATATCTTAAATATTGTTCAACCTCACAATTATTGATATACAATTCATCATAAAACTTATGATTTATTGTCTACTAACTATCAAGTCTTTTAATCCTTGTATTGTTTCAGAGTTCTCTATCTCTTCCCTAGTCAGTTCTACATTGTATACTTCTGAAACCAACGCAATGATTGACAGAATGGTTAGAGAGTCCCAACTATCAAACGCTAATAATTCATCTGTCATTTCTACAGTATCTACTTCTAAGGCTTCAGATATTAAAGGTTTAAAATTTTCCATAATCCTATTTATAGTTGATTAGTTCACAAAACTGTAGCTTTTCCAAGTTCATTACTAAAGATGCCCAGTTTAATCCGGTACCGAATCCAGCCATACAGATTAAAAATGAATCCTTAAGTAACTTATCACCTAAGTTGTAGGTTATCGTTGTAGGGATTGAAACTCCACTGGAATTACCAAAATTCTCTACAATATTATTAGGCATTTTTTCATAAGGAACACCAATTTTGTCAGCAAGTTTTCTGAGCATAAATCTATTGGGCTGGTGAAACATATAGTAGTCTATGTCCTCTTTATCTAAATCCGCTTTTAGCAATAGACCTTCAATCATTGGTGGCACTTCACGCTGTACAAAATTAAAAACGTCATCTCCTTTCATTTTAAGATGATCTAAGGCTCTAAAATTACCTGCATCATCTTCTCTTGGCTCTGCAGTTTCTGATGTAGAAGGTGTTCTGAAGCCACCAGCAGGAATTATTAATGCTTCAGAACCTTTTCCATCTACTTTTACAGCACTAAAGATAGCTTTGCCAGATGCATCGTTTTCTACAATAGTTATGGATGCTCCATCTCCAATTATTGGGTTACTATTTCTATCTCTTTTTGAAACTTTAGGACTAAGTACATCAGCATTTAATAGCACAACTTTATTGATTTCTTCATGCTCCAAAAGCATAAATGCCTGATTGAGCCCAACAACATAACCTGAGCAGCCTTGGTTTATATCCATGCAGATCATATCTTGTTTTAAATCTAGCTGACCATGAATAACATGACTCGTTGGTGGCATAAAATAATCTGGCGACTGCGTCACCAAAATTAGAACGTCTATTTCGTCTTTGTGGAGCAAATTTTGATCAAAAAGGTAGTTCATACCATAAACACATAAATCTGAAGCCGTTGTTCCACCAATAACGATTCTGCGCTTATCGTATCCCATTACTAATTTGAGTTTCATGGATTGACTTTTAGAAAAATTATAATTATCTATTTCGTCATCAAACTTTACTTCATTTTCTGGCAAGACTGTTAGGATGCCTGATATTTTCTTATTGCGGAATTTTAAGTTCATGTTGTGGCTCCGTTTTTAATTAGTGTCGCTTTTATGGCTTCAAGATTAGAAAAATTCTCTGGTAGAATATCCAAACCATCAATTGAAATATTATAGGCTTCATCCAGTGCCGTAACCAATTGAACAATATCGAAAGAGTCCAATAAGCCTTCAGCAATAAAATTAGAGGATTCGGAAAAATCAAATTCTGGTCGTATCTCTGACAATAAGTGAAGTATAATTTTCTCCATTAATTATATATTTTATCAGTTAGTTGCATTGTATTTTTCAACGATTAAGCTCCCATCATTAAACTTAATGAGTGCGCCTAATACCTCATCAAAATAAATATCATTACGCTTGTATTTTGATTGGATTTTTTCATCAACTGCCTTGGGTGCAACACTTGCCTTCCAAATCTGATATTGATTTAACCTTGCTCCAAAATAAGGTTTCGAAACCCCTCTAATTAAATTATAAGCACTTACATAACCATTATTGAGATTAATGTGGCATTGATCTTTTTTTAATTTACCATAATAGCTTCCCTTTGATTTATGTTGAGGACTAGGTTCAACTTTTTGTTCTGCTAATAATTTAATAGCATCTTTAACGATACATTTGTAGGTACCTAACATCTTAATCTGTAAATCTGACACATATATATTTGGTTCAATCTTCATTTTTTGCTGTACTATAATATCGCCAGTGTCAATACCTTCGTTTATAAAATGAACAGTTATCCCTGTTTCATCCTCGCCATTTATAATAGGCCAATGTTGTGGAGATAGACCTCTGTAATTTGGCAATAAAGAAGGGTGCAAATTAATACAGCCCATATGTGGTATTTCAATGATGTTCTTCTTTAGGATTTTTTCAAAATGGCAAACTACAATCAAATCTGGATTCAGTGCTTTTATGGTTGTTTCACTTGTCTTAGAATTTATATCCTTTATTCGATAAAAATCAATAAAATACTTTTCACAAATAAGCTTTAGTCGAGTATGAATGTGATTATCATATGAAGGACAAAACACAGCTAATATTTGATGCTCATCAAATATCAGAGACTCAAGAACTTGAGCGCTAAATCTATCCTCACCACAGAAAACTATTCTCATTTTGTAACTTCTTTTTCTAATGACACTCGATCTACTTTTCCATTGCTTGTTAAAGGCAAATGGTCTATTCTAAAATATTTTGTTGGTATCATATATTTTATCAAAGCTGAACCCAATCTTACGCGAAACTCTTTAATAGAAATTTCTTCTTCAGACTCATAAAACAATATGATTTCTTTATTCACATCATCATAGGCAACACAAGCCTTTATAGCATCAAAAACACTTAAAACGGTATGTTCTATTTCACCTAATTCAATTCTGTAGCCCAAATGCTTTATCTGACGGTCTTTTCTACCTACAAAAATGATCTCATCCCTTTCATTTTTAAAGGCTATATCGCCTGTACGGTAAATCTTTTCAGGATAAGATGTGTTTAATGGGTTTTGGACAAAGACCGAATTCGTTTTTTCTAAATTATTCCAATAGCCAAGGGCGAGGGATGTCCCTCTAACACAAAGCTCACCATATTCGTTCAATTGGCAACGTTGGTTATTTTCATTCAATATTAAAACATCACTATTTCGGCAGGGTTTACCGATTGGCAATACTTCATCATTACTCAACTCCCTGTTAACAATGTAATAAGTGCAGTCCACGGTAATTTCTGTAGGACCATAAAGATTGGCAAACAACACCTTATCATCTAAATGTTTAATCCAATAATTTAAGTGTTTAGTCGGCATCACTTCACCTGCAAATAACACCTTTTTTAAGGATGGTAATTCAATAGAATCCAATAGGTCTAAATTGGCAATATTGACCAAAACCGAAGGTACCCAGAATACAAAATTGACGTTGTTGGTTTCTAAATAGACTAATAGCTTTGCCGGAAACATAAAGAGTTGATCTGGTATAACATTTAATGTTGCACCAGCAAACATCATAAGATAGATATCCAAGGTAGAATTATCAAAAATAAATGGTGCTTGGTTACCAATAATTTCTTTTTCTGTGATATCAAATGTTTCTATTGCCCAATTGATATAATCAAAAATAGACCTGTGTGAAATAGCCACACCCTTTGGGACACCTGTTGACCCAGAGGTATGAATGACATAAGCGGGATCGGTATCGATACATTGTTTATAATTGCGAATACTATATGTTACATTGGATTTTTCAACGTTATCAATAATTATAATATCAATTCCTAAATTATATTTTGAAAGTTTTCTAAAATACAGGCTGTTGGTTATTATTACTATAGGCTTTAACACCTTTACAATAGATTTTATTCTAGATTCTGGATTTTTAATATCCAATGGCGCATAGCAATTACCACTGTACAGAATGGCTAAAAATGAAATTATGGCATCATTGCTTTTTGGTAAAAAAACAGCTACAGGTTTGTTAATGGAATTGTAGTTACTAATTAACTGATTTGAAATAGTTTGAGCCTTATTCTTTAGTTCTAAAAAACTGAATTGGGAAACAGCGTCGCAAATCGCAATTTTATTGGGAAATTGAAGTACGGTAGCCTCAAAATAATCTATTAGATTAGTGTTCATAGAATTGTAGTTTTAGTCTTTTTAGGGCGGACATCACAATAGCATCCTTAACAAAGCTATACTTACAAAAGGAGATATAAAATGATATTTATCATGCACTCAAAATACATGGTTTTGCGAAGGTTAATAAGTTTCAAATTCAAGAATTTAAATCTTAGAACCTAAAATGATAATGGAGAAATTATAAAGTTTACTTGTTAAACTTTGTCTGAGTAAAAAGATCTATGAAAAAAGGAATATTTATTAATACTTATACAGGTTTATTAATTAAATTTATATAAAGTAGTTACATATTTACAAAAACAGTATCATGAATATTTTAAATTCAGCTTTTAAAAAAACATATAGAATACTTTTCCTTATATCTGTTGTCCTTAATTTATCATGCAATAAAAGTAACTCTACTGGTGACTCTTCAGATGATTTAGATGAGACCACAATCTCATTTTATTATGGTGCCGATTTATCTTATGTAAATGAAATGGAAGATTGTGGAGCAACCTATAAGAATAGTAATGGTGCTATTCAAGATCCTTATGCTATTTTCAAAAATGAAGGAGCCAATCTTGTTCGCTTAAGGTTATGGCATAATCCTACTTGGACTAATTACTCTAATCTACAAGATGTAAAGCAATCTATACAGCGTGCCAAAAACGAAGGTATGAAAGTTCTATTAGATTTTCATTATTCAGATACATGGACAGATCCTTCAAAACAACAAATTCCTGCGGCTTGGATACATATTATAGATGATACTGAAACACTTGGAAATGCACTTTACAATTACACTTTCAATACATTATTAGAATTATCGAATGAAGGGTTACTGCCAAATATAGTGCAAGTTGGCAACGAAATTAACCCTATGATTTTACAAGATGGTGATTTAGATTCGCCTATTGATTGGGCTCGGAATTCACACTTAATAAATAAAGGTATTGAAGCAGTTAGAACTATTGCCGAAAATAAGAATGAAACTGTTGAAGTAATGCTTCATATTGCACAACCCGAAAATGGACTCTGGTGGTTTGAGCAAGCCACACAGAACGGGGTTACAGATTTTGATTGGATAGGCTTATCGTATTATCCTATTTGGTCTGATTATGATTTAAATGAAGTACAAACACCACTCACAACCCTCATAAATACGTACAAAAAAAAGTTAATGATTGTAGAAACAGCTTATCCTTTTACTATGGCTAATGCCGATAGTGCAAATAATATTTTAGGAAACGATGCTCTTGTTAGTGGTTATCCTGCATCTCAGCAAGGTCAATTAAATTATCTTAATCAATTAAAACTTATTGTTAGCAATGCTGGTGGGCAAGGTTTAGTCTATTGGGAACCAGCTTGGGTTTCTACAGATTGCTATACTTTATGGGCTCAAGGTTCGCATTGGGATAATGCCACACTTTTTGATAATACTAATAAGGCTACACTAGGTATACAATTTTATAATGCTGCATTAAACGACTAAGCATAGGACTATGTAACCTATATTTTAAAATATTAAAAGCCAAACAAAAAAAGCTAACTTTTTTAAAGTTAGCTTTTTATCTTAAGTACAGGCGGCGAGACTCGAACTCGCACACCTCGCGGCACTAGATCCTAAGTCTAGCGTGTCTACCAATTCCACCACGCCTGCAAAAGGACTGCAAATATAAACAATAGTTTGAATATTCAAACAGCAATTAATTAAGAAATAATTGATTCGGAATCCTTATTTTTGTTAGAAACCAAATTCACATATGCAATCTATTGAATCTTACATTACAGCTAATAAAGATCGTTTTCTAAATGAACTTATTGAATTATTAAGAATTCCATCAATAAGCGCAGACTCGGCATACAAAAAAGACGTTATAAAAACTGCTGATATCATTAAGATAAGTCTAGAAAAAGCTGGCTGTGACCATGTGGAAATATGCGAAACAGATGGTTATCCTATTGTTTATGGAGAAAAACTAATTGACAAAAATCTACCTACGGTCTTGGTCTATGGTCACTATGATGTGCAACCGCCCGATCCTTTAGATTTATGGAATTCGCCACCTTTTGAGCCTGTTATTCAAAAAACAGATTTACATCCTGAAGGTGCCATTTTTGCTCGTGGTGCTTGTGATGATAAAGGGCAAATGTATATGCATGTAAAAGCATTAGAATACATGACTTCTAATAATGAACTACCATGCAATGTAAAATTTATGATTGAAGGTGAAGAGGAAGTTGGTAGTGAAAATCTTGGAATCTTTGTGGCTAATAATAGAGAAAAACTTCAAAATGATGTTATTCTAATTTCTGACACAGGTATGATTGCTAAAGATGTACCATCAATTACTACTGGTTTAAGAGGTTTAAGCTATGTTGAAGTAGAAGTTACTGGTCCTAATAGAGATTTACATTCAGGTCTATATGGTGGAGCTGTTGCTAACCCAATAAATGTATTGACCAAAATGATTGCATCGCTTCACGATGAAAATAATCACATTACCATTCCTGGATTTTATAATAAAGTTGAAAATTTATCTGATGCTGAACGTGCAGAAATGGCAAAAGCACCTTTTTCGCTTGATGCCTACAAAAAGTCCTTAGATATTGATGCCGTTTATGGTGAAGAAGGCTACACTACTAATGAACGAAACTCGATCAGACCTACATTAGATGTCAACGGAATTTGGGGAGGATATATTGGTGAAGGCGCAAAAACAGTAATTGCAAGTCAGGCATTTGCAAAAATATCGATGCGTTTAGTACCACATCAAGATTGGGAAGAGATTACGGAATTGTTTAAAACTCATTTTGAAAGCATAGCTCCAAAAGGTGTACAAGTAAAGGTAACACCTCATCATGGTGGTCAAGGTTATGTCACTCCTATTGATAGCATTGGCTACAAAGCAGCATCAAAAGCTTATGAAAAAACATTTGGAAAAACACCAATTCCACAACGAAGTGGCGGAAGTATTCCTATTGTTGCGCTTTTTGAGCAAGAGCTAAAAAGTAAGACCATTTTGATGGGCTTTGGTTTAGATAGTGATGCTATTCACTCACCTAACGAGCATTTTGGGATTTGGAATTACCTAAAAGGTATAGAAACCATTCCATGGTTTTATAAATATTTTACTGAATCACATCAATAATTATAAAGTCCAATTTCGTTTAAAATGGACTTTTTTTAATCATTTTATACTCTACACTTGTAGAATTGATTATTTTATTCTACATTTGTAGAGTTAATTCTAAATACGTAGAGTATGCAACTTTCAAAAACTGAAGAACAACTAATGCAATACCTATGGAAGCTCGACAAAGCTTTTATGAAGGATTTGTTGGATATATATCCTGCACCAAAACCAGCTACAACAACAGTTGCCACATTACTTAAACGTATGATTGGCAAAGGGTTTGTAGATTATAAAACTTATGGAAAATCGAGAGAGTACTTTCCATTAGTTAAAAAAGAAGATTACTTCTCAAAGCATGTTAACGGTCTCATTAAAACATTTTTTAATGATAGTGCATCTCAATTTGCTTCCTTTTTTACGCGTAAAACTGATTTAACTAAAGAAGAGCTAGAAGACCTAAAGGCTATAATTGATAAAGAAATTAAAAACAAATAATATGGAGACGTATTTACTTAAATTCTCAGCATGTTTAGTCATATTTTGGTTAGTCTATATTCTGTTTTTAGAACGTCAAACCATGCATCGGTTTAAACGCTTTTATTTGATAGGAACAGTAGTATTAGCATTAGTAATTCCGGTATTCACTATTACACATTACATAGAACCTACTGTTACAGATTTTGAAATGTCTCCAGTATTCATTCCTATCGAAACTTCCTTTGTAAAACTTTCAAATGAACAACCGTCATTTATGGACATAGAAACTGCATTTCGGATACTTTATGGACTTGGTGTTTTATTATTCACTTTACGATTTGGGGTTAACCTCTTCAAAATGTATAAACGCATTTCAGACAATGAAACCCTATCTAAGCACTCATTTATCTATGTTTTATTAGAGGAATGTAGAATTCCACATTCATTTTTTAAATACATCTTCTTTAGCAAATTGAAGTATAAATCTGATACTATTCCTAAAGAAGTATTACTTCATGAAGAAACACATGCTAAACAATTGCATAGCTTAGATATCATCATTATTGAGTTACTACAAATAGTATTTTGGTTTCATCCTTTAGTTTACGTTTTGAAACATCATATTAAGTTGAATCACGAGTTTTTAGCAGATCAAGCTGTATTAGAACAAGGGTCTGATCCTAAAACCTATCAATATATTTTATTACAATTTTCATCAAGCACTCAAGATTATCAATTGTCTAGTGCCATTAATTATTCATCCATCAAAAAACGATTTACAATTATGAAAACACAAACATCAAAAACCAGAAATTGGGTAAGTAGTCTATTACTGCTTCCAATAATTGCTATTCTTTTTTACAGTTTTGCAGAACATGTTGAAGTTGTAAAAAAAGAATCAGACATTATTGATGAAACTAAAAAGGAATTAAAAGAAGTTTATGAGATTGAACAACCTCAAGAAAAACCAATCATGTGGATTCTAATTAACAGAAAAGATCAGTTATTGGTTGATGATGAATTAGGTTCTTTAGAAAGTATTGACGACAAACTAAAAAAACTAGCAAAGGATGGAAAAACAGGGCAATTAGTTTCGATAAAACATGATACACAAACATCTAAAGGAATTATTTTTAAAGTAGAAGAGTTGGTCAAACTAAATAAGTTTAAGGTAGCATCTTATAATATAACACCTATCATGTCTGTTCTAATCAATAAAAAAGACCAATTATTAGTCGATGATGAGCCAAGTACCTTAAAGAGTATTGAAAACAAACTGAAAAAATTAGCAAAGCAAGGCGAATCAGGGAGACAAGTTATCATAAAGCACGATAAAGAAACATCAAAAGATATAATCTCTAAAGTAGAAAACTTGGTCAGATCCAACAAATTTAAATTTGTGTCTTTTGATGTGTCAAAAATTCCACCTCCGCCACCTCCAACGCATAAAAGAACCAAAGGTGGACCAAATATAGAGGATACTCAAGTAGATTCTGAAAGTAATTATATGGTTAAACTTTCCTCTTCAGAAAAGAATAAGATTTATGCCAGAAGTATTGATTTAAAAATTTTAAATGATAATTCTTATTTAATAGACGGTATCACAGCAACAAAAAGAACATTTGTCGATACGTTTAATCAATTACATCAGGATATTACAGCTGAGACTCGAAACAAAATTATGAATGTTCATGTGAGTTCAACACGGGAGATTTCTAAAAAAGAAACTTGGTTCATTTATAATTCTCTCCAAGATTATGGATTTTATCGCATTGTGACTCCGAATCAAGAAATAAATAGAGCAAAAGGCAATACACCTTTTGCAACTGAGAGTAGTTTTTCAACACAACAAAAAGCCACGAAAAAACAAATCACAGAATATAATGCTTGGGCAAAAAAAATGAACATGGCTATTAGAAAAGCTGAGACAAGTGGAAATTATCCAATCATTAAGAAAAAAGACTACGACAAATATTATAACATATATCGAAACTTAATGTCTGAAACACAAAGGGAAAATGCAGAAGCTTGGCCAAATATTCCACCACCTCCGCCTCCACCTTCAGCACCTGAGCCTAAGGTTAATAAAAGAGAGGAGAAACTTCCACCTCCACCTCCTCCACCAACTACAATAAAGGAAGCTCAATATAAAAGAGACAAAAGGAAAACCTTAAATGAGATTATAAAAGAAACTCCTAAAGGTGTTGAGTCTGGATATGAGCTATTAGAAAATGGTGAATCTCACTATTTCACGGTTTACAAAGGCAAAAAAACATATTATAATAAAGATGGGTTTATTACAAATAAGAAAGGTAAAATCCTACCACCTCCACCTCCTTCTGCACCCAAGCCGAAGATTGATAATGATAATGAGGATCTTCCTCCACCACCTCCGCCTCCAGCACCTGAATCCACATTAGATTTTGTCATTAGAATGGCAAAAACCAATGCTAAATTTATCAATTCAGGCAAAGTTATCACCTCTGATGAAGCTATTGAGTTAGTAAAAAATAATCCAAAACTGAATGTTAAAGCTGAGAAAACAGACACAAAACAACCTATGATTTATTTCTTTGAAAAACCTATTCTTATTAATGATAAAGTAAAATCTAAAATTAAATTACTATTAATTTAATATCACTTAAGCCTCTTCATAGAGGCTTTTTTATTTAAAAATGTAACAAATTGCACACTTTAGCGTTCTAATAGACAATCAATCAAAATCAATTACCTTATGTTAAAGCAATTCTTCATCCTTTGCTCTGGAGCAGATACTGATATTTTAGACAAGTGTTCTATTGGTGAACAAAATAAATATGCTGGTATTGGAGCAACTGTTTTCTTTACTGCAGTTATGGCAACCATTGCAGCCAGCTATGCACTTTTTACTGTTTTCGATAATTTGTATGCTTCTATTTTCTTTGGATTAATTTGGGGTTTACTTATTTTTAATTTAGACCGTTATATTGTTTCTACAATTAAAAAACGAGATAATGTTTTAGACGAAATTTTACAAGCCACACCAAGAATTTTCTTAGCGGTGATCATTGCAGTAGTGATTTCAAAACCTTTAGAACTGAAAATTTTTGAAAAAGAAATCAATCAAGTGTTATTGGAGCAAAAAAATGAATTAACCTTGGCAAATCAAAATCAGATTGCTGAGCAGTTTAATCCTAAAATTGCTGAATTAGAAAATAACATTGTTGCATTACAATCTCAAATTGACACTAAAGAATCAGAAGTTAATGCATTATACGACACTTACATTTCTGAAGCAGAAGGTACAGCTGGCACCAAACTCTTAGGTAAAGGACCTGTTTACAAAGAAAAACGAGAAAAACACGATGCAGGTTTAGCAGAATTGCAACAGCTAAAAGCAGATAATAAAGCTAAAATTACTGCAATAGAATCCCAAATAACAACACTGCAAGGAGACTACACAGCTAATGTAGCCAAATCACAGCCAATCATTGATAATTTTGATGGTTTAATGGCTCGTGTTAACGCTTTAGGCGAGTTACCTTGGTTACCTTCATTCTTCATTTTCTTATTGTTTTTAGCCATTGAGACTTCACCTATTATCGCAAAGCTTTTATCACCTAAAGGTGAGTTTGATTTTCGATTACAAGACCAAGAAACAACTGTTAAAACTTGGACAACACAACAGGTTGCAGAACGCAAACTTTTAGTCAAAACTGACAACGACATCAACAATAAAGTGTATACAGAAATTGCAGATGAAGAAGAAGTGATGAATTACAAGCGAAAGATGGCAAGAGAATTAATGCAACACCAAGCGGATGCTTTTCTTAAAAAGCAGAAAGGTGTACTTTAAATAATAGTTATTACTTTTAGATTGAAATTAAATCTTCAATCTTATGAAATATTATATTCCCTTATTATTTGCTTTACTTAGTATTAGCTGTGTAAGCATTAAAACTGATGTAATAACCGATAGAATAGAAAAAAGTGATAATCAAGCTTCAGCAGAAGCTGGTATTCGTCTTGTCATGGAAGCACAAGAAATAGCATGGAACAAACATGACTTAGAAGGTTTTATGGAAGGTTACTGGAAAAGTGACTCGCTTAAATTCTATGGAAGTAATGGCCTAACTAAAGGTTGGCAAAATACATTAGACAACTATAAAAAAGGATATCCAACTAAAGCAGAAAGCGGTATATTAAATTTTGTGATTAATGATATTTCAAAAATCGAAGGGGATAACTATTGGGTTATGGGAGAATATCATTTAAAACGACAGGTTGGTGATGCCGATGGAGTTTTCATTATTATTTTTAAGAAGATAAATGGAGACTGGAAAATTGTAGCAGATATGTCTTGCTAATTCTAAATTAATCACAATTAAATTTAAAATTCCGATTTTCATCAGGATTAGTTCAACTAACTATAAAAGAACTCATAAAGTGATTTTAAATTAGTGCTTAACTAAAAAAATAAAGTGTATCCGAAACATCTATCTATCACCATAAATGAGTTGGAAACACTTTATTTAATGTAGGATATATTTAGTTTGGGTTATGCAGCGACAATAGTGTTAGACCCAACAATATTCTGTTCTGTTGTTTCTATTGGCTCTTCAGATTTAAAATGCTGATATAGTTCTTTGCATCCTAATCCTATTATAGACAGTTTTTTAGATTTGGTTATAGATTCATTATGTAATCTAGCTAATGCCATTACTCCTGCTCTATCAATACTCTCTACACGCTCAATATCTAAAAGAACGCTATCTAATTTATCGAAAATATTAGAAAAGTGAGCATTAAAGGTATTTAGGTTCAACTTGTTTAAAGTCCCTTTAATCTGAAAACGGTTGTTGTAATTGGTAATCTGTAAATCCATAATAAATAATGTTATTCGTTCATACTAATTTAGGGCTATTAATCAGTAAAAATGGTGCTATTAATTAGAGGGATGACCTAAATATCATACTTATCATTGGGTGGTACCTTATAAAATCGATAAATGGTAAATTTGAATAGATTATTCGAAATGGTATGTTCATTTTTTCGATAAACAACACGTTTTTAGACACATTAAATGTGAGAAAAATAAACTTATTGATTACTCAAATCTAAGATTCATAAGACGCTTATTAACATCAACCGGTTTATGGACAATAATTTTTGAAACCGGATATTTTTTTAGAAGATGTTTAGGTCTTATTGGTCGTTTTTCAAAACCACCACCACAATATAGAACAAATCCGTTTTAAAAGCTCTAAACAATCTTTGCAAAAGGTAAATTCAAATGTGCAAATCATTGCCTCTTTAGAATCATAAGGCAATAGCTTATTACAATGCTCATAAGTTGGTCTTATTTGTAACATTTAGAATGAAATTTGATAAAATAAAGTTAAGAGTTTTATTTTTACATCATGAAGTATAAATACAAAATAATATTGATGGTCATATTGGCAGCTATTACTATTTATGGCTTAGTGACTGAACAATATCTGTTTATGTTTTTTTTGATACCTCTTAGTTTTGACTTTTTCAATAAAAAGAAATCCGATTAAGTTTTCTTAACGTATTGAGTAATTATTACTATCTGCTGACCATCTACTCTACCTTCAATATAGGTTTCGTTCTCATGATCTAACCTTATATTCCTCACGGCAGTACCTTGCTTAGCAACCATACTAGAGCCTTTTACTTTAAGATCTTTTATTAAAACTACTGAGTCGCCATGTTCTAAAATAACACCATTGACATCTCTATGAATCAACTTATTTTCGTCGTCTTCACCATCTCCTGATGCTTTTGCTAATTCTAATACCTCGTCTTCCAGATACATCATGCCCAGTAAATCTTGTGTCCAATCAGCTTTGATTCGATTGAGCATTCTCCAAGCCATAATCTTTACAGCATCATGTTCACTCCACATACTATCGTTAAGACATCTCCAATGGTTAGCATCTATCTTATCTGAATCTTCTATTTGCTCAGTACAGATTGAGCAAGCGTATAAAACCGTTTTATCTCCATTCGCCTTTATATCTGAAACTGTGTAAACTGATAATTTCTCATCATTACCACAAAGCTCACATTTAGAGTTGCTCCGTTGTTGTAATTCTCTTTCTAAACTCATATAATTGATAATATGAGCAAATATAACAATAGGCTTTTGTTAATTAATTAAATAAAGGGTTATGATGCTAATTTTCTAAATTTAGAATCCTTGGAATCAATATAAACCTCAAGCATTTTTGAACCTTGAGAGTTGAAGATAACGTCTTTACTATTTGCAGGAATTAAAACAGTTTCTCCTTTAAAAATAAACTCTGTATTATTATTTACAGTAATCTCCGCAACACCTTCTACACACATAAAAATAACAAAAGAATCTATTTTATTATAGTCTCTTTTATGGAGACCTTTTAGTTTAAAAATATTAGTTGTAAAAAAATCACAGTCTACCAGATTGCTCGTTTTATCTTTCCTTATTTTGTAATTGCTCTTACCATTTGTACTAAAAGTTTTGGTTGCCTTTTTTGCCAAATCGGTATGTAATTCTCTTTGCTTTCCATTATCATCTTTCCTGTCCCAATCATATACACGATAAGTGATATCACTTGTTTGTTGAATCTCTGCGGCTAAAACACCAGCACCTATGGCATGTATTTTACCTGCAGGTATAAAATAACAGTCTCCTTGTCTTACTTTTTCTGTATTAAAAATAGAACTTACATTAGACTTATTTATATCTCCCAAAACCTTTTTATCTAATTGATTATTCTTTAATCCTAAAACAATTTCTGCGTCTTTATCACTATCCATAATATACCACATTTCGGTTTTTCCAAAAGAATTATGATAGGTTGAAGCCATCTTGTCATCTGGATGAACTTGTACTGATAAATTGGTTTTAGCATCTAAAAATTTTATTAGTAGTGGAAAATTTTTACCAAAAACCTCTATGTTTTTTTCACCTAAAAATTCACTTTTATAGTTAGAAATTAAATTGTTCAACGTTTGTCCTTTATACAAGCCATTAGAAACTACGGATATATCATCCTTTACTCCAGATATTTCCCAACTCTCCCCAATATTTTTTGAGTCTGATTTTTTATTTAAGAATTGAGAAAGTTTTTCACCTCCCCAAATTTTTTCTTTTAAGATTGGTTTGAATTTTATAGGATAAGATTCCATGATTTTTGTTTTATAGTTTAAATACTAAGATTTAAGTTATTATTAGTTTTTACTTTTTTTAAATAGTCTACCACTGAAAAGACATTCTTAAAAAGTGTTTGTTTTATCTCTTGATTTTCAATAATTCTTAGATTAACATCTATTATTGATTCATGGTTTTTACAGATACTTTCAATTAACATATTTAGAGTTTCACTTTTTTGGTGAGCTGCATTTACATTAATAAAGCCGATATGTTTTAAATCAAATTGATTAAACATATATCTCGCTCCTGCTTTTTTTGCCGCATCTTCAGAGCTGTATTTTTTTATTTCCACAACTGATACACGGGCTGGACAAGCTTCTTTTATATCTTGCAATAATTGCAATGTTTGGTCTTTACTATTATTATCTACCAAACAAAGCTCTATTGTATCACATGCATTAATTTGCTCCATAAAAAACCGTTTTTCAATTTGTTCTTCATTATTATTGAATATTATAATGATTCCTATTTTCATGCTGTCTTTTATTTAATGGTTAAGCAATTTCAAGTTCATTTTTCAAAACTGTTTTATATATTGATTTTTTTGATCTATATACCCAAGCAATTTGAGCTAACTGTCCAACAATTTTCACTGAATCTTTCATAGATAATTTAGAGCCGTCAGCATGAATCCAACGTTTCAATGGTTGTTCACAAAGCATTGCTTTTGCTTTTTTAAGTCCAAAATGAATGGTTATTCTTTTAAATATCTCTACATCAAAAATCCATTGTGTTACAAACTTTTCTTTAAAAGCTATATTGATAACATCTTTATGAAAGATCTTAGCACCACATTGTGTGTCTTTAAAGTCCATTGATAAAATCTTTCTGATAATAAAGTTGATGGTTAAACTGATGATTTTTCGTGCCGATTCTTTAGTAATATTTGCTCCCATTCTTGTAATACGAGATCCACTTACTATTTTAAAATCAGACGTTTCAATCGTCTTTACTAAATCATCAAAATCTGATAAGTCCGTAGATAAATCCGCATCTAAAAACCCGATATAATCTAAATCTTCCTTTTTACTCATATGAAGCATTCCTAAGCGTACAGCTTCTGCTTTCCCTCCATTTTTATGACAATCATAAACGGTTATAAAGTCTTCTCTTCCTTTTTGTAGCTTTTGAAGTACTTCGAGAGTATTGTCTTTACTGCCATCATTAACAAAACATAAATGATAACCCGAATTTTTATCTATATAGGTTAAGAACTCATCACTTAATAAACGTTCTTCTTCATTATAACATGGAATCACAACACCAACACAGCGTTGCTGAATCATGATATCCGAATCACTTTTGACTACGTTTTGGTTTTGTGGTAAGCCAATCAAGTTTTTTACTCTAGCACAAATTTCGTTAAGACTTAATGGCTTTTTCATGTAATCGTTAATACCTAATTCAAAAGCTTCAGTAATAGTGTCATCTTTAGTATTACCAGATAAAATCATTATTGGAGTTTCAGATGCTCTTACATTTCTTATATGATTTACAAAATCTAAACCCGAAACGCCTGGCATGTTTACATCTACAATAACTAAGTCTGGATTGAATTGATTATAGATTTCTAACCCCTTAGAAGCATCAGTTTCTATTCTTACCTCGTATCCAAGTTCTACTAATCGCTTCTGTAATGGAAGTAATACTAGTTGTTGGTCGTCTATTGCTAAAACCTTCATAATAATAGTTTTTTATTGTTATTTACAGGTCAAAAGTACTTGAGATGACGCCTCCAAAATTTTAATTTAGATAAACGAAACACTTAGTGTAGACGAATGGTAGATTGCTATAGATAATTAAAAATCATACCACTATCTAAAATATATATCTTTACAGCATTGATAGTTATATCAAGGTTTTACATGAAAAACACCTCAAATAAATATTTAATAGCTGCCTTATTAATTGGTATCGCATTTCATGGTACGTCTATATTCTTTACTTTAGAAACGACTTATGATGCACTTATTCATTTGTTTTTTGCAGACCATTATGCAACAAGTTGGTTTGAGCCTTGGAACTATAGATGGTATACTGGTTTTACTGTAATGAGCTATCCGCCTTTGGTACACCAATCTATAGCTGCATTATCGCTTATTGGTGGCTTAAAATTTGGCATGTTCACAGTTGCCTTAATAGGTGTGATTTTATTTATAACAGGTGTGTATCGGTTTGCCTTATTAATGACATCTAATAGAACTGTGGCTGGCTATGCTGCACTTTTGGCCGTGTTTTCTTCCGCGTTTGTTGAAACTTTGCATGTCTTTGGGCAACTCCCAAGTATTATAGGAATTTCAGTGCTGATGCATGCCTTACCAGAAATCTATTTATGGCTAAAAACAGGGAGACTTCGTTATTTAGCGACTTCATTATCCTTAATTGCTGTAACGGTAACGTCGCATCATGTAACACCTATTTTCGGAATGATCTTTTTCATATTCCCGTTAATTGGTATGGTGATTATGGATGCATCACGAGATACTGTAGCATCAATGAAGGCTGTGACTTTTAAAGTCTTTTTTAATACGTTCCTTAAACTTTTTAAACGCATTATTAGTTTTGGTATGCTGTCGCTAGTGATTATTATTGGCTGTATATTACCCTATTGGATTAACTCTAAAAACAACCCAATTACCCAAGTCCCTATTCCACATGGTTCTAGAGATAATTTCTTAGAAATGACCTCATCTGGGTTGGTGTTCTTTTTGATTCCTTGGGGACTTTTATTAATACTTCTACCTTACATGTTTTATAGATATTATAGTAAACGTTACTTATTTTTCGGTTTGTCCATCACTATTCTTTTTGTTTTAGGTACAGGTGGCACAACACCAATTCCAAGACTGGTATTAGGTGAAACCGCATTTAATATTTTAACCTTAGACCGCTTTACACTTTGGGCTTCAATTATGTCTTTGCCTTTATTTGGTGAATTTGTATTTCGCTTAGTCGAAGGCGATTTAAAAACATTGATTAAAGATAAATTTGGTACAGTTTATCATCGTATAACTGGTGGAATATTGGCAGGTTTGTTTTTATTCATGACCATTTTTACGATGAGCTTAAGCTATTTTAAACCATCGCAACCACAACAAATTAAAATGTTGCCTATTGTTAATTTCTTGAACCAGGATCAGCATGATCAATGGCGTTATATGACTTTAGGTTTTGGTGATCAAATGGCTTGGCTTTCTGCGCAAACAAATGCGATGTCCATAGATGGGAATTACCATTCGGCAAGACGTTTGCCAGAATTAACTACAAGACCTATTGAGCGTTTAGAGAATTCTAAATTTAAAGGAGTTGAGGGTATTGGATCATTACAGCAATTCTTAACCACACCCGAAAAGTATAACTTCAAGTATATTTTTTCTAACGATAAATTTTACGACCCAATTTTATATTACTGTGGATGGCAACGCTTACGACAGTTAGAAAATGGCATTATGGTTTGGGAAAAACTGAATGTACCTCCATTATCTTCCATCTTACCAAAAGAAGACGTTAGCACTTGGCAAAAAATACTTTGGGGAATCGTACCGTTTTTAACGGTTTTAATTGCTTTTATTTTAAACATACAAATGCTTCTTATTCGTTTATTAAAAACGAAATCTAAAGAAATACCTGCTTACCTCAATTTTAAAAACAATTACACTCAATTTTCGCGAAGTGTTTTAAAGTTAACCCATATCTGGTCTCTAATTTTAGTACTTGTTGTTTGTTATGGAACATATCTGTTTTATATTAAAAACGAATCACATCACTCGCCAGAAAATGCCATACTTGCCTACTATGATGCCTTAGATTTTAAGGAATTTAAAAAAGCACATAGCCTTATTAATCCAAAAAGTGATTTACCATTAGCTCAGTACATGTTAGAGATTTCTGTAACAGATGGCCTATTGAGTTCTTATGCAAAGTTAGATGCGATTACAACAGAAACTATAAGCCAAACTGATAGCTTAGCAAGTTTAAAAGTCTTTACCCATTGGATTACACCTTTAGAGAAAATTAAAAAAACGGATTATAAAACGGTAGTTAAGATTGCTGGTAAATGGTACATTCAACCAGAAGATATTGACTTAGATCTTCCACCAGATCAATTATACTCTAGTAACACAACCAATTACTTTAACCAAGGGCGAAGACGTATAACCACGGAACAAACTCATCATGAAGATGTTTTAAAACAACCTGTTTTAGAAATCCTTTCAGCTAAATTGGTGAAACTCGAAAACCATTATGCCATTGTTGGAGAAGTTCAGAATATTGATAATGTACCATCTGATGTGGTTTTAAAAGGCACACTTTATAACGACGACAATAAATTGTTAGCCTCTTATAATGCTAAATATCATATAAAACATAAGTTGATGCCTAAGGAAGTGAGTTCTTTTAGAATAAATTTTGAAGGTATTGCTTGGTCTAAAACCCAAGATTCTATTCCTAAGACTTTTAATCCAGATGAGTTTACGCCATTTGAATTTGAAGAACAGCCTACTAAATTTAATCTTCAGGCTGCAGGCAATGTTTCTGGTTCAGATTTATTTAAAAGTACAACTGCTAATATTACAACTATTGATGATACTTATATTTCAGGAACGCTCTTTAATGTTGGTACTGAAGAAGTCACAATCCCACAGTTATTAATTTCATATTATGATGAAAATAAAACTTTAGTATGGGTTGATCATCTCTTTGTGAAAGAAGGTATTCGTCAACAACGTTTGCAATCTTTTAAATATCCTTTACTAACCGATGAATCTATAAGTATCATAAATACTGATATGGCAAATTGTTTTGTTAATGGTTTACCGAATGAAAACATTTCAGACAAAATTGTTTCAGACCGAATTTTAAATCATAACAATGAAGAATTACAGGCTATAGATCACCCCATTTTTAAATATGTGAAACTAGAAATCAACACGTATATTGGTAATCCTAATTAATGAGACTTAAGTATTTATACATAACGATTCTTTCAGTGCTTCTGCTCTCAACAACAGTTGCGTTGCAGGCTAATAAAGTTGGTGGGACCTATGAGTTACTTTCTACACAAAACTCTTATACTGCTGGTGATGTTATTGAGTTACAATTTTCCTTTACTGGTAATACTGATGTTTATTTATATTGTTCTAATTCATATGGCTCAGTTGTTTTGAATCCTGATGTTAATAATTCGAAACTCCGTTTTTCAATTCCACAATCCATTTCCAAAAAGTCTGGTGTTTTAAATTGGCAGTTAATTTCTGACAAAACTGAACTAAAAGGTCAAGTAAATATTCTACCAAAAGCAAGTATTAAAACTATTGAAAGTTATTTAGGGCCACCAAGTATTGAAGCTGGTGGAACGGATTTTACCATGTTGGTTGTTATTCCAACAGACGATTTAGATAACCCACTAATTGATAGCACTATAGTTGCAATAAAGCATCAATTTTTATCTAATCAGGAGGCTTCAGATGTATATACTGAGCATGGTTTTGCATACAAAAACATCTATTCCGAAAACAAAAGTGGTCGCATACTCATCAGTTCAGAAAGTTTAAACTTGAATTCAAAAGAATACGATGTGAATGTAGTACCTGCAATACCAACTAATTTTGAAATCAATGCAGAACGTATTCATGATTATGCTGATGGGAATCAAATCACTACGTTTAAAACAAACATAATAAAAGATCGCTATGATAATATAGTGAGCGATGGTACTTACGTCACTTTCTTTATTACCAATAAAGACGGTTATAAATCTAAAACCTCTGGCGCAACAATTAATGGTATTGCTACTGCAATACTATTGCAGCCAGACCATGAAGACCAATGGAGTGTAAAAGCTTATGTGGAAGGCATGGCAAATAGTAATACAATAGTTTTAAACTATAAACAAGCCGTTGAAGATTTTGAAGTTGCATTTTCTGAAGACAAACGTACCATCATCATTGGACCTTTAAAAAGTTTTATGAATCAACGCGTGCCAGATGGACTACGTGTACAATTATCTATCTATAAAAATGGATTTTTAGAAAATGAATCTATTGAAAGTTCATTTAACGGCATTGCTAAATTTCATTTGAGTCCTGATCGTTTTCCAAAGGGTACTTATAAATTAGTGCTTAAAGCCGCTGGTATTACAAAAACATATACAGAGGTACGCTATGAGTAAAGCTAATAAAAACATATTGCGAAGTTTACTTCTATTATCCTATGTAGTAATTATTGCTTTGGTGATATATGGTTTTGGCGCTTTGTATAGTTATCTAAATACAGGTGCAGATCGTAGCAAAATGTTACATACTGAAGTTAAACAAGTTGATCAATATCTACCTGAATTAGAATGGGCACCTTTAACAAATGAAGGTCGAGTCATAGATGAACAAACACTAACTGCTATAGAAAATGATTATTTAGATGCTTGGTATGTTAAATATGTAGCTTTAAAAACAAACACAAAAAAAGGCCTTGATGATTATTATACAGACAATGCAGTAGAAAACATCTATTCTATTATTTCTATTAATTCAGAAAACAAAACAACACTAGAAGCGACAACTTTAGAGCATCATCCTAATTTAGAATTCTTTAGTGAAGATGGACAGCTTGCTGTTTTAACGGATCATGATGTTATAGAATTCAAACGCATATTTAATGGCGAAACACTTATTACAGAAGTTACTGAGAAATCGAGTTACAAAGTCACGCTTTTATTAGAAGATGGTTTTTGGCGTATTAGACATTTGGTAAAAATAAAAAGTGAACCTTATGTTGTAGAAAATCCAAAAGAACCTATTAAGATTTCAGACATAAAAGGTATTAATTATTATCCGCAAGCTAATCCTTGGGATATGTTTGGTGATGCTTTTGATGCTGACGTTATAGCTTCGGATTTTGAGCTTATTAAAAATTCAGGATTAAACAGTATTCGTGTTTTTGTACCGTATGAAAGTTTTGGAAAATCTAATGTAGATAAGGACAAACTCCAACAACTTACAACGCTATTAGAACTTGCTGAAACAGCAAATCTTAAAGTAATGGTAACACTTTTCGATTTCTATGGTGATTACTCTGTCTTAGATTGGACACTCACCCAACGACATGCAAAAACCATTGTCAATGCCTTAAAAAATCACAGCGCTTTATCCTCTTGGGACATAAAGAATGAACCAAATCTAGATTTTGAATCTAGAGGAGAAGCACTCGTTACAGCTTGGCTAGATAAAATGGTAGATTTTGTAAAATCGCAAGATCCTAATCATCCTATAACTGTTGGTTGGTCTAATTCAGAAAGCAGTACCATTTTAAAAGAGAAGTTAGATTTTGTTTCGTTTCATTATTATGAAGATTTAGACCAATTAGCTGAAACTTACAAAACTTTAAAAACTCAAATTACCGATAAACCAATTGTAATTTCAGAATTTGGTATGTCGTCCTATAGTGGTTTTTGGAATCCTTTTGGAAACTCTGAAGACAGTCAAACAGATTATCATAAAACCATTCAGTCAATCTTTTCTCAGAACGACATTTCTTTTATGTCTTGGACTTTATACGATTTTACAGAAATACCAAAAGAAGTCGTAGGTAGACTTCCTTGGAGACAAAATGCACAAAAGCATTTTGGGTTTATAAATAAAGATGGGGCAAAAAAGGGTGCTTTCGAGTATATTTCTAAACAGTAGTGTAGGTACAATCTGAGTAGGCAGATCACTACTGTTTACTAGAAATATTTGGGTTTAAGCAGAGACCAAAGTTCTGCGTTTTGCTTTTTTATTAATTATTCTATCAAAGTTTTCTAAGTATATTTCGGCTATTTGAGACATTGGGTGCGCTGTTGCTGCTTTATAATTAGCCTTTGCTAACTCTAATCTGTAAGCTTCATTGGTTACTATAGCTTTTATAGCGGCAGCTAAACTTTCTACACTAGTTGGCTCAAAGAATTCACCTTTGTAACCTTCATCTTTAACTAACAATGCTAAATCTCCTAAATCTGGCATCACAACTGCTTTTCCATAACTTCCAGCTTGGTGTAAAACACCAGAACTTCCAGTAGTAGATGTATAAGGAAATACTACAACGGCACTTTCATTAAATATAACAGGCACATCTTCCTCTTCAACATAACCTGTAAAACGTACTTGTGGAACATGTTTATAATCTTCTGCTACTTTAGCCAGATATCCTGGTACGTTAGGATTATCAGTTCCTGCAATGACAACTTCCAAATCTAAATCTGTCTGCGCTCTTACAATTTCCACAGCTTCTATCATAGCTTCGACTTTTTTGTAGGTTCCAAACTTTCCGAAGGTCATGATCTGAAATGGTCCTTCAGTTGACAAACTATAGTTTGGTTCAGCAGGAATTTCAAAGGTACCATGTGGAATAAGCCTAACGTTATCTGCCAAATATTTAAACTCTAAAATATCTACATATTTTTTCATGGTTACAGCTACTACATCAGCTTTTAATATAAGCTTAGTTAATGTTGTACCTATAAATCCGTAAATCTTTTGCATTAATTTATTAGAGGTAAAACCTGCACTTCCTAGATCTACTTCCTCAAGAATATTGTGTAATAAAACGATATTAGGAATCTTTTTTATTTTACATACTAATGGTAACATTAGACCTAATGCTGCAGCTATTTTTTTATCACCAAACTTCATAAACTGTAAATTGAATAATACAGCATCTGGTTGTGTTTTGTTAATCGCTTTAGTTACTGAAAAGATATTTTTATAGCTATTAAAAGACCAACATTCTTTTACGGTAATCTTACAACCAGCTTCTGTAAACTCAAGGTCTTTATCACCTTCAGTTTTGTCTGTTAATAAGATTAACTCTGTGACGTTTTGGTTTTGTCTAAACTGTTTTACTAAATGGTATGCATACTCGTTTAAAGTGACTTTACTTGGTGGATATGCTGTTACAATTGCTAGTTTCATAATTTTTATATTTTAAATGTTTTAATTAATTACAGTACAAATTTGCGTTATATAACTGACTAAAATTGAGGACTGTAGACCGAATACTTTTTACTGTAGACGAATGGTAATTTCCTTTAGATTAAGCTTTTTTAGTAGTTTGAGAATCGAGGGTAAAAAAGCCTAATTGAATAGCTAATAATAAGAGCATAGCTACTATTTGCATATGTACTACTTGTACTAAAGAATCGTGATAAAAAATTACTAATACCATTTGAAGCATTCCAAAAACTCCAGAAATAATTACTGGTATATATTTATCTAATGACAAATAGTAATAAGCGAAAATATTTGAGATTGCAAACATAGAGGTTGCTATGGCATATTTCCATAATAATGGTGCCATAGTGATGTACTCTTCTCCGAATAATAATTGTATAATTAATTCTGGGAAGCCAATACAAACCACTACAATAAGTATTGAAATTATGGCTATGTAGCCTACGTATTTAAATAATACTGATGCCGTTTCTTTGCCTTCTTTTTTCAATTCTACAACCGCTGGTAACAGTAGCATTACAAACATCCAAGCAATGAAATATACAATACGACCTATTAAAGCCAATGATGCATATAAACCTGCTTCATGCGCCTCAAAATAATGCTTTACCAATAAAATATCACTATTGTTAATTATGATTTGCGTTAACTCATAAAAGGCGGTAAGCAAAAAGAAGTTTTTAATTTGCTTACTGTACTTATTATCTAATGGTATTGACTTTTTAAAGCTAATGTGCTTTACTTTGAAAGGAAATAATCCAAAAATAAAAGACAATAAAATACCTAAAGCAATCACCCAAGATGACTTAATTCCAAATACTAAGATGATACCTAGTGTAATGAGTAATCTACTCAACATTTCACCTTGGTAAGTAATTGATAAAGACTTATAAGACTTTTTGCCTTGAAATGTACCTCGATTAACACTCATTAAAAAGTAAAGTGGTACTCCACAACCAAAAATGATAAACATGGTTGAAGATGATGTATTAAAAAGTGTTTGTAATTGCTCAGCAAAAACGATGATTAATAATCCAAGTATAAATCCGACTGCGAATGCTTGTTTATAAACTTTAGCTATAAAATTGGTAAAAATGTTATTCTCAAATAAGACTGAAAACTTTGCTGTAACCAATTGAAACGTCATTGCAATAAAAGAGAGCACCAATAAAAATGTAATAAGTACTGCTGCATCAGCAAACTGAGCTGGTCCTAAAACACGACCTAGAATAAGGTTGTATAAATAATTTCCACCATTAACAGCCAAAACGCTTATCATAAATAATTGTTCTGATGTTATTTTTTTTGTCTTGATTGCTGATACTAGTTGCATGATGTTTTCTTTTAGATTTTATAATTTGGTTTTATGCGGCAGCCTTAAAATTGGTTAACTTATCATAGATGTTTTTGCTAATGTTTCCAATAACCATAAAACCTTTATTTAGCTTTAAAGCATTTTTATATAATACCTGTATTGCATTAATTCCGCTTGCATCAATTTCAGTTACATTTTCAATATGAATGGTTAATTCACCAAAAGCATTTAATAAGGTTTCGCAATGGTTTTTAAAGTGTTTTACTGTGGATGCATTAATTGCTCCTTCTACTAAAAATACTCCGTTGTTTTCTTTAATTGTAAGTGACATAATTTTGTTGTTTTTTATTAATTATTCGTTTAAATCTGATGTAAATATCTTGCGTATTTCCATGTATGAGCGTTCTATTTCGACGGATGGTAGATTGCTGTAGATGAATGAAGCACCTCCTGTCCGTAACTTGCAATTAGTTAAACAAACAGAGATGAAGACTTTAAAATCACTTAGTATTAGTATCCTTTTCTTAATCGTTTTTAGTGCATCTGCACAAAACATGCAAGTAGGATTTACCTATTTAGAAACAGGTAAGTATGCACAAGCAGAATCATTCTTTAGCACAATACTAAAAGACTATCCAGATAATAAAACAGCAAGACTATGTTATGGTCGCGCTATTGGACTTAATGGCAAAGCACAAGATGCTAATGATTTATTTACTGACTTATTAAAAGATTACCCAAATGATTTTGAAGTAAAGCTTAATTATGGTGAGTCGCTATTATGGAATAACAACTTTGCAGCTGCTAAAACCTATTATAAAGAATTAGTGACAGAAGATTCTAAAAACTTTGCCGCTTTATTAGGTTTTGCAAATACCTTATCTAATCTAAAAGAATATGAAGATGCTATTATCTATGTGGATAAAGCTTTAGAGGTTTTATCAGGAAACCCAAATGCAATGACGTCTAAAAAGTACATCTACTTAGGTTATGCGTACCAAAACCAACAAGCACAAAACTATGATAAAGCAGAAATGCTTTTAACCAAGAATCTCGAGTTATTTGGTGATGATAAAGACACATTATTAAACCTTGCCAATTTGTATTTAATATGGAACAAGCTAGAAAGTGCTGAAGCCATGTATAAGAGACTAGCTGAACAACCAGAACATAAAATAGTTGCTTTAAACGGTTTGGCTTTAGTCGCACATTTAAATAGCAAAGAAAAGGAAGCCTTGAACATAAGTACACAGGCTTACGAAAGTTTAAGTGATAATACAGACAAAACCATAACACAACAAACGACTGAACGTTACGCACAGGCATTGATCTGGAATAAAAAATACAAAGCCGCAACAGACCTTATCCAAAGTTTAGTAGAAAGCTATCCAAACAAAAACTGGGTATTAGCATTGCGTGCCACTTTAAACATCTATAAAAGTAATTTTAAAAAGAGTTTAGCTGACTATAACAGAATACTAGCTAACGACAGTACCTCTTTTGATGGTAACTTAGGCAAAGCTAATGTACTAAAAGCTTTAGGTCGTTTTGATGAGGCTTATACCTCAGCAGAAAACACATTAACGTTTTACAATAACCAAAAGGATGCTTTGAATTTTATCAATAAAATGAATATTAGCTTTAGCCCAATGTTAGAATCTAAAGCATCGCATACCTTTGATAATGGAGATAATAAAGCCTTTGCATTTAATACTAACGTTGTTTACCCATTATCTACTAAGCTAAGTTTATTGGGTAACTACAATTACAGAACCACAAATAATACGGTAACCGACAATAGTGCTAACTCAAACAATCTGTCTTTAGGTTTATCGTATCAATTAATACCAAGTGTAATTTTTAAAGGCACTGCAGGTATGACCTCAGCAAAAGCAGAAACTACAGATTACACACAACTCTTAACAGATATCTCTTTTAATATTAAATCCTTTAAACTACAAACCTTAGATATAGGTTATAAGAGACAAGTAGAAAGCTTTAATGCTGATTTATTAGATAGAGAATTGGTACAAAACAACTATTACGCTAACTATAATTTAGGCACTAACTTTAACTTAGGTTGGTACACGCAACTGATGCACACAGCACAGAATGATGGCAACAGCAGAAACCTATTATTTACTTCGTTGTATTATAATTTATTGCCAAAACCAAATCTTAAGGTTGGTGTGAATTACCAGTATATTACTTTTAAAGAGCAAGTACCAACCATCTACTTTAGCCCAGAAAAATTTAATAACTACGAAGTCTTTGTAAATCTTATTAAAGATGAAGCTACTGCCAAACCTAAGGAATGGTTTTATAACCTTACTGGTGCTTTTGGTTACCAGTTTATAGAAGATGACCCAAAACAAACAGCTTACAGGTTACAAGGTGCTTTTGGTTATAAATTCTCTGAGCGCAGTTTATTAAATGTTTATGGCACGCATAGTAATATTGCCTCTGCAACTGCTGCTGGATTTACGTTTACTGAGATTGGATTGCGTTTTAAGTGGGTGTTTTTGAATAAAGCCTATTTTAGGAAGTAACGGTCTCGGCTATGAGTAGTTGCGTGGGTTAGCCATTAACTTGGCAAGTAAACACCAAGTTGGAAATTCCTGCGGAATTTCCAAAGTAGGCGAGAACACGCAATTACTTATAGCCATTGTTGTGTGCAGTTATTTTTTTATTAATTCAGTTAATGGTTGGATATCTATTGAATTTGATTCTAATTTTTTCACAGCTTCTTTTTCTACTTGAAAATTAGAGAAGCTAATAATTAAATCCGAGCCTGTAAGTTCGGGAAATCTCAAAGCCGTTCCTTTTGTCAATTCGATAAGCTCCTCATATCTATCCTCATCTTTTCTGATAAAACCGTTTGGGACAAGATTAGGACTTAACCAAATCCAACTTCCGTCCAATTGACTTCTGTATTGGTCATAACCGTGAGCATAATTGTCAGGTTCCTCAAACTTAATGTTCAATATTATTTCTAATTTTTTTGTAATCTCTTCTGCGGCTTTGTCCGTTCTAATTACTAACTCATCTTCGATATCATAGTCAAGTTGAGAAAGGTATTCCGAAAAAGTATCTGCTATCAATCTTTGACTGTCACTTTCTGTACTGATATAAGTGACTTGTGGATTTGTGTTGTTTTTTCGATAATCTAAACATATGTGCCAATGTCCATCACCATCAAATGGGATTAATCCATTAAGTTCAAAACTTACCCAACCTTCATAATCTGTCCAATCAACATCTGTAAGGGATGGAAAATGAGGTCCAATTCCATAGATTTGTTCATTTAGAGACTCCTCAAGCGTTTTTCTTATATAACCTCCATTTTGTACTTTTAATAATTCAATTAGTTCTTTTGGTAATTTATAGCCTAATCTCAACTCCGCTTTTTCCAAAATCTCATCGGTCAATTCTGGTTGCAAATACGGAAGATAAATAGGCTTTTGCCATATAGATTTTAATTCTGTCATTTCCTTTTCTCTAATTGCACACAACAATTGAATATAATCAATTGTCTATATTCTTCTTATGTAAATCGTTTTGATTGCTCTTTTTAATTTTACATTTCACTATTATATTACAAGAATATTGATTCATAAATATAGGTATAAAACCAAACCACAACAAACAACAAAAGGCAAAAGCTTTCGCTTTTGCCTCACTTAAAAACACCTCAACTACGAATCTCCATTCACGTTAAGATGCATAAGTACCAAAAAGGTTATTTGAGAATTAGTGTTAGGGTTTTATAATAACGATGTTGGCTTGTTACTTTACAGAAATATAAACCTGAGCTTAATTTCTCTCTGTTTAGAGTGATGCTGTTTTTACCTGGTACAGCTTCATAGTTGGTGTTATATACTTGCTTACCTAATTGATCGTACAATACAACTTGCACGGTTTCGCTTTGGTTAGAAGTAAATTGTAATGTCGTATGCGTTGTCATTGGATTAGGAAACGCTTTTATCGCAGTTGTATCCGTTTCAAAATCGTCTATTGATAAAGCACTGTTCTGTGAGAAACGTAAATTATTCAATGTCATAACCTTAGAAATCGGAGTTCCATTTTCTGAAACCATAGTAAATACTAGAGTTACTACATCATTTAAATTAGCTTCCTCACCTAAACTATTTTCTAAATCTTCAATGTTTATTGTAAAATCTTGTGGTGTCTCTGTAAGTGCTATCGTTGTTTTAAACTGAGTTTCCCAATTTACAACACTCGCTTTCACAAAAGTAATTTCTAAGTTTCCTGTACCTTTTGCACTCAACTTAAAGCTATTGTATTCTGTTAAATTTACAGCTGCAAAACGAGGTGTTAATGCTCTATAAGCTGCCACATAAGTGTTTGTTGTTGCACTTAAATCTACATTTCGCTCTACTGGAAAATCTGTAGTATCAAACTCAAAATCGTTTGTTGTTACTGTGTAAGCATTGACTGTTGTTCCGTCTTGAGAATCATCAATTCCCCAAGGACCATCTGACATAAATAAATCGTCTGGTGTAGCCACTCCATCTCCAATTCTAAAACCAATATCGAATAAACTCCCAGTATCAACCGTGACGTTAGTAATGTAATTACCATTTAATGCAATTGTAGTGTTTAGATTTCCGAAGTCTTCTGTTTCTGTGGTTCTATAGCCAGCATCAAACGTCACACTTTCTGTAAGATTGGTATTTATAATTTGTAAGTCTAGTCCTCCATTTGTATAACTTCCTTTTCTAACAAAAACAGTTGGTGGTGCAGAATTATTATAACCAGAAATTGGTTTTTCTACTTCTAATAAACTTAATACCTCCTCACCCAATTGATATAAATCATCTACAGAATTAGACCAAATCTGAAAATTATAAAACGTAACATTTTCTTGGTACTGATCTAAATTCCAGTGGCTTTCTATAGCGAAATTGTTATCATTATTTACCACTTTAGCAGATAAACTTAGTACAAACTCATACGTACCATCTACATTTCTTATAATAGACTTTATAAAAGACTGTCCATTAATATCTATTGTATTTACTGAGATTAGCTCTGCACCCAACAAACGGTCACAGATATACTTAGTATGCTCATAGACTCCGTTTTCTGTTTTTAAGGCTAAAACTGAAGCTACTGCACTATTGTTTTTTAAATAATCTACAGCATATATTTCTGTAGCATTAGTGATACTCAATAAATCTGAAGGTGTTGCTTCTATAATTTCATCTTCGTTAATGCTATTAAGTGGTATGAAATCTTGTAGTGTAAAATCTGAATTAGGATTGTTCTTAGCGTAGCTTAATGTTTTTGTAATACGTTTTGCAGTGGCTGTATTAAACGTATAACCAGTTTTTGCTCTATTGAAATTACGTGCATTAATTTGCTCAGATAATCTATTATTACTTTCTAATCCACCAGAATTAGAACTCGAAGTTGGTGGTGCAATAACCTCGCACATACCAAAACCAGAACATGAAGGGTCTTCGCAATCTATAAGTCCATCACCATCATCATCAATACCGTTATCACAAATTTCTTGTAATACAGGTGCTGTAGGACAACGTGCTCCGTCATTACTTGAGCTAGATGGTCCAAAAGCAAATAAGTTAGACTCTATATCTGCAGAAGAATTTACATGCTGTACTGCCTGGATGACATATACAGTGCCTGTTTGGTTAGCCGAGACGTAAAAACGACCTTCATTATCAAAGTAAACTGCTCCATAAGTGTAGTTGTTTCCTGCTAAGATTGGGACTTCACCTAAAGCAGATACAACTCCGTTGGTAGGGTTAATTCGGTATAAAATATTCGAACCCTTTGCTACTGCGTATAATTGATTATCCAAAGCATTAAAAGCCCAATCGTGAATACTAATATTCTCAGATAAGTTTTCAGTCGATTGGTGCTGAGCGTAATTAGCAGATTCTGGATTTAAATCTATTTTATAGTATGTTGTTCCTCCACCCTTAAGATAATAGATACCTTGAGAATTTATATCTCCAACGTATCTGTTATTTGTTGGTAACTCATCTATATAATATGTTGTTGTTGCAAAATCTTTATCCATCCTCACTATGGTTTTTGCAGGAGACGTTAAAGATCCCCAAATAAATCCATCAGCCGGATTGTATGCAGCCGCATTTATATTTCCTGATGTAACATCTGTTGCAACTTGGTAAGAATTACCAGAAGCCAAATCAATTGCATATACATCGTTATATTGAAATAGATATGCATTATAGTCGCAATTAAAGGGAATATCTTGAGCTTGAGTACTGAAACTTAATAATAGTACTAAGCTTAAAATTAATTGAATTTTTATAGTATAAAGTTTGTTCATTATCGACTTAATTCTCTGATTCTGAAACAAAATTACACAGGTATTACACCTTATTTTCTAATTTTCGTTTGATGTAAGATTAATAGCGATGGGCTACAATTTACTTTCGATGAATGGTTTTATGTTTCTTGTAATACAAATAACTAGTACATAAAAAAAGGCAAAAGATTTCTCTTTTGCCTTAACCATATAACTATCAATCAACTTATAACCATTAATCAGATGATTACAATTCAAAAGTATAAGTAATTGAGATCTGTATTATTTTATTTCGTTAGAATAAGACCTTGGCAAGTCAGACGGCAATTAAGTGTCGACCAATGGTATTAGAGTAAATTAAGACGTTTCATTAATTCTGGTCGGTTAGAACGACTTACAGGAATAACATCTTTCTTTATAAGTACACTATTGTCTTCTATATCAATAATCTTATCAACGTTAATAATATAAGAACGATGAATCTTTAAAAACAAACTGTCTGGTAGTTTGTCTTCTATCTTTTTTAAAGTAGAATGTACCGTATAATTTTTATCCTCTGTTTTTACCTGGATATAATCTCCTTTAGCTTCTACCAAATAAATACTTGGTATGTCTATTTTAATTAAGCGTCTGTCAATATTAACATAGAGGTCATTACCAGAGCTTGTTTCTACTTTATCTACAGCTTTAGCTGATGCGATTTTAGGTTTAATTGCTTCCGCTTTTTGAATGGCTTTCTGAAAACGTTCTGGTGTGATTGGTTTTACTAAATAATCGACAATACAATCGTACTCAAAAGCTTGAATGGCAAAATTAGGATCTGATGTTGTTAATATAATTTTGGGTGGATTTTTTAAAGTCTCAATAAAATCAAAACCAGTAAAATCTGGCATATGAATATCTAAAAATATTAAATCAATTTCATTCTGATTTAAATATTTAATGGCCTGCATTGCATTAGGGAATTCTTCTAAAACATTTAGACTATCTACATTAGAACACAATTGGCTAATAATTGCTCTTGCAGTAGCCTCATCATCGATAATAATACAATTCATAAAATAAGCTTATAAGGTCTCTAAAAAATCTGTCATGATTTGAAGAATAGACTCAAAATCCGTTTTTCCTTCTGTATTGCCATCTATGAGATTATTCTCATAATTTACGGCAACATCATAACTTTTTACAAGGCCTAAAATACTAATTTTATGTTTAAGTTTATGTACGTTCTCAGCGGTAAGTTTATAGTTTTCAGCAGCTAAATTATCAAAATAGACTTTCTTTTCTTCCGGAAATTCTTTCTTAATAATTCCTATGAGCTTTTCTTCAAAAGCTTTATCACCACCAGACATACTATCTATATAAGACAAATTAGGCTGTTCCATCATAATCTTTTTTTAATGTAAAATAAAATGTTGTGCCTTCATTTAATTTTGAAGTTAACCAAATTTTTCCGCCATACAGGTCTACAATCTTTTTAACTATAGATAGCCCTATACCTGTAGATTCTAAGTTATTTTCTAATTTCTCGAAGGTTTTAAATATTTTATCAAAATATTTATTATCAATACCCTTGCCATTATCTATAATATAAAATTCCCAAAATTTGTTTTTATCAGAAAAGCCTATTTCAACACTACCATGGTCTTTATCATTATATGAAATAGCATTACCTATAAGGTTTTGAAATAATTGCTGTAGTCTATATTTATCACCTTTAATAATTGGTAAATCATTTTTGATAACGGTAATGTTTTCTGGAATTTGTATGATATCTAAGATATCATCAATGAGTTTATTTGTATCTACATCATAAACTTCGGTTCTATTTTTTCCGATGGTAGAATATTCTAAAATACCATTGATTAATGTGTCCATCTTTTCCACATTATTTCGGATTAGCTTAATATTACTATTACCATTTTCATCAAATTTATCACCATAGTCATCTTTTAACCAAGTGGTTAAAGTATCTATACTTCGTAATGGCGATTTTAAATCGTGAGAGACCATATGCGCATAGTCACTTAATTCTTGATTACGTAATTCTAAATTATTCAATAATACTTGTTGCCTCTTAAATGCTTTGCACGCTTTAAGACTAATTGAAAATTTATTAATTACAGGTTGTAACTGCAATACATCTTTAGCCTTAAGTTTTTCTACTTTAGAATATAGAAACAAATAGCCCTGTTCTTTTAGATTGAATATTACTAAGTGACCTGTATCAATATCTATTGGCACTAATTTTAAAATTGTTCTGTCGACCTCAGTGATTTTATTATCTCTTATACTTTCTATAAAATCATTTATCTGTTTATCTAAAGGTATTGTAACTTTTTGTCCTAAAGGAATAGAATACGTTGAGACCAATTGCTCTCCTTTTTTTTCAAGAATCCAAGCAGCATTTAAATTTTTACGTCTTAAGATTAATTTTAAAAATAGGTCGCAGCTTTCTTTATAATCTAAAGATTGACCAATAGCCATGGCATACTCATAAAGGGGGAGAATATCTAATATGTTATTTTCTATTTTCATCTGTTTATGATTATTGCCTTTTTAAGGTCAGATGCTGTTCGCTATTCATCATTCCGTGATGATACACAATTTTTAACATGCCCGTTTCATTTATTCAAATAAACCAATAACAACCGTTTTATTGTAAAATTCTAAGAATCCTTCTCCATAAGACGAAATTTCCCCTAGTGTTAGTGCACCACCAATGGATACATTAGGAAATTTATTACTTATTGTAGTTGTAATAGCATTGAGCTCTAAATCGAAGTTATCCTCTAAAAATAATATTCTCGAAATACAATCTATAATAATAGCTTTTCTCGGATTTTCAGCAAACTTTAAACTCTCTTTTGCAGCATTTTCAGCGGCTTTTATTAATGTATCCTGATTTCCGTTAAGAATATCTACCAAAGTATTATTCTCTAATTCACCTACACAAACCAGCTCTCCTTTTTCATTAACCATTAGGGGATCTCTCACAATACATTCTGCATGATCTTTTACGATACCAAAAGGATATCCCTTTGCTATTTCAAAAAAATTATCATCATTAAATTGTTTATTAGAATGTGCTTCTACAACTTCTTTGTAGACTTCAAATGGGTTTTTCCAGTTTATCTCTTTAATAATATTTCCCTCGGCCTTAGTGATAATAAAAGGACCATCTACTTTATTCCATCCATGACGTACGCCAATTCTAGATTGCATGCGTACTAAAGACACTACAGCCGCATCTTGAAAAAGACCTTCATTACAGAATACACAAGGTTTTTGCTCTAATGATAAACTTCCTGCACCACCTCCAAAATAATTGGTTTTCATTCCGTAGTTTTCGTACAAACCGCTTAGGTAGTGAGAAATATTAGATGTTAGTCCATCTACATAGGTTATGATGCTATAAGGAGTACTTTCATCAAAATTAATTTGAGGAATTGTATAATTTTTTTTGCTAATATCTTTTACTAAAAATAATTCTTCAACATTGTTAAGCGTATTAAGAACGATGCCCTTATCTAAAATTGAATTTCCATGAATCACTTTTGGGAAAATTCCTCCCATAAATTTTAACTTAGCATCATTTAATGCCTCAATCAATTCTTCTACATCAATTTCCATATGCTCTCCAATAGAAATTAAAGCTGCTTCTTTATTGACATGATTTGAAATTGTAGACACAATTTCCGTAATGTTATTTGTAGTAATTAGCATATTATTTTTTTAATGTAAAATAGAAAGTTGACCCTTTGCCTGGCTCACTATCTAACCAAATCTCTCCTTTATGTAAATTAATTATCTTCTTAACAATAGATAATCCTATACCAGTAGAATCTTTATTTTTATTTAAAGAATGAAAGATTTTGAAAATCTTATCATGGAAATGTTTTTCAATACCAATACCATTATCTTTTACAGAAAACTCGTATGCATTTTCCCTCTCTTTAACGTCGATTTCTATTAAACCTTTATCTACATGAATAAACTTTGCAGCATTACTAATAAGGTTTTGAAAAACTTGTAGCAATTTGGTTTTGTCCCCAACTACTATTGGTAATCTACTCAATACTTTAACTTCTATATGATCTGGAATAAATAATATATTTACTAAATCATTAACTAAAGTATGTGTATCTACCTCAGTTGTTTCATTATTAGAACCAACACTAGAATAGTTCAGAACATCTGTAATAAGTTGTTCCATTTTCTCAAGTGTCGTCTCTATATGATTGAAATTCTGTAAACTTACCTCATCTAACTTATCCTTATTATCTTCTTTTAACCAATTGACTAGAGCATCAATACTACGAAGAGGTGATTTTAAATCGTGAGATACAATATGTGCATATTCTTGTAGTTCGTCATTACTTTTTTCTAGCTTGGCTAGTAGTTTTTCTTTTTGAATTTCTAAACTTTTTAAATCTGTAATGTCTAAATGTATTCCTATTGAACCAACGACCTTTCCGTTTAAATCATAGTTAGGTGCTCCACTGATTAACCAATGTCTAATGTCACCATTTTTTGTTTTTACTTTTAATTCATAGGAGTTAGACTCCCCATTTTGTCGCTTTTCATTTTCTTTCTGAATAACATCAGAATCTTCGCTAATAGGGAATACTTTACCACCTCTTTTACCAATGAGTTCGGACTCAGCGTAGCCAGACATCTCAGAAAAACTTTGGTTAATCATTAAAATTTCGTCATCATTATTAACTTCAACTAAACCTAAATTCATATTGGCAATTATATTGCTATACTTTTGCTTTTGAGTCTCTAAGCTTTTGCGATAAGTTCTATTTAATGTTACATCTCTATAAGTCCAAAGATGTCCTCTGTATATCTCATTTTTAATAATTGGAACAAAATCTCGCTCTAAAACAGTTCCGTTTTTCATGATCAATTCATCACCTAAAACCGTTGTTTTATTTTTTAAAATTTCATCAATTCGATTTACAAATTCATTCTCATTCTCAAAAAGAATCTTGCTTTGGGCTGCTGCATCTGAGCAATCTTGGCCTTTAAGTAAGTCTGGTTCTATTGGAATACTAAACAGATCGCAAAATCTTTTATTGGTGAGGACAATTTCACGATTTTCGTCTTCAAGTAAAACTGCACTGTCTAGGTTAAGAATTAATGATGACAACCTGCTTTCTGATTTAATAAGATCTTCAGCTGAAGCTTTTAAATCAGTAATATCTCTAACAATACCCTGAGCAGCAATTGGTGTTTTGTATTTATCGTAAACTACACTGGCATTAATATGAACCCATTTTACTTCTTTAGATTTTGTATAAATTCTAGCTTCATAATCTTTAAAAAAGCCTTTCGTCTGTAGTTCTGAAAAAGATGACATTGCATAAGCAAAATCATCTTTGTGTATTAAGTTTTCTACATTTAATGATTCTACATCAATATCATAACCAAAAAGTTTTGTGGCTGCTTCATTAAATTTTAAGACATTACCATTAATGTCCATCACTACATAAGCATCTACAATATTTTCAAATATACCTTGGAGCTGTGTAGATTTTTCATCTAGTAGTTTTTCTAACTTTTGAGATGTCTGGTATAATTCTCTTGATTTTTCTTCGAGAATTTTTTCTGCAGCTTTTCTCGCTTTTTTCTCACGATCTAAAGCACGCTTTAATATATCAAGTTGGTCTTGACTCATTAATTTTTTTGAATAACAAATCTTACTTCAGTACCGTCTTCTTTTATTTTTTCTAATTCTATTGTAGCTGTAGAATTAAAATGTTCAAAAGTTTTGTTCATTAAGCCTAAACCGAAATGATGCATGGCTCTACTAGAGGTATATATCATAACTAGAGAATCTTTTGTTTTATCTATAACTTCAAATGTTGGCAATTCAGCATCTGGGTATATTTTTCTAACCTCAACATGAATATGATTTTCAATAGACGATATCATTTCAATTGGATCTTTGTAAGTTGCCAATAATCCTGGATAACTTTCTTCAATAACTCCAAAGAAATGTTCTGCATACACTAACAACAAATTATCAATAGATATATCAGTTTTAGCACTAAGGTGCTCAAGTAATTGCAGCATTTCAGAAAAACTATAGGTCCCAACAGATGTATAAATACCCTCCGACTCTAATTCAGAACTCGAAATAATATGATCCACCATCTCTAAGCCAAACTTCTCTTCCACTAATTCTAAAAATTCTGTAAAAACGATTCCTTTCATTATGCTGTGATTAGTTCATTTATACTCCAATATGCCAATAATTTTTCGATTTTGGAAACATATTCCTCATATTTCAATGGCTTTAATACATAACCCGCAACCCCAATTTTATAGCACTCTAATAAATCACGTTGATTATTAGAGGTTGTTAAAATTATAGTTGGAATGTACTTTAACCTAGCATCAGCTTTTAGAATTTTCAAAAACTCAACACCGTTTATTTTAGGCATATTTAAATCTAGCAATATTATATCCGGAAGATTATCCTTTTGCTCCAATAACTTTAAAGCCTCTTCACCGTTGTTTGCTTCAGTGACTTTATGATTAAGTTGAAGCGCGCTCTTTGCTCTGTTTAGCTTCATTACTTCAATCATATCATCTTCTATCAATAAAATATTGAGGGTATTCATTTATAATTTTATTTGTTCTTAAAGAAGCAAATTAGATGAATTGTTTAGTTCCTATATTTTAATTCGTTTGAATGATATTAAGTGTCGATGGATGGCAGATAAGTGTCGACGAATGGTAAATACAAAAAAAGGCTAAGCGGCCATTTTTGCTATAGTATTTAGTTGATTTGTAGTTTTGAGTGCTGTTAGTTGAGCCTCAATTTTTATTTGCTCAAATTCCTGAAGAAATTCAGCAGAAAAATTCTTGGATGTTTTTCGTTCCAAATACATTTCAAACTCCGCAATAAACTCTAAATGTCTAAGACTCTTATTTAACAAAATATGTTTATTGTCTTCCATTTTTTTTGTTAGACTTACTGTCTCTAGGTCTTGTTTTTGTTTTAGAGGAAGTTTTTCAATATATATATCTTTTACAGTATAAGAATCGTTACTAACACTTAAAAATCTTAGATTATTTTTGAAATAAAAATAAACACATAAATGACCTAGTAAAAGTATTACGTACATAAATAAAGCATTCATAGTATTGAGGTTATATTGAATTAATTATAACACAAAACTAGCTGCAACTATTTGTTAAAAAACTATTTTTCGATGAGTCAACTTTTTGAAGCGACGAATGGAGGAGAACATTCTTTGAATAGAATTTGTAGAATCTAATTTTCCCTTACAGACTATCTCTCAGCTTTTTAGACAAGCCCTTTACAACCATGTCATAAGAGTGGTCTATTAATTCTGTTATTAGTTTTGGTGAGAGCTCACCTGTATGAATGTAAACGCTATTCCATTGCTGTTTATGCATATGATATCCAGGTTTAATGCTGTCATATTCTGCTCTGAGTTCTTGAGCATATTCGGGATCGCATTTTAAGTTTATAAATGCTTCCCCATTTTCCCATCGTTTTAAAGAAGCTAAGGCAAACATTTTATTACAGACTTTAAAGACAAGCGTGTCATTATCAAAAGGAAAATGTTCTGTCACTTCCTTTTTACTCATGCAATAATCTCTATAGTCTTCAATATTCATTTTAGAAGTTTTTCCATTATTTTTTCGGGTTCTTTGAGTTCAGTAAAACCAAATTGCTTGTATAAATTATGGGCATCTGCTGTTTTTAACATCCATATTTTACAATTTTGAAGTTGTGATGATTCACTTACGGCCTTCATTAGTTTTTTTGAATAACCATTGCCTCTATATTCTGGAAGAATGAAAACATCCATTAAGTAAGCAAAAACAACATAATCTGAAGCCACTCTAGCAAAGCCAATTTGCTTTTCTTCGATATAAACACCAAAACAAAGACAATTCTTAATTGATGTCTTAACCTCTTCTAAGGTTCTTCCTTTTGCCCAGTAAGTATGAGTTAAAAACTGATGAATTACTTCTATCTGAAGTTTATTTTTATCAGTTGATATCTTTATCATTTTTCTAACTTTTTGACCTCAGAATCTTCGATTTTCAAGGCAGAATAATCTAATGTCCAACCAATTGTTTCTACTAAATTTTCAATAAGCTGAATCGCCTCTAATGCCTCGAGTTTAGCAACATTATATAAACCACTTTCTGGTATTTTCTCTCTAATATGCTCTTTTGCCTTTGAATGTAATTCAGTTAAATCTGAAGCATCAAACTTATTGAACATACCATCACTCTTGTCGTAATAATTGATATCACTCTCTATGGATAAAACTTCGGGTTGGGGAAAGTGAGATAAAATTACAGATTTTGTCTTGGGGTTAGATGACATCTGTACTTTACTTAAATCGAACCCAATATGCGCTTTTGCATTTATTACAACCAAAGCTTTTTTCTTGCTGGAAATTAGTTTTAAGAATTTTTCTTTAACATCCTCATAGTGGTAAATTTCTGCAAAGTCACCTTCAACAGTTATAAACTTACAGACACGCTTTACTTTGTCTAAAAGCATAATAGACTGTGCATTTGTGGTCTGTTTTGTTTTCCATTGTCTATAAATTGTAACCAAACCTAAGGTTACCAAAATACTTATAATGATTATAAAAAATGTTTCCATATTATTTACCTATTTCTCCTAGATGTGTGTTTTTAAAATTATCAAAATATTTTAATCCATATCCAAAAATTCTATCCATTGCTGAATGTGCAAACAAAACAATACCTGATAATTTTAATAGCTCTATTTCAAAATATATGCCAAGAAAATAGATAAGTATGGCTAAACCTTTATGATGAAAAAAATTATAGGTAATTGCTCCGATTTTAGTATTAATAATGTAACCTAACATGCCAATATCTGGTAAAAGCAATAATGCTAAAAACCACCACCATTGATAACTGAGTTGACTGAACAAGAAAACCCCTAAAGCAAACATTCCTAATTCTTCGAACTTTATTATTGTCTTCATAACTATTCTATAACTTTATACAAAATTGGTTTGCTTGGCGAGGCATCATTTTCAAAAGGTGCAATTTGCAGATTGAGCACATAGCAACCATCGTCAATTTTATTAGATACGTAAATAAACTCAGTAATTGTAGCATCTAATCTTAGCTTTCCTTTAGTATTCCAAAAAGCATTGTGTCCTTTTAGTTCACCTCCATCTTCTTCTCTATCTACGCTTGGTAGATCAATTAAAAGATGTTTAATACCTTTTCTCACTAAAAGTTTAATGGCATCTTCTTGAAAATACGTCCAGTTTGTATTCGAATACTGTTTTGATTTTTTGTCGCTTGTATTAGGCATAGTGCGCACTACAAGAGCTTCTCTTTTTTTATTTCCTATTGCAAACTGAAGTTGTTTTGCTGATATCACATAATCTTCACCTTGCTTTTCTGGAGCTACTGTAATTACTTCAGACAAAAAGAAAAACTGTTTCAAGCATTTATTAATTGAATATACCTTCTTTGTTATATGTCCAACGGTCTCTGTATGTGTACCATGAGAGTGTGGATTAAATGTTATGGTATTAAAATTAACAGAAGCACCTTTTTCTACACTTATGGTATCTCCATCAAAAACTTCTGGTTGAATTTTAGGTGCTCCAATATACCATGCATTTACATTAGAATCACCTCCTTTAATCGGAATAGAAATATCTAACGGTTGAGATAAATCTATCTTTAATTTTCTAGAATTGTATTGTATTGTTGTGATCACACTAAGTTAATTTTAAATAATTCGGAAGCAATGCCATCACTTAAAAATTGTCCTTTTTTAGTGACTCGCAAATGCCCTTCTTCAATATACAATAAATGTTGATTTATAAAAATTTCTGATTGTTCAATTAGGTAGTGCTTAAAAACTTTACCAAAATCATTTTCAACTTTAGTAAAAGAAACTCCCCAAATGGTTCGTAAACCTGTCATTATATATTCATTGTATCGATCTGTAAGCGTTAAAGTTTCTATTTCTATAGGCAATTTATTCTGTTCTATTGACTTTATATATTTTGAATTGTTACTCACATTCCATGCGCGTTCTATACCATTAAACGAATGTGCAGATGGTCCAATACCTATATACGATTTACCTTGCCAATATGCAGAATTGTTTTTACTAAAAAATCCGTCTTTCCCAAAGTTGGAAAGCTCATAATGTATAAATCCTGAGGCTTCTAATTTTTCTTTGAGTATATGGAATTGCTCATGTGCTTGCTCATCATCTACATTATCTATTATTCCTTTTTTTATAAACGACGCTAAAGCGGTTTTTGGCTCAACTGTTAAAGCGTAGCTAGAAATATGTGGCACATTATAGCTTAAAGCGGTCTCGATAATTTCTATCCACTGCTCATTTGAGGCTCCTGGAATACCATAAATTAAATCTAGAGAAATATTATCAAAGTGTTTTGTGGCCTCATCTAAACAAGCTTTGGCCTCTTCTACATTATGTGCCCGATTCATGAGTTTTAAATCCGTTTCGAAAAAAGATTGAATACCTATTGACAATCGATTAATTGGACTATTTGATAATTCGATTATTCGATCTTTGAACAAATCATCTGGGTTAGCCTCTAAAGTTATCTCAGGGTTTTTGGTAACCTCATAGTTTTTATAAACAGAGTTAATAATAATTTGCAACTCTTCATTAGTCAATAGACTTGGTGTTCCGCCACCGAAATAGATAGTTTCTATTATGGTGTTTTTAAATTCGTCTTTACGAAGTGCTAACTCTTTGGTTAGTGCATTGATGAGTTCATCCTTCTTTTTTAACGACGTTGAAAAATGAAAATCGCAATAATGACAAGCTTGCTTGCAGAATGGTATGTGAATGTAGATGCCAGACATTTTATTTCTTTACGCGTCCTTCATTCTGCTTCACAAAAGCAGACCAACCGCTATAACTTTTACCAATCTCAACTCTACCTTCATTATAGAAATGGCAAACAGCTGCTGCTAAACCATCCATAGAATCCAGGTTTTTTGGTAATTCTTTGAGACCTAACATACTTTGTAACATTTTTGCAACCTGTTCTTTACTGGCATTTCCATTGCCGGTAATTGCCATTTTAATTTTTTTAGGCGCATACTCAGTAATTGGTACTTGGCGAGACAAACCTGCTGCCATTGCAACACCTTGAGCTCTGCCTAATTTTAGCATACTTTGTACATTTTTACCAAAGAAAGGTGCTTCAATTGCTATCTCATCTGGATGATAGGTGTCGATGAGCTCAACAGTGCGTTCAAAAATGAATTTTAATTTAAGATAATGGTCATCATACTTTTTTAGCATGAGTTCGTTGAGTTGCATAAACTCCATTTTTTTACTCACCACTTTTATAAGTCCAAAACCCATAATCGTAGTTCCTGGGTCTATACCTAAAATAATTTTTTCTCTACTCATTTATCTAATCGCAAAATTGGCAGCCACTTAATGAAACTGCCACACCAAAGGTAAGATTAAATACGCTACCATTAAAAGCTCCTAAACCTCTTAACGCTGGATCATAATTATCTAAAGAAGTTAAGCCATATATATAAGAAACATCAGTATAAACTGACACTTTTTCGTTAATAGCATAATGAACTTCTAAACCACCTAAAAGATTCATGTAGGTTTGTTTATTTTCCTTTAAAGTGCTCAAAGGTTTTACAAATGATATTCCAGGACCAGCATGTAAAATTGTTCTTAAACGACTAGGTAAAAAACCTATATATTGTGAAGGATCAAACACAAACTGAGCATCAATCCGCGAGTAATTTATTTTAAAATCTGGTGTATCTGCATTATTTTTAAAACGGTTAAAGCCATAATCTAATTTTACACCATAATGACTCTTTAACATATGCTGAACACCTAAATTCACTGTTGGGAAATTTACAGATTGTGCATAAGAACCATTAACAAACCCATCCGTTGTTGGGTAATTAACACCAACTGCAAATAAAGCTTTCCACTTGCTGGTATCTTTAAATTGAGCATTACTATTTAGGGCTATAAAAACGACACTAAAAAAGAAAAGGTATTGTTTTAAATATTGCTGCATCTGTTACTTTTTGGTTTAATTTGTGCTATGCATTACGATGTGCCATACAAAACTAAACAATTCTTCTTTGTACTAATAAAGTTGAGTATAGTTGTTGGCGCATTTTATTTCATTTATTCAAAATTAGCTGAAAACGAAAATTTACAATTCAATGAATTTATCGATTTTTTGAAGGAAAATGATACATTTTCGCCCAAAAACATTGCTTTTTTACTCATTTTGAGTATTTTTAATTGGTTTTTTGAAATTTTAAAATGGCAAAAATTAGTTGCCACAATTAAGAAAATTTCGTTCAGAAATGCTTTGGAACAAAGTCTAGGAGGTCTAATAGCATCGCTAATCACACCAAACCGCGTTGGTGATTATGGTGCAAAAGCAGCGTATTTTGCCAAGCAGTTTAGAACAAAAATTGTACTTGTTAATCTATTGGGTAATATGGCACAGATGACCATAACGACTATTTTTGGCATTGTTGGATTTATCATATTTGTAAATCGCTATCAAATAGATGTTAACTACTATAAAGTGGCAAAATTTGCATCGCTTTTACTGTTATTTGGTTTATTTGCTGTGTTTGGAGTAAAACATAGACGTTTTAACATTAAAGGGTTTTCTTTTGAGCGCATTATTAGCTTTATAAAAAAAATAGCTTTTACCACACATGTTACTACGCTTACTTTATCATTGATTCGTTATTTAATATTTTCATTTCAATTTTATTATCTTCTTACAATATTTGGTATTGATGTAGACTATTCTAAAGCTATGGTAGTTATAACGAGTATGTATTTTTTAGCATCTATTGTGCCGAGCATTTCAATTTTCGATATCGTTATAAAAGGAAGTGTTGCCGTATTTTTATTTGGCTATGTTGAAGTTAATGAGCTTACTATTTTATCAATAATTACACTAATGTGGTTGCTCAACTTTATGATTCCTAGCGTATTTGGAAGTTATTTTGTCTTAAATTTTAAACTCCCTAGACCCAAAGAATAATGCTCACATCCTTAGCAATTATAATCATTATCATTTACTTATTTTTAATAGGTTGGTTTGCTTTTGGTTTTGATAAGGTTGACGATTTTAAACTACGAGATTTACCTCCTAAAACTAAATTTTCGATTGTTATTCCTTTTAGAAATGAAGCCAAAAATCTTCCTAAGTTATTGGCTTCAATTTCTGAGTTGAATTACCCTAAGTCTATGTTTGAAATCATATTTATAGATGATGAATCTGAGGATGAGTCTGTTAGAATTATTAATGATTTTTTGAAAAATACCGACTTCGACAAGCCCCGTCAGGCAAAATATATTAGGATTATAAAAAATGAAAGAACATCAGATTCACCTAAAAAAGATGCCATAACTTCTGCTATTCAAACTTCAAAAAATGACTGGATAATTACCACTGATGCCGATTGTATTTTGCCAAAATACTGGTTAGATACTTTTGACGAATTTATACAAACTAAAGACTCAAATTGTATTGTTGCTCCAGTAACTTATCATGGTAATAATTCGTTTTTTAATCGCTTTCAAACTTTAGATTTTTTAAGCTTACAAGGTGCTACTATTGGTGGTTTTGGAATTAAAAACCCTTTTATGAGCAATGGTGCTAACTTTGGGTATCGTAAACTCTCATTCGTCGACGTAAATGGATTTGATGGCAACACCAATATTTCTAGTGGTGATGATATATTTTTACTAGAAAAACTGGCTAAGCAAGATGCTAAACAAGTACATTATCTAAAGTCTCAAAATGCTATTGTAACAACCAATCCTACGAATACAATTTCAGGTTTAATTCAGCAACGTTTACGATGGGCATCAAAGACAAGTAGCTACGATAATAGGTTTGCAAAACTAGTAGGCATGGTGGTTTTATTAGGAAACTTAACATGTATAGCTTTTATTCCTTTGGTACTTTTAAATTTATTAAATACCAGAATAGTTGTTGCCTTAATTATCATCAAGTTTAGCATTGATTTCTTACTTCTTTTTAAAACCTCTCGCTTTTTTAAACAAGAGACCTTACTTCTTTCTTATATCTTTTCGAGTATCATATATCCTTTCTTTAATGTAAGCATTGCTTTTCTATCATTCTTTAAATCATACCGTTGGAAAGGTAGAACATCGAAGAAATAGTGTTGCATTGAATATTTTTGATAGTTTTACTCAAACCAAATCCTAACTACACATGAAAAAGACATTATTAATTGTTCTTTTGTGTTTTGCCTTTCAAGCTAACTATAGTCAAGAAAGCTATACCATTGATGGCGAAACTCTTGAGCTAAAAACGGAAATAGAAGGTAAACTAGATCTACTATGGAATATCATTGATGGTGAATATCGTTATTTTGTAAGAACTGAAAATGGCACCATTACTGAATTAAAAAACACAAAAGATTCAAATAAAAATTACCTCGAAGAATATAAAACGACATTAAGTAGTTTAACTAACGGAATGTCCACAGATCAATTAAAATTGACGACTTACAGTCTAAAAAAGTTCATAGACAAATACAATGCCTCTGTTGATTCGTCATATGCTACGATGGCAACAGAAGGTAAAGTACAGTTTAGATTAGGCTTCTCCGCTGGTATTACTAATCATCCATTTGTTAGAAACCCTGATAATGTAAAAGTACCACAGATTGCTGCAGAACTTGAGATCTATGAAGCTGAATTACCAAGACATTCAGGTTTTTTACAAGCTAAACATACCTTTGATGCGGAGGACTTTAACTATAGTACTAATGAATTCTCACTTGGCTATCGCTATAGAATAATAAACAAACCTTGTTTTTCTATTTACGGCCAAGTTAAACTGGCCACAGTCAATTTTATTAGTTCTACTTTTGAAGACGAAAATAATATACAGGTTAGCTCAAATGAGGCAGCCTTTGATGTTCCGTTAATATTTGGAATTGGTTCGGATATTAAAATTGGAAAAAACAGTTTTATTACTTTAATTTATGGTGAGTTATTTGCAATTATTTTTGATAATCAAGGCAACTTTTCTACAGATATTGCCATAGGTTATAAATTTAATTTATAAATGAGTTTAAGAAATTTTAAAACTTCTAATCCTGTATTCAATGGCTATTTTTGGGATGATCATAAATCATCAGCAAAAAAAATGTCGGTTGCAGGTATCTTTTTCAAATCTATGCTCGGCATTTTAATTATTGCCGCTATTACAGCTTATCTATGGAAACTTAATGAGGCTGGCACACCAATGAAATGGTTTACTTTAGGTGGAATGTTAGGTGCTATAGTTATCAGTGTTTTAATTTCTGTAAGACAAAATTGGGCACATATTTTAGTACCGCTTTATATCATTGCTAAAGGCTTTTTTTTAGGTGGTTTTTCGGCTTATGCACACCGTAATTTTCCTGAATTGCCCTATCAAGCCATTGGTGTAACTATCGTTACTTTTTTTGTGATGCTTTTGTTATATCAACTCAGAATTATTGTAGTTACAAAAAAATTACGAAGTGTAATTATTACAGCAACTGTAAGTATTATGGTTGTATATATAATTTCTTGGATTTTGAGTTTCTTTGGCATTAAAACCTACATTTGGGGAACTTCTTGGTTCGCCATTGCTTTTAATGTTGTAGCTGCTATTGTGGCTTCTTTTGCACTACTTTTGGATTTCGATTATATAGAGCGTTATAAAAACAGAGCTCCAAAATATAAAGAATGGATGGCTACTTGGGGACTTTTGGCAACGCTAATTTGGCTCTATGTCGAAGTGTTGCGATTAATGCAGAAGCTAGCAATTAGGTTTTAATTAATTTTAACAATCACAGGTAATTCAAAAGCTGTGGTCACTTGCTGCCCTCTTTTTATTGCTGGAAAAATTTTCGGAATACCATTTAGACTTTGTCTTAGTAGGCTATCTATTTCAGGAATTTCTTCTATTGTTTCTGGTTGTATTTTAATAGATTCTACTTCTAAAATACCATTGCTATCAATTATGATTTTAAGCCTTATCGTATCATTGACATCTTTAGAAACCGCTAAATTTTGATTTTCTAAAAAAAGATTTACATTATTAACTAAAGTATTCTGAAAACAAATTTTGTTATCTTCTTTTGCAGTTATAGAGTCACAATTGCTAAACGTTGGGTAGGTGTCTACTTCATTCCAGTTGAAAGTTTGTAGTTCTTCCTCAAGTAAATCTTCAGGATAAACTTTCTTCTTTTCAAAATAGTTGCAAGATGTTGCAAAAACCAAGATTAAAAGACAAACTATTCGATTCATTAGTAAAATTCTGATACCGAAAAGTACAATATTTTTAGATTTTAGTCTTCTTCTAAGAATTTTTCTTTCTTAAGTTCTTTGAGTCGTCTTTGAGCAAATACAAGAAAAGGGCTTTTCTCATGTTTTACGATATAGTTTTCGTATAGTTTTATCTTAGCATCTATATTGCCATAAAATTCGTCTTTAGTTCTAATTAAAAAGAATTCAGACATGATATTAGATGAATCTTCTTTTAATGATTTTTGAAACGCCTTTATGGCTTCTTCATATTTCTTTTGACGATTATAAATAGTTCCTAGTCGTTGATATTCATTAGTAAGCGATTGGTCTTGCAATTTTAAAGCCTTAGCGATATATTCTTCTGCTTTTTCAAAATTACTTAAACGCTCATAATACGTTCCAATTACAAACATAGCATTAGCATCACTTGGATTATATTTTAAAGCTTGTTTACGATGATAAATAGCATCTTCATAATCTGAATTTTCAGCATAACTTAAACTTAACTTCTCGTGTATAAACTCTGATTTTTCTCCTAAATCCAGTAATTTTTTAAACCAAACTACGGCATGTGTATAATAGTCTTGGTAGTAGTATGCTTGTGCTTTTAAACTTATAAGTTCTAAATTATCAGCATAGCTTTCTAAACCCTTGTCAATAAACTGATGCGCTTCGTTAAATCTTCTTTTATAAATATGGCGCTTAGCAACTTTGAAAATTGCTTTTTGGTGAGTTGAATCTAATCTAAAAGTTTTACTAAATGCATTTACCGAAGCTGTATCTTTTTGCTTTTCTAAAACAATACCCAATTCGTAATGGTAATTTGGATTGAGACTATCTAGTGCAATCAAATTTTTAAATAATTCATTAGCCTCTTTATACTTTTTGGTTTTAGATAGAAGCTTAGCAAACTCATATTGCAATAAGAGATTGTCTTTGTTAGCATTTATAGCTTTTTGGTAATTAGTCAACGCTTCTCCATAATTCCCTATCGCCAAGTAAGACTTAGCAATTTTACCATAAGCATCATCTAAGTTTTTAAGCGATTTATAAGTTTCAATGGCTTTGGTATAATTACCATTATAGTAAAAATTATCAGCTTTATCTTTTAGAGTTTGAGCGTTTAGGCTAACTACAAATACCAAATACAAGAAGCATAAATTTAATTTCATAGGCACGTTTACTAGTCTTTTTTGGTATCTGCAACTTGAAAAACTATTGGTAATGAGTAAGCAACATTTACAGTCTCACCTTTGTGTTGCCCAGGAATAAATTGTGGTAACATTTTAATGACTCTGATAGCCTCAGTCTCTAAACCTGGATGTGATGCTCTCGCCTTTAACGTTGCCACACTACCTTCTTTATTAATAGTAAAAGACACAAATATTTTTTGTCTACCTGTAATACCAAGCTCCTTTGCTAAATTGGTTTTAAAATTTTTACCAACGAATTTATTAATAGCAGCTGATGTACAGTCTTTTCGTTGCAAGGCACTATTTAATGATTCACACTCTGTTAGATAAGGAGCAACTTCAACTACACTATATGGTATGAGATCTAATTTTGTTGAATCTTTTTGAGCACTAGCTTCTAACTGCTCAATATACTTATCGTAATTCTTTGTTCTTAAACTATCCGATCTATTTTTTAATTTCTCTTTTAAAGCATCAATCTGTTCGCTTAGTTTCACTACCACAGGATTTTTATCACTAGAATTCTTTAAAACACGATCTCTTTCAGCAACTAGTTCTTTATAGGATTTAGCCACTTCGTCTTTATCGCCTTTTACCTCAAAAACAATAGGTAATGAATAAGGAACCGTCACCTTTTTTCCTTTTTGTTTTCCTGGTACAAATTTTGGTAACATTTTAAGTACACGTTTTGTCTCTTCCTCTAAAGCTTTACTTGGACCTCTCGCTTTAATATCCTTAACATTACCTTCTTTGTCAATTTTAAACTGAGCAAAAATTCGTTTTCTACCTGGACTTAAACTATCCGCAATTTTTGTATTAAAGTTTTTACCAACGTATTTGTTTACAAATTGAGTCATACAGTTTTTGCGATCTTGATTTGATGTTAAATCGTCGCATTCCTTTAAAGTAGGTACTATTTCCACTACTGAAAATGGAACTTCTACAGACTCGTCGATTTCTTGGATTTCAACAATTTCATTTGCAGACTTGTTTGGAGAATCAATAACCAATGTGGATGTTCCGTCTGTAACCATTAACTTTTTAAAATAGCTATCTGTTTCGAGTTGTTTCATTAAGCCATTAAAACGTTTGTGTTCTTCTTCCGTTTTATTAGCTGCATCCTTTACAAATAACTTTAATATTCCATCTTGAGTATTAGACTCCCATCTTTCTTTTTCTTCTTTTTTGTTTTTAAAAACTTTAAAATCTTCATAAGTTTTAAACTTATCCATTCTCATAAGATTAGTAGAATCAATAACATCTTGTGTCAATGTCCCTTCCTCAGACTTTCTTTCTATTATTCCATCTGCAATATATTGACCATATGCTTTCAATTTTAAGAACTCTTTTCTAGAGGGTAAATATTTAATAATTTTGTCTTTTGAAAATCCTGCGTATTCTGAAATCTCAAAAAAAGTAGATCCATTCTTTTCCATCATAACAAACTCATTATAGTACTTTTCTATCAACTCCTCATCTGTCAATTCTTGACTGACAACATTTTCTTGTTTTTCTTTCTGCTGTGCCCTAACCTCAGTTGAAGTATAAATTAACATCCCAAAAACCATAGGAATAAGTAAGGCATATTTTAAGAGATTAAGTTCCTTAGATTTTGATTTTTGTAACATAGCGATTCGTTTTTTGATTAATGATTTTTTGAAAAATGTATTGGTGAAAGAGACATGGTTAACATCGAATACCTGATTGAGTAAACTTTGATAATAATCTGCCTTTCCATTTTGTTTTACAGCCTTAGCATCGGCAATATATTCGTGCAATTCTTTAATTCTGTTTTGATAGATATAGACTAATGGATTAAACCAGAATAGAACTCTTAGTAGTTCAAAAAAGAGTAGATCTAGAGTATGTAAGTCTTTAATATGAACTAGCTCGTGTTTGTATATTGTTGGCTTTTCGGTTTCAGGTATGCGTTCACCAAGAAAAATAGTATTGAAAAATGAAAATGCAGCACTACTTTTAATAAGATTAACAATGAGCACATTTCCCTTCCAACGTTTTGGATTATTAAATTTTAACCAATAGAGTTTTGTTATTTTAATTATGAAAATGAGTGTTGTAATAGCTATTCCTGCCAATAAAACAGATTGCCAAATAGGTGTTTGCGGTTGCTCAATGATAATACCTGCTTGCTCTGCAATTTGAACATCCAACGTAGTTGGAGTTTTAGTTCCTATAAAAACTTCTGGTAGTTGTATGACGAAATCCTTTGTCGTTATCTCTTTTAGTTCAGGAAACTTAATAAAGGGCAATACAAGGGACAAAACAGAACTGATTAATAAATAAGCTCTATTGTAGTTAAAGAACGTTTCGCGTTTTAAGAACAAATCATAAACCAATAAAAACAAGGCTTGAAATGCGATGATTTGAAGAATAGTGTACAGCATATTACTTATTTTTATCAATTTCGTTTAATAAAGTCTCAATGTCTTTGACATCGACATCATTCTTCTGAACAAAAAATGACACCATACTTTTAAATGAACCTTGAAAATAGTTGTCTACCAACTTATTTATAGATTGGTTACTATAAGATTCTTTAGCTACAATAGGAAAATAAACGTGTCCTTTCCCCTTTTTTTCATAATCAACAAAACCTTTAGACTCTAATATTCTCACAATTGTAGAAACTGTATTATAAGCTGGTTTCGGCTCTGGTAAGGTTTCAATTACAGCTTTAACATTTGCTTTTTTAAGTTGCCATAAAGCTTGCATTATTTCTTCTTCTGCTTTTGTTAGTTGTTTCATAATCATGTTTTCAATATTCAAATATAACTAATTATTTAGTTTAAACTAAATAATTAGTTGAAAAAATGTAACTTTGGTCTGTTTATTGCGTCATATAAATGAATTTAAATTATTTATATGGAAATTTTCTTGGTGCTTGTAGCACTGCTTTTAATGATTTTGGGTATTATTGGTAGCTTTTTACCTGTATTACCTGGGCCACTCACAAGTTGGGCTGGTCTATTGGTTCTTCATTTTACTGAAGGAGTACAATTAAGTCAGACGTTTTTAATTGTTACGCTTTTGGTAGCAATATTTATATATGTTTTAGACTATATCATACCTGCTCTGGGAACCAAACGCTTCGGTGGCAGTAGAGCCGGAATGATTGGTACTACACTTGGTTTAATTATTGGATTGCTCTCCCCTATTCCTTTCGGAATAATAATTGGTCCATTTATAGGTGCTTTAATCGGAGAGATGGTTCATAGAAACGATATGGAAAAAGCTTTGAAAGCAGCCTTTGGCTCATTCTTAGGTTTTATAGCCTCTACGTTTTTAAAATTTATTGTAGCTATAGTTTTTCTAGGGTTTTTTATCGTAAAATTATCAGAACACAATGCCAATTGGTTTTAATAACCATTTCATTTAATACAAAGAAAAAACCTAGTACCATAAATGCTACTAGGTTTAATATTCTTGCTATTAACTCAACAATTACTTAAAAAAGGGATTAATTAACTCTTGTTGACTTGTGTAAATATATAGAAGTGACTTTACTTTTTGCTGTGGAAAAACCGCAGACTTACTGTGGAAAAACCGTAGTTTTCTTATTTGATAGTATCTACGATAATTTTTTTTACCTAAAAAAAGTGCACTTTTTTAGCTTTTTTTTATAAATAACCTTTTTCACGAGCCTCTTTTAACAAGGTTTCATCTTTTCCGTCATCAACCGAAAACAATACTTTAAGCTGTTTTTTTCGTTTTTCGATAGCACTTGTGGAAATATTGATATACTCATTTAGGCTTTTAGTTTTTATACCTTGAGATAATAAGTGTAAAATTTTACGATTGATATCATCTACATAAATTTCGCTAGAAATTGTTTTCTTCATGTAGTTGCTTACTGTGCTACTGTAATATGGTGGTGATTTTAGAATTTGCTGAAAACCATCAGCAAGTTCCATCGATGTTAAATCACTTTTTATAAGAAAACCATCTGGACTAATTTCCTTGATTATATTATGAATTCTGAAGGATTCATTAAACATGGTGAGTATTACTATCTTAGATCTAGGCATTAATTTTTTTGCCAATAGGGCTAAATCTTCTCCAGAAGCATATTTACCATCTTCTGATCCAGGTAAACTGATATCAAAAAAACAGACGTCATAAGGGTATTTTTTCGATGCTTGTTCTATCATAGTTACTGCCTCATCGCAGTTATTTGCAGTATCTATGTGTAAGGTTTGATCTTCTTGTTTTGTAGCAATTAACACATTTTGGTAGCCCTCAATAATTATCGGGTGGTCATCTACCATTAAAATGTTGATATGGTTCATATTGATTGATTTGTGTAGGGAATTTTAACATTAACTTGTGTACCATTTTCTGGCTGGGACGTAAAAGTGATGCTTCCGTTAATATCTTCAACACGAGAATGCATGTTTTTTAGACCAATGCCTTTCTTACCTTTAGAAGTATCAAAACCTTCTCCATCATCAATGACACCTAAGCAAATTACGTCTTTTTCAAGTGAAATACTAATTTTTATCTTTTTTGCCTTGGCATGTTTATAGATGTTTTGCATAGACTCTTGAATGATTCTATAAAAATTGATTTTGGTTTTATTAGACACTAAATCCCAACTGATATCATCAGTATAGTTAAACTCATGTTGCAAGCCATAGGCTTGACATTGATTTTCAATAAGTTCAGTAACAATATCCATAAACCCAGAACCTGAAACAAAATCGGTATTTAGCTCATGAGATATTTTTCTAATATCTTCTTCAATAGTTTTAAGTTGACCAATGTAATTGGCTCTGGTCATCATAGCTTCTTTACCATCTTTAAAATTGATGCTATCTAAACTTAATCGCGTACCAAACAGACGGCCCAAAACACCATCATGTAATTCTTTAGATACTCTTGTTTTTTCTTTAGCTCTAGCTTCATCTACTTTATCTTGTTGACCTAACATAAGGTTATAGATGTCCTCGTTAGCTTTTTGTTGCACTTGTTGAAGCTTAAGCTCTTTGTTTTTTGCACGCTGCGATATCAATACATAAATAAGAATTGCGGTTAACAGTAAACCGATGGACAATATAGCTAAGTATAAATTCTCTTTGGATATTTGTTTGTTTTCGGCTTCTAGCTCGTCGGTTTCTAGCTCTATTCTAGCGTATTTATTTCTTACATTTCTCTCGACAAACAACAAACTATCACTAAGCTTAATGTGCTCTTTTAAATATACTTCTGCATCTTCATTATTATTTAATTCAGCAAGCAGTAATAACGATTCTAATTTCAATTCATTATTGGAAATTTCATTTGAAATTTTATAGCTCCGTTTTGCATAGTATAGTGCAGAATCTAATTCTTTTATATCTAAATAAAATCTTGAAAAATCTATAGCAATACCTAGTTTAGCAAGAGGATCTGTGATTGTATCACTTACTCTTTTTCCTAATAAAAATATATTCTTGATTTCGTCAATATCTCTATCAGGTTTAAATGATTTAGTATATGCAAGATTGCCTAATGTAATAGCATAAAAAGAAGAATCATAATATGCCAAACTATCTTCCGAAATAACTTGTTCATATAATTCTATAGATTTATCTATCTCATTCTTGTATCTGTAAGCAATTGCTTTATTGTTGATAGAATATAAATTATTATAATAACCATATTCCATCTTCTCAGCTATTTCTTGAGCTTTGTTATGATATTCTATAGCTTTATCATAATTTTTAAGTTTGAGTGAAATTATTCCAATTAAATTATTTAATATCCAAAGACGATCTCTTACATTTTCATTAATCTTTATTGAATTTAAAAGTTTAATAGATTCCACTGCATTTTCCTCAGCTCCTATATAATCCTTCTCAGTTTCTTGTATATCAGCAATATTTAATAACATTCTAGCTTTGCCTTCAATATCTCTAGACTTATTATATAACTTAAGAGCTTTAGAATAATAGTAAAAAGCACTATCATTAAGTTCTTTAGTATGAAAAAAGGATCCTAAATTAGAATTTACCACTTCTAAAGAGGAAGAATCTTTTATCTTGCTAGCCAGCCTTAAATTTTCATGATTTATTTTCAAGTACAAGCTATCTTTTCCTGCATTATAATATGCAAGAGATAATATTCTACCACTTTTTAATATTACTGAATCCTGATTTAGCTCTCGAGAAATCCCAAGTGCCTGCTCAGCAAGTTTAATGCGGTCATTATTTGTACGAGAATTATCTTGAGATAGGAGTCTTAATTCAACTATACTATCAAGATATGTTTCTATGAATTCCTTCTGTGAAAAAACTAAATTAACTTGGAATAATACAAGAAGAAAAAAACAATATCTAAAATTCAAAATTTGAGAATATTAAGGTATTCTCAAATTTAGAATAAATTTATGGAATATAAACAAATTTAGCCCTCATGTAAATAAGGGCTAAATATATTTTTATTTAGGTAAGTTTAACCTTGTTGTTTTATGTCTTTTTTCTTCTTGTTTACAGCTAGTAAATCAAAATTGCTCTTTGTTTCATAAGTAGGCTTATCGGTAACTTGCGTTTCGTTAGATTGCACGCCAGATACAGTTAAAACAAGTACAGCAACTAAGGCTAAAGTAATTTTCAGGGTTTTCATATGTATAAATTTAATTAGGGTTTAATAGTTAAATTTTTGCAATAAACATATTGCTCCGAGGGAATGGATTATTAACTATTTTAGGATGAACCTAAAATTTATACTAAAATAAAAACGAGGGATGTTTTCTAGACAACACGTGTCTAATAGTAAAATGGACTAAAATTTTCCTTATTAAGCGATTTGAGGACTTAAGAAGGACAACAAATATAAATTTAATTTTGAAATAAACAAGAAAATCATCGATTAAGCGCTATTTAATTTCGATTAAGCGTATTTTTACTGTTCATAACCTGTTGAAAACTAACGATACAATGATTTTAGTTTTATTTCAGAAAATGCCACAAAACAAAAAAGCATCCCGATTTTCTTATTCAGAAAAAAGGAAAGCCTTTCATCGGCAAGTATCCAAATCAATTGGATATCTTACTACTACTCCAAGATTTCTCCTGGAACAACACAACATCTTTATACTAAAAAAGCTCTAATTTCTCAGAGCTTTTAAGCAATTTTAGCGGTCTGGACGGGACTCGAACCCGCGACCTTCGCCGTGACAGGGCGACATTCTAACCAGCTGAACTACCAGACCGTTGCTTAATTGCGAGGGCAAATATACATTGCATTTTTAATATCGCAAACAAAAATCTAAAAAAATAGAGGATTCCTTAAACAAATTTTTGACGTTCAATCATGTACGTCGTCAGAATACTATTAAAACCTGCATTGATATCGGCTTCTACGTACTTAATTTTATATTGTCCGCACCTTAATCTTAAACTATTAAAGTACGCTTTAACAGCCTTTTCGTAGTTGACCTTAACATTATCAGGATATAAATTAATGTATTCGCCTGTTTCTATATCTATAAAACGCTTTGGCCTATTATCAAAATCAAAAGTGAGTTCTTTAGCCTTATCAAATACATGAAATAATACCACTTCATGTTTATTATGCTTTAAATGTCTAAGGGCTTCAAATAACTTTTCATCATTTTCTGAGGTTTGAAACATGTCTGTAAATACAAAAATTAATGATCTACGATGAATCTTTTCTGCTATTTGATGCAGATATCGATAAGTTTCCGTTGTTTTAGTATCGGATTTAGAAACTACCGCTTCACTTAGTTTATTAAGTAACATTTGGTGATGGCGTTCACTTCCTTTTTCAGGTGAATAAAAATCATACGTATCACTATAAATACTCAATCCAACGGCATCGCGTTGCTTTTTGAGAATATGCATTAAAGAGGCGCTTGCCAAAGCTGAGAAAGCGATTTTATTAAGATTCTCTATTGAAGTCCCAGCAGTTTCAGGATAATGCATAGAACTACTATTATCTATAATGATGTGGCACCTTAGATTCGTTTCTTCATCATAACGCTTCGTATATAAGCGATCTGTTTTAGCATAAAGTTTCCAATCAATGTGCTTAGTACTTTCACCTTGATTATAAATCTTATGTTCAGCAAATTCAGCTGAAAATCCATGAAATGGACTTTTATGCATACCAGCTATAAAACCTTCAACTACTTGTTTTGCTAGTAATTCAAGGTTTTTAAAACCGCCTGCTTTATTAAGTTCTAATTGTAAATCCATGAGTTACCGAAACTAAAAAAGGTTTGCCGTATAGACAAACCTTTTATCATTTCTTTTAGAGTTATCGACTATAAAAGTGCGTCGATTGCTTCAGAATAAGCGTTTTTAGGTGCTACACCTACTTGACGACCTACTACTTCACCGTTTTGAAAAACTAATACTGTAGGTATGTTTCGTACTCCGTATTTAGCAGCAAATTCCTGATTTGCATCAACATCTACCTTACCAACTACAGCTTTACCATCGTACTCAGCACTAATTTCATCAATGATTGGTCCAACCATACGACATGGTCCGCACCAAGCTGCCCAAAAATCTACCATAACTGGCTTATCACTCTTTAATACTGTTTCTTCAAAAGTTGCATCTGTTATTTCTAATGCCATAATATTTAATTTTAATTGTATTCTACTTTAATTACACAAAATTAGTCAAAAATTTTGCCAAACCTTACATTGGCAGTATTTGATTTGGTTATGCCATTATTGACTGACAGTATAATTGTTATTTGGGCACAACCCAAGGGTCGGGCTGTCCGTCATATCTTTTTTGTTTTAATGACAAAAAAGGATGCCACTTCCATCCTTTGTGCAAGTTCTGAATTAATTATGCAGCTTTTTAGTTGCTTATTAAAACTATTTGTTTAATTTAGCAACCATAAAGTTGCGTATTAATCTAAAAAACGAATATTATGAGCAAAACAATCACAAAGGAAAAAGTATTTAATCATTCTATAGATCAAATCTGGAATGCCATTACAAAAGCAGAAGAAATTTCAACATGGTTTATCCAAGCAGATTTTAAAGCAGAGGTTGGATATAACTACACTTTCACTTCAGAGCCTAACGAAAAAGGATGTACTACAATAAGTGGGACTGTAAAAGAAGCTAATCCCTATAGATTAGTTTATACATGGATTGTCGCCGATACTAAGGTAGAAACAACTGTCACTTGGACATTAGAAGATCTAGGAAACTCAACCAAACTGCATTTAGAACATTCTGGTATAGAAAATTATGCAGGTGAAACTGCGCTTGCTATGTTTGATAGTTTTGATGGTGGTTGGAATAATTGTATTAATGGTCTAACTGATTATTTAAAAGAAGAGGTCAATGCAAGATAATATCACCAAATTATTTAAAGCGATTGCAGATCCTACAAGGCGTGATATTTTTCACGCCTTAGTGATAGCAACCTCAGCATTGTCTATTACTCAAATCTCAAATCAGTTCGACATGACCAGACAAGGTGTCACCAAACACATTAAGATCTTAAATGATGCTGGTCTAGTACAAATGGAAGAGCAAGGTCGCAATCGCTTCTGCTATGCAGATCCTAAGCCTCTAAAAGAAGTTAATAAATGGATGCAATTCTATTCACAATTTTGGGATGATTCTTTGGATAATTTAGGGGATTTTTTAAATGATAAAAACCTTTAACTTAGAATGTTTTAAGAACATTTATAAACGCGTAATTTAAATTTACGCGTAATTTTCTTTGGTCTCGATCTAATACAAATACTGCAATTGAAGTATTAAGTTCTGGGAAATAGTTTACAGCAGTTCCCCAAAATCCTCCATGACCATAGCCTTTTACTCCATCAAAATCAACACTAGACAAACCTAAGTAGTAATCACCTTCCATCTCTTGTTTTGGATTGGCTTTTGTATAAATTAAATCGAGGGTTTCTGGCTGAGTAAAAATTCTGTTGCTAAATAAACTTTGAGAAAACACAGCCAAATCTCTACTCGTAGAAGCAATACCTCCTCCACCAAATAAATCAAAAGAATGATTAATATTATAACTATCGAACCCTTCTGATGTCCAGTATTGATGTGCTAATGGTTTTAAATCTTCAGGATAGTCTTCTAAAGTTGAAAACCAAGTCGCGGTCATTCCAAGTTTATCATAGTTAATCAATTCACGCATTGATGTATAAAAAGGTTTTTTTGTTATACCCTCTATAATTTCTGTTAGTAATAAATAGTTGGTATCCGCATAAGCAAAAACATTCCCAGCTTCTCCTAGAGGCTCACCCATTTTTGTTGCCATTTCAATTTGCTCATTCCTAGTATATCTATGCTTTGGATCATCCTTAATCATTTGCATATAATCTTCTGTACCAGCATAATCATAAATACCACTTGTGTGATTTAGTAATTGCGCCAAAGTAATATCTGAAGTATCATAACCATCAGATTTAAGCAACGCGTTGGTTTCTTCAAAAATCAAAGTGTCAATAGCTTGGTTCAGATCTAGTTGGGATTGTTCCGCCAATTTTAAAATTGCAACACTCACATACGTTTTTGTGTTGCTCGCAATCAAAACTGGTTGGTCTTTTAATAAGGGGGCTTTTGAGTCTTTATCTGAAATACCCACTGCTCCACTCCAAGAAATAGCTTTATCTGGTGCTTCAACATGAACCATAATTCCAATAGCATCTTTATTTTGAGCATAAATTGAATCTAAAATAGATTGGAAAACTTCGGTTTTACCCTTTTCGATAGTTGTTGTTTTCTTCTCTTTTTTACAACTAAAGAAAAGTAGAATAATTAGAATACTTAATAGCGTTTTTTTCATAGTCGTGAGATTCTTGCCTTCACAGGAAGGTGTTAATTCAATTTATACATCACATCATGCGCTTTCAATTCATGCAAAAGTTCTTGAGAAATTTTCACTTTCTGTTTGCGACTTGGCATTTGCACTTTTATTTTTTCTTTGTTGTCGTACACCACAAAATTGAGGGTATTACTACCTTCATGAATTCTCAACAAGTCGTGCAACTTCGTTATCTTACCTTCACGCAAATCATCTATATTTAATTGTATCGACAATTTTTTAGCGTAGGTGTCCATTACGTCATGTAACAACTGAAAACTATTAAACTGTATTCTAGGATCCCCTTTTTTACCTGTATCTCTATTTACCCATCCTTCTTTGATAAAGGCTCGCACATAAACGAATGAATTAATAACAAAGAAATGTCTAAATTTTAAATAGTCTTCTCCAAAGATTCTAAACTCGTGGCTGTCTGTATAATCTTCAATGGTAAATAATGCCCAACCCTTGCCTTGTTTACTCACACGATGCTGCACATCAGTAACGACTCCACCAAAAGTCACTTCTCTATTAAGAATAGCTTCTAAATTATTAAAATTTGAAATAGTACCATTACAAAAGGTTTTCATTTCAATTTTAAAATCATCAAGTGGATGACCAGAAATATAGATACCTACGACTTCTTTTTCTCGCGATAATTTTTCCATAGTGCCCCAATCTTCGCAAGGCGGCACTAAAGGTTCTGCAATCTGCACATCACTAGATTCACCAAATAAACTGACTTGAGCCGAATTCTCATTCTCTTGATGTTTGGCTCCATACTTTACCGCTTTTTCTAAAAAGGTAATACCATCACCATCATGCGCAAAATACTGTGCTCTGTGTGTATCTGTAAAACAATCAAATCCGCCAGCATTAGCAAGACCTTCAAAGGCTTTTTTATTAGCTGCACGTAAATCGATACGTTTAGCTAAATCAAAAATAGACTTATAATGTCCACCGTCTTTTCTTCCTTCAACTATGGTTTTAACGGCTCCATGACCAACTCCTTTTATGGCTCCCATTCCGAAACGAACTGCATTATCTTTATTTACAGAAAACTTATAATAACTCTCATTGACATCTGGTCCTAATACGGGTAAACGCATACGTTTACATTCTTCCATAAAGAAGGTCACAGACTTAATATCGTTCATGTTATTAGATAATACAGCTGCCATATATTCTGCAGGATAATGGGCTTTTAAATAAGCAGTTTGATAGGCAATCCATGCATAACAGGTAGAGTGCGACTTGTTAAAGGCATAACTTGCAAAGGCTTCCCAATCTTTCCAGATTTTTTCTAATTTATCTTTATCTAGTCCTTTAGCACCAGCCTGCTCAATAAACTTCGGTTTCATTTTATCAAGAACAGCAATCTGCTTTTTACCCATGGCCTTTCTTAAAACATCAGCTTCACCTTTTGTAAAATCTGCTAACTTTTGAGACAGCAACATTACTTGCTCTTGGTAAACCGTAATACCATAAGTTTCTTTGAGGTATTCTTCCATTTCTGGCAAGTCGTATTCAATCTCTTCGTCACCATGCTTTCGTGCAATAAAGCTTGGGATATACTCCATAGGACCAGGACGATAAAGCGCATTCATGGCAATTAAATCATCAAAAACCGTCGGTTTAAGATTCTTCATGTGCTTTTGCATACCAGGAGATTCATACTGAAATATCCCAACGGTTTCACCACGTTGAAACAATGCATATGTCTCTTCATCGTCTAATGGGAAGGTATCTGGATCTAGAAGAATATCATGCTTCGCCTTTACAATTTTTACCGTATCCTTAATTAAGGTTAAGGTTTTTAGACCTAAGAAATCCATCTTTAATAAACCTGCATCTTCAACTACAGAGTTATCAAACTGTGTGACATATAGATCGGAATCCTTGGCCAAAGCCACAGGAACATAATTGGTAATATCACCAGGTGTAATAATGACACCACAGGCATGAATACCAGTATTTCTAACAGACCCTTCTAAAACTCTCGCTTGGTTTACGGTCTCAGCTTGTAAATCTTCACCATCAGAAATATTGAGGAGCTCATTGACTTTCTCTAAATCTTCAGCACGGAATTTTTTAGCCAATTCCTTTTCAGAAAGTCCAAATATCTTTCCGAGTTTAGACATGGTCGGAATCAACTTAGATATTCGGTCCGCATCTCCTAAAGGTAAATCTAGAACTCTGGCTGTATCTCTAATTGAAGATTTTGCAGCCATGGTGCCATAAGTAATAATCTGAGCAACTTGATTTGAGCCATATTTATCAATCACGTAATCCATTACACGACCACGTCCTTCATCATCAAAATCGATATCAATATCTGGCATGCTCACACGATCTGGATTTAAGAAACGCTCAAAAAGTAAATCGTACTTAATCGGATCAATATTAGTAATCCAAAGACAATATGCAACCACAGATCCTGCTGCAGATCCACGACCTGGACCAACAGATACATCCATTTTACGCGCTTCACGAATAAAATCTTCAACAATTAAGAAGTAACCTGGATAGCCCGTATTTTCAATAACACTTAATTCAAAATCGAGTCGTTCTTTAATTTCTGGTGTAATGTCTCCATAACGTTTTTTAGCACCTTCATAAGTTAAATGCTTTAAATAGGCATTCTCACCACGTTTGCCTCCATCATCCTCATCAGCTTCGTCTTTAAATTCGTTTGGTATATCGAAAGCAGGTAATAAAACATCGCGAGCCAATTCATAAGACTCAATTTTATCAACGACGTCTTGAATATTTACAATCGCTTCAGGTACATCTCTAAACAAAGCCTTCATTTCTTCCGAAGTCTTAAAATAGTATTCTTGATTTGGTAAACCATAGCGATAACCACGTCCACGACCTATTGGTGTTGCTTGTTTTTCTCCATCTTTTACACAGAGTAAAATATCGTGCGCGTTTGCATTTTCTTGATCAACATAATACGTGTTATTGGTCGCAACAAGTTTTACATTATGCTTTTTTGCAAACTGAATTAATACAGGATTCACCCGATTTTCATCTTCCTGATTATGACGCATTAATTCTATATACAAATCATCTTGGAAGGTGTCTTTCCACCATAACAAGGCTTCTTCTGCTTGATTCTCACCAACATTTAAAACCTTACTTGGTACCTCACCATAAAGATTTCCTGTTAAGCAGATTAAGTCTTCTTTATAGTGCTCAATCAGTTTTTTATCAATTCTTGGCACATAATAAAAACCATCCGTAAATGCAGCAGATGATAATTTTGCCAAATTATGATAACCATTTTTATTCTTAGCTATTAACACAATTTGATACCCATTATCTTTTCTGGTTTTGTCAGTATGATTCTCACAAACAAAAAACTCACAACCAATAATTGGCTTTATGAGCTTACCTTTCTTGTCTTCTCCGTTTTCTTCAGCTTCAGCATGCAGAGCTTTAATCTTTTTGTTATGATTACCAACAGCGCTCACAAAATGAAAAGCTCCCATCATATTACCATGGTCAGTCAAAGCCACAGCTGGCATATCTTCTTTAGCTGCAGCTGCTACTAAATCTTTAACACTAATTGTAGATTGAAGGATTGAAAATTGCGAGTGGTTATGAAGATGTACAAAATCAACATCAGCTAATTTTGATACTACTTCTTTATCAGTTTCAGTAGGAAGAGCATCTATTTGTTCTTTTTGAAGTCTTTGATTAATCTTAGCACTTTCACGCTTTAGATTAATATGTTTTAATCCTATAAGTTGAATTGTATCAGGATTTTCTTCTGAAAATTTCTGAAAATAATCGGGTTGAACATCGAGCTGTTCTTTGGTGTATTGCTCTTTTCTAATTAGTTCGAAAAAGCAACGTGTAGTTGCTTCAACATCTGCTGTTGCATTATGGGCTTCGTCAAAAGGTGTATCAAATAAGTACTGATGTAATTCAGTTAAGGTTGGTAATTTAAACTTACCATAACGCCCTCCTGGAATCTGACATAAACTTGCTGTATGTTCTGTACAGGTATCTAAAACTGGAAGTTCTTGAAGTGGATTTGCAACGTCTTCTCTCACAAACTCTGCTCCCATAATGTTTAGATCAAACTTTACATTCTGACCAACAACAAATTTAGTCTTTGATAAAGCAATATTAAATTTCTCTAATACTTCAGAAAGCGGCACACCTTGCTCTTGAGCTAATTCGGTAGAAATACCATGTATTTTTTCAGCATCATAAGGAATATTAAAGCCATCTGGTTTCACTAAATAATCTTGATGCTCAATACAATTTCCCATAGCATCATGCAACTGCCATGCAATTTGGATGCATCTTGGCCAATTATCAGTATCAGTTATTGGTGCATCCCAACGCTTTGGCAAACCTGTTGTTTCGGTATCAAATATTAAGTACATACAGTCGTTTTGGTGTAAAAAATCGGAACATTAAAATTAAGAAATTTTATACCTTTTTGAATCGAAAGTTATAAACAGTTGTAAACAAAAAAGCGTTACTAAATGAGTAACGCTTTATCTGTATATTACAATATTTATGCCTGCAAATAATCAGGTGTACCATCAGAATCTGTATCAATGGCATCTACAGGATTTCCATCTGCATTAGGATCTGCATTTTCATTAATGGTCAAAATAGTATCACCATCATCATCATTATCTAAATAATCTGCCACACCATTTCCATCTGTGTCACCAGTTTCAAAATTTGAGAATAAGCCATCACCATCATCATCATTATCTAAATAATTTACATCACCATCACCATCTGTGTCTATTGGATTTCCATCTGCATCTACTGCTTCATCTACGGTTAGTACTCCATCACCGTCGTCATCAGTATCTAAATAATTTGCTATACCATCACCATCAGTATCATCATTAGTAATATCACCATCACCGTTAAAATCTTCGAATGCATTTGGCACTCCATCATCGTCATCATCATCGCAGTTTAAACTATCTATATCAGCCTGAATACTTCCATCTACATCACCACAAAATTCAATTTGTTCTTGTAAGTAAAGTAAATATTGAGCACATTTCTCATCAAAATTACCAATTGTTGCTGTGACATATTGCGATTCTGCCTCCACTCTATTTGCAGTTGCTTGTTCGCAGGTTATTTGACAAACACCTAAACCATCTATAATGCTTTGAAGTGCATCATCAGGATCCCCACAAAATGTACGTTGATCACTTAAGGCATCAATATAGGCTGTACATGAAGCCTCATAGGCATCACTGTCTATAAAGTCCAACTCAGAAGCAAAAGTGGCCTCATAAGCCAAAAGCGCTACATCTGCCGCCATCTCTGAGTCTTCACAAGTTGTTATAGTTGTAGGAAATTCACCAAAAACCAGTGGTACTCTGTAGAAAATGCCATTGGTAAAGCCAACCGAATTCAATCCAGAGGCGTCAAAAGCTAAAAACCTGTAAGTGCCAGTAAATGTCCTAAGTGTGTAATCTATTTCTTCGATAACTATTTCGCCAAGTTCAGGATAAATTGATACACTTTCATCAGGTTTATTATTTGTTGAAAAGGTAGTTCCAAAACCATCAATATATTGAGCCTCTATGGCTTCAACATCTCCTAGTATAAAGGTAGACTCTGACACAGATGGTATACTAAGAATTACTTTTTCAGAAGTATTTGATCCTGTAATAGTTAAAAATCCTTCTGCTGAAATACTAGCAGAAAAAGCTTTAGCTCTCCATAGCACATTTTCGCGATCACCTTGAAAAGCAGGTGTATTAAATTGTACTTCGTCACCACAGCCATATAGCGTTAAAAAAACAAGAGATAGGAGAATTAGTTTTTTCATGTTTACAAAGGGTAATTTTTCTTTATTTCAAATATAATGAAACAAGGTTACCAAAAGTATAATAATTTTTATAACTGGAACTATATCAAATTCTCTTTTAGTTAAAGCGGTATTCTTTTAGATAAAGTGAATAATGTGTTGAGAATTAAAAAAATGTACTATCTTTGCGCCCTCATTAATAACAGAGGTCGAGAACCTCACTAATTAATTATTATGCCTGTAAAAATTAGATTACAAAGACACGGTAAAAAAGGAAAACCTTACTACTGGATCGTAGCTGCGGATTCTCGCGCTAAAAGAGATGGTAAATACTTAGAAAAACTAGGTGCTTACAATCCAAACACAAATCCTGCAACTATTGAACTAGACGTTAATGGAGCTGTGCAATGGTTACAAAACGGTGCACAACCAACTGACACTGCAAAAGCAATTTTATCTTATAAAGGTGCTATGCTAAAACATCATTTAGCTGGTGGTGTAAGAAAAGGAGCTTTAACCGAAGAACAAGCTGAAACAAAATTCAATGCTTGGTTAGAAGAAAAAGCTGCTAAAGTACAAGCTAAAGCGGACGGCTTATCTAAAGCTGATGCTGACGCAAGAGCTAAAGCACTAGAAGCTGAAAAAGCAGTAAATGAAGCACGTATTGCTGCAGCTGCTCCTGTTGTTGAAGAAGAAGTAGCTGAAGATGTTGCAACAGAAGAAACAACAGCATCTAACGAAGAAGAATAGAAAATTTATTTTTATACTTTTAAACCCAGACTATTAAGGTCTGGGTTTTTTATTTAGAAGTTTTTATGAAAAAAGAAGATTGCTTTTATTTAGGAAAAATTGTAAAGAAGTATAGCTTTAAAGGAGAACTCCTAGCGAAACTCGATACTGATGAACCTGACCTATATGATAATTTAGATGCCATTTTTATAGATTTAAGAGGTAACTTGGTACCTTTCTTTATAGAATCTTCTCAATTACACAAATCAGATTTATTACGTCTAAAGTTTGAAGATGTAGATACTGAAGCTGATGCTGATGCTTTAATGAAGTCTGAATTGTATTTACCTCTTGATTTATTACCAAAATTAGATGGTGACAAGTTTTACTTCCATGAGGTAATAGGTTTTTCAATTTCAGACAAAAACTTCGGACATGTTGGTATACTAAAAGGTATTAATGATTCTACTGCACAAGCGTTATTTGAAATAGACAGAGATGGTATAGAAATATTAATTCCCATGAATGATGAGTTTATAGTTAAAGTAGACAGAGAGAATAAAGCAATTGAATTAAATACTCCTGAAGGATTGATTGATTTATATCTGGAATAAATGAATAAGCCTTTCAAATTCAAACAATTTACGATAGATCAAGATAAATGTGCTATGAAAATTGGTACTGATGGTATTTTACTTGGCGCATGGACACCAGTTAGCGACAATACTATTTCAATTTTAGATATTGGTGCCGGTACAGGTATTTTGTCATTAATGCTAGCACAGCGAAGTAATGCACAAAATATTGAAGCTATAGAAATTGATGCTGATGCTTATGAGCAATGCTCAGAAAATTTTGAAAACTCACCTTGGGCAGATCGCTTGTTTTGTTATCATGCCTCTCTCATAGAATTTGTTGAAGAAGTTGAAGATAAATTTGACCTCATCATTTGTAACCCTCCATTCTATTCAGAGGATTATAAAACAAAAGATAATTCAAGAGACTTAGCTAGATTTCAAGATGCTATGCCATTTGAGCATTTAATTTTTGCAGTAGCAAATTTACTGTCAGAAAATGGGAGACTCTCAGTTATTATTCCTCATAAAGAAGAAATAAAATTTGTTGAGTTATCTTCCAAAGTTGGTTTGTCCCTTTGCAGAAAACTTCATGTAAAAGGTAATCCAGATTCAGACGTAAAACGCAGTTTATTAGAATTTTCATTCAAAAAAACTAAATTACAGACTTCAGTATTAGTTATTGAAACATCACGGCATAAATACACTGAAGACTACATTAATCTCACCAAAGATTTTTATTTGAAAATGTAGTATAGTTTTGCTCCATGAAAACGTTTTCGTTACTTTTGTTATTCAAATTTTAAATGACGAAAATGAAGCCAGATTTATTTGAAGCACCAGATTACTACAATCTTGACGAATTACTTTCTGAAGAACACAAATTAGTGCGTGATGCCGCAAGAGAATGGGTGAAACGCGATGTATCTCCTATCATTGAAGAAGCTGCTCAAAAAGCAGAATTTCCAAATTCAATTATTGGAGGTTTAGCCGAAATTGGGGCGTTTGGACCATATATACCCGAAGAATACGGTGGAGCTGGTTTAGATCAAATTTCATATGGTTTAATAATGCAAGAAATTGAGCGCGGAGATTCTGGTGTACGAAGCACAGCATCTGTTCAATCGTCTTTAGTAATGTATCCTATCTGGAAATATGGTAACGAAGAACAACGCCAAAAATACTTACCAAAATTAGCTTCTGGTGAATGGATTGGTTCATTTGGACTTACAGAACCAGATCATGGTTCTAATCCTGGTGGCATGACCACTAATTTTAAAGATATGGGAGATCACTATCTTTTAAATGGTGCTAAAATGTGGATTAGCAATTCACCATTCTGTCAAATCGCTGTAGTTTGGGCGAAGAATGAAGAAGGACGAATTCACGGTCTAGTGGTAGAACGTGGTATGGAAGGTTTTTCAACTCCTGAAACACATAATAAATGGTCCTTACGCGCCTCTGCAACTGGTGAGCTTATTTTTGATAATGTAAAAGTGCCTAAAGAAAATTTATTGCCAAATAAATCCGGATTAGGAGCACCGCTTGGTTGTTTAGATTCAGCACGTTTTGGTATTGCTTGGGGAGCGATTGGCGCAGCAATGGATTGTTACGATACAGCTCTTAGATATAGTAAAGAACGAATTCAATTTGGTAAACCAATAGGTCAATTTCAACTACAACAAAAGAAATTAGCAGAAATGATTACAGAGATTACTAAAGCCCAACTATTAGCATGGAGACTTGGTGTAATGAGAGAAGCAGGCACCGCAACATCAGCACAAATATCTATGGCAAAGCGTAATAATGTGGATATGGCATTAACCATTGCTCGTGATGCCAGACAAATGCTTGGTGGAATGGGAATTAGTGGCGAATATAGCATTATGAGACACATGATGAATTTAGAGAGTGTTGTTACCTATGAAGGTACTCACGATATTCATTTATTAATAACAGGTTTGGATGTTACTGGTTTAAACGCTTTTAAATAAAGGCTTGTTTAATTATCTCACTCAGACGGAATCGTTACAGATAATTATAAAAAAAATTGAAAATGCTTCTCTTAATAGAGAGGCATTTTTTTGTTCCCATCAAGTTGTATCTTTACAGCTATGAAAAAGGTAAGTTTTATTTTATTGTCGTTTATCAGTCTATTTGCCTGTAAATCTGATGAAATAATAGAGGCCTCTAATGACGATATGGAAATTGAGCAGCCTCAAAATTACAACTTATTATCGCTAGGAGATAGTTATACTATTGGCCAGAGTGTATGCGACACTTGTCGTTTTCCTGAGCAACTAAAACATAGATTATCAACAAGTTTTGACAATGAAGACACATACAACCTTAACGTTATTGCTCAAACAGGATGGACAACTACTGATTTAATAGCTGCCATAGTAAACGAGAATCTAGGTAATAATTATGACCTTGTCACTTTATTAATAGGTGTTAACAATCAGTATCAAAATGATTCTTTTTCTTTGTATGAAGATGAATTTCCAGAATTGGTTAATACAGCTATTACTCTTGCTAAAAATGATAAAAACAACCTCATTGTAATATCTATACCAGATTATGCCTATACTCCTTTTGGGCAAGGCAATGGAAATCCTGAAATAACTTCTCAAGAAATAGATATGTACAATACTTTTGCCGAAAATTATTGTATGCAACAAAATATTACTTTTGTAAATATAACCGACATCACTCGCAACGGATTAGATAACACAGCGCTTGTGGCTTCCGATGGTTTACATCCCTCAGAATTAGCATATTCATTATTTGTAGAACGTTTACTACCTATAGCTATCTCAAAAATTCAATAACTTTTAGTACATTAGTTGAAACCCTTTCAATGTCTTCAAAAACAAGATTAGACCGTGCCTATAAAGCAGCAAAACGAATAACGTTTAATGACGACTCTAAATTCATCTTATTTAGTGATTGTCACAGAGGCGACAATAGTTTTGCTGATGATTTTGCCAATAATCGGAATATCTATTTTCATGCATTAAAGCATTATTATTCTGAAGGTTTTAGTTATTGCGAGCTTGGTGATGGTGACGAATTATGGGAAAACCTTTCTTTTGAATCTATATTCTTTGCACATAAGAATGTATATATGCTTATGAAGCAATTTCATGATGAAGAACGTTTGCATATGATTTGGGGAAACCATGATATGGTATACCGCAATCCTGATTATGTGGACAAGCATCTGAACACTTATTTTGACCCTAAGACAGGTGAAGATGTTGAACTATTTTGTGATATTAAATATCATGAAGGGATTGTTTTACAGAATTCTGAAACCAAGCAGGAACTATTTTTATGTCATGGACATCAAGCCGACTGGTGGAACTATTTGTTTTGGAAATGGAGCCGTTTTATGGTTCGTATTCTTTGGAAACCATTGAATGTTATGGGAATTGCAGATCCTACTAGTCCAGCCAAAAACTACAAAGAGCTCATAAAAGTAGAACGCAGAACTAAAAAATGGATTGTAGAAAACAATAATTTGGTTACTATTGCTGGTCATACACACCGACCACGTTTTCCAGAACCTGGTGACATAGCCTTTTTTAATGATGGAAGCTGTGTACATCCCAGAAGTATTACAGGTCTAGAAATTGAAAATGGTGAAATTTCTTTAATAAAGTGGCAAATTGTTACTACTGACGATGGAAATTTAAAAATTGATCGATTTTTATTAGAAGGGCCTACGAGGTTAATTGATTATAAGACTGGGTAATCAACTCTCTGGCGCCAACTCAACCTCCAAGCCTTCCATTTCTGGAGTCATTTGTATTTGACAGCCTAAACGTGAATTATCTTTTACATAAAACGCTTCTGAAAGCATGGCTTCTTCGTCATCTTGCATTTCTGGCAATTCAGAGTTGCTCAAAACATAACATTGACAAGAAGCGCACATGGCCATACCACCACAAACACCAATCGTACCTTCTGGAGCTAGCTCATAAGAGCGTACAACTTCCATAAGATTCATTGCCATATCAGTTGGTGCTTCAATTTTATGGGCAACTCCATCTCTGTCTATAATGGTTATGTTAATGTCTTGTACTTCCATTAATTAATGGCTTTAACTACGGCTTTTGGTGCTTCTTTACGTGTACCATCAAAACCATCAATACCAGATACTGTAGTATATTTTAATACATAACGCTTACCGGGATTAATGATTTGATATGCCGATTGGCACATTAAAGTGGCTTCATGAAAACCACAAAGAATAAGTTTTAATTTTCCTGGGTACGTATTTACATCTCCAATTGCAAAAATCCCTGGTATATTGGTTTGGTAATCTAAAGAATTATCGACCTTAATAGCATTTTTTTCTATTTCAAGTCCCCAATTTGCAATTGGTCCAAGTTTAGGAGATAAACCAAATAAAGGAATAAAATGATCACATTTTACTTCAAACTCTTTTTCTATATGTTGTGCTTGCTTTACTACAACAGCCTCTACTCTTTGGTCTCCAACAATACCAACTACTTCTGCTGGTGTTATTAGATTAATCTTTCCTTTATTTTTTAATTCTTGCACTTTCTCTACCGAGTCTAAATGCCCTCTAAATTCATTTCGTCTGTGAATCAATGTCACCTCAGAAGCAACATCACTCAAAAAGATACTCCAGTCCAAAGCGGAATCACCACCACCTGCAATCACCACTTTTTTGTTTCTATATATTTCTGGATTTTTAATGATGTATTCTACTCCTTTTTCCTCAAAATCAGTAATGTTATGAATTAATGGTTTTCGAGGTTCAAAACTTCCTAAACCACCAGCGATTGCAACTACAGGAGCTTGGTGTTTCGTACCTTTATTTGTAGTTACAATAAATGTACCATCCTCTTGTTTTTCTATCGTCTCAGCACGTTCACCAAGAGTAAAACCAGGTTCAAATTGTTTACATTGTTCAAGCAATTTATCGGTTAAATCCCCTGCTAAGATTTCTGGATAAGCCGGAATATCATAAATTGGTTTTTTAGGATAAATCTCCGAACACTGACCACCTGGCTGCGGCAAAGCATCTATTAAATGGCATTTTAGTTTAAGAAGTCCTGCTTCAAAAACTGTAAAAAGTCCTGTCGGACCTGCACCAATTATAAGAATATCTGTTGTAATCATTAATGTGAATTTGAAAGCAAAACTACTAATGCAGTATAGAATATAATGTGACAAATGTCACAATATTTATTCAATATTAATAACTTTTTCGATTTGTGGAGCATATTTTTTAATGGTCATTTCTACACCAGACTTCAATGTCATCTGATTAACGTTACAAGAGGTACAAGCACCTACAAGTTGCACCTTAACAAACTTGCCATCATCAATAGACAATAAATTGATATCACCTCCATCACTTTGTAGAAACGGACGAATTTCATCCAATGCTTTTTCTACATTTATTTTAAGTTCCTCTGAGCTCATCTACTTTTTATTTACAGCAGAACAACCTGCCATTGTTGTAATTTTTATTGCTTCGGTAGCTGGTAAGGCTTCATTTCTATTTACCACTTGTTTAACAACTTCGCGAGTTATTTCTTCGAAAGCTTCTTCAATCGGAGTTGCTGTTTGTAATGCTGCTGGTCTCCCTACATCACCTGCTTCTCTAATACTTTGCACAATTGGTACTTCACCTAAAAATGGTACTTTTAAATCTTCAGCCAAATTTTTAGCGCCTTCTTTACCAAAAATATAATATTTGTTTTCTGGTAATTCATCAGGAGAGAAGTAAGCCATATTTTCAACAATTCCTAAAACAGGAACATTAATACTATCTTGCTGAAACATTGCAACCCCTTTTTTAGCATCTGCCAAAGCCACATTCTGAGGAGTACTAACCACAACAGCTCCTGTAATCGGTAAAGCTTGCATAATACTTAAGTGAATATCGCCTGTTCCTGGAGGTAAATCAAGTAACAAAAAATCCAATTCTCCCCAAGCTGCATCAAAAATCATTTGGTTTAAGGCTTTAGAAGCCATTGGTCCACGCCAAATAACCGCTTGGTCTGGTTTTGTAAAAAAACCAATGGATAATATTTTAACTCCGTAGTTTTCTACAGGTCTCATTTTAGATTTTCCATCTACATTAACAGACAATGGACGCTCTGATGCTACATCGAACATAATTGGAATTGATGGTCCGTAGATATCTGCATCTAAAACTCCGACTTTAAAGCCCATTTTAGCTAAGGTTACTGCTAAATTTGCAGTAACAGTAGATTTTCCTACTCCCCCTTTACCAGAAGCCACAGCTATTATATTTTGAATACTAGGAATTGGTTTTCCCTTAATCTCATTTACAGCAGGTTTTGTAGGAACATCAACTTTTACATTGACTTTTATTTTCGCTTTTTCATAAACTTCTCTATGAATGGTTTGCAAAATTTCAACTTCTGTTTTCTTCTTAGCTTGAAGACTAGGATTTTTAATTGTAATATCTACTATGACCTCATCTGCAAACGTTACCACATTAGTTACAGCACCACTATCTACCATATTTTCACCTTCGCCAGGCGCGGTAATGCTTTTTAGAGCGTTAAGTATATCTTGTTTGTTAAGCTTCACGTCTTATATAGATTAATTCTAAATGCAAAGATACTGCTAAAAGTTTAGATTTTGAAGTGAATAAATTGAATTGAATAATGACTAGATTTAGTTTGCAAATGGTTGTTTGATTTACTATTATTTGTGAATTTTATTATCCTTAGGCAACTATACCTAGTGCAACCACAAGATGTTATAATTCCTTAGCCGGGTCCCAATAAACCGATTCTAAATTTTGGATCTGATTATCTACAACTTCTATGCCTTCACTTTCTAAAAGTTGCTGCATTAAGTTGGTGCCTTCAAAATGATGTTTTCCTGTGAGCAAGCCTTTTCTATTTACTACACGATGTGCTGGCACGTCCTTACCACCAGATCCATTCATCGCATAGCCAACAATACGAGCACTTTTTGCTGCTCCCAAATACTTGGCAATCGCTCCGTAACTTGTTACTCTTCCATAAGGAACTAATCTGGCAACTTCATATACTTTTTCAAAAAATCCAAGAGTTTCGGGTTGCATTATAATTCTCTTAAAATATTAATAAACGTAATTAATGCCACAATACCTGTGATGATACCTATACTATAATTCATGCTTTTTTGAGAGGTGAATTTTTTGTCTTTTATTTTATCGAAAAAGAATATGTAGAAGTAAAGTGCTACGAAAGTTCCCATTGAAGCACCTGTAACGTAAGTAATGATACTTGTACGTTCAAAATTCATCCAACCAAAAGTAGCTAAGGTAATTGTCATGTAGGCCTGGTATGGAATAGGAAATACGTTCAAAGCAGATAAAAACATACCATGTAATAATCGTCCATGTTTACTTTTTATTTCAGTTTTGGCCTTAGTTTCTTTTTGTTTAGAAGCTAATATTAGAAAGTATATTGCGATAAGCACAAAAAGTACAAAAGCAACACGCTGAAGTATTTCGACTATATCTGGTCTATTCGATAAATATCTTGCAAAAATTGCCGCTATGTAAGTCTGAACAAAAACAACTATTGAAACGCCCGAAGAAAACATTATACCTCTTGCTGCACCTTCTTTTAGACTTATTCTCGCTGCTGTCATATTAAGTAATCCTGGTGGGATTACACCAATAAGCGCAACAATAAGTCCGAGGAAGAAAATAACAGTAATACTCAAATTTTAGTTGATTTTGAACCTAATATACGTAATTGCTTTGTCTTTCTCTAAATACTGGTTTTCATAAAAGGTCTGAATCTCGGTAACTTCCTCTGGACTGCCTTCTAATTTGTATACATTATGATTAGAATATAATACTTCCTTTTTTAACCCATGCAACAAACCAAGTGTGTATCCATGCATAAACTCACTGTCAGTTTTTAGGTGCATTAAGCCATCTGGTTTTAATACTTTTTTGTAGCGTTCTAAAAATTGTAGATTAGTCATACGATGCTTCGTGCGTTTATATTTAATCTGTGGATCTGGGAAGGTAATCCATATTTCATCAACTTCATTTTCCTCAAAAATATATTCAACAAGTTCTATCTGCGTTCTTATAAAAGCTGCATTAGGTATATTTTCTTCAATTGCTGTTTTTGCTCCTCTCCAAAAACGTGCTCCTTTAATATCTATGCCTATAAAGTTTTTATCTGGATAGCGTTTAGCCAGACCAACTGTATACTCACCTTTACCACAGCCTAATTCTAAAACCAAAGGATGGTCATTTTTAAAAACATCCTTCCGCCATTTACCTTTTAAATGATAGCTTTCCTTGACCAACTCATCTCTTGTCGGCTGAAACACATTTTCAAAAGTTTCGTTTTCCTTAAATCGTTTTAGTTTGTTTTTACTTCCCACTTGTAATAATGTTTGTCTACAAATATTAATAATTCGGTAAAATTAAGGAAACATTTTAGGTTTATCTTTGTTTCATTCACTCATATATAAAATAAAAAGAGCCTGAGTCTTCTTTTACAAAATAAACGCATTTTAGTTGCTCCATTAAATTGGGGTTTAGGACACGCAACGAGGTGTATTCCTATTATCAATGCATTGATTGAGCAAAATTTTGAACCCATTATTGCTAGTGATGGAATAGCCCTAGAATTATTGAGAAAAGAATTCCCTAAGCTCAGAGCCTTTGAATTACCTTCTTATAATATTACTTATGCAAAAAAAGCAAACAGTTTTAAAATCAAATTATTAAAAGATTTCCCTCATCTTTTAAAAACTATAAAAAGAGAAAAAAAAGTAATTGAAAATTTAATTGAAACTCAAGCTATTTCTGCTATTATTTCAGACAATAGATTTGGTGTAAGGAACAGAGCTATTCCTTCAGTATTTATAACACATCAATTACGTGTTTTAAGTGGAAGTACAACTTGGCTTAGCTCTAAATTACATCAAAAAATAATTTCAAAATTTGATGAATGTTGGATTCCAGATTATGCAGGCGCAAAAAATTTAAGTGGAAATTTAGGTCATGTTGAAATTTTCACCTCTTCAATTAAATATTTAGGACCTATAACAAGATTTAGAAAACTGAAAATTGACACAAAATATAATCTTCTTATTTTACTTTCTGGACCAGAGCCTCAACGTACTTATATAGAGGAAAAAATGTTAGGAGAATTAAAACACTACAAAGGAAATGTGCTCTTCGTAAAAGGAAAGATAGAGAATGAACAGCATAAAGAGCATATTGATAATGTGGTTATCTATAATTTTATGACAAGTAATCAACTTGAAACTGCCATTAATGAAAGTGATATCATTCTTAGTCGATCGGGTTATACTACCATTATGGATTTGGCAAAACTTGAGAAGAAAGCTTTTTTCATACCTACTCCAGGACAATATGAACAAGAATATCTAGCTAAAAAGTTACATACTGAAGGTATTGCTCCCTATAGTAGACAAGATGACTTTAACATTAAAATGTTATCTGAAATTCAAAATTATAGTGGTTTTAAATCGGAAGAACAACAATTAAACTACACCAAACTATTTAGACTTTTCGAGAGTAAATGAAAACTCACTACCAACACCTAGTTGACTCTCTACATATATTTTTTCTTCGTGAGCTTCTATAATATGTTTTACGATAGATAGTCCTAAACCAGAACCACCTTCTTTTCGAGAGCCACTTTTGTCTATGCGATAAAAACGCTCAAATAAACGTGGAATATTTTCACTTAAAATACCTTCTCCATTGTCTGTTATTCTAATAATGGCTTTATTTTTAATAAGGTTTTCTATACTTACTTCTGTTGTACCTTTATCTCTTCCATATTTAATAGAATTTACAATGAGATTAGTTAAAACTTGTTGAATACGTTCTTTATCAGCATACACCATAATAGGATCTGGATAATCAATATCAAAAGTTAAGGTGATATTTTTTTTTGCTGCCTTCATCTCAAAAAGGTCAAACACATTTTGCACCAATTTTACTATATCAAAATTTTCTTTATCTAAACTGAGGTCACCTACTTCTAATTTGGTAATCATATCTAAATCTTTTATGATATAGATTAACCGCTCAACCCCTTTACTCGCTCTTTGTAAGTATTTCTTTTTTATTTTTTCATCCTTTATACCGCCATCTAATATGGTGAGTAAATAACCTTGAACGGTAAATAGAGGTGTCTTAAGCTCATGAGAAACGTTACCAATAAACTCTTTACGGTACTCTTCCCTTATTTTTAAGGTCTCAATTTCAATTTTTTTGTTTTTAGCATACTTATCTATTTCTTTTGTAAGCGTTCCCATATCAGTAGTTATAGGTTGCTGCCTTAAATTTGTAGATTCTAAAAGCGTAAGGTCATCGTATATTTTCTTAACACGTCTGTATATAAAGCGTTCTACTCTATATTGTACAATCGCAAAACATAAAGGAAAACAAATTAAGGGAAAGAAGACAACCTGCCAGTTAAATGAATGAAAGTAGTATAAAAAAACACTCACAAGGAGCGTAGTGAACAACGTTACGTAAAGTGCTGTTCGTAATGCGAATTTATATGTTTTTTTAAAGTTAGCTTTTTGCATTAGTCTACAAACTTGTAACCAACGCCTTTAACGGTTTCAAAGGATTTATTCCCAATTTTTTCACGAAGTTTTCTAATATGTACATCAATTGTTCTTCCACCGACAATAACTTCATTTCCCCAGACTTTATCCAAAATCTCTTCGCGCTTAAAAACCTTACCTGGTTTGGTTGTTAACAAAGATAATAATTCAAACTCTTTTCGTGGTAACGTAATTTCTTTACCTTTATTTGTAATCTTATACTCTTCTTTATAAATAACCAAATCACCAATTTTAACTATTGTATCGGTGGTACTATCTTCATCTTTAAGACGCCTCAGCAAAGCTTTGACTTTACTTACTAAAACTTTAGGCTTAATTGGTTTTGCTATATAATCATCAGCACCAGCGTCAAAACCTGCAACTTGCGAATAATCTTCTCCTCTTGCTGTTAAAAATGTAATGATGGTTTCGCTTAAGCCAGATTGTTCTCTAATACGTTCACAAGCTTCAATACCATCCATTTCTGGCATCATAACATCTAAGATTATTAGATGAGGCTTATATTTTTTGGCCTTTTCAACAGCTTCAACTCCATTTTCGCCAGTAATAATTTGATAACCCTCCGCAGATAAATTAAATCCAACAATCTCTAAAATATCTGGCTCATCATCAACCAGTAAAATCTTAATATCCTTTTTTTTCAATGTAAACTCAACTTTAAGGTTTTGTAAATATAGAATATATCTCCTTCAAGTTTATACTAATATGTAATTGATAACAATTCGCTAACATTGAATTATAACTCATTGAAAACTAAAACACATTGAAAATTACTATGTTAACTTAATGTAAAAAATGTTATTATTCAGAAACTCAATTATAAATTTCCACTATTTGTTAGTATATTTATAGTCTAACTTTTTAAAAATCGATTATGAAAAAACTTTACTTTCTATTATTTAGTTTGATGGGACTTCTTTCTTTCGGACAAGACTTAATAATTACTGGAATTATTGATGGCCCTTTACCAGGTGGAACGCCTAAAGGTCTTGAATTGTACGTTGCCAATAATATCGCTGATCTCAGCGTTTATGGGCTCGAAAGCACTACTAACGGAGCTGCAGCTGCAGGCCAAGAATACACATTTCCAGCTGATGCGGCCACTGCAGGTTCTTTTATATATGTTGCAACAGAATCGACCAATTTTGCTCAATATTTAGGTGTTAACCCAACATATACAGATGGTGTAATAGCTGTCAATGGAGACGACACAGTAATTCTTTACAAAAATGGAGCTGTTGAAGACTCAATTGGAGAGATTGGAGTTGATGGAACTGGCACAGCTTGGGATCATTTGGATGGATGGGCTTACAGAGTTGATGGATTTGGACCTAATGCAACATTCTCAGAAGCAGAGTGGACATTTAGTGGCGCTAATGCGTTAGATGGTTGTGACCTTGCTGATGACACTGGTACTAACGCTGGTTGTGCATCTGTTTTCCCGATCGGAACTTATTCACCTAATACGAATACAAATCCTACTATTACTATAACTTCTCCTGGTGATGCCCAAGCATTTGACTCAGGAACTACCACGGTTGATGTTGAGTTTTCCACAGCTAATGCACCTGGTGCTACAGTTAATATTACTGTTACAACTAACGGAGGAACTCCAGTTACAACCAATGGTGTAACAAGCCCTTTTACAATAAGTCCCACTGCAGATGGAGATACATTTTCTGTTAGTGTGGATTTAGTTGATGGTGGTGTTTTAGATTCAGATATGGTTGATTTTAGCATTGCCTTTCCATGTGATATTCAGGTAGGAACAATAACCGCTACTTGCGATAATATTACACCGGCATCTACTGATACTTATAATGTAACTATCGATTATACAGGTGGAGCTACAACTACTTATACTATAGATACAGGAGGGGTAGGCACAGTAGGTGGTGATAATCCAACAAGTGTTGCCGATGGTACAATAACCATAACTGGTATTACTGAAGGAACAGACTTTACAGTTACTTTCACTGGCGATTCTGCAAATAGTAGTTGCGATTTTACTAGAAGTATTAATAGCCCTGATTGTGACCCATCTCTTCCTCTTCCTCTTTATGAAGGTTTTGATTATACAGTTGCTCAAAATTTAGGAGACCAAACTAATTGGACAGATTTTAATAGTGGAGATAACATTGTTATTGGTGGTCCTGGAGGACTTACTTATCCTGGTTTAGCTGATGGAAACCAAACTGGTAATCATTTGAGTTTTGATGGTTCTGGTGCAGAATCTAAAATTGAATTCACACCTGTAACTACAGGAAAAATTTATACATCTTTTATAGTAAATATTACAGATATATCTACAATAACTGATTTAACTGATGGAGGATATATTGCTGCATTAGCCGCTTCAGATTCTGGTTATGATGCTAGAGTTTGGGTACGACCAGAACCAGTACCATCTAGTACTTCTGATAACCAAGGTGGCGGACCACCATATGAGATTTCAATTACAACTTTAACTTCTGGAGCTAATGGAGCTCCGTTTATTGGAAGTTATTTTGTTGGAGATGCTGTTCTAATTGTTTTAAGTTACGAACCTACTACAGGAGCATTAAATGGTTGGGTAAACCCTGGCTCTTTAGGTGGAGCTGAACCTGCTGCAGACTTTACAGAAACAGATTCTGCACCTGCTGCTTTTATAGACCGTTTTGTATTAAGACAAGATTCTGCAAATGAAACACCTTCTGTTCTATTTGACGAGTTAAGAATTGGAACTTCTTGGGCCGAAGTAACACCACAAACTTTGTCGAACGATGAATTTAGTTTAGACAAAGTTGCAATATATCCTAACCCCAGCGATACTGGGTTTGTGACAATTACTTCAACAAGTAACGACTTAATGAATATACAGATTTTTGATATTTTAGGAAAACAAGTTAAAAACGAGATATTAACTAATAACACGTTAAATGTTTCTAACTTAAAGTCTGGAGTTTACATTGTGAAGATGACTCAAAATAATGCTTCAACTACTAAAAAGTTAGTGATTAAGTAAGTATTTATCTTAAGATTTATGAAGCGTCCAGATAATTATCTGGACGCTTTTTTATTTTACATACTTTTGCAGGATGATATCTAATACAGAAATTTTCAATATAAAAACAACTTCAGAGTTTGAAGACTTAGCGTTAAAAGTCTTTAGTTTTCAGTTTGAAAATAACGCTGTATATCGTTCCTTTTGTGATTTACTTTATAAGCATCCAGCAGATGTTAAAGTTATTTCAGATATTCCATTTTTACCGATTCAGTTTTTTAAATCTCATGAAGTTTTAAGTTCTGATAAGACAGTTAAAAAAATCTTTACGAGTTCTGGCACAACAGGAAGTGCAACAAGTAAGCATTTAGTTACTGACATAAAACTATATGAAGATAGCTATACTAAAGCTTTCAGTTGTTTTTATGGTAATATTGAAGACTATGTGGTTTTGGCTTTACTCCCATCCTATTTAGAACGAGATGGATCATCTCTTATCTATATGGTCAATGACCTTATCACTAAATCTAAACAGTCTGAAAGTGGGTTTTACTTAAATAATCTTGAAGATTTGGCGAAGACACTAAACCAACTTGAAGCCAGAAAACAAAAAACATTACTAATTGGAGTTTCTTTTGCTCTATTGGATTTGGTTGAACAATTTAAGTTTAATTTAAATCATACTATTATAATGGAAACAGGAGGAATGAAGGGTAGACGAAAAGAAATTATAAGACAAGAGATGCACCAGATACTTCAGTCGGGTTTTGGAGTTGGTAAAATTCATAGTGAGTATGGTATGACAGAACTTTTGAGTCAGGCATACTCAAAAGGTGATGGTGTTTTTGGATGTCCGCCTTGGATGAGAATTTTAACACGCGATACTGAAGACGCATTAACAATTCAGCAACCGAACAAAACAGGAGGTGTTAATGTTATTGATCTTGCAAACCTTAATTCATGCTCATTTATAGCTACTCAAGATTTGGGTAAAGTTTATGGTAATGGGCAATTTGAAATAATAGGAAGATTTGATAATTCTGATATTAGAGGTTGTAATTTAATGGCTTTGTAAGGAAATTGAATCTCTTACGACTTAATAAGAGCTATGAAAAAGAAAGATTTTTTCATTAGTTGATTGATTGGTTAGTAGTGCCCAAAAGAAATTTTGGGCACTTTTTTATTTGCTAAACATCCTAATCTATTTCATATGGCTGTTCAACTATTTTTAAAATAAAGTTGGTTTTTTTACCTCTACTAATTACAATATACATATCGTGAATTAAATCCTTTAAAGTTAATATATAATCTTCTTTAACTTTTTCTTTGTTAACTGCTATTGCGTTTTCTTTTAAGGCTCTACGGGCTTCGCCATTTGAACTTAAAAAATTAGTTTTACCAGCCAAAGCACCAATCATATCAACACCTTTATTGAATTCTGATGTAGTGATTTCGGCTTGCTTTACTCCTTCAAAAACATCTAAAAATAGATTTTCATCTAACTCTTTTATTTCATTCTTAAAATCTTTGCTGAATAAGATTTTAGATGCTTTTACTGCATTTTCATAATCTTCTTTAGAGTGTACCATTGTGGTAATTTCTTCAGCCAATTGTTTTTGCAATAACCTTAAGTGTGGTGTTTCAGAATGTTCAGAGATCAACTTATCAATCTCATCTTGTTTCAAAAATGTGAAAATTTTTATATACTTTTCTGCATCCTCATCACTTGAATTTAACCAATATTGGTAAAACTTGTAAGGTGATGTCCTACTAGCATCTAACCAAACATTTCCACCTTCAGATTTTCCAAATTTAGAACCATCACTTTTTGTAATTAGTGGACAAGTAATAGCAAATCCTTTACCTTTAGCTATACGTCTAATTAATTCTGTTCCTGTTGTAATATTTCCCCACTGATCACTTCCGCCCATTTGAATACTACAATCATTTTCTCTGAATAAATGCAAGAAATCATAACCTTGAACTAATTGATATGTGAATTCCGTAAAGCTCATGCCATCATTAGTAGATTCACTAGATATTCTGTTCTTTACAGAATCTTTTGCCATCATGTAGTTTACAGTGATGTGCTTACCAACATCTCTAATAAAATCTAGGAATGAAAACTCTTTCATCCAATCGTAATTATTCACTAAGACTGCTGCATTAGCTTCATTACTTTCAAAATCTAGGAAATGTGATAATTGCTTTTTGATGGCTTGTTGGTTATGACGTAACGTCGCTTCATCTAAAAGATTTCGTTCACTAGACTTTCCTGAAGGGTCACCAATCATACCAGTTGCTCCACCAACTAGTGCAACGGGTTTATGTCCACAACGTTGATAATGAGCCAATAACATAATTGGTACTAAGTTGCCTATGTGTAAAGAATCTGCAGTTGGATCAAAACCAACATAAGCACTGCGCATGGCTTCTGAAAGGTGCTCTTCTACTCCTGGCATACTATCGTGCAACATACCTCTCCACTTCAATTCTTCAACAAAATGCTTTCCCATTATATTTTGATTCTAATTAGATTTCCGCAAAGATATGTTTCCACATTAAAAGACAAAAGACAATTCGAAAAAAGCGTAATTTAGCCTTATGATTTTAGTTACAGGTGGTACAGGATTGGTAGGATCTCATTTACTCTTTAAGTTAGTGAGTAATGATGAAAATGTGAGGGCAATATATAGAAGAGAAAAAACTTTAAAACGTGTAAAGCATGTCTTTTCCTATTTTTCTGATGATCCAGTGGCGCTTTTCAATAAAATTGAATGGATAGAGGCTGACATCAATGATATACCTAAACTAAAAATCGCTTTTAAAGATGTTGTTTCAGTTTATCACTGTGCTGCATTTGTGTCTTTTGAGCCAGACAAGTACAAAACCTTACGTAAAGTAAATACAGAAGGTACAGCTAATATTGTTAACCTTTGTATAAGTAATCGTATCGAAAAACTGTGTTATGTCAGTTCTGTCGCAGCCATAGGAAATCATAATAATCCTGATAAATTAATAGATGAAAAAACAGCTTGGAATCCTGAAGATGATAATAGTGTCTATGCGATTACAAAATATGGCGCTGAACTAGAAGTTTGGAGAAGTACACAAGAAGGTTTGGATGCTGTGATTGTAAATCCAGGAATAATCTTAGGTGCTGGTTATTGGAATGGTGGCAGTAGTGGAAATATATTTAAAAAAATACACAAAGGCATGTCCTATTATACAAAAGGTGTTACTGGCTATGTCGATGTTTGGGACGTTATAAGTGCAATGCACCAACTTATGAAAAGTGATATTAAAAATGAAAACTTTATCCTAGTATCAGAAAACTTGAGTTTTAAAACATTTCAAACTAAAACTGCTGAAGTTTTAAGAGTTAAACCTCCAACAAAAGAAGCAAAACCTTGGTTGTTAGGTGTAGCTTGGAGATTAGATTGGTTACAATTTAAGCTTTCTGGTAAAAGACGAAGCTTCTCTAAACAGAATGCTAAATCTGTCGTAACAGTCACAAAATATGATAATTCAAAATTGAAAACTACTTTAAATTTTGAATTTAAATCTATAGATGATTCGGTGAGTGAAGTGAGTGAATTATATCTAAAAGACCTTAAAAAGAATTCTTAATTAAAGCCAAGACTGTCAATTGCTTTTTTGGTGGAATCTTTCTTCTTTTTTCCAATTTCCATTATGGAATCGCGTTGGGCTTTAACAGAGTCTGTTTCTTTTTTACGAATTTCCTCGTAGGTTTCTTTTTCCTTTTCTAATCTAGCTTTCACTTCTTCAACTATATCTTGGTAAACCTCAGTGTTAAAAGCATAGTACGAATTACTAGATGCAAATTGAATACTATCAATATCATATTTTGTGAGTAAGTAAGTTTCTGGAACAAAACCATTTTTTTCAAGTAACTTTCTATTGACTCCCTTAGCCGCATTTATGATATATAAGTCATATAAAATATTAGACATTTTCTTCTTCGAGATAAGATTGTCTGGTTTTTTTATTTGTTCTGAGCCATCACAAGCTATCACCAAACCGAATAATATTAATATGACAACTACATTCTTTAACATTTTATCTATTAAAAGTTAATCGTTTACCAGCTTTAACGTCTAAAACTTTAAAATTGTTATAGGCCAACTGTCCATTAATAAACGTGTGCGTAATTCTGCTTTTAAATGTATTACCTTCAAACGGAGACCAGCCACATTTATACAAAATATTACTTTTATTTACAGTCCAAGGACTATTTAAATCTGCAATCACCAAATCTGCGTAATAACCTTCTTTAATATAACCACGTTTTTCAACATTAAATAATATTGCCGGATTATGACATGCTTTTTCTACTATCTTTTCAATAGGGATTTTACCTTGATGATGTGCTTCTAACAAGGCCACCAAAGCATGCTGCACTAAAGGCCCACCAGAAGGAGCGCTTGTATAGGGATTACTTTTCTCTTCAATTGTATGTGGTGCATGATCTGTGGCAATCACATCAATTCTATCATTTAACAAAGCTTTCCAAAGTTGATCTCTATCTTTAGCTGTTTTAACTGCTGGATTCCATTTTATATGACTTCCTTTTTTAGCATAGTCCTCGTCCGAAAACCATAAATGGTGTATGCATACCTCAGCTGTTATGTTTTTATCCTTGAGTGGAATTTTATTTGAAAATAAATTCGTTTCTTTTCCTGTTGAAAGATGAAACACATGTAATCTTGCACCTGTTTTCTTAGCAAGTTCAATAGCTTTAGAAGAGGATAAATAACAAGCCTCTTCACTTCTAATAATTGGATGTTTTTCCATCGGAATATTATCACCATATTCTGCCTTATACTTTGCTAAGTTCTTTTTTATAGTAGCTTCATCTTCACAGTGGACCGAGATGACCATATCTGTGCTAGAAAATATTTTCTCTATCACTTTCGGGTCGTCAACCAGCATGTTTCCTGTGGAAGAGCCCAAGAATAGTTTTAATCCAGCAACGGTTTTTGTATCAACCTTTAAGATTTCATCCAAGTTGTCATTAGTACCTCCAAACATAAAGGAATAATTTGCATGAGATGAATTTGCAGCAATAGCAAATTTCTCTTCTAATTTTTCAACTGTTGTCGTTTGCGGATTTGTATTGGGCATTTCGATAAAAGAGGTAATTCCACCAGCTAAAGCCGCTTTAGATTCAGTTTCTATATTAGCTTTATGCGTTAATCCTGGTTCTCTAAAATGTACCTGATCATCAATCATTCCTGGTAATACGTAATTACCTTCTGCGTCAATAACTGTCATATTTGCAGATTTTACACTTATAGAAATGTCTATCTGTTTAATAATATCATCTTCAATCAGTATATCTCCATCAACAATTTTTCCTTCGCTGACTATTTTTGCATTTTTTATGAGGGTATTTTGCTTCATACTATATCTATTTAGCAAATAGGCTTTTTAATTTTAAACTAATAACTCCAAAAATAGCTTCAGAAATAATACTTCCACTCATTTTCGATTTTCCTTTGGTTCTATCTTTAAATATAACAGGAATTTCTACAATTTTAAATCCTTTTTTGTAAGCTTTAAATTTCATTTCAATCTGAAATGCATAACCCACAAACTCTATTTTATCTAAATTAATCGCTTCTAGTACTGCTCTTTTATAACAAATAAATCCGGCTGTAGAATCTTTAACCTTCATGCGTGTTATTAGTCTTACATATCTTGATGCTCCATAAGATAAAATGATACGCATCATTGGCCAATTTACAACCGTAATTCCTTTAACATATCTAGAGCCTACTGACATGTCCGCACCATCATCAGCACAAGCCTTGTATAATCTTATAAGATCATCTGGATTATGAGAAAAATCTGCATCCATTTCAAAGATATAGTTGTATGTTTTTTCTAAACACCATTTAAAACCTGCAATGTATGCCGTACCTAATCCGCTTTTCTCTTTACGCTCTAATAAAAATAGCTGGTTATTAAATTCGCTTTGTAAATCCTTGACCTTTTTTGCTGTTTTATCTGGTGAATTGTCATCTACTACTAATACATGAAAGCTTTTCTGTTGCGAAAACACAGCTCTTATGATTGATTCTATGTTTTCAATCTCGTTATAGGTAGGGATTATAACAATGGCATCAGACATTAACTTACTCTTTTAAATACGCTTTTGGGCAGTTTTTAGAATTTCAAACAAAAGTAAAGTTTTTAATGGATTATAAGATAGAATTAACTTTTTTGATAGATAAGTATAACACTTATTATGAAATGCACAATAAACTTCGAAATATTCGATTAAATTCATTTGGTACTAGCTTGTTTTTCTTTTTAAATTAGCACGATGCGAAATTTTATAACATATGAATGGTTCACCATCTTTACAATCGTTGGATTGTTTGCAATTGTTGCTGCTAAGTTTTTATTCACCCTTCGGTTTAATGATTTTTTGTATGTAATCGGTAATTCTAAATACTTAAAAATCTACTCAAAAGACCAAAAATTCATCGACCAGTTCGATAGTTTTCTCTTTGTTAACCTAGCCTTATCGTTTAGTATATTTATTTACTTTGCTTATTCTACTTTTATTACATCCATACCGTTTGAGTTAACTTCATTTTTAAAATTACTTTTTGCGGTTTCTACTATTATTATTATAAAAACACTTCTAGAACGCTTAATCGGTAGCCTTTTTGACATTGATAGCTTAATTGATGATTACTTATTTCAGAAAACAACGTTTAAAAATTACTCTGGCTTTGTATTATTAGTTGCTAATTTGTTTTTAATATATACTAATATACTAGCAGAAGTTGTCATAATCTCAGCATTTTCTATTGTTTGCATTATTAATCTCATAGGTTTTTTAACTTCATTCAAAAACTATCAAAAATTAATAAATCCCAACTTTTTCTATTTTTTATTGTATCTTTGCGCTCTCGAAATCGCACCTTATATCCTTTTATATAAGGTAATTAGAGAGTATAACGCTTAAAACCCACGGTTTACGTATGAAAGTGAAAACCATTTTAGTATCGCAACCAGAGCCCAAAATAGAAAACTCTCCTTACTTTGATTTGCAAGAAAAGCAAAAAGTAAAAGTAGACTTTAGACCTTTTATACATGTAGAAGGTGTGTCGTCTAAAGATATTAGACAGCAAAAAGTTGATCTCAGCAAGTTTACCGCAATTATTCTTACAAGTAGAAATTCGGTAGATCATTTCTTTAGAGTTGCCGACGAACTACGTTTTAAGGTGCCAGATTCTATGAAATATTTTTGCCAATCTGAAGCTGTTGCCTATTACCTCCAAAAATACGTTGTATATAGAAAACGTAAAATTTATGTTGGTAAACGTACGTTTGCTGAATTGTCTCCTCTCATTAAAAAATATAAGGACGAAACGTTTTTACTACCAACAACGGATAAAGTAAAACCAATTATTCCGGAAATGTTAGATGATTTAGGAATAAACTGGAAACAAGCGACATTCTACAAAACAGTTATAAGCGACTTATCTGATTTATCGAACGTCACTTATGATATCTTAGTATTCTTTAGCCCATCTGGTATAGAATCATTATTTCATAACTTCCCAGATTTTAAGCAAAACGAAACACGTATTGCTGTATTTGGAAATACCACTGTAAAAGCTGTTAAGGAAAAAGGATTGCGTGTAGATATTGCTGCACCAACACCTGAAACGCCATCTATGACAATGGCTTTACAGAAGTATATTGATGCTGTTAATAAAGGAAAATAGTTAAAAACTAAAAGACATAAAAAAAGCGATTCTAAATTTAGAATCGCTTTTTTGTTTTTATATGTTATACTTAAAACGCATACCGTTGCGGTCCACCACGTCTTATTTCTTCAGATGCGTAAGACTCAAATTGTTTGAAATTCTGTCTAAATGAATTTGTAAGTTTAAATGCCATTTTATAATAGGCCTCATCGTCGTTCCAAGTTGCTCTTGGACTCAATACTTCAGTTGGTACTCCAGGACAAGTTCTCGGTTGTGCTACACCAAATACTGAATGGATGTGATAATCTTCGTATGTATAATTACCCAAATCACCATTTAAGGCTGCAGTAATCATTGCTCTGGTATATTTAAGTTTCATTCGTGTTCCTACACCATAAGGACCACCTGTCCAACCTGTATTCACTAACCAGACATTTACACCAGATTCTTTCATTTTCTTACTTAACATATCTGCGTATTCAGCAGGATGTAACGGCATAAATGGTGCACCGAAACATGCAGAGAATGAAGGTTGTGGTTCAACAACACCAGCTTCAGTACCAGCTACCTTTGCAGTATAACCCGAGATAAAATGATAAGCTGCTTGCGCTGGAGTTAATTTTGAAATTGGAGGCAACACGCCAAACGCATCAGCAGTTAAGAAAAATATATTCTTAGGATTAGCAGCATAAGATGGTGTCTTAATATTATCGATATGATAAATTGGGTAACTCACACGCGTATTTTGGGTGATTGAGCTATCAAAATAATCAACTTCTCCACTATCTTTAAAAACAATATTCTCTAAAATAGCACCAGGCTTAATAGCTCTGTAGATATCTGGTTCTTTTTCCTCACTTAAATCAATAACTTTTGCATAGCATCCACCTTCAAAATTAAAAATTGTGTTTTCCGCAGTCCATCCATGCTCATCATCTCCAATTAATTTGCGATTAGGGTCAGTAGATAATGTCGTCTTCCCTGTACCAGAAAGACCAAAAAAGATAGCTGTTTCTCCATTATCACCAACATTTGCCGAACAGTGCATTGGCAATACATTTTTCTCTACAGGAAGTATAAAATTCAACGCTGTAAAAATACCTTTCTTCATTTCACCTGTATATGCAGAGCCACCAACAAGGGCAATTTTTTTGGTGAAATTTAATATTGAAAAGTTACCTTGTCTTAAACCATGTTCTTCTGGATTAGGACATTCATATCCTGGTGCACATAGTACTAACCATTCTTCTTCAAAATTTTCTAGTTCTGATTCATCAGGTCTTAAGAACATATTGTAAATAAACATATTAGACCAAGGATATTCTGTTACAGTTCTAACATTCATTTTATAATTAGGATCTGCACAGACATAACCGTCTCTTACAAATAATTCCTTACCACTTAGATAGTTTTCAATTTCACCTTGCAAATAATCGAAATGCTCTGGCGAAATTCCTTTGTTAGATTTTCCCCACCAAATTCTATCTTTGGTGTATTCATCTTTTACTAGGAAACGGTCTTCTGGAGAACGACCAGTAAACTTTCCAGTATTAATTGCTAAAGTTCCGTTTAAAGTTTCTTTGCCCATTCCTTTTTCTAAAGTAATGGCCTGAAGTTTCTTTGGCTCTAACTGATAATGAATCTGTGCATCTTTAATTCCATATTGGTCTAACGAAATCGTTTTCGTTGATTGGGTATGGTTTGCCATAATTTTCTTGTTGTTTAGTGCTGCAAAAGTAAAATTTTATTTGGAAACAACGCCTTTGATTAATATTAATCGACCTTATTTCTTATAATACCGATTAACATCATTACCCAAGCCAAAATCAGTAGTAATCCACCAATAGGAGTAATCATAGCAATTGTCTTAAAATTAAAGCTTGTAAGTGAATTTGTAGCCAAACCATATATTGAACCCGAAAAGAAAACCAATCCAAAAATTATCAAATAGAATATTATATTTTTCGATTTTAAATTCAGAAAAGACGTGCTACCAAGAATTAAAAGTAAAAAAGCATGATATATTTGATAACGCACCCCTGTTTCAAAAGACTTAATGGCATCACTATCAACTAATTTCTCTAACCCATGAGCTGCAAATGCACCTAAAATAATACCTAAAATCCCTAAAATAGACCCTGTAATTAATAATTTTTTGTTCATAATTAAACTGTTATTTTGGTTTATAATCCCTTTAGGATTTATTACATTCGTGCATTGCAAAACTAATTATAATGCGAAAGATTTTAATCATTGGTGCAGGAAAATCGTCATCATACCTCATAAAATATTTATTAGATAAATCTCAATCTGAAAACCTTCACATTACTATTGGTGATCTTAATGTTGAGAATGCAAAAAAGTTAGTTGGTTCTCATCCCAACACTGACGTCATTCGTTTAGATGTGTTTAACTCTGAGTCTAGGATTTCTGCTGTAAAGAATTCAGATATTGTGGTTTCAATGCTTCCTGCACGTTTTCATATTGAAGTTGCTAAAGATTGTATCACTTATAAAAAGCATATGGTTACAGCTTCATATGTTAGCAAAGAAATGCAAGACTTGGATGAAGATGCTAAAGCTAATGGTCTCATTTTTATGAATGAAATTGGTGTGGATCCAGGTATTGACCATATGAGTGCTATGCAAGTTATTGATCGTATTAGAGATAATGGTGGTAAAATGATTTTGTTTGAATCCTTTACAGGCGGCTTAGTAGCGCCTGAAAGTGATAATAACCTCTGGAATTATAAATTCACTTGGAACCCAAGAAACGTAGTTATAGCAGGACAAGGTGGAGCTGCAAAATTTTTACAAGAAGGTCAATTTAAATATATTCCATACGATCGCTTATTTAGGCGTACAGAATTTTTAGATGTAGAAGGTTATGGTCGTTTTGAAGCCTATGCAAATAGAGACTCATTAAAATATCAGCATGTTTATGGATTAGATAATATTAAAACCTTGTATCGAGGTACCATGCGACGTGTCGGTTTTAGTAGAGCTTGGCATGTGTTTGTTCAGTTAGGTATGACAGATGACAGCTATACCATTGATGATAGTATAAACATGAGCTATCGCGATTTTGTCAATGCCTTTTTACCATATAGCCCAACGGATTCAGTAGAATTAAAATTCAGACATGCCTTAAAAATTGATCAGGATGATATCGTTTGGGATAAGTTTTTAGAATTAGATATTTTCAATGCTAGTAAAATGGTAGAATTGGACAAAGCAACACCAGCTCAAATTCTTCAGAAAATATTAATGGATAGCTGGACACTAAATGAAGACGATAAAGATATGATCGTAATGTACCATAAGTTTGGCTATGAACTAAATGGTGAAAAACATCAAATTGATGCTTCTATGGTTGTTGTTGGTGAAGACCAAACTTATACAGCGATGGCTAAAACTGTTGGCTTACCTGTAGCTATGGCGACTTTAGACATTTTGAATAAAAAGATTAAAACATCTGGTGTTCAAATTCCAATCTCTAAAGAAGTTTATACTCTTATTTTAGAAGAATTAAAAGACTATGGAGTAGTTTTTAATGAGAAGGAAGTCTCTTACTTGGGCTACAATCCTTTGAATATTTAAATATTCATTTTAGTTTATTAAACTATCAGATTGAAATCGTTTTGTTATTTTTACTTTCAAATTTAAATCAAATTAAACATGAAGGTTAACGATAAAGGTATCTATATCGATGGTATTGACAAAAAGATACTTAGAGCATTAATGGAAGACGCCAGAACGCCTATTCTTGAAATTGCACGTAATGTTGGTATTTCTGGTGCTGCAATTCATCAACGCCTTAAAAAGTTAGAAAAGTCAGGTTTATTAGCAGGTTCTAAATTTATTATTAACCCAAAAGTTTTAGGATATACAACTATGGCTTTTGTTGGTGTTTATTTGGATAAAGCGGTAAGTAATCCAGAAGCTGTAAAGCAATTACAAAAAATTCCTGAAGTTATAGAATGTCATTATACTACAGGTCATTGGAGTATTTTTATTAAAATACTATCTAAAGACAATGAGCACTTAATGCATGTTCTTAATTCCGAAATACAGAGTATAAAAGGGGTTTCGAGGACTGAAACGTTCATTTCTTTGCAACAGCAAATTAATCGACAGATTAAGATCTAGTAAATTTAAAAATTATAGTCTGTTTCTATTTTTTAACTCTGATTGTTCCAAGATTTATGTCGCAGGATTAGGTATCTCAGCATGTACAGCATTAATAGCTTTCATAACATCTTCTGATAAAGAAATATTAATACTGTCAATATTTTCCTCTAACTGTTCCATACTGGTTGCACCAATAATATTGCTGGTTACAAATGGTCTTTCATTTACAAAAGCTAAGGACATTTGTGCTATCGTCATATTATTGTCTTCAGCTATTTTCATATAACGTTTGGTCGCTTCGGTACATTCCTCACTACTAAAACGTGCAAATCTTGGAAATAACTTTAATCTGGCGTTATCTGCTGCTGTACCCTTTATATATTTTCCAGATAGTACTCCATTTCCCATTGGTGAATAGGCTAATAACCCAATGCTTTCTCTGTGTGCCACTTCTGCTGTATCTCCTTCAAATTGTCTGCATAAAAGAGAATATGCGTTTTGAATGGTAATCATTCTTGGTAAATTGTGCATTTTAGACTCCTCTAAATAGCGCATAGTTCCCCACGCTCCTTCATTAGAAATGCCTACTTGTCTTATTTTACCTGATTTAATAATTTCATCTAAGTTGTGTAGAATTTCATTAAAATTATCGTCCCATTGGTCGTTTGAGTTGTGTTTATAATCACGCACACCGAAATAATTGGTTTCGCGCTCTGGCCAATGCAATTGATACAAGTCTATATAATCAGTTTGAAGTCTTTCTAAGCTATTATTCACAGCTTCATTTAGTGCTTCTTTACTAAAACCATTAGTTCTAATATGTGCTGTGTAATCTCCAGGTCCAGCAATTTTGGATGCGAGTACAACTTTATCTCTATTTCCGGTTTTTGTAAACCAGTTTCCAATTATTCGTTCAGTTTCGCCATAAGTTTCTGCATTTGCTGGTACAGGATAAAGTTCCGCAACATCAAAGAAATTAACTCCCTTATCTAAAGCTAAATCCATTTGAGCAAAGCCTTCGTCTTGAGTATTTTGATTTCCCCAAGTCATAGTGCCAAGGCATATTTTACTAACTTTTATATCTGTGGTTGGTAGTGTGGTGTATTTCATAAAATATTAAAATGTAAAAATAAGAAGACCTTTCAGGTTTATAAAACTCAAAAGGTCTAAATATATGTTAAGTCTTTAATTAAATTTCTGCTTTCTCAAGAATTTATTATATCTCATTCAGCAACTTAGAAATCTCATCTAATTTTGGTGTTAAAATCACTTCGATTCGTCTGTTTTTTGCTTTTCCTTCTGTGGTAGCATTAGATGCAATTGGTGCAAATTCACCACGACCTGCAGCTGTTAAATTTTCTGGATTAATAGCTTTATTTTCTCTTAGAATATTTACAATTGCTGTTGCGCGCTTTGCAGATAAATCCCAATTACCACTCAGTTGCTCATTCCCCTTGTAAGGCACATTATCCGTATGACCTTCTATTAAAACTGATATCTCAGGGTTTTCAGCCAAAACATCGCCTAATTGTTTTACAGCTTGCTTTCCTTGTGCTCCAACATACCAGCTTCCAGATTCGAACAATAACTTGTTTTCCATAGAAATGTAAACCTTACCATTACGTTGCTCAACTGTTAGCCCTTTTCCTTCAAAATTAGTTAATGCTTTAGAGATTGCATCTTTTAGTTGGCGCATTGCAGCATCTTTACTTGCTATTACATTTTCTAATTCAGCAACACGTTGAGAACGACTTTCCAATTCTTTCTTCAAAGTATTTAAACGTTCATTTTCTGTGGCTAATGCTTGCTCTTTTGCTTCCAATTTTGCTAAAAGCTCTCTGTTTTTCTTAGAGTTCGCAACAATTGATGCAGAACTATTTTCTTCTAAAGCTTTATATGATGCTTTTAAATTATCTAGATTTGTTTTAGCAGCCGCATAATCACTTTTTAATTTATCGAGTTCAGCAATTGCGTCATCATAAGCTTTTGCCATTTGGTTTAAATCATTAAAGAGTGATGTCTTTTGCTGAGATAATTTCTCAACCTCATCATTTAAGCCGCGATTTTCTTTTTTTAAATTGGCATATTTATCTTCAAGATCGGTATAGATTTTTTTAGATACACAAGATGTGCATAGCGTAATTGTAAGTGCTATTAATGAAAGTTTTTTAATCATATTTTATGAATTGATTTGAGTTAATTTATAAATCGAGTTCTAATAATATAGGGCAATGGTCACTATGAACTGCTTCAGTGAGTATAACGCTTCGTTTTATTTTTTCTTGCAAAGGTTTGCTTACCATCGCATAATCTAAACGCCATCCTTTATTATTTGCTCTGGAATTAGCTCTATAACTCCACCAAGAATATTCTTGTCGTTCAGGATGTAAATGTCTAAAACTATCAATAAAACCACTGTCAATAAATTCACCCAACCACTCTCTTTCTTCTGGTAAAAAACCAGAAACCCCCTTCATTTTAGGGTTATGAATATCAATTTCTTCGTGACATATGTTATAATCACCACAAACGACTAAATTTGGTTTTTCTTTTTGTAGGTCATTCAAATAATTATGGATCAAGTCCATATATTCAAATTTATGTGCCAATCTTGCATCATTGGTTCCAGAAGGTAAATACATACTCATTACCGACACACCATCGTAATCTGCTCTAATATTTCGGCCTTCAAAATCCATGGATTCTATTCCTGTACCAAATTCTATATGATTTGGTTCCTGTTTACACAATAATGCCACTCCACTGTATCCTTTTTTCTGTGCACTAAACCAATAATTAAAATTATAACCAGCATTTGCAAACAAATCTAGATTGAGCTGTTCTTCCATAGCCTTAATTTCTTGTAAACAAATAACGTCTGGACCTGTAGCTTTTAACCAATCAATAAATCCCTTGTTTATTGCTGCCCTTATGCCGTTGACGTTGTATGATACTATTTTCATTTTGTTATTTTATTATGTTATTTATACCAAATACCCTTTATGGGTCTAAATTAAATAATACCCTACTTTTACACTATTATTTTAAGCTTCATTTAACGATAAAATATTTCTAGCTCAAAACAGTTATTATTCTACATGAAGAATACGCTACTTTTTCTTTTAATTCTGAGTTCTTTTTTGGGTTCTTCCCAAGACAATTCTACGACTTATAGAAAAAAACGTATTGCTGTAAAAGATTCTATTCTCATTGATTCCGTAAGTATAAATCCTTTCAAATTTGTAATTAAAACGAAAGACAACAAAGTCTTAGATTCTACACTATACACTATGGATTTTGCTAAGGCTTTATTAAGATTTAAACAACCCATTGATTTAGATACGATTCAAATTGAATATTTGCGTTACCCTCAGTTTATTACTAAAGTTTATAAGCAACTAGACGATAAGATTATAGTAGATAGACCTTCTGATTTTCAGCAACTATATAGACTTGAAAACACCAATAAACAAAATACGTTTACACCTTTTGACGGTTTAACCACTTCTGGAAGTATATCGAGAGGTGTTACGATTGGTAATAACCAAAATTCAGTATTGAATAGTGAATTAGATCTACAGATTTCTGGAAAATTGAGTGATAAAGTTTCACTTAGAGCATCCATACAAGATGCTAATATTCCACTCCAAGAAAGTGGATATTCACAACGATTAGATGAGTTTGATCAGGTCTTTATAGAACTATTTAGTGATGATTGGAATATACGCGCAGGAGATATAGACCTGATAAATACAAACAGTTATTTTTCCAATTTTTCAAAGCGCGTACAAGGGTTATTGGTTAGTGCGAATCTAAACGATAAAACTTCTGTTTTTGCCTCTGGTGCTTTAGTAAGAGGTCAATGGACGACAACTCAATTTACGGCTCAAGAAGGAAACCAAGGTCCTTACAAACTTCGCGGACCGAATAACGAATTGTTTGTACTCATTGTTTCTGGTAGTGAAACGGTTTATGTCAATGGAGTACCATTAGAACGTGGTGAAAATAATGATTATATCATTGACTATAATGCTGGTGAACTCATTTTTAATTCTACATTTCCTATCACTTCCGAAATGCGAATTACAGTAGATTACCAATTTAGCGAACGTAACTACTCGCGATTCACTGTTTTTGGAGGTGGAAGTTACACTACTGAAAAACTAAGTTTAAATGTCTCTGTATATTCTGAAAGTGATGCTAAGAACCAACCATTACAACAAAATTTATCTACAGAACAAACTCAGATTTTAGCTGATGCTGGTGATGACATAACTTTGATGGTTGCACCATCTGCAACTGCAGAGTCGTATTCTGAAAATCGAATTCTTTACAGAAAAGAGTTAGTTGGTACAGAAGAAATCTTTGCGTTTTCTACTAATCCTGAGGACGAATTATTTAGTGTGCGCTTTACTTTAGTAGGTGCTAATCAAGGTAACTATGTATTGAGTAATGATAATGCTATAAGTAATATTTTTGAATATGTTGCTCCAATTGCAGGAGTGCCTCAGGGCAATTATGAGCCCATCACACAATTAATTGCACCAGAACGATTGCAAATTGCTGTTTTAAATGGTCGATATCAACCTACTGAAAAAACAGATGTCTTTTTTGAATTCGCTGGAAGCAAGAATGATGAAAATCTATTTTCTAGTTTAGATGACAATAACAATAATGGTTTTGCAGGGAAATTAACGATAAAACAAAAGGTGATTAAATCGGATAGTCTCTGGAATTTATCTGCTTTAGTAGATGCCGACCTTATTCAAAAGGATTTTAGAACAATTCAACGTTTATATAGAGCAGAATTTAATCGCGATTGGAACTTAGATACTTCAGAAAGCAATCAAGGAAATTTCAACTTCGGAAACCAGTTATTGTTGACTTCAGGCTTACAATTATCACATTCTAAAAAGGGAACTGCTTCTTACAATTTTGAACATCTCAATTATTCTGAAAATTTTAATGGTAATAGACATAATGTAACTGCTAATTTGCATTTAGGTGATTTCAGAATTTTTTCAAACTCTAGTTTTTTAAATAATGAAAGCACTATAAACCGTTCTACGTTTTTGAGATCTTTTAATCGAGTAATTTATAGTAAAAACAATAAATGGGCTGGAGTAAAGCTTGCAACCGAAGACAATGAACAACGGGTAATAGCTACAGATTCTTTAACGCCTTTAAGTCAAGAATTTAAAGCATACGAGGCTTTTATTGGCATTGGTGATAGCACTAAAGTATTTACAGAAGTTGGTTACATTAAACGCTTTAATGATAGTTTGAGAAACAATACCATTAAACGTGTTAATAGTTCGAACACGTATTATTTGAAGTCAAGATTAATCCAAAATGCAAACACCAATCTTCAATTATTCGTCAACTATAGAGATTTGAAGGCTGAAGATGAGACTACTAAAGATGAACAAAGCTTAAATAGTAGACTAAGTTTTAATCAGAAACTCTTTAATAATTTAATTATTTGGAACACCAACTTTGAAACCAATTCAGGAACCTTACCTCAACAAGATTTTACATACATTGAAGTTGAAGCTGGACAAGGTGCTTACACTTGGATAGATTATAATGAAAACAATATACAAGAGCTTAACGAATTTGAAATAGCCCAATTTGCTGATCAAGGGAGTTTTATAAGAGTGTTATTACCCAATCAGGTTTTTGTGCGCACACATCAAAATCGATTGAGCCAAACATTGACTATCAATCCGCAACAATGGAGTACATCAGAGAATAAAACCAAAAAGTTTTTCTCTCATTTTTATAATCAAACCTCATATTTAATAGATAGAAAAATAAAGCGCGAAGGCAATAATTTTAATCTTAATCCATTTAAAGATGATGATGAAAATCAGTTGGCATTAAACAATAGTGTAAGGAATGTACTGTTTTATAATAGAGGAAAACAACGCTATACGACATCTTACACCTTTTTAACCAATACAAGCCGTAATCTTTTATCTATAGGATTTCAAGAGAACAAACTCACTAATCATCAAGTGAATTTTAATCATAAATTTATAACTAATTGGCTTGCAAACGTATTAGCGAGTTTAGGAAGTGATGAAAGTACCAGTGAAAATTTCGCAAATAGAAATTACAATATTGACGAAAGTAGATTTCAACCAAAACTATCTTATTTATTTAGCGAAAACGCACAGTTTGATATCTTTTATCAATACACATCAAAAGAAAACACCATAGGAAGTTTAGAATCATTAGCACAGAATAATTATGGTTTATCATTTACTTATAACAACGCTCAAAAAATTGCTTTGACAGGCGAATTCAATTTTTTTCAAAATAAATTTGAAGGTAATGCAAATACTCCTGTAGCTTACCAGATGCTCGAAGGTTTACAACCAGGAAAAAACTTTACATGGAGTTTATTAGCGCAGAAAAAATTGACCAAATTTCTAGATTTAAACCTCAATTACTTTGGTAGAAAAACCGAAACTTCTAAAACAATTCATACAGGTACAGTTCAGCTGAAAGCCTATTTTTAATTTATGTTTTCTTTAACGCAACCTTTTTGATAGTTTCTCATCTTAGTGGTACAATTGTTGTAGTTAAGCAACAATCAATTAATCAAATTTACAATCAATATGAAAAAATCTTTATTAGCAGCATTGATGCTGTTTTCAGTATTTACTATGAATGCTCAAGAATCGTCAGATGAATTACCTAAACAAAACGAAATTTCTACAAACCTACTAGATTTAGTAATAGCAGGAACTTTAAATGTTAATTACGAACGCCTATTCGACAAAAATCAATCTCTTTTTATAGGCGCCAATTTCTTTGATACTTATGGATATTACGATGCTGGTTATATAGATGAAAGTACTGCATTTAGTGTAAAAGCAGCATATCTCATCTATTTTTCAAAAGAGAAAGACCATGCAGGCTTTTTCTTTTATCCACAAATAAAGTTAAGAACAGGAGAAGTGACAGTAGATGATTACTATTACTATAGCTATGACAGTGTAATAGATAGTGCGGTTCAAGAAGAGTTTAAATATGACGTTAGTGGCTTTTCTGCTGGATTTGGTATTGGGCACAAATGGATGTTTAATAATAAATTTACTTTAACACTAAACGGAGATATTGCAAGAAATTTAGGGAGTTTTGATACGGACTATTTAGATAATATCGAGCTTAGGTTTGGTGTTAATTTTGGATATCGTTTCTAGACTTTAATGACCCAATAAAACAAAACCCAAGTTTCTAAACTTGGGTTTTGTTTTATTATAATATTTCTGCCTACACAGTAATTTGATTATTTCATCTTCATTAGCCAATGCTTCACATCAACTTCTGCTTTGATCAAATCTTTTAAATCTTCAATCTTCACCCGCTTTTGTTCCATCGTATCTCTATGGCGAATCGTAACTGTATTATCCTCTAAAGTATCATGATCTACTGTGATACAAAATGGAGTTCCGTTGGCATCTTGCCTTCTGTAACGTTTTCCTACGGCATCTTTTTCATCATAAAACACATTAAAATCCCATTTTAGGTCTTCTACAATTTGTTTAGCGACTTCAGGTAAACCATCCTTTTTTACCAATGGAAAAATGGCTGCTTTTGTTGGAGCCAAAACTGCTGGTAGTCTCAAAACAGTGCGTGTCGTATTATTCTCTAACTCTTCCTCTATAAGTGAATTTGAGAATACAGCTAAGAACATACGATCTAGACCAATTGATGTTTCTAAAACATAAGGAGTATAACTCGCATTCTCTTCATGATCGAAATATTGTAACTTTTTGCCTGAGTATTCTTCGTGTTGTTTTAGATCAAAATCTGTACGCGAATGAATTCCTTCTAATTCTTTGAAACCAAACGGAAAATTAAACTCAATATCAGTAGCAGCATCAGCATAATGTGCTAATTTTTCATGATCGTGAAAACGGTAATTCTCTTCACCTAATCCTAAGGATTTATGCCACTTTAATCGTGTGTCTTTCCAATAGTCAAACCATTCTTTTTGTGTTCCTGGTTTTATGAAAAATTGCATTTCCATTTGTTCAAATTCACGCATTCTAAAAATAAATTGTCTTGCCACAATTTCATTTCTAAAGGCTTTTCCTGTTTGTGCAATTCCAAACGGAATTTTCATACGCCCCGTTTTCTGAACATTCAAAAAGTTGACAAAAATACCTTGAGCCGTTTCTGGTCGTAAGTACAAATCCATTGCTGTATCAGCAGAAGCACCTAGTTTAGTTCCAAACATAAGGTTAAATTGCTTTACATCAGTCCAGTTTTTACTTCCAGATAGAGGATCTGCAATTTCCAGTTCTTCAATCAATGCTTTTACATCTGCTAAATCTTCCTTTTCTAAAGATTGTCCTAAACGCTTAAGAGTAGTGTCAATTTTTTCTTGGTAACCAAGAACTCTACCATTTGTAGAAACAAATTCTTCCTTATTAAAGGCTTCACCAAATCGTTTTTCGGCCTTTGTAACTTCCTTGTTTATTTTGGCTTCAATTTTAGCACAATAATCTTCAACTAAGACATCAGCTCTGTATCGCTTTTTAGAATCCTTATTATCAATTAAAGGGTCGTTAAAGGCATCAACGTGACCTGAAGCTTTCCAAGTTGTTGGATGCATAAATATTGCAGCGTCAATACCTACTATATTATCATGCATTTGTACCATGGCCTTCCACCAATAGTCGCGAATATTTTTCTTTAATTCCGCTCCGTTTTGAGCGTAATCGTACACTGCACTAAGTCCATCGTAGATTTCACTACTTTGAAATACGTAACCATACTCCTTAGCGTGAGAGATTACTTTTTTGAATTTGTCTTCGTTTGCCATGCTGCAAAAATAGAAAACCGCTCTGATTAACAGACCGGTTTTTAAAAAATTATATAGTTACTTTATTTTAATTTTATACTAGTGCTGCCAAGTTTTATATTTTCATGGAAGACATTGACAAAATAATAACCTTTTACAAAGGGTTGATCTTCTTTCTCTGCCTTAATTGTAGTACAGATTTCTAAATTTTTATTGTTGTAATTAACTACTTCCTTTTTACTGTAAATTAAAGACGAATTTCCAAAAACAACTTCACCCTTATCTGATACTACATTGCCTTCTGGACTCACAATCTGGATATAAACATCTTTTCTTCCTTTTTCAGTTAAAGGGTTTTCAGTTAATGTAATGCAAACATCAATGGTATTAGCACGTTTAGCTCTTTCTGTATATCTTTTTTTACCTGATCTTAATTTATAAGCTTGTGCATTGACATTAACAGCTTTTAATATTGCTGCATTGTCAATAGTTTTATTTAAAGAGTCATTAGTCTCTTCTAAATTGTTAATTGCAACGGTTTTCTTTTTTATAGTATTTAATGCATAGCGTTTCTCATTCTCTAATTTAATATTAACCGTATTTAGAGAATCTATGGTACTAAGTAATACTTTGCTCTTTGATTTTAAAACTACGAGGTGGTTTTTAAACTTGGTAATAATGGATAAATCGCCTTTTAACAACTTCAATGAATCTAATGCATTCTTAGTTTCTAGCTTTGCTTCAAGGAGCTGTAGATCCATAAAACTATAATCTTCGCTCAGTTCATCATAACTTGTTAACATCTCGGATAATTCATTTTCTATCAAAGACTTTTCTTGTTTTAAGAATTCCTCGTAAGATTGAATGGATTTATAGTTTGTGAAACTATATACTCCTAAAACAGTTAAAACGACCAATAAAGAACCTATAATTAATCTGTAGTTAAATATATGAGGACTAACTATCATTATTAATTTCTTAATTTAATGCGAAATTAGAGTTAATTGAAGTGTAATTTTATTTTAATCGATTAAGTGATAAAAAATTTGTTAAACTTGTTTTTTCCTGAAGTCTGCGAAGCGTGTAACAATGTTTTAAACGATAATGAAGACGTCATCTGTATATTTTGCAGACATCAATTACCTATTACTAATTTTCACTTTGATAGTTCTGATGCCGTTCAAAAAATAGTTTTTGGACGAGTGAAATTAGAAAACGCGACTGCATTATTACATTTTTCTAAAAAAGGAATTGTGCAACAATTGCTTCATAATTTAAAATACCGAGGTCATGAACAAATTAGTGGATTTTTAGGCGAATGGCTAGGATCTGAACTTAGCACTATTGATGCATATAATGCTATTGATGTTGTTATTCCAGTACCATTATATAAAACAAAATTGAGAAAACGAGGCTATAATCAAGTTGCAAAATTTGGGAAAGAAATTGCTAATGCTCTAAACGCAGATTATAATGATACTATTTTAGTAAAAACAAAATCCACACAAACACAGGTATTTAAGGGACGATTAACACGTTGGAATGATGATGGGGCTATATTCAGCATTACTGAAAGAGAATCTCTAAAAGGAAAGCATATTTTGTTGATAGATGACATCATTACTACTGGAGCAACTGTTGAGGCATGTGCATCTGTTTTGTTAAAAATTGATAATATTAAGTTAAGTCTTGCTACGATGGCAATTGCAGATTAATTTTTTCGTTTCTAACTAAATTATATTGTTTCTTTGTGCTAAATTATTTTATGTAGATGCGCTTACCTCTAATGCGAATTTTAAATTTTGTTTTTATTACCATTACTTTAGTGAGTTGTGCTAATCGTGGTACACCTACTGGAGGTGAAAAGGATGAAGAACCACCAGAAATAACGCAGTCTATACCTGAGAATTTTTCCACCAATTTTAAAGGAGATGAAATTAGAATTTATTTTAATGAATATGTAAAAGTAAAAGATCTTCGTAAACAACTTATTGTTTCCCCACCTATGGACATAGATCCGATTGTAACTCCAATGTCTGTGGCAAGTAATTACATATCAATTAAAATAAAAGATACTTTAGAGGATAATACAACTTATGCCTTTAATTTCGGGGAGAGTATTGTAGATAATAATGAAGGTAATCCTTATCCTTATTATAGATATGTATTTTCTACGGGAGACACTATTGATTCTCTCTCCGTCAAGGGATTTGTAGAAGACGCACTTTTAGAAGAACCAGATACATTTATTTCTGTAATGTTATACGATGTAGATTCAACCTACAAAGATTCTATAGTTTACAAAGAAAAACCGAGATACATCACTAATACCTTAGACAGTCTTACAAGTTTTAGTATTGATAATATTAAAGCAGGAACGTATAAACTAGTAGCATTAAAGGACAAAAACAGCAATTACAAGTTTGATCAAAAAGCAGACAAAATAGGATTTAAAAAGGAATTTATTACTGTACCTACAGACTCAACTTACAAATTAACCTTATTTAATGAAGACATAAATTTTAAAGCTGTAAAACCAAAACAAGATGGTGAAACTAAAATTATCTTTCCATACGAAGGTGATTATAAATCTATGAGAATTAATGTCTTGGGAGAAACACCAGAGGGTTACGAAACTCGCATTCTGAAAGACTCAGAGACAGATACTCTATATTACTGGTATAAGCCAAAATTTGAGGTGGACACTACTTTTTTTATAGTTACTAATGAAAAGTACATTGATACTTTTAAACATCGTTTTAGAGCATTAAAGGCAGATTCACTAGAAATATCTGCAATAACAAAAGGTACATTAGGTTTTGAACAAGATTTTACCCTTCAAGGTAATATTCCATTTACCAAAATTGACACCTCTAAAGTTAAACTGATTGACAAAGATTCTTTATTTGTTCCATATAAAGTAGAATATGATTCTATTTTCAATAGGTATAAATTTCCTATTGACATGCAAGAAGGCGAAAAATATCTCTTCACCATGTTACCAGGCACATTCACCGATTTTTATGAAGGCAGCAATAAAGACACTCTCAATTATTCTTTTAGAACAAAACTAAAATCTCAATATGGTAATATTAGGGTGAACCTTCGAAATGCTAAATTTCCTTTGATTGTTCAGCTAGTGAATGATCGTGGGGTTGTCTTATACGAGCGTTACGCCACAGAATCTCCTGTAGTAGATTTTAATGATTTATCACCAAGACAATATGCCTTAAGAGTTATTTTCGATTCCAATGGTAATGGAAAATACGATACAGGAAACTATCTTTTAGGTATTCAACCTGAACGTGTCAGTTATTCTAAACCGATTGAAGAAGTAAGAGCAAACTTTGATTGGATTATAGAGTTTATACTACTAGATTAAATTCATCTCTGTCATTCAAAAAATTCAGTTTTTCTCGAAACTTTTTAATATGATCTTTTTCTAAAACTACAATTTCTGTGGCTTCCTTGTTTTCTGGAATTGAATCTATTCTATGCCCTAAAACATCATAAGCGGCTGAATGTCCGGAATATTCGTAGTTATTTCCATCGAGCCCTACTCTATTTACTCCTACACAGTAACTCATGTTTTCAATGGCTCTCGCTTTTAATAGTGCATCCCAAGCGTTAACTCTAACCTTAGGCCAATTGGCAACATAAAGTAGGAGATCATAATCTTCAATATTTCTTGCCCATACAGGGAAGCGCAAATCGTAGCATACCAGAGGGCAAATTTTCCAGCCTTTATAATTAAAGGTTACTTTTTCTGTACCAGCAGTATAGACTTTGTGCTCACCTGCCAAAGTAAAAGTGTGCCTTTTGTCGTATAGCGTAATATGACTAGAGGGCTCTATACAAACCAAACGATTATAATAATTGTTGTTCTCAGAAATTACTAAACTCCCAACGATAGCAGTTTGTTTTTCTCTAGATATTTCCTTTAACCATTTTATGGTTTCACCACTCATAGTTTCGCCAACTTCAACAGCATTCATGGTAAAACCAGACGTGAACATTTCTGGCAAAACAATGAGATCAACACTAGTCGTAACAGCATTGATCTTATCGTTTAGTAAGCGTCTATTTTCTGTTGGGTTTTCCCAGACTAAAGATGTTTGAATTAAAGCAACAGTTAAAGAGTTACTCATATTTATAATTTACGTTTTGCTTTTTCCAACTTTTCAGTTAATTTTTCAAGCTTTTCAAGCGTTTTTCTTTCATCTTCAGGAGATAATTTACCCTTTCTCTTCAGCTTTTCATATTTCTTCTGGGCTTTCTCAAGGTTACTTTGAGCTTTCTCAAAATTCTTTTGAAGTTTCTCCTTTTTCTTTAATTCTTTTTCGGCTTTATTCTGAGCCTTTTCAGCCTTTTTTTGAGCTTTTTCTGCTTTTTTCGCTTCTTTTTCTAGTTTTTCGGCTTCTTTTTTCGCTTTTTCAGTAATTCTTAATTTTTTGGAAACTTTAGCCGCTTGCTTTAAAATAGCTTCTTTTTCTTCAAGATTTAAGGTTTCTGTAACGTCTTCTCCATTAAGGAAGATTTTTTCTTTTTTTACTTCATAAGTTTTTCCGTCATTTTCTACTTGTTGAGCAAATGAGGTAAGTGATAATGTGAAGATTAAAACTAGGATAAAATATTTCATATTCTTTTGATTAAGCGTTTTTCATTTTGACACTGAAAATTACTAAAAGTTACACACTATTTTAAAATTTATTGAGTTTCTGTTGTGCTTTTTCTGCTTCTACTTCCAACTTTTTTAGTTTTGCTTCCCATTCTTTAAGTTCTATGGAAGAGAGTTGACCATTGCTCTTTAGCTTTTCAAGTTCTTTTTGTTGCTCAACAAATCGCTTCTTGATTTTAGCATAATCATCTCTAGCGTTTTGTCGATTTCTAATTTTATCTTGCAAAGCATCTAATTGAGATTTAAGCTCTCTTTGTCTTTCTTTAGCATCATTTTCTATTTTTTCTTGTGTTTCAATAGCTTTCTCAAGCTCTTTCTGTCTTTTTGCTTCAGCTTTTTCTTGCTCTTCTTTTTGATTTAAGAGATCATCAATTTTCTCTTTTTGAGAAGCATCTAATTCACTCGACACATTAACACCATTTTTCTTAATTGCCTTTCCATCTACATTATAAATTTTTCCTTCATCTGTAATGACACGCTCACTGCTTCCACATGAAATAAAAATGAGAAAAATCAATGATAATTTAACTAGTTGTCTCAAAGTATTCATAGTATTTAATTTTTTGTTTAACTCTTCCAGAAATATAACCTATAATATCTGTGCAGGTTGACTGATATCATATTTAAATGTGCTTTAAAACATCCGTTGCCTTTTTAAGGGTTTCATCCGTTTTTGCAAAACAGAAACGCAATACCTTATCATCTTTATTATTTTCGTTAAAAACTGACAGCGGAATTGATGCAATTTTAAATTCTTTAGTTAGTCGTTTTGCAAAATCCACATCGTATTCGTCTGTGATGCCAGAATAATCTAAAACCTGAAAATATGTCCCTTTTGATGGAGTAAATTTAAAGCGAGATTCCGAAATTAAACTTAAAAATAAATCACGTTTATGTTGAAAAAAAGAATTTAAATCTAAATACGTTTCTGCATCTTGCATATAATCAGCTATTCCTTTTTGCATTGGATGATTTACAGAAAACACATTAAACTGATGCACTTTTCTAAACTCCGACATTAAATGATCTGATGCACAGCAATAACCTATTTTCCAACCTGTGTTATGAAATGTCTTTCCGAAGGAAGCCGTAATAAAACTACGTTGTTTTAAATCTTCAAATAAACAGACGCTCTGGTGTTGTTCACCATCAAAAATAATATGCTCATAGACTTCATCACTCAATACAATAATATTAGTGTCTTTGGTTAACTTTTGAAGTTGAAGCATATCCTCCTTAGACCATATTGTTCCGCTAGGATTGTGAGGTGAATTAATAATGATCATCTTAGTTTTAGATGATATCTTTGAGGAAACTTCATTCCAATTTACCTTATAATCTGATGCTGATAATTGAATCGGAATCGTTTTACCTCCATTCACTTCAACAGCAGGTTCATAACAATCGTAAGCAGGTTTAAAAATAACAATTTCGTCATTTGGTCTAATAAATGCTGATATAATGGTATAAATGGCTTGTGTTGCACCAGCTGTAACAGTTATTTCATTTTCAGGGTGATAAGTGGCTTTATAAAGCAGTTGGTATTTGTTAGAAATTGCCAATCGCAAATCCAAATTACCAGCCATTGGTGCATATTGGTTGTAACCATTGTTCATACCATCTGAAACCAAATCATTTAACTTTTGAGAACTAGGATAATTAGGAAATCCTTGAGATAGATTTAAGGCATTATGCTCGTTAGCCAAAGCACTCATTACTGTAAAAATTGTAGTACCTACATTAGGTAGTTTAGATTTGTGTTGCATAGTTTGTAAGATACTAAATATAGAGATAGATCGTTAAATATGTATGTCGAAAATTAGCCTCCTTTTATTTTTTATTTTAGTAAGTAGTTGCAATGACAATGCAGAAAAAGAATTAGTAGTTACAGAAATTCAAAATAAAAATAGCAAGACTATAGCAATGGAAGTTAGTAATGAATTTTTGTTAGATTCCATAAAACTGAACATCAACTTCAAACCAAAAGGAAATTATACGACTATCACCAATAAAATTAAAACTGACCAAAACTATTTTAAAAATTTATATAGCTCTGATAAAACCAAAGCTATTGATAGCGCATCAAAATATATCTACTCTAAATTACTAAATGATATTGTGCCTCATTGGTATGAAACCGAGTGGGATTTTAATGGATACACCAATATTCCGAATGATGGTGAAATTGCATGTGGTTATTTTGTATCGACCACTTTAAAGCATTTAGGTTTTAATCTCAATCGCTACAAAATGGCACAAGCTGCTGGTTTGGATGAAGCCAAACTTTTACAATCGAGGTCTGAGCTTAAAATATTTTCTAACTTAACTTATGAGAAGTTGAAAGCCAAAGTAAATAAGGTTTATTCTGATGGTGTTTACTTTGTTGGTCTTGATAATCATGTTGGTTATGTACTCATAAAAGACAAAGAACTTTATTTTTTACATTCTAGTTATTGTGATGACAAAGTTGTGATAGAACTAGCAGAAAAATCACTATGCTTTGAATCTAATATTTACGTATATGCGGAGATAACATCAAACAAAAAATTGATTAAAAATTGGATATTTAATGAGCGATTGAATATTCGAAGTAATAATTAAAAACCCTCACATTTCTGCGAGGGTTTAAATCTATGATGAGATACTGAAACAAGTTCAGTATGACAATAATTTAATATCTGTAATGCTCAGGCTTATAAGGCCCTTCAACTTTTACACCAATGTAATCGGCTTGGTAGTCTGCTAGTTCTGTAAGCTCAACACCAATCTTTTCTAAGTGTAATTTTGCTACTTTTTCATCTAAATGTTTTGGCAACATATAGACATCATTTCCGTAGGCATCAGCATTTTTCCAAAGCTCGATTTGTGCTAAAGTTTGATTAGTGAATGAATTACTCATTACAAAACTTGGATGACCCGTTGCACAACCTAAGTTTACTAAACGACCTTCAGCTAAAATGATAATATCTTTGCCATTGATAGTGTATTTATCTACCTGAGGCTTAATCGTATCCTTAGTATTTCCATGGTTTTTATTCAACCAATCCATTTGTATCTCATTGTCAAAGTGACCAATATTACAAACAATTACTTTGTCTTTCATAGCTTCAAAATGCTCAGCTCTAACGATGTCTTTGTTTCCAGTGGTTGTAATCACAATATCAGAATTTCCAACAACCGTCTCTAGCTTCTTCACTTCAAAACCATCCATTGCAGCTTGTAATGCACAAATTGGGTCAATTTCAGTGACAGTCACAATACTACCTGCTCCTTTAAAAGAAGCCGCAGTTCCTTTACCAACATCACCATAACCACAAACTGTTACACGCTTACCAGCTAACATAATATCTGTTGCTCTACGAATTGCATCTACTGCCGATTCTTTGCAGCCATATTTATTATCAAATTTAGACTTTGTAACCGAATCATTGACGTTAATTGCTGGCATTGTTAATGTACCATTTTTAACGCGCTCATAAAGCCTGTGAACACCTGTAGTCGTTTCTTCAGATAAACCTTTTATACCATCAGATAACTCTGGGTAACGATCTAAAACCATATTAGTTAAATCGCCACCATCATCTAAAATCATATTTAATGGCTTACGGTCTTCACCAAAGAACAATGTTTGTTCTATACACCAATCAAACTCTTCTTCTGTCATGTCTTTCCAAGCATAAACGGCTGTACCTGCAGCAGCAATTGCAGCAGCAGCCTGATCTTGTGTAGAGAAAATATTACAAGAACTCCAAGTTACTTCTGCACCTAAGGCTTGCAATGTTTCTATTAAAACAGCCGTTTGAATCGTCATGTGCAAACATCCAGCAATACGAGCACCTTTTAGAGGTTGTTCATTTTTATATTCTTCTCTAAGACTCATTAAACCTGGCATTTCTGCTTCAGCTAGTTCAATCTCTTTTCTTCCCCAAGCCGCAAGGGACATATCTTTTACCTTGTTAGGTACGTAAGCAATTGTTTTTGTATTCATATTCTCTTTTATCTCGTTTTTAAAATTGTACTTGCCTTTGGGTTTATGGCTTAAATAACTAAATTCGCTATATCAAAAAAATACCAAATTCGCCTTAGGCGATGCAAAGATAATCAATAGGATTAACAATATTAAATGCCACTGTACAAATCCATTAGCGTAAACTCACAAACTACTGTTAAAATCTGGAAGATTGAAGAGTCTTACAATGCGTTATTAGAGCCTCTAGATTTAAAATCAAATAGCCTAGAACGTGTTTTAGGCATGAAAAGCGAACTACATCAACGTGGTTTTTTAAGTGTACGTCATTTGTTGCGAGAGTTTGGTTATACAGATCAAGATTTATATTACGATAACAACGGAAAACCACATTTAAAAGACGGAAAACACATTTCAATAACACATTCCTTCACCTTTTCGGGAGTCATTGTTAGTGATAACGAAGTTGGAATAGATATTGAAAAACAACGTGATAAAATCGGAATTATAGCACATAAATTTGTGGACTATGAGTTTGATTATTTAGATAAAAACGCTGAAGATTATATAAGAAAACTTACTGTAATTTGGGGAATTAAAGAATCTTTATACAAGTTGTTTGCCACACCAGGTATGCTATTTAGGGAACATTTTTTAGTGATTCCATTCATGATTAAACATAGCGAAACTGTCGCATGGATAGATTATAAAGACAAAAAATACAGGTATAATACAGCATTTTTAGAGTTTGAAGGTTTTACTTGTGCCTATGTTGTCCCATAATGAGTAGCATCTATCAACATATCATTACTGCAAAAGCCAAAGGTGAAAAATTATTAGCTGTTTTAATCGATCCTGATAAAATGAAACTTGAAGCTGTTTCAAGTTTTATCTCTAAAATCAATCAATCTATAGCAACGCATATTTTTGTAGGAGGAAGTGAAGTTGATGAAGGCATCACTGAAATTCTGGTTGATAAGATTAAAAAACACACCTCTTTGCCAGTGGTTTTGTTTCCAGGAGATGTGATACAGATTACAGATAAAGCTGATGGCATTTTGTTTTTGTCTTTAATATCTGGAAGAAATCCAGAGTATTTGATTGGGAAACATGTTGAAGCAGTTTCTAGATTGAAAGGCACAAATCTGGAAGTAATTCCGACTGGCTATCTGTTAATTGAGAACGGAAAAGAAACTTCTGTTCAGCGCGTGAGTAAGACCAAACCAATTAAAAGAAGTGAAATTCAAATTATAAAGGACACAGCTAAAGCTGGAGAATTTTTAGGTATGAAATTAATTTATCTAGAAGCTGGAAGTGGCGCAACACATGCTATTGAGCCTGAAATAATTTTAAAGGTAAAGCAAAAATTAACTATTCCTCTCATAGTTGGAGGTGGTATTAAATCCATTGCAGAACTAAAATCAGCTTACAATGCTGGCGCAGATTTATTAGTAATTGGAACAGCCTTTGAAGAGGATGAAGCATTCTTTAATGACATAAAAAAATAGTATGAATATATCTGTAGATTTAACTTTATCCCCATTACAAGATGATTATGAAAAACATGTCATCAATTTTATAAAAAGACTAAGAGCTTCAGAGTTTACAGTATTAGAAAATCCTCTAAGTACTCAAATCTATGGTGATTATGATGTATTAATGCCGTTCTTAACTCAAGAAATAAAGCGTTCATTTGCTGATGTAGATATTTCAGTATTACAAATGAAACTAGTAAAAACAGACCGAAGCGACTATGAACCAGATTTTTGATTTTTTCTTCGCGCAATATTCAACCTATGAAACTACAGACATCGTCTTAGAAATTATCGCGGTTATTTTTGGATTTTTATCGGTTTGGTATTCTAAACAAAATAAAATATTTGTGTTTCCAACTGGAATGATTAGTACAATGATTTTTGTGTATTTATTATTAAAATGGGAATTATTAGGAGATATGATGATCAACGCTTATTATTTTGCAATGAGCGTATATGGTTGGTATATATGGACACGCAAAGTTGACGAAACACATGTTACTCCAATTTCCATGACTACCACAAAAGAAAAAAAACTAAGTGTAGCAATATTTTTAGCAACTTTACTATTTGTTTTTATAGTTTATAAAACATTTGATAAATGGAATGGTTGGGTCGCTTATGTAGATACTATTACAACAGCGATATTTTTTGTAGGTATGTGGTTAATGGCTAGGCGTAAAATTGAAAATTGGATCTTCTGGATTATTGGAGACATCATATCTGTACCTTTGTATTTGCATAAAGGTTTTACCTTTACAAGTTTTCAATATTTAGGATTTACCATAATTGCAATATTTGGATATTTAGCATGGAAGAAGCACTTAAACAACAACCTAGCAACTGCATAAAAGTCGTTTTGTTTGGACCTGAATCTACAGGTAAAACAACATTATCTCGTCAACTAGCCAGACATTATAATTCGGTTTGGGTACGTGAGTATGCAAGAGAATATCTACAAGATAAATGGAATAACGAGCGTAAAACTTGCGAGCCAAAAGATTTACTGCCGATTGCAATCGGACAAATGAAACTCGAAAATGAATTAGCTCAAAAAACGGACTCAGTTCTAATATGCGATACCGATCTACTTGAAACTAAAGTATATAGTGAAGCTTATTACTCAGGAACATGTGACCCGATTTTAGAAGCATATGCTCTAAAAAATTCCTACGATCTTTACTTTTTAACTTATATTGACACACCTTGGGAAGCAGATGACCTAAGAGACAAACCCAATGAGAGAGAACGTATGTTCAAAGCATTTGAAACTGCTCTAAAAACCTACAATAGACCTTATGTTTTATTAAAAGGAAGTAAAGCCGAGCGTCTTAAAATTGCTGTAGGGCATATTGACAAGCTACTAGAGAAAAAAATATGAGTTTTACAGAGAATGATATAAAACAAATTAAAGCGAAAGGATTAACCGTAGACGATGTTAAGAAACAAATTAACATTTTTGAAGCAGGTATTCCTTTTACAAACATTGCAAATGCCGCTACCTTAAACGATGGAATAATGGCATTAAATGAGATAAGTATAAAAAAATATGTCACCCTATTTGAAGCTGAAAAAAATAATATTTCATTATTAAAATTTGTACCTGCATCTGGTGCTGCAACTAGAATGTTCAAATTCTTGTTCCAGTTTGTTAATGAATATAAGCCTAATGAGCAATCGCTCAATTCTTACATAAATAAAAATGGACTAAAAGATTTATCCTTGTTTATGGTGGGTTTAGAAAAATTTCCATTCTATAAACAAGTTCTAGAATTACTCAAATCTAAAGGAATTGCATTTGAAACTTTACCAACGCATGAAAAAATTTGGCAATTTGCCAAAGCGATGTTAGACAAAAATCAATTGAATTTTGGGAATCAGCCCAAAGGATTATTGCCATTTCACGAATATAAAAACAACCATATATCAACAGCTTTTGAAGAACATTTGTATGAAGCTGCATTGTATGCATCTAGCGATGGACTAGCCAAGCTTCACTTTACAATTTCACAAGTTTACGAAGACAAGTTTTCTAAGGAATTTAAACGCATTCAAGATCACGTAGAAGAAAATACAAATGTTAAATTCGATATTTCATTTTCGTATCAGCAACAATCCACAGATACCGTTGCTGTGACTTTAGATCATAAACCATTTAGAAAAGCAGATGGTTCCATTTTATTTAGACCATCTGGTCATGGAGCTTTATTAAAGAACTTAAATGCGTTAGATGCTGACATTATCTTTGTCAAAAACATAGACAATGTTGTAGTAAAAAAGTACAAAGATGAAGTTGCTAAATACAAAATAGTATTAGCTGGGATTTTATTAGAATTACAAAACAAGACGTTTGAGTTTTTAAAGCAATTAGATAGAAATGATGCATCAGACTCATCACTAAAAACAATAGAGGATTTTTTAACTGAAGAATTAAGTGTCAAAATATCTACCGAGTATATAAAATATTCAGACCGCTATAAAAAAAAATATTTAAAAGAAAAACTAAATCGACCTATCCGAATTTGTGGAATGGTAAAAAATGAGGGAGAACCTGGCGGAGGCCCTTTTTGGGTAAAAGATCAAAATTCTAACCAATCCCTTCAGATTGTAGAGTCTGCACAAATTAATTTGAAAGACAAAAAGCAAAAAGCAATTCTAGAAAATGCCACACACTTTAATCCTGTAGATTTAGTTTGTGGTGTAAAAAACTATAAAGGTGAAAAATTTGATTTAGAAAACTACGTAGACCATAGTGCCGCTTTTATAAGCTCAAAAACACAAATGGGTAAAGATTTAAAAGCGTTAGAACTACCTGGACTTTGGAATGGTAGCATGGCACATTGGAATACCATCTTTGTTGAAGTACCAATCATTACGTTTAATCCGGTAAAGACAGTTAATGACTTACTCAAAGCACCACATCAAATTAAAGAATAGTGGACGCTGATTTACTTAAATCTGAATTATCTTATAAATACGTGCGAAGCTCAGGAAGTGGAGGACAAAATGTCAATAAAGTTTCTTCAAAAGCAGAATTGTATTTCAACCTTCAAGATTCTCAAGTCTTTAATAAAGACGAAAAACTAAAACTCTCTGAATTTTTCTCAAAAAGATTAACTAAAGAAGGTATTTTAATTTTAGCATGTGATGAAAGCAGAAGTCAGTTCAGAAACAAAGCCATTGTCACACATCGCTTTTTAGAACTAATTGATGAAGGTTTAAAGGAAGAAAAGGAACGTATTAAAACAAAAATTCCTAAAGCAGTAAAGAGAAAACGCTTAGCTAATAAACGTAAAACTTCAGAAAAGAAAGCTAATCGTAAACCACCAGAAACAGATTAATTACTTCCGTTAAAATAATTTCTAAATAATCATTTGTCTAATATCATTTGTTACTATCTTTGCAGCGTTCTCAAAAAAGGGGTGCCAATAAGTGGCTGAGATCATACCCATTGAACCTAGAACAGGTAATGCTGTTTAGGAAACGAGCGTAAAGAAAATGTCTTGTAGACATTTTTAGCGAGTGCGATAAGGTCATCAATGCTGGTTTTTACTTCTGAATCTTAAAGATGTTTTAGTCATCATTGTATGGATTCAAAATAGAAATCAACATTTCAATATTGTATAAAGCTAATGCTCACAATAATCAATTTTTAACCAAGAATAATGACCTCTTTTTATTCGATTATAAATTATAGTCGTATGAAATCTAGTATTCTTAAAAGTCAATCTGGTAGTAACTTGTCCTACTTAACTAGATTCAGTTTCGTCTTTCAAAATAATGTAGCCGAAACTAAAATTTTATTCAAAAATCTCCCAAAATTTAGTTGGCAGAGATTAACACTATTCATTTTTTTACTAAGCTTTTGTTCAACTTATGGGCAAGAAAAACAACAAGATTCAACAAAAGTTGAAAAACTCGACGAAGTCCTAGTAAAAGCAGTACGTGTAAATGCTAAATCGCCTATTACACACAGTAACGTTACTAAAAAGGAAATTGCTAAACGTAATTTAGGGCAAGACATCCCGATGCTACTTAACTTTTTACCATCAGTAGTTACCACAACAGATGCTGGTGCAGGTGTAGGTTATACAGGTATTAGAGTTAGAGGTGTTAGTGCACAATCTACAAACATCACTATCAATGGAATTCCATACAACGATGCGGAATCTCTGGGAACATTCTGGGTCAATCTAGGCGACTTTGCCTCTTCTGTAGAAAGTTTACAATTACAACGTGGAGTTGGTACATCAACCAATGGTTCTGGTGCTTTCGGAGCAAGTATTAATATTTTAACGGATGCATTCTCTAAAGATGCATCAGGTGAAATTTCTAATTCTTTTGGAAGTTATAATACAAGAAAACATACGGTGAAGTTTAGTACAGGACTTATGAATGACCACTTCGAAATTGCTGGTCGTCTTTCAAATATTGCTTCAGATGGTTATATTGATAGAGCTTCATCTGATTTGAAATCTTACTTTTTACAAGGCTCTTATGTAGATGATAATACCTTAGTAAAAGCCGTTCTTTTTGGTGGAAATGAAGTTACCTATCAATCTTGGTATGGTCTTGAGGATTTGAATCTATTAGAAAATAACCGTACTTATAATATTGCTGGTCAATACACAGACGACGATGGTAATACCCAGTTCTACGATAACGAAGTCGATAACTACAGTCAAGATCACTATCAATTACACTGGAATCAGAGATACAATAGTCAATGGTCGACAACCTTGGGCTTAAACTATACATACGGTCGTGGCTATTTTGAACAGTATAAAGAAGATGAAGGTTTTGATACGTATGGTTTTGAACCAATAGATATCAATGGAGAAACAATAGATGAGACTGACTTAATTCGCAGACGTTGGTTAGATAACGATTTTTATGTGTTTAATGCCAATGCCAATTATAAAGATGATAACCTAAATTTAATTTTTGGAGGTTCTTACAGTCACTATAATGGAGAGCATTTTGGTGAAGTGATTTGGGCAGAATTTGCTAGTCAAAGCGAAATTAGAGATCATTATTATGATGGTAATAGTAAAAAGAATGATTTATCTGTTTTTACAAAGGCAAACTATAGGCTTAACGAAAATGTAAGTTTATACGGAGATTTACAGGTTAGAAATGTAACTTATAAAACTACAGGAACAACATCTGATATTGTAGAATTTGCAGTAGATAAAAACTTTACGTTTTTTAATCCAAAAGCTGGTATAACATATGATTTAAATTCTGATAACAGCTTGTATTTCTCTTATGCTAGAGCCAACAGAGAACCTAATAGAACCGATTTTGAAAGCAATCCAAATATCGAAGCAGAGCAATTAAATGATTTCGAATTAGGTTGGAGACATAAGAAAGGGAACTTCACCTTTAATGCCAATGCCTATTATATGCTTTATAATGAACAATTGGTACTTTCTGGCCAATTAGATGATGTGGGCAATCCGATAAGAACAAATAGCGGAAAAAGTTATCGTTTAGGGTTAGAATTAGAAGCTATAGTTCCTGTATCACCAAAACTTACGCTACAACCCAATATGACTATAAGTACTAATAAAAATGAGGGAACTATTATTCCTTTTGACGGAGCGTTACAAAATCTTGGTAAAACAGATATTTCATTTTCACCAGATTTAGTTGCTGCAAATGCTATTGTTTTTCAACCTATTGAGAACCTACAAATGTCTTTATTGAGTAAATATGTTGGCGAACAATTTATGAGTAATACCGAAGCTAAAGCATCTAAACTTGAGAGCTATTTTATAAATGATTTTAATATCAGCTATATGCTTAAAACTAAATCTGTTTTCGATTCTGTGGTATTTACTGGTTTAGTAAATAATATATTTAATGTTGAGTATATATCAAACGGTTATTACTATACATTTGATGATACTTGGTCTAATCCAGGAACTATTTCAACAATAGAAGGTGCTGGTTTTTACCCACAAGCAACAACCAACTTTTTGGTTGGTATAACTTTAAACTTTTAATTGGATACTAAAAACGTATTATTTCCAATATCCTCAACCCTGTATGGCTGTAACGTACAGGGTTGTGTGTTTTCACCAAATACTAAACCTGTAGCCAAACTATACTGATTACCATCATCGCAGCCGCAAGTTACTATATCACCTTGACCAGTATCTTCCAATGTTGAACATGCAGCAGGCTGATGACTAGGGTCAGCAGCATCCCAAGCATAAAGGGTAGCAGAGTTTAAACGCCAAAGCCAAATACCATTATTTCCTTGTCCAGAAACATATACTCCATTCCCAGGAAATTGTAGTTGGTTAAACTGAGGCAAATTAGTATTTACTGTTAGGTTAACACCAGCATTAAATAAAAAGTTACAATTGCTATTGTCATTATTTTTATCACAAGTAAAAATCATAACACAACTAAACAGTAAAAGTAGTTTTTTCATTATCAATTTTTGAAAGGCAATTTACAATTAATTCAACTATACCGTAAATATTTTATATATTTGCATAGTAATCTCGTCAGCGCGAGATTTTTTTTATGCTGTCCTTACGCTTAGTAAGTTTCAGCATCTTTTGATAATAAACGAATGAATTATGAGTAAAGTATCTTATTACACAGCTGAAGGTTTAAAAAAGCTAAGAGAAGAACTAAATCATCTTAAAGATGTTGAGCGCCCAAAGGCGTCCCAAGCTATTGCAGAAGCTAGAGACAAAGGTGATTTGAGTGAAAATGCAGAATATGATGCCGCAAAAGAAGCACAAGGTATGTTAGAAATGAAAATTTCTAAAATGGAAGAAACATTATCCGGTGCTCGTGTTATTGATGAATCGCAATTAGATACCTCTAAGGTTTTGGCGTTATCTATTGTAAAAATAAAAAACCAAGTAAATGGTATGGAAATGACCTATACTTTGGTGGCTGAAAGTGAAGCAGATTTAGCTTCTGGTAAAATTTCAGTTAATTCACCAATTGGTAAAGGTTTACTTGGTAAATCTGTAGGTGATACTGCTGAAATACAAGTACCAAGTGGAACAATGAAGTTTGATATTTTAGAGATTTCGAGATAAACTCTCTGAACTTAATATTTAAAAGATTCCTGTTTTATACTGAATTGATTTCAGTTAAGCAGGAATCTTTTTATCTTTATAAAAACTTGTTACTTTCTCATTTAAATTATGGCAACACTCTTTACAAAAATAGTATCAGGTGAAATTCCATCCTATAAAGTCGCAGAGACAGAAAACTTCTTTGCCTTTTTAGATATTAATCCTAATTCTAAAGGGCACACGCTTTGTATCCCTAAAAAGGAAATCGATAAAATTTTTGATTTAGATGAAGCTACTTATACTGCATTGATGCAATTTTCTAGACGTGTAGCACTAGCATTAGAAAAATCAGTACCGTGTGAGCGTATTGGCATGTCTGTTATTGGATTAGAAGTACCTCATGTACATGTTCATTTAATTCCACTTCATACTATGGAAAACGCTCGCTTTACACACAAAGAGAAACTAGAACCTATAGAGTTTGAAACTCTAGCCAATAAAATAGCTTCTAATTTTATTTAAAAACTAAATATTTCGGTTGCAAATAACGCAGATACAATAATTAAAACTAAAATAGTTATGATTAAAATCCAACTGATTGGTTTTAATTTAATTGATTTAGGCTTAGGTTGTAAGGCTCGTTTTTGGTAATCTACAACACTTTCAATATCGTCCGTCCAACGAATAGGAAATATTTGAGTATCACAGTTCAAGCAATGTAATTCATTTACTGTTTCTGCTGTAATCGCTTTATAAAAAGTGTTTTCGATAAACTTTTGTTTAAATACAACTTCTAAACTATCATTAGAATAGCATTCTGGACAGTTGTTACTTAACCGAGCTTCTTTTAAAGTGAAAAATCTTGACGCACTCATATTCAAATTTAAACTAAATTTTCAATAATCATTTGCTAAACCTGCTTCATAGCAATCTGAATTGTTGTTCCTTTTCCAATCTCAGAAGTCAAAACCTTAATTTTTCCATTGTGGTAATCTTCAATTATACGCTTAGCTAGAGACAGTCCAAGTCCCCAACCACGCTTTTTAGTTGTATAACCTGGTTCAAAAATTTTAGTGAATTGTTGTTTTGAAATCCCTTTTCCTGTATCCGAAATATTTATAAACACTTGCTTTTCAGTTTGAAAAAGCTCTAGCTTTACATCACCCTTTCCTTTCATAGCGTCAATTGCATTTTTCACCAAATTTTCAATAGTCCAGCTATAAAGTTCAGTATTCAAATTCACTGGTATTTCTTGTTCTGGGATATTGCTTTCAAAATTAATGAGCTTAGACGATCTTGATTTTAAATAATCATAAGATGTTTTGGTAACCTCAACAATATCAACTTTTTCTAGAGTTGGTATCGATCCTATTTTACTAAAACGATCTGTTATGGTTTGTAAACGATCAATATCCTTTTCAATTTCTACAATATAATCTGGATTGATGTTTTCAGTCTTTAAAATTTCTGTCCAGCCGACAAGAGAAGACAACGGAGTACCTATTTGGTGTGCTGTTTCTTTAGCCATACCTGTCCAAAGCTTGTTTTGTTGAGCATTTTTAGAACTTCGGTAAAAGAAATAAACAACCGCAGCAAAAAGTAGAATAATTAATAAAAGTGCTAGTGGATAATATTTTAGTTTGTTTAAAAGTGGCGAATTACCGTAGTATAATACTTTATTCTGACTTTTTATGATAAATGGTTCGTTCTCTTTACTAAACTTAGTAATAAGCTTTTCTCTATTTCTATAAATAAATGAAGAATCTAGTATTTTTTTTATAGAATCATTAGCCTTAATATTTACTCCTATATTTCTAGATCCTTCAATATTATTACTCTTTGTATCAATTAATAACATTGGTGTAGTAATCGTAGAATCTAAAACAATGAACTGCGCTACTTCATTAAAGGTAGGTTCAGCGCTAGTGAGGTCTTTCACATATTCATTGTAGGCAAATGTCCAACTTTTCATCTTTGCGCGTTCCTCTGCTTTAAAGTATTGAAAAAACACATACGTATTCCAAAGTATAAGGGAAATGATAATAAAGGAAGACACAATAATAATCCAACGGATTACATTTCTGTTTAAACTCAAGGTCATTAGTCAGTAAAATTTCATGTGCTTTTAAAAATTGATTTTATATAGGACACATGCTGTTCGTCATTAAAAATCCCTTAAGCCATAAAACTATTAGGATACTCGTTTCAATTTTAAATATAATGTAAATATGTTGATAATATTGTACTAATACAGATGTAAAATACTTTCGCTGACAACCTATAATAATTATATTTGCTGAAAATCAGTTGACTACATGGTTTCATTTATCCCTCAAGACCTTTCAACAGGCGTATTACATAGCTATTTATTAGGTGCTGTTGCACCAAGACCAATTGCTTTTGCAAGTACGATTGATGTAAATGGTAATCCTAATTTGTCTCCTTTTAGTTTTTTTAATGTGTTCAGCGCTAATCCACCTGTGTTAATATTTTCACCAGCGAGACGTGTTAGAGATAATACCACAAAGCATACTTTAGAGAATGTAGAGGCCATAAAAGAAGTTGTAATTAATGTGGTGAATTATGATATTGTTCACCAAATGTCTTTAACTAGTACTGAATATCCTGAGGATGTTAATGAGTTTGAAAAAGCAGGATTAACTATGTTAGCTTCGGATATTGTAAAGCCTTTTAGAGTTGCCGAATCACCTGTACAATTTGAATGCAAGGTCAATGATATTATACATTTGGGTAACGAAGGAGGAGCAGGAAATTTAGTAATCTGTGAAGTGGTAAAACTTCATATTTCAGAGGACGTTATGACTAACGATAACACTATAAATCAAGAAGCCTTAGATTTAGTTGCTAGAGCTGGTGGTAGTTATTATAGTAGAGCAAAAAAGGGCTTTTTTGAAATTCCAAAACCTATCAGAAATATGGGTATAGGTGTAGATAGTATGCCAGAGCATGTAAGAAACAGCATGATTTTAACCGGAAATAATCTTGGGATGCTAGCAAATGTTGAAACTTTGCCAAATGCCGATGACGTAAATAAGTTTGTTGAAGATATTAGTGAGCGTTATCCTGATATTAAAACAGCGTCACATAGAGAAAAACATAAGTTAGCTCGAAATTATTTGAGCTATGGAGACATAGAAAGTGCTTGGAAGTTATTACTTTCGTAGTCTCAAAAAATACAAATATTTAATAATTATAGATTAAGCAAAAATGGAAGTACAAGGACGTATTAAGATGGTAGGTGAGACACAAACCTTTGGTAGTAATGGATTTAGAAAAAGAGAAGTAGTGGTAACTACAGAAGAACAATACCCACAACATATTATGGTGGAATTTGTTCAGGATAAAACTGATTTATTGAATAACTACCAAGTTGGTCAGCAAGTAAAGATTAACATTAACCTAAGAGGTAGAGAATGGGTAAATCCACAAGGAGAAACTAAATACTTTAATTCAATACAAGGCTGGAGAATTGAAGCTTTACAACCAGAAGCTGCGAGTGGAGACATGCCACCTGTGCCACCAACAGAAGCATTTGAACCTGTTAGTGATTTAAACGAAGGAGATAGCGACGATTTACCGTTTTAAGGATACAAATTTTAAGCGATTATAAAAGACTTGATTTAATTAAAACAAGTCTTTTTTTATGTTTTGAAATAAAAAAAGTCCTGATGGTTAATCAGGACTTAATATTGTGGTTTTAGGTTTGACCTCTACTAACAAACTTAAAAAAAAGCAATGATGAACAAAAATTTATTTCATAAAGGTCAGGTCAAATATCAATAAAATTATTATACTATCAAAACAGAAACCTGTATTTAACACCAAAAATGTTAAAAAAATGTTATCGCAGTACTAATTAATGCACTTTTTAACTCAAAAAATAGAATTTCCAGATGTTTCAGAAGCCTCTGTTGATGGGCTTTTAGCTGTTGGTGGAGATTTATCTACTGAACGTTTACTCCATGCTTATTCAAAAGGTATATTTCCATGGTTTGATAGTACAGAACCTATTCTTTGGTGGTCGCCAGACCCTCGTTTTGTATTATTTCCGGCAGATTTAAAGGTATCTAAAAGTATGAAACAAGTGATAAGAAAGAATCTATTCAAAGTCACAGAAAACAAAGCCTTTATACAAGTAATTGAAAACTGTGCCGAAGCAAAGCGAGAAGGACAACAAGGTACTTGGATCACTCATGAAATGGTAGAAGCTTATATAAAGTTACATAAGCTTGGCTATGCTAAATCTATTGAAGTTTGGCAAAATGACGAATTGGTTGGAGGACTTTACGGTATTGATATAAAGAATTCTGTTTTTTGTGGTGAAAGCATGTTCGCTAAAGTTAGTAATGCCAGCAAAGTGGGTTTTATAACATTTGTTCAGAGTTCTAACTATAAATTAATTGACTGTCAATTACACACCAATCATCTAGAGAGTTTAGGAGCTAAGCATATTTCGCGATTAGATTTTTTAAAGTACCTCTAAACTTCATTATATCTAAAACATGATACTTCGTGGTCATTAACCATTCCTGTCGCCTGCATATGCGCATACATAACAGTTGTACCTACAAATTTAAAACCTCGCTTTTTTAGATCTTTACTTATGACATCACTCAAAGGAGTATTTGCAGGAGCATTTTTATAATTTTTATAATTGTTTTTAACAGGTTTGCCATCAACAAAATCCCAGATATACTTAGAAAAAGACCCAAATTCTTCTTGAATTTTCATAAAAGCCTGCGCATTAGTAATCGTTGCTTTTACTTTTAGTTTGTTTCTAATAATACCATCATCTTGCAACAAATCATCAATTTTAGACTGTTGATATTTGGCTATTGTCGCATAATTGAAATTATCGAAAGCTTTTCTAAAGTTTTCACGCTTTTTTAAAACGGTTATCCAACTTAAACCCGCCTGAAACGTTTCTAAAATTAAAAATTCGAATAAAGTATTATCATCATATACCGGAACTCCCCATTCTTCGTCATGGTAAGCCTCATACAAAGGATTACCAACGCACCATCCACACCTGTGTTTTTCCATAATTGTAAGGAATAAAAATTAGAACTACTAATGTAACAACTGTTGCACAAAAAATAGCAATAGAAACTTAAATTTGTACTATGGAAGTTTTAGATACACTTATGATCAACAATATAATTTCAAATGGCTTAAAGCATAGTATTACTTATGCTGATTATCGCAATTTAGTCTCTCAATTAGTTGAAGAAAATTCAACCACAGGAAACCAAAAAACAGAAGATTTAGCTAATTATACCATACTCAATGATAGACGTATGAAGCGTTGGGATAAAACTGTAAAAGTTTCGGAAGATATAAAAACGAAAATTGAAAATTTCAATAGAAAAGTAACTTGGTTGGTCATTACAGAAAGTTGGTGTGGCGATGCGGCCCACATTATGCCTGTAATAAATAAAGTTGCTGAACTCAATGAAAATATTGATTTCAAAGTTGTGTTAAGAGATGAGAATGATGAACTTATGAATCAGTTTTTGACCAATGGAGGAAAATCCATACCAAAATTAATAATGATAGATGATATAACTAATCAGGTCATTGATACTTTTGGACCGAGGCCAACAGTTGCTACCAATATGGTAAATAGCTACAAGGCTGAACATGGTATGCTAACACCTGAGTTTAAAGAAGATTTGCAACGTTGGTATAATAAAGATAAAGGACAATCGACAATTGAAGATTTAGTTAATTTATTGTCTTAAATAGTGACTTGCATAGGTCTAATTACTTTCCTTTAAATAAAAAAGTAATAGTGCCCAATTGATCTGTCCGATCAGACGTGTTAAATTGAACCGACTTTGCATATTCAATGGCGTGATCTATTAAACACTGATTGCTAGAATTCGAAGAACCATTTATGTAAGCATCGTAAACATCACCTGAACCATTAACTTTAATTGTAACTACAATTTTTCCGCCAAATTCGCATAAATAACGTGGCGTTTTATAATAGGTCAACGTTCTTCCTTTTAAAGAGTACGTTAAAGTGCTTTTGGCTTTAGCATGCTCATCAGCTATTTTCTTATTTTCTAAACGCTTATTTAATTCCTCCTGAAGTTTTTTATAAGATTCTGTTTCTTTAGAATTTAAAGCATACGCATTACTGGTTTCGTAAGATTTATCAACGCTGGTTTCTTCTTGTACTTCATTTGCTTTAGCTTCTTCTAGAGCTTTGGTTGTACGTTCAAAATCATTGCTGCTAACCGTTTTAAAGTTACGCATCATGTCTTTATACTCTTGATCTTCATTAAACGCCTTATTGGTCGAAGGTCCTGTTAAATCTTCAAATTTTTGAAGCTCTTCTTCAGTTAATTCTGGCTCTGGTTCTAAAAGGTAATAGCTTTCGGTAATTAGCTCTCCTTTGAGCCTTAGTTGAGCGCTAAACAGACCTAATACTACGATTCCTGCTATAAGAAAAGTAATTATTTCAGCTTTATATTTATCAATTAGTTCCAAATAGAATGCAAGTTTTAGTTTGCTTAGGATATACGAATATAACAACGAAATAGTTTAAAATCCAATCTTAAACCCTTGTTAAATCATTGTTTAGCAGGAAGACTTTCAATAAAAGCCTCAGGAGTTAAGGCGTTTTCAACTTTAAAATCACCTATACGTGTTCTTCGTAATTTAGATAGATGTGCGCCAGAATTCAGTGCTTTTCCAAAGTCATGAGCTAAAGAACGTATATAAGTCCCTTTGCTGCAAACGACTCTAAAATTTAGCTCTAAGTTCTTGATTTGAATAATTTCAAATTCAGTGATTTCTACTTGTCTTGGTTTTATTTCAACCTCCTCACCTGCTCTAGCAAATTCATATAAACGTTTTCCCTCTTTTTTAATAGCAGAAAATACTGGAGGAAATTGTTCAATCTTTCCAATAAATTGGTTCGTAGTTTTATGAATTAAATCTTCTGATATATGTTCCGTCGGATAAGATTGATCTACTTCCGTTTCTAAATCAAAAGAAGGTGTTGTGCTACCTAATGTAAACGTGCCTGTATATTCTTTTTCTTGCCCTTGAAATATATTAATCTGCTTGGTCATCTTACCAGTACAAATCACCAATAATCCTGTAGCTAGTGGATCCAAAGTACCTGCATGGCCCACTTTGATTTTCTTTATAGAAAAGGCTTGTCTTATAGCCCAGCGCAATTTATTTACCGCCTGGAAGGATGTCCAGTGTAGCGGTTTATCTATTAGTAAAACTTGACCAGTTTTGAAATCGTCTTCGGTTTGCATTAGATTTGAGTCCAAATTATTGCGATAATTCCAACGATAACACAATAAACAGCGAAATACGTTAATTTACTTTTCTTTACCAAAGCAATCATCCAAGTACATGCAAACAAACCTGAAATAAAGGCAGCAATAAAACCAACACTCAAATAGCCAAAACTTGTGCTGCTATAAGTCAGTTCTCCGGATAAAATATCCTTTGCTATTTTACCAAATATGAGTGGAACAACCATTAAAAATGAAAATCGTGCGGCTTTGGTTTTATCAATTCCTAAAAGTACAGATGTTGAGATTGTTGCACCAGAACGTGATATTCCAGGAAGCATAGCGATTCCTTGAGCAATACCGATAATAAAACTATCCGCAAAAGAAACTTTCTTATGTGTTTTCTTTGCTCTATCTGCCAAAAACAGCAATAAAGCGGTAACTATTAGCATGGCACCAACTAAAAGAATGTTATTTCCAAAGAGTTGTTCAAAAACACGTTCGTACTTATAGCCAATAATTACGGCAGGTATCATTGAAATAAGAATTTTTATTGAGAACTGAGATTCTTCATTCCATTTTAAACTTATTATACTATTAATGATACCTCTTAATATTTCAAGAATATCTTTTCTAAAAATAACCATGGTACTTAATGCTGTAGCAAAATGGAGCACAACGGTAAACATTAAGCTCTCTTCAGGAATAGCATCACTTCCTAGAATTGCTTTTCCTAATTCGAGGTGACCACTAGAAGATACAGGTAAGAACTCTGTAAGACCTTGAACAATTCCTAAAATAATGGCATCTAAAATTTCCATGGGGCATAAGTATCAACTAGGGATATGATACGTGGCAAATATAAGTAAATTCAAAATTATTTCTTGGAATCCTTATTTGGGTTCAAAAGTATAGCATAGACCTGAATCCCGAAACCAATAAGAACAAGTGTAGGAGCTAATCGAATACGCCTCCAACTAAAGATTGAAGGATCATAAACATTAGGGTTGTCACTTCCACCACCAGCCATGAGAATAAAGCCAATAGCAATAAATGCTAAACCGATAAATAAGAATTTGTAGTTTTTCTTACCAAAGATAAATTCTGCTTTATTATCTTTTTTACGTTTTTGTTCTCCCATAATGTTTTCAACTAAACTTTAATAGTGCACAAAGTAACAGTTTTATTTATAAATATAAGTTCACATTAATATTTTCCTAACATCTAATAATACAACTGATCCGTCTTCAAATTTAAGAAGCGTTGTGTGGCAATGAATGTGCTAATCCATGTAATTACAATACCTAACAGAAAGATGCCAACAAAAAGGGCAATAATCATTACTGTATTTCGCAATAATTCTAACTCAGGGAATGTAATATCTAAGTAATATAAAACTATAGCCATACCAACTAAAGCGACAAACGCACCGATGATTCCTAGTTGTACACTTTTCCAAACAAAAGGTCTACGGATAAAAGTTTTTGTAGCTCCTACCATTTGCATGGTCTTTATAATAAAGCGCTTAGAATAAACTGCCAAACGAATAGAACTATTAATCAACAACACAGCAATTAAAGTAAACAAACCACTAATGATTAATACCCAAAACGTAATTTTCTTAACGTTGTCATTCATCAATTCGACCAAGTCATTATCATATCGTATTTCTTCAATAAAAGCTTTATTAGACAAGCTTTCGGTGATCTCTGTTAAATTTTCAGTAGTTACAAAATCAGCTTTTAAATGAACATCAATTGAATTCTTTAAAGGGTTGTAACCTACAAAATCCATAAAATCTTCACCTGTTTCAGCTTTCATGAGCTCAGCAGCTTCTTCTTTAGAAACATATAATGCTTCTTTAGTATAATCTGCCATCGCTAAACTCTTTTTTAACTGATTTACTTCAACTTCTTTTGCTGTATCATTTAAATAAATGGTCATAACCACTTGCTCTTTAAAGTGGTCAGCCACTTTTTTTGAGTTAATCACCAAAAGACCCAAACAGCCTAAAAGAAATAAAACGAGTGCAATACTTATCACTACAGAAACATAAGACGATATAAGTTTTCGTTTTTGATATTTGTCAAAGGATGATGCCATGGATTAATGCTAATTAGTACCGTAAAAATAAAAAACAATTCGCTTATCTAGAACAATACAACGTTTAGTTTTTTATTGTGTTGTAATACCTTTAAATTTGCACCTTATTTCAAGGAAAATACAACGATGAGGTACGATTTCAATCAAATCGAAAAGAAGTGGCAAGACTACTGGGCAAAAAACGAAACGTTTAAAGCATCTAACACAAGTGAAAAACCAAAATATTATGTTTTGGATATGTTTCCTTACCCTTCTGGTGCAGGTCTGCATGTTGGCCATCCATTAGGTTATATTGCAAGTGATATTTATGCACGCTACAAACGTCATAAAGGCTTTAATGTACTGCATCCTCAAGGTTATGATAGTTTTGGATTACCAGCTGAGCAGTATGCCATACAAACAGGACAACATCCTGCAGTAACGACTGAAGCGAATATAAAAACCTATCGTCGTCAGTTAGATCAAATCGGATTTTCCTTTGATTGGAGTCGTGAAGTACGAACGTCTGATCCTAATTATTATAAATGGACACAGTGGATTTTCATCCAATTGTTTGAATCTTGGTACAATAACAATTCTAATAAAGCAGAACATATTGATACATTAGTTGAAGTTTTTAAATCTGAAGGAAATGCAACAGTAAACGCAGCTTGTGATGATGATGTAGAAACTTTCACTGCTGAAGAATGGAATAATTATTCTTCTGAACAGCAACAAGAAATACTTTTAAAATATAGACTTACTTATTTAGCAGAAACCGAAGTAAATTGGTGTCCAGCATTAGGAACTGTTTTAGCCAATGACGAAATCGTTAATGGAGTTTCAGAACGTGGAGGGCATCCAGTAGTGCGTAAAAAAATGACACAATGGAGTATGCGCATTTCTGCTTATGCAGAGCGTTTACTTCAAGGATTAGATACTATTGATTGGACAGATGCTTTAAAGGATATTCAAAAAAATTGGATTGGAAAATCGGTTGGAGCTTCTGTAACTTTTAATGTTAATGGACATGACGAAAAAATAGATGTATTCACTACACGACCTGATACCATTTATGGTGTGAGTTTTATGACGCTAGCTCCAGAGCATGAACTTGTATCTAAAATTACAACCGAAGCTCAAAAAGCAGATGTTGAAGCCTATATAGAAAAAACAGCTAAACGAAGTGAACGCGATCGTATGGCAGATGTAAAAACTATTTCTGGTGTATTTACAGGAGCTTATGCTGAGCATCCTTTTTCTAAAGAGCCTATTCCTATCTGGATTGGCGATTATGTATTAGCAAGCTACGGAACAGGAGCAGTGATGGCTGTACCATGTGGCGACCAGCGTGATTATGACTTTGCAAAACATTTTGATATCCCTATTCCTAATATTTTTGATGGTGTAGATCTTTCTGAAGAAGCTTATGGTTCTAAAGACAATGTAAAGATTGCTAATAGTGATTTCCTTAACGGCATGAACTATAAAAAAGCCACCAAACGTGCGATTTATGAATTAGAGCAAATAGGACAAGGAGAAGGTAAAACTAATTACCGTTTACGTGATGCTGTATTTTCTAGACAACGATATTGGGGAGAACCCTTCCCAGTATATTATGTCAATGGTATGCCGCAAATGATAGACAAAGCCCATTTGCCGATTGTATTGCCTGAAGTAGAAAAATATTTACCAACCGAAGAAGGCGAGCCACCATTAGGACGTGCGGATGTTTGGGCTTGGGATACTGAAAGTAATGCTGTTGTTTCTAATGATAAGATAAATAATACAAAGATTCATCCTTTAGAATTGAACACTATGCCAGGTTGGGCAGGCAGTTCTTGGTATTTCTTCCGTTATATGGAGGATGCCATGCGAGATGAAACTTTTGCAAGTGAAGCTTCACTAAAGTATTGGGAAAATGTAGATTTATATATTGGTGGAAGCGAACACGGTACAGGCCATTTATTGTACTCACGTTTCTGGGTAAAGCTTTTAAAAGATAGAGGTTTTGTAGATGTTGAAGAGCCTTTTAAAAAGTTGATTAACCAAGGAATGATTTTGGGGACGAGTGCTATTGTTTATAGAATAAATGAAGCTCCTGATTTTATTGTTTCGGGAGATGTTTGCAATAATTATAATAATTCTGAAAAAAGAGCAGAAACCCTTAAACTTATTCAAAGTCATACGGGTCAATCTTTAAACTCAATTCAGTTAGACCCTGTTCACATTGATGTTAAATTAGTAAATGCATCTGATGAGATTGATGTTCTAGCATTTAGGAGTTGGATGAAGGAATTCGGTTATGGTCATATTAAGTTTATATCGACTAAATCAGAAAGAGATAGTGATACAATTAAGGTTAATCGTGAAGTTGAAAAAATGTCTAAGCGTTGGTATAATGTTGTCAACCCTGACGATATTTGTGAGCAATATGGCGCAGATAGTCTAAGACTTTACGAAATGTTTTTAGGGCCTTTAGAGCAATACAAACCTTGGAATACAGCTGGTATTACAGGTGTACATAGTTTCCTTAAAAAATTATGGAAATTGTATGTTGGTCAAGACAGCTTAAATGTTAATGATACTGAGCCAACTAAAGACAACTTAAAAACATTACATAAAACCATAAAGAAAGTACAAGAAGATATTGAGAATTTCTCTTTTAATACGTCAGTGTCTACCTTTATGATTGCTGTAAATGAGTTAACTGCTCAGAAATGTACAAGTAAAGCTATTCTAGAACCTTTACTAGTTCTAATATCACCATATGCACCTCACATTGCTGAGGAATTATGGGAAAAGATAGACAATGAACCTTCTATCTCAACAGCACCTTTCCCAACATTTGATGCAAGTCATTTGGTAGAAAGCAGCAAAAATTATCCTATTTCATTTAATGGTAAAATGCGTTTTACTATGGAGTTACCAATGGATATGGGTAAAGACGATATTGAAGCAGCTGTAATGGCTCATGAAAAAACCATAGCACAATTAGATGGTCGTACTCCAAAGAAAGTCATTGTAGTACCTGGTAAGATTGTGAATATTGTAGGCTAGGATAAACAAATGGGAAATATAGATTACGTTGAGGTTATAGGATTATGTGCTGCTGTTCTTACAACAGCCGCATTCTTACCTCAAGTATATAAAACATGGAAAACTAAAGATGTCTCTAGTTTATCTATGCCAATGTTATGGATGTTTTTTACTGGTGTAATACTTTGGCTGATTTATGGCTTTTTATTAGAAAGTGCAGCTCTGATTTTAGCAAATAGTATTACTTGTATTTCTGCTTTTTTACTATTTTATTTCAAGATTAAATACCGAAATAGATAAATCTCAAAAGGGTCTAAAATCATTTCGTCGAATCTATTTTACATTCATCTAATACCGTATTCTTCTTATAATGAGTGTTTTATTATTGAATTTTCAAAATTGAGATTTCAAAATAATAATTCCATAAAAATCACTTCAACATCATATCTAAATTTGGATAAATCTATTTTTTGATAGTACTTTCCTACAGCTATTAATATCAAAAAAATTATAAAAATGAAAATTGGAGTCCCAAAGGAAATTAAAAACAATGAAAATAGAGTTGGTATGACACCTGCTGGTGTTTTCGAATTAACTAGAAACAATCATACTGTCTTTGTTCAAAAAGATGCCGGTTTTGGCAGTGGTTTTTTTGATGAAGATTACAAAGATGTTGGCGCTAAAGTTTTAGATACCATAGAAGACGTTTATGCTGCTGCTGATATGATTGTAAAGGTAAAAGAACCTATTGCCGAAGAATATCCTTTAATAAAATCTCACCATGTTGTATTTACTTATTTTCACTTTGCTTCTAGCGAACCTCTTACAAAAGCCATGCTAAAAAGTGAAGCCGTTTGTATCGCTTATGAAACGGTTGAAGATAAAGATGGTTCATTACCATTATTAACGCCAATGTCTGAAGTTGCTGGTCGCATGGCCATTCAGCAAGGTGCAAAATATTTAGAAAAGCCAATTAAAGGTCGTGGTGTATTACTTGGAGGAGTACCAGGAGTACCACCCGGAAAAGTTTTAGTGCTTGGAGCAGGAATTGTTGGTATACAAGCTGCTAAAATGGCTGCCGGTTTAGGTGCTCATGTCACTATAATGGACATCAATATGAAACAATTACGTTACGTTAATGATGTTATGCCAAGTCATGTAGTGACTGAATTTTCAAGCGAATATAATATTAGAAAACGTATAAAAGATCATGATTTAATTATTGGTGGTGTTTTAGTAAAAGGAGCAAAAGCTCCAAAATTAATCACAAGAGATATGTTGAAAGACATGCGACCAGGAACTGTTTTGGTTGATGTAGCAGTAGATCAAGGTGGTTGTATAGAAACGACTAAAGCAACAACTCATGAAGATCCAACATTCATTATAGATGATGTTGTTCATTATTGCGTAGCAAATATGCCTGGTGCTGTACCTTATACTTCTACTCTAGCCTTAACTAATGTGACATTACCGTATGTGTTAAGACTAGCAAATCAAGGTTGGGAAAAAGCCTGCGAAAAAGATGACATGTTAGCTAAAGGTTTAAACATAGTTAAAGGTAAAATAGTCTATGAAGAAATCGCTGAGGCCTTTAATTGGTCTGTTGATGCGATATAAAATCCTATTCTGCCATAAAGAATATGACAAAATTTCTTAACTTAAAATTGGCGCACTATTTGCAGTTCATTTATTAAATTTACATAAATTAAAATATTTATATTATGAACGGAATGATGGGTTATTACATATTAATAGGTGCTATTGCTTTAGTAAGCTGGTTAGTGAGTAACACTCTTAAAAGGAAATTCGCAAAGTACTCTAAAGTACAATTGCGAAATGGATTAAGCGGTAGAGAGATTGCTGAAAAAATGCTGGCAGATAATGGTATTTATGATGTTGAAGTAATTTCTACAGCTGGTCAATTAACAGATCATTACAATCCAAAAAATAAAACAGTAAACTTAAGCGAATCGGTTTACAATCAACGTAATGCTGCTGCTGCTGCAGTTGCAGCTCATGAGTGCGGACATGCCATACAACATGCTCAGGCTTATAGTGCTCTAGGTATGCGTTCTGCTCTTGTGCCTATAGTGAGTGTTACTTCAGGAATGTCTCAATGGCTGGTGATTGGAGGTTTAATATTAGGTGCTGCTGCAGGAGTTGGTTTAGGCTATTGGGTCGCTGTTGCTGGTTTGGTCTTTATGGGCTTTGCTACACTATTTAGTTTTATAACCTTACCTGTGGAATATGACGCTAGTAACAGAGCTTTAGCATGGTTAAAGAATAAGAATATGGTATCGCAAGAAGAATATAAAGGTTCTGAAGATGCGCTTAAATGGGCTGCAAGAACATACTTAGTTGCTGCCATTGGTGCATTAGCTTCTCTTTTATATTGGGCATTGCAAGTTTTTGGAGGAAGAGATTAAACTTAAAAACCATAACAATTAAACTAAAAGCTCTGATAAATCAGGGCTTTTTTTATTAACGTGATATTGTTTCTATCTCTCCAAAAACAATAGCAAACAAAATAAATCATTCTAAATTTTAAAAGTTAACCAATACCACATCCAAACCACCCAATGTTATAAAATTAACTTTTATTTTACTTTTTTATTAGATTAGGGTTAATATAGTATATAAATCAGACAAATCTATTGTTTTCTAAAGCCTATAAGTGGCTTAAATTTGCAGCGGTAAAAACCCCAAATAAAACAAATTATGAAAACAACTAACAGAGTAATAGGAGAAAGTAAAGTAGGAACGAAAACCATAAAATTTGGTAATGCAAGTTCTATCGTTTGGAATACAAAAAGACGTTTCAAATAAATATAGATTTTACTTAAAAAACAAAAAGCCCTTCCAGAATTGGAAGGGCTTTTTTAATAGATATTATTTGATTTTGTTACCATCCTTGTCAAAGAAATGGTATTCAAGATAAGTGTAAGCATCTCTAGGTAAAACTTTTACCCATTTTTTATGTTCAAAAAACCATTTTGAACGCGGTGATGGAAACCCTTTGGTTAAAAAGGCTGCTATAAAAGGATGCGCATTGAGCGTAATCTTTTTATAATCTTTTTTGAAGATCCTTTCGAGGTCTTGATTAATTCGTTCTACCACTTTAATTGGCGCTTCGATTTCAGCTCCTCCTATTTGATTAGGATTTTCTTCTTTTGTTTTAATATTGCGTTCTGGCCTAACACGCTGTCTGGTAATTTGCACTAAACCAAACTTACTCGGCGGCAATATTTTGTGCTTTGCTTTGTCGTCTTTCATCTCATCTCTGAGATAATTGTAAAGTTTTTTTCTGTTCTCTGCACGTCCCATATCGATAAAATCGATAACGATAATTCCACCCATATCACGTAAACGCAATTGGCGTGCAATTTCTTGGGCTGAGATCATATTAACTTCTAAGGCTGTATCTTCCTGGCTCTTCTCTTTGTTAGAGCGATTACCACTGTTTACATCTACAACATGAAGTGCTTCGGTATGTTCTATAACCAAATATGCTCCTCTTGCCATAGATACTGTACGACCAAATGATGTTTTAATTTGGCGTTCTATACCAAATTTTTCGAAAATAGGAACACCATTTTTGTAATGCTTTACAATAGACTCTTTTTTTGGTGCAATTTGTTGCACATAATCTTTTACTTGTATGTACAGCTCTTCATCATCAACAGTAATGTTGGAAAATGAATCGTTAAAAATATCTCTCAAAATTGAGGATGCTTTGTTCATTTCGCCCAATACTTTTGTTGGGTGATGTGCTTTGTACAACTTTTTACACATTGCTGTCCATCGATTCAGCAAATTCTGTAAATCACTATCGAGCTCGGCAACTTTTTTGCCTTCTGCTACGGTACGAATAATAACCCCAAATCCTTTAGGTGTGATACTTTTAACAAGTCTCTTTAAACGGTCTTTTTCTTCTTGTGATTCAATTTTTTGTGAAATTGAAATACGATTAGAAAAAGGTACCAAGACAATGTATCTACCAGCAATAGACAATTCTGAACTAATGCGTGGTCCTTTTGTAGAAATTGGCTCTTTTACTACTTGTACTAAAATGGATTGATTAGACTTAATAGCATTTGCAATTTTACCATGCTTATCTAAATCCTTTTCCATTAGAAAGTCTTTGAGCGTATAGTCTCTTAATTTTCCTGTGCTTACACGTTTAATGAATTTCATTAATGAAGGCAATTGCGGTCCTAGATCATGATAGTGTAAAAAACCATCTTTCTCGTAACCTACGTTAACAAACGCAGCGTTTAAACCAGGCATAACCTTGCGTATTTTGGCAATAAAAATATCACCAACTGCGAAGTTATTATCCTCTTCATCTTTATGTAATTCAATAAGTTTTCCATCTTTTAATAAGGCAAAATCAACAATATCTGAACTCGATCTTACGATTAATTCTTTGTTCATAATGTTAATTTATATCTAGCTCTTCATTGAGATAGATGGATTTTACTAAATTATTTGACACAGGTCCCGACGTATTATCGGGAATCCAGCAAATCTTGGTGAACTCTATTAAATACACCAGATTTTATATCAAAGAACGTTTTTTCTAAAACTGAAAAAAGTAGTCGAAAAACTACTTTTTACAATTTATTTCTTTTTGTGACGATTAGCGCGTCTACGTTTTTTACGCTTATGCGTCGCTACCTTGTGTCTTTTTCTTTTTTTACCACTTGGCATAATAAATAATTCTTTTAAATTAATATTTTGTTTGAATGTAATTAGTTTACTTCAACATTAGATTTTACGCCTTCTAAAAATACTTTAGCAGGTTTAAAAGCAGGTATGTTGTGAGCAGGTATTTTTATTGTAGTATTCTTTGAAATATTACGACCAGTTTTTTCTGCTCTTGTTTTAATAATAAAACTTCCGAAACCTCTTAAATAAACATTATCTCCACTTTCCAAAGATGTTTTTACTTCTTCCATAAAGGTTTCTACTGTAGCTTGTACGTCTCCTTTCTCAATACCTAGTTTGTCAGATATTTTAGCTACCAAATCAGCTTTTGTCATTTTGTTATTAGTTTTAGGGTTACTATAAATTCTAAGGGATGCAAATATATGTAATTTAATTTCAATATTTCAAGCGTAATTAATTAAAATTTAAGATGATAAAGATTTAATTTTGTTCCATCATTTAAAAAACTAAATGGATTTCAAAAAAGAACTAATTAACTGGTACTCAATTCATAAGCGCGAATTACCATGGCGTGAGACTGAAAACCCATATTACATTTGGCTTTCAGAAATAATTCTACAGCAAACGCAAGTCAAACAAGGCTTGCCTTATTACATCGCATTTGTAAAACAGTATCCTACAGTTTTTGACCTTGCCAACGCATCTGAAGAGTCTGTTTTAAAACTCTGGCAAGGTCTTGGTTATTACTCAAGAGCTCGTAATCTATATACAACAGCAAAACACATTGCATTTAATCTTAATGGGCAATTTCCCAATAATTATAAAGATCTATTAAAACTGAAAGGCGTAGGTGATTATACAGCGAGCGCTATAGCATCTATCGCTTTTAATGAAGTTGCTGCAGTTGTAGATGGTAATGTCTATAGAGTATTGGCACGTTATTTTGGAATTGACACAGCTATAAATTCAACTACTGGAATTAAAGCGTTTAAAGCATTAGCTTCTACTTTAATTGATACACAACAGCCTGCAACTTATAATCAAGCGATTATGGAGTTTGGTGCCAAACAATGCAAACCAAAAAATCCTGATTGTATGGTTTGCCCAATTAAAAATGGATGTGTTGCACTTCAGAAGAGTTTAGTCGATTCGCTACCTGTAAAATTAAAGAAAACCAAAGTCACCACTAAGTATTTCAATTTTTTAGTCTGTGTGGATAAGAACAACAATGCTTTATTCGAAAAACGACAAAACAAAGGTATTTGGCAGAACCTATATCAATTTCCTTTAGTTGAATCTGAAAAAAGTTTGAATACAGACGAATTTCATCTTCTAAATTTAGAAAACACTGTTTTAGAATATACTGATTTTGATTATGCATTGTATAATGAGATTGATAAGGTACATAAACTATCGCATCAACATCTTTATACTAAATTCTGGATTGTTGAGATTGACGAGCTTCCCAAAACAGCTATATCTATTAATAACCTTGAAAAATATCCTGCTCCTGTACTGATTAGTGACTTTATAAATGAATTCAATTTTTCTAGTTTATAAAAATCATAAATTTTTACTACTTTTAATGAAGTGCTTTCAAAAAGACTAACTTTACAAAAAATTAACTAATTATGTCAGGAACATTGAATAAAGTAATGCTAATAGGGAACTTAGGTGACGAAGTAAAAATGCATTATTTTGATGATAAGAATTGTGTTGGGCGTTTTCCTTTGGCAACAAGCGAAAGCTACACTAATAAGCAAACAAACGAACGCATTACTAATACCGAATGGCATAATATTGTGGTCAGAAATAAAGCTGCTGAAATTTGTGAAAAATACTTATCAAAAGGTGATAAAGTATATATTGAAGGTAGAATAAAAACTAGAAAATGGACGGATGATAAAGGTATGGATCGCTATTCTACAGAAATTCAATGCGATGAGTTTACGTTCTTAACCAATAAGAATGAGCAGAAACAACCACAACCATCTCAGGCACCAAATACGACTTCTCAACCACATCAACCAGAACAAAATAGCGTTGTGCCAGATGGTGATGACGATTTACCATTCTAAAATAATTTAATATCATTTTATCTTGGACCCAGAACCCACGGTTTTAATTTCAAATTTATTAGTTACTAATACTTCTTTTATTACAAGTATTGTATTACTTATTGTATTGCTTGGATGTTCTGCTTTAATCTCTGGAGCCGAAGTAGCTTTGTTTTCATTAACCAAATCTAATATCGATGAAGGTTTAGAAAACAAATCTACACCTATGGAGATAATTGCAAAACTATTAGAACGTCCAAAGAAGTTATTAGCCACGATATTGGTTGCCAATAATTTTATCAATATTGCCATTGTTTTGTTATTTGCATTTATAGGAGAAACGCTCTTTAAGACAGTTACACAACCCATCATAAGATTTCTATTAGAAGTTGTATCAGCAACGTTTCTAATCTTACTTTTTGGAGAAATTATTCCTAAAATTTATGCGAGCAGAAATAGTGTGAAATTTTCTTCTTTTATGGCAAGACCGTTAAAGGTACTAGACGTTTTATTTTCACCTCTAAGTTTACCAATGCGCTATGTGACCATTAAAATTCAGAATAAGTTCGGCAAACAACGTTCTAATCTTAGCGTGGATCAATTATCACAAGCATTAGAGCTCACCAATGACGAGGATACTACGCATGAAGAACAAAAACTCTTGCAAGGAATTGTATCGTTTGGTAATACAGATACGAAGCAAGTAATGCGTCCTCGAATTGACTTGTTTGCTCTTAATATCGATACTCCTTTTGAAACCATTATTAAAGACATTATTGATAATGGATACTCTAGAATTCCTGTATACGAAGAAAGTATAGACTCTATAAAGGGTGTGCTTTATGTAAAGGATTTATTACCACATTTAAACAAGAAAAAATTTGACTGGACAACCATTTTGCGTGAACCCTTTTTTGTGCCAGCTAATAAGAAATTAGATGATCTAATGGTCGAATTTCAGACTAAAAAAGTGCATCTGGCTGTGGTAGTGGACGAATATGGAGGAACATCTGGTTTGGTATCATTAGAAGATATTATTGAAGAAATTGTAGGTGACATCAGTGACGAATATGACGACGATGATTTAATATTTACTAAAATAGATAATAACAATTATAGTTTTGAAGGTAAAACACCTTTAAAGGATGTTTATAAAATTGTAGGTATTGAAGATGACACTGACTTTGAGAGTATAAAAGGAGAAGCAGAGACACTTGCGGGCTTTGTTCTAGAAATATCTGGAGGTTTCCCTAGAATAGGAAGTAAAATAAATTTTAAAAATTACGTTTTTACTATAGAGGCTTTAGAACGAAAGCGCATAAAACAAATTAAACTAACACTACTCAATACTACTGCGGAATGAAAAGAATAGTTATACCTATATTAAGCCTTTTTTTGATAGGTTGTGGAGATGATCCTCTACCTAAACCAAAAGGATATTTAAGACTAGAGTATCCTAAAGCCAACTATGAAAAGGCCAGTATTCCACTACCCTTCTCATTTGAGAAAAACACGCTGGCTGAACCGATAAGTTCAGTTAAATCTTCTGGTTCAACCAAAGGTGTGGATATTAAATATCCAGGCTTAAAAGCCACCATATATCTTTCTTATAAAGGTGTTTCAAATGGAAATTTGGATAGCTTATTACGAGATGCACAGAACTTAACGCAAAAGCACACTATTAAAGCAGATGAAATAGCTAGCAACTTTTTTGAAAATGAAGAAGAGAAAGTATATGGTATGCTATACGAAATTGGTGGTGATGCTGCTTCACAATCGCAATTCTATGTTACAGACAGCATTAACCACTTTCTAAGCGGTTCTTTATACTTTTACGCTAAACCAAATTATGATTCTTTATATCCTGCATCGGAGTATCTAAAAAAGGATATTAAACGCATTATGGAGACTGTTGAATGGAAGAAATAAAACTTTTAATACACTTACAATAATTCAACAACAACAAACAAAAAAAACCGCCTCGATATGAAGCGGTTTAACTTATTTAATATAAAATTAGCTTGTCAGTTCTTCATAGAGTGCTTGTGTTATCCACTCTCCTTGATACTTAATCATTTCCCATTCCTCAGTTGAATTTCCAGGAGCCCAAGTCGCTATAGTAAGAACATACTTTTGAAGTTCTTCTGCATTTGGATCTAAATTATCTAGAATAACATCTAGAGCTGTAATAAGCATCTCGTCAGTCCAAGTACCTGTTCTATTAAAATTACCAAAACTATCAAGGTTATCAACAGCAGATTCAAATCCTGCAACATCTGCCAGTGCTGCAACTACCGCAGCATAATCTGCACCTACTAAAGTATAACGGATAGTATTATCTGGTACCCAAACACCTTCATCATAACCAAATTGAAGAGATGTAGTAATAGTAGACTCATGTGGCGTCCATTCACCCTCAATTACCGTATAAGATTGACCTCTAGTTCCTAATCCTGAATTACTAGAGAAATACTTGTAAATCACAAAGATTTGATCTTCTTCTTGAGCAAAAGGATATGTAAGATTTAAAAATGTAGGAATGTAATTATCTGCAGGTGTACTTGAACTAAAATTATCAAAACGACCAGGTTGACCAGATTCTTCACCCATAGAATCGTAATCTGACGTACTTAAATAATAAACATCCTCTGCTGGCTCCCAAGAACCGCTTTCATATACAAAAAATTCTCCTTTAGCATTTGTATCTCCAGAAACACCTAGTACTCTTATCGCAAAATCTTGGACTCTCCATCTTGGAGAATCTGAATCAGTAGAACTATACTTAAGTCCAACATGAATAGTTTCCCCATCATAAGCAGAAAAATCAAAATCTTCAGATGTTGTTAAACTTCCATAAATTGTTTTATCAAATGGTAAAGCTGTCCAATTGGCAGCAGACACATCTCCACCTGTAGTGTAATCTGTCGCAATCATAATGTCAATCAAGGTATCGTCACCTAAGAAATCTATTTCTTGAGTGATTTGAAATAACAAATCAGACTCACCGGTTAAATCTATCTCAGGAGAGATAAGCCATTCTTCTAGAGCATTTGCACCACCATCAAAGCCAGAACCCTGTACGTTAGCTGAACCTACTGTCCAACCCAATTCATCAGGTCCAGAAACAGATATCAACTCAAAACTATCATAGTCTGCAGGAAATGCTGCACTATACAAACTAGCTAAACCGATTTCTGGTGTTTCAAAATATTGATCATATTCAGCTAACACAATCTGACCTTCAACGGGTGAAGCAATTTGAGCAGCTAAAACTGCAGGGATTTGTTCTGTAGCATCAACATTAGGGTAAAATCCAAAAGCGTCACTTCCCGTTGTTGCATAATCTGCATTAGAAAATCCATATACATCAGCACCTGTAAAATCGCTTAAACCTTCTGCAGAACCTATAAATAAATTATAGTTTACTAAAACTGAAGAACCTTGTCCCCAAGATGGATATTTATCAGACAATAGCATAGGAATAGAATCCTTAGCCTGATCTTCGGAGTTAAAGCTACCAAAACCTAAATTAAGATCATCGTAATCATCGTCCGTTAATGTATATTCGTCATTTCCAACTACTGGATTAGCTTGAGCATCGATATCTTCATTAATATCTTCTATAGGATTACAACCAATAATGGTTATGCCTATAAACGCTAATAAATAAATTATTTTTTTCATTTTTCTAATTTTTTAAAATTTAATTGTTGCTCCTACACTGAAAGTTCTTCCGAAACCATAATAAACTAAAGCTTTTTGAGCACTTGAATCTTCCCCATCTAAAGCATCAGCTATATAATGTGTATTGAATACGTTATTCATTCTAGCAATTAATGTTGCCTCGAAATTACCAAATGGGAAACTATGAGATATTGCTGTATCAAACACTCCGTACGCAGGGACTTCCCATGGTTGAATTGGATCTGTAGCCAATATCGCATCTATTTCTGCTTGTATTTCTTCTGGTGTAAGACCTGTTTCATCCACATCCACACCCCTGTCACTAGGATTAAAGTCTGAATAAAGATTTCCAAAGTAATTATAATCTACGGTGATCCTGGTATTAACTCCAAATTTATAACTTGCTCCTAATGCCATTGTAGTTTGAGCCGCATCGCCCACTTTTAAACCAGCTATATGTAAATTAACAGGTGAATCATCAATTTCTTCTTGTTCTTCGTCAAAAATTCGAACATTTTCAATATTATCTTCCCATATCCAATCACCTAAAGATGCCATACCAGTTAAAGTAAGTCTGTCTGTAGCTCTGTAAACAAAATCAACCTCAACACCTTGGTGAATAGCGTTTACACCTAATAAATTTGCAAATGCTGTTTCTTCTTCATTTAATTGAAAGCCCAAAGTCTCTGTTCTATCTCTCCATGCTGTTCTATATAAATTGACATTTGCAGATAATTTTTCGCCTCTAAATCCGTAACCAAGCTCAAAACTAATGATCTTTTGATTTTCTGCATTTTTATTAATTTCTTCATTATTAAACTCAGGAAACACAGCATCAAAATCTGCTGCTTTTTCAAAGTAACCCAAATTAACAAAAACATTATGATTATTATCTATCCTATAGTTTCCACCACCTTTGGCACCAAAACCAAAGAAATTGAAACGGTCTGTTTCTCTTAATGGATCGTCAGCAGTGTACTGAAAATAATCAATTCTCTTATAAGATGTATTAGAGGCATTTAATGCGATAAACGTATTAAATTTTTCGCTGATATCGTATTCTAATTGTGCAAAAGCACCTAACCAACCCACTTTACCATCATTGTGATAATCTATTTTATCTCCTTCTCTTGCAACACCTGTTGGATTATTTACATTATCTTCATTTATTATAAACTGACCACCTAATAAGTCTGTAACTTCTCTGAAGTGAATTCCAGTATAATCTCTAAAATCTAAACCTGCTAACAAGACCATATCATCGGTTAAATCAGTCTTTAAGGTAGATAATACACCATACCAGTTATGATCATTACGAGATGCTCTTAAAGCTGCATTAGATCCGTTTGCTCCATTAGCGATATTTTCCGCAACAATTCTATCAAAATCTAATGGGCCAAAGTTACCAATTCTGTATTCGTCACTTGTAAATTTAGATCTTCCATCTGCTATCTCTTCAAAGCCTGTAACTTCAGAATCACTACCAAGGGTTCCACCACCACCACCAGAGCCAAACGATACATATGCTGCAGTAGAGATACTTGTTTTATCACTTAGATCCCAATAGTGATTTAATGAAATTTGCGGTTTGTGATAAAAGTTATCTTCTATAGAAGTAAGTTGACCATTTTTGTAACCCCAATCTTGGTTATATTTTATACCATCTGGATTATTTCTAAAAGTCTCAATAGTCTGTCTGTTTTGTCTCTGACCATGACGTTGTTTTGCACCAAATGCTGTAAATGAAATTTTATGCTGGTCATTAATTTCTTTTGAAACATTTAGAAAATAAGACACTGCGTTAAACTGAGTTCCTCTTACATAACCATCTCCATCTGTTTTTGCAGCTGAAACAGTAGCAGCCCAACCACTATCCATTAGACCTGTTGAATATGTCACACCAAATTTAGTATAACCATCATTACCTAAAGTGGTTAATATATTACCACCTTCTTCAGCATCTGTAGTCTTGGTTAAAATATTAATAGTTCCACCAATAGAAGGTACTGCAACTCTAGCAGCTCCTAAACCTCTTTGTACTTGCATAGTGCTTGTAACATCTCCTAAACCTGCCCAGTTACTCCAAAATACACGACCATTTTCCATGTCGTTTACTGGAACACCGTTAATCATAACGGCAACATTCTCCGAACTAAATCCACGCAAGTTAATACGACCATCACCAAATCCACCACCAGCTTTGGTAGCATATACACCTGGAGTCGATTTTAATACCTCGGGAAACTCTTGAGTTCCTAATTTTAATTGAATGTCAGCAGCTTTTACCGTAGAAACCGCAACTGGTGTTTTTCTATCAACGGCCACTGAAGCTACAATCATAATTTCATCGAGTCCTACATCACTAGACATTAATGTGATAGTTCCTAAATCTGTATCTCCATTAAAAGCTAATGTTTGACTAACATAACCTACATAAGAAATAACCACCTCACCAGAGTTAGAATCAGAATTTAAAGTAAAATTTCCTTCAAAATTTGAAGTTGTACCATTAGTAGTTCCTTTTACTATGATGTTAGCACCAGGAAGTGGTGAGTTTAAATCACCATCTATAATCTTACCTGTTACGGTACTTTGTGCATACATAACTGTTGAGAACAATGTCAAAACAGCAATACATAAAAATTGATTAAATTTTTTCATATAAAATTTAAGTTAAATTGATTTTTTTAATTAGCGCAAAATTACGCAAAACTGTAGTGAAAACATTAAGATAATGTTAACAATTAAGCCGCACGAAGTTAATTATAGATTTCCTAAATTTTATGCACGCATAATTAAATTTATTAAAACTTTTTAACAAATTTTAACAATTTTCTTTATAAAAAGTAACTAAACCTTGAGTAGATGCATCATGCTTTGAAGATGAATTGTCTTCTTTAAGCTCTTTTAGAATGGATTTTGCCAATTGTTTACCCAATTCAACACCAAATTGATCATAGCTGTAGATGTTCCAAACAATACCTTGAACAAAGATTTTATGCTCGTACATAGCTATCAATTTCCCCAAACTCTCTGGTGTAAGTTTTTGAATTAAGAGTGATGTTGTTGGTTTATTACCTTCAAAAATTTTGAATGGAGTTAGTGTATTAATTTCTTCTTGAGAAAGTGAATTTTCATTAAATTCAGATCGCACTTCTGCTTCAGTTTTACCATTCATTAAGGCTTCTGTCTGCGCGAAGTAATTAGACATTAATTTATCGTGATGGTCTTTATTTCCATAAAGTGACTCTACAAAACCTATAAAGTCTGCTGGAATCAATTTTGTGCCTTGATGAATTAATTGAAAAAAAGCATGCTGTGAGTTTGTTCCTGGTTCTCCCCAAATTAATGTACCTGTTTGATAGTTAACTTTGTTGCCATCTCTATCTACGCTTTTACCATTACTTTCCATAATCCCTTGTTGAAGATAGGTCGCAAACTGATTTAAGTACTGTGTGTAGGGAATTATAGCTTCACTTTCGGCTTCAAAAAAATTGTTATACCAAATGGTTAGTAAAGCAGAAATAACAGGAATGTTATTTTCAAAATCAGATGATCTAAAATGTTCATCCATTTTATGTGCTCCTTCTAATAGGCTTTCATAATTCTTATAGCCTAAAGCTAAACTGATTGTTAAGCCTACGGCACTCCACAAAGAAAAACGACCACCAACCCAATCTTTCATTGGAAAAATATTCGTTTCTTCAATTCCAAAAGCTTTTACACTATTTATATTAGTAGAAACTGCAACAAAATGTTTAGAAACTGCTTCTTTTGGTTGTGATTCTAAAAACCAAGCTCGTATTGAATTAGCATTAGATAATGTCTCTTGCGTAGTAAACGTTTTAGAGACTATGACAAAAAGTGTAGTTTCTGGATTTAAGTTTTTTATGACTTCTTGGTAATGATCTCCATCAACATTACTTACAAAATGAGTGGTTAAATGATTTTTATAATATTGAAGCGAATCTACAACCATTGCTGGTCCAAGATCTGAACCTCCGATACCTATATTTACAACATCTGTAATTACTTTTCCTGTAAAACCCTTGTGATTACCGTTAACCACTGAATTTGTAAAGTCTTCTATTTTTTTCTTTACTTCATGTACCTCAGGAATCACATTTACTCCATCTACTAATACCTTAGCGTTTTTAGGAGCTCTTAATGCTGTATGCAATACCGCTCTGCTTTCAGTAGCGTTTATGATATCCCCTTCAAAATATTTTGAAATAGCATCTTTTAATTGCACCTCATTTGCTAAGTCTAATAATAAATCTAAAGTTTCCTTTGTTATTCTGTTTTTAGAAAAATCAACATAAAAGTCTTCCCACTTTATGGTTAAGTCCTTTGCTCTCTGAGCATCAGATTTAAACAGGTCTTTTAAATGTTTTGATTTTATATGGTCGAAATGTGATTGTAATTTTTTCCAGGAGTTTGTGGATGTTGGATTGGTCGCTTTTAATGCCATTATAATTATAATATTGGATCTTGTGTTATAGTATCTTCTGGTTCAATTGGTTCCGCTTCAAAGAAAAAGATGTTGTCTAACCGTTGTTTTATTGGCGCGATATGTTCAAGATATTTTACTTTTAAGCTATCTGAAATGGGCTTAGCCTCTGGCAATTTTTGTTTGAAGGGATCAACTTGTTTTCCGTTCTTCCAAAAGCGATAACAGACATGTGGACCACCTGTATTACCTGTCATACCAACATATCCAATAATATCACCTTGTTTTACAAACTGACCTTTTTTTACGGCTTGTTTACTCATATGGAGGTACTGTGTGCTATAGGTGTCATTATGTCTAATCTTTACATATTTACCATTGCCTCCTCTTCTGCGAGATTCTGTTACAGTTCCATTAGCAGTTGCCATAATTGGTGTGTTTATTGGTGCTGCAAAATCAGTTCCTTTGTGAGGACGCACTTTATAGCCATATACAGCAATACGTCTTCTTAAGTTATAACGCGATGAGATTCTGCTGAACTTAACAGGTGCTTTTAGAAATGCACGTCTTAAATTCTTAGCATCCTCATTAAAATAATCTATAATACCTTTCACTGAATCAGTTTCAAACTCAAAAGCATACAATGAATCCCCATTATGCTCAAAATATGCGGCTTTCACATTGTGAACACCTGCATAAATAGTATCATCTATGTATTTGTCTGTATAAATAACTTTAAATCTATCCCCTTTTTGAAGTCTTCTAAAATCGATGGTCCAAGCATAAATATCATCAGCCATTTTATAAGCTAATGCTTGACTTAAACCTTTATCTTCTAAGGTTTTAGAAATACTGCTTTCTATAACTCCTGTGGCAGTCTTCTCTATGTAAGTAGTTGGTTTTTTACTTGTATAAGCCTGTATAGAATCCTTGAAGTTGATAACGACATAGTCTTCCAAACTTTTCTGATATATAAATGTCGTCGGTTTTTGAATACTATCTTCTTTATTTGCTTTAGCATAAAGCAAGGTGTAAGGTTTACCAACTTGAAGTTTTCGGATATCGAAAGTGTCTTTTGCTTTTTCCGCTATCTGATAAATCTGCGGGTAACCAACATTATTTCGTTCTAAAATAAAACCAAATGTATCTCCTTTCTTAATGGTATCGCGCTTAAACTCATAATGATTTAGATCGAACCCAAATTCTAAAATCTTTTCTTCTTCAACAATTTCAGCGAGTTCTTTTTTGTACTCTATTTCTGCTGTATTATCCTCCTTACAAGCATAAGTCGTTATTACAACAATAGCTATTACTACTAAACGTTTTAAATGCATTAATTAAGCTAATTATAAATTATTTCCCCAATTTTTTAATTCTTCTTCACTCCATAATTCTGGAAAGAAAATACGCTTCTGATATTTCGGATGCATATACTTTTTCCAATCACTTCCTCCAGTGGCTTCCCCATCACCAATACCGCTTTCAATATAATGTTTTGCTGCATTGTAATGCGCCATTACCCAAGTGACATTTACTGTATAATCATAATGTCGCATGGCTTTTACCAAATCTTCGTCTTTTTGGTCCCTTAAAGGTAATTCCTTAAAACGTGTCCATAGGTTTTTTGTGTTATAGGTTTCCATAAACCGTAAAAACTCATCTTTATAACGTTTTTCAAAATTAACTAAAAGTGTAGATTTTTTTCCTGTTTTATGATCTTTTCCTGCGGCTTGCCAATATAAATGCTCAAACGCGTGCGTAAAAGGGGTATCTCTATTAATATTTTTTCTAAACCTATAATCTATAAGATTGATAAGCTCGGTTGAAGCAAACTCAATAAATCTATATTGTGCACTTTGAAAACCACTAGCAGGAGTTAAGGTATATCTGAACTTCATGTACTGATCTACTTCCATACCCTCTCTCATAATATTGAAAGACGTTGTCAACATATCAAAATAACGACTGATGCGCATAATTTTATTTTCAAAATAAGTAACGTCTAAATTTTCTTTTTCTGCTACTTGAGAAATTTCCCAGAGTATCATTTTAAAAATAAGTTCGTTGATTTGATGATAGGCAATGAATACCATTTCATCTGGAAGCGTGGTACGTTGAATCTGCAGATTCAACAAAGCATCGGTTTGTATATAATCCCAATATGTAATCGGCTTGCTGTAAAGCAAGCCGTATAAATGATCATCTGTATCTTGGTCTATTGCAATGTATTTCTCTTGAAGCTCTTTTAAGATGTCTTCGTAGTTTGGTTGGTCTGGCATGAATTAATCTTTAAATTCTATTTTAAAGGAATGTTTTAAACCCTTAAATTCAATAAGATCTGCTCGTAATGAACCAACAGCTAAATCTGCCTTAATTCTCAAAGGGATTTTATTTTTATCTGCACTTACCCAAAGGGTTAAACTTTCTTCTTCTTTAAAAACACGACCAGCCATTACATAGGGTCTGAATTTAAGTGTCTTTACATTAACATCAGATCCGTTAACATCGACCTCTATAGTTTCTTTCCCTAAATATTTAAGCTTAAAACCATAGTTTTCCTCATCAAAGAACATATTAGTCTTAATTTCATCACCTTGTTTCAGTGAGGCTACATCTATATTATTTCTCAAATAGTAATACATAGAAATCATGTCTTGCACATCCTTCTCAGTAGTTATTTTTTTTACTTTTTTATGCTTTTTATTGTTTACTTCCGCAATTTGGTTTTGATGATCGAAATTAATTTCGATGTCTTTAGTGTGCCCACCTTCATTAATTTTTCTAATGAACTTATATGGTGCGCCAGTCTCTTTATCAAAATAACTTTCGTAACGGTCTTTTACTTTAAAAAACAATTTTGCAAGTCCTGTTGTCTGGCCTTTTCCAACAACATGATAGACTTCTTTGCCGTCTAATCTAGATTGTTTAACGGATAATGTTGCATTACCAGCTGTAAGAAACTTGCTGTAACTCATTTCAAATTTAAACCATTCTCCCTCTTGGAAAGCAGATTCTTTCTCAACATTAGAGGCTTGAAAGCCTACAAAGAATAACATAATTGTAAATAAATGTTTCATAATCTCTTAGATTGTAAATATAAATAATGTAACGCATTTTTTATGTTACAATTATCTTAAATACAATTACTATTCCAAATGTAATAAAACATTGAAAAACCAGCGAAAAGCTTAGCTAATATTACAAATTTTTCGATAAATACTCACATTTTTAAATCAATCCTATGTTATTGTAGAGCTAACAAAAAGTTTAATCATAAAAACGTGATTAAATGTTAAGGGAATTAGAATTGGTTTTCTGTCTGTCGGTAGACAGGTTTTAGCGCGTTTAACTTTAAGGGAGTTAAGCGCGCTTTTGTTTTATAAAGTTCCTCTTTTGGCTTGTTCTCTTTCTATAGATTCGAATAAAGCTTTAAAATTTCCAGCACCAAAACCACGTGCTCCCATCCTTTGAATGATTTCAAAAAATAGTGTTGGTCTATCTTCTACAGGCTTTGTGAAAATTTGAAGTAAATAACCTTCTTCATCTGCATCTATCATAATACCCAAACCTTTCAAGGTTTCAATATCTTCTCTTAATGCATGACTATGCTCCTCTAGTCTACCAGGAACTGCTCTATAATATTCTTCTGGTGGAGTGGATAAGAACTCAACACCTCTAGATTTTAATTTTGAAACTGTAGAAATAATATCATCTGTAGCAACCGCAATATGTTGTACTCCGGAGCCTTCATAAAAATCTAAATACTCTTCTATTTGAGAACGTTTTTTACCTTCGGCTGGTTCATTTATAGGGAACTTTATTCTACCATTACCATTACTCATCACTTTGCTCATTAAAGCTGAATACTCAGTATGAATTTGTTTATCATCAAATGATAAAAAGTTTACAAATCCCATTACGTCCTCATACCATTTTACCCACGTATTCATTTCTCCCCAACCTACATTGCCAACCATATGGTCTATATATTTTAGACCTGCTGACTCTGGGTTGTAATCACTTTTCCATTCTACAAAGCCAGGCATAAATTTTCCGTTATAGTTTTTACGTTCTACAAACATGTGCACGGTCTCACCGTAAGTGTAAATCCCTGCTCTTACCACTTCACCAAATTCATCTTTCTCTACGACGGGTTCCATATAAGATTTTGCACCTCGTTTGGTGGTTTCCTCATAAGATTTACGAGCATCTTCTACCCAAAGGGCAACAACTTTAACACCATCACCATGTTTTACAATGTGTTTATTAATTTCAGATTTACTGTTTAGCGGTGTTGTTAGTACTAAACGTATCTTATCTTGCTTTAACACATAACTTACTGAATCCTTCGACCCAGTTTCTAATCCTTTATAAGCATAAGATTGAAATCCAAATGCTGTTTTATAAAAATGTGCTGCTTGTTTAGCATTACCAACATAAAACTCTACATAATCCGTACCTAAAAGTGGAAGAAAATCTTGTGCTCCTTCAAATATTTTTTCTAAACCGTAGTTTACACTTTCTATTTCTTTTGCCATAATATTTTATTTTATAAACTGTCTCCTTCTATAAATTTTTTATTTAATTCTGGTTCTTTATCCTCCATAGCATCTATATTAATTGAATCCACTTGTTCTTCAAGGATATAATCATCATCTTCCCAATCATCTGAGTCTTCAGTTTCCATATCATAATCATAAAAATCATCAGTTTCATTATTAGTTCTATTCATTTCCTCTAGAACTGCTGAAGAAATAATTGTTCCGTAAAATGCTATTGCTATTACTGAAACCATAACAATTAACCCATTAAGTACAATAGCGATAATATTTATAATCTTAGCTGTATTAACATTGCTTCTAGATTGTGGTGAATATGCTTCTGGATTTTGATTAAAATCACGTAAACTTTTATTTGCCGTTACTAATCCAATTATAGCCATAACTAAAGGGATAATTGCCGTTAAGCCATAGCAACAACACCCAGCAAGTCCAATGACCAAAGCTAAAATTCCTAAAATCATTGCTAATGGATCTGCTGATAATTTGTTATAATTCATACGTACTAGTGTATAATTTATTTGTATTTAATTATTCTTCTAACCAAGATTTAAAATAATCTTCGTCTGCTATTTTCATGGCTTCTTCAGTAACTTTTAATGGTTTAAATGTATCTACCATTACAGCCAATTCGTCAGTTTTTACTTTGCCAATGCTACGTTCCATTGCTCCAGGATGCGGACCATGAGGAATACCTGCAGGATGCAACGAAATATGACCTGCATCAATATCATTTCTACTCATAAAGTCACCATCAACATAATACAACACCTCATCACTATCTATATTGCTGTGATTGTAAGGTGCTGGCACACTCAAAGGATGATAATCATATAAACGTGGTACAAAACTACAAATAACAAAAGCGTCAGTTTCAAAAGTTTGATGTACTGGAGGTGGTTGGTGTATACGACCAGTTATCGGTTCAAAATCATGTATTGAAAATGCGTAAGGATAATTATAACCATCGTACCCAATCACATCAAAAGGATGCGATGCATAAACCATATCAAAAATCTCGTCTTGCTTTTTTATTTTAATTAAAAACTCTCCTGACTCATTATAAGTTTCTAGTTCTTGTGGTTGACGCAAATCGCGCTCACAAAATGGCGAATGTTCTAATAATTGTCCAAACCAATTTCTATAACGTTTTGGTGTATAGATTGGTCTGTACGATTCTACAATAAACAGTCTATTATCTTCAGTGTCAAAATCTAGTTTATAAATGATACCTCTTGGTACCAACAAGTAATCACCATATTTAAAATCGAGATTACCTAGCATAGTTCTCAATTTTCCTGTGCCTTTATGAATAAATATTAATTCATCTGCATCTGTATTTTTATAAAAATAATCTCTTGTGGATTCTTTTGGTGCTGCTAAGATGATATTACAATCGCTATTAGTCAACACAATTTTTCTGCTCTCTAAATAATCGTTTTCTGGCTTTACTTTAAAGCCATGTAAACGATACGATTGCATATTATTTGCTTTGGCAACTTTAGGAGCAACGCTATATTGTTTTTTAATTTCCTTAACCTGAGTTGGCCTTTGCTCATGGTAACTATTGGTAGACATCCCGTCGAAACCTATTGTGCCAAATAACTGCTCGTAATAAAAGTCACCATTTGGTTTTTTAAATTGTGTGTGTCTTTTTGGTGGAATTTTCCCTAATTTATGATAAAATGGCATTTTTTATTGTTTTAAAGGTTGATTGTTTTACACGCAAAAGCGTGTAAATAATTCTCATTAAAGGTACAAAAAATGCGTGTCTATTCTGGATTCCTCTTGATGAGGAAATGAAGGTAAAGTTTTATGTTTGCCCAGAACGGTTTCATGAGTATAAAACTAATAAATTATTTGATTAAGAGCAATCAAATTAATAGTCAAAATTCATGATCCCAATTTATAAAGTAAACTGATCTTGTAAGCTGGTAATTGAACTACCACCAACAAAAACTTGAAAATCACCTTTCTCAACGATAAAATCTCCTTTATTATTAAAAAAGCCTAATTCATTATCTGTTAACTCAAAAGTGATGGTTTTGGTTTCGCCTTTCTGAAGTTCAATCAATTCAAATCCTTTGAGTTCTTTAACTGGTCTTGTAATACTTGCTACCAAATCTCTAATATATAGTTGAACAACTTCTTTACCATCATATTTTCCGGTATTAGTAATATCTACTGAAACTTTAACCTTTTTATTTGATGATGTTCCATTTTGTTCAATACTCAAGTTTTTATACTTAAAATCGGTATAACTCAAACCATGACCAAACTGATAAAGTGGAGTATTTTCTTTATCACTATAATGCGACCAAAACACATTATTCTGTGAATTATTAGGTCTACCGGTACTTTTGTGATTATAGTATATTGGGATTTGACCTACATTTCTAGGAAATGTCATAGGTAGCTTACCACTTGGATTATAATCACCATATAAAACTTGAGCAATGGCGTGTCCTGATTGCGTTCCTAATTGCCAACCTTCTACAATAGCAGGAATATTCTCTGAAGCCCATTCTATTGTCAATGGCCTACCATTTTGAAGTACTAGCACTATATTTTTATTAACTTCATAAACGGCCTCAAGCAGTTTTTGCTGCAATCCTGGCAAATCAATAGATGTTCTACTTCTTGCTTCTCCACTCTGAAAACCATGCTCTCCTAGCACCATTACAACAACATCAGACGTTTTAGCTAAATCTACAGCTTCTTTTATACCAGAGTTATCAGTGTTATTAATTTTTAATTCACTTATAAACGACGTTTTACCAAGAAATACATCCACCCCTTTTGTATAAGTTATGGAATTGTCCTTATATACTTTCATTCCTTCTAATACAGATACAGCAGTATTATCATCAGAAGCAAGCCTCCAACTTCCTAAAGGACTATTTTTATCTGAGGCTAACTCACCAATAAGTGCTATTTTTTGACCTGCTTTGTTGAGTGGTAATAGGTTTTTTTCGTTTTTAAGTAAAACAATCGACTTCTTTGCCATATCTAATACAGCTTCGTTATTTGATTCACTGCCTATCATTTCTTTTTGATTCTCCTCATTACAATATCTGTAAGGGTCTTCAAATAATCCAAGTTCGAATTTTACTTTTAAAATACGTCTAGCTGCATCGTTAATTAATGACTCCTCTACAATACCTTCATTTACAAGATTCGCCAATTCTCTTATATAAACATAACCTTCCATGTCCATATCTGATCCTGCTACTGATGCCAATTTTGCAGCTTCTTTTTTATCTTTTGCATGTCCCCAAAAAATGAGTTCATTTATTGAAGCCCAGTCTGATACCACAAACCCTTCAAAGTTCCACCCATCTTTTAGAATTGTTCTCTGTAAATATTTACTAGCAGTTACAGGTATACCATTTAATGTATTGAAAGAATTCATAACTGTTTTTACATCACTATCTACAGCCGCTTTAAAAGGTGGTAAAACTGTATTTAAGAGTGTTACATTATCAATGCTTACCGTATTATATTCTTTCCCTGATTCAGAAAAGCCATAGGCAGCAAAATGTTTTGCACATGCTGCAATGGTATTATTTTTACTAAGATCATTACCCTGAAAACCTTTAACTCTTGCTTTAGCGATTTTACTACCCAGATAGGTATCTTCACCAGCACCTTCCATAACTCTTCCCCATCTTGGATCACGAGAAATATCAACCATCGGTGCAAAAGTCCAATTAATTCCTGCTGCTGAAGCTTCAATAGCAGCAACCCTTGCAGAGTTTTCTATAGCCTGTAAATCCCAACTGGCAGATTCTGCCAAAGGGATTGGACTCAATGTTTTTAATCCATGAATAACATCAAAACCAAAAAGTAATGGAATACCTAACCTAGATTCTTCTACCGCTATACGTTGCAACTCTCTTACATGTTCAACACCTCTTATATTAAGCATTGCGCCAACATATCCTTTTTTTAAATGTTCATATTTTAAATTTGAAGAGCTCCCTTTTGGTACTGGCCCTGTAACATCCCAAAATCCATTATATAAATTCATTTGACCTACTTTCTCTTCTATTGTCATAATAGCTAGTAATGAATCTATTTTTTTATCTACTATATCGTCAGGTACAATTGAGAGTGTGTGCTTTTTTGTAGAACAACTAATTATAGCTAAAATGAATACTGTAACCAGTAAAACGGAATGCTTGAGTTGGTATTTCATTATTTTAATCTTTACGGATTTTTAAAAGACTAAATTAATCTATCTGTTGGAATTATTAAATTTTTAAAACCAAAACCCAAGATTAAAAAACCAATAGCCATTTCCTGTCTCCGGTGAGTAGGTATATTTTCCTTCCAAAGGACCCAAAAAAGTTTCTAAAGAGTAACCAATAGCATAACCGCTATAATCTGGTGAGCTAAGCCATTCTCCCGATTCAAAAATACCATCTTCTATATTAGCGTAATTTGCTGCTATTATAATATGATGCTTTTTAAAAATCTCATAGTCCAAAGTAAATGTTGCTTTTACAAAGCTGTCACCAAAAAGAGCTAAATAATCATAACCGTAAAATGACTGAAAATTATTAATGAAGTTATTTCCATAACCTCCTAGACCAAATCCCAAAGTAGTTGTAGAATCATCTCCTATTTTAAAGCCTCCACTGGTTTCGGTTTTAAAAGCTAAGTTATCACTGAAACTAAAGGCATAGCCAATATCGGCTTTAGCAATAGAAAATTCTTTAAAATCACTATTAAAGTTAGACGCATCTAAGTATAGATGAAAATCTCCATTAAAGTAAAATCCGTTTTTAGGAAAATGGACATTGTCGTAATCATCAAAAATCAAATTCCCAAATACACCAAAATAATCAGTTTTTTCAAAAATAATTTCGTCATCCTGATTACCTTCGACAATGGTTTCGGATGTTATTTTAAGTCTTTTATGCTCTGCACCAATACGTAAAGCAAAATCCTTTCTAAAAATAGTTTGTAAATACACTTGGTTAGTAAAATCCGAAAGTTGAACATCTATTTTATTCAATCCTACAAGCAAAGGTGATTCTTCCTCTAAAGCTATTAAAGGATTTATATTCTTATTAAAACTGTTGTAGCGCGATTTTAAACCAATACTAATGTAAAACCCTTTATCAATAAAATAATTAAAATTATATCTTGAATTATCACCTAGAACTAAATCTAATGAGGCAATATCATTATTAAACAACAAACGCTTTTTAGTAAGATTAGCAAGTGCAGCACTTTTGTATAAGCCATCATAATGTACACCGAGTTTAAGAAAGGTAGTCGTTTCAGACTCCCTTATTTCACCCGCTAAATTATATCCGTAATCCTTTGTGCTTGGCTCTAATTCATATCTAAATGTATCAAAATTATTTGTAGCTATGAGGTTATTAATTCTTTTCCTGAAGTCACTGTAGCTAATTTTTTCTTCGTTTTTAAACTTCAACTTACCTAAAAGGTAAGATCTAGTGTATTTTTCGTTGCCTGTAATACTTATAGCATTGATTTTTATGCTATCTAAAAGCTTAATGTTCTGCTTTTTTAAAATAGATGTTTGTTGACGTCTTACATTTTGCAATGACATTATATTAACTCTTGCGGCTGCTTCACCATTTGCAATGATATTATCACCTTCATTAAAAGAAATAACAGAAAAGTTGGTTATGTCGGGTTTTATATAAATATCCGTAAGTGCAGCTTTACTTTTCATTGCGTTAATGGTACGGAAATTATTAATTTGTAATAAAATATCTGGAGCAGATTTTAATGATTCACGATCCTTTAGAGCATCTTGCACATCAACTCCTATTATAATATCCATGCCTTTAGCTCGTAACTCTTCTACTGGAAAGTTATTGGTTACTCCACCATCTATTAAAATTTTACCATCAATAACTACTGGTTGAAACAACGATGGCAGTGCGCCACTTGCAGTTACAGCCTTGGCTAATTTCCCTTTGTCCATAATTAAAGATTCACCTGTTTCTATATCTGTGGCAATACAGAAGAAAGGGATAGGAAGATTTTCAAAATCCCTAATATTATTAACAGGAAGCATTAACTGATATAGTAAGTTATATACATTTTGTCCTCTTGATAAAGCGGAGGGTAAACTAATATTGAAATTGTCAAAGGGTAAACTTACCGCATATTTCTCGGCATTTTCGCGTTCGTAAAACGGCTTTGCTGACCTCGGAAAGTTATCGTTTATTAACTCATCAAAATCTTGAGTTTTAAACATCGCTTCTAATTGTTTACCAGAATATCCTGTAGCATACAATGAACCAATTATGGCGCCCATACTAGTGCCAGCTACATAATCTATCTTAATACCAAGACTATCAATGACCTTTAGAACACCAATATGTGCAAAACCTTTGGCACCACCACCACTCAAAACTAACCCTACTTTTGGTTCCTTAGCTTCTGCTATTTCTTGAGCTTTCAAAAGATTGAAGCTTATAAAAAAAAGAATTAGAGTATAGATTATAAGTTTACTTCTAAATCTGAGGTCATATGTTTGGGACAATTTCACTTTATTCTTTATGATAGTAGTTATATATTTTATTTGCTCTAGATACTCCTACAACAGCTTCAAGCTCATCTAGTTTTGCATTTGCAATTCGCTTTACGGTTTTAAAACTTTTCATTAAATCGATAATGGTTTGTTCACCTACTCCAGAAATATTTTCGAGTTCTGTAGTTAATGCACCTTTACTTCTTCTATTTCTATGATGCTCAATACCAAAACGATGTGCTTCGTTTCGTAATTGCTGAATAATTTTAAGGGTTTCGCTTTTTTTATCTAAATATAATGGAATTGGATCATCTGGATAAAATAATTCTTCTAAACGTTTCGCAATTCCGATGATTGCAATTTTTCCTCTTAATCCTAAAATATCTAAACTTTTTAATGCTGAAGATAATTGTCCTTTTCCACCATCAATGATAATGAGTTGAGGCAAGGATTGTCCTTCTTCAACTAAACGTTTGTAGCGTCTGTAAACTACTTCTTCCATGGATGCAAAATCATCTGGGCCTTCAACAGTTTTTATATTAAAATGACGATAATCTTTCTTACTAGGCTTTCCGTTTTTAAATACTACGCAAGCTGCAACAGGGTTTGTACCTTGAATATTAGAATTATCGAAACACTCTATATGTCTTGGTTCTTCAGACAAACGCAAATCAGCTTTCATCTGTGCCATAATACGATTGGCATGACGATCTGGATCTACTAATTTTACTTGTTTAAATTTATCCATTCTAAAATATTTCGCATTACGAATTGATAAATCTAATATGCTTTTTTTATCACCAAGCTTAGGTATTGTTATCTTTACTTTATCTCCTAAATTAACTTTAAAAGGGACATAGATTTCTTTAGAGTTTGAATTAAATCGTTGTCTTATCTCAGTAATAGCTAGTTCTAATAATTCAACATCAGATTCTTGTAGTTTCTTTTTTAATTCTAGTGTATGAGATCTAATAATAGAACCATAACTTAATTGTAGGAAGTTCACATACGCATAGGTTTCATCGCTTACAATAGAAAACACATCAACATTGCTAATCTTAGGATTTACAATGGTTGATTTGGCTTGATAATTCTCTAAAATTTCTAATTTTTCTTTTATTTTTTGGGCATCTTCAAACTGCATGTTTTCTGCATGCTGCTTCATCTGTAGTCTGAACTGTTGCAAGGAGTCTTTAAAATTCCCTTTTAAAATTTCCCTAATTGCAGTAATATTAGAATGATATTCTTCTTCAGTTTCATAGCCTTCGCAAGCTCCTTTACAATTCCCTAAATGATATTCTAAACAAACTTTATACTTACCTGCATTAATTTTTGCTTCGGACAAATCGTAATTACAAGTACGTAATTGGTATAAACCTTTTATTAAACCCAGAAGTGTTTTTACTGTTTTCATGCTTGTATAAGGTCCAAAATATTCTGAGCCATCTTTAAATACTCTACGCGTAGAAAATACTCTGGGAAAACGCTCTTTTTTTACACAAATCCAAGGATATGATTTATCATCCTTAAGCATTACATTATACTTAGGTTGATATTTTTTTATGAGATTATTTTCTAGTAATAACGCATCGTTCTCAGTCTCAACCACAATATGCTTTACAGAAGCTATATTTTTTACTAAAACTCTGGTTTTTCCGTAGTCATAATGCTTGGTAAAATAACTGCTAACCCGCTTTTTAATATCCTTCGCTTTACCTACATAAATTAGCTTTTCATCAGCATCAAAATATTGATAAACACCAGGTTGATGCGGTAGTGTTTTTATTTGTATATCTAAGGTGGTTTCTGACATCTATTCAAAGGTAGTTTAATTGATAGTATTGTAAAAATCAGAATTCCTTTTTTAGTATATTGCATCAACCAAAAAATTCTTTTAAGCTCAAAGGATACTATGAATATTGTCATTCTTTCAAGAAATGAAAACTTATACTCTACTAAACGTCTTATTATTGAAGGTGAAAATAGAGGTCATGATGTAGAAGTTATTGATCCTCTAAGATGTGATATTATCATAGAAAAGGAAAAGCCTACTGTTTATTATAAAGATCGTTATTTAGATTATGTTGATGCTATAATTCCCAGAATTGGAGCTTCAGTCACCTTTTTTGGCTGTGCTGTTGTACGTCAGTTTGAAATGATGAATGTTTTTACAACGGTGACCTCAGACGCTATTATTAGAAGTAGAGATAAATTGAGAAGTTTTCAGCGCTTATCTAAAGCCGGAATTGGAATGCCTAAAACCGTATTTACGAATTACTCTCGAGATGTGGAAGAGGTTTTAGAGCATGTTGGTGGGCCACCAGTAATTATTAAATTATTAGAAGGCACTCAAGGTTTAGGCGTAGTTTTAGCCGAATCAAAAAATGCAGCAGAATCTGTACTCGAAGCCTTTAATGGTTTACAAGCAAGAGCATTAGTGCAAGAATATATTTCAGAGGCAAAAGGATCAGATTTAAGAGCGCTTATTGTGGATGGGCAAGTCGTAGGAGCCATGAAACGACAGGGTAAGGACGGTGAGTTTCGTTCTAACTTACACAGAGGAGGAACTGCTAATTTGGTTAGACTATCAGAAGATGAACTAAAACTAGCGATAAAAGCATCACGTGCATTAAAGCTACCTGTTTGTGGTGTAGATATGCTACAATCATCTAGAGGACCTCTAATTATGGAAGTCAATTCTACTCCTGGTTTGGAAGGTATAGAAGGTGCCACTCAAAAAAATATAGCAAGAGCAATTATTACATTTATTGAGCGAAATAGAAAATAGTTAGAATTTAAGACTAAACAGATTTCCGTTTTCACGGAAAATGAATATGAGTAAAAAAGAAGTATTACATATACTAGGTGAAAAAATTGAGCTTGGAGAGAGTGCGAAAGTAAGCTTTAATGTCGCTAAGTTACATACTCAGAACACTATTGATGTTCCAGTCATTATAGAACGCTCTAAAAAACCCGGCCCAACAGTTTTAATAACCGCTGGTATACATGGTGATGAAGTTAATGGTGTAGAAATAGTACGCCAAATAATTGCGAAGGGAATTAACAAGCCTAAGAAAGGTACTATCATTTGTATTCCTGTAATTAATGTTTTTGGATTTATTCATATGGATAGAGAATTCCCAGATGGTCGTGATCTTAATCGTGTGTTTCCCGGAATTAAAGGTGGCTCTTTAGCCAGTAGGGTAGCCTTTAAACTAGTAACTGAAATTTTACCACATGCTGATTTGGTTTTGGATTTTCATACAGGTGGAGCAGATCGTTTCAATTCTGCACAAGTACGTATTATTAAGGGTGAGAAAATTTTAGATGACTTAGCTAAGGTTTTCGGTGCACCTTTTGTCTTTTACTCTAAAAATATTAACAAGTCCTTCAGAAATACCTGTTACAAATTAGGTGTTCCTATTCTTTTATTTGAAGGTGGTAAATCATTTCATATTGATAATACAGTTACTAATACAGGTGTTAATGGTGCCAAAAGAGTGTTGCACTACTTAGATATGCTAAACAGAAAATTTAAGGTCTCTGAACCAAAAAAATCTTGCGTTTACATTACAAATAGCAGATGGATAAGAGCCAACTATTCTGGGATGTTCAAATCTACAATTGCCATTAATGCCGAAGTGAAAAAAGGTGATGTTATTGGAAACATTACTGATCCATATGGAAGTTTTAACCATTTTGTTAAAGCACCAAATGATGGCTATATTTTCAATATTAATGAATCGCCTATTATCTACCAAGGAGATGCAATTTTTCATATTACCACCAAGCTAAAATCGTGACAAAAAAAGAATTAAGAATTAAATATAAAGCGCTTAGGCAGTCACTTACAGCATCTCAAATTGAAGACTACAGTTTAGCTATTGCTAATCAACTATTAAAGCTTAGCATTTGGGATTTTTCCTTTTATCATACCTTTTTAACCATTGAAGAGCAAAAAGAAATTAACACGGATTATATGCTCAATATTTTAGCTGGTAAGGATAAGAACATCGTCATTTCTAAAAGTAATTTCGAAGATTACTCCATGACACATTATTTATTAACAGACAATACGAAACTAAAGAAAAACGAATACAATATTCCTGAACCTGTTGATGGCATAGAAATTCAATCTTCTAAAATAGATGTAATTTTTGTTCCTCTTTTAGCTTATGACAAAGTTGGTCATAGAATTGGTTATGGAAAAGGATTTTATGATCGTTTTTTATCTGAATGCAAACCTGAAGCTTTAAAGATTGGTTTTTCTTTTTTTAATGCTGAAAACGAATTTTCTGACTTTAGTACAAACGACGTAAAGCTAGACTATTGCATAAGTTCAGATAAAATATACAAATTCTAATTTCTTAAAATCATCGATTAAAGGCAATAAAAATAGATTAAATGTAATTTTTTATTATATTGCATATTCAAAATCTTAGAATAGATCCCTAAATCTAATTCTCACATTTTATCTTATATGACAGAACCTGCTCTGAAAAAGAACATTATTTCGAATAATGAAATTTGCTATTGGGAATTAATTAATAATACCAGCCATTGGTCTAAAGCATTTATAAAGGAACTTGGTTATTCAAAAAAGAAAGTTGTTACTACAATTGACTTTTTTTTAGATCATATCATTCATGAAGATTATCGAGCTCCTTTTAAAGATAATTTTTACAACCTTGTTAGACACGATGTAGATTTTAAACAAAATATATTACTCAAGAATAAAGAAGGTAAATATTTAGAATATATATGTAAAACGAACGACGAAATTGCTGTTGATACTAATATCAACTCTAAGACTATCTTCTTCTTTAAGACAAAATTAAAAACGCACAAAAAAGTTAGAGTTGATAACTTTTATTACCAAGAAACAGCAACTATGACCTCTACTGGTAGTTGGTATGTAGATTTCGAAAAAAAGAAAAGCTATTGGGATAACATTACAAGAAAAATATTAGAATATCCCGATGATTATATTCCATCTCTCAAAATGGGTTATAAACTATATGCTGAAGAACATCAAACATTGGCTTCAAACGCTTTTTTTGAATGTGGTATGTCAGGAAAACCATTTGATATTGAAATACTAATGGTTACTGCAAATAACAGAAAGTTTTGGGCTAGAGCAATGGGAAAGCCTGTATTTAATGATGCTGAACAAATTATTGGGTTAAGAGGCGTTTTTCAAGATATTGATGATGTTAAACAAAAAGAAATCAATTTAGAAAAAACATCAGAAATTATAGCCTCTCAAAACTCAAGATTATTCAATTTTGCACATATAGTATCCCATAACCTTAGGTCCCATTCTAGCAATCTTTCATTGATTGTAAATTTAATAAACGAGGTTGACAAAGAAGAGAAATTAGAGCTTATTGAAAACATAAAAGATGTGTCCCATAGTTTAAATACAACTATAGAGCATTTAAATGAGGTTGTAACTATTCAAACCAATGCGCAACAAGCTAAAGAAGCAGTGAGTTTCGCAATTACTTTAAAACAAGTTGCTACATCAATAAATCAAATAATAAAAACCACAAATACAACTATTGTGTCAGATTTTACCAGCATTGAAGATATCAATTATATACCAGCATATATGGATAGTATTTTATTGAATCTAATTACAAATGCTATAAAATACAAGCACAAGGATAGAGACCCCGTTATTAAAATTAGGACGTATTTAGACTTTAAAGATAATGACAGAGTCGTTTTAGAAATTAAAGACAATGGATCTGGTATAGATTTAAAGAAATTCGGCGATAAACTTTTTGGAATGTACAAAACATTTCACTATAATACTGATGCTAGAGGTATTGGTTTATTTATTACAAAAAACCAAATCGAATCTTTAAATGGTGAAATAACTGTTGAAAGTGAACTTAATAAAGGAACAATTTTTACTATTAAATTCTAAAAGCAATGGATAAAAAAATAGAATTAGCTTGTATTATAGATGATGATAACATCTATGTGAATTTGGTTAAAAAAATCATTGAAACTAAGAAATTATGTGATCATCTTCTAATATTTAAAGATGGTAAGGAAGGTATTGAATATTTTGAAGCCTTACTTCAGAATTTAGAGGAAAAACATATTCCTGAAGTTATTCTTTTAGATATTAATATGCCTGTATTAGATGGATGGGGATTCATTGAGCGCTTTACAAAAATTAGGAATAAATTCAATAGCCCTATTACACTATACTTAGTAAGCTCTTCTATTGATGTTAGAGACATTAACAAAGCAAAGTCATTATCTAGTGTAAAAAATTATCTTATAAAACCTGTGAATATTGATGAACTTGAAGCTGTTTTTAATAAATCAGCTTAGTCATTAAATGCCTTCTTATTAAAAACAATCAAAATCCCTATTCCTGTACTTATAGCAATATCTGCTACATTAAAAACTGGGTCAAAAAACGAAAAGGATTTTCCGCCAAAAAACGGTAGCCATTCTGGTAGCGTACCATTCCAAATAGGAAAGTGTAACATATCTACAACATTACCATAAAATATCCTGGCATAACCACCTTCTTCGGGTAAAAAAGTAGCGACTTGCATTTGGCTATCACTAAACAAAACACCGTAAAAAACCGAGTCAATAATATTACCCAAAGCGCCAGCAAAAATAATAGCAATAGCAAAAATTAAGGTTTTAGATTTCTTCTTTTTAGTAACATCTATTAACCAAAAGGCTATGCCTGTAACTGCAACAATTCTAAATAAGGTTAAAATAAGTTTTGCAGACTCATCTGAAATAAAGGTAAAAAAATCACTCAGTTTGGTTCCCCAAGCCATACCATCATTTTCTATGAACGAAATCTTAAACCAAGAAAAAACCGTAACATCATCGTGCAAAGCAAAGTGGGTTTTTACATAGATTTTACTGATTTGATCTATCAATAAAATAAGAACGATAATAAGTGTAGCTTTCTTTAAGGACATTTTTGAGTTTGGTCAAAAGTAAAAGATTATTCTTGTTTAGTAACTGTTATATCGCCATTAATAGTCTTCAAGTTCCATAAAGATTTAGAACCAGTGAATTTATCTATGCTTACAGTACCATTATTAGAATTCGCTTCTATCCTTGCATTTTTAGTAACAATGTCTATATCTCCTTCTAAAGTATTTATGGTTGCTATTTCAGCTTCACCTTTAACCCTACATTCCCCTTGAGATAGTTCAACAACTATTGATTTAAAACTACCGTTTATATTCACAAATCCTATATCACTAATAATATGTAAAGAGAGCTTTTCTGGAATTTCAAGGTATAGCATTGCAGCAATTACTTTATGTGCATTTCGCTTGTCATCTGGTATATCCGTAAATGACATATGCTCTAAACTCAGCTGTATCGTATTGTTATTTTTCTTTAATAGAATCTGAAAATCGTTTTGATATTCGCCATCTAATATTGAAGTAACTTTTATCTCATCCGTTTTGACGGTTGAAACTGAAATATTAAAAATTTGATTTCCGTTTATTGAAATGGTTTCAATTTGGTCTGCAGATACTATTTTTTGAAGTTTGTTTTGAGCTTGAGAAAACAGTATGCCTAAAAGAAATATAGGAATAAGTTTAGACGTGCTAGGTCTTAAAAATCTAACAGATCCATAAAAAAGAAGCCTTGCAAAATAATTACAAGGCTTTAAGGTTTTATTTCTATTCAAAATAAAATTTTTCTTTGTTTAGATCCCTTTTTTCAAAGCGATGCTACTGCATGTTTTTAGCTTCAATACTTAAAGTGGCATGAGGTACTAACTTTAAACGTTCTTTATTGATAAGTTTGCCTGTTACACGGCAAACTCCATATGTTTTATTCTCAATACGAATAAGAGCATTTTTTAAATCTCTTATGAATTTTTCTTGACGAATCGCTAAAGCCGAGTTAGCTTCTTTACTCATAGTTTCGCTGCCTTCTTCAAAAGCTTTAAAAGTAGGTGATGTATCATCAGTACCATTATTATGGTCATTCATGTAAGCACTTTTTATAAGCTCCAAATCGTGCTCTGCTTTGTTAATTTTTTCTTGAACTAAAGTTCTAAATTCTTCTAAATCTTTATCAGAATATCTATTTGTTGTATTTGTTGCCATTTTTTATTAATGTTTTTGAATAAACAGTTTGGTATTGACTTCATCAAAAGCAATTTCTATACCATTGTTTACGTTGTCCATAATTTGTAAATCTTCAGTTAATGTTTCTGATTTAATATATTCTTCATTCGAAGCGACAGCTTCTTTAACTTGTACATCATTTTGAAGTTGTACATCTATTCTATCGGTAACTTCAAATCCTGAGTCTTTACGTAAATTTTGAATCCGATTAACAAGCTCACGAGCAATCCCTTCTTTACGTAATTCTTCACTAATGGTAACATCTAAAGCTACCGTTAATGAACCTTCATTAGCAACAAGCCATCCTTCTATATCTTGTGATGTAATCTCCACATCATCAAGTCCTAAAATAATATTTTTTCCGTTAATTTCAACGTCAATATTACCATTTTGCTCGATTTTTTTAATATCATCAGCACTAAAAGCACTTACGACACTGGAAATCAACTTCATATCCTTGCCAAACTTCGGTCCTAAAACTTTAAAGTTTGGTTTGATTTGTTTTACTAATATATCCGAAGCATCTTCCAAAAGTTCAATATCCTTAATATTCACTTCGTGTTTTATTAAATCTGAAACTGCTTCTATTTCTTCCTTTTGTTGCTGACTATCAACTGGAATCATAATCTTCTGAAGTGGCTGACGTACTTTAATCTTCTCTTTAGCTCTCAACGATAAAACCAATGAAGATATTGTTTGTGCATTCTCCATTTTTCGTTCTAAAACCTTATCAATGTAAACTGAATTCACTTTAGGGAATTCTGCTAAATGTACACTTTCAAAATTTTCTTTTTCAGAAACTGAGTTTAAGTCTAAGTACAAACGATCCATAAAGAATGGTGCAATTGGAGCACCCAACTTAGCGATTGTTTCCATACAAGTATAGAGTGTTTGGTAGGCTGAAATTTTATCAGTTTGGTAATCCCCTTTCCAAAAACGTCTTCTACTCAAACGTACGTACCAGTTACTTAAATAATCTTGTGTAAAATCTGAAATTGCTCTAGCTGCTTTTGTTGGCTCGTATTCTGCATAATAATCATCCACTTTTTGAATCAAAGTATTCAATTCAGACAAAATCCAACGATCAATTTCTGGTCGTTCTTCTATTGCAATATCAGCCTCACTATAGTTGAAGCCATCAATATTGGTATATAGTGTAAAGAATGAATAAGTATTATATAGTGTTCCGAAGAATTTACGACTTACCTCAGCAATACCATCACTATCAAATTTTAAATTATCCCATGGATTAGCGTTACTAATCATGTACCAACGTGTAGCATCTGCACCATATTTAGACAAGGTTTCAAAAGGATCTACAGCATTACCTAAGCGCTTAGACATCTTTTGTCCATTCTTATCTAAAACGAGTCCATTAGAGACTACATTTTTATATGCCACAGAATCAAAAACCATTGTTCCAATTGCATGAAGTGTATAAAACCATCCTCGTGTTTGGTCTACCCCTTCTGCTATGAAATCTGCTGGAAAAGCTTCATTTTTATCAATGAGATTTTTGTTTTCAAATGGATAGTGCCATTGTGCATAAGGCATAGAACCAGAATCAAACCATACATCAATTAAATCACTTTCTCGTTTCATCGGTTGACCTAATTCAGAAACCAAAACTATTTTATCTACAACATTTTTATGTAGATCAATAGTTTCATAGTTTTCTTCTGACATATTACCCACTTCAAAATCTGCAAAAATATCTTCAGGCATTACACCTGCTTCAACAGACTTTGCTATTTCAGATTTCAGTTCAGCAACAGAACCGATACATAATTGTTCTTTGCCATCCTCTGTTCTCCAGATTGGTAATGGAATTCCCCAAAAACGCGAACGTGATAAATTCCAATCATTTGCATTTGCTAACCAATTACCAAAACGGCCTTCACCTGTTGATTTTGGTTTCCAATTAATACTAGTATTCAACTCATGCATTCTACCTTTAACATCAGTGACTTTAATAAACCAAGAATCTAATGGGTAATATAGAATTGGCTTATCAGTTCTCCAACAATTTGGATAGCTGTGCTTATATTTTTCAACCTTAAAGGCTTTATTTTCTGTTTTTAATTTAATAGCGAGCTCAACATCTACGGAACGCTCTGGAGCTTCGCCGTCATTATAATATTCGTTCTTAACATATTTACCTGCTAACTCACCTAACTCTGGCCTAAATCGGCCTTGTAAATCTACTAATGGTACCAAATTACCATTATCATCTTTTACTAATAATGGTGGAATTTCTGGTTTGGCTTGTTTTGCAACTAAAGCATCATCAGCTCCAAATGTTGGTGCTGTATGTACGATGCCTGTACCATCTTCTGTAGTTACAAAATCCCCAGAAATAACTCTAAAAGCGTTTTCAGGGTTGTCATTTGGTAAAGCATATGGTAATAATTGCTCGTAAGTAATACCAACTAAATCTGTACCTTTAAATTCTTTAACCACGTAATAAGGAATTTTTTTGTCTCCTTCTTTATAGTCTATTAATTCTGGTTTGGCCTCAACTTGTTTATACTTTCCATCAAATTGTTTTCCGACCAAGTTTTTAGCCAAAACCACATTCATAGGTCTAAAAGTGTATTGATTGTAAGTTTCAACTAAAACATAATCAATCTTTGGCCCAACAGTCAATGCTGTATTACTTGGAAGTGTCCAAGGTGTTGTTGTCCATGCTAAGAAATATATATCGCCTTCATTTTGTAAAAAGTCTGGTAAAGAATTTTCATTTGCTTTAAACTGGGCAACAACTGTCGTATCAGTTACATCTTGATAAGTTCCTGGTTGATTTAATTCATGAGAACTTAATCCTGTTCCTGCTTTTGGTGAATAGGGCTGAATCGTATAGCCCTTATATATTAAATTTTTATCGTAAATCTGCTTAAGCAACCACCAAACGCTTTCCATGTATTTGGATTTGTAAGTGATGTATGGATTGTCCATATCTACCCAATAACCCATTTTTTGAGTAAGGTCATTCCAGATATCCGTGTAACGCATTACTGCTTTTTTACAAGCTTCGTTATATTCTTCTACAGAAATCTTAGTACCAATATCTTCCTTAGTAATTCCAAGTTCTTTCTCAACACCAAGCTCAATTGGTAAACCGTGCGTATCCCAACCCGCTTTACGTTTAACCTGAAAACCTTTCATGGTTTTGTAACGCGGAAAAATATCTTTAATCGCACGTGCTAAAACATGGTGAACACCAGGTAAACCATTTGCAGAAGGAGGTCCTTCAAAAAACACATATGGTGGTTTGCCTTCTCTAGTAGTTACACTTTTTTCGAAGATATTACTGGCTTCCCAATAGTTACTCACTTCGTTTGCAACTTTTGGCAAGTTAAGTCCTTTATATTCAGGGAACTTTTGGCTCATGTTATCAAAATTCTTATCGAACCGCGAAATTAAGAATTTATGTTTAAAGGACGGATTATATCATAAAAAAAAGCAAACGTATAGCGTTTGCTTTTCTTGTTAGGGCTATTAATTAATTTTTATTTGTGATAAATAAATATTAGAACAAACTTAACTTGAATTAATAGAGTATCAATTAACATATGTTAATACAGCTATAATTCTTTTCTTATTCTGCTTAATTGCACTGGCGAAACGTTTAAATATGATGCTATCTGATATTGAGGTATTAGATTATCAATATTAGGTATTTGCTTCTTTAAGACTAAATACCTTTCGGTTGCATTTAAAGTCATACTTTCTAATTGTTTTGTTTCATATACTATAAAAACATACTCGAGTATTCTATTATACAAATTACTTATATCAATATTGGTCTTAGATATTTTTATAAACTCTTTAAAATCAACTTCATATATCACAGAATCGATTAAAGCTTCATAACATAATAATGATGATTCATTTTTTAAAATTGAAGAAAATGCACCTACAAAACCAATAGGTGTAAAAATATTCTTTGTAATTTCTTTTCCTGATTCTAAAGTACAGTAGGCACGCATTAATCCTGAGGTTAAAAAGCCCATTTTATTACTTTTTCCGCCTTGTTTAACGATATCTTCTCCAATTTTCAACTTTCGTATTGAAGCCAGATTCTTTAAAATTAAAAACGTCTCTTTAGAAACATGGAATTTTGATTTTAAAAAATCAAAGTTAGGGTTGTCCATGAATTAAGAATTTCTGTTAAGTCTTTAAATTCTTAAATTCTTTTTATTTTACCTAATAATGTCTATAATATACTATTATAAAGGTTGTTCTGAATGATTTGAAAGAATACTAGTTAAACCAGAGAACCAACCAAATCTTCAATTTTAGAAATTAATTGAATTTTTATTACCGTTTTCTTAAGTGCTATTTTATTGTATTTAGATACAAAAATAGTTGAGAAGCCTAATTTTTCGGCTTCTAAAATACGTTGCTCAACACGCTGAACTGGTCTTATTTCGCCAGATAAGCCAACCTCAGCAGCAAAGCAATAATCACTTGGTAAAGCCACATCTTCGTTAGAAGACAAAATAGATGCTACAACCGCTAAATCAATTGCAGGATCATCTACTGTGATGCCACCTGTAATATTTAAAAACACATCTTTTGCACCTAAACGGAAGCCAGCTCGTTTTTCTAAAACAGCCAATAACATATTTAATCGTTTAGCATTAAAACCTGTGGCAGAACGTTGTGGCGTACCATAAACTGCCGTACTCACTAAAGCCTGTACCTCAATCATTAAAGGTCGCATACCTTCTAAAGTAGCTGCTACAGCATTACCAGATAGTTCGCCGTCTTTTTCTGAAATTAATATTTCTGATGGGTTAGAAACCTCTCGTAAACCAGAGCCTTGCATTTCATAAATACCCAATTCATTAGTTGAACCAAATCGATTTTTGTTAGCTCTAAGAATTCTGAATACATGGTTTCGGTCACCTTCGAACTGTAGAACGGTATCTACCATGTGCTCCAAAATTTTTGGGCCAGCAATATGTCCATCTTTTGTAATATGACCAATTAATAAAACTGGTGTTGCAGTTTCTTTTGCAAATTTGATAAGCTCAGTGGTACATTCTTTAATTTGAGAAATACTACCCGCTGAGGATTCAATATAATCGCTGTGAAGTGTTTGAATTGAATCTATCACAACAATATCTGGCTCTAGAGTTTCAATTTGTTTAAAGATATTTTGTGTTTTGGTTTCAGTGAGGATATAGCAATTATTACTATTTGGGTTAATGCGTTCAGCTCGCATTTTTATTTGCTTTTGGCTTTCTTCACCAGAAACATAAAGGGTTTTGTATTGTAATTTTAAAGCAATTTGAAGTAATAATGTACTCTTCCCTATTCCTGGCTCACCACCTAAAAGGGTTAATGATCCTTGAACCATTCCACCACCAAGTACTCGATTAAACTCTGCATCTTGCATATCTAAACGTGCTTCTTGAGACGTGTCAATCTCATTTATTTTTAAAGGTTTTGAAACTCGTTTTGAGGTCGAAGTTGGTGATTTCCAATCGCTTTTTTCAGGTTTTTGAATCACCTCTTCAGCTATGGTGTTCCACTCCTTACAAGAGGTACATTGTCCTTGCCATTTGGCATATTGACTACCACAATTTTGACAAAAAAAAGTTGTTTTAATTTTAGCCATGTTCACTTCCTGAATAATCAGGAATACATTTTAATTTTTAGAACAGCTAAATTAAGATATTTTTAGTTGATGTCTTTAAACCAACTTACAATTGCCAAAAATTTTAGTGTTGCTAATTTTGAAGGCAAATTAGAAAATAAGAACCCTTTTACTCTACGATACAACGATTCAAAAAAGTAGTCAGTCGATATGATATTTTTTTTACTTTTCTTCATTTTCGATTTCCTCCTCTTCTTTTAATTCTTCTAATTCTTCATCTTCTACATCAACTACTAATGCTAAAGTAAGCTCCTCAATTTTAGCAGCTATATAATCCCTATCAATGTTTGTGGCATCGTTTAATACCATCGCAGACTCGTAAATTTTCTTTGCTTTTTTGGTTTTACCTCTCATTTCAGCCGAATGGGCAATATAATAAGTTCCTAATAGTGTCTCAGGGAATAGCTTATTTGCAAGTTTTCCTAATTTATCTAGAGACTTAGAGTCTTCACGTTGCTCTGCTACATTGGCTACTTTTTCGAGTTCTTTTTCACTAATTTCTTTTGTGATACCAAATAGTCTTTCAATTCTTTTGTATCTATCTACCAAATACTTATCTAGAGTTCCATCGTAGTTAAAAACTTTTTCTTCAAGTTCTTTTTCTCTTAACGGATTATATATCTCAAAAATCTTATCAAATGATCTGGCAATTGCACCAGTAACAAGTGTATAGTGGGTTTCATTTTCAAAATCATCAAAATAATAAGTCACATTCTGATTTTCAACTTCATTAATTAATGCATTGGTAGAAAGTACCTTTTCTCTTATTTCAGGAATATCCTTTTCTGAAGTTGCCATATAATAAAAGATATCTTCTTTTGAAATGTCTAAACGCTTAGATACGAAATTTCTTAATGAGCCCACAAAATCTGGACTAATACAGACATAAGCTTGAAACTGAAGGTCTTCTTTGAATAAATATGAATTAACAAAACTGCCCATAATGTCGTGAGCAACGGCAACTTTAAATTTACTTGTATTATATTTTTTGTCTATGTAAGGCAGTAATTCTTCTGAAACGAATTCATGAAATCTATGTCCTGAGTCCATAGGTAAACCTGTTAACGCATCGTAATGACTGTCATAAACACGCTCATCTCCTTGCATAATACCAACAACTATTGAACTTGGCATATCATCAAAATAGGTTTGAAAATCTACTTGCCCAATAACAGGTTCAAAGAGATAATCACCATCAAAGACTACAATAACAGGATATTTTATATCCGAATTTTCATCGTAATTTTTTGGAAGTTTGATTTTTATTCTTCTGACCGAGTTAAGACGCTCTGAAGAGATTTCCTTATAAAATGTTTGTGCAAAAGATGGCGCACAGATAAGACAAGTAAGAACTATTAAAATAGCTTTTCTCATAACTAAGTAGGTTTAATTTGGGAAAACAAACATACTGAATTATCGTCAAGCTGTCAATTTTTTTCGATGAAATACACTTATTTATCCATTTCTTCTTGGATATCGTACATTTTTTCGAGCATAATTTCTTTATCTATGAATTGTGAAGGTTCTAAAAGTAGTCCTGATTTATAACGCTGTAAGGCTTTTTTTAGATTACCTTCTTTTTCGAAATACATCCCTAAGTAATAAGCACTTAACATGGAATCAGGGAATTTTTTCTTAACTAACTTCGCTAATTTCTCTAAAGATTCTACATCATCTCTTTTATTACTAGCCGCAGCAACAGCTCTAATATCATTTTCAATTAGTTGTTTTTCAAAACCATAGAAATATTCAATGTCTTCATACTTCTTTATAAGATAATCATATGGTGAACCTTCATAAGTCAGAAGATCTTCGTTGTATTCTTTACCATTTATGGGCTTATAAAGTGCGAAAATTTCATTTAAAGCTTTCGGAATTCCTCTTCCAACTAAAGAATAATGATTCGCATCTTCAAAATTATCGAACTTGTAATACAACTTTTCATTTTGTACAGTTTTTATAATTGAATCGCACTCTACAATAGATGTTCTTAAGGCTTTTACATCGGCATCCGCAGTAGCCATATAATAAAACGTTTCTCGACTCAATATTGATAATCGCTGATGCAGTCTATTTTTCATTTCTGGTGCCAAATCTGGGCTTAAGGCAACAAATGCTCTAAAAAGTGGTACATCCTTGAATAAATAGTAGTTAATAAAATTGGCCCCTAAATCATGGCCAACAATAATTCTAAAATCAGAAGCATTATAATTATCTTCAATGTATGGTATTAATTCTGCCGCCATGAATTCATAAAACGAAGCACCATCGTGGGCAGGAAAAAACGATTCATCATCATAAAAGAAGTCATCTTCTCTTGTTTTACCTTGCTTAATACCAACTACAATACAATCTGGAATATCTTCCCAATAAGATTGATAATCTATATTACCTGCAACCGGTTCAAATAGATAATCTCCATCAAAAACAATAATTACAGGATAGGTACGCTTTTCTTCTGGATCATAGTTTCTAGGAAGTTGAATTTTTAATTCGCGTTCTCCCTCAAGTTTATAAGAATCAATAGTTTTATATATTGCTTGTGCTTGCATACTTAATGCTACAAAGCAGAATATAAATAGGATGTAAAAATTCTTCATGTTATTGATGGACTAAAATTAAAGCAAGTTAAAAAATATTTCTATAATGTTGTTTTCTTTCTGTTGTATATTGGTAAGTAAATTAGAGACAGACCACCTAATACTATAATAACCAAAGTCTGCGTTGACCACATAATCCAACCAAAAGCTCTGCTAGGATCTTCCGCCATACTAAATAATGAAAATGCAATTACAACCGCTTCTGGAAACGAACCTATTCCACCGTTTGTAGCTGCAATACTAAAACTAGCAAGTATAAAACCTATTAACACTGCAGCAATTGAAATATTGTTTAGTTCTGGTAATGCAAATGTAGTTATGTAAAACATTGACACATACATCACCCAAATAAATATAGTATGAAAAATGAAAGCCCACTTGTTTTTCATTTTAAAAATGCTCAATACACCTTCAACAAGTCCTGCAAAGAAGTTTTTTACTTTTAATGCAAATATAGAAGTGCTTTTCTTTATAAATAAAAATATAGCCAATCCTAATACTAGTAATGCTATACCACCTAAAGCTAAAGACAATGGATTAAATTTATCTATAAAGAAATCATAAATGAATTGAAACTCTAAAAACAGTGCAATAACGATTATTAGAAGTAACATAATTGTATCCGCTATACGTTCTGCTACAATAGTACCAAATCCTTTATCGAAAGGAATATCTTCATAATTGGTTAAAATTGAAGCTCTAGCAATTTCACCAGCTCTTGGAATCGTAAAATTAATGAGATACGCCGAATACACAGCCATAACACTGTTTACAAACTTTGGCTTAAAACCTAATGGCTCTGCCATATAAAGCCAACGATATGCTCTTGAAAGATGACTTAAAATCCCTATAATAACACCAAAAAGTATCCAAGTGTAATCAGCGTCTTTAAAGTACTGTACTAAAGTAGGAATAGAAATCTGAGATAAAGAATACCATACCAAAATAACTCCTAAGAGTAAAGGTAAAACAACTTTTAGGATGGATTTTGGGCTTTTCACCTTACTATTTTAGAAGGTTAGTAGCTTCATCTGGAAACACCAAAGATGGCTTAAAAACTTTAGCCTCTTCAATATCCATAAATGCATACGTAATAAGAATTAAGGTATCGCCAACAGCAACTTTACGTGCTGCAGCTCCATTTAATGTAATTTCACCACTATTCCTAGGACCAGGAATACAGTAGGTTTCTAAACGTTCTCCATTGTCGTTATTTACAATCTGAACTTTTTCTCCCTGTATAATATTGGCAGCTTCCATTAAGTCTTCGTCAATGGTAATACTACCTATGTAGTTAAGGTCTGCGCCTGTAACTTTTACACGATGAATCTTAGATTTTACAACTTGAATTTGCATGTGGCAAAGATAATTAATTTAAAGCGATATTATCTATTAGTCTTATATCGCCTGCATATACAGCTATAAATGCTCTATATGACTTTTTTGTTGATTTCCTTTTTACTGGTTTTAAGGTTTCTATATCTGCAATTATAAAATACTCTAACTCTAAGAGCGACTGTTTTTTAAATTGCTTTTCAACCCATTCCGTAACATATTTAGCACTTTTTGTGCCAAACTTTACTTTGGCAGATTTTAGTGTTTTATATATAAAAGGCGCAACAGTTCTATGTTGTGGTGTCAGTCTAGTATTTCTAGAACTCATTGCTAAACCATCTTCAGCTCTATGTATCTTACAACCAACTATTTTAACTGGGATATGGTTTAATTCTACAAGCTTCTTAATGATTTGTAATTGCTGAAAATCTTTTTCACCAAAGTAAGCACTATCTGGTTTTACAATTTCTAGCAAGCGTCTTACTATAGTGCCAACACCATCAAAGTGTCCATCCCTAAAAGCACCTTCCATTTCGTACTCTAAACCATCAAAGGTGAAGGATTGTGATTTAATTTTATCACCATAGATATCTTTAACAGTAGGAGCATAAACGATAATTGTTTTTCTACTTAGCGTTTTCAGCAGTGCAACATCAGCTTCTAAGGTTCTTGGGTATTTAACTAAATCTTCTTTATTATCAAACTGAGTAGGATTAACAAAAATGCTAACAACCACAACATCATTTTCACTTAACCCTTTATTAACCAGAGATAAATGACCATTATGTAGCGCTCCCATGGTTGGCACAAAACCAATAGTATTGCCATTGGTCTTTAAACCATCAATATGGTTTGATAATTCGGTTTTATTGTGAAATTTTTTCAATACTCTAACAAAAAATTAACGCGTGCAAACATAATATAATACTAGCAATCTGCCCAAAATTTTGTAATTTTGCATGTTTTTTACTTTTAATTTTCAAAAGCAGCAGATTTATGAAAGATAAACGAATATTGTATGTGTCCTCGGAAGTTGTACCATATTTACCAGAAACTGAGATTTCTTCAATGTCATTTGAAGCTCCGAGAATGGTAAACAAACAAGGAGGTCAGATTCGAATATTTATGCCTCGCTTTGGTAATATTAATGAAAGAAGGCATCAATTACATGAAGTAATAAGGCTTTCTGGTATTAATTTAGTTATTAACGATTTAGATATGCCATTGATTATAAAGGTGGCATCTATTCCTAAAGAACGCATTCAGGTTTATTTTATAGATAATGAAGATTATTTTAAAAGAAAAGCTACATTAACTGATGAGGATGGGAAATTGTTTTCAGATAATGACGAGCGTGCTATTTTCTTTGCTAAAGGAGTTATAGAAACTGTTAAAAAATTAAATTGGGCACCAGACATTATTCATGTCAACGGTTGGTTGGCATCCTTGCTGCCATTGTATTTGAAAGAATTTTATAAAACTGAACCTTTATTTACTGAAAGTAAAATTGTGACTTCTGTATACAATCAAAGCTTTGAAGGCACGTTAGATAAAGACATGCTAAATAAAGTTAGTTTTGATGGTATAAATACTGAAGCAACTAAGCCTTTAGAGAAACCAGACTATACTAATTTAATGAAAATCGCAATCGATAATTCTGATGCCGTAATTAGAGGATCTGAAGAATTACCTAAAGAGTTGGATACTTATATAAATGAACTAAAAAAACCTGTTTTAGATTTCCATTCTATTGAAGAATTTGCTGATCCATACACAGAGTTTTATACTAATGCTGTTCTTAACAGTTAATTTTACCTATGAAAAATAAAAAAATTGCCCTACAAATTATGGCAATGAGCTTAATACTATTAAGTTTTATTGCATGCGATGAAGAGTTTGCAACTTTAGAGTCTGATATCATCAATGAAGAAAATGCAATGAATTTTGACATTCTTTCTCAACAATATGATATCATTACCTATACCCAAGTACTCGGACCTGTACAAACCGATGGACTTGCGCTTAACTCGCTAGGTATTTATGATGACTCATATGGTAGAACCACTTCTAGTATTTTAACTCAGCTTAACGCATCAAGTTATGATCCTACTTTTGGAGAACAAGTTGCTATTGACTCGGTAGTATTAACGATACCATATTTTAGTTCAATATCAGAAATTGATGATGATAATATCATAACTTATAATATAGATTCAGTAATCGGTAGAGAGCCTATAAAACTAAGGTTATTTGAAAGTAATTATTTTATCAGAGACTTTGATCCTAATGGAGAGTTTAATGACAATCAAAACTATTATTCAAACATGTCTGCATCAACAACCGAAACGATTTCTAATGGTGCTTTAGAAAGTACAGAAATTGGCTTTGTAGAATATGATGAAGATGGCAATATAACACCCATTGATAATATTATTCAAATCAGCGAAGAAGGCTATACACTGACTGAACCAGATAATGATGATGATGACACTGAGCCTCAAGTTTTACAAAGGTTATCACCAGGAATTAGAGTTAAGCTAGATACTACTTTTTGGAGAAATAAAATTATTGATAAAGAAGGAGAACCGGTATTGAGTAGTCAAAATAATTTTTCTGAATATTTCAGAGGGCTTTATTTTAAAGCTGAACCTATAAATGATAAGGGAAGCTTTTTGATTTCAAATTTGGCATCAGAAGTATGTAATGTCACTATATATTACACAAGTTTAACGGCTTCTACGACTGATGACGCCGATGCAACTGAACAGAATACATTTGTAATGACTTTTGGACCAAACAGAATTAACTTTATGGATAATAACTTTACTAATCCAATAGAGAATGGTAATTCTGAAACAGGAGATAGCAGACTATATTTAAAGGGTGGTGAGGGCTCATTATCAAGAATAAAGCTTTTTAATGGAGATGACATTGATGAAGATAATGACACATTTAATAGTTTTGAAACATTTAAAAACGCATTTGTAGAAACTGATGAGGATGGCAACTTTGTGAGATCTAAACGTTTAATTAATGAAGCTAATTTAGTTTTTTATGTAGATCAAGATGCAGTTGAAACTCCGACAAACATGCAAGATGGCGAACCTAATCGCATTTATTTGTATGAAATAGAGAATAAAGCACCGTTAATCGATTTTGATATCGATATAACAAATAGTAGTTTACCTTCGTTTTCCAAATTTAATCATCTTGGACCATTACAACGTGTTGATGATGAACCAAATGGAAATGGTATTAAATACAAAATAAAAATTACAGAACATATAAATGATTTAATAGTCAGGGACTCTACCAATGTAGAATTAGGATTAGCAGTTTGTTTAAATGTGAATTTAGAAGAATCCTTTTTGCAAAGAAATGTACTTAGTTTAGAGGATACGGATTTAACAGCACCAATAAGTTCAATACTATCACCAAGAGGTACAATATTACATGGTAATAATACTGAAGATGAGAACAAAAAAGTATATTTAGAAATATATTATACAGAACCAAATAATTAAAAATTAACCTATGTGTGGAATTGTTGGGTATATTGGCCATAGAGAGGCTTATCCTATTGTAATTAAAGGACTTCAAAGATTAGAATATCGTGGCTATGACAGTGCAGGTATTGCCTTGTACGATGGTAACGATATTAAACTTTCAAAAACTAAAGGAAAAGTTTCTGATCTTAAAGAAAGAATAGAAGGAGAAACATCAACTAATGGTACTCTTGGAATAGGACACACACGTTGGGCTACTCATGGTGTGCCAAACGACGTTAATTCTCACCCACACTATTCAAACTCTGGAGACTTAGTAATTATCCATAACGGAATAATTGAAAATTATGACTCTTTAAAAAAAGAGTTGATAAAGCGTGGTTACACTTTTAAATCAGATACTGATACAGAAGTATTAGTCAATCTTATTGAAGATGTAAAGAAAAACGAAGACACTAAGCTTGGAAAAGCAGTACAAATTGCATTAAACCAAGTTGTTGGTGCTTATGCCATTGCTGTTTTTGATAAAAATAAGCCAAATGAAATCGTTGTTGCCAGATTAGGTAGCCCTTTAGCTATAGGTATTGGAGAAGACGAATTCTTCATTGCAAGTGATGCTTCACCTTTTATAGAATATACTAAAAATGCTATTTATCTTGAAGATGAAGAAATGGCAATCATTAGAAGAGGTAAAGAAGTAAAAGTTCGAAAAATTAAGAATGATGCTCTAGTAGACCCATATATTCAAGAATTACAACTCAACTTAGAGCAAATTGAAAAAGGTGGTTACGACCACTTTATGCTCAAAGAAATACATGAACAACCAGATGCTATTTCTGATACATTTAGAGGGCGATTGTTAAGTAATGAAGCTATGGTAAAACTAGCTGGAGTTGAAGACAACATGAAAAAATTCTTGGCTGCAGACCGTATTATAGTTGTAGCTTGCGGAACATCTTGGCATGCTGGTTTGGTTTCAGAATATATTTTTGAAGATTTAGCAAGAATACCTGTAGAAGTAGAGTATGCTTCAGAGTTTAGATATAGAAATCCTGTTATTACAGAAAAAGATATTGTTATTGCCATCTCTCAATCTGGAGAAACAGCTGATACGTTAGCAGCTATAAAACTAGCAAAATCCAAAGGAGCATTTGTTTTTGGTGTTTGTAACGTAGTTGGCTCTTCAATCGCAAGAGAATCTGATGCAGGTGCTTATACGCATGCTGGCCCAGAAATTGGTGTAGCTTCCACAAAAGCATTTACAACACAAATTACAGTACTTACATTAATGGCATTGCGTCTAGCAAGAGCTAAAGGAACAATATCAAGTTCAGAATTCCGACAACATCTTATAGAACTTGAAACTATTCCAGGCAAAGTAGAAGAAGCACTTAAATCTGATGGCTATGTACAGACCATAGCAGACATTTATAAAGATGCAACTAATTTTCTTTATTTAGGTCGTGGATTTAATTTCCCAGTAGCTTTAGAAGGTGCTTTAAAATTAAAGGAGATTTCTTATATACATGCAGAAGGATATCCGGCAGCGGAAATGAAACATGGGCCGATTGCATTAATTGACGAAAACATGCCAATTGTTGTAATTGCTACCAAGAAAGGCCATTACGAAAAAGTAGTTAGTAACATTCAAGAAATAAAATCAAGAAAAGGTAAAATTATTGGTATTGTTACAAAAGGAGATAAAAGTGTAAAAGAGTTAGCGGACCATGTTATTGAAGTACCTGAGACTTTAGAGTGCCTTACTCCACTGTTAACCACTATTCCATTACAATTATTATCTTATCATATTGCGGTAATGTTAGACAAAAATGTTGATCAACCTAGGAATTTAGCTAAATCGGTTACTGTAGAGTAGCTAGACCAGTTAAAAAATCATATTATAAGGCTTAAAAATTGTTTAATTCTCAATTTTTGAGCCTTTATTTTTTGATAACTTACTATGCGCGCATAATTTTATGAGAATTTCTTATTGAAATTTCATATATTTAATTAAATTGCTCACCTAATAAAATAACTAATTCTCTAAAATGAAGACAATCTTAAAGCTTTTCACAATGCTTTTTTGCGTGGCATCCTTTTCACAAACCACAATAAAAGGTAAAATTTCAGACAATACAGGTCTACCCTTGCCCGGTGCAAATATTGTTGTAGTTGGTACTAGTTCTGGTACAATTTCAGATTTTGATGGTAACTATACTTTAACCGTTGACCAAGAGCCACCTTTCTCGATTCGTGTTACTTACACTGGGTTTGAAGAACAGATCATAGAAATCACTTCAAACAATCAAACTGTTGATGTAACAATGGTTGAAGGAAATGAACTCGATGAAGTTGTAATCTCTGCCTCTAGAACGCCTGAGCGTATTTTTGAATCGCCAGTTACAGTAGAACGCTTCGGATTAAAAGAAATAAAAAATACTGCTTCCGCAGGTTTTTACGATGGTCTAGAAAACTTAAAAGGTGTTGATGTCAACACAAATAGCTTAACCTTTAAATCGGTAAACACTAGAGGTTTTGCCACATTTGCGAATACACGTTTTATGCAACTGGTAGATGGCATGGATAATTCTGCACCTGCATTGAATTTCCCAATAGGGAATTTAGTAGGCATGAATGAAACGGATGTTTTTAGCGTAGAGCTATTACCTGGTGCCGCATCTGCCCTTTATGGAGCAAATGCCTTCAATGGTATCTTATTTATGAGAAGTAAAAGTCCTTTTGATTTTCAAGGTATTAGTGGTTATCACAAACAAGGTATTACATCTCAAGAAGCAGGTGGTGACAATACCTACAGAGATTCTGGTATTAGAATGGCTTACAAGTTCAGCGAAAAATTTGCTGCTAAAGTGAATTTTGGATGGTTAAAAGGAACCGATTGGACTGCTAATAATTATAATGGTAAACCTGGTACTGGAGCCACTAGAGAAAGTCTAGACTATGATGGAATTAACGTTTATGGTGACTTGGTTGCTGCGAATCTTAACGTATCAGCAGGTGGAGCTGGTATTGTACCAGATGTAGTTGTGAGTAGAACAGGTTATAATGAAGAAGACCTAACAAACTATAATGCAGAAAGTATTAAAGCAGATTGGGGATTATATTTCCGTCCTTGGGAAAATGATTTTGAAATTCAATATGTAGGAAAGTTTGGTACAGGTAATACCATATACCAAGGAACTAATAGATATAATATTAATGGTTTCTCGCAACAACAACATAAAATTGAAGTGAAGAATGATAATTTCTTTGTCAGAGGTTATGTAGTTTCAGATAAAGCCGGAGATTCTTATGATATGGTCTTTACAGGTGCTAATATTCTTAATGCCTGGAAACCTCACACACAATGGTTTGGTGAGTATATCAATACCTATGTTGGAGCTACACTTTCTGGTGCAACGGATGCTCAAGCACATGCTGCTGCAAGAGCTCAAGCTGAGACAGGACGTTTTGAACCTGGTACGCCAGAATTTGAGGCCGCATTCAATACAACTGTCAATGACCCTGATTTAAGAACAGGTTCAAAATTTCAAGATAATTCAAAATATTATCATAGTGATGCTAATTACAACTTTAGTCATTTATGGGATGCTGTAGATATTCAAGTTGGTGGTTCTTACAGACAATATAGTTTAAATTCTGGTGGAACTATTTATACTGATTTTGACGGTCCTATAGATTATTCTGAATTTGGTGTTTATACACAGCTTCAGAAAAAGTTCGAATTGAACGAAGACATGCAATTAAAACTTACAGGTTCTGCGCGTTACGATAAATCTGAATTTTTTGATGGATTTCTTTCTCCAAGACTCTCAGCTGGTTTAACCGTAAAAGAGAACCATAATATTAGAGCTTCAGTACAAACTGGTTTTAGAAACCCAACTACTCAAGATTTATTTATTGGTCTTAATGCTGGACCAAGAATTTTAGTAGGTTCTGCACCAGATAATTTAGATCGTTATGAAAGAACTTATAATGTTAATCCAGGAGGCGTTGCTTTAGGTCAACCAGCAACTATTTCTCAAACTGGTCGTGCTGCTTATGAAAATTCATTCTTAAGATCTTCTGTAGATGCTTATTTAGCAAGTGGCAACAACGTTAATAACAGAGATGCTAGTTTATTAGAAGTAGGTAACTCTGATGTCGTTAAACCTGAAAAAATCACTTCTTTTGAAGTAGGATATAGAGGTAAATTAAATAAGGTAACTGTAGATATGAGTGTTTATTACAACAAATACCAAGACTTTATTTCTGGAGAAGTTGTAAGTGCACCTCTATATGGAACTGTGGGAACTAATGACATTTCAGTTGATGCCATTTCAAATCGCGATTTTCAGGATTACCAAACATATAATAATTCTGAAGCAGATATAAATTCTTATGGTGGTTCTATTGGCTTAGACGTAAAAGTTTTGGGTGATTTTGATTTAGGTGGAAGTTATACCTACACTAAACAAGATTTTGATCAAGCTGCATTCCCTGATTTTTTAACTAGTTTCAACACACCTGAACACAGAGCAAAGGTTAGTTTTGGGAATACTGAACTAATCAAAAATGTTGGATTTAATGTTGCTTGGAGATGGAGCGATAATTATTTTTGGCAAGCAACGTTCGGAAATGGAGAAGTTCCTGCTTACCATGTTTTAGATGCTCAAGTAAATTTCAAAATACCATCGCTTAAGTCCTCTTTTAAAGTAGGTGCAACCAATTTACTTGGTGATGAATACTTTACAGCTATAGGAACTGCAAATATTGGTTCTATGTACTATGCATCTTGGACTATTAATAACTTATAAAATTGAAATAAAAATGAAAACTATTAAATATATATTTCTTTCGGTTGTTCTATTAGGTTTTACTGCCTGTAGCGACGATGAATATGATTATTCACCAGACCCTGAACCACTGCCAGAATTAACTTTAGGTTCTGCCAATTTAACAAACTATGTTGCGATTGGTGCATCTTTCTCAGCTGGATATTCTGACGGTGCTTTATTTACTGCTACTCAACAAAATTCATTCCCGAAAATATTATCAGAGCAATTTGGCTCAACTAGTTTTACACAGCCATTAATGAATGATAATACAGGGGGGTTACTAGTTGGAGGAATTCCTGTAGCTGCATACCGTTTAATATTCAATGGAGCAGGACCTCAACGTTTAAATGAATTTTTCGCTGACTTAGGAGCACCTGCTCCGCCGATAACAACTGATGCGGCAAACAATTTGGGAGCAACTTTTAACAACATGGGTGTTCCTGGTGCTAAAAGTTTTCATATACCTTTAAATGGATATGCAGGACTAAATCCATATTATGGAAGAATGGCATCTTCGCCTGGTGCCTCTATATTGGAGGATGCGGTGTCTCAGAATCCAACATTTTTCACACTTTCTGAAATTGGAGGTAATGATGTATTGTCTTATGCAACGTCAGGAGGTACAGGAGTTGATCAGACAGGAAATTTTAATCCAGCAACTTACGGAGGAAATGATATTACTGACCCTAATGTCTTCGCAGCATCTTTTAGTGCTCAAGTTGATGCATTAACGGCTAATGGATCACAAGGTGTTCTTGCAAACGTACCATACATAACCAGTTTACCATTCTTTACAACTATACCTAACAACGCATTGGTTATTGACGCATCAACTGCAGCAAACCTTACAGGCTTTTTTCAAGCGGTTACTGGTATCTTTACGCAAGGGTTAATTTTACAAGGTGTTCCTCCAGCTCAAGCTCAGGCACTTGCAGCACAATATGCTATAACATTCAATGAAGGCCCGAACAGATTCTTAATCGATGTTCCTGTGTCTGCTACGAATCCATTAGGCTTTAGACAAATGACTGAAGATGAATTATTATTATTAACCATTAATCAAACTGCATTAACGCAAGGCTATGGTTCTGTAGTTTTAACACCAGATGTACTTCAGGTTTTAGGTCTTTTACAAGCAGGTGGTACACCAACTCCAGAACAAGCAAACCTCGTTTTAAGCGCAGTTAGTGGTATTGATGATGCCGATGCCTTAGACAGTTCGGAATTATTGAGTATTAAAAATGCAACAGATGCTTACAATACTACTATTGCAGGAATTGCAGACGCTAAAGGCTTAGGAATTGTTGATTTTAAAGCAGTATTAGAACAAGCATCTACCACTGGTATCTCTGATGGGGACTTCACCTTAACTACTAGTTTAGTTACTGGAGGTCTAGTAAGTTTGGATGGTATTCATTTAACATCAAGAGGCTATGCTGTGATGGCTAACAAGTTCTTAGAGGCTATCGATGCGACTTATGGCTCTAATTTTATAGCAGCAGGTGTTAAAGCTAATACAGGTGATTATCCTACTAACTATTCGCCAACACTTCAATAAAATTTATAACATTACATATTATTAAAAGAGTGCTCAAATTGAGCACTCTTTTTTTATGTAAAAAAGCCATAAAAAAAGACTTCTTTATTTTAAATAAAACTCTATCTTTGCAGCGCGAAAAACGAGCTGTTTTTCATAATTAAATTATTGCAAAACAAAAACATAAGAGTAATGTCAAAAGTTACAGGTAAAGTTGCACAAATCGTAGGCCCAGTTATCGATGTAGAATTCGCTGCTGGTTCAGAGCTTCCAAAGATTTATGATTCATTAGAAATTAAAAGACCAGATGGTTCTATTTTAGTATTAGAAGTACAATCTCACATTGGTGAAGATACCGTGCGTACTATTGCTATGGACTCTTCAGATGGTTTAAGTAGAGGAACAGAAGTTCTTTCAACTGGTGCTCCAATCCAAATGCCAATCGGAGAAGATGTTTACGGACGTCTTTTTAATGTTATTGGTGATGCTATTGATGGATTAGGTGATTTACCTAAAGCTGGTGATGCAGGTTTACCTATTCACAGACAAGCTCCAAAATTCGAAGATTTATCAACGTCTACTGAAGTTTTATTTACTGGTATTAAAGTAATCGACCTTATTGAGCCTTATGCAAAAGGTGGTAAGATTGGTTTATTTGGTGGTGCTGGTGTAGGTAAAACAGTATTAATTCAGGAGTTGATTAACAATATTGCAAAAGGCCACGGTGGTCTTTCTGTATTTGCAGGTGTTGGTGAAAGAACACGTGAAGGAAACGATTTACTTCGTGAGATGTTAGAGTCAGGAATTATCAAGTATGGTGATGACTTTATGCACTCCATGGAAGAAGGCGGATGGGATTTGAAGAAGGTTGACAAGTCAATCATGAAAGAATCTAAAGCTACTTTCGTATTCGGACAAATGAATGAGCCTCCTGGAGCTCGTGCTCGTGTGGCGTTATCTGGTTTAACTATTGCAGAATATTTCCGTGATGGAGCTGGTGATGGACAAGGAAAAGATGTATTATTTTTCGTAGATAATATCTTCCGTTTTACACAAGCTGGTTCTGAGGTATCTGCATTACTTGGTCGTATGCCATCTGCGGTAGGTTACCAACCTACATTAGCAACTGAAATGGGTGCGATGCAAGAACGTATTACATCAACTAAGAAAGGTTCTATTACATCTGTACAAGCGGTTTATGTGCCTGCGGATGATTTAACGGATCCTGCACCAGCAACAACTTTTGCTCACTTAGATGCTACAACGGTATTATCTCGTAAGATTGCTGAGTTAGGTATTTACCCAGCGGTAGACCCATTAGATTCTACATCAAGAATTTTAACTGCTGATATTTTAGGTGATGAGCATTACGATTGTGCTCAGAGAGTAAAAGAGTTATTACAACGTTATAAAGAATTACAAGATATTATTGCGATCCTTGGTATGGAAGAATTATCTGAAGAAGATAAAATGGCTGTAGGTAGAGCAAGACGTGTACAACGTTTCTTATCTCAACCTTTCCATGTAGCAGAGCAGTTTACTGGTATACCAGGTGTATTAGTAGATATTAAAGAAACGATTAAAGGTTTTAACATGATTATGGATGGTGAATTAGATCACTTACCAGAAGCTGCATTTAACCTTAAAGGTTCTATTGAAGAAGCTGTTGAGGCTGGAGAAAAAATGTTAGCTGAAGCTTAATCTAAAATTACAGAATTATGTATTTAGAAATTGTATCGCCAGAAGCAACATTATTTAGTGGAGAAGTAGACTCTGTAACTGTTCCTGGAGTTAATGGTGAGTTTGAAATGTTAAAAGATCATGCACCTATCGTGTCTATTCTTAAAGAAGGCCATGTAAAGGTTGCAGGTTCTGTTACATTAGAAGAAGAAGTTGAAGACAAGTTTACTAAGTCTGACAAAGGCATTTGGTTAGCTATCAATTCTGGTACTATTGAGATGAAAGATAATAAGCTAATTATTTTAGCGGATTAATTTATTTCAATCACTATATAAAAAAACGCGAAGCAAATGCTTCGCGTTTTTTGCGTTTAAAAGTCTAACCTATAATTCATTTTAAAAGCAACACCCCAATCCTTTCTTGTTATATCTTCATTGTAATTATCTGATACAACTAAGTAAATATAGGATAGCGGTTTATATTCCCATTGTAAACGGCTGTTAATATTAAAGTTGTCCTGTTGGGTATTGTATTGCACATATGTCGTCCAATTTAAACGATTATTAAAAAAGATTTGTCCAGTGAATCTTGTTAAATGAAACGTTTCCTTACCTAGTTCATTTAAATCGATAGCATTGACATCATAAGATAATTCTAAATTGGCAAATGGTAATAATTGATAGTTTAAATATGCTCCTGCTGCAGTTCTTTTTCCATTATAGTAATTTCCTTTTTGAACATTAACTTGATATCTTAATTTTTGATTGTTAGCAGAGTTGTATCCTACTTTCAGAAGTCCAAAATTATACGAATCGGGTTGAAGTGCATTTCCATTTCCCAAAGGATCAAAACCATATTTTAGATCTACGTAGTCATGCGTATAGACATAATAAACTGCTGACAAATCTTTGAAAAATAATGCCGAATTTAAAAAATGTGAAGATTGATTTAATTTTCCATTATCATCAAAGTAAGTATTATTACTATAGTTCAGTATTCTAAAAGAATTCAGGGCTTTAGAATTTTCATAAAACTTTTGATATTCAATTCCAGCAGTTGTTTGCGTATAGCCTTCTCTTACAACAATATCATTTATAGCATCATAGTTATTTAATCTTGGTACAAAACCAACATCTGTAATAAAATTTTCTCCAACATTTTTAATACCAACATTCCACTCTAAACCTCTTTCATTATACCAAATGCCAGCATTATAAAAATTATTCTTTTCTGAAACCCCATCATTAAAACTCTTACCAAAATTAGCGAGCCCTAACCACTTATTATTATTCGATTTATAGTTAAGGTTTAATCCTGCTACACGGTTATAGTCATTAATAAATTCGAATTCATCTGTTTCCTGTCTATTGATTAAATACGCAGTTGCAGTTGCATTTTTTGATAATTGTTGTTCGCCTACAAAAACACCATAGTTCTGTGAGGCAATATCATCTTCTTTATTGGATTGTACATTTAAAACGCCAATCCTTGTTTTGGGAGCAATGTTTCCTGAAAGTTTTAATCCAAATTGAATATCACTATTAGCTCCAATGCGTCTAGAATAAAATGGATTGACTCCATCTACACCTAAATTAGAAAACAAATCTGCATTTTCTAAAAAGAAGTTTCTTCGTTCAGGGAAAAATACAGAGAATCGAGTAAGATTTGTCACTTGCTGATCTACATCTATCTGCGAAAAATCTGGATTTATGGTTGCATCTAATTTTAATGATGATGTAAGATTATACTGCACATCTAAACTAGGCTTGATGGAGGTGTCATCATTATCTTCAATAACATCATTCAGGTAATTTGCTGTGACAGATGGTGTCACAGCAAATTTAGAACTCGATATACTAGGTAAGTTATCAACTGAAAATTTTTCTGTGAAACGTAAATCGAATAATCTATAATTTCGTTTTACATTTTTAAGAATAGTCCAAGAGTTCTTTTTAATATCTCGCACATAAAACTGAATACCAAAAACAGCATTTTCTCTATTAAAGTTTAAAAATTTTAGTGGTATAGACACTTCATATACTTTATCATTACCACTAATGCTTGTTTTTGCATTCCAAACGGCATTCCAACTTGTTGAAAAATCATATCCTCCGTTAACTCTTTCAACTAAACCATCTATCATAGTTCCATAAGCATTAACAGAAAAATAATACGCATTTTGTTCTTGATTTTGTGTGTCTAATATCATCGCAAAACCATCACTTAAACCAATTGGCACATCTCTTTTTAAAGAGCCTACCTGAGACTTATCTTCAGTATCGTGATATACTAAACTAACATAAAGGTATTCCCTATTGTGAAATAGTTTTACTTCAGTTTGCTGTTCGGCTAAACCTTCATCATTTGGTGCATAATTGTAAAAGCCTGTATATTCTGATAATTGTTGCCAAACTGATTCATCTAACTTTCCATCTACTTCAATTTCATACTCTTTATAAGGTATAGTAGATGATTGTGAATAAGAATATCCAATGCCCAAAAGCAATAGTAAAACAATGTGATTTATAGTCTTCATACAAAGAAATGAGTTGAATTAGCCCCTTTAAGTTTTGCTCAAAAATACAGTTGATATGAAACTGAATTTAAAAAAGTAGACTAATCCTTTATTTTAGCAAATAGAAAGGGCTTTTAATAAGGATAATGGTTTAGTCTATCAAAACACTCTAGTTAGTCGTCTATAAAGTATGCTTTAGTCGATTTTTCTATTTCTCATCTAGTATAATTGTATTTTTGTTTTTCGTCATGGACTCCTCTCGACATACATATCATTTTTCTAACGCTACATTTTTTAAGCATATTATTTTTTGGGTCTGTGTGTTCCTATATTTTATGTTCACTTCTGATCTAACTTATTTTGAAGCAGGATATATTCAATTATTTCATTCTACATGTAAAATTTTAATCCTGCAAATAATCACTGCTTACGTCTGTTTGTATCTATTAGTCCCAAAATTTTTAAATACCAAAAAGACAGTTCTATTTGTATTATGGTTAGTTATTTTATTAACTTCAATGTTCGCTTTATACATTGTTATGCACATGTATTTCTACGAACCTAAATATTATGAATTCTATAGTGAAGTTTCTAAAAAATATGCTGAAGAATCCTATTGGGAACGAATTACAAATTTCTCACTCTTTTTTAGTAAAGCTATAAAGTTTCTGACACCTACAGCATTATTATTAATGGCTCGTTTTTATAAAAATCAACAGAAGTATCTCAAACTTAATGAGCAAAAGAAAACAGCAGAACTTACTGCATTAAAGCACCAATTAAATCCTCATTTTTTATTCAATACTTTGAATAATTTATATGCATTGGCGCTTAAAAAATCTGACCAAACTCCAGAAGTCATAGAGAAGTTATCAGACATGCTAGATTATATGTTATATCGTACAAACGAAACTTTTGTGTCGCTTCAAAAAGAAATAGAATTAATTGAAAATTATCTTTCTTTAGAAAAAGTGAGATACGGAAAACGTGTGAAAATTTCTTTTGAAAATACTATTAAAGAAGATGTGAAAATTGCACCTCTCTTATTACTTACTTTTATCGAAAATGCCTTTAAACACGGTGTAAGTCAGGAATTAAAAAAAGCCTATATCACTATAGTCATTACTGTAGAAAACAATCAAATTCTTTTTTCAATAGAAAATTCTAAATCTAAAACACCTATTGAAAAAGGGAATGAAGAATGTATTGGTTTGAAAAACGTAAAAAAGCAATTGGAGCTATTATATTCTGGTAATTATAATTTAGAGGTTATTGATAAGACAGAATCTTATAAAGTTATTCTAAAATTGTTGGCTAAATGAAAGTATACAAATGTTTGATAATTGATGACGAAGAGCTCGCAAGAGAACTGATTGAGACACATCTAGCACAACTCGATGGTTTTGAACTAATCGCTTCTTGTAAAAGTGCTATTGAAGCCAGTACTATATTACAACAACAGACAATAGATTTAATGTTTTTGGATATAGAAATGCCTGTTTTAAAAGGTATTGAATTTTTTAAAAATTTAATTCAAAAGCCTAAAGTGATTTTTACTACAGCTTATCGTGATTATGCTTTAGATGGATTTGAATTAAATGCAGTAGATTACTTATTAAAGCCTATTACATTTGGTCGTTTTTTTAAAGCCATTGAAAAGTTTTTAAATTCAGAAAATGAAACTATAGAAGTTACTTTAAAAGATAAGAATGTAATAGATAAAGATTATATATATATAAGAAAAGATCGGAAACAAATAAAAATTAAATTTGAAGATATTCTTTATGTAGAAAGCTTAAAAGATTACGTGAAAATCCATTTGTTAGATGAAAAACATATCACAAAGTATAGTATTTCTGCGTTTCAAAAACAATTAGATAATCGTTTTATTCGCGTACATCGCTCTTATATTGTGAATCAAAATAAGATTACTGCATATACTAAACATGATATTGAAATTGGTAAAGCAGAAATTCCTATTGGGAACAATTATAAAGAGGCTATTTCTGATAGCCTAAATTAAAAATTTATACCTTTTCAATCACATTAGTCACAATGCAACAAATTAGATAATTTTTATATCATAAGTAAGAATAGACTAAACTACATCTGCTTTATAGCTTCCAACTCTACTTTAAGCTCCTGAAACATCATCATTATACTACTTAACTTTAACTCCTTTTCATCGTATTCTTGTGTATTGATACAACAGGTAAACTCCCAAAGTTCCAAAATGTTTTCTTTGGACACTAAATACGGTTGATATGATTTATTATCTGAACTTAATAATAAATCCCCACTATCAATATCAGTTGCGTAAACACGTTTATAAACTAAACCATCATCTTTAGTCAAGACGACGTAAGTTCTTCCACTCTTAATATCGCGAATATCTTCTAGAAATTTTGCAACTACAAAAGCCCCATCTTTTACAGGCAACATAGAATCCCCCTTTATAGGAAATGCGCGATGTGTTCCTGTTGGTAAAAATGGTAATTTAATTTTTTGAAGTTGCTCTATATATTCTGGGTCATCGTAACCCGACAAATAACCTGCAGAAGCTTTTGCCGGGACAATTTCTATAAGATCTTCATTATTTTCATTCACTGTAACAGGAAATAGTACACGCTTATTACCCACTTCAATAAAAGAGGTATCCTTTGCCTTTCGTAAATCCTTACGCACCAAAATATCTATAGGAATATCAAAATAGTTCGATAAATCTATTAAACGCTCAATAGGCGGTTCGCTTCTTCCTTCTTCATAAGACCCAACGACAGAGCGTGTCCAATTAAGGTCGTCTGCAAAACGTTCTTGAGACAATTTCTTTAAAGTTCTAAGATGCTTTATGTTGGCTTGAATAGGCTTCATTAAAAATCACATTTAACATTATTTACTACAAATATAAGCAACAAAAACTACATATAGTAGCTAATTTTGTTAATCCTATGTATTTAAACTGTCACACCTATTACAGCCTACGCTATGGCACTATAAAACCTGAGCAACTGCTTGCTATTGCTTCAGAAAATGGTGTGCAGACTTTGGCGCTTACGGATATTAATACCACCTCAGCATGTTTGGATATTGTGCGTTTATCTAAAAAATATAAGGTGAAACCTGTTCTTGGTGTGGATTTTAGAAACAAGGCACAACAAGAATTTATCCTCATTGCAAAGAATAACAATGGGTTTAAAAATATCAATGATTATCTGTCTAAATTTCTTCATAATCGTGATTTAAAAATTCCTGAACGACCTGACGTTATTTTGGAAGAATGTTTCGTGATTTATCCCTACCAAAAAGGCAAGAATTTCAACTTAAAATCTAATGAATTTTTAGGGATTACTCCTAAAGACCTCAACCATTTAAAATTTTCGAAATGGAATCAGTTTAGAGAAAAGCTCGTTGTCCTAAAGACAGTATCCTTTCAAAATAAAAAGGGTTTCAATACACATCGTTTACTACGCGCTATTGATAATAATACCTTATTGAGTAAACTACCGAAAACTGAAGAGGGCAACTCAGATGATATTATGCTTTCTTATGATGAATTGTGTAATACATACTCCGAATTTCCAAAACTGATACATAATACCGAACAACTTCTAGAGAATTGTACCATTGATTTTCATTTTGAAAACAACGAACCTAAAAATCAAAAATACTTCACTGAAAATGAAGCTTCAGACTATGAGCTATTAGAAAAACTGACCTATGACGGCATCACTTACCGCTATGGTAATAATGCTGGACCAGAAATTTATCAACGTATAGATAAAGAACTAAACATTATAAAGCAAAAAGGCTTTGTATCCTATTTTCTAATCAACTGGAAAATCTTAGAATATGCTCGTAGCAAAGGGTATTTCTATGTTGGTCGCGGAAGTGGTGCCAACAGTATTATTGCGTATTTACTTCGTATTACAGATGTAGATCCTATTGAGCTAGACCTGTACTTTGAGCGTTTCATTAATCTCTTTCGACAAAATCCACCAGATTTTGATATTGATTTTTCATGGAAAGACAGAGATGATATTACACATTTTATTTTCAATAACTTCAAGAATACAGCTTTAATAACGGTTTATAATACATTTAAATTCAGGGCTTCTGTACGCGAATTGGGTAAAGTATTTGGCTTACCAAAGTCTGAAATGGATATGCTAACACGAGGTAAGTTTAATGTGAGCCAATTGGATAGGCTCTCACAACTCGTTCTTAAATACAGTCAATATATTGAGGGTTTTCCTAACTACTTAGGTATTCATGCTGGTGGTATTCTCATCTCTGAAAAACCTATACATTATTACGGAGCAACGTTTATGCCACCAAAAGGATTTGCAACTACACAGTTTGATATGGTCGTTGCAGAAGATATTGGACTCTACAAGTTCGATATTTTAAGTCAACGCGGTTTAGGGAAAATTAAAGATGCCGTAGAAATTATCGATACTAATTACGCAGAACAACCACCAATTGATATTCATGACATTAAACGTTTTAAAAAAGATGAACGCATAAAACACCTATTGCGAAATGCCAAAGCCATTGGTTGCTTCTATGTAGAATCTCCTGCCATGCGTATGCTTCTAAAAAAACTACAAGTAGATAATTATTTAGGTTTAGTGGCTGCGAGTTCTGTAATTCGTCCTGGTGTGGCTAAAAGTGGTATGATGCGTCAATATATTTTACGTTATCGTTATCCTGAAAAGCGAAAAGAAGCACATCCTGTGTTAGCAGAACTGATGCCAGAAACTTTTGGTGTTATGGTCTATCAAGAAGATGTAATTAAAGTGGCGCATCATTTTGGTGGTTTAGATTTGGGTGAAGCCGATATGTTACGTCGTGGCATGTCTGGTAAATTCCGTTCGCGTGACGAGTTTTTAAAAGTGAAACAACAGTTTTTCGATAACTGTATAAATGATGGAAAACCTTATGAGTTTGTGGCTGACGTATGGAGACAAATCGAAAGTTTTGCTGGTTATGCCTTTGCAAAAGGGCATTCAGCATCTTATGCCGTGGAAAGCTATCAAAGCCTGTTCTTAAAGGCCTATTATCCTTTGGAATATATGACGGCCACTATCAATAATTTTGGTGGATTTTACCGAACAGAGCTTTATGTTCATGAGGCTAGAATGCATGATGGGAAAATTGAAGCACCTTGCATAAACACTAGTTTTGCACAAGCAATTATCAATGGTGACGTTATTTTTTTAGGCTTTATGTTTTTACAATCTTTAGAATCTAAAACCATAGAGCGTATTCTTGAGGAACGCGAAAGTTATGGGTTGTTTAAATCTCTCGATGATTTTATAGAACGTATTCCTATTTCTGTAGAACAGATTACCATTCTTATAAAAATAAATGCATTTCGCTTTACTGAAATTAATAAACGTGAGCTGTTATGGGAAGCACATTTAAAAATCAGCAAAACCGTTATCCAAGAACATATTGTGACGCTATTTAAAACCCAGCGTATTAATTACAATACACCAGAGTTACCAAGCACAGCTTTAGAAAATGCTTTTGACGAAATTGAATTACTAGGATTTCCTTTATGCAATCCCTTTCATCTATTAGAAAAAGAATCTACTAGCCGATTACGTGCAAAGCATTTAATACAATTAGAAGGAAAATATATAAAGATTGAAGGCTATCTTATTACTACAAAAAATACTAGTACTGCTAAGGGTAAGCGTATGTATTTCGGAACATTTTTAGATCGTGATGGTGATTTTATAGATACAGTTCACTTTCCGCCTGTTGCAGCAAAATATCCATTTAGAGGAAAAGGTATTTATGAGATTATTGGAAAAGTTATGGTAGAGTTTGATTGTGTCAATATTGAAGTTTCAAGATTTGAACGATTGGCTATTATTGAAGATCCACGCTATTCAATAAAATCATTGAATCCAACATTTCAAAGGAAGAAAAGTTTCAAAGACCTTAAACGAGCGCATGGATAAAAAATAAATCTGAAACCTTAAAAAGAACACCCCTAAAGTCCCCTCAAGGGGACAATTCTAATAAGTTTATTCGGACTGCTGTCCCCTTCAGGGGACTTTAGGGGTGTAAATGGACATAAATAAAAATGAACAACAACCGAAGCATAGTACACATGGATTTAGACACCTTTTTTGTGTCTTGCGAGCGCTTACTAGATAGCCGGCTTAACGGTAAACCTGTACTTATTGGTGGCACTAGTGACAGAGGTGTTGTCGCCTCTTGCAGCTATGAAGCTCGGAAGTTTGGCATTCACTCCGCAATGCCTATGCGTATGGCAAAACAACTTTGTCCAGAAGCAATCATACTAAGAGGAAACTCTGGGATTTACAGTAAATTCTCTAATGATGTTACAGATGTAATAAAAGAAAGCGTCCCTCTTTATGAAAAAACATCAATCGATGAGTTTTATATAGACCTCACCGGAATGGATAAATTCTTTGGTTGTCATAAATTAGCTTCAGAATTGCGTCAACGTATTATTAAAGAAACAGGTTTACCCATTTCCTTTGGTTTATCACTAAATAAAACGGTTTCAAAAATTGCAACAGGCGAAGCGAAACCCAATAATGAAATTAGAATTATATCTGGTACTGAAAAACCTTTCTTAGCACCACTTTCGGTGAAAAAGATTCCAATGGTTGGTAATGTGACTTACAAAGCCTTATGCGATTTAGGCGTGAAACGTATCAAAACTGTCCAAGATATGCCCATGGAATTAATGCATAAAGTTCTTGGTAAAAATGGATTATCCATCTGGAAAAAAGCCAACGGTATTGATAACAGTCCTGTAATACAATATCACGAGCGAAAGTCCATTTCTACAGAACGCACCTTTGGGCAAGACACTACAGATGTACATAAACTTAGAGGCTTGGTCATTGCCATGGCAGAAAATTTGGCATTTCAATTACGACGGGGTCATAAGCTTACGGCTTGTATCACCTTTAAAATTCGATATTCCGATTTTCAAACCTACACACAACAACAGCGTATTCCGTATAGTGCTATGGACCATAATATTATTCCCGTGGTATTAGACTTATTCAAAAAACTCTATAATCGTAGACTATTAGTTCGTCTTATTGGTGTAAAGTTTAGTCATTTGGTAGAAGGTGGTCACCAAGTCAACCTTTTTGAAGACAACGAGATGCATCTCAATTTAGCAAATGCCATGGATAAGATGCGCAAACGTTATGGCGATAGAGTTGTAATGAGTGCCGCTGGTATGGAAGCTAAAACGATTAGTCGCTGGAATCCTTTTAATGGTGAACCGCCTCCTTTATTGGCGAATAGGCATCAGTAGATCAATCTTCAACATACTCTAAAATATCACTAGGTTGACAATCTAAAGCTTTGCAAATGGCTTCTAATGTAGAAAATCGAACGGCCTTAGCTTTACCAGATTTTAGAATTGACAAATTAGCTGTGGTGATACCAATGATTTCGGCAAGTTCTTTACTTTTCATGCCTCGTTTTTTTAACATAATGTCTAAGTTGACTACTATTGGCATGGTTATATGGTTAAATCGTTTTCTTCTTCTACTTGTTTTCCTTTTTCAAAAATTTCTGCCAAAATATAGAACGCTAATCCTGCCGGAATTAAAAAGGTAAACTCCGCTTTAAGTTCATTAAAAAATTTAAACGAAGAGCCATTAATTGCTGCTAATAGAAACCTAAGTATTAATATACCTACCGTATAGCTGATAAAAATATTTCCAATCTTCTTAAAATACTTGATATTCTTATTACTAAAAAAATTTCCGTTTTCAACTTCTTTTAATATGGATAAGAAATAACTAAAGCCGTAAATAAGATAAGCTCTCCAAAAGAAAATTCCGGCACTTATAACATAATAACTCCACTCAATAGCATTTTTTGAAGTAAACCAAGATTCATTTTTATCTGCAACCTTTGCCCAATTCTGAAATTTCTCAAATTGGTTAAAATCAAACTCTCGCATATCGTTTAAAAGCACTGAAACCGCACCTAGTAAAATAGCATAGGTGATATAGGTTAATAGTTTTGTATTGTCTTTCATGATTTATATAGTTAAATCGTTTTCTTCTTTTATAACCTTAGTATCTTTAAGCACTGTACTGATTAGCATTAAAAACAATCCCATGGCAATTATTATTAAATAGACCAGTGTTTTTTCACTTAACCCAAGTACAACTTGCCGTTTATAAAAGATATTGCCAATCTCATCAATAATCCATAAAGCAATTGAAGAAAGAACCATAAGTTTTCCGGAATTAAACATGCCTTTTATAAGTTCGTCATTATAAAAATCTTTTTTTAATAACAATTCTGTCGCCTTTCTTAATTTCCAAAGGGCAACTACAAAAGCAGCATAAACCCCAAGCTCTAAAAAGGTAAAAACATAAAGCATTGATTCAGTTTTAAATATTAATGCATCATGTTTTAAACCGATAAAATCTTGTTTTATACCAAAGAGAATCATTGCTAAAACGAAAATCCCTAAACCAATACCGATTAGTAGAAGGAAAATAATAACATTTAGTATCAAATAAAGAGTTCTTGCAGAGTTCATAATTATCGTTTAACAATAACAAATATATGAATATTATTGATAAACAATAATTTTTTATTAAAAAAATGATAGTGTAATAACCAATCCAATCCTCTATTGGTTAATCAACATCAGTAGTAATAAGTACTATATTTGCTACAATGATAGAAAAAGAATTTACCATTAAAGAACCTAATATTTCAATCAGAAATAGTATCCTGATTGCATTTATACTAACTACTTACTCAGCGATTTGTTATTATTTCATAACCACAAATGATGATAAGAATACAACACTAGTTTATTTAATTATTCTTGGTTTTTTTGTAATTAAAAATATGGTACTCCCTAATTTGACGACAAAATCAATACACCTTAATTTTACTCATAAAAAAATAAAATACGAAACATCTGTAGGTCCTTTTGGCATTAATAAAAAATGGAAAAACTTAAAGAATTTAGAATATATATCAGTATTTAAAACAGAAAATGGTTACGAAGTAAATCTATGGCATAATAAAAATGAAATAATTAATTTATTTGTATATGAAAATTATGAAGACGTAGTAAAAGAAGCGTTCATAATTGCAGAAAAACTAGACATAGAACTACTCGATGCTAGAAAAAGAGGCTATCATCAATGGATAGATAAGGATATATATAAAACGACAGGAGAAATCGAATACTACGACTAAAACTAGTAATCTAGAATTATATGCAAAACGCCTTTGTCACCATTGCCAAATTTCAATACTCAGCAGAAGCCGAAATTATTAAAGGCAGATTAGAGTCTGATGGTATTAAAGTATTCTTAAAAGACAATATTACAATAGACACAGATCCTTTGGTTAGCAATGCTATTGGAGGTATTAAACTAAAAGTACTGGCTAAAGATGAGGATAAAGCAATGGATATTTTAAAATCCATTAACGCCTATTCCATTAATGATAATGGCGAACCAGTTGTTTGTCCTAATTGCGGAAATAATCATATTGAGTTATATTCTACAATAACCAGTCTTAAATCTCTAGTTTCATTTCTTATAGGATTCATAACCGGAACTCTACCTTTTAGCACGCGATATCAATATAAATGTGAAGATTGTAAAACTGAATTTCCTATTAAAAATTAACAACCTTATCATACGCATTTTTCAACTTTACAACTACAGTTTCTATTTCTTCATCGTTTAAATGTCCGAAACCAAAACGAATAGCACAAGTGCTTTTATCCTGGTAGAGAATTGTTTTTGGAAGAAATAAATTCATTTTTTCGGCCTCTTCGGCAAGTTTTACCAATGAAATAGAAGTATTAAACTGCAACCAAATAGCCAAACCTCCTAAAGGCTTTTCATAAGTTAAAACACTTCCGAAATAATATTTTAAATACTTACATAAACAATCACGACGTATTTTGTACGTCACTATATTCTTTTTAAGTAATCTATAAATTTCACCTTCAGAAATTAGCTCAGAAAGCATTTGTTCTTGAATTAAATCTCCTTGTTCATCGAGTAAAGTCAAATAATTATTAGCTTCAGAAATTAAATTTTCTGGTGCTAATACAAAACCGATTTGAAAACTAGGGAACAACGATTGACCCATTTTACCCAAATAGATTACCATACCATTGGCATCTGCACTTGCCATAGGTAGCATGGCAGAACCTTCAAACTGAAAATCGTAATCATAATCATCTTCAATTATAGCAAATCCATAGGATTTTGCTAATCGTAAAAGTTGTATTCGCCTTTCTGCACTTAAGGTGTTTGTTGTAGGATAATGCCTGTGTGCACAGACGTAAACACATCTAATACTATTCTTAATAAAATGCTTTTTTATATAATCAACATCTAACCCTTCATCATCAACAGGTATCGTTTTTATAGTAGCACCAGCTTCTTGAAAAATAGTATTTGAAGCGTAGTGACTCAACTCTCCTACCAAAACAACATCATTTTGTTTTATTAAAAGTTGTGACACAATATAAAGACTCATTTCTGTGCTTCGCGTACCAAGTATATTATTTGGATTTATATGGAAACCACGTGTGGCGTTTAGATAATTACAAAGTTGGCTTTTAAAATTTGAAGTTGTTGAAGCCGTAGATCTATTCCAATTATGTACCAGCGGCTTTCGCTTCATAGCTGCGGTATACCATCTAGAAAACTGATGAACCGAATGCAGACGTAAATCTGGCTTACCATCATTCATAATATATTTTGCAGACGTCTTTTGTGCAGTTGAAGCCAAATGAAATGAATTTTGAAATGGAAAACCAGCTTCTTTAGGATAAGTGTAGGCTTTACTCATAGGCTTACCAGTGGCTTTTATCTTTGCTGTAGTCTGCTCTGGCACCAGAACAAAAGTACCTTTATTAGCAATAATATCTACCCAACCTTGTGATGCTAGCTCATCGTATATAGCCACAGCAGTATTTCTATGAATATTTAATAAGTTACTTAAAGTTCTAGTACCTGGTAATTTATTACCTTTTAATATATAACCACGTTGAATAGCATTTATAATTTGCTGAGCCACTTGTATGTATAAAGGTTGGACTAACGATTTATCAAATGTTATAAGCTGTTTTAATATATCATTAACCGGACTATTCATTGTTTTAAAAGTGGACTATTTCAATCGTCCGGAAAGTTACGATTTTTGTAACTTCATATTTAATTATACAATGAGAAAATTATACTACCTCTTTACTTTTATTTTAGCTCTTAGTTTTCAACTAAATGCGCAAGATATTCCTCAACAAAAGTTAGATTCTGTAATACTAACCGGAGCAAGAATTGATCTTCCTTTCAAAGAAAATTCAAGAACTATAAATATTATCACTTCTGCAGATATAAAAAACAGTGCAGCTGTTAATATTGCGGATTTACTACAGCAAGTTGCTGGTGTAGATATTAGACGTCGTGGTACAGGAGGTAGCCAAGCAGATTTATATATTAGAGGTGGTGGATTTGACCAGACGCTTTTACTCATCGATGGTATAAAAATGGATGATGCACAAACAGGTCATCATACCATGAATGCCGCATTACCATTAGAAGTTATTGAACGCATCGAAATTATAAAAGGACCTGCAGCAAGAGTCTTTGGACAAAATGCATTTACAGGAGCTATTAATATTGTCACTAAAAAGAATTTAAACAACAGTCTTTCTGCTAATATTGAAACAGGCTCTTTTGGACAATTAAATGGCAATGTTACTTCCGGAACCGAATTAGAAAATTCATCTCATATTATACATATCGGTAAGGTAACCTCTGAAGGTTATAGAAACAATTCGGATTACGACAATTCTAACTATTTTATAAAAAGTATATTCAATAAGAAGGCTCAACCGATTGAAATGATTGCAATGTTTTCTGAACGCAAGTTTGGAGCAGAGAATTTCTACACTACCAATCCTGATTGGAATGAGTATGAGGAAACTCAAAATAGCCTCATTGCTTTTACTACAACACTCAAAAAAAATAAACTAAAAATTCAACCAAGAGTGTATTGGAAACGTAATCAAGATATGTTTTTACTAAAACGCTTTGAGCCTAATTTCTTTAGAAACTTTCATATTTCAGATAAAATAGGAGCTGAAGCTAACGCCTCTTATACTTCGAAATTAGGTATTACTGGTTTTGGAATTGACATCTCTAAAATTTATTTGAGAAGTAACAACTTAGGAAATAGAAATCGTTTTATGACTAACGCGTTTTTAGAACATCGCTTTTCATTATTAGATAATAAATTAGACATTACTCCTGGTGTCGCGTTGACTTATTTTTCAGATTTTAAATTTCATGCATTTCCTGGTTTAGATGTTGGTTTCGATATTACGTCAAACTTAAAAGCTTATGGAAATATAGGATATACGTATAGAATTCCTACGTACACGGATTTATATTACAGTGATCCTCGCACTAGTGGGAATCCGGATTTAGAACCAGAAGAAGCGTTTGCGCAAGAATTGGGTATAAAATATATAACTCCAAAATTTAGAGCAAGCATAGCTGTTTTTAATAGAGATGCTAAAAACTTAATAGATTACATAAGACCAAATACAACAGAAACTGTATTTACAGCCACAAATATCACAGAAGTAAATACCAAAGGTTTAGAGTTTGATGCAGCTTACAATTTTAAAATCAACAACTTTACACAGACCTTAGCTTTTGGTTATGCCAACTTAGATGACAACATTTTAGAACAAAACGAAGACTTATCACGTTATTCATTAAATTCCTTAAAGCATCAGTATACGACTAGATTCAGCACACAGCTATTTAAAAATATGCGCCAAAATATTGTTTACAAATATGCCGAACGTACCACAGGACAAACCTATAATGTTTGGGATGCATCACTTATTTACAGATTAAAACAAATGGAACTTACTATAACGGCTAGCAATATTTTTGATGCAGATTATATTGAATCTGGTTTTACACCAATGCCACCAAGTAATGTTTTATTTGGGTTACGCTATAGTTTTAAATAATGTAGAAAATAAATTTTCATTTTTCTGTAACAAAATTCTTTCAATTGCTACTGATATATTGAAAGTAGGTCTCTAATCAAAACTTATTTGATTTCATAAAGTATATAGACGACCGTACTTTGCATTAACCATCAAAATACAATTGACATTCCTGATTTGAATACTTAGTGTTCAAAAAAGATTTCAAAAAACCACGACATTTAATGTCTTCCTTGGTTGTGCTACTGTGACCGATTTACTTTCGAAAATAAGATAGATTTATCTTATAATGGTTGTATATTTATTAATCATTTCAAATCTTAAAGTCATGGCTGATTGGTTTTCAAATTTAGAGTTTTTGTCCAAAGTATATTGGCTAGTTGCTATCATTGGTTCACTTATTTTTACGGTAGTAATGATAATGGCCTTTGCAGGTGGTGATGCAGATGATTTTAGTGATGTTGACGGTGACTTTGATGGAGATGTAGGTGCTGGATTTCAATTTATCAGTTTTAAAAATCTAGTTGGTTTCTTTACCATTTTTGGTTGGAGTGGAATTGCTTGTATCGACGCTGGTTTGTCAAAACCATTAACTATAATTATTTCAGTAATCTGTGGATTATTTATGATGTTGATTATGGCGACACTATTCTATTTTATAAGCAAACTAGCAGATAGTGGAACTTTAAACTATAAAAATGCGTTAGATGCAGTAGGTGAAGTTTATCTCACTATTGGTGCGGACCGCTCTAAAATGGGTAAAGTTACAGTGAGTGTGCAAGGTACAATGCGAGAGTTAGATGCACTTACAGATTCGTTAACCGAATTAAAATCTGGCACAATTATAAAAGTGGTTGATGTCACCTCTAATGGTATTCTAATTGTTGATCGAACACGGAAACCTATAGAATCTTCCACATTACAAAATGAAGAACTAGGTGAAGGTGGAGACCATTTACTAAACAACTAATATTACAAAATACTAACCTTAAAAATAAATTGTCCTATGAACTTACTAATTCAAGAAAACATTAATATGGAAGGCTTTGGCGGACCAATGCTACTCATTTTTGTAGCGCTATTTATTGTACTAACCCTTATTATTTTAATTAAACGCTACAAACGTTGTCCTTCAGATAGAATACTGGTAGTCTATGGAAAAGTTGGAGGTGGAAAATCTGCAAAGTGTATTCATGGTGGTGCTGCATTCATAATGCCGGTCATTCAGGATTATGAGTTTTTAGATTTAACACCAATTTCTATTGAAGTTAATTTGGTTAATGCCTTATCTAAACAAAATATTCGTGTAAATGTACCATCACGTTTTACCATTGGTATTTCTACTGAGCCAGGTATTATGCAAAATGCAGCAGAACGTTTATTAGGCTTAGGGCAAAATGAAATTCAGGAATTAGCACAAGAAATTATTTTCGGACAATTACGTTTAGTAGTTGCTTCAATGGATATTGAAGAGATTAATAATGACCGTGATAAATTCTTAACAAACATTTCACAAAGTGTAGAAACAGAATTAAAGAAAGTTGGTTTAAAATTAATCAACGTAAACATAACAGATATCGTTGATGAATCTGGCTATATCGAAGCTCTTGGTAAAGAAGCTGCTGCACATGCAATTAATGCGGCTCGTAAATCAGTTGCAGAGAAAACTAGAGATGGATCAATTGGAGAGGCCAATGCTGTACAAGATGAAAGAACCCAAGTAGCTGCTGCAAATGCCCAAGCTGTAGAAGGTGAAAATACTGCTAAGATTGCAGTCGCTAATTCAGATTCGATGCGTCGTCAACGCGAAGCAGAAGCTGAGCGCGTAGCAATCGCATCAGAAAAAGTACAGAGTGCAAAAGCGTTACAAGAGTCTTATGCCGCTGAACAAGAAGCAGAAACAGCAAGAGCCGAGCGCGAGCGTTCTTCTCAAATGGCTGATGTTATTGTCCCTGCTGAAATTGATAAACGTAAAGTAGAGATTGATGCAGAAGCAGAAGCAGAACGCATTAGAAGACGTGCAAAAGGTGAGGCAGATGCGATATTATTTAAAGCACAAGCGGAAGCACAAGGTCAGTTTGAAGTCTTAACAAAACAAGCCGCAGGTTTACAAGAAATAGTAAAAGCTGCTGGTAACAATAGTAGAGATGCTGTATTGTTATTAATTGCAGATAAATTACCTGAGCTTGTACAAATACAATCTGATGCCATTAAAAACATTAAAATAGATAAAGTTACTGTTTGGGACAATGGCGCAAATAGTGAAGACGGAAAATCGTCAACCGCTAATTTCTTATCTGGAATGTACAAATCGGTACCACCTTTACAAGAAATGTTTAATATGGCTGGTATGGATTTACCAGAGTATTTAAAGGGTAAAGACAAAAAAGAAATTGAAGCAGATGATGCAAAGATTGAACCAACTGATGAAAAATAATTCAGAATTATTTTGAATTCAATAATTTTCAATAAACCAATACCAACACCTAAGCTTATTTATGGTGTTGGTCTTGTTGCAATAGGTATTATATCTTTGCTATCTGGTAATAACATTGGTTATATGTCTATTGGTTTAAGTCTTTATTTTTTGAAAAAAGATGGTTTAGAAATTGATCCAGAAAATAAGAAATATCGTGAAATAATAAGCTTATTTAGTTTTTCATTTGGGAAATGGCAAGATTTGCCAGACATAGAATATGTATCGGTTTTTAAGACTAGTCAAACGACCAGAGTTTGGGTTTCTACAGCAAGTACAAAAGTTACAAGCACAACTATAAAAATTAATCTATTTTATAATACTAACCAGAAAATTGAAGCTTACGAGACCCAAAATATTGAGGATGCTTTCGAAAAAGCAAAACAAATTGCAACGGTCTTAAATATTGATATTTTAGACGCTACACAAACAGAATCTAAATGGCTCTAGTACAAATTCCTAATATACAATAATCAACTTTTGGTAACGTTTTATTAACTTTGACTGACTAAACATTTGGATATTGCAATTAAATCTTCAAGATATACCTCGTGTTAAAACTATCACGAAATCCGATTTCATAAATCACTACTTCAAGACGCAGCAGCCCGTTGTTATTGAGTGTGCCATTGAGGATTGGCCAGCGTATTCTAAATGGAGTTTAGAATATATAAAATCTATAGCCGCAGACATTACAGTGCCACTTTATGATGATAGACCTGTAGATTACAATGACGGATTTAATGAAGCCCATGCTGAAATGAAAATGGGTGAGTATATAGATTTGCTTAAGCGTGAGCCTACAAAATACCGTATTTTCCTCTGGAATATTCTAAAAGAAATTCCTCAACTTCAAAAAGACTTCAAGTTTCCAGATTTTGGATTACGATTAATGAAGAGTTTACCAATGTTGTTTTTTGGTGGAAGAGACTCGCATACTTTTATGCATTACGATATTGATTTAGCTAATATTTTTCATTTTCATTTTGAAGGTAAAAAGCAATGTATCCTATTCGATCAAAAACAGAGTAAATATTTATATAAAATACCTCATTCTTTAATTACAAGAGAGGATATTGATTTCTCAAATCCAGATTTTGAAAAATGGCCAGCTTTAAAAAATGCAAAGGGTTGGATTTGCGATTTAAACCATGGAGAAGTACTCTATATGCCAGAAGGCTATTGGCATCATATGAAATATATTACACCTGGTTTTTCAATGAGTTTAAGAGCTATTGCCAGAAACCCTAAAAACTTAAGTAAAGCCATTTATAATGTGTTTTTAATGCGTAATTATGATAATTTAATGCGCCGTCTAAAAGGACAAAAATGGATTGACTGGAAAAACGAAAAGGCCATTACTAATACACACAAGACTTTTTAGGAAAGTCGCTATGTTTTAAAAACTTATAATATATTTGCCAACTCAAATTTTAGATAAAGAATTATGAAAAATTTATTTTTAATTATTGCATTAGTATCTGTTTCATTTCTTAGTGCACAAGCATTTGAAGGTAAAGGGGATCAAAAGTTTCAAGTAGGTGTTAATTTTCAGAATGATGGTACAGGAATTAATGTTGCTTACGATTATGGTATAGGAGAAAACATTTCAATAGGATTTAGTTCAACATATCTTTTGGGAGTGGAAGAAATATTTGATGCTGACTTTGGCGATCGCTTTGATCTTAAAGCACGTTTTAATGCCAACATTGGTAATGTTTTAGCCATTGATGAAAATTTTGATTTATATCCAGGATTAAGTCTTGGTTTAAAGAATTTTGGTGGTCACTTAGGTGCGCGATATTTCTTCACTGAAGGTTTTGGTTTATACACAGAGCTAAATGTGCCTTTTGCCGAATATGGCTCAGATCTTACTCCCGCCGAAGAGTATCATAATCAGTTTTCCGTAAATTTTGGTGCTGTATTTAATTTGTAATCCGCATTAATAATAGTAATATTAAAATGCCTTTTCAAACTAATGAAAAGGCATTTTACTTTATATACGCATTAAGTTTTTCATAAACCAAATACGATTCCCAACCTCTGTATAGTAAGTAATCTGCTACCTTTCTCTTCTTTTTATATGGGTTACTTTCTTTGACCTGTGCTATTCTTTTTTTGGCAAGTTTATCTAGGGTTTTATAATACTCGTCTAAGTCTATTTCTTTCATAGCAGAGTCAATACTATATTTAGAAATCTCTCTAAATTTTAACTCACGGACTAATCGATTTTTTCCCCATTTTTTAATTCTAAATTTTCCTCTAACAAAAGCTTTAGCAAAGCGTTCTTCATTAAGATAATTATGCTGAATTAAATGCACCATAATCTTATCTATAGCCTCAGGAATCATCCGCATATCCATTAGCTTAGCTTTTACTTCTTTATGACAACGTTCTTGGTAAACACAGTAACTTTCAAGCTTTTTTTGTGCTTCATCAACAGAATATGTTTTGCTAAAATCCATATATCAAAAGTACAATAGAATACTAATAGCAACGATTTATTTTTAACTCAATTAGAAGCCATTTTACGTTTTGTCGATACATTCTGTTTTTTGTGGAAAACTTTAAGGGAAAATATAACGATTTGTTAATAAATACCTATCTTACAAGACCTTGATTTACAACGATTTTAACATATCTTTGTAACTGGTTAATAGCTAATTAGTCCCTTATGATTAAAAAATACTCCCTTAGTTTACTGGCATTCTTGTGCCTTTTTTTGTCTGGTTATGGGCAAGGTTCAGAAACTTTTACTAATTTAAATGCTCCAGGTGGCGGCTATGGAAATGGTTCATACACTGGTGATAATGGTGTCAATTGGACTTATAATAGAGCGCGAAGCGTAACTGGAACTTATAATATTACTGGAAGATCAATTGGATTTGCTGATTCAGGTACAAGAAATGTTTCTGCAATATCAAATGTAAATGGTGTTGGGGATTTAACCTATAGTATAAGATCATATTTTACGGGAGGTTCTGCAGCAAATAGAAGTGTTGAAGTTTATGTTAATGGAACTTTATATGATAGCTATACTCTAGTTGCAATGGGAACGGTATATACTAGACCTGTTACTGTAAATGAAACAGGAGCTGTTTTAATAGAATTTAGATCAGTAGGCTCAAGGCAAATAATTATAGATGACATCTCATGGACTACAGCTGTTGTAACAGATCCAGATTTATCAATCTCAGGTACAACAAATCATGGCTCATCTTGTTTATCAACAGCAGCAACAACTTTACAATACACAATAACCAATAGTGGAATTATACCTGCAGCTGGAGTTAATGTAACATCCAACGATCCTCAATTTGTCGTTAGTGGTCTTTCATCAACATCTATTGCAGCATCTGGTACTGCTACGTTTGATGTTACATTTACACCAACAGCAGTTGGAGCACAAACGTCAACAATTACAGTAACGAGCACAACACCAACAAGTAACTCCCCTACAATAGCTTTAACTGGGACTGGTATTTCGGTTCCAACGTTAACGCAACCAACCAACCAAAATGAAGTAATACCAGCCACAGCTACTTTTGATGTGACTTCTGCAGATGCAACATCTTACCAATGGCAAGTATCAACAGATGGAGGTACTACTTGGAATAATGTTACTGGAGGTTCTGGCGCTACAACTGATTCTTATACGACCACTACGACTTCTGCAGGTATGAATGGTAATTTATACAGATGTATTTTGACTAATGCATGTGGTTCTACAACATCTAACTCAGCTTCTCTGAGCCTAACTAATAGTTCACCGTCCAATGCTCAAAACTTAGAAGGTTGTTTTGAAGACACATCAGTTGTTTTGACTTGGAATAATCCTGCGACACCACCAACTGGAGGTTATATCATATTTGCAATAGAAGGCACAACAGACCCAACAGCACCACCAAATGATGCTAACACCTATACGGCTAACCCAAATTATAATGCTGCACCATTTGAAACACCTGCAACTTTAGGTAAAGTGGTTTATAAAGGTAATGGAACAACAGCAACTATTACTGGATTAACAGAAGATCTAACCTACTCTTTTAGAATTTTCGCATACAATGGAGAATCCCTTACTGGTTGGTCTAATGGAACTTCTGGCGGCAGTAATGAAGAAGGTATAGCGCAAGGTGATGTGAGAAATTTAGTCGCTACGCCTTTAACAAATCAAGTCACTTTAAACTGGTTAAATCCTACACCAACTTCATGTTGGGATGAAATCTTGATTGTAGCCAACCAAGGGCCTGTAGTTTTTACTCCAACAGGAGATGGTTCTGCCTATACTGCTAACCCTGTTTATTCTGGGCCAAATCAAGTAGTCCATAAAGCTGGCGGAAATACAAGGGCAGTAACAGGTCTAACTAATGGATTGAATTATTGTTTTAGGGCATATATTAGAAGAGGTACATCATGGACAACAGGTGTTGAAGTTTGTGCAGTACCTTCGCTTACATATTGCAATGCAGAAGGTAATACAAGTTTTGATACAGGCATTACTGGTGTCAACTTTAATACCATAAATAATACTGGTACACCTGCTGGAAATAGTTATACAGATTATACTAGTATTTCTACAAATGTTATAATTGGAGATAATTATAATTTGGGTGTGGAAATCAACATAGATGGAGGTATTGATGTATATACAAGAGTGTGGATTGATTGGAATCAAGATGGAAACTTCAATGGTACTGGTGAAGAGTACGACTTAGGCATGGATACCAATCCAAGTTCAACAGTAGATTTAAATATTGCAACATCAAATTCACCTATTAACATAGAGATTCCAACTAATGCAGCAATTGGTGCTACAAGAATGCGTGTGGCAACGAAGTATAATGCATATCCTACATCTTGCGAAACCGGTTATAGTGGTGAGGTTGAAGATTACACTATTTTTATTCAGCAACCAGTTACAGCAGAAATGAATGTAAAAGGAAATAATATTTCTATTGCTGACGGTTTTAATGCACCTTATGGATTGAATAATACATTGTTTGCATCTACAAATGTTGGAGCTACTACAGCACCAAAAAGCTACTATGTTGAAAACCTTGGGGCTACACCACTTAATTTAATTGGTGCACCTCGAGTAGAACTTATTGGAGCACATCCAGGTGATTTTAACATAACACTACAACCATCAGCATCTATTGGCTCTTTAGCAGATTCTGAATTTAGAATTGAGTTTTCTCCAACTTCAGATGGTATACGTACAGCTACAGTTCGTATTTTAAATAGTGATAGTGATGAAAATCCTTATGAATTTGACATTGAGGGCACTGCGGTTTGCACTACTATATTAACAAGTACTATTTGGCCAACTGAAGGGCCGGAAAATACTGAAGTTACAATAACATCTGTAACAGACTTAACTGCAGCCACAGCGACAATTAATGGCTTGCCAATGACAGTTGTTTCATCTAGCGTCACTGAATTAGTGGTTTTGGTTCCTGCAGGAGCTATAGATGCAAACATAGTAGTAGAGTTTTCTACTGGTTGTTCATCAAATAATACTTTTAACATTATTGATGATGTTATAAGTGGTTGTGATACAGCAACTTCATCTACCGTACCAACTGATTTATTTATAAGTGAAATTTCAGATGCAACAAGTGGTAGCTCTTCTTTAATTGAAATTTTTAATGGTACCGCATCTAATGTAGATCTAACCGATTATAGTATTAGAGTATTTAATAATGGTAGTGGTGTCCCTTCAACTACAGCCAATTTAACAGGCACTTTAGCTTCTGGAGCTACTCATGTTATAAGCGTAGGTACAACAACCTGTGATTTAACTGGTAATGGATTATCAGGTGGTTTACCAAACCAAACTTTTAATAGTGCAGGTGGAATCAATTTTGATAATAATAGTTCTGATGCAATTGAACTTTATAATAGTGTGACTGCGACCTCAATTGATGTATTTGGAGTATTGGGAAGTAGTACTTGGGCGAATAGCTTAGGAATTGGTAATGATGGTGTAAATTATAGAAGACAGAATACAGCAACTCCTTTACCATCTACAACTTTTGATTTAACACAATGGGATGAAATAGATTGGACTAGTTGTGGTGATTCTGACTACAGTGATTTTGGAGTTTATGATTTCTCACTTGGCATTCCTCCAAGTGTTTCTGTTCTAAACCCACCAGCATTAGACTGTACTAATGCCATTCAGTTATCTGTAGTAGGAACTGAAGGTGTACCTGCAGGTTTAGCTTTAGCTTATCAATGGTATTATTTAGCACCTAGTACCACTACATTTGTTGCGGTGCCAAATAATGCTGATTTTAATAATGTTACCACTGCAACATTAGATATTCTGAATCCGATAGCCTATGATGATTATCAATTCTATTGTCAGGTTAGAGAAAATTCTACAACATGCTATCAAGCCAGTAATGCCATAAAGATAAGTGGTCTTACCAGCGTTTGGGATGGTGTATCATCAACATGGTCTGCTCCTCCAACTATTGGTAGATATGCCATAATCGATGGTAACTATAATACTTCTGCTGGTGGAACACAAATAAGCTTTAGTGCTTGTGGACTAGTAGTAAATTCTGGTTTTGGCTTAGATATTCAAAATGGTGATTACATTGAAATTGAAAATGATATTGTAGCTAATGGAGATATAACTGTTTTTCCACAAGGCTCTGTAGTACAGAACAATGATTTAGCAACCGTGTCTGGAACTGGCACAATGACCGTACAAAAACAAACATCAATATTGAATACTCCTCATGATTATACGTATTGGAGTTCACCTGTTGCTGGTGAAACTGTTGAAAACGTTTTTTCTACTGTCCTGCCAACAAGACGTTTCATATTCAATGCTGCAAATTTTGTGGATATGCTAATAGAAACGAATAATACTGGAACATTTACACCAGGACAAGATGATATAGATGATGATGGTAACGACTGGCAACCAGCTTCTGGTACGATGATGCCTGGTGTTGGTTATGCTGCTACACCAAGTACAGTCGGACCAGCATTACCAGTTGCTCAACAATTTCCTTTTGTTGGACCTTTTAATAATGGTGTGGTAACACCTCCTATTGTCTATGTTAGTGGGAGTGCCTATAAAGATTGGAATTTTATAGGGAATCCGTATCCAAGTGCTATTGATACAAACGTGTTTTTTACTGTAAACTCAGGTATTACAGATGCTATCTATTTATGGAGCCAAGCAACTCCGGCAGATGTTAATGCTTCTGGTAATGAAGGCTATAATTTTTCTGGTGCTGATTACGCAGTAATATCTGCAAGTGGTGTAAATACTGCTGGTGGTGATATCTCACTAATACCTAACGACTATGTGCCTTCTGGACAAGGATTCTTTATTGAAGCACTAAGTTCTGGTTCTATTACATTTAATAACTCTATGCGTGTTACCAGTAATAACGATCAGTTTTTTAGAAATGTAACCACGAGTAATAGAAATGTTCTATGGCTTAACTTAACTTCTGATAACGGAGTCGCAAATCAACTCGCTGTTGCCCACCTAGAAGGTGCTACAGATGGAAATGATGGTTCTTTTTACGATGTGAAACGTAATATTTCCACGCAAAAATATGCTAAAATCTATTCTACAATAGATAATAGTGACTCTGAATATGTCATTCAGGGAAAGAATCCTAATAGTTTAGATTTGAATGAAGTTATAGAGATTGGTTTTAATACATTCATAGAATCGCCAACGATTTATACGATTTCAATTGCTCAATTTGAAGGTGCCTTTTATTCCGATAATATCATTTATTTAAGAGACAACCTATTAAATATAGTGCATAACCTTAAAGACTCAAATTATAACTTTACTTCTGAAACAGGTGTATTTAATTCGCGTTTCGAAATCGTTTTTGCGCCATCATTACTTTCAATAGATGATAATCTTGCAGATACAAATGATTTAACCATTACGGAATTACTCAACGGTGATGTACAATTTAAAATTGGTAAAAAACTTACGATTTCTAATGTTGTTATTTTAGATGTTTTAGGAAGGGAGATTTATACTTTACAAGGTAGTAACTCAACTGAAGTTTATGATTTATCTAAACTGAGCAATGCAGCTTACATTGCACAGGTTACTTTGTCTAATGGACAATTAATTAGTAAAAAAGCTATAAAGCAACGTTAACAATTACTAGTAAAAATTAAAAAGGCTTCATATAATATGAAGCTTTTTTTATAGCGTATATTTTAAAGCTAATATGAAATTTCTACCAGCAGCTGAGATACCAGAAGAATAAGGTCTATAGCGCTGGTCAGTAATATTTTCTAGACTGGCAGTTATACTTAAATGATCATTCCACTGATATTGTGTTCTAAAATTTAATGTGTGCCAAGATGGTGCGTATGGGTTTCCATCAGCATCTAATGCATAGATATAATCTTTTGCATTCTCTGAGGGTGCTAATTGATTGAATGAAAGTTCGTTATTATACACTATAAAAGCATCAACTAGAAGCTTGTTCTTTTTCCAGATTAAATGTGTGCGCCCAAAATTTGGAGCAACATGCCTTACAGGTTCTTCTACTCCATTATTATCTTCTGTACCACCAATGACATTGTATTGTGAACGTAGTTTTAATTGCTCAGTAAAATTAACTTCTAAACCTGCTTCAAATCCATAAATCCATGCTTTTGATGCATTTTGTATCGCTTGAATATTACTTAATTCACCATCGTATATTATTTCTGTTTCTCCATTTAATTCATAATCCCTTCGAATTAAGGCGTTATCTAAAAAGGTATAATAAGTAGCTAAATCTAATATAACTGTGTTTTCAAAATTCAATTTTAAACCTAACTCACCACTATAGGCATACTCTGCTTTTAAGTCCTTATTTGGTACAACTACAGAACCCGGTTCACTATCAAACACTTTCCCAATATCATCTATATTTGGTGCTCTAAACGCAGTTGAGGCGTTAAGTTTCCATTGTATTAAATCACTAGGCGACCATGTAATACCAGCTGTACCAGTTAATGCACCTGTATTAACTTCAGCATTATCAAAAGGTAGATTTAAAAACTCATTGTTCTCTGTAAAATCTGCTTTTGCAATTACTTGATTAAATCTTAAACCAGACTGAAATACAAACTTAGAATTTGGTTTATACTTTAAGCTTGCATAAGCTGCAATAGATTGCCAAGTTGATCCATCTGGATAACGCGAAACATTTAGAGTCGTTTCATTAGTTTCAATATTTTCTTCAAAACCTTCTGAACCTACTGTATTATGTAAATATTCTATACCATAAAAAAAACTTGTTTTGGTATTTAATCGCTTTTCTAAATCAATATTTAAAGAAATGGCATCTACAGATTCTTCTCTTATCTCTCTAAATAGAGATTGAAAGTCTCTATCACTTCTACTCTCATTAAAACGCTGATAAGCTAGTGTTGCTTTAATCTTATCGTAAAGGTTAGAGCTACTACTTAATTTGGTTAACTGAAAATTTCCCATAAACCATTCTTGTGGCCCATAATTCCATTCTGCAGAGCGTAGACTATCACCATTGTATCTTAATAATCTATCATATCTTGAATAATCTGAAGTCGTAGAATAATATAATCCTAAATCAAAATTAAGATTGTCTGATGGTTCGTACCTTACCTTTTGCATAAGGTTTATCTGGTCATAACCTGTTGGTTTTTGCACTAAAGGATCTGAATTAGCAACAATTACGTCTTCGCCATTATCTCTCACAACATATTCTGGTCTTAGGTAGTCTATTGGTCCGTTACTACCCATTCTTAAATCATCGAAATCAGTATAGCTAACACTGGTAAGGAAAGCCCATTTTTTGTATCCAAAATTGATATCAAAATGACCTGTTTTTTCATTATTAGCTGTTGCATATCTGACTAAAGCGTTTCCGCTTAAAAAAAGTTCATCCTTATAGGAGAGTTGTGGTTTTTTGGTATAAAAACTCATAACGCCACCTATGGCATCACTACCATACACTACAGAACCTGCACCTAAAGTCACCTCTGTGTTTTGGATAGCAAAAGGATCTATAGAAATAACGTTTTGTAAATTACCACCTCTAAAAATTGCATTATTCATGCGGACTCCATCAACCGAAAGCAAAAGTCGGTTAGTAGAAAATCCTCTAATCATAGGACTTCCTCCTCCTAATTGACTTTTCTGAATATAAATATTACCTGTATTCTCTAATAAATCTGCACTAGTTTGTGGGTTAGCTAAGGTTATTTCTGTTGCACTTAAACTTATAATGGTTTGTGGAATATCGCGTTTACTTTGCTCAAATTTGGATGCAGAAATGACTATTTGTTTTAAATCTTCAACTTTTGGAACCAAATAAATAATATTATTTTTTTCAGAAATATCAAATTTTCTAAGTTGTAGTTTTTCATACAACAAATTTTGGAAATAAATTATTTCTCTTGGATTGAAATTATCTATTTTGGCTTGTCCATTAATATCAGTAACCACATATTTGGTTTTCTTCAAATTATATAATGCTACACCTGGTATGGGCTCGTTACTTCCCTCTTCTAAAACAGTAATATTTTGAGAAAAAGTAGCCTGTTGAAAAAGGAATAAAAAAATAATAAAGATGATACTATACTTCACTTTTATGCTAATCGTCATTAAATCGTTTCTTAAAAGTTGGTTTAATGAAACACTTCATTAAGTACCTGCAAAGATTTAGGCTTTTTAAAACTGCCCAAATGTAATTCAAAATAATACAATAACATATTTAAAAACTCTTGTCTCTGTTTTGCATTTATTTTTATAGCATATAGTGCATCAAATTTTGTGCCCAATAGGCGTTTTAGCAGTGTTAAATTTTTACCAGAAATTGAATAAATTCCTTGGTTTGAAGCTTGAAAAGTTCCTGATTGCAAGTTGAAATATGAATAGTTATCGTTTAAATTTTCAGGTTGAAAACCCAAATAACGCGTCAGCTTTATAAGAAATAATAAATGAAAGTTTGAAAAATTATCTTCGTTATCTAAATACTGAAGCGCCGTTTCTATATAGTTGAATAAATCTTCATTCTTTTCCTCCTCTTTAAGTACATTAGTGAGAATTTCGGATAAAAATAATACGATGGCACTTTTATAGATATTATTGTGAAGACTTTTGTAGATGTAATTAAACTTTACCTCCTTTATAAAATGAAGTGATTGGTTGGGTTTATAATTTTCTTCTATTTGAAGCTGTGATAATGCTTGAAAATAAACAGTTTTAGATAAGCCTTTTTTAGACTTCAAGACCCCTCTTAACATGTAACTCACCACACCTCTTTGTTCTGTGTAGCATTTTACAATAAGATCATAATCTCTATATTTTAGTTTTGAAAGAACAATGCTATTGTTTTTTGTAAGCATCTTTTATCTAACTATTAAAACCTTTATGACTTTAGTTTCAAAAGAATCTAAATCTGAAATCATGATTAAATATACACCTGTTCTAACTACAGAATTGGCTAAGTTTTTGCCATTCCAGACGGCTGTTCCACCATCTATAGCAAAATTATAGTTGGTATTAGAAGAGCGTTGGTTGACATTCGATTGCGCTTCTGCAACTAAATTACCTTCAATATCAGTAATCTTAATATTTACGCGATCTGTTAATCCGCTTACCTTTACACCTTTAGTAATATCATTTAAATCATTAAATCCAAGTATATTATACTCTGGCCGGACAGGATTCGGATAAGCAAAAGCATTTTCTAAAGTTTCTTCTGGTTTTGAACCTCCTGCTTTAAACGATAATAATCCTCTACTAGTTGCTATATAAACAATACCATTATCTGCGTCTATTGCAATATCATTAACACTATTAGATGGCAATGGTGAATTATCTTTTGTGAAATGATATATTGTATTTTGTCCATCTGATGAAAAATAAAACGCACCTGAATCCGCTGTCGCAACCCACTTATTATTAGACCCATCAACTTCGATATCTGAAATAGATTGGTTTTCTAACAATTCCTTAGGAATACCATTTTCTAAAATTATAATTTGATTTAAGCTAGGATTAGGATCATTATAAAATCCTGTTGTATTAAATAACACTCTCAATCCTTTTGTAGTTCCTATCCAAAGTTGATTTCTATTATCTAAAGCCAAAGCAGTAAATCTCATAAACGGAAGAACATTTTGCGCTTCAGAGTTAATGTTACGCAACGGACTGTCTCCTTCATTTTCATTATAAGCCATTAATCCAAAATCATAAGACCCTATCCATTTAGTACCATTATCGTCAATCTCTACTTCAAAAAAAGCAAGATTATCTAATAAAGGATTTTCTATAAGACTGGAAAGACTATATCCCTGCCAATTCCCTGAATTTGGATTGTAAGATTTTAACGCTTCGTCTACTCTACTTGTTAAAGACCACAATAAGCCATTACTATCAAACTCTGTATCAGTAACTCTAATACTCTTAAAATCTGGAGAACCTGGTAAAATTAAAGACTCTAAGCCACTATTGTCTTCATTATATAAAATAGTAGGTTCAAAATCGTTGACCTCTAAAATTCCATCATTAACGGCACTAATAAATACCTGATCTGGATTAAATGGGTTCACTGAAATTTCAGATAAATTTCTTGCTCCAAAAACACTATCAAATGGGATGTTTTTCCACTCCTCATTATTAAAATAGCTGATACCTCTGCTTCTAAATGGAGACGGATTAACAGAAGGGGAATAATCACCAAATGTTGTCCATACGGTTTCAGAATCTGAATTTAGTCTAAACGCCTCATTAAACAGAGGACCATTGGGTTTTATCTGAATATATAAACTGTTATCAGAAATTTGACTTCTTAATACCCCAAAATTTTCTGTACCTATATATAAAAATTCATCTAACTGAGCGGCAGAAGTAAAATTAGTATCAAAGTCAGTTGTTGGTTGAAAACTATTTGTTAATTGCAAGTTCTCATCATAGACATATACTTCATTTGGCATTGAGAAAATTAAATTAGAATCTGTAACCTCAGCGTCTAGAGGTAGCGATGGTAAGGTTAGTAGGGTATTTATTGAAGCACCATTTATTTCATATAATACGCTGTTAGACCTTACAGAATATATAGCATCGCTTATGGTACTCATGGTATAATAGTCTCCAGTAACAACCGTTTGCCATTGCTGAAAATCTATTAAGTTAGTATTATTTACATCTGCTTTTTTTATGCCATTGTTGTTTAGACAAGCTACGTAAATTTCATTATTTAGTATCGAAACTTGTTTTACTCTTATTTGAGCTCCCCCATTTCCTAAGAAATAAGTATCCCCAAATTCTAGACCTTCTAAGTCATATATAGAAATTCCATAATCTGTTGAAATATAAACTAGCCCTTCATTCTCATAAAAATGATTAATACGCTTATTTGCTGGTGTAATATTTTGTTTCTCAAGAATATCAACAACAGTTAATATAGATTCGTCGGTTTCAGAATATACTTGTATTAAACCTGTTTCATAGCCAATAAGCAAGTATTGATATATATCACTATAATAGATTGAGGTAATTTGCTCACCAGAAAGGCCTTCTATGGTAGTTATTGTATTTAATTCTGCTGTTAATACATCATACTCAAAAATAGCATTTTGAGCGGCCGCATATATTTTATTTTCACCACTAACAACATCTACAATATTATTATATGAGTAATGTCCTCTCCATAACGAAGAAGCTTCTTGACCATAACAAACAGTTGCAAGACCAAAAACCAGTATAAAGACGTTAAAAACAGTTTTAACCATTAAAAAAAGTTTGCCCAAAGATATTTAATAGTAACGATAATAATGCGAGATTCATATGTTATGTCATAAAAAAAGCTTTCAGAAAAATTCCTGAAAGCTTTGAATTATTTAAAAACTTACGTTCTTATATTACACCTTGTGCTAACATGGCATCCGCAACTTTCACAAAGCCTGCAATATTAGCCCCTTTGATATAATCTATAGAGCCATCATCATTTTTACCATACTCAACACAAGAGTCATGAATATCTTCCATAATATCCTTTAATCTATCATCGACTTCTTTTCTAGACCAGCTTAAACGCAGTGAATTCTGACTCATCTCTAAACCAGAAGTAGCTACACCACCTGCATTAGATGCTTTTCCTGGTGCAAATAAGATTTTTGATTTTTGAAATTCATGGATAGCTTCTGGTGTTGAAGGCATATTAGCACCTTCAGAGACACACATACATCCATTTTCTATTAACTGCTTAGCTTCATCACCATTTAATTCATTTTGAGTAGCACAAGGAAGCGCTATATCACATTTCACGGACCAAGGCCTTTCTCCTTTTACAAATTTTGCATTTGGATATTTTTCTGTGTATTCACTTATTCTTCCTCTTTTTTCATTTTTAATATGCATTACATGCTCTAACTTTTCTGTATCGATGCCATCTTCATCTACAATATATCCGCCAGAATCTGATAACGTTAAAACTGTTGCCCCCAACTCTATTGCTTTTTCAGCAGCATATTGCGCTACATTCCCAGAACCTGAAATTGCAATTCGCTTTCCCTTAAAAGAATCATTCTTTCTTTTTAGCATGTTATCTGCAAAATAAACCGTTCCATACCCTGTTGCCTCTGGCCTTATTAAAGAGCCTCCCCAAGAAGCTCCTTTACCAGTTAAAACTCCAGTAAATGTGTTGTTCAATTTTTTATACATCCCAAACATAAAGCCAATTTCTCTTGCACCGACTCCAATATCTCCAGCTGGTACATCTGTATTATGACCAATGTGTCTGTACAATTCTGTCATAAACGCATGGCAAAAACGCATAATTTCGTTATCTGATTTTCCTTTGGGATCAAAATCAGAACCACCTTTACCACCACCCATTGGTAGTGTTGTCAATGAATTTTTAAATACTTGCTCAAAAGCTAAGAACTTTAAAATACTTGCATTTACAGTAGGGTGAAACCTTAGACCGCCTTTATATGGTCCAATCGCAGAATTCATCTGTATCCTGTAACCTCTGTTTACCTGTATTTCCCCATTATCATCTACCCAACTTACTCTGAAGGAAATAAGTCTTTCTGGTTCTACCATTCTAAGCAGAATATTTTTTCCATTATATATATCGTGTTTAGCTATATAAGGAATTACCGTTTCTGCTACTTCCTGAACGGCTTGCAAAAATTCTGGTTCATGACCATTTCGTTCCTTTACAAGATCTAAAAAAGCTTCAATTTTATCTTTCATATATGTAATTGTTAAGAAATTGTGATTAATTGGGTGCAAAGATACATTATCTATAAAAATAACCGTTTATAATTTTTATATTCTCAATAATTATTTTACTCATTGCTAATTGTTGAATTCTTAAAAAAATAATAATTTATGCATTTTATCCGTTTTATTTGGTAGTTCGTCGAGTTTTTATATATTTGCTCGGTAAAAGACCCCAATTTAAAATCAAATGATAGTAAACATAAAAAAACTAATTATTCCTTTTGCATTGCTATTATCAGTGCAAATAAGTTATGCCCAACTAGGCTTTTCGCATGAGATAGGTGTAATTGCTGGACCTTTAGCATACCAATCTGATTTTGGTGTTCGCTATGATTTTGAAACTAATGCTGGAAATACAGGAATTGGTGTTGGTGTTATACATTATATCAACTTTGCCTATCGTGCAGATTGTAACTGTTATACAACAGACAAGTACTTCAATGATCATTTTAAACTAAGAAGTGAAATTTCTTGGAATAAAACAACGCTTGAACATTTTGGAGAATGGGTAGATCCTGACATGACTTCTCCTAATGCTGATCGTCTAAGAGGTCATACTGGTGAAGCTGAAAATTGGGATATTGGTATGCAAATGGAATATTTCCCTAGAAGTATTAGGGCCTTTGCTGCTGGTTCTTATGCCTTTGCCCCTTTTGTTAGTTTAGGAGCTCATTATGTATCCTATAGTCCTAGTGTATATACTAATTATGTAAACCCATCTAGTCCAGGTGATGTTGGAAATATTGAAATACCGAGTAATTTTTATACGCGTTGGGAACCTGGTTCTGTAAGTGACATGAGTGGTTCTACATGGTCTATAGTAAGTAGTATTGGAACGAGATATAAGCTTACTATACTTTCGGATTTAATGGTAGATTTAAGATTTCAATACTTTTTTAGCGACTTTACCGATGGTTTAGACCACCAATTACCTTCCAATAAGGCAAACGATTGGTTAGTTTGGTTAAACTTTGGTTATATCTATTATCTAGACTAAGATTTTAAAATAAAACTTATAAAAAAGACCAAATCACTTGATTTGGTCTTTTTTATTATTCAAGATTTAAATTATCCTATCGCTTGTTTTAAATCAGCAATTAAATCGTCTATATCTTCGATTCCAATGCTTAGTCTGATTAGAGAATCAACAACTCCTGTTTTTTCTCGTTCTTCTTTAGGAATACTAGCATGAGTCATACTTGCTGGATGACCTGCTAAAGATTCTACTCCGCCTAAAGATTCTGCTAAAGTGAATACTTTAAGATTTTCAACAATTTTAATAGCTTCTTCATAATTATTCCCTTTTGTAGTAAAAGAGACCATTCCACCAAAACCATTCATTTGAGATTTTGCAACTTCATAACTTTTATGATTTTTAAAACCTGGCCAATAGACGTTTTCGATTTTTGGATGACTAGCCAAATACTCTGCCACAGCTTTTCCGTTTTCGCAATGACGTTGCATACGAATATGTAATGTTTTTATGCCTCTTAAAGCTAAAAATGAATCTTGAGGACCACATACTGCACCACTTGCATTTTGAATAAAATATAATTGATCCGCCAACTCTTTATCTTTTACAATTAAAGCACCCATTACTAAATCGCTATGACCTCCAAGATATTTAGTTACTGAGTGCATTACAATATCAGCTCCCATATCCAATGGTTGTTGTAAATACGGAGTAGCAAACGTATTATCTACAGCTAACAAAACATTATGCTTTTTAGCAATTTTAGAAGTTGCCATAATATCAATAATATTCATCATTGGATTGGTCGGAGTCTCTACCCAAATCAACTTAGTATCTGGTGTAATGTACTCTTCAATATGACTAGCATTATTCATTCCGATAAAATGAAATTTTATTCCAAATCTTTCATATATCTTAGTAAATAAACGATAAGTTCCTCCATATAGATCATTAGTAGATACCACTTCATCACCTGGCTCTAATAATTTTAAAACTGCATCAATTGCTGCTAAACCAGAACCAAAAGCCAAACCATGGTTACCATTTTCTATACTGGCTAAAGCATTTTCTAATGCACTACGTGTTGGGTTGTGCGTTCTAGAATATTCATAGCCCTTATGACCTCCAGGAGTAGATTGCGCATAGGTTGATGTTTGATAAATTGGAGGCATTACTGAACCATAAGCCGGATCGTGTTTTTGCCCTCCGTGAATTGTTTTTGTATTAAATTTCATAATCGAATAGAATAATAGCCTTCTTTATTGAACAACAAATTTAATCGATAATTCGTTCCATTCATTCAATTCTATATAATACCTTTAATGAATGTTTAACATAACCTTCTCTGTCTTGAAACAACTAAGACCTTTTTTGATTTTTGTAATTGTTTTAAATTCATGTACCTCAGAATTTAAACCTGCCACATTTGAAACTATTTCTATTGAAGAATCCTTTGAAGCTGATATTACAGCTATGTATAATAAAGCGTCTGGAAACAGCGACCTTGGTAATACCATTAACAGTACAATTGAAAAAGCTATAATTAACACGCTTAGTACTCCTGAAAATAATGAAGTCATAAAAGAGGCTTTAAATGACTTTAATTCAGACTATATTAAATTCAAAAAGGATTTTCCAGAGGAATCTGAACCTGTTTGGGAATTACACATTGAAACTGAAAAAACTTTTCAATCTGAAGAAGTTATTACTATAGCAATTAGCACCTATGAATTTAAAGGCGGTGCTCACGGCAATGACAAGATTATATTCCTCAATTTAGATGCTAAATCTGGTAGAGTACTAAACCAAAAAGATATTATTGAAAACGAAGCCGACTTTAAAAAATTAGCTCAAAGTCATTTTATAAACGCTTTAGAAGCTGAAGTCAAAAACCTAAAAATAGAAGACTTCTTTTTTGGCAAACCCTTTCAACTACCAGAAAATATTGGATTTACTGATGATGGATTAGTTTTACTATATAATGTATATGAAGTGGCTTCTTTTGAACAAGGATACACTGAGTTTGTTATCCCGTTTGAAGAGATTGAATCCTATTTAAAGGTCAACTAAACCGCTTTTCTTTGTTAATCGTTTTATAATAGGCCCAACGGTCAATCCTTGACCGACAATAGAAACCACAACAACGACATAAGTAATTACTAAAAACAACTCTCTATGCATTTCGTTGGTTAAACTCAGTGCTAAGGCAATTGAAATTCCTCCTCGTAAACCTCCCCAAGTCATTATTAAATTTGTTTTAGGCACAAAATCTAATCGTTTTGAAAAGAATTTAATGGGTAACCACAAAGAGATATAACGACATATAAGGATTATCGGAATTGCCAATAGACCAGCATAAATATATTTTCCTTCTAGTGTTAGTAAGAGCATTTCCATACCTATCATTACAAACAGAACGGTGTTTAGTAAGACATCTATGAGCTCCCAAAATTTATCTACGTAAGCTTCAGTGGTTTCAGACATTGCTGAATCTCTAACTGTGTCATTTCCAACAATAAGACCCGCGGTCACCATAGCTAAAGGTGCGGACAGATGAAACTTGTGAGCTAGCATAGTACCTCCCATAACAGTAGCTAAAGTTAAAATCACTTCAATTTCGTAATTATCAATAGATTTCATTAGGCGATAAGTTATCCAACCTAGAAAAAGACCTAACACTATACCACCAATAACTTCTTGACCAAATAAAGTTGCAATATCAGAAAACTCAATTGCAGCGTCTGGTTTTGCTGCAATAGCAAAAATGGTTAAAAATACGACCACACCTACTCCATCATTAAATAATGACTCACCCACAATTTTAGTTTCCAATTTTTTTGGAGCTCCAGCTTTTTTTAATATTCCCAATACAGCGATAGGATCTGTAGGAGAAATTAAAGCACCAAATAATAGGCAATAGATTAAATTGACGCTTAGTCCCATCAATTGCAAAATATAAAACATAACAATACCTACTAAGAAAGTAGAGGTTAAAACACCTAAAGTCGCAAAAGCCAAAATGGGGCCTCTTTGAATTTTTAATTGATTAAAGTTTGTGTGTAGAGCACCTGCAAAAAGTAAAAAGCTAAGCATTATGTCTAAAAGAACAGTTTTAAAATCAATCATTCCTATAAATTCTCGTTCCCTAATTAACAAGGTGTCATCAAACTGCGCAATACCTACTATTACAACAGTAAAAACAATGGTAATTAACATTAAGCCAATAGTAATAGGCAGTTTTAAAAACCGAACATTGATATAACCAAATGCAGCAGATAAAACGATAAGAATAGTAGCTATTGAGTAGTAATCCATGTAGTAAGTGATTTATTTTCGCTAAAATAAACTATTTCTGTCTGTTATAATAAATATTTTAAATAACTGATTATCAATAATTTATTCAATTACAAACGACTACAAACATTTACAAACGAATTTAAACAGGTAACAACCGAATAATATTTGTAAGTCATCACATCTTTGCAATGTCGAAACATAAGAACTCGATAGTATTAACTGTTTAACACTAAAAATTTAAAGACATGAACACATTAAGAAACAAAGTACAGTTGATTGGTAACTTAGGAAATGATCCAGAAATCATCAATTTAGAGTCAGGTAAAACTTTAGCAAAATTTGCAATTGCTACCAACGAAAGCTACAAAAATGCACAAGGAGAAAAAGTAACAGATACGCAATGGCATAATATTGTTGCTTGGGGGAAAACCGCTCAGATTATAGAGAAATATGTTGGTAAAGGAAAAGAAGTAGCGATTGAAGGAAAACTAACCACACGTTCTTGGGAAGACAAAGATGGTATGAAACGCTACATTACTGAAGTTGTTTGTAGTGAACTTTTAATGCTTGGGAAATAATAGAAAGAAAATGAGATAGTGAAATAATTTCACTATCTCATTTTTATTTATTAGCTAGTTTAAATTCTACATAAACAGGCATATGGTCAGATGGATATTGCAAGTTCCAATTATCACTTAAAACTGCATATTTATCAACCTCAATATCTTTGCTAACAAAAGTATAATCTATTCGTCTAGTCACAGGTTTATCAAAATGAAAACCGTTAAAAGTTCCTTCAGGTCCAAACGAAATTTTTGCCATTTCTTTTGAATCATTCAACTCTGTTTTTATACGTTTTATACTATCATGATTTGGTTCCATATTAAAATCCCCAGTAAGAATAACAGGATCATTATCTGAATTGAGCTCCTTAATTTTATTAATTATTACTGTAACACTATTCTTTCGAGCTTCTTTACCAACATGATCGAAGTGTGTGTTAAATACCCAAATGGTTTTACCTGAAGCTTTATCTTCTAGTTGGGCATATGTGCAAATTCTGTTACAAACCGCATCCCAACCCATAGAAACTTCTTTTGGTGTTTCTGATAGCCAAAAAGTACTAGATTGAATAACGTTGAACTTATCCTTTCTATAAAAAATCGCTGAGTATTCACCTTCGTCTTTTCCATCATCTCTTCCGACACCAACAAAACTGTATTCTATCAAAAGACTATCTAAATCTTTCATTTGTTTAGGCATTGCTTCTTGCACTCCCAAAATAGCTGGTTCATAAAATTTAATTTGATTAGTCAAAAACGTTTTACGATTTTTCCAACTATTTTTTCCTTCTTTAGGATAGTCTAACTTGATATTATAGGTCATTACAGAAAAATCTTGAGCCGAGACCAAACTTGTGAAAACTAAATATAGGATGATAAAATACTTCATAATTATTCTATAAATAAAATATCACTTTTAGCTGAAATTCCGTTTTCATTAAATGCTTCAATAGTAAAATAATATGATGTATCTCTATCTAAAGCACGCATAAAATGCGAATTAATATCGTACACCAACCAGGATTGATAGAGCTTATCTGGTGTAATTCCCCAACGTATATTATAACCTTGTGCACCTTTTACTACATTCCAAACAAATGAAGCATCTCTGCGGTCTGTTTTTCTTTTTATATCAAAACCAGTAACTTTTTCTGGTTTGTCACCTAAACCTAAACCGAATACTCTTATTTCGGACATCGCAAAATTTGCTCCCGGAACTTCTACATTGTTATATTTCACAAATTTTGCATTAACAGGCTCATCTAAAACGATATAAGCGTTTGGCGCATCAATATCACTTTTACTTCTGTCGATAACTGTTTGCCAGTTGACACCGTCTTCTGAAGTTTCAATCGCAAAACGATGTCTTAATCCTTCAACACGCGTGTAAATACCAGATTTGTGATCATGAAAATTGAGTTGTAATGCGTGAATTTTTCCAGAATTTTGCATTTCAATGGTAATCCATTGTTTATCATCATTTGTCTCTGCCACCCAAAAGGTCTTAGGGTTTTCGTCTGTTAAGACTTTAGCTATTATTTGTCCTTTTACATTTGTTTCGGTTGGTAATTCTGTGATTTCTACTTCACTATCATTAGATGTAAACTTCATGATTTGTTTTAAAGATGAAGAAACCGTTACATTTCCTTTGTAAGACAATAACATCCAACCATTATGTTGTCCTGCTTTTGTAGAGTGATTGGCACCAAAACGTGGATAATCACCATACTCAGTATTAGAGTACATTAAGCCTTCTTCGTCAAAATAGCTAGGAAACATACATAAACGACGTTCCCACTGCGCGTTAGAAGCTAGTGCCATAGTTGCAAAATGCCAGTATTGTCCATTAGTTTGTTTAACCGTTATGCCGTGACCAGCACCATTTGTAAAACCACCTGGTTTAAAACTCATAGGATTATTTTTCATGTATTTGAAAGGTCCGAGAGGTGTATCTCCAATATAAACACCATCTGCATAGACATTAAACTGTGTGCCTGGTGCTGCATATTGTAAATAATATTTACCATTGTGTTTGGTAATAGAAGCTCCTTCCATATAACCTTCTTTTAAAGTTGGATGAAAATTGTTTTCACCAAAACGTTCCCAACCATGTTTTTCTTCATCAAGATTAATCAGCTCTTTTCTAACTCCGGTTTCTAAAAATCGGTCGTCTTTATTGAGCATTTTCACTCGGATAGGATGTAAGTTAGACGACCCCCAATATAGATACGTCTTACCATCATCATCAATAAATAATTCCGAGTCCTGAATATTTTTAGATATAGAAGCAGTTGGTGTCCAAGTCCCTTTTTTAGGATCATCTGTGTAAAGAATACTGCCATAACCTGCAGGATCACCAGCAAAATAAACCAAAGAATCTTTATAATTAAATGCTGTTGGTGCGTTGCTACCTTCAAAAAACCATTGTTTTGGTTTGATAAAACCCCAGTTTACTAAATCTGTAGAATGCCAATATCCGAAAGAACGTGTAACGAACATATAGTATTCGCCTTTGAATTCTATAACAGCAGGATCAGCACCAGAACGGTAAGATTTATTTTTACTAGAGTTGTAAACCATGTAGGTATAATCTATATCTAATGGGTTGATATAGGTTTGATTATCTTTTTTCGTTTCTGAATTCTCCTTTGAATTATAATCTTCATCTATGTTCTGTTTTTTATCCGAATTACAAGAAAAAAGAAATGCAAAAGTTAAGAAAAAAAGAAATCTTTTCATGGTTTATAATTTAGTGTCTTTGTCTGTAATTGGATCGTAAGATGTACCTGTTTTACCTCTTAATCTTTCGAACTGCTTATAAGCTCGTTTCACTTTTTCCTCTGGTGCTCGTTCAAAATCGATTGGTGTGACCTCATATTTCTTTTGAAGTTCTGCGAGTTTTGATCTTAAATTTGCTTCAATGTCATCATATTCAGGATTGTCGATTTGATTCTTGATTTCCTTTGGGTCTTCTTCTAAATCGTACAATTCCCACATATCAATATCATCATAAAAATGCATTAATTTATAGCGTTCCGTGCGGACTCCATAGTGTTTCTTAACCATATGGAATGCTGGATAATCGTAGTAATGATAATAAACGGCATCTCTAAATTCGTCTCCTTCAAAAGTATCCTCCAATAATGGACGAAGCGATTTTCCTTGCATATCTTCAGGAATTTCTACTTGTGCGTAATCCAAAAACGTTTCTGCAAAATCAAGATTTTGGGTCATGGCATCGATTACGGTTCCTGTTTCTATAACGTCAGGATATTTTACCACCAAAGGCATTGCCAAGGATTCTTCGTACATATAGCGCTTATCAAACCAGCCTTTTTCCCCTAAATAAAAACCTTGATCAGTGGTGTAAATGACAATAGTATTTTCGGCCAAACCGTTCTTTTCAAGAAAATCTAATACGTCGCCAACGCCTTCATCTACCGAAGCTATAGTTGCTAAATATTCCTGCAAGTAACGCTGACCCTTATATTTTGCTAGTTCTTTTCCTAACAAATTGGCATCATGAAATGCATCATTTTTTGCCTGATAAGCTTTATCCCACGCTGTTTTTTGCTCAGGTGTCATACGATCAAAATCCGTTTTCCAAGGATTCCAAGCCAATTCCAGACTGCCTTTTTTCTTGGTTAACTTTAAGTCGTGACCCTCGTACATATCTTTATAAATGGTCTGTTGTTGTTTTTGCGAACCTAATGACCCTTGGTGAGTCGTAAAATAGGTGTCTGGTAATGGAAATTGAATAGAATCATATTTATTGGCATGTCTTAAAGCCGGCATCCAATTTCTATGCGGAGCTTTGTGCTGCAACATGAGCATAAATGGTTTATCACTGTCTTTTACTGAATTTAGATAAGTCAATCCATCTTGGGTAATGATGTCAGTCGCGTAACCTTCTATTCTTATGGTGTCTGCAACTTTGGTTTCTTTGTTCACTGAAATAAAATCAGGATTGTAATAATTACCTTGATCGGTCAGAATCTTCCAATAGTCAAATCCTTGTGGTAAACCATGTAAATGCCATTTACCAATGACTGCAGTATTATAACCTGCCTCTTGTAATAGCTTAGGAAATGTTTGTTGGCTACCGTCAAATTGATCTCCATTCATTCTAAAGCCGTTGACATGACTAAACTTGCCTGTCAACACAACAGCTCTACTGGGTCCGCAAATAGAATTGGTACAGAAATTATTTTTAAAGAGTGCTCCTTCCGTAGCAATACGATCAATATTTGGAGTTGGTGCTAGTTGACTTATGGGATGTCCATAAGCACTAATCGCTTGTTCGGCATGGTCGTCTGCCATGATGTAAACGATATTTGGTCGTGGCTTTAGCTTTATATCTTCTTTCTTTTCCTCTACGTTATCCTTACATGAATGAAATGCAAAAAGCATAACTAACATCAGTGCTAAATACTTCATGGTTCCTTAGTTTTTATAATTTTGGTTTGAATAACTTCATTATCGATTACCGTCTGCCTGAAAAAATGGAATACGTTGTCTAAATCAGCAAACGGAATAGTTGCAATCTCATGTCGGGCACCCTTAACTATATTGAAGTAGAAGGATGTTTCAAGCTCAGACAATTTTTGAGCAATCACGTTAGAGCCATCTAAAATTATATAACCATCTCTAGTGGGCTCGCAATAGTGATGTGGAGCACTATCAAACGGCACTAATTGGTCTTCGGTACCGTGAAAAAGTACTGAGGGCACAGCATTTTCTTCAGTAATATAACTCGCATCAACTACTGCACCAGCACAGGAAAATACACCTGCAAATCTCACATTTTCATAAGCTTCTTTATCATCTACAAAATATTCTTTCATAAACACCGCATTCAAACTACCTTCTGCACCTGCACTACTGCCACCTGCAATGATTTTAGTCGTATCTATTTGAAACATTTCTGCACGCTCAACCAAAAATTTGGCCGCATCCAAATAATCAATAGACGCTTGTTTAAAGGTTTCCAGTTTTTCGTCTTTGGTGCAATCGCAGCCAAAACCTGTAGTTGTTCCTTTTCTTAATAAACGGTAATCAATAGAAACACCAATGTAATTCTGCTCTTTTGCAGCATACTTTACCAATTTATTATCATCGGAAAATGCACGATGACTTCCTGAGAATCCACCACCATGCATCCAAAGTAGAACAGGAAGTGTGTCAGTTTTTTTGATGTTTTCTGGTGTGAACACATCTAATTTTAAGGTATCTTTTCCCTTTATGGCATAAGTGTACGTCTTCATGTTTTGAGCAGAAAGCCCAAAGGTGAGAAGTGAAATTAGTATTACTGTAATGTTTTTCATTTAATATATTTTCTCAATTAAAATTCCGCTTAAAACCGTTTCTCCTTTAATTGGATTTAACTTAATTGTTAATCCCTTTTCATCGGTAATATCTATTTCCGCAATTTGAGTTGCTCCATATTTATCTGGATAAGTTTGTGCTATATTGAATTGATTTGCAATAGTATATTCGTTTAGCTTAATGTCAAAAATTCGTTGTTCTCTTTCATCATCATTTTGTGTTTTAGAATCGTTTAAATTATAAACTATATCGACATTGCTCTTTAGTTGTGGCTCAACAAAATAGAGAGTTATCTTATACTTCCCATCTGACAAATCAATCTTGTATTTATTACAATCTACAAGTATAGTTTGATAGACAGCTTCTAAATTTGAGTTTTTAATATCATTTGGGATCAACTTTTTATAACATTTTCCTGAACTTGGCAAGTAACCATATAAATTTTCTGAATAAGGTCGATCTTGCAAAAACATAGCGCCAGAAACTTGATCCTTAAAACTAATATGCGTGCCAAGATTAATAGCAAAAACATCTAATAAACTTGTGTTTAGGTTTTGAATGGTTTTTACTCTAAAACTTGTTTCGTCTTTTGCATTGTTAGCTTCAGCCTTGACTTTACTTAAATCATCAATAAAAGGGACTTTAACTCTTGCTATACCTAATTCAAAATTTAAGTCTTTAATTAATTTGTCATTCACATAAAGTTTTCCCTTATTTTGATTTGAAAACACCACAATTTCATGACTATTATTTTCTAGTAAGGTTAATTCGTTTTGAAAGTTTGCAACGTGAATAAAAGGTTCGTTTTTTAAAACAGACTGGTACCAATAGTAAACTTCTTTTGGCTCGCGATTGTATTGTACTAAGCCCTTCTGATTAACATGTGGTAAAGTCTCACCTCTAAATTCCGAACCAAAATCTGCAAAATTCCATGCTGTCATTCCACTAACAAATTCGCGGTCTTGTACTTGATTGTAATAACCAGAATGCAATAGTAATTGATATTCTTGAGAATAGTCGTATCTCGAAGGTTGTGCTGTGGAAATATTTACATCTGCACCTGGTCCATACTCAGAAACCATAATAGACCTGTTAGGATAACGCTTATGTTGGTCGTCTAAAAAAGTTCCTAAATCTTTAATAGTATCGTGATACCAACCAAAATATAAATTCCAACCTACAAGCATTGGCAAATCAGCAATTTTTGTTTCGTTATAGAGTTCGTTAAAATGAAGTGCCATTACCGTAATATGGTTTGGTGCTTCCTTTCTGGTTAAATCTTCTAATTGCTTAGCAAGTTGATAGGTATATTTTTTTCGGTCTTCTTTTTCAGCTTCAGATTCTTTTTTATCAAATGCTAGACGCAAAAATATCTCATTCATATAGCCAAACATCACTACAGAAGGATAGTTATAATATTGTTTAATGTGCTCTTTTTGCATGTTCATTGAGACATTAAAAAACGTTTCTGAATTAGTAACTTTATTAACAATAGGTGTCTCAGTCCAGACTAAAATTCCGAGTTCATCACATAATTTATAAAGCTCGCGAGCATGAGGATAATGTGCAAAACGAATAACATTAGAACCCATTTCCTTAATCAAATAAATATCCTTCTTTTGAAGCGAAAGCGGCACAGCATTACCATAACCTTTGTAATCTTGATGACGATTAACACCAATCAGTTTTAAAGGTTTGCCATTTAAAAAAAAGCCTTTTTCAGAATGTACGCTTGCCCATCGGAAGCCTAAATTAGAAGATTTTGAATCTAGAATCGCCCCATCTTTAGCTATTAATTTCAATTCTAAACGATACAAATATGGAAGATCTGGAGACCACAGGTTAGGGTTTTCAATTTCAGGGAATTTAATATCTATAATTTTTGATTCATTTTTTTTTAGTTTAACGTTTCTATGTTCTTCTAAAACTAAATGACCTTCTGCATCTAAAATCCTGAGATTTAATTTATTCTGAAAGGATGAATTTTCAAAATTATCAATTAAAACTTTTACCTCAACACCAGCATTTGAAGCTGAAACATTGTAATAATTTACATAATAACCATCTGAAGCAAAATCAACTAAACTAAAATGCTGTTTAGGCAAGGAAATGAGTTCTACATTACGATAAATCCCGCCATAGAAGGTAAAGTCAGCATCGAGTGGAGGAATATCTTCATTATGTGAATTATCTACAGTAACCTCAATTAAATTATAGGTGTTATAGTTTAAATATCCGGAAATATTGAAATTAAAAGCCGTGTAACCTCCGCTATGAAAACCCACCTTTTTACCATTGACAAATACAGTTGCCTCTTGATTAACGGCATTGAACTTTAGATATTGAATTTTATCACTTTCTTGTGCTGCAATGAAAATCTGCTTTTTATAATAACCTAAGCCTCGACGGTAACCAACTTCATCATCAAAAGCATCTAAATTATTCCATGTGTGTGGAATATTTACTGTTTGCCAAGAGGTTTTGTCTTCAGAAAACTGCCAACCAGAATTGATGGTTTTTGATTGTGCTCCAATTTTGCACAAAAAAGCCACACAAAACAATAAGTATAAATATATTTTGTTCTTTATATGTGGCATAGCTGGCTATTAATCGATTAGGTTAAATATGTGCTTAAATTTAAATTCAGAACTTGGTGTAATGGCAATTTCAAATTCACCTGTTTCTACACCATATGCCATTTCACTATTGTAGAATTTTAAATCTTCTACTGAAATTGTAAAGGTTACAGTTTTTGTTTCTCCCTTTTTTAGAAATATTTTTCGGAAACCTTTAAGTTCTTTTACTGGTCTTGTAGTGCTTCCTACTTTATCGTGAATATAGAGTTGAACGATTTCGTGGCCATCATAATTTCCTGTATTTGACACCTCAACACTTGCGGTAATTGAATTTGAAAAGCTTAAGTCTTTAGAAGATAATACTAAACCCGAATATCTAAAATCTGTATAACTCAACCCATGCCCAAAAGCAAATAATGGCGTATTTGGTACATCGATATAATTACTTTTATAATCTTCTTTTGGATTATAGTCAGGAATTGGTCTTCCTGTGTTTTTCATATTATAATATATTGGCACTTGTCCGACATTACGAGGAAAAGTTACCGTTAATTTACCTGATGGATTAACCTTCCCGAATAACAAATCTGCTGTTGCAGCCCCACCCATAGTTCCCGGAAACCACACTTCCAAAATAGCATCTACCAAATCAACCTCAGCTGAAAGGTTTAACGGTCTACCATTCATTAGTACTAAAATGATTTTTTTGTTGGGATTAGCTTCCCTAATTCTTTTAATGAGGTTAGTTTGTACTCCGGGTATTCTTAAATTGGTTCTAGAAGCAGCTTCACCACTCATGTGATGACCTTCGCCCATCACCAATACAATTTCTTCTGCTTGCTTAGAAATGGAAACAGCCTCTTCTAAACCAGATTCATCTTCACCTAAAATCTTACAACCCTTAGCATATAACATTTGATATGGGTTTAAGTATTCGGAAATACCTTCAAAAATACTGACTGCCTTTCCTTTTCTGTCCCCTTTTGCTGCCCAATTGCCAATTATATCGTATTCATCTTTTACTAATGGTCCAATAAATGCAATCTTTTTTGAATCTTTAGAAAGTGGTAATGCATCATTTTTATTTTGCAATAGTACAGATGAAGCTGCAGCAATTTCCCTTGCTTTTGCTAAAAATTCTGGTTTATATTTTGTTGTGTTTTCACGATTTTTATCAATATAACGATAAGGGTCATCAAACAAACCTAACTTGTATTTAGCTAATAAAATACGCTTACAAGCATCATTAATATAACCTCCAGAAACCTTACCTTCTTCAACTAGTTTTTTTAAATGTAAGCGGTATACATGACCCATCATATCCATATCGACTCCAGCATTCATTGCAATTCTAGCAGTATCAGTACTATCTTTTGCAAAACCATGTTTTATCATTTCGTTGATAGATGTATAATCAGAAACTACAAAACCATCAAATTTCCATTCGTCACGAAGTATATCTCTTAAAGTAAACTTATTACCAGATGTCGGTACTCCATTGAGTTCATTAAACGCAGACATAAAAGTTTCTACGCCAGCATCAACAGCTGCTTTAAAGGGTGGTAAATAAACGTTACGTAATTCCCCTTCTCCTATATTTACAGTGTGATAATCTCGACCAGCTTGTGCAGCTCCATAAGCTACATAATGCTTCGCACATGCTAAAATGGTATTAGGTTTTGACAAATCATCTCCCTGAAATCCAATAATATAGGCTTTTGCCATTTCGTTATTGAGGTAAACATCCTCGCCAGCACCTTCAGAAATCCTTCCCCAACGTGGTTCTCTAGACACATCTATCATTGGTGCAAAAGTCCAATGTAGCCCTTCTGCTGAAGCTTCTTCTGCTGCAATACGCGAACTTTCTTCAACCATTTTTAAATCCCAACTTGCTGATAAACCAAGATTAATCGGAAATATTGTTCGGTGTCCATGAATTACATCATAGCCAAATAATAACGGAATACCTAAACGTGATTCTTCAACTGCAATTTTTTGCAAATCCCGAGTGCCTTTTACGGACATGGCATTTAGCATGGCTCCCATATTGCCTTCGCGAATGTATTTTCTATTATCTGTACCAACAACTGGCCCAGTTTGGTCCCAATGACCACCATACATAACGGTTTGACCAATTTTTTCCTGAAGTGTCATCAGATTCATTATCGAATCTACTTTAGCTTCATAATTTTGAGAAAAACCATGACTGAAAATGCAAAAAAGAATTAGGTATAAAAATCTTAATTTCATATTGCTTTTAATTAGTCAACTCAAATTCTTTCATCATTTTGGTAGTAGAGTCTGTGCCTACGAATACATGAAATTTACCAGTTTCTGCAACAAAATCGAGATCCGAATTATAGAATTTTAAATCTTCAACTGTAAGCGTAAAACTTACTGTTTTAGTTTCTCCTTTTTTAATTTCAATTTTTTCAAAACCTTTTAATTCCTTAAGAGCTCTGGTAACAGAGCCTACAACATCTCTAATATAAAGTTGAACAACTTCCTTACCGTCATAATCTCCAGAATTTGTAATATCTACTGTAACTTCAATAGAACCGTCCATTCCAATTAAATTTTTATTTAGTTTAAAATTTGAATAGTCAAAATTGGTATAGCTTAATCCGTAGCCAAATGGATAGAGTGGTTCATTGCGTTCATCGATATAGTTACTTCTAAATTTCTCAAAACGACCTTCTTCATTCATCAACGGTCGTCCTGTATTTTTATGATTGTAGAATATTGGAATTTGCCCTACGCTTCTAGGAAAGGTTGCAGTTAACTTACCAGAAGGGTTTATATCACCAAATAATACGTCTGAAATTGCCAAACCAGCTTCACTTCCCGGAAACCAAACATTGAGTATTGCTGTTGCGTTTTTATTTTCTTCAACTAAAACTAGTGGTCTTCCTGTAAAAAGAACTAAAACTACTGGCTTTCCTGTTTCAAGTAATGCGTTTAACAAGTCTTTTTGAACTTGCGGAATTCCTATTTCTGCTCTACTACTGCTTTCACCACTAAACTCTGCCGACTCACCTATTGCTGCAATTATGACATCAGAATTTCTTGCAACACTTAAAGCTTCATCTAATAATTGTTTGTCAGTTCTACCATCTCTTGGAATAGTTTTTCCAAACATCGTGGCTTTAGTTTCGAGCTCTAAATCATAATCGACATTACTTCCTTTTGCATATAGTATGTTAGCTTTATTGCCAACTACAGTTTTTAATCCTGCCAAGAAAGGATTCGATTTTTCTTGTTGAGTGGCAACACTCCAAGTCCCAGCCATATTTACTGCGGTATTTGCTAAAGGTCCAATTAACGCAATAGTGCCTTCCTTTTTTAATGGTAATACCCCATTTTCATTTTTAAGTAATACTGTTGACTCTGCTCCTACTTTTCTGGCAAAGGCTCTGTTTTCTTCTGTAAACACTTCGTTTTTTGAACGTTCAGCATCGCAATATTTATAAGGATCATCGAATAATCCTAGTTGATATTTTGCGGTTAAGATGCGTTTAACAGCTGTATCAATTTCATCAATTGTTACCATGTCTTTGTCTAAAGCACTTTTCAATGATTTGACGAATGCCGCAGTTGCAATAGGTGAATCACCAGCCATATCCATATCTATACCGGCTTTTAGAGCTTGAGATACTACATCTTCCTCATTACCCATTCCATGAGCCATCATTTCCCAAATACCTGTATAATCTGTAACAACAAAGCCATTAAAACCCCAATCATTGCGTAATAAATCGGTTAATAACCATTTATTACCAGTTGCTGGTATACCATCTATTTCATTAAACGATGCCATCACTGATCCAACTCCTGCATCGACTGCAGCTTTATAAGGCTCTAAATATTCGTTGTACATTCTGATTTTACTCATGTCTACAGTATTGTAATCGCGACCTGCCTCTGACGCTCCATACAAGGCAAAATGCTTTACACAAGACATCAACGTGTTGTTTTTACTTAAATCATCTTGCTGATAGCCTTTTACCATAGCTTCGGCTATTCTACTTCCTAAATATGGATCTTCACCATTGCCTTCAGAAACTCTTCCCCAACGTGGATCGCGAGAAATATCTACCATTGGCGAGAACGTCCAATTAATACCATCAGCACTAGCTTCTGTCGCAGCTATGCGTGCTGTTTTTTCTATGAGTTCCATGTCCCAAGTAGATGATAAACCAAGAGGGATTGGAAATGTGGTTTCGTAACCATGAATAACATCCATGCCAAATAACAATGGAATTTTTAGTCGACTTTCTTCAACTGCTATTCTTTGAACAGCTCTAATTTTTTCGACTGATTTTATATTGAACATGCCTCCAACTAATCCATCTTTAATTTTTTTACCAACATTAGAACTTGTTCCTTGACCAGTTGTAATATCTCCCGAAACTGGGAGATTTAATTGGCCTATCTTCTCTTCTAAAGTCATCAAATTTAAAATTGAATCGACTTGAGAAGCATAGGGACTATTAGCAGCAGATGATTTAGACGAATTTGTCTCGGTTTTACAACTTGTAAAGATTAAAGCTACTATTACTAAGCTGGCTAATTTGATATTTAGTGGTTTGGTCATACTATTATTTTATTTTAGAGAATAGCCAATTTAATAAGTCTGATTCTGCAAATGCTGGATCCCAACTGTTATGATTAGCAAAATCGTATAGTGTCAGTTTAGGAGATCCACCAGCACTTAGTATTGCAGATGCCATACTTAAGGATAAGTTTGGATTTACTACATCATCTTTAGCACCATGAAATATCCATAACGGAATATCCTTAGCATAAACGTTTACAGATTTTGGATCACCACCTCCACAAATTGGTATTGCTGCGGCAAACATTTCTGGTTTTCTATAAATTATTTCAAAAGTTCCCATACCTCCCATTGATAATCCCATTACATAAACCTGATCTGTTTTTACATAAGGTCTAGAAGTCATTTCATCCATTAAGTCCATAGTTAATGTCATAGCCATTGTAGGCGCCTTATCGTATCTGTACTTAAATGTGATAGGTCTTGTTGTACGGTCAGCTTCAAGCTTAGACCAGTAATCATTTTGAGGACATTGTGGAAAAACAAGTATTGCAGGAAATGAGTCTCTATTTTTCTCATTGAGAAATAAACTACTACCATGCACTAATTGTTTTCTGTTGTCACTTCCTCTTTCACCTGCACCATGAAGAAACAATACTAGTGGGTATTGTTTAGTATCATCAAAGTTTTTTGGCAAAAGCATTCTATAGTTGAGTGTATCCTCATCTACGATATGAGTTTCAAATGAAAACAGATTTTTTGAAGATTCTGTCTGTTGCGCTTTTATAGCACAAGTATTTAAACCAGCTATACTAAAAATTAAGATTAAAAAGATATGTTTTATTTCCATTGCATTGATTTAAAATTTTAATAATTAAATCCTAAAGCATCTAAACCATTCTGTACATCTTCATTTTGCATAAAAAGATTCCAGAATAATTGTGTTCTATAATTTTCGATCATAATAATTTCTGGTCCTTGATCTATTGCTAAATAGCGTGGTGTTACCCAATTATATTGTGGACTAAAAGCGTCATAGAAACCTGCAGGTCCTAATAAGGTTTCACTATTAATATGAAAATAATGCATTGCTGCTAGAGACTTTTCTGGCGTATAAGGAATTGAACTTATCGCTGCTGTAGGTGAAATAACACCTATATCATTTTCTGGGTCGTGCGCAGAATAACCTGTAGAACCATCCGCATTTCTGCTATAACTTGCGGTTAAACCCCAACAATCTTCACCATAATCTGCATAGTTGTTTGGATTATTGATACAATATTGATAGTTAATATTGGTATGATTTACATTTAAGTCCCAATAGTTTGCATATTGATCCGATAGGTTCGTTGGATTTAAACCTAAGAAAGAGTAATGTGCCCAGAATAGAGGTCCTGTTCCAGAACCTGCATGATCTAAAATTAGTGGAATACCATATTGACTTGAAGATGTTACAATATTTCCATTATTAGCATATCCTTGGTGATAAGCTTCAGCTGGAATTGCAAAATCCGGTGATGCTGCTCCTAAAACAAAGGCAATCATTGTTTCGTTATGACCTCTCAATTCAAGATTAATCGAAAATCCATTATTAGGACTCCAATGCCAATACAATGAATTTTGACCTTGTGTGTACCAATCCCATTCTACACCTTTCCATAATTCATCAGCTTTATTTGCTAATGCCATTTCTTCGGTAGAACCATTTTTGAAATATTCTTTAACACAGATTAAGCCTTGTACGAGAAAGGCCGTTTCTACCAAATCACCTCCATTATCTTCGGGACTAAAAGGAATAACGCTTCCGTTGGTTCCGTTAATCCAATGTGGCCAAGCACCATGAAAACGATCTGCGTTTTCAAAAAAGGTTAAAATTTGACTTAATCTGTCAAAACCTTCTGTTCTAGAAATATACCCTCTTTCTATACCGACTAAAATAGCCATCAATCCAAATCCACTTCCCCCTGTAGTCACTACATTCTGACTATTAGAAGGATCATTAGGATGATACCTCTCTCTTGCAGCACCAGAATTTGAGTCGGCAAAACCCCAAAAGTATTTAAAAGTTAGTTCTTGGGTTAAATCCATCAATTCAGAATCGGTTATGGGCACAACAGGATCATCATCACCATTGGGATCATAAGGTTCTTGCCAACCTGGACCATCGTCTGAACCACAACTAATAAAAAATAACGTCACTAATAATAGTTTAAAAACTCTCATATTAATTAATCTTCTCATATTTAAAACCAAGTTTATCTAAACCTGATTGAACATCTTTATTTTTCATGAATAAACTCCACAATAAACCTGTTCTGTAATTTTCTATCATTACAGGAATTGGACCTTGATCTATTGCTAAATAGCGTGGTGTAGACCAGTTATGTTCAAAACTAAATGCATCGTAAGGACCATATTTTCCTACTAAGCTATCATAATTATTATAAAGATTTGCTAAAACACTCATACTTTCTTTTGGAGTATATGGAAAAGATGACAGCGCAGCTGTAGGTGACACCACTCCTATATCCTTTTCTGGTCTATGACCATAATACCCTTTCATGGAATAACTAGACGTTAATCCCCAAAGACTATCACCATAGCCTTTAAAATTCTTTGGATTATCTACTGCGTATTTATAGTGAATTTTAGCATGATTCTGAGTTAATTTCCAATAATCTGCGTATTGGTCTGATAAGCCTTTTGGGTTTAGTCCTAAATAAGAATAGTGCGCCCAGAATAATGGGCCAATTAAGTCATCGTCGTGTTCATAATAATCTAAGATTAAATCTTCATCATAGAATTTTTTATCTGAAACAATAGCTCCATTTCTTGCCCAACCTTTTTCATAAACAGATTTACTTATTGGATGTGTTGGTGATGCTGCTGCAAGAACATACATAATTAAGCATTCGTTATAACCACCAACTGGGAAGTTCATTTCCCAACCAAATTCTGGAGACCAATGCCAATACAATACATCTTCACCATTTTTTGTATACCAGTCCCATTCTACTTCTCTCCACAATTTATTTATTTTATCGCGAAGTAGTTTTTCCTTGTCATTCTCACCATCAAAATATTCAGCAACAGTTAACAATCCTTGAACTAGAAAAGCTGTCTCCACTAAATCCCCTCCATTGTCTTTTTTGCTAAATGGGTATACTTTTCCTGTTTCACCATCTATCCAATGTGACCAAGCACCATGAAAACGATCCGCTTTTTCAAGAAAATCTACAATTTTATGATATCTATCTAAGGCATCTTCTTTAGAAATGTACCCTCTTTCTATTCCAACCAAAATTGCCATCAGCCCAAATCCACTACCTCCAATGGTAACTGTATTTTTTGGCGACGTCGGATAAATGTCATCCATGTGGAGTCTTTCTCTAGCCAAACCAGAATTAGGTTCTGCACCTTCCCAGAAAAAGTTTATAGTTTGCTTTTGAATAGTATCTAATAGTGTATCACTACTAGGTATGCTTTCTTGAGTAACAACCTCACTTTTATCTCTTTCTTTACCAGAATCCTTACAGCTCACAAATAGCAATAAGAATCCTGTCAAAACGAGAAATATTATATGTTTTGATTTTTTCATTTGAAAGTTTTAGATAAACTTTAGCTGCACTTATGTTTTCATAAATGCAGCTAAAGCATTGAAGACTAATTCAAAAAAATATAAGTTACTTTAATCAATTAAAGCATTGCTTGAATTTCAGCTTGAGACAGTGCCTTTTTATAGATTCGTAATTCATCCATTGCACTATGATCTGATTTGTGATTCCATCCAGTAAATCTAGGTGCTCCTGACATTATAGACATTATATCACAATCGGTCCAATCAATACCAGCAAAAGGACCTTGTGCCACAACTTGCCCATCTATATAAACTACACACTCTGTTCCTGAAATTGTGAAAGCCATTTGTAACCATTGTGGATTGGTAGGATCTAAATCTGCTGCTGCCCCACCATCGAACCAACTATCGCCTGCTCCATGACCAGCATTTAATTTAAAACGTTGCATTCCACCTGCATTTTCACGGAAAAATCTAAAGCCGCTAGTTCTATTATTTTGAGCATCTGGATTTGCCGTATCAGGTGGACCAATCACTAAAACACCTGCACGATCTGGTTCAGCATTAACATTGTATCTAAACACTGCCGAAAATTCATCTGATAATAAACCTTCTGTAGGGAATGTTAAATAAGAATCTTCTGCACCTAAGTATGCATTGCTTCCTTCAAAAGCACCTCCACTTCCTGTAAAACTAGGATTACCAACTTCTGTACAATCTTCATCACTGTAACTATCTGTATAACTACCATTAAACCCGAGTTTAAATATTTCATCACTCTGAGCAATCATAGCTAGAATTTCATCTTGAGATAAAGCTGTATTGAATAATCTTAAATCATCCATAAAACCACTGTCAGATTTGTGATTCCAACCCGTAAATCTTGGTGCACCAGACATTATTGAAAGTATGTCGCAACCTGTCCAATCAACACCTCCGTCTAATGCCCCTTGTGCTACTATTTCTCCATTTTTATAAACTATAGCTTCAGTCTCAGCGATTGTGAAAGCAAAATGCACCCATTCATCGGCACTAGGATCTACATCTGCTGCAGCTCCTCCATCAAACCAAGAATCTCCAGCCCCTCGACCAACATTTAATTTAAAACGTTGCATTCCACCTGCATTTTCACGGAAAAATCTAAAGCCACTAGTTCTATTATTTTGAGCATCTGGATTTCCGGTGTCTGGTGGTCCGATAACTAAAACTCCTGCTCTGTCAGGATTAGCATTAACTTTAGTCCAAAAAGAGGCACTAAATTGAGTTCCTAACAATCCATCTGTAGGAAATGTTAGATAAGAGTCATCTGCTCCTGCATAGGCCCCTGTACCTACTCTTGATTCTGGTGCAAAACCAGGATTACCTTCTTCTGTAGCATCAGTTACCGAGATTAATTCACTGTAACTTCCATCAAAATTCATATAAAATGTTTCACCACTAAAAAGAGGTGTATAAGGTGGTTCCTTACTAAAATTCGATGTTGCTATTGTGATATTACCGACTAAATCTGTAGCCGTAACTTGAAGCATATGCTCACCAGTAGTAATATTATCGTAAACAAATTCCTCATTGAAAATTCTGTAATCCAAGAACGAATCGAAAGACGCAATCACCTGTCCGTCTAAACTTACAGATACTGAACCTATCTCTATATCATCTTCCACTCTAAACTCTATTGGAGTGGATGTTACTGGTTCTGCTACTTGTATTTCAAAACCATTCGATGGTTTCATAATCGTAACAATAGGCGCTCCAGCATCTGGTCCTGGATCAACCTGTGTAATTGGGTCTATACCTTCATAACACGAAGCCAACATTAGCAATGTTGCAAAGGCTAGTATATATTTTTTAATGTTTTTCATTTTCTATAATTTTTTTAGTTGTTTCCAAGTGGTAATAAATCCAATTGATTTTGCGGATATGGTAAAAGTTCGTCTTCAGCAGTGAACGTTCTGCCTTCATAACTTAATTCATCATACTTGTTTAATCGTATCATATCAAAATAACGCACTCCCCATTCCATGGCTAATTCTGCAAATTTTTCGTCCATAACATCATCTGTAATTACTCCAGAAAGTGATGTCATACCAACTCTTCCCCTCACCATGTTAACAGCTTGATCAGCAGTCATAGAAGAACCACTAGCTCCCTGAGTTAATGCTTCAGCATACATTAATAATATTTCTGCATATCGAATAACAATAAAGTTTTTACTCGATCCATATCTTGTTCTTCCTGGTGTTAACTGTATAGATGGTAAATAATGCTTACCACTCCCAAACATAGCTCTTGGGTAATCATTAAAAATATCACCATCTGGAGTTACATTAGATACTAAACTTGGTAAGGTTGCATAAGCAGGGTCCATCATAATTTCTGCGATTCCTCTTGGTGTAAAATTGACACTTGTTCTCAATCTTGTTGTTTCTCCTCTATCTAGCATAAATTTGATAAACTTTAGACTTGGCTCATAGAAACCCCAACCTCCTGAAGCTCCTTCAACAACTGGTGTCCAGTTTGAAGGACCAAACGGTGCATATAAATGATCGTTAGTTGCGCCTGAGGCCGTATTATAGTCTGAAAACTGCAGTTCAAATAAGTTTTCGTTGCTACGCTCACCTGGTTTTTTAAATAATTGATAGAAATCTGGGTAAAGTGAAAATTTATTCGATCCAATAATTTCACCTGTTACATTTGCAACTTCTTGATAATTTTCTAGTTCTAGATTTGCTAAAGCTTTTATGGCCATAGCCGTATATTTTGTTACACCTGCTGGCACATCTTCTCTTTCATTTGGTCGAGCATCAGGAAGAAAAGGAATCGCTTCATCCATTAAATCAGATATATATTGCATTACCTCAGCTTTGGTTTTTACACCATTATCTAATTCCGTAGAAATATCGGAAGAAGCAATGATGAAGATATCTCCCCATAATCTTGACATTTGAAAATGAGTAAAACCACTTAAAACCTTACATTCTGCGATATATTGATCTGCTCTATCAATGTATTCTCCTGTGGCAAAGTCTTTATAGCTTTGAATTGTTTCGCCCGAACTTATTATCCTGACAATATCGCCATAGAAGTTTTCCCAAATTTGGTTGTACATCCAATAGCCGTTATCATAATTAAATAAATCAGTATCAGCAAACGGTTGTTGGTCACCTAAACCACCTGCATTAACATCATCTCCTCTAACGCCAATAAGCAATGGATCTTCCCATCCTCTGGAATAAACAGCAGCATATGCACCAACAAGTGGTAATACCATATCCTCTGAGATTGTAAAATCGAGATCATCTGCTGCCAGTTGACCATCGTTTTCTTCTAATTTTTCTGTACAGGAAAAAATTACCATACAGCAAGCTAACAGCAAGGCTAGCTTTTTGGTTACTTGAATTGAATTTTTCATATTTTGCACTTTTTTTTTAAATTTTAATATTCACACCAAATGTATAAATTGCAGGAACTGGATACGTCTGACGATCCACTCCATTAGCTACTTCTGGATTAAATCCATTGTAGCTGAAAAGCGTTATAGGGCGCTCAGCAGTACAAGTTAGCTTAATTTCCGGAATACTTTTTCCGGCTGGAATAGTATAAGCTAACTGAATGTTTTGAACACGGAAATAAGATCCATCCTCAACAAAGAAACTACTCATTTTTTGGTTCCATGCCTTTCTTCGTCCTTCTGATGATGGAAAAGAATTTGAAGTACCTTCTCCACGCCATCTGTTTATAGCAAATTCTGCATCAATATTAGTATCATTAGTAAATATCACTTCACCTCTTTTACGGTTAAGGATATCATTTCCTGTTTGCCCAGAAAAAGCTATTCCTAAGTCAAATTGCTTATAGGAAATACTTATATTTCCTCCATATGTAAGTGTTGGTAAATAAGAACCTAAGACAACTCTGTCTTCTGCATCAATTCTGCCATCATTATTCTGATCTTTGTAAATGAAATCACCCGGAACCAATTGATTATTATTTTCTGATAGCTCATATTGTGCTGTTGGATCTGCCGATACTTGAGCATCGTTCTGATATACACCTTCTATTTCCCATCCGAAAAACGCATTTACAGGTTCGCCAACTATAAGTCTTTGGCGGAATTCTGCACTTCCGGTATCGAAAAAGCCTTGTTCACTATTAATTTGAGTAACTTTATTGTTAAGTGTTGCAATATTTGCACCAACGGAAAAACTCCAATTATCATTTACAGTCTGATTCCAATTCGCAGCAATTTCTAATCCTTGGTTTCTCATTTCCCCAATATTATCAAAAACAACTTCGGCTGTAATAGGAACTTCTCTTGGAAGTACTAAATTTTTTGTATCTCTAATATAATAATCCACCTCTAAACTCAATCTATTATCGAAAAGACGAGAACTGATACCGAAATTTATTTCCTCTAAAATTTCTCTTTTTAAATCCTGAAATGTATTGGTTGTTAAAATACCATTAGTAGGAACATCACCAATATCTGTAACCACTTGTGAAACTGTTCTAGTACCTGAACTACCACCTAGCGATCCATTAGCCAATTGTCCCCAACTAGCACGCAACTTTAAGAAATTGAAGATACCATTATCTTCCATAAAGTCTTCATTAGATATTACCCATCCCAAACCTACTGAAGGTGTTGTTTCCCAAATTCTACTAGGAAATCTACCATCCCCTTCATGTCTTACAGTAGCATTCAATAAATATTTATCCATGAAACTATATTCTACTCTACCAAAAAATGCTAAAGAATAAAAACGGTCACCTATCTCATTGACTTGATTAGTAAAAGTTGTTGGATCTGCAAAGTTTAAGTACCATGAACTCTCCAATGCAATTCCCTGTACATCATTACCTGTAGCAGCGAAAGTATTAAATTGCTCATCTCTGTAAGACGAACCTGCTAATACTGTTAGGTTATGATCTCCAAATCCTTGGTTGAAAGTTAAGGTGTTATCCCATATTTGGTTAGAAGAACTAAATTCAGCGCGTCTTATCGATGATCTTTCTCTCTGAGAATTTTCTGAAATAAAATATGGTAGTCTTACGTTGCGCTCGGACGCCGTAGAATAATCATGGCTATATGTCGTTTTGAACTTCAATTTTTCTGGTATGATTGAAAACTCCACAAACATACTCGCTAAAACCCTTTTCAGTTTAACTTGGTTATCATTAAATGTCATTACTGGGAATGGATTCTGTGAACCACGATATCCTAATACAGTAGCGTCTGAAAAAGGAATCGGTGTAGCTTCGGTGTTGGCCAAATCGAAAACTGGTAAAATTGGAACAGCAAAATAAGCTTGAAACCATGCGCCAGTCTCTGGACTATACCTTGTAGCATTACTAAAAATTGCATTTGTCCCTATTTTTAATCTGTCTGACAATTTAATTTCTAGATTAGATTGAATGTTAAAACGTTCGTAATCATTCTTCATATCCAATATACCGTCTTGAGAAAAATAACTTGCATTAACACCATATACAGTATTTGTACTTCCTCCAGAAACACCTATGCTATGGTTAGTTATTGGTGCAACTCGTAAAATTTCTTTGTACCAATCTGTATTTACATCAGGAATATTAGGATTCACTCTACTTCTACCAAAACGCTGTATTGCATTCTCAATAAATTGAATATCAGCTACAGAACCCGATTCAAAAGCCATTGTAGTGAACTGTTCAGCATTTGCCATTTTTACAACATTTTGAGCATTCTGATAACCAGTATAACCACTATACGTAAAAACAGGCTTTTGCTCTATTTTACCATTCTTGGTTTCAATAATGATAACACCATTAACACCTCTTTGTCCAAAAATTGAAATTGAAGATGCATCTTTTAAAACCGAAATAGTTTCAATTTGGCTACTATCTAAGAAATCGATATTATCGTAAAACATACCATCTACAACGTATAGAGGGTTATTACCCGCAAGAAAAGAGTTAACACCACGAACTCGAACAGTTGGCGAACCACCAGGTTCCCCGCTACTTACAATTTGTACACCTGCCACTTTACCCTGTAAAGACTGCATTACATTGCTGTTAGGTGTTTTTTCGATATCCTCTGCTTTAACTGTAGATATTGCACCTGTTAAATCTGCTTTTTTCTGCGTACCATAACCAATAACAACAACTTCACTGAGGGATTCTGAATCTTCTTCCATTGAAACGTTAATAACGTTTTGGTCTGTAACAGTCATGATAACTGGTTTAAAACCCAAATAAGTAAACTCCAATTGATCACCCGAGTTTACGGTAATTGAGTATTTTCCATCAAAATCTGTTGATGTTCCTTTGGTTGTGCCTTTAACAACAATACTTACTCCAAGTAAAGGCATTCCATCGTTTGCACTTGTCACGACACCATTGACTTCCATTTGCTGCGCGAAGACATTAAATGAGAAAAACAGCATCAACAATAGACTAATTTTTGTTTTCATATAGATTGATTAATTTGAGTTAGTTTATTTTGAAAGTCTAAGTTAAATCTAAATACAAAACATTATTAAAATGAGTTTACATTTTAAATACGCCATTAGATTTGCAGAAGACAAAAAATGCAAAAAAATATTACCTGACGTATTATAAAGCTATGAAAAAAACGTTGTTATTTAAAGAAAATTAACTAAGTGACGTAGTAATGACGTATAAAAAATTATTGATTTAGCAAAATTAAACTAGATTACTTGACATTCAATAAATAATTAACAATAGAAATATCATTTTCTAAATTTAACTTCTTTTTTAATCGGTATCTATGCGTTTCTACTCCTCTAACTGAGATATTCATAAGTGGTGCAATTTCTTTTGATGAAAGATTCATTTTGATGTATGCACAAATCTTTAAATCTTTTGGTGTAAGTTTAGAATGTCTTGATTTTAATCTTTCGAAAAACTCATCGTGTACTTGACTAAAATTATTTTCAAAAATCTCCCATTCATCTTTTAAAACAATTGAATTATCCAATTTTTTTACAAGTTTCTTATAAGAATAATAGTTACTGAAACCTTCTTTATTAATCATTAATTCTTTTTTAATGTCTTGTAGAGTTTCATTCTTCTTAACTAAAGCCATGGCATTATTTGCTAATTGTTTGCTTTTGAGCTTAATTTCGTTCTGAAGAGATTCATTTTTGAGCTGTACTATATGCTTTTCATTTTCCAGAGTCTTCTCTCTTAATAGTTTTTCTTGTTCTTTTTGAAATTTAATTTGCAATACTTTTTGCTCTTTAAGAATTTTTCTCTCATGTAATATATATATCAAAATAACACTTGAAATAATTAAAAATCCATAAAGGATAAATCCGACCCAATCCTTATACCATGGAGGTAATACATTAATATTTAATTTAGTTACAGTTGAAATCCCACCTAAATCATTACCTGTTCTAAAAGCTAGAGTATATGTATCGCTAGGTAGATTAGATAATTCAAGTCTATAATCGTCGATTTTGTGCCAACTTACAGAATCTTTATTGAAAAATGAATATTCAAAAAAGTGGTTTTTAGAGTTTGGAGAAGATAATGAAATACCAATATTTTCATTAAATTTAAAATCAACTACTTCTCCACGATTTAATTCTACAGCTTCATTGTTTATCTCAATTTTTTCAATTTCAGGTTCAAACAAATCCGAATTAGTATAAAACTTGTCGTTTATGAGCATAAATCCATCGTTCAAGTTTAAAGCATAAGTGATGTCATTTATTTTAGAAATATTCTCATAACCAATAATTAATCTATTTTCGAAAAAGTTATTAGTTAAGAATAAGTTTGCTTTGTTGTTTCCAATAGATTTAAAATTAATTATATCGTTACCTTGTTTTAAAACTATTTGATCTACATCTTCTTCTGAAATAATATAAGAATCTTTACCAAAATTTTTATTTAAAAAACTATATGGAACAATACTGTCTATTAAAGGTTCATATTTTTGCCAGCCGCTATTCGTCTTAAAACAAATATCATTTTTTAGTTTATAAACTCTAGTATTATAATTAAGATCAATCCCCTTTTTCTCATAGTTTTCTATATTTAAAATGGAATCATAACTATCACTAAATTTTATTCTGTACAACCCTTTATATGCATGAGATGCCCAAGCAGTTGTTTCATCTTCAAAAACCAGAAATCTAATAGGAATAGTGGTTTCGCCTATATGTTTTACATCCCAATTATCATTAGTCTTTACAAATCTTACTAACCCAGCATAAGTACCTTGAATAAAGATGTTTGACTTTTCTGGAACTTTTTTTATAGTCCAACCGCCTGTGAATGTAGAAATTAATTTTAATTTATTATTTCTTACTAGAAACGTACCATCATTATGTCCGCAAAAAAGCTCACCATTAATCTCCTTTAAATTCCAAACTTGACCTTGGGACCCTTCTATAAATTTTAATGCGTTATTCTCATCTAAGAAAAAAAGCCCTGTATTACTACCTATATAAATAACGCCATTATATTTAATTACATCGTAAACTGCCCCAAGCTTACCTGAAACATCATTAAAAAAATAATTTTGACTATTTAGATCAACGGAAGTCAAACCATTATCGAGGCCTAACCAAAGTTTTTGTTCAGAGTCAAGATATTGACACAAAACTGTATTATTTTGAAGTCCATTGCTCTTATTTATGTGAAAAAGAACTTTTCCTAGCTGATCTGTGAGGTAAATTCCGTTCTTAATGGTCCCAAACACCATTCTGCCATTACTCTGAATAGAGAAATTATTAAGCTGATGTTGTTTTATATCATCATTTATTTTAAACTGTACGGGTCTAAGATTTTTGTTGTCATATAAAAAGCATCCTTTCAACGAAGTCGTTATCAGTAATTCATCTTGATATTTCGATATTGAAATAACTTTGGTATCCTCAAGTAAACTATGAGTTATTTTTGGTGTTAGAATATCATTATCTAAACCAAATATTCCATTTTTGAGTGTGGATATATATAGTTCTTCATCAACAATATTGCAAGAGATAACAGCTGAAATCGGTTCAATTTTCTTTATAGCGCCATCAGAATGATAAACATATATATTTAAAAATGACCTGAAAATTATTGTGCCCTTATATGGTAAAATCTGCCAGAACTCCTCGTTTGAAGAAATTAAAGATTTAATTGAATTGCTCAAAGATGTATAAAACAGTTCTCCTTTTGAATTTTTTTTCCAATAGCCAAACTCTTCAAAAGAACCTGTAAATACTAAATCATTGTGCGCGAGTACAGATCGTATAGTCGTTTTATTAGGTAATTCAAAAAAAAGCCATTTTAAGCCATCATATTCCAATAACCCGTTATTATTAGCTACATATAATTTGCCATCTTTCGCTTTAGATACGCCCCAATTTTGGTTACCTGCTTTATACTCTGATAATGAATAGTTTTCAAAATAAGGTGAATATTGAGCAGTTAAATCATTGGATGTAAATACCAAAAACAAGATTATATAATACCCACAATACTTTAGTTTCATTCTTCTTACTGTTATAACAAAATCCCGAAATCATAATGATTACATTTTCTTAACATGACTAAATATACTTATCTTTTTTAAACATAGAGAAAAATCTAAAAACACTAGGCATTACAAATTAGTGTAAAACTAATAAAGATGAAATGCAAAGTAAAAGAGCAACCAAATTGGTTGCTCTTTTATGTTATAAAATCATTGTAATCTAATTCTTTATTATTTTCTTAACAATACTCGTCCCTGTGGTTTCATTTGTAACCTTAAGAAAATATATTGCATCTTCAAGCTGATTTAAATTGGAAATTGAAATCGCACCATTTTCAACTGTTTCTCTACTATCAATAATTCTACGACCATTAATATCCCATAAACTTATGTTGTACTCATCATTAAAACCATTAGATAGTTTTATAGTGATGGCTGATTTAAAAGGATTAGGACCTACTGATACATTATAAACTCTAATGTCATCAACAGATAATGCGCCTGGGCAAATAGACCATCCCATATCTTGAAATAATCCTAAAGTTATTGGCCCAGGATTATGATTAGCTGAACCAGGACCGACTTCATGTCTCATTAATGAATTAATATTCTCTATTGGAAAAGAAGGTGTATTCCAGTGATATATGCTCGATCCACCATTAAAAGATGCTGGAGCATAAATTTGCGGTAATGCACCACCTTGACCAAATTGTGCAACTGACGTTGGTGCATTAATAAACAAGTCGTTACTTACAAGTTCTGTACCTAATGCCGCTGAAGGGTCAGGGAAACTTAAAATCGCTGCACCAGTACCATTTTCAACGAATGCATCATATACAGCCGGAATGTTATTATTTGGTTCTCGGACTGCACCTATATCATCAGGGAAACTTGTTGTTACATCTGAAAAGCCAATAAAACCAAGACCATGACCAAGTTCATGTAACACAACGGTAACAAAATCAATTTGGTTTCCTGGAGGATTAGCGTCTGTGCCATAATACCAATTTGCCTCACTACTAAAATTTGCAGTAATATCATTAGATCCACCAAATGTACTTCGATCTGCACCTTCAAGTTTTTCCCATATTGCAGCCGGATAAAAGATATTGGGTTGTGAACCAGGTGCTGATGATGTTAAAAAAGTTGCAGGTCCTGCACTACCCAAAACGTTTGGCCCTAGAGCGGTAAATGAGGCATTTACATTAATTGGCACAGAAGAATCGATTGAATTTGCCCAGATATCTACAGCGTATTGAAAAGCCGCCTGCGCTTCTGGCGTAAATCCATTATAACTTACTACAAATGTTGCACACGGATTTCCACCACCTTTCATCTTCGCGGCAGTTTCAGGAGCTCTTGGAACTGAAACAAGCCCTGCAAATTCACCTAAAGGTAGAACACAACCAGGTTCAGTCGGAGTATATTTTTGCGGTACAAAAGTGGTTTCTTGAGCACTTAAAAAAAGTGATGAAACCAAAAACAGATATGCAAATAAGGATTTAAAATTGAAAGTAATTTTTCTCATAGTTTAATCTTTTTTGGTGATTAAAAATAATGTAAAATTCCATAATTCAAGGAATTCTTTCAAATTAATTGATAAGATAGTCCTTAAAACACTCGTTTTAATTGATAGATGGAATAAGTGCGTATAATATATAAAGTAAAATAAGTTCTGTCTTAGAAATTAAATTTGTACTACTTTTTTAAGTATTGAGTGATTATAATAGCTAGACTATAAACTTTATAGGCATAAAATTTGGATATTAAACTGATATTATAGCATATTTGTACCACAAATGATGACTACAATAGTACATAGAGCACCTAAATCACTGATGTGTCAGTGGGATTATCGTGGAAATAATGAATTATTTCAACGACAAGGACGTTATGTATCTATTTTTAATCATTAATTATATATGATTTAAATACAAAAACTATAAATAGTACAAGCGTTCAAGAAATTGGACGCTTTTTTTATGAAAAAAATTAGAAGAATTTGAAATTAGACTTTAAAAAATAAAATAACACGTATTGAAGACTAAGCAATTGGGAGACAGACGCTTGCCACAAACCTTCAAGGATCTGCGTAATGCGGACAGGAATTTCTTTGTCTTCAAATTAATATAACTAATTGATAATCAATAAATTAAATAAACTTTTTATTTGTTTTTTTAAAAATAGTTTTCATCTTTGCAGCGCAGAATTGAATAATTCGCAATAACATTAAATAATAACAAAACAAGAAGCCATGCTAAAACATAAAGTAGCATTTCAAAATTTAAGTTATGACCTCGAGTCATTTACACGGCTTCGGTATTTTCTGTAGATAATTTATTTCCCAGAGAAGAATCCGAAGCAAACAAACTGTTTCGGATTTTTTATTTCAAAAAATTTAAGAGTACATAAATCTGAACAGTTTTAAGAGCATCACAACATGTGTTGCATTTAAAACAGTAACAAACTATTGAATAAAATTATCATGGAAAATAATTTACATAACAGCTATTTGTTCAAAGCGATGGAAGCTTATCCCTGGGAATTAGAAAAAGCAGTAGAGGCATTAAATTATGCTTTGTCTTATGACCCAGAAAATGTGAAAGCCTTGCATTTAATGGCAAAAGTGCACTATGAGCAATTAGGTGATAATGAAACGGCTAAAAGCTATTTTGAAAGGGCTTTAGCAAGTAGATTGGATATGCCAGATATATATCCAGACTACATCAGATTATTAATTAATAATCACGATTTCAAAGAAGCCCAAAGATTAATTGACTTTGCTAAAACTGTAAAAGGAATTGACAGAGCAGGTATCGCTTTAGCTCAAGGTCAACTTTATGAAAGCATGACATTGTTTGTCGAAGCAGAAAAGGCTTTAAAAGATGCAAAGCAATTAGCATTGAACAATGATTTTATCAGTTACGTTGATGACATTTTAACTCGAGTTAAGAAGAAAAAAAAGATTCAGGCTAACGAAAATAGAATCATAGAGAATCAGGCTAAAAAAGAAGTGGAGGCCGAACCTAAAAAGTGGTTTCAAAATCGATTAAATAATTTATTGTAATTAAAAAAAGAAAGGAGAAATAACAAATCGGCAAATTTCGGTTTGCCGATTTACTGGGAATGCGTCCAAGTAGGAGAGTGGAGTCAGTCTGTAAAACTGATGCTTAAGCTTAATAGGTTCGAATCCTATGATTCCCACAACTAGTATCGTAGCTCAATGGTTAGAGTGCTCGGTTGTCTCCCGAGAAGTTGCGAGTTCGAATCTCGTCGGTACTGCTAATGCTCTATTAGCATAGTGGTTTAGTGCATCCGACTTTCTATCGGAAGACAAGGGTTCGATTCCCTTATAGAGTACATAATGAGGTGTAGCTTAATTGTTAAAGCACCGAGCTTTTAACTCGGGTGATTTAGGTTCAAGTCCTAATACCTCAACAATTGCAGGAATGGCGGAATAGGCATACGCTCTTGTCTTAGAAACAAGATTTTGAGAGTTCGAATCTCTCTTCCTGTACTAATGCTTCGCTGGCCAAACTGGAAAAGGCAACACGTTTAAGCCGTGTGATTTCTTGGTTCGAATCCAAGGCGAAGTACAAATAAGCTCATGGTGTAGCGGATAGCATTCAAAGCTACGGACTTTGAGGTATGGGTTCGAATCCTATTGGGCTTACAATAATAACCTGTGGTGTAATGGTAACACTCAAGATTTTGATTCTTGTATTATAGGTTCGAATCCTATCAGGTTATCTGGTGTCTATAGTGTAATGGCTCGCACAGGAGGTATATCCATCTAGATCAAGTTCGAATCTTGATAGACACTAAAACCGGAACAGTAGCAAAGTTGGTCAATGCACTAGACTGAAGCTCTAGCGATACAGGTTCGAATCCTGTCTGTTCCACTAACGTTCATTGAAATCTTATGAAATTCAATTATTGAGTTTCATAACTAAAAAATCATCAGTCTTTAATTTTGATTATTGAATGATGGGGTAGCTTATTGTCCTAAGATAAACTTGGTAACAAGGATAAATCTGTTTGCAGACACTGCAGATGGAGACTGTTTTCTTTTGAAAATAGTACGTGTAAGCAAGCAACAAACGTAAGTTATTATTTGCAAGGGGCAACCGCTGACACAAGTAAGAATTTACAGCCGATAGTAGTTAGGCTTGAGATGGAGACATCAACAGGAAAAGTTGTAGTTATTGGTTACGTATAGGTCATCCAACCTAACGGAGCTGATTGCAGTATTAAAGTTACCCGACAGGAAATGGTTCGGTAGTTTAACATACTGTGTGTTGGGAAACACACAAGGAGAAGGTTGGTATTTTGTAGGCCAAAATCTACGGAGCCATTTTCGAAGCCCTTCTCCTAGGTCAAAGTTTAATGTCTAGGTTCGATTCCTAGTATCCAAACCGATAAGGGATATAGCTCAAAGGTTAGAGCACTGTATTTTTCATACAGCGAAAAGCACAAGACTTCGGACATTATAGCAGCTAGTAGTTGCCTAAACCCATTGAAAGATATGGGACAGTAGAGGTTGCAAGCCTATACTGTGCGGTGAACATTCTAATAGGCCGCCTCAAAGGAGGACGTCTATGAATGGTGAGGGAGCCAACCCTTGTAATTGCAAAGCGTGGTTTTATACCACTATGCAAGCCAAGTCTAAGTCGCTGAACGGCTATAATGTATTAGGCATCGGATAAGTACACAATTCTCAAGCGATGAGAAGCGTGTGGAAAATTAGGGAAGGGCTACTGCTATAATCCTAAGAAAGCTTATCTACAAGCGGAGGTATTCTCAGAACGCTTTTTTAAAAAATTAAACGCCTCTTTAGCTCAAAGGGAAGAGCTATGGTAAAAGATCCTTATCGTCGCCATGGAGTGATTGGATGATGTTGTTAGCGACGCGCTTGCTAATGAATAGAATTTGCAGAAGCACCGAAATTAACAGGATTAAAAGTAGGGAAGCGCATTTATAGCCAATCTGTCCACTTTTAGTGGAAGTACCAGTTCGAATCTGGTAAGAGGTGCAAAATATTAAAGTATCAAGCTGGTCTTGTTGGGTGTTTCGGTATAGCACTATTGTGTAAAACGTTGCAGAGATGTATTATGTTTTTATATACAACTAGACTTGAAGGTTACGGTTTTTTACCAAAATAAAAACCACCAGTTCTATGTACGTGAGTTCGAATCTCACCTTCCCCTCAAAAGAGAATAAAACAAGGGGAAGTAGCTTAGTGGTGAAGCAATAGATCGTAGCTGTCGTCGGTTCGAATCCGATCAGTAGCTTGGATAAATCCTTGGCTATTGTAGCTCAGTTTGGTTAGAGCACTACTCTTTTAAAGTAGGTTATGGACTCAAAATCCATCAACACCAAAGCTTATCATCTTGTAAAACTGATAGAAAAGCAGTCCGTCACACTGCTCAATAAAAATGGCGGAATAGTAGATTGTAAATTGGCTTTAATAGTAACTATTAGTGTTCAATAAAAAGCAATCTTAGACATACTTTGAATTACTGATTTGTAATCTCAAAAGTGGTTACTACTTTGATTAAAAGTAAAAAGATAAAATAGAGATGTTTTCTTTTTTTGACTGACTTTCATTGTACTGATTATGACTGATATTACTATGAGTAATTCCGTTTGGAAGAGATGATTTGCAATCTGCTATTTTCTTAAAAATAGGAATAAAAATAATAATAAACTTCAAATAGTGCTGAACTCGTCAGACCTATTTTGAAGCTGGTAATCCGTCCGTTACAAGTATTACCAAATCGCCTTAGTTGGCAAACACTAATGTTTAATTTTAAAAACAAAAACAATGTTACGAGTAAGAGTTAATGTAGGAAAAGTAGGTTTAGTATTCAAAAGAGGTGATTACGTTAAGGTAATTACTCAAGGAGTACACTGGTTAGGTTTAAATCAACGTGTATTAACGTATGATTTAAGTACTATTTTCATAGCACCACTAGCATTAGAAATCTTATTAAAAGATGAGGTTTTGGCTAACATGCTAGACGTTATCGAGGTAAAGGACGGAGAATTGGTTTTACTTTACGAAAAAGGCAACTTTAAATCTGTTTTAACTTCTGGTCGCTATGCATACTGGAAAGGTTTGATTGAGCGTGAGTACGTACGTGTAGATTTAAGCAAAATCTACATTACAGAAAGCTTAGACAAATCATTATTTAGCAAATTAGAAGTTAGTAAATACATTAGAACGTTTGAAGTAGCAGCTTACGAGAAAGCGGTGCTTTTAGTAGATGATGTATATACAAAAACTCTAGAAGGTGGTACTTATCGTTTCTGGAGAAATGATACTACTGTTAAAATTGCTAAAGTGGATTTACGTCAGCTCCAATTAGAAATTGCAGGACAAGAATTGTTAACTAAAGATAAGGCAGCTATCAGAATTAACTTTTACACACAGTACAAAGTTACAGATGTAGAAAAAGCACTTTTAGATAACAAAGATTACGAAAAGCAATTATACATTACTATGCAATTAGTTTTGCGTGCTTATGTTGGCGCCTACACTTTAGATGAATTGCTAGAACGTAAAGAAAATATTGCAGAAGCTGTATTTGAAGACGTAAAAGCAGGTGCTACTAAATTAGGTGTAACCGTTTTAAACTGCGGTATTAGAGATGTAATTTTAACCGGTGAAATGAAGGATATTATGAACCAAGTTTTAGTTGCACAAAAGAAAGCACAAGCTAATGTTATTATGAGACGTGAAGAAACAGCTTCTACACGTAGCTTGCTAAATACGGCAAAGTTGATGGAAGAGAATGACATGCTGTACAAGCTAAAGGAGATGGAATATGTGGAAAAAATCGCTGAGAAAATTGGCGAGATCACAGTCTCAGGTAATGGAAATATGGTAACACAATTAAAGGAGATTTTCTCTGGAAAATAAGTGGGTGTTTTAGCACAATCTTTTATTAAAAAGGTTGTGCTTTTTTAGTAGAATTTAAAATCAATTTCTATTGATAATATTTTGAGAAATAATACTAGTTTATATACTAATAAAACATAAAGTTTATCAAAAAAAGAGCTATTAATTTGCTTTAATAACCTCAATTAAAAATAAAAATATAGAATGTCGGTTTATTGCTAATAAGTGTCGGTTTTATGCTAACCTTATATAATAATATATAGTATTTTTAATTTTATATCAGTAATTTGTAGAACTGAGTTGTTATATACGAAAGAACCATAACAATTTTGGTGAAATAGCAGAATAAATATGAATGCCCTAAAAGTCATAATTTACTTTTCAATTTTCAAATACCCTTTAACTTTGGAGGAAATATTCTCATTTTCTTCTGCTGCAAGTATAGAAGAAACTAGAGTACAGATTCAAAAGCTAATCGAAAAAAAAATAGTCTATAAGTTTGGGCATTTCTACTCAGATATTAATGATTATACTTTAGTAGAAAGGCGACTTAGTGGTAATAAAATGGCAGATGATATAATGCCAAAAGCCTTAAAAAGAGCAAAACTTATTATGTCTTTTCCTTTTGTTGAATCGGTCTCTATCTCTGGTTCTTTATCTAAAAATTATTACGATGATACTGGTGATATAGATTTTTTTCTCATTACAAAACCTAGATACTTATGGTTAGCGAGAACCTTCTTAATTGCTTATAAAAAATTGTTTTTGCTTAATTCTAAAAAATACTTTTGCGTTAATTATTTTATCAGTTCAGATCGACTAAAAATAGCTGAGCAAAATAAATTTACTGCTACAGAATTAATAACTCTTAAGCCTATTTATGGTAAAGCAGTCTTTCATGCTTTTATTGCAGAAAATCAATGGGCTCTAGATTTTTATCCCAATAGACCTTTACATTCGGATTTATTGAATGACAATTTCAGTAAACCTTTGTGGAGTAAATTTTTAGAAGGCTTATTTAAGAATAAAGTAGGGCATAATTTAAATCATTATTTTAAGAGACTTACTCTAAAAAAATGGAAATCTAAGTTTAAACATCTTAAGAAAAAGGAATTTGAGATTGCAATGAAATCTACCAACGATGTTTCTAAACATCATCCACAAGATTTTCAATCAAAAGTAATTGTATCACTTAACGAGCGTTATGATGTAAAAAATAAAGCATATAACCTTAACTTAACTATGGAAAATGCTTGATGTTGTATTCTCACATTCATATTATTACAAATTTGACTCTAAGCAATGGAGCAATAAAACACCTTATCCTCCATTAGGCACTTTATATGCAGCATCATATCTAAGAGAAAATAACTATAGCGTTGGTGTTTTTGATGCTAATCTTATAGATAATCCTGCCGAAGTAAAACCCTATCTAGAAACGCATCAACCAAAAACATTTGTGCTTTATGATGATGGTTTTAATTACCTAACAAAAATGTGTTTAACCACCATGCGTGAGGCTGCTTTTAAAATGATTAAAATCGCAAAAGCACTTAATTGCAAAGTAATAGTTTGTAGTTCTGACTCTACAGATCATTATGAAAAATACTTAGATGCTGGTGCAGATTTTATTATACAAGGTGAAGGTGAAATTTCTTTAAAAGAATTAGTTGATGCATTGGCAAATAATGAAGACCCAACGTCTGTCAAGGGGTTAGTTTTTAAGAATGGATATGAAATTGTTAAGAATCCTAAACATCCTGTTTTACGTGATTTAGATACTTTACCAATGCCAGCTTGGGACTTAATAGATATTCAGCCTTATAAAGCCATTTGGGAGAGCGGAGGTAATGAGTTTACGCTAAATATTGCAACGACTCGTGGTTGCCCTTTTAAATGTAATTGGTGTGCAAAACCCATTTATGGGAATCGTTACAATTCGCATTCGCCAGAGTACATAACTAAACATATTAAACACCTATCAGAAACATACAACGTCAACCGATTTTGGATGTGTGATGATATTTTTGGATTGAAACCAAATTGGGTTCAAAATTTTAATATGGAACTTAAAAAAGAAAAGCTTTCAATTTCGTACTATATACAAAGCCGTGTTGATTTATTATTAAAAGAAGATACTATTGATGCTTTAGCAGAGAGTGGATTAGAAGAGGTTTGGGTTGGCGCAGAAAGCGGTTCTCAAGTCATATTAGATGCTATGGATAAGGACACAACTGTTGAGGAAATCTATGAAGCTACGCGATTATTAAAAGAAAAAAATGTTCGTGTTGCTTTCTTTATACAGTTTGGATACCTAGGAGAAACTAAAGAAGATATTGCCAAAACAGTAGCTATGATTAAAGAATTAGTGCCAGATAATTTAGGTGTTTCTGTTTCATATCCATTACCTGGAACTAAGTTTTATGATAAAGTAAAAGACGACTTAAAGCTAAAAGCAAACTGGACAGACTCTGATGATTTAGCTATGCTTTTTAAAGGAACTTACAGCTCTGCATTTTACAGAAAATTACAACGTTACGTACATAAAGAATATAGAAAAAGTCAAGCTTTTAAAAATATAAAATCACTTTTTAAAAATCCTTTGAAATTATCCAAACAACAATGGAGGTCAATGCTTTTATTAGGTTATTATTTACCATCTGCTTTATTAGACAAAATTCAACTTAAATCCATGGAGCCAAAAAATGCCTAACGATTTTGATATTGCTTCTACTAAATATGATACTACCTTTACATTTTCTAATATTGGTAAAGCACAACGCCATATGGTTTTTAAATATCTAAATCCAATATTAAATCAAGGAAAAAAGCTTTCCATTTTAGAATTAAATTGTGGTACAGGAGAAGATGCCATTCATTTTGCAAAATTAAATCATAATGTTTTAGCTACAGATATTTCAGAAGGTATGATTAAAGTTGCCAGAGCAAAAACTAATTCAAAGAATTTAATCTTTAAAACCCAAGATATTAATACTATTACTACAAACACATTCAAAACAAAGTTTGATTTCATTTTTTCAAATTTTGGAGGTCTTAATTGTTTATCTAAAGCTGAGCTAGATCTTTTCTTTAAAAAAGCTCATAAACTATTAAACCCTGAAGGTAAAATAGTTTTAGTCATTATGCCTAAACATTGTCTTTGGGAAAGATTATACTTTATTTTAAAAGGGAGTTTTAAAAAAGCTAATAGGCGTAAAACAAATGAAAAGGTAATCGCTAATGTTGATGGAGTTGCGGTTAAAACTTGGTATTACAATCCTGAAGAAATCGTATCTTTAAATGCATCTCAATATGCCACAAACAATATTAAACCAATAGGATTAGCAATACCTCCATCATATCTTGAAAATTCATTTTTAGCCAAAAAGCCATTCTTGTCAATTTTCAAAAGTATTGATGCTGTGATTACGGGTTCTTATTGGGCAAAATATGCAGACCATTTTTTAATTGAACTCAAGAAAAACTAATGAGCATTGTACTTACGCACACCTATTATCTATACGAAGATGCCAAAGAGCAAGCTATTATGAAGCCCTATCCTCCATTGGGTTTATTATACATTTCTGGGTATTTAAATGAACATAATATTGAAAATCACCTTTATGATTCTACGTTTTATTCAAAAGAAGAACAACTTCAGTTTATAAAAGAAACACAACCAAAAGCTGTTGCTATTTATACCAATTTAATGACAAAAATTAATGTTATTAAATTGATTAAAATTCTAAAAAGTGACTCTACATACGGCTTCCCAAAACTCATATTAGGTGGTCCTGATATCACCTATAATTGTCAAAATTATCTCAGGTCTGGAGTTGATTTTCTAATAATTGGCGAAGGAGAGCAAACGACTCTAGAGCTTTATAATGCTATAGTAAATAATTCAGAATACAACGAAATTACAGGTATTGCTTATTTAGAAAACGGAAGCGTAACAAAAACACCACCTAGGTTGAAGATGAAAGATCTTTCTGAATTGCCATTACCAAATAGAGCGGCTATTCCTATTGAGAAATATTTAGAAACTTGGAAAACTAATCATGGCATGAGCTCTATGACTGTGAGCACACAACGTGGTTGTCCTTATACCTGTAAATGGTGTAGCACAGCAGTCTATGGGTTGAGTTACAGGAGACGACCAACGAACTTAGTTGCAGCGGAATTAAAAATGCTTAAAAACGATTATAATCCTGATAGTATTTGGTTTGTTGACGATGTGTTTACAGTAAGTCATAAATGGATTAAAAGTTTTCATGAAGAAGTGATAAAGCAAGATGCTATTATTCCTTTTGAATGTATTACCAGAGCAGAACGTTTAAATGACGAAATTTTGCAACTATTAAAAGAAGCAGGTTGTTATAGAATATGGATAGGTGCAGAAAGTGGTTCTCAAAAAATTATTGATGCTATGGATAGACGTGTTGATGTCGATGTAGTGAAAACAGCCATTCAAAAAACAAATGCGTTAGGTATGGAAACTGGCACCTTTATTATGGTAGGTTATCCTGGTGAAGACGAAAAAGATATTAGCGACACAATTACTTATCTAAAAGCAGCTAATCCAACACATTTTACAATTACTGTTGCCTATCCAATCAAAGGCACATCGCTATATAATGAAATTGAAGATAAAATAACTAATCAACCCAATTGGGAAACTTCAACAGATAGAGATATTGATTTTACAAGAACCTATTCTCGTAAATTTTATGATTATGCAGTAAGACGAATTGTTAATGAAGTCACAGCCGCAAGAACCCAAAACTTAACAGAGCGGCTAAAACTGAAGATTAAAAGTACTGCGGCGCTTTTGTTGATGAAAATATATAAATTAAATTTATTCAGCTTATAACATGGTTACTGTAGTCATCCCCACATATAAGCGTTTAGATTCATTAAAACGTACTTTACAAAGTATTGAAAAACAATCTCTTTTACCTGAAAAGGTTCTTATTGTTATTGCAGGAATTAGTGAAACTGAGATAGCAAAGGTTATCCAAAATTTTACTTTACCAATAGAGGTTATCATTTCAGAACCTTCAGTATGTAAACAACGTAATATAGGAATAAAAAAAGCAGTAACTCGTTATATTTTATTGTGTGATGACGACATAGTGCTACCTGAAAACTATATAAAGACGCTCATAACTTATTACTATTCAAACCCTGAAACTCGCATAGTAACAGGTGAAGAATTAAGACTTCAGCCTGATATGAACTGGAGACCTTTTACAGACAAGACTAGTTTTCTCAGACTTTATTATCATTACATTTTTAGTCTACCTGTATGGGATGATTTAAACTACCGAAAACCAACGAAGAGTTTCTTGAAAAAATACATTCTCGACATATATAAAAAAAAAGGAAATAGAATAACAAATGCAGGCTGGCCCTTGTTAACGAACAGATCTTCTTTAGTTTTTAAAACAAGTATATATAGTTTACAAGCGGCTTTAATTCCTAAAGCCTTTCTCCAAAAGAATTTGTTCGATGAAAATTTAGAGCAATATGGAATAGGTGACAATTATGATGTAGGATTACGAATTAATACAAACAAATACCAAACACATGTTCTTACAACAATTCCTTATAAACATTACAAGGCGCCATCAAATAGGCTAGAACCATCACAGGCCTACTATTATAGAACCAAAACATTATATCAGTGTTTAAAGAAACTTTCTGGATTTAGTTCAAAAAATATATGGTATTTTCGATGGTCTTTGTTTGGAAATGGTATAGCTTTTTTGATAAAAGGACGATTCAATTACCTAAAATCAAATTATAAGGTTTTTTGGAATACACTAACTTCTTAATATCTGTTTTTTGATCAGCCTCCTTAAAAAAATAATCTCTATCATTCCAGATACTTATCAAAAGAAACTTCCGTTTTTTTTAGGCTGGTCATTCTTAAACACATTACTAGAGTTTATATCAATAGGGGCTTTAGTTCCGTTTATTCTCGCACTATTAAATAAAGAAAAGGCTAATGAGTTTTTTCAAGAATACTTCAGTATTATATTAAACGAAAGTACTTTAATATATGCTGTTGGATTTTTATTTTTATTTTATATTTTAAAAAATGTTATTCAGACACTTATTATTAAAAAGCAATCCTCTTTTATCTATAGAATTGCTGTTAGTATTTCAAAGCAACTGGTAAAAGATTATTTAAACGATACGCAAAAGCATTTTACTGTAAATAAAGGAGCCTTTTTAAGAGACTTACAACAAATACCTACTGTTTTTGCGACACAATTACTAACATCCTTATATATATTAAGTACAGAATTATGTATTCTTTTAGGAATTATTGTAGTTAGCTTATTTATTAATTTTAAACTAGCTCTTATCGCTTCTATAAGCCTTATCACTATTACTGTTATGTTTCTTTTTGTAAAGAAGAAAAAAGTAAAGAAATTAAACGACGATGTAGCTTCCGGATATCAATTAAACACCAATCATTTGATTAATGTACTAAATGGTTTTACTGCTATTAAAAGTGCACTGGCAGAAGAAGTATTTACACATCATTTTCACCAAACAAATAAGCATTACAATGAACAGTTAGCAAAATTAAGGGTGCATAAGTTGACTAGTATTCGTTTCTTTGAATTTTTTATTATAATTGGTATTGCGTTATTGCTTTTGTTTATGCAGTTAAAAGGAAGCACTAATATTTTATTACTAGCCTTCTTTACAAGTGCATTAATTAAGCTCATTCCTTCTTTTAATAAAATATCAAATGCTATTATAGACTTAAGAGCAAATCGTTATGCCGTAGATATTCTTGATAAGAAATTGAAAATCAGCGCTGATAAAAAATTATCATATCAAAGCTTTAAGAAAACTATTGAATTAAAAGAGGTAAGCTTTTCTTATCAAAATAGCTCAACTCTATTTTCAAATATCGATATAACCATTAATAAAGGTAGTTTTACCCTAATAACCGGAGCTTCAGGAGAGGGGAAAACAACCTTGTTACGTATACTATCAGGTATGGTATTACCCTCATCTGGTAACCTAAAGATTGATGGATATAAACAAGAAACCCCTTCATTTTATCCTTTTATTGCTTACCTCGAACAGCAACCCTACTTATTTCATGGAACTTTACTAGAAAACATTACCATGTTTAAAATTAAAGATATTGATAAAGAATATATAGAATATCTTTTAACAGAAATGGAATTAACAACTTGGTATAATTCACTCTCTTGTGGGCTTGAAACTGTTATCCATGCAGATAGTAAATCTATTTCTGGTGGACAAAAGCAACGTATTGCGCTAGTAAGAGCATTGTACATTAAATCTCCTGTGCTTTTGCTAGATGAAGCAACCAACCAATTGAACAAGGAACTAACCAATGTTGTCATGCAATTCCTAGCCAAAGAAGTAGAAACAAAAGGACTAACAATTGTGCTTGCCTCTCATAATGAATCCTTAAAACAATATGCAACACAGCATTTACACTTAGATAAAAAAAATAAGCTTCATAATGTATAAGCGTCTATTGATTATTACTCCGATATACGCACGTAATCAGAAGGATGATACTGCTGTACCGTTTATTAAGCAATTTTTAGATTTTTTCAGCCAGACCTATCCGGAAGTACATCTAGAAATAATCTCAATGCGCTACCCCTTTGATAAGGATCAATATCATTTTAAAAATATAACAGTTCATTATCTAGGTGGAGGATTCAAAAAACGAATAAACACAATAAAGCTATTATTCAAAACTTTTTTTATGGCAAAGAAATTACATAAAAATAATGCTTTTGATGGTGTGCTATCTTTTTGGTATGGTGAAACCATGTTAATCGGTAGATTGCTTAAATTTTTCTTCAATTTATCTCATTTCACCTGGTTACAAGGTCAGGATGTAAAGGCTACTAATAAATTTATGCGATGGTTTAAGCCCAATCCAAATCATATCATTGCTTCTGGTCATTTACACAATGTTATTTTGTACAAAGAACATAAATTTAAAGCAGCGCATGTTGCGCCAATAGCTCTAAATACAAAAGATTTTCCACCTTTAAATACGTTTGAAAGAGAAATAGATATACTCGGAGTTGGGAATCTAGGACCAGTAAAAAATTATACTCGATTTATAAAGTTGATCTATGATATAAAATATCTTTTCCCAAAAATCAAAGTAGTTATCCACGGAGAAGGGGAATTAAGAACTACGTTAGAAAAACAAATTACGCAATTAGAATTAGCAAATAATATTACACTTACAGGAATGTGCAGTAATTCGGTGGTAAGGAATTCAATGAATAATACCAAAGTCTTTTTACATACTTCAACGTTTGAATCTGGTCCACTTGTTACTCACGAAGCATTATATTCAGGATGCAAGGTTATTAGTACAATTGATCTTGCGCCTGAGAAACCAAGGAATTTTTATTTTAGTCAAAATGATGAGCAGTTGGTTCAATTTTTAATTGAAGAATTACCTAAAGCTAATGCTACAGAACGTGTTTTGGTTAATCAGATCTCCGAAACTGCAAAAACTATTTATAACTGCTTTTTTTCTAATATATCTTGAAACGTAGCTAAGATATCGCTTGCAATTGCACTGGGTGAAAGTTTACTTTCCACATAATTTAAAACCCTTTTTCGATATGTAGAAATAGTAATATCCTTAGTTCTTTTTAATGCTTTAAAACAAGAGTTAACGTCAGAAGGTTTAAAGAGTAATCCGCAATGTCCATCGTTGGTCATAAACCTAAATGGAGCAATATGTGTTACAACAGGAATACAACCACAAGCCATAGCTTCGTGCAAGGCGTAACCACTTCCTTCTGCATGAGAACCAAGAATAAAAAATTCATTTAATCTATAAATCCCTTCCATGTCTTGGTGTGCAACTTTTCCTTTAAGAGTTAATGCCGTTTTTAATTGCTCATCATTATTTATTAACGCTTTTATTGAAGTTAGCAATTCCTCTGTATGGTAAATCATCGTTAGCTTAGCCTTAGGTTCAATTTGCAAAAACTGGCTAAACGCATGCACTACAGTAATAGGGTCTTTATTTTTGTTAAGTCTTCCTACCCATAGAAACGATTTTGGGTTTCTAGATATATTATAGTCATTTGTAAAAGTTGTCGCACCTTCCATTACCTCATATATTTTTTCGGTATCAAATATACCTTTGTCCACCCATAATTTAGCATTGTCTTTTCCCGTAAATAGAAAGGCATCAATATGTTTTTCAGTCCATGTATAAATAAGTCTTTTTAAGCCTTTAGGTGCAGGTGCATAACCATGTGCTTGGAGAATTATTATGACTTTATCAGGTAATATGTATCTTAAAAAAACAGCATTTAAACTGTAGCCTAATCCATGAATTAGTATATAATCTGGTTGAAGTTTTTTGATTTTTTGATGAAAAGAAAAAGCAGGAAATAATTTATACGATATGCTGGTTTTAAAAAATGTGAAATCAATTTTACCTTTATCACTTTTTTTATTGAATGTGGCTCTATAAATAACTTTAGATACAATATGGTCTGGCAAAAAATTAAGAAATGTCCATGCACTTTGAGTTTTTTTTAGAATTTGTGAAACACTACTTAACTTAAAGTGAAAATAATTTACATCTACTAATACTTTCTTCATTCTCATTTAACCGCATTTAAGCTAAAATTATAAATAATATCTTTGGTAGATGAGGAAAATCATAAAACAACTTCTTTTTTTTCTATGGAAGAAAATTGTGTCTTATAAAAATCAACAGTATGTTTTTTTAATGGCACATGTTCGAAGCGGAAGCTCTTTAATGACGCACATTCTTTGTACAAATGATGATATTTTAGGTTTTGGCGAATATTCATACGAAATCTCAGATGAAGATGATTTAGAAACATTCAATTTTGACGTACGAAGAAAATCGCGTGAGTTTTTCTCTAAACCAACCTATATTACTAATCAAATCAATGATTCTTATTGTTTTCCTGATAAACGTCTCTTGAAATTAAAAAGGTTAAAATTCATCTTTTTAATTAGACAACCACAAGAGGCTATTTCAAGTATGTATCAATTAACAAAGCGTTTCGATCAGACCCATTTAACACTAGAAAAATTGGTAGATCAGTATTGCAAACAAGTGAATTATCTTTTGAAGTTAAAAGACGCTATTTCTGAGGATCAATATGTTTTTTTAACCTATGAATCTTTAATAAGAAATCCCGAAAATCAACTTAATCGTTTAAGTTCTTTCTTAAAATTAAATCAACCTCTGTCTCCTGAATATAATCTTCAAAAATTCACTCATCATTCTGGGGATCCTTCAGAACACATATGTTCTCAAAAAATAAAAACAACAAAATCTCCACAAATTAAACTAGATAAGGTATTACTTGAAAGAGCACAAACAGTTTATAATAAGGCTCTGGTAAGTTTCAAAAAAGAGAACTAAAAACTTAATAAAAAACCGTGCTAATTATCTAAGCCATGTTAAGAAAATTACTTTTTTACGAGTTCAAAATTAAAATCGACTGAAACCTCATCAGAGAGTTTATTTGCTACAATTTTTGGGATTTCAATTTCGAAATCTGAAACCATGACTTTAAAATTACCTGATAAAATAATTTTATCATCTAGCATTTTTACTGTTAGTGGGATTCCTTTGAGATCCTTGGTAACTCCATGAAAGGTTAATGAACCATCAATATGAGAATAACTATCCTTTTCACTTAAAGAATCAAAGCTGAAATTCCCTACTTTGCCCTTAAATATAGCTTTAGGGTAAGTGTCAGATTCTACATAGTTTTCATTAAAATGCTCTTCCATCAATGCATTTTTAAAACGAAAAGCTTTTACTAATGCCAATGCCGCAAATTCACCATTATCTGTATTTATTATAGCAGTAACGGAGCTATTTTTTGCCGCTACTTCTTCAAACGAAGGTACTGATGCTTCAAAATCTAATGAACCTGTTTTAGTTAAATATTTACTTTGCCCGATGGCATTTAAACTTATTAATAGTAATGCTACAAATGTGATTTTCTTCATAATAATTTGTTAATTTTCAATAAGTCCTTCTGCTTGCCATTGGATTACAAGGTCTATTATACTCTGCGGTAATCTTTGTCCTCCTGCTGGCATAACTGATGCATCTGTGGCTGATATACGACCAATTAAATTTCTATTTTCTACAGCGTCTTTAACATCAAGATATGTTGTAAGTGACATAGGCGCTCCATTTGTAGGTGGATTACTGTGACAAAAGATACAATTGTTGTCAATAATAGTTTTGATGTTATCTTCATAAGTAACGACATTAACAATGATATCATCTGTTAAATCATCTTCACTATTGTAAGAACAACTGTAAGAAGCACTAAAGATTAGAATGTATATTAAATATTTACGTTTCATAGGTTATTTTTTTAAAAAACACGACTTAAGTTAAATCCAAAATAGATATCACCATCACTCCAATCTCCTGTGGCTTGTCCTAAAAACCCATTGGTATTCATAGCCTGAGCATTAGAGAAATGCATTTGGAATACATGACCACCAGTTTCTAAATCAAAACCAATAGATAATGGATTTCTAAATGGTGAGTTGTCAGCTCTATTTAGATGCCAGCCATAATCCATATTTACAGACCATCGTTTACTAAGTTTGTGCCTGCCACCTAAACCAATTGCATATTGAGAATTATGTTGTTCATCTACAAAAACAAAATTATCATGGAAAAACGTAGGCGCAATCTCTAAAGAAAATTTTGAATTCACTTTTTTAGATATCAAAAGTTGGACCGCATATGAAAGACGATCACTAAACTCTAATTTTGGCAAATTATCTTTTTCGAGTGAGGTATTTATCATTATAGAATTGTAACCCACTATTGTAAATGGGAATCCGTTTTCTTTTTGCCTTACCAATCTATATTTCGCAGAAGCTTCATATATTTTTTGAAAAGAACTACGTGATACACCAACGTCAATAGCATCAGTTATTCCATAAATAAAACTCAATCTTGTAACAGCGTCATCTAAACCAAAGAAGGTATCAAAACCATTTTCTATACTACCAAATCTGTGTGATACCATAAACACTAGTTCGTCTTTCGCTACAAGCTTTGTAGATTCAAAATTTACAATCTTTAGACCTTTAAAAGCTGCTGTAGCGTATTGGTCACCTACTGAATCTGTATCTATTTCACTAAATAAATCATCTTGAGCGTTAATTGAAACACTTAATAGCAGTATGAGTAAAAAATAAAATTTCATTGTTATTTGATTATTGCACATTGATCTAATTTAACTTGCTCTAATAAATCGTCATATCCTATGACACGACCTTTTACTTTTACTTTGGAGTTAACCTCAATAGTTTCTTTCATATCATTTAAAAATTGACAAAAGACCTTATCATCTATTGTAAGGTCATTAGAATTTATCTCTGAAATAGTGCCAGAAATTTCAATTGTTTTATTTAAAAACAATTTTTCGGCTTCAGTTGAATTTTCCAAAAACTTCGTTGCTATTTCAGAGCTCTTCAAAGAAAACTCTGCTTTTTCATTCTCAATATTTCTATGATCTTGATATACATAATTGTAGCCAACAATTACCAAAATAATTATAACACCAAAAATGATAATTTTTTTAAGCATGAGCATTTATATTTAAAGTTTTTCAAACAAAAATGGCTTCAAGCTTCAAAACAAGAAGCCATTTTTTACTATTAATCAAATTTTCTTTCTGATTTAATTCTTTTCAAATACTAAAGTATCGGTTCCACCATTTCCTCCGCTTACATCAATTAGGCTAAGAACAGTATCACTATGAGAAACAATATCCCAATCGTCATTTAAATCTTCAAAAACATTACTTTCTGGAACAGGAAATGAAATATTAAAATCAATATCATCATTACTGTTGCTATCATCACTACTGCTACTATCATCAGTTACAGACCACGTCCCAGAGTAAGTGGTCGTTCCGTTAGTAGCAGTTAAAGTACCATTAGCTTCAAAAGTGAAGCTATAACCAGTAAAATCATTAGTTTCATTATCACCAGAGTCTATATAACTCGTAATTATCCAAGAACCTAATTCTACAGCATTTTCAATTTCAGCAATTTCTTGAGAATTATCGTTAAAACTACCTCCATCGTCATCTGAGGAACACGTAGTTGACATTAATGAAAAGCTTAACATCATAATGAAACCATAAAAAAATTCTTTTTTCATAATACAATATATAAATTAAACATTAGTTACAATTATTTTCGTAGCGTAAGCGGTCATCATCGCCTACTCTCAAATCAATTTTTGTTTCGTCTGTACAATTTTCAATTTCATGGACTATCCAATTATTATTACATAAAGGTAGACTTGGGACATCAATTAAAACCTCTAAATTATTTCCAGAACCACTAGTGGTCCATGTACCATAAACAGTTGTGGAATTCCAATACACTGACATTGTACCATCAGTAAAGAAATTGAAATCATACCCATTATAAACATCATCGTAATCAGCACCATTTCGTTTTAGTTTATCAACTTCCCAATTATTACAGTTTGTGAGTATCTCTTCTACTTGTGTAGGTGTACAATTATCGCAATCGTCGTCATCATAATCATAATCATCATCTTCATCACATGTGTTTTCTGCATTTTCTATTGTAGTTTCTAATTCATTGAGATTGTTAATGATAATTTCAGAATTGTCTGAAAGAATTACAGTAATAGGAAATTCAATAGTTATAATATCATTTTCATCTATATCTTCAACAAAGTCATAAAGTTGGTTATCGCTATTTATATTTATGGTGTCTAGTAACTCATTATTAGAATTAAAAATTGAGGCTTCTATGGGATATTGAAAGTCTACACATTCAATGTCCTCATCAAATACATTTTCACCATTACAATTATTTGAATAACTATTAAATTCTGTGAGGTTGGTTACTATAACTTCAGAAAAGTCTGCTAATATTATAGTTACAGGAAATATAATTTCTAAAGAATCCGTGTCATCATCAGATTGGTCAAAAATACATTCTATAGTGGCTAAGTCTTCATAAGAATTGAGTGTTAGTTCTTGATTATTAGCATTAACCGTATACGGAAAAGTGATATCAAAACAGTTAGCTCTATCCACAATATTGTCATTAGAGCCATCATTAGATGCTGTTCGTTGTATTAGCAGTGCAATATTGGAATTAGCAACCAAAGTTTCATCTTCGGGAGCTTGAATAAATTCTGTTTCTTCCGTTCTACATGATGTAAAAATTAGACCTATTAAAAAAAGTATTATTATTGACGCTCTAAAAACCATATAAGCTATAATTTATTTATTGCCATTTAATATATAACAACTGAGTTTTAAAAACTACTGAAACATTGTAAAAATTATTTCAATATCTTTATCAAAAACATAAAATATTGCCGAAGGACTTAAGTGAAAATATCTGCGAACCAACAACTTTTGAACGTATATATAACAAGTACATAGATGATGTACACGATTTTTTATATTACAAATATGGGGCTCAATTTAACCCCAGAGATAAAGCACAAGATGCATTTATAAAATTATGGGATAATTGTAAAAAAGTAACATTTGCCAAAGCAAAATCTTTTCTGTTTACTGTTGCAAATAATATGACGCTCAATGAAATAAAACATCAAAAAGTTGTTTTAAATCATACAAAAACAAAACCCAAGCATTACACCAATGAGACTCCAGAGTTTGTTTTAGAAGAACAAGAATATTTAAATGCATATAACAAGGCACTCTCTGGTTTAAAAGAAGAACAACGTGTCGCCTTTTTATTGAACAAAGTTGAGGGGAAAAAGCACAGTGAAATCGCTGAATTTTTAGGAGTAACTCAAAAAGTAGTTGAGTATCGAATATACACTGCCTTTAATACCTTAAAAAAAGAACTTGAAGGCTTTAAAATAAAATAATAAGGAGAAATTAAACTTAAGTTGTTATATAACTGGAGGATATAATTTATGATTGAAGACGATTTATTAAAAAAATGGTTAAATGATGAGCTTACAGATACCGAAAAAGAGGTATTTAGTAAGCAACCTGACTATGCAATAAATCAAAATATTATAGACAAAGCTCAGCATTTTAAAGCTTCTGAGTTTTCTAAAGCTGTCGATTTTGAAACATTTAAAGCGACATACAATAATAAATCCTCAATGAATCAATTCACTTGGATAAAGCCTTTATTGGGGATAGCCGCAATATTGCTGGTATCTTTTGGTCTTTATTTTACAGTATTTAACAAAAATCTAGTAGAAGAGCGCGCTTTAGTAAGTGAAAAAACGACTTTTAGTTTACCTGATTTATCGCAAGTAACTTTAAATGCAGACTCTAAAATAAACTATGATTCTAATAATTGGAGCACTAAAAGACGTGTAAACTTAGATGGCGAAGCGTACTTCAAAGTAGCAAAAGGAAAAACATTTGATGTTGTCACAAAAAATGGAACAGTTACTGTGGTTGGTACAGAATTTAATGTAAAAACACGTAACGATTATTTTGAAGTCACTTGTTTTGAAGGTATAGTAAAAGTAAGTTCAGATACGATTGTGAGGCAATTATTAGCTGGCGAAATTTATCGTATCTTGAACAAAAAGTTTATTCAATATAAAACGGTTGAATTAGAGCCACAATGGACTAACAACAAAAGCAGTTTTAAGTCCATTCCACTAAAAGATGTTTTCGAAGAACTGCAGCGTCAATATAATATTGAAATTGCATTTCAAAACGCTGATACATCTCGACTATTTTCAGGTGTATTTGTAAATGATAATATTGAAAATGCCTTAACATCTATAACAAAACCAATGAATTTAACTTTTGAAATTAGTTCACCCAACCAAGTACTAATTCATGGCCAAACAGATTAAGCGGTACATTTTTATACTACTTTTAAGCTTTATGTTTTCTCTTGAATCTTCCGGACAAGAGATTCAAAAAAAAATACCTCTCTCTGAAATTTTAAGTGCATTAGAAACACAATTTAGTATCAGGTTTAATTATGCTGAAGATGCCATTTCTGAAACAGAAATTATACCTCCTTCTAAGGATTTTTCTTTAGAAAACACATTAACATATCTAGAAAGTCAAACAGATTTTGAATTTATCTTAGCCAATGATAATGTGGTTTTAATAGTTTCTAAAGCCACTAATTTAAAACTTCAAAAACTATCTGAGGTTTTGGTTTCTGGATACATCGTAAAAGGAATTAATAAATTGAGCAATGGTTCTTTTGAGATAGATATTTCAGATTTCGATATATTACCAGGATTAATTGATACAGATGTTTTACAAGCCGTTCAAGCATTTCCTGGTATTCAAAGTATTGACGAAACAGTTTCTAATATTAATATAAGAGGTGGGTCTCACGACCAAAACCTCATCCTGTGGGATAATATCAAAATGTATCAATCTGGTCATTTTTTTGGTCTTATTTCTATGTTCAATCCTCAGATTACTCAACGCGTTGCTTTAACAAAAAATGGCTCTAGCACAGAATTTACAGACGGAGTTTCTGGCACTATTTCAATGGAAACTGAGAAAGAGATTAATGATGAATTTAAAGGTAGTTTAGGCATAAATTTTATTGATGCAAACGGTTTTGTAGATGTACCGTTGAGCGACAAATCATCGTTACAAGTAGCTGCCCGAAAGTCTATTAGTGATTTTACTGAGACACCAACTTACAATAATTATTTTGAGCGTATCTCACAAGACTCAGAAGTTGAAAACAATACAATGAATATTGCCAATTCAGATAAGAAATTCGATTTTTATGATGCGTCCTTACGTTGGATTTATAAAATTAATGATAAGGAAGAATTAAGGATTAATTTTATAAACACTGCAAACGAATTGGTCTTTACAGAAAACACTGTTGAGGAATCTAGAAAGAGTAGTTTACAACAAAATAGTATAGCAGGTGCAATTTATTATTCTAAAATTTGGAATGGTAAATGGCAAACCATTTTTGAAGGTTATGAAACCGATTATAAATTAAGATCTAATAATGCCAATATTTTAGATGCCCAACGTTTTCTCCAAGAGAATAAAGTCTCTGAAACCAGTTTAAAACTAAAAGCCAAGCTTAATATTAATGATAAAATACAACTACTGAGCGGCTATCATTTTGTAGAAACGAAAGTTTCAAATTTAGACGATGTAGATAATCCACTTTTTAGGTTATTAGTATCTGAAGTGGTTAGAACTCACGGTGTATTTTCTCAAGTTAATTTTAAATCTAAGGATAGAAATACAAATCTTAGTTCTGGCTTAAGATACAATTATATAGGAAAGTTTGAGAAACACATTCTGGAACCAAGATTAAGTCTTACTCATAAATTCCTACAGCATTTTTCTGTTGAATTATTAGGCGAGTTTAAACATCAAAATACGTCTCAGGTTATAAATTTTCAAAATGATTTTTTAGGTATAGAAAAACGAAGATGGCAATTGTCTAATGATGGTGACATTCCTGTAATACTAAGTCGTCAAGGTTCCCTTGGTTTATCTTTTAACAAAAGTGGGTGGCTTCTAAGTGCAGAGGGCTATTATAAAAAAATTAAAGGCATTACAACTCAAAGTCAAGGATTTCAAAACCAATACGAGTTTATTAAAACTGATGGAGCCTATGAAATTAAAGGTATTGACTTTATCGTTAGAAAGCAGTTAAGGAATTTTAATACATGGTTAAGCTATTCTTATATGAGTAATAATTATAGTTTTGAATCATTACCAGAACAGATCTTTCCGAGTAATTTTGATATAACGCATGCTTTAACTTTTGGAACAAATTACACTTCAGAACATTTAAAACTTTCTCTTGGGCTTAATTGGAATTCTGGCAGACCTCAAACCAGTCCGCAATCTGGCAATGAAATTATTAATGGTAACATTAATTATAACGCTACCAATGCTGAGCAACTACAAGATTATTTTAGAGTTGATGTGTCTGCCTTATATGACTTTAAATTAAGTAAAACAACTAAGGCTAATTTTGGTGTATCAGTTTGGAATCTTTTAGATAAAGAAAATATTATTAATAATTTCTATAGATTAAGTGACAACTCTGTTAACGAAATTAATCAGAGATCTTTACGTATAACACCCAATGTAATATTTAGGGTGAATTTTTAAAATTAAAAGAAAATTTCTTGTGCTAATCTAAAGGTATTAGCGTGCGCGTCTACGATGGTTTTTATATCTGGCGAATAACCTCCACCCATACTGCACATTACAGGGATTTTGTACTTTTTGCATTGCTCTAACACAAAACGGTCTCTAGCTTTACAACCCTCAACTGTCATGCCTAGTTTACCTAATTTGTCCGAGGCAATAACATCTACTCCACTTAGATAATAGATAAAATCTGGTTGTTCAGTTTTAATAAGCTTAGGTAAGTTATTATAAAGTAGATTTAAATAAGTTGCATCATCCGCATCATTTTCTAAGGCGATATCTAAATCACTCTTTTCTTTTTTAAATGGGTAGTTGCTTTTTCCGTGCATAGAAAAAGTAAATACTGAATGGTCATTTTGAAAAATCTCTGCAGTGCCATTACCTTGATGTACATCTAAGTCTACAATCAAAACTTTTTTAATCAAACCTTTGTTCTGAAGATATCGAGCACCTATAGCTTGATCATTTAGCAAGCAAAAAGCCTCTCCTCGATTGGTATAAGCATGGTGAGTACCACCAGCAATATTCATAGCAACACCATATTTTAGTGCAAATTCACTAGCTCTTATGGTGCCATTAGCTATAATGACTTCACGCTGAACCAAAACTTCACTGAGCGGAAAACCAATTTTACGAGCTGCTCTTTGATCTAAAGTAATATTTACTAAGTCATAATAATAATTAGGCTCATGAACTGCTAATATATACTTGTCGTTTGGCTTAGTGGGTTCAAAAAAACTACTATCTGTACATGTGCCTTCATAGAGCAATTGCTGAGGCAACAAATCGTATTTTTCCATTGGAAAACGATGTCCCTCAGGAAGTGGGTGTTTGTAAATAGGGTGAAATGCTATTTTTAGCATAAATAATTATAGGCTCTTAAACCTCTAATTTAGTGATATCGTTTTCTCTTCAAAAATAAACGAGCCATCATTTGCTACACCTTCAATGAATAAAGTTATTGGTACTTGCGGTTTTAAAATTTTAAAAGTTACATTGCCCTGACTATCAACGGCTAATTCTGGCTTCCAATCTATGGTGCCATAACCTTTAAAGAAATCATCGTTATAATATTGATATTTTGGTGCATAAAACCTTTTATTCTTACTAAAGGTTAAAGGTATCTTATAACTTTGAGCCGTAGCCTTGTTAACTGAGCTAAACATACTCTTTGTTGTAGAATATATCCTCAATATGCCATTTGCGCCTCTAGCTCCTCCTCCAAAACCAACTCTATCAATTTCAACATAATCTATATTTGCTAAAGGAAATTTATCAAGAAAGCTCGTACCAGCAAGAAGTGCCCCATCAAAATAGACTAACATTGGCCCTCCACCAAGAACACTACCGCCAGGGCCACGACCATTTGAGAAAATAACATCTCCAGACTCGGAATCTAAAGCTACACCTATTCTATTGGCCCTTAAGTAATCTTCTAAATACAAAAAAGTTAACTTATCGTTTTCAGAAGGTACCTTCATAGTACTAGATGTATGATTACTTAATTTTCTAGCTCTCACCATTTCTTTATCTACACTAGATTCTACAACAACTTCATCTAAAGCTTGTACTTTATTTATTGCAAAATTGGAAGGTTGGCTTACACGAAGGTTTTCACTAATGTTATATTCAGGTTTAGGAAGCAATGGATTATTTTTAGTTTCTAGTCTAGGAATTGTGTTAGGGAAGGTGCGCAAATACAGTTGTGCAGGTTTTAGATTATCATCAGCATTTATTCTAGAGATGTAGATTTCAGTGTTATCAACCGGAAATGTACTATCAAAAATTATGCTTTTATTACCGTCTGAAGTCTGTTTATATTGTGGTGGGTTACTACCAGAATGATGCAGTAAATAAATGTCATTTAAATATTTTTGATTATTCACATTAGCTTTTAATTCAATGCCTTGTTCAAACGAATAAGGAAATTCATCTGGGAGAAACATATTGTTCCAGTCGTAACTACTCCAACCTTGAGTTACGAGTAAATTATCTAAATCAAAACGTTTTTTGTCATCAATATTATCAAAATAATAGCTTCCATTTTCAATCCTACCTTTAATATAAGGTTGTAGCATTGTTTGAGATAATAGATTGTGATGTCTATTATATGATACTGTTTCCTGTGGTAAAACAGAAATACTAATATTGTTGAAAGCCTCAGGGTTTATTGCTTTAAAACGTAACTTAACCCTTAGCGAGTCCACATAATCAGAAGCTGAAACTCCGTTAGTCTTAATGATATCAATGCCTTCATAATTAAAGAATAGACGTTCAGCAACTGGTATTTCATTCTCATTGAATAAGGTTAAAATATTAATACCACTAGGTATACTATTATCTTCAATTACTTTGGTAACAACTGTATTATCGGTAAAATAAATATCTAATACATCATAATTACTACCATTGTGTATCATTAATGTGTAACGTTTATTTTTTATAACATCTAAGGTTTCAGGATTAGTAGTAACTGAGGCAAATAGTTTTGTCTTAAGTCGTTTTACAGAGAGGATAACACCATTTTTTTTGATATTGTGACCAATTGAAAAATTAAAATCTTCGTTAGCATGATTTATTTTAACCTTATAATTATCACTTACATCAGCCATTAAAGAAAATGAACCAATACCTAATTCATTGGTTATAAATGTGGTTAATATGTCGTTGTCTTTACCTATAACTTCTCCTTTGGTGTTTGGTAGACCAAAACCTTGGCTATCTTTTATTACTACACCAACTTTATTTAAAACACCATGAAGTAGATGACCACTCTCTGGAAGAAATTGAGCGTCAATGGTGTTATCTACTATAGGTTTTTCTATATACTTTTCAGCCTCAGGATCAATGACGCGTATAGATTCAGAATAATAATTGTGCTCATCAAAATTTCGCATCCAATTGGTGAAGGCTTTGATATTGTAAAAACCTGAATTAAAGAGAGAATCAACTGTAAATATATTTGAAGCTACTCCGTTAATAACACGGATCAGTTTTTTCTTAATAATATTTTTATTTTCATCTTCAATACTAACGTAAAGATTAGTCGTTAGTAAGGATAGTCTTTTATCTTTTTTATCCAAGACATAAGCTGTGAAACCAATAGATTCACCTTTAATATAGGTAGATTTATTGAGGTGTAAATAGACCGTTTCTCTCGGCGAAGTGGTATAATCTTCATACTTATCAATGACATCTATGGATTCCTCTTGTGCTCCAAGAAAACCAAAGCACATAAACAATAACAGATACCGATAACGCATGGATATTTTGTAGGGTAGTTTCATAAATTTTTTTTGTTTAAGATACCAAAAATTAAGATAATTAGTCTAAAATATTAATTCAATGTAATAGGCTTTTCTTCAAAAATAAACGATCCATCATTTGCAATACCTTCTATAAATAAGGTGACAGGTACTTCTTGCTGTTCTATATTAAAGTAAATACTATTTTGATTATCTATTGATAATTCTGGTTTCCAATCTACAGTTCCAAAACCTATATAGAAGTCATCATCGTAATATTGATACTTAGGTACATAGAACTTTTTTTTAGTAGAAAACGTTAATGGAAAAATAAACTCTTGTTTTTTAGTTCTGTCATCCTCTGTTCTCGATCCAGGGTATAATTGAATTCTAATGATACCCAAATAGCGATTTGGCATATTACTCATTCTATCTATAGAGATATAATCAATATATTTTAAGTTAAGTCTATATAGATCACGACTATCAGCAAGGAACCCGTCTAAATATAATAGTGGTGGTGGATTTCTTGCAAATTTATTTGTAACAATCATTATGCTTTCTTTCTCTAGCTCAAAAGCTTTAAAACCATTCACTGATAAAAAATTAGAGAGATACATATGGTGTTTAATTTCCTTATCGTCAATAATGGTAATATCTCCTCTAACTTTTTTCTTTAATTCTGCAATTCTTAGTTCTTTCTCTGAAAATTCAGCATTCACAACTACCTCATCTAATTGCTGCACATCTCTTAGTTTTTTAAATGAAGATATATCTGTACTTAAGTGGGTTTGTAAACTGTAATACATTTTTGGCTTCAATATATTATGAGATGTATTTAAGTAAGGAATTCTATTTGGCATCGCCTGTATGTATAATTTGGTGGGAAAAATATTTTCTTTCTCAAATTTTGATAGATATATACCATCAGATTCAAGTGGGAAAAAATTATCTATATAAAAATAATCTAGGTCTGTCTTTTCAATTTCAAAGAAAAAAGGTTCTTTCTTATCTTTTGAATATATCATATAGGTAGTTTCTAAGGTAGCGTTATCTTCATTAGTATTTACTTTGAGCTTAATGCCTTGTTCAAATTCGAATGGTAAATTTGTCTTTGATTTAAAAATATTGTCCCACTCATAACTACTCCACCCTTGGGTAAGGAGTAAATTATCTAGTTCTAATTTTTTTCTATCGGTGATATCTGTAAAATAATATCTGGCTTGCTCAATGTTGCCATTAAGGTAGGGTTGAAGAAAAGTGTACGACAGGATATTATGATGCCTTTTGTGAGATTGTGTCCCTTTAGGCAATATAGAAATACTTAAGTTGTTGAAGGTCTCTTTATCAATTTTATTGAAATTTAGCTTAAAGCTTAGTGAGTCTTTTATTTTGCTGACTGAAATCTCTTCAGATTTAATTATATCTAATCCATTAAAGTTAAAAAACAAGCGCTCTGCGATAGGTTTGTTGTTTTCATTAAACAGAGTTATAACATTAATACCTGCAGGAAGAGTCGCTAGGTCAAACGATTTTATGAGCTCTGGATTATTCTTAAAAGATACATCAAAAGTCTTAATCTCAGCACCATTATGTAAACTTAAAGTATATTTTTTATCATTAATAAGCGCTATGCTTTCTAGATTTGTTTTTAATGCTACAACGGCTCTGTTTTTATGGTTTGCTACAGAAATTGAAACTCCAATCTCTTCAATTTTATGGTTAATTGGAAAAAGATAGTCTTTGTTTAGGTGGCTAATTTTCACCTTATACTGTTTACCTAACTCTGCCAAAAGCGGGAAATTGCCGATACCCAATTTATTCACCTTAAAGGTTGTAATAAGATCATTGTTCTGGTCAGTTACAGTACCATCGGCAGATGGTAAACCATAGCCCTTTACATCTTTAATTACTACACCTATTTTATTAATAACACCGTGGATTAGGTGCCCACCTTCAGGAAGAAACTGTGCATCTATGTTATTTTTTGCAATTTCATTGACTATAACCCTTTCTTTTTCTGGGTCAATGACCCTAATGGATTCAATAAAATAGTTCTGTTCCTCAAAATTCCGCATCCAATTTGTGTAAGCCTTAATGTTATAATAACCAGAACTAAAGAGAGAATCAATAGTAAATATGTTTGAAGCGACTCCATTATCAATACGGATGAGTTTTTTCTTAATAATGTTTTTGTTTTCGTCTTCAACACTCACGTATAGATTTGTAGTCAATAAAGATGTTTTTTTAGTTTTCTTATCTAAAACATAGGCTGTAAAACCAATTGATTCACCTTTAATGTAAGTTGACTTATTAAGATGTAGATAAACTAATTCTCTTGGTGCATCAATATAATCATCAAAAATGTTAATTAAATCTGATTCTTCTTGAGCATTAAGAAAACTAAAAGAAATACATAAAATGAAATACAGGGATAAGGTAGAATAGTGTGATTTCATAATAGCTGATTTTGTACATGAATATATCAAAAATCACTCCAAAGTAAAACGACTTTAATGCATTATTAAGTATTGTTTCAGCCTTTAACTGATGGTTAAACCATTAGAAACTTCATCCTTGTCAGGATTAACAAACACCAAATTACCTGCTTCATCCTCGGTCATTAAAATCATCCCTTGGCTTTCTACACCACGAAGTTTTCTAGGTGCTAAATTCACTAAAACTGTAACACGTTTACCAATAACGTCTTCTGGCTTAAAGCTTTCTGCAATACCAGAAACGATAGTCCTAGTGTCAATACCAGTATCTACTTTTAAAACCAATAGCTTTTTTGTTTTTGGCATTTTTTCTGCTTCTAAAATAGTACCAACTCTAATATCTAGTTTTGTGAAATCATCAAAAGTGATTTCTTCTTTTTGAGGTTCAACAACTTTATTTGCAACTTCGTTAGCTTTTTTACTGGCTTCAAGCTTTGCTAATTGTGCTTCGATTTGAGAATCCTCAATTTTAGAGAATAGTAGTTCCCCTTTTCCTATTTTATGTTCTGCAAGAAGTAGAATTTCTTTCGTTGATATATCTTCCCAATTAGATTCTGAATCAAGTTCAGAATGACAAAGAATTGCCTTTAGTTTATGAGATGTAAACGGTAAAAAAGGCTCGGATAAAACAGCTAGTGCAGAAGCAATTTGTAATGCCACAAACATTACTGTTTTAGTGCGTTCTTCATCTGTTTTAATAGTTTTCCATGGCTCTTCGTCAGCTAAGTATTTATTACCTAGTCGCGCCAAATTTATAAGCTCTTGGCTTGCTTCTCTAAAACGGTAACGCTCTATAGAACTAGAAATAACAGCTGGATAGGCTTTTACAGTGGCTAAGGTTTCTTCATCTATAGGTTTATAGTTTGATGGAGTTGGCACAATACCATTATAATATTTGTTGGTTAGCACCACAACACGATTAATAAAGTTTCCAAAAATGGCAACGAGTTCATTATTGTTTCTCGCTTGGAAATCTTTCCATGTAAAATCGTTATCCTTAGTTTCTGGTGCATTTGCCGTTAACGCATAACGCAATACATCTTGTTGGTTAGGGAAATCCATTAAATAGTCTGGTAACCAAACTGCCCAATTTTTTGAGGTTGAGAGTTTATTATTTTCTAAGTTTAAAAACTCGTTTGCAGGTACATTTTCTGGTAAAATATAAGAACCTTCAGCCTTTAACATCGATGGAAAAATAATACAGTGAAATACAATATTATCCTTACCTATAAAGTGAACTAGTTTTGTGTTTTCATCCTTCCAATAATCTTCCCAATTTTTGCCTTCTCTTGCAGCCCATTCTTTGGTTGAAGAAATGTAACCAATTGGAGCATCAAACCAAACATAAAGCACTTTACCTTCACCTCCTTCTGCAGGTACCGGAATTCCCCAATCTAAATCTCTAGTTACTGCTCTTGGTCGCAGACCATCATCTATCCAAGATTTTACTTGACCGTAAACATTGGGTTTCCAGTCTTTTTTATGCCCCTTTAAAATCCATTCTCTGAGAAAATCCTCATGCTTGTTTAAAGGTAAAAACCAATGTTTGGTTTCTTTTAAAGTTGGTACATTTCCTGTTATAGCCGATTTCGGGTTTATTAAATCTGTAGCGTTAAGGCTGCTTCCACAGTTTTCGCACTGATCACCATAAGCTTCTTCATTTCCACATTTAGGGCAAGTTCCTATTACAAAACGATCAGCTAAAAACTGATTGGCTTCAGCGTCGTAAAGCTGCTCTGTAACTTCTTCTACAAACTCATTTTTGTTGTAGAGTGTCTTAAAAAACTCTTGAGCTGTATCATGATGGATTTTAGCCGAAGTACGCGAGTAATTATCAAAAGAAATACCAAACTCTTCAAAAGATTTTTTGATAATTGCATGGTATTTATCGACGATGTCTTGTGGTGTAACTCCTTCTTTCTTTGCCTTTATTGTAATTGGCACTCCATGTTCATCACTTCCGCAAATAAAAGCAACATCATTACCTGTTAATCTTAAATAACGAGAATAAATATCTGCAGGCACATATACACCAGCCAAATGACCAATATGTATTGGACCGTTGGTATAAGGTAATGCTGCAGTTATAGTATATCTTTTCGACATGATGTTCATTTTAATTGAAGCGCAAAATTAGCGATTTTACTTGTAGTAATAAAACCAAAAGACCTCTAGTGAAACTAAAGGCCTTATTCTCAATATTCTTTATAATTATTATCTTATTATCAACGACTTACTAAAATTTTGGTTTCCTACTGAAATTCTGTAGATGTACTGACCCACATTTAGTTTTGTGGATACCGCATTTTTTATATTAATACTATGCTCACCTGCAAATAGCATTTCATTTTTAAGTGTCGCAATATCTCTACCCATAATATCATATAGTTTTATGACTGTATGTTGAGTATATGGATTTTTTATTTTTAATACAGAATCATTGTCTGTATAAAGCACATAATGCTTAAATCTATTTTTGTTAAAGTCTTCAACACCGAGTGTACTACAATTAAAACCAAGATCAATTCTGGCATGGGTTGTATTAAGTAAGGCTTCATCTACTAAATCACTATCTATACAAAGCCATTCTTGCATTATACTAGCGTAGATTTCTCTAAAATCTTGCGTGTAATCTAAATTTCCTTCACCATCGTTATTTGTAAGGTCTGGATGTTGACTTATAAAGCCGTTGCCCTGTATTGCTGGGCCAAATAGCATTAATGGAGCGGCTTTCCCATGGTCTGTTCCATTAGAACCATTTTCGTAAATACGACGACCAAATTCACTAATGGTCATTGATAATACCTTATCGTCAAAACCTGCTTGTGCCAAATCTTCGTAAAATGTTTTTATAGAGTTAGATAAATCTATCATCAAATCTCTATGGTCGTCCACTTGGTTAGCATGTGTATCAAAACCATCTAAGCTTACCATGTATACTTTAGTACCTAAATTTCCTTTAATCAATTTTGCTACAATAGATAATTGCTGACCCAAATCTGAATCCATATAGCTGAAACTATTAGTGCCTTGTGTGTAAGCATCATGTATGGTTCCTGCATATTGATAGGTGGTATTTGTTGTGCCTCGCATAAACTCTAACTGCTCGCCATAAATACATTCAGGAAAACTAGACATATCATGTACAGTTCCGTTTTGGGCAATAGATACAAGTTGGTCTGGATTAGCAACAGAAAACGCATAATTATTTGATGCACCATCAAAAATTAAATTTCCAATACTGCCTATTTGAACAGCAGCAGGAATAACTGGCGGATTTAGTAAATATTCAGGATATAATTCTTCAAAATGACGACCTAACCAACCAGATTGTGTTGTGTTCGTTGGATCTGTTGACGCCCAAACATCTGAACCTGCAAAATGTGATTGACTAGGGTTTTCATAACCTACTCCATGTACCACTTTCATAGCACCATTATCCCAGAGATTAAGTAAATCATTCATATAATTTGGAATACCAAAATCTGGAGTTAAAGGGGTAATTTCATTCAAATTATGCTTAATCGATGGTCGCTGTATGGCGTAGGTATCATAATCGTAAATAGGTACAATTGTATTAAGTCCATCATTACCTCCTTTTAATCTAATTATTACAAGAACACGATCGCTTTCAGAATTACTAATAGCAGCTGCTAATTTAGAATTGCTTGATGCTGATAGTGGCATTCCTCCAAGCATCATCGTACCTGCTCCAGATAAACCTAAAGCTTGTAAGAAGGATCGTCGGTTCCATTTTTTGTGCTCTTGGTCGTGAGCACTAGTGCCAAATTTTTTATCTTCATTTGAATTATGATCACACATAGCAGTAGGTTATTTAAGTTGAAATTCTGGAATTTTTATAAGATGGAGTAAAAGTAAAACCATTTGGTAAGGAACGGAATCCCATTGCAAATTCCATATTTGGTTTTCATAGTAGTTTTCTGGTAAATTGTGCTTAAAAACATCTGTTGCAATTTGGTATTCTTCAACAGAAAATAATTCCTTTGGCACAAATCTATCTATAACGCTCTTAGCGACAACGTAAGGATCGTTACTATTCCCTGAGCTTTCTATAGCGAAGGTTCTTAACTCTTCGTTATAGTAGTCCCAAGTCTGCCAAACTGCCCATTGTAAAATCTCCCAACGACCTGTTAAGGTACTAGAGTTAATCCAATCTCTGTCTCCTTGCCATCCAGCAACATCAACAGGTTCAAACATAGATTGTCCCATAAGACCATTTATCCACGGCATAGCTTCATAAAAATCTTGATGTATACTAAAATTTGTGGCTTTTATATATGATACGGTCATATCATAAGGGCTTTTAATCTGAATGCCTATTGTTTTTGAGTCGAAGAAATGTTCACTCTTAAAAAGGGCTCGCAATACATTAGCAATATTAAAATCTTGTACGAAGATTGCCGCCATATCTGTAACAACATCTTCATTAACCGTAGCACTTACAAAATAAGTATATAATTTTCTGCAGATATACTCTGCAATTAGAGGTGATTTTTCCTGAAATAAAATATTAATAACGTCGTCATAACCCCAATTTCCAGTTTGCTCAAAAATGGTTTTATCAGAATCGTCAAAGGTACTAGCATCAAAGTAAATAGGATAGGTCCAGTTCCAATTAAGTCTATGGTTATAACCAGTTAAGGCTTTAGAGGTTTCAACAATGTCTTGTTGTATATAGCCATTATCTACACCAAGTGTGAATAATTCGTATAACTCTCTGGCGTAATTTTCATTTGGACTGAAATTAGTATTTTCTAAGCCATTCAAATAAATTAGCATGGCACTTGTAATACCAATGTCTCTTACAAATTCTTGAAAATTACCAAGCATATAAGTTTCTAAAACACTGTAATATTCATAAAGATGATTACTCAAATAATAATCTTCTAAACGCGTCACAAAATGATTGCTCCAAAACATAATTAAACGTCCTTTTAAGCCTGTGGTTTGCATTTGGTTCATTACCTCAAACATTACTTCAGTGTGATTGAGCTGTGTTTGTTCATCAAAATCGAGACCAAGATTGGCATAATCATCACTTGTGTAATTTGCCCAAACGGGTTCTGGCCAATTGGGAGCATTTAAAGATTCGTCAATTAATTGGTCAATGAGATCGTTTGGTGATAATGCAAGCCCGTTATTGATTGTCGCTTTATTTGCGTCGTAACCAAGGCGTCTGTAAGCGTGCCTAACTCTTAATTCGTTCCAAGGATTTTGGGTAGAAGGAACGTAAGGTTGCAAACTTGTTGTAATACAGGAAGTAAAAACAGTCATACAGTAGGATTTTATTTCAAAATAGTAAATTTATTGCGAAAGCAATAAGGTATATACGTTAAAGTTGCTGATTTCAGATGTTTTTTGTTAAAAATTTATTAAAAAATGATTGCTGCGTGATTTCCTATTTTACTTTTTATATTTACAAAAAGCAAATTTTATGATTTTGAGACATTCCATTTTACTTTTATTTTTTGCTATCAACCTAGCTTTAAGTACTGCTTTTTATGCTCAGAACGAAACAGATAATTCATTCGAAATGACATCTAAATTAATCCAACCACCATATTTAAAAGCTGGTGACACAGTAGCTATTGTTGCACCTTCGGGAATTTTAAAAAATCGTGAACGCGAAGTGCAACAAGCCGTAGATTTATTAAAAAAATGGGGTTTGCACGCTGTTGTTGGTAATCACGTATTTAGTAAGGACGAGCATTTTGCTGGTACTGACGAAGAACGTTGTGAAGATTTACAAAAAGCGATGGATGATCCTAAAATAAGTGCTATTTGGTGTGCTAGAGGTGGTTACGGAACGGTTAGAATTTTAGACAAAATAGATTACACAGAATTCAAGAAAAAGCCGAAATGGATTATTGGTTATAGCGATATTACAGCATTACACAACCAAGTACATAATGAAGGATTTCAATCACTTCATGCTTTAATGTGTGTGAGTTTAACAAAAGATTTAAGCGAAGTACAAAATTCGATTGATACTTTTAAATCTGCTTTATTTGGTAACCCTGAAAATTATACTTTAGAAGGTTCAAAATATAATAGAGAAGGTGATGCGTCAGGTGAATTAGTTGGTGGAAATCTTACCATGTTGCATACCATGTTAGGCTCTAAAGAAAGTATTAATACGTCAGGAAAAATATTATTTATTGAAGAAATAGGCGAATACAAATATCATATTGATCGCATGTTACAAAGCATGAAAAGGGCTGGTTATTTTGACAACTTAAAAGGGCTGATTGTTGGTGACATGTCTAAACTGAGAAAAAATACTACGCTTTGGGGAACTTCTGTTGAGCAATTGGTACTTGATGCTCTAAAGGATTATGATTTCCCAATAGCGTTCAATATGCCTGCAGGTCACGAAAAAGATAATAGAGCTTTGGTTTTAGGTAGAACTGTTGATTTGAATGTTAGAAAGAACAAATCTTTTGTAGAATTTAAAAATTAAAATATTGTGATACTAAAACTTTTTTAGAATATTTATTTGTAAGAAAAAATTCTAAATTTATATTTTAAAGGTTGTAAATCAAAAATTTATGATTAAATTTAAGTGATATTATTACTCCTAATTTTAATCAATCTACTCTATGAAATTTTTGCTCAAGTCTTCGCTACTCCTACTTTTACTAAGTTTGTTTTTTCCTCAAAATGCTAAAGGCCAGACACCTCCAATAGAACCTTCCGAACTGTCTCGATCTGATATTCCTTTTTCTGTAAGATGGTGGAAGCCTAGATTACCTGACGACCAATCAATTACCGATCCTACTAGTTATTGGTTTTATAACCCTAATGCAGTGCTACCTAATGGCTTAAATGGTAAAGCAGATCAATTTTATGCTAACAGATTTCTTTGGACTTACGATGATTTAGATAATGATGATACGACAACAATAAAGTTTCCTCTTAATGCGTCCAATTATGCTACGGTTAGAAGCACTCAGTATGCTATACCACTATATATTGATACTGATAATTTTACTGGCACACCAGAAGAAATAGATTTAGAATTAGGAAACATGATTGCTACAAACCTGTGCGATAGACCTTTACGTAGTATATGGGAAATACAACAAAATTGGTTTGTAAATAGACCGGATTATAATTCATCTGAGTATTTAGACTATCAAATAATACAGGTTAAAAAATTAGTTAATCATGGTAATATTTCATTTCAACAAGATGATTCTGGTGGAAATGTATCCTCAGTTGACTATGGAGGTTCTTTTAGTGCGTCATCTATGACTAAATTTAATACATGGGTGTTAAATAATAATAATGTGCCTACAGAATTACAAAATGAATTATCAAATTATGATGACCTAAAAGACTATCTAAGAACTAAATTATCTTTACCAATTCCTAGTGAAGACCCTGCAAACCCTGACTTAACATTACCTAATCGAGATGATTATCCAGTAGGTGAAGTAGGGGATGATCAATATCAAGCTGCTCTGGATAATTATCAAGCAGCATACTCTCTGTATGACACAACTTGTAATTGTCATTTTGCCGATATCTATGAAGCAACAGAAGATGAAATCAATGATACCAACGTACTGCCTGTTTCGAAATTGAAATATTTTTTTAGAGAATTTCAAAAAGATATGATGATTGATTATTATACCCAATTACATAATAGTATAGATTCATACATATTTACAGAATTTGAAACTCAAGGAACCTATTCAGCAAATAATACAGAACGAAATGAATGGTTAGCACCAGCTTTTGATTTTTGGATTTCAGAGTTGTACCCAAAAGATAATGAGATTGGCTTGGTCTACGATGTTTTTGAAATATCTCGTTTCCTTAGATCTGCATTTTTTGAAGATGACGATTCAAAAAAAGATGTTGTAAGCAGTATTACAGTTGCTAGAACTCAAAAAAAGACCAATAGAACAAGTATAGCTTTGTCATATGCTTCTGGTTTAACTATGATTGCTCCATGGGATGTCTATATTGCTCCATTTGATGGCCCTCAACCCCGTTTTTATGGTGATTCAAATGATTATGATGATCTTTTGTCATTTATAAATTCTAATAATAGTTTATTTGACAATTTTAATATTGTTGAAGAACATAACTATTCGTTTTTAAATTATTATGATGAGGTTCAAAGTGTTTCTGACGTTTATATTATTGATGGTTCAGGTAATTCCGTTGTAGACAATACACGAGACAGAGTAGGCCTTTTGAGAAATAAAAAACTACTAAATATTAGTAATGAATCTAGGGTTAAAATAGGGAATACAGAGTACACAGTTACGCAAACAACAGATGGAAGTATATATGTACCTAAAGGTAGTGTGCAAATTGGAGAACCAGTATATTATGTGAAATTGTATCATGCGAATACTGATAAATATTCCATGTATTTTGACGATTCTTATCGAGTTGAGCGTTCAGCAAATATGCCAGATGTAGATATCACAACAGGTTTTGTGACAAGTGTTCAACCAAGAGTATCACCAGTTGGTAAGACAATCTATTGGACAGATCAGGGTTCATTAGATATACCTGTAGGTAGTATTGTAGGAATTAACGGATCTGAATATACTACAAATGTTGAAACTGGTGTTGGTAACATTTATTTACCATCATCAGCTAATATTAATGTTGGAGATACCGTATGGTATATAATTAATCCTCATGACCCTAATGATCCATATGATGATATTCAAATTTATCCCACAGAAGATAAACCATTTGCTGTAACGTATAGAAATCAGGATAATTATGTAGCTCCTGGAACGGTTAATTGGACAAACACAACCTTATATCCTGATAGGACATTTGTCGTTTGGACAGGCATGGCTCAGCAACCAGATACCTTTAATATTCCTAAAGGAAGCAAGGTGCTCATTAATGATAATTTGTATACAACTGTTGAAAATACTACTAATGGGAGTTTATATTTAGCTTCTGAAGAATATATTCCTAAGAGCACATTTAAAAATGGTGATTCAGTTTGGTATATCAAAGATGATAAAGGAAGTATTATTTATCCCAATAATAAGATCTATAATGATGGAGTTATGCATATAGTGAATTTAGATGATTCACCAACTAAGGTTGCTGTAAAAGTAAAAAAGAACCTATTTCCTGATCACTTTGGTAAAGTCTATTCTCCAGATATAACTACCTTTCAGAACACAGAATACATAGATGCAGGTTTATACCATATTAATATTCTTAATAATAATTTGGATAAATGGGCAATTTTAAAACAAGGCAATGGATTTGGTGGAATTACAGTCCAGAATCTAACAACTAGTAGTGATGAGGTTTTGGTTTATCCTAATCCAAATGACGGAACATTTACAATCAAGCTTCCAGACCAATATACAAATAGCAACATTAATATTTATAATAGTGTTGGATTATTAGTCTATAAAAACTCAGAAGCTACTGCATTAACCAATGTTAGTATGTCAGGACTGTCAAGTGGGATTTATATTGTTCAAATAAAGATGGATGGTGAATACATGACAAAGAAAATAATAATGAAGTAAGAGTGGCATTTTACGATTTATCAAAAGCAGAGAGAAACCTACTAGTTGAAAAAATTAATCAAGAGATTGAAGGTGATTTAGAACAAAGTAGATTAGAAAAGATTACCATGTACTTTTCTGATGAAGACACTTACATTAGGAAAGCAGGTTACTTAACCATTGGTGAAATCTTCTATGCGCAACCTCATTTACAAACTAAAATTCTTTTTACTTTAAAACAGCTGCTAAAATCTGATGACGAATTAATTAGGCAAACTGTAATTAATGCTGCTGGTGAAATCGGAAAATTTCATTTTGATAAAATTCAACATTTTATGGATGCAGGTTTGTTTGATAGACACCACCGTGTAAGAAATGCTGTGATTGGTTCTATCAAAAAAATGAGCGAGCGAAACCCAGTACCAGTTTTGGCTTGGGCTAAAACTTATCTTAAGCATGAGGATAAAGAAATTCGTCGTGAAATTTGCCATGGTATTGAGTTAAGAGGACGCACGCATCCTCAAGATGTTTTACCGCTATTAAAAGAATTAGAATTTGATGAAACTAAGCGTGTTTCTGATACATTAATTCATGTGATTGGTCAAATAGCATACAAAAGAGGTTGTTTGCAAATGGTCGTTAAACATCTCAATACATGGAAAAACAAAAAATTAGTTCAAAGTGCCTTGGATGAAATCGTTGACGTACATAATCGTTATAAAAAATTTGCGATTTTCACACAACAAGAAGCAATTAATTATATTGATGCTAATTATAATCCTTTGTAATTTCTTCCAAAACTTTGTTAAATAATTCTTTTCCATTTTTATCAATAGAAACAAACCAAACATTAGTTTTACAAGTTCTATTAAATACATCTGAATTAGACGAACATTTCTGAATAGTCCCTTTAATTATATAACCTGAATCTACTTTTTCGGCTGAATATCCATATTCGTTGTAAAAATCACCATATGAATTTTGCCAGATTTTCTTTCCTTTTTTATCAGTTTTAATGACAAACATATCATAGTTGCCTTTTCCATAAGAGCTTGTAGAACCTATAATAAGGTAACCATCTTCCGTGGCTAAAATAGAACTTGCCTTATCATAGCTTTTCCCGCCAAATTGTTGTGACCAAATTTCATTACCATTTGTATAATTTTTGGTCAACAGAATTTGTGAAGATAGCCCATCTCTAGAACCGATTGTCGTGACATTGATTGAACCATTTTCGGTTTGGATTTTTGGTTGAAATTTTAAGTTCGTTTTTTTGATGAATTTATTATTTAGTACACGATTTGTTGTGAGAAGAATATCTGTAACTCTATTGAATTGATCGCGTTGAACTTTAAGAATATAATCAAAAACGAGTAGTTCACTTTTATTTAAGACTTCAACCTCTTGATCTTCATCCCAACCATCTAGTGAAACCCATAATTTATTGTCTACCAATTTCAGCGTAAAATCAATCTCTAATTCCTCACTATAATAATCACCTTCGTAGCTTTCTAAGTCAGCAAGTGAAGCTTTTTCTTCAAGTATTTTGCTGTATAAGCTTGCTTTACCTGAAGGATAGAACAATATTAATTCATCGTTAAAGAAACCAACCTTCAATTTAGGGTTATAAGAAATGCTATAAACATTTGGCTTCTCTTTAGTAAGCTCAATCGGATTGTTATTTCCGTTTCTCCATGTCAGTTTACCATTATTAGATTCAATGCGTATGAGGTAATCATTAGGTGATAAATATTGTCCAATTAATTTGCTTTGCCCTAAACTATTTGAAACAGTTTTTAGACGATTGTCATAAGTATCTTTAACCTCTTTTTTTGGTAATAACACTTTAGCAATTTCGTCTGCAATACTGCCACTCCAAAGCTTACTATTATTACTCATTACAAAGATGCTGAGCTTTTCTTCAGGGTAACGTACCGTTTGAGAGTGATATGAACCTGTTCCCCCAGAATGATGAACAGATCTATAATTGAGTCTATCTTCTAACTCTAGTCCAAAACCATAAGTGGTTATTTCACTATTTGGGATAGGCTTCTGGCTATCAATGAGTAATACATCGTTGTTAAATTTTGCATTCTGTATGGCTCGTTCAAAAATCAATTGGTCTTTTAATGTCGTAAACAAAAACCCATCACCATAAAGATTAGTAATCATAGGATATTGCTGCCATACTCCATCTCCCCAATCTGAATAAGGTAAAGCTTGATTAGGTATCACATGCATGTAATTTTTAAGAAATGTAGTATTGTTCATTCCTAAATTCTGGAAGAATTTTTCTGAGTAATCATGAAAGTTTTCTCCAGTTGCAACTTCTATGATTTTTGTTAATAAGGTGTAACCAGAATTACTATACATATACCTTGAGCCTGGTTTAAAGGCTAAATCTTGTTGTTTTTCTAACAACTTTATAGCGTCGTCATTATCTAAGCCTTCTCTTCGCCACCAAGGGTCTTGCTGTATACTCATTAAGTCGTAAAAATCTCTAATACCACTCGTATGATTAATCAAGTGTCTTATTTTAATTATCTCTTTTACGCTTGGGTAAAGTTTAGGCAGATGTTTTCTAATGTCATCTTCTAGACTTAGCTTTTCTTCCAATGCTAAATTTAGGATCATTAAAGCAGTAAATTGTTTGGCCGTTGAAGCAATGTTAGAACACGAGTTGGTATCAATCTTTACATTGTGTTGTAGACTGGCTAAACCCTTATAATTTTCATAAATGATTTTTCCATCTTTAACGATACCTACAAATAATCCAGGTTCATCAGACGTTAGTTTTGAATCGACTATTGAAATAATTTCTTTTAACTTCTCTTGTTGAGCAACGCTAAAAAAGGATGCAAGTAAAAATGATAAGGCAATGATTTTTTTCATGACTATATTTAATAATTCGATACAAATGTGGTGCATTATTGTATGCCAGACGCTTCAAATCTTGATTTGAGACCTCTTTTAAGATAATTTTTCGATATAATCTTTTGGAGAAAGTGATGTGCTCTTTTTAAAAGCTCTATTAAAGGTGGCTTTACTGTTAAAGCCTGAGTCTAAGGCAATGCCTAAAAGTGTTGTGGTATTGTGCTCGCCAGCTTCCAATTTATGCTTTACGGCTTCAATTCTGTAGTGATTTATAAAATCATTAAAGTTCATTTGAAAACCTGAGTTTACTGTAGAAGAAATAACTTTGGTATTTGTATTGAGTGCTAAAGCGACATCAGATAAGTTTAATTTCGGATTTTCATATACTCTATCTTTGGTAAGTAATGCTGATAGTTTTTGTTTCCATTGCTCAATATCATTTTCTTCAGAGATTTCTTGTATTATCTCTTCTTCTTTTTCTTCAAAAATAGTCGCGTCTTTAGAATTAATATCATTAAAAACAGATGCTTTTACAGCATTAGAATATCCATTTAAAGATATATAATAAAAGACAAAAGAGAAAGCAATATAGTGCCAGAACTGACTGCCGAATTCTCCCCAATCTGGGTTAGTGATAAAGAAAACAACACGCAGTATTAGAATTGCAAGAAAGGCAATCATAAAATTTCGAATCCACTGAAATAAGATGCTGTCAGCATAACTCACTTTTTGAAATATTAAGGTCTTATAGCTGTTGTAATAACGTAGACTTAAGATAAGGTAAAATGTCATGGAAATTAGTCCAGTTACCTGATACCAATTAGCTAAGTCCTTGTCTCTACCATCGGCATAGAAATAGTAATCATCCAATACCAACTTATCGGTTACAAAAATAATCAGGCTGTAAATCATATACAGAAAGGCAGGAATAAAATGTTGCCAATCCCTTTTTGAAAGACGAAATGATTTGTTAAGTAAGCTTTGCGTGTAAAAATAAACAATAGGACCAATTAAAAGCACTTGCATAAAAGGAACAAAAAACAAAATCTCTCTGGTGAGCTTTTCTGAATACCAATTAGCATAGCCTAACATATACGGTGTAATGTACATAGCGTACAAAAACAATAAAAGACTAAGCCATTTACTGGATTTATTTTGATTTATAATTCCATTTCTCAATAATAAGAATGAAAAAACAATCCCATGAAAAAAAAAGATAAGAAGTAGTGAGCTTTTTTGTCCAAAACCAAATGGGAAGTTCATTAAAGAGTCAATTTAATTTATAAATTAAGCTATTCTGAATACCAGAATTTAAAAGTAATACTATTTTTCTACTTTAGCGATATGGCACAACACAACGAACTTGGTAAAAAAGGAGAACAATTAGCTGTAGATTTTCTTCTAAAGAATAATTATGAAATTATTGAGCGAAATTACCGCTTTGACAAAGCCGAGGTTGATATTATAGCCTTAAAAGACAATATTCTTGCCATAATTGAAGTAAAAACACGATCTACTACAGATTTTGGGAATCCTCAAGATTTTGTAAAACCAAAACAAATAAAAAATCTTGTAAAGGCTGTTGACGAATACGTTAATGAGAATGATTTAGATATCGAAGTTCGGTTTGATATTATAGCAATTGTAAAAGAAGGGAAAGGATTTATGATTGAGCATCTAGAAAATGCCTTTTATCATTTTTAATGTTCTAGAGTAAGAAAATACTTTCGTAATCAATCCGTTTAATCGAAAAAATTGTCTGATTAATGCTTTTATAAGTAAATTTGATGTACTAATAACCCCAAATTCACACAATTATGAAATTAAGACTACAACACCTACTAAGTCTCCTAATTATCAGTATCATATTTAGCTGCAGTGACAAAGAACCTATAGAAGATGCTGCTTATCAAAATTATTTTGCCGTTACAGAATATTCCATTCCTGAAAATTTATCAAGCAGACCCTCCACATCTGCTGATTATTGTTTTACTGTTGATTTAATTGCAGGTCAGAACATGTATGCAGGAACAGTTACGATATCTAAAACAGAAACGGATTTAATTCTCACTTACAATACTTATGGTGCTTGGACCATCGGAACAACTCACGTTAGTATCGGAGATTGTAATGAAGAATGGGTGCCTTTAACTGGGTCTGGTAATCCTAAGATCGGAAAGTTTGGCCATACAGAACCTCATAGTGAAAACATTAATAGAGTGGTTTATGAGATTAGCTTAGATGTATTACCTGATTATACAGATTTATACTGTTTTGCTGCTCATGCTGAAGTAGAAGGTCCAAACGGAGAAGAAACAGCTTGGGCTGGTGGCGACAATGGTGGTATTGGCGGTATTGGTAGAAGCGCAACAAGTACTAATTCTCAATATGGTTATACGGTAAAAGAATTTGAAGGAAGGAGTTGGGCAACTTATATTGAAGCCTACCAGTGGGCATGTGGAATATGGTAATCTCTATTTTACTTAACAATAATTGAATAAAAGAGTAACAGTGATGTTGCTCTTTTATCTATAAAAATTCATCTCATCCAAATATTCCCAAACATTCTCTGGCAGCATTGGTCGAATATTTTTACCATCTTTTATAGATTTTCTAATAAATGTTGATGACAATTCCATTATTGGTGCATCAACATGATGGATTTTAGGATGCTTATCAAATTGTGTTTCAATTTTACCATCTGAAAGCCTAGGGTAAACGTAAATATGATGATTTTCTAAAATGAGTTCGTAGTTTTTCCACTTATGAAAACTTTTTAAATTGTCTTCACCCATTATGAGAGCAAATTCATAATCTGGAAATTTCTCGAATAAATACGTCAACGTATCTATGGTATAATTGGGCTGTTTTAAGCTAAACTCAATATCACTAGGTCTTAATTTCGTATAGTCTTTTGTAGCGCGGTATACCATTTCTAATCGTTGGTGATTATCTAATAAACTACTTTTCTTTTTAAAAGGACTTAGCGGAGTTACTACAAACCAAACCTGGTCTAAATCACTATACTCAACTAAATGATTGGCTATAGTGAGATGCCCGACATGTATTGGGTTAAAGGTGCCGAAGTACAGACCGATTTTCATTTTATTCCTCAATAAACTTTGAAACTAACTCATATGCATTATCTAAAGCGTCTTCTAAATTAGCATTTACCACAATTTCATCAAAAAGTGGCGCTGTTGCCAATTCGGCAGGTGCTTTTGCTACACGCATGCTTATCTTTTCTTCGCTTTCCTCACCTCTATCTTTAAGACGTCTTACGAGTTCATTTAAATCTGGTGGTTTTACAAAAATAGCAATCGTTTGTTCAGGAAATTTTCTTTTAATACGTAAACCGCCAGAAACATCAATATCGAAAATAACATGTTTGCCTTTTGCCCAAATGCGCTCAATTTCTGATTTTAAAGTGCCATAAAAATTATCTCTATACACTTCTTCCCATTCTAAGAATTCGTCATTTTTAATCTTGTTCTTAAATTCTTTTAGAGATAAGAAATAATAATCCTTAGCATCGACTTCATTGCCTCGTTTTTCTCGTGACGTTGCAGAAATTGAAAACTCTAAATTGAGTTCGGGTTGTTTTAGCAAATGACGAACAATAGTCGTTTTTCCAGAACCAGATGGTGCTGAGAATACGATGAGTTTGCCTTGTTTTTTAGTTTTAATTTCTGACACTGGTAAGATTTTTTAATTTCACACTTAAAGAACATTCAATAATTGTTCCTTAATTTTTTCGAGCTCATCTTTCATTTGTACAACAAGCTTTTGCATTGGTGCATAATTAGATTTTGAACCTATTGTATTAATTTCTCGTCCAATCTCTTGAGAAATAAAACCAAGTTTTTTTCCGTTAGAATCATCAGAGTTTAGTGCTTTTTCAAAATAATCTAAGTGATTGTCTAGCCTTACTTTTTCTTCCGTGATATCAAATTTTTCGATGTAGTAAACGAGTTCTTGTTCAAATCGATTTTCATCTACTTTTTCTTTAATATCTGCAACACCCTTTTCTAAACGTGCTCTTACTCCATCGATACGATCTGGATCCATTGTAATCACTTCTTGCAATAGTCGTCTTAGTGTTTTAATTCTATCTAAAAAATCTTGTTTTAGGATGGCACCTTCGTCTTTTCGGTAAACCACAATTTTGCCAATTGCTTCATTGATACCGTTTGCAATTAAAGCCCATTCTTCTTCATCAATATCATCACGCTCTGTAGTTACAGCATCTGGTAAACGAATTGCCATTTTTAAGAGTTCTGTTGCATCGCCATCAACAACGCCCTTAAGCTGCTTTATATATTCATTAACTACAGTTTTGTTGATTTTAGAGCTAGTGTCTTCACCAGTAATTTCAACATAAAGCGAAAAATCTACCTTTCCTCTTCCAAGATGTTTTGCAATAAGCTTTCTTATGTCTAGCTCTTTTGCACGATACATGGATGGCATGCGAGCATTGAGATCTAAGCTTTTACTATTGAGTGATTTTAATTCTATAGATATTTTTTTAGTTGGGAGCTGAAGTACAGATTTCCCATAACCTGTCATGGATTGTATCATTAAGACATTACTATTTAAGTTGCGCAAAGGTACAAAAAGGAATGGTTTTATGGTTTTAATAAATAGTTTGAAAAGGGTAAAGTAGAGACTTGAGACTTTTATAACTTTGCAATTCTAATTTGAAATGCAATAGATGTATAAAAAACAGTTTGAAATCCGCTGGAGCGATATAGATGCTAATGGTCATTTAGCCAATTCTGCCTATACTAATTTTATGAGTCATGCAAGAATGTCCTTTTTTGGTCAGCAAGGCTTTTCTATGCCAGAAATTAGAAAACATAATGTAGGACCAGTGGTGTTTTATGAGCATATGTACTATTTTAAAGAATCGTTCATTGGAGCACCAATTACTGTTACTATTGAAGTTTCTGGTTTAAGCGAAGATGGAATGTTATTTATGTTTGAACATAATTTTTACAATCACAAAGGTCAAAATTTGGCGTATTGCGAAATGCAAGGTGGTTGGATAGATTTAAAGTTGAGGAAGTTGACAGGCTTGCCAGAAAATTTAATGGAGTTGGCTAATGAGTTTCCAAAATCAGAAAGCTTTAGAATTTTGACAAAAGCTGATACTCGTAAGCATGGTGTACGACCAGAATCTATAAAAGTTTAGAGCGCTTATTTAAAAACTGAATGCTGTTTAAAAGATTTAATTTGAACATTTTTTATAAAAGGCTTCAGAATTTGATTAGGAATATAGCGTTTGTGTTTACAGTAACAGGTCAACGCTTTTGGCTCTGCTCCAAGTGTACTTTTAATTTCAGAGGCTGTTCTACCTAAATTTATTTGGTTTGATTTTGTTTCGATACCTATCCTTACATAATCGTTTAAAATCCTAGGGTAAATGGCAAATTCTTTGTTATTGGAATAATCAATACCTATAAAGTGTGCATCGAGATGAGTTTCGTTTTGCATAGCTGAGAGGAATCCAACTAATTTACCATTCAGGAAATAGCCTTTTACTATAAATTTGTCTTTAAATGTTTTTTTGAGATGAATGTATGTATCGAGATTTAAAATTTGAGCGTTAAAATCAGCATTATCAATAGTATTTTGATATAATTCTTGAAGTTCTTCTTTATGCTTCTCTATGTCTTTCTCAGAAAAGAATTTAGCCTCAAGACACTCACTCTTAGAATCTGCTTTATTCGCTTTTACTCTGTATTTTGATTTTAATGCTTTTTTATAATCCTCAAAAGACTGCCATTCTGGTTTCAAAGTAATAATCATATTAGGCTCTACTTGCATTGCCGCATAATCGTAGGGTTTTAAATGATCTGTGATGTAAAGTGATTCATTTTCAAAATCTTTGATGAATATGGCACTTAATTTTCTTGTGTTCTTTGAGAGTTGCCCAACTGCTTTAGCAATAGCATTAAACGTATCAATTTTATCTTCACCATCTTTTAAAAATGTACCATATTCACCACTCAAAAATACATTTCCACAAAACAATACACCAATGTGATTTCTACAAAACATATTGTTAACCATACGTCTAATTTTATCAGACATTCTAATATTTTTAGTAATGGTTTCTATACCAATCGTAACAATTTGTGTGTTAGCAAAAGCAACAGCTTCTTCGCCTTTTAAAATGAAAATATAATTGAATTCAATATCTGTATTTGCAAGTTCGAAAGCGCTTAAGAATTCTGGTGAATAATAAATATTGGTACAACAATTTACACTATCCCAATAAGTTTGAGGAATAGCATCAACTGTTTTAAAAACTTCTGATTTTAATTGCAATACTAATTAGTTTGTTTAATTTTTACAGTCACAAGGTATACACCTAAAAATATTATAAGCATAGCACCAATTTTTATAGAATCAATAAAATCTACTCCCATTGCAAGTGCAAAAAGTCCGGCAATAACTGGTTGAAGATAAATAAATGTGCCTACAGTAGATGCTTTTAGTTTATTTAACGCTAAAGGGTTAAATAAATAGGTGCCAAAGGTTGCTCCAATAATTACAAACAACACAGAGAATGTAGTATATGGTGTAAAAGTTTGCCATTGTACGGCTTCTAATTCATTATATCCAAACGGAATCAAGATAATTAAACCAAACAAAAACAACCATTTAATAAAAGTGAATGGGTGGTATTTCGCTGTTAATTGCTTTATTAATATGACGTAAATACTGTATGAAATAGCATTTAAGAAAATGAGTAAATTACCCAAAGGTACATTATCGCCAGCTCTTGCAGACTTGCCATAAATGGTTAAAATTAACGCTCCGACTATACCTAATACGACTCCGAATATTTTGAGCTTAGTGACACTCTCTTTTAAAATAATGGAAGATAGTATCAAGATAATAATCGGTACAATTATCATTATAGATGAGGCGTGGATTGGTGAAGTATACTCTAATCCTTTAAAAAAGAAAAGCATATTAACAACAACACCAAAAATGGCAGCTACAAAGAATTTAATGAAATCTTTTTTTTCAATCTTTTGTTTAGGTACAAAAAAACTCAATAACCAAAATAATACTGTAGCACCTGCGACTCTTAACAACACAAAACCAAACGGCTTAATATAATTTTCATTCATTACAGTTTTTGCAATGGTATAGTTAAGTCCATATAATAGCTGCACCATAAAAAGTGCAAAAATGGCAAAGCCTCTACTGTTCATGTATAGCTTGTTTTGCAGCTTCAACCGTTTTTTTAGAATTACCTATAAAAATCTGATTATTGTAAATTATAACTGGTCTTTTTAAGAATGTATAATGTTCTAAAATGTAGCTTTTGAAATCTTCCTCTGATAATGATTTATCTTTTAAACCTAATTCTTTATATAGTCTAGCACGTTTACTAAATAAACTTTCGTAACTGTCTGCTAAGCCTCTCATCTCTTCAATTTGAGCTTTTGTAATCGATTCCGTTTTTATGTCTTGAAGTAGGAATCCTTTAGGTAAATTAAGCTCATTAATGATACGAGTACAGGTATTACAAGTGCTTAGGTAGTATATTTTGTTCATCTTAAAAAGCAATCTATATGTTATGAGATTACAAAGAAACCGTATTTAAAATGAATTTTAAATACATTTATGAAAAATATGAGTAACACAACTCTAAGTGTTACAAAAGGTTTATAATCGATATAATTATTATATTGTAAACACTTAAACTATAGGTATGCAAAGACAATGTCCAGAGTGTGGAGATAAAATTAGAGGAAGAATTGACAAGAAGTTCTGTAGCGATGGTTGTAGAAATGCACACAATAACCGTGTAAACAAGGATTCTAAAAATCTTATTAGAAACACAAATAATAGATTGCGAAAAAATTACAGAATCTTAGAAGGCCTTAACCCAATTAAAAAGACGAAATGCTCTAGAGCCAAACTCATAGAAAAAGGATTTGACTTTAACTATTTTACAAGTATTTATACTACCAAAGCTGGCGCCATTTATTACTTTGTATACGACCAAGGCTATTTACCATTAGAGGGAGACTACTATGCTTTGGTAAAACGTGACGACTAGGACCCTCTTTTAGTTGTACTATTCCAATTTTCGCCTTTAAGCTCTAGTGCTGCTTTTAAAATATCCTTCTGGCTAATTTGCCCAACAAGCTTACCGTTTTCTATGATAGGGAAACGACGTCTTTTGGATTGTAGAAACTTGTTTGCTGCATCAAAAACATCCAAATTACCATCAATAGTTTCTACATTTATGGCCATTCGCTTTTCAACATTATCATGCTCTAAAGGCATATTATAATAACGGCTTTCACTCAATTGCTTTAAACAATCACCTTCAGAAATAATACCTACGAGTTCTTGCTTCTCATTAACTACAGGTCCACCAGAAATTTTGTGTTTAATTAAAGATTCAACAACCTCTTGTACAGATTGATCTGGTCTAAACGTTATAAGATTTGTAGTCATATAATCTTTCACTTTTAATGACGTTGGTGTTGAAGCATTTTGCTGCTTTCGAGCACCTTGAAAACTCTTTATTCCCATAGCGTTAAAAATTTTGTGTTAATCTTAAAGTTACTCAAAATTAATTATCTAGCAAAATCAAAAACCATAAGCTTATATATTGCGTACTTTTATCGCTCATATTTAACCTTTTAACTTGAAAAAACAAATTAGTGTCATTGGTTGTGGTTGGCTTGGGCTTCCTTTAGCTACATTTCTAATTGATGAAGGATTTAAGGTTAGAGGTTCCACAACTTCAGAAAACAAGTTAGAATTATTAAAAAAACATGCCATTGAAGGTTTTATAATTCGCTTAAATGAAGATGGTATTTCTGGAAATTATTCTGAATGTTTAAAAGGAAGTGAAATAGTTATTATTAATATTCCACCTGGTTTAAGACGCAATACAGATAAAAATCATGTCGCCGAGTTATCGCATCTCATTAAAGCAATTGAAGCTCATCGCGTTGAGAATGTACTTTATGTGAGTTCAACTTCAGTTTTTAAAGATGAATCTCATTTTCCGATAATAACAGATTTAACAGCTCCTAACGCAACATCAAATAGCTCTAAACAACTTATCGAAATTGAACAAAAGCTTCAAAATAACTCTAATTTTAATACTACCATTTTGCGTTTTAGTGGCTTATTTGATAAAGATAGGCATCCTGCAAAATATTTGTCTGGTAAAACAGGGGTTTCAAATCCAGATGCTCCCATTAATTTAATACATAAAGAAGATTGTATTCAAATTATCACTGCAATTATAAAAAATCAACTTTGGAGTATAGCGTTAAACGCTTCATACCCAAAACATCCCAACAAAAAAGAATACTATTCTGAGTTTTGTAAACTTCATGATTTGTCCTTACCAGAATTTAATTCAGCAGAAAAAAGTAAAGGAAAAATAATTGATAGCACCAAATTGGTACAGCTTTTGAACTATACCTTTAAACAAGCACCATAGAAATTAATAGATTTTTAAGACCATTTTCTATTAATTTTTATAGTTTTAGCCCTTTAAATTTTTGAAATAACAATCTAAGTACTAATAAACAAGAATAAAATGAAACAGATTACAATTGCAGTTCTTATGCTATTTTCGGTAAGCGTTTTTGCACAGACTAATGCAGATTTGAAAAAACATTACGAAGCATATTACAAACAAATGAAAAAACAAGGTGATATACAAGGTATTATCAATGCCATGACACATCTCGATGTTTTAGAGCCTTCTGTAGCTCGCAAAGACACTTTGGCTTATATATACCTTTCTGAAGGACAATATATGCAAGCTTTAAACACTATTGGAGTAGAAAAAAATGCTACAGATTCTGATATGAATGTTGAAGTAAAAGCCTTAGCATTAAAAAATCTTAATCAGCCAAAAATGGCTTTAGAACATTACGAAGTGCTTTATAAGCGTAATCCAAATGTGTATTTAGCATACGATATGGCCGATATGAAAATTCAGACCAATGATTTGCCAGGCGCAAAACTAAATATAGATTATGCACTAACTAACGTAAAGGATGATATGAAGCGTGCGTTCTATGAGTCGCAACAACCTTATGAAACTTCAATGAAAGCAGCTTTACATTATTTAAAGGGTTTATTGACATTTTCTGAAAATAAAGAAACTAATATCGATGCGGCTCTAAAATTAATGAACGATGCCTTGGCTATTGATCCTAATTTTAATTTAGCAAAAGTTAGTCGACAAGCTTTAGAATCTCAAAAAGCACAGCTAGCAAAACAAACTGCTACTGAAAAAAAGAATTAAAATCTAATTAATTTATAAAAAAAATGGAGCTCACTGAGCTCCATTTTTTTATATAATTGCTTTATTATTCGGCCTTAATTTTATTATAATAATCGTATTCTAATTTTTTATTTATTTGATAATTAAGATTAGAAAATGCTACTAGCACCTCTTTAACACTTTGCAATTTATCAGCTCCATCTATATTATCTAAGGTTAAGTTTTCATTTAATTTTAAAAGCATAGTTTCTAAAATTGCCGTTCTAGATATAATAGGATTGACAAGAAACTGCTTTGGAGTTGCTGTTTTAAAATCGTTAATAAACTCTTTCAATTCTTCCTTATCACTATTAAAAAATGATAAATCAGCCTTTTTTAAATAGCTAATTTGAATTGCCAGTTCTTGATAGTTTTCCCATTCGGCAATTGCATCTTCGCTTTCTGAACTAAGCGCATAGTCCTTATATTCAAAATTCTCAATAGCTTTTTCAGTAATAATTGGTTTTTGATTCGTTTTTTCCGTCTCTACAACTTCCACAGTGCTTTTATCGTCACCACAACTTAAGAAGACAAAACAAAATATACTTAAAACGTAAAATCCAATTTTCATGAGTTACTTATTTGCTTGTAAATATAATTAAACTATTATTTTGAAATTCTATTATATAAACTCAAGAATTATTTCATTGTAAACATCGCAACAGAATGGTGTTTTTTCTAAAAAATTTAATATTAATACAGCGAAATTCTTGCTATTTTTGCGAATAACCTAATTTAAATAAATGTCTTCAAAAATATTAATTATTGGTGCCTGTGGGCAAATAGGAACTGAATTAACTACAAAACTTAGAGAAATTCATGGTGTAACTAATGTTATTGCCAGCGATATTAATACTAGAAATTTAGATTTGGTTAATTCTGGGCCCTTTGAAATTATAGATGCAAAAAATTATAATGCCATTAAGGATTGTTGCTTGCAAAATAATGTAAAGACTGTTTACTTAATGGCTGCATTATTGAGTGCAACTGGCGAAAAGTACCCAATGGAAGCTTGGGATTTGAATATGAATTCCTTGTTCCATGTGCTCAATTTAGCAAAGCAAAAAACTATAGATAAAATTTTCTGGCCAAGTAGTATTGCTGTTTTTGGTCCCACCACACCTAGTGAAAATACACCTCAACACACTATTTGCGAACCTACTACGGTTTATGGTATTACTAAACAAGTGGGTGAACGTTGGTGCGAATACTACCATAACAAATATGATGTAGACGTGCGCAGCATACGTTATCCAGGTATTATAAGCTATAAGGCTATGCCTGGAGGTGGTACTACCGATTATGCTGTAGAAATTTACCATGAAGCTATAAAAACAGGAAAGTATGAGTCTTTCTTATCTGAAAACACAAGCTTACCAATGATGTTTATGGAAGATGCTATAAAAGCAACTACGAAAATTATGGAAGCACCGGCTGAAAATTTAACTATACGCTCAGCATATAACCTCTCCGCAATCAGCTTTACTCCAAAAGAAATTTTTGAAAGTATTAAAGCTAAGATGCCAGAGTTTTCTATGAGTTATAAGCCAGATTTTAGACAAGCCATTGCAGATAGTTGGCCATCCTCAATTGATGATAGTGTTGCAAGAAAGGATTGGAATTGGCAGCACGATTATAATCTAAAGGAAATGACTTCTGAGATGCTAAAACAATTGAGAAAGAAGTATAATTCATAAAAAAACAAAAAAACCGATACTTTCATATCGGTTTTTTTTGCTCCTTCTCTTGGGCTCGAACCAAGGACCCTCTGATTAACAGTCAGATGCTCTAACCAACTGAGCTAAGAAGGAATATCTTTTTTCGCCTTAGCGAGCGCAAATATAAAATTATTTTTAATCTCTACAATACCAAACTTCAATTTTTTTGAAGTAAAATTATTTGGTTACTGCTTTAAAAATATCATTACCATTAGCAAATAACACTAGTGCTATTAAAATAAAGAATCCCACAATTTGAGCACGCTCTAAGAATTTTTCACTTGGTTTACGACCAGAAATAATTTCATACAGTAAAAACATAACATGTCCTCCATCTAAAGCTGGAATTGGCAATAAGTTTAAGACCGCAAGCATTATAGATAAAAAGGCTGTTAGTTTCCAAAAAGCTTCCCAGCTCCAAAAATCTGGAAATATATCATAAATGGCCTTAAATCCACCAAGACCTTTATAAGCTCCTGTCTTTGGGTTAAAAATCGCCTTAAGTTGAGAAAAATAGTTAACTATTGTAGATTTAAACTTACGTCCACCAGCTGCAAAACTTTCGCCAAAACTATATTCTCGTCTGGTAACATCGTAGTATCCAAGCTCAGTAAAACGCTTAGCATCAATGAGTCTAAAAATATTCAGCTTACCTTCTTGAGAAACGCTTAATTCTCTTGTCAGGGTACTCTCATCTCTTAATATTTCTGCCCTGACCTTTTGTCCTTTAAGATCTTTTAATTCAGCTTCAAACTCATCAAAATAATCAAGCTTTTTACCGTTTAGACTTAAGATAACATCACCTCTTTGTATATCGGCTGAAGCATTAGCCGAAGAATCTGGTACAGACTCTACAATAAAAGGATAGCGGTATCTAAACAGATTTCTACTCCCTTCATCAGATAATTGCCCTAAAAAATTCTCGGGAAGATCAATGATTTTCTTCTCTCCTTGTCTATCAACAGTAATTTGTTCAGCACCAATAATATACTGACCTATTTCAGAATCTTTTTCAATGGCTTGGTCATTAATTGCTAATACTTTATCACCTGTTTTAAACCCAGAATCTAAAAGTACTTGGTTCTCAACCAAATAACCGCCTTTTAAACTATCTATCTTTATATCAGTATCACCATATACAAATGATACAAATACAAAAATTACATAGGCTAAAATAAAATTAACCGTTACACCACCTAACATAATAATAAGACGTTGCCATGCAGGTTTAGAGCGGAATTCCCAAGGTTGTGGCGGTTGTGCCATTTGCTCCTTATCCATACTCTCATCAATCATTCCTGCAATTTTCACATAACCACCAAGTGGTAACCAACCAATACCATATTCGGTTTCTCCAATCTTCTTTTTAAATAGTGAAAACTTGACATCAAAAAAGAGGTAAAATTTTTCGACTTTAGTTTTAAAAAGTTTTGCAGGTATAAAGTGTCCTAACTCATGTAATACAATAAGTAAGGATAAGCTTAGTAAGAATTGGGATATTTTTATTACAAATTCCATGTAGTCATTTTCAAATTTCGATTGACAAAAGTAATCTTTTCAAGGCATTTAGAAAACTATTGTATTTCTATTCGATTTATTTTTAACATCGATTTATTAATCTTTAGATTAAATCATCATATTTCTGTTAAAAAAGTTCAAGAAAAATAGCTTGGGTCGTACCTTTGCAATTCAAATTTTCAACATAATTATAATGTCTTTTCTTTCATTTTTTAAAGGTTATAAAAACTTCGGAATATTCTTCTCATTGCTTTGTATCATTATTATTGCAATAATTTACAATATTCTAAATGTAAAGAAGCCTTTACCTATATACCAACCTGCTATGGTGAGCGAAGAATTGGTAGATAGTACAATTCAGCATCAGCAGAAATATCACAAGATTGCAGATTTTAATTTAACCAACCAAAATGGAGAAACCATAACTCAAAACACCTACAAAGACAAAATCTATGTGGCCGACTTCTTCTTTACAACATGTCAAACCATTTGCCCAATAATGACAGACCATATGTATCAAATTCAAAAAGAGATTATAAGTGATGATGACGTTATGTTGCTATCACATTCTGTAACACCAAAGATTGATAGTGTAGCTCAGTTAAAAAAATACGCCAAAGAGAAAGGTGTTATAGACAGAAAATGGAATTTAGTAACAGGAGATAAAAAGCAAATCTACGCACTTGCTAGAAAAAGCTATCTAGCTGTTAAAACAGATGGTAATGGTGATGAATATGATATGATTCATACCGAAAATTTTATGCTCATCGATAAGAAACGTCAAATTAGGGGTTTTTATGATGGTACTAAATCTGAGGATATTAAAAAACTGTTAGAAGATATTGAGATATTAAAAGCAGAATCATAAATTCTTCCAAAAATGGTTTTAACCAGTTGAAATTTTAACTTACTTTTGCTTCTTTAAAATCAATCTAAATAAGAATAGGCTTGACATTAGCAGAACTAAAACGTGGGCAACAAGGCATTATTACTGATGTGTCCTCTGTTCATATTCCTTTGAAACTTCTCGAAATGGGATGTTTACCAGGTAATTCTGTAGAATTGGTTCAAGTTGCACCTTTTGCAGACCCTATGTATCTTAATATTAATGGTTCTCATTTAGCAATAAGAAAAGAAACTGCTATTCATATTTTAATAGAAACTGTCAATGGCTAAGCAGATCAATGTTGCTCTTATTGGAAACCCAAATACAGGAAAAACATCTGTATTTAATGCATTGACTGGTCTTAATCAAAAAGTAGGTAACTATCCAGGTATAACTGTCGAAAAAAAAGAAGGCATTTGTAAATTACCTCGTGGTGTAAAAGCACATATCATCGATTTACCTGGAACCTATAGTTTAAATGCTTCATCACTTGATGAAAATGTGGTTATAGAGCTTCTCCTAAACAAAAATGATAAAGATTTTCCAGATGTTGCGGTTGTGGTGAGTGATGTTGAAAATCTAAAAAGAAATTTACTTTTATTTACGCAAATAAAAGACTTAGAGATACCAACGATTTTGGTTATTAATATGTCTGATAGAATGAAATACAAGGGTATTTCGTTAGATATAGATTATTTAGAAGAGCAACTCGAGACAAAAATTGCGTTAATCAGTACACGCAAAAAACATGGTATTGCAGAATTAAAAGAGCTAATTACTAATTATAAAGACTTATCTATAAAGCCATGTTTAAATGCATCATCTATAGATACAGAGTATTTTACCAATCTTAAAAAAGCATTTCCAAATCAACTCTTGTATAAGCTTTGGTTAGTCATTACCCAAGATGTCAACTTTGGCAAAACAGACAGAAAAACCATTGATGCAGTATCTAATTTTAAAACTAAAGCTAAAGGCGATTTAAAACGACTCCAACAAAAGGAAACTATAAAACGCTATCAGTTTATTAATGAGACTCTAAAAAAAGGACAAACTATAGATCTTAATTCAGCAAAAGATCTTCGTATAAAACTAGATAGAGTGCTCACTCACAAAGTTTGGGGTTATTTAATTTTTGGTGTTATTTTATTGACCATCTTTCAAGCTATTTACGATTGGGCTCAAGTGCCTATGGAGCTTATTGATGGTGCATTTGCTTCTTTAAGTGAATGGACTAAAAATATTATGCCACAAGGTGCGTTCACCGATTTAATTGCAGAAGGCATTATTCCTGGACTTGGAGGTATCGTCATCTTTATTCCGCAAATTGCATTTTTATTTCTATTCATTGCTATTCTAGAAGAAAGCGGTTATATGAGTCGTGTGGTGTTTTTAATGGACCGAATAATGCGACGTTTTGGGCTCAGTGGGAAGAGTGTTGTACCTTTAATTTCAGGAACTGCGTGTGCTATTCCGGCAATTATGGCAACACGTAATATAGAAAGCTGGAAAGAGCGTTTAATTACTATACTGGTAACACCTTTTACTACATGTTCTGCTCGTTTACCAGTGTATTTAATAATCATAGAATTGGTAATTCCTGAAGGTCGTTTTTTTGGTTTAGGTTATCAGCCTTTAACCTTAATGTTACTCTATCTTATTGGTTTTGCTGCAGCCGTAGGATCGGCTTGGATTTTAAATAAAGTGCTTAAAATAAGAAGCAAGACCTTTTTTGTTGTAGAGATGCCAAACTACAAATTACCTATGTTAAAAAATGTGGTATTAACTGTTCTAGAAAAAACAAAATCGTTTGTATTTGGTGCTGGTAAAATCATTCTTGCTATTTCCATCGTACTATGGTTTTTAGCTTCTTACGGACCAGGAGAAAATTTTAATAATGCCCAAAGTATTGTAACTGAACAATATGCTTCAGAGAATTTAACTCAAGACGAATTACACCAAAAAATTGAATCTCATAAGTTAGAACATTCCTTTATTGGTATTGCTGGACATGCAATTGAACCTGTGATTAGACCACTAGGTTACGATTGGAAAATTGGAATTGCCATAGTTAGTTCTTTTGCTGCACGCGAAGTGTTTGTTGGCACACTCGCAACTATATATAGCGTTGGGAGCGACGAAGAAGAAACTATTAAAAATAGAATGGCAGGTGAAGTAAATCCTATTCTAGGTGGACCTTTATTTAACTTTGCCTCTGGTATATCCTTACTGTTATTTTATGCCTTTGCCATGCAATGTATGAGTACATTAGCCATAGTAAAACGTGAAACTAACTCATGGAAATGGCCAATGTATCAACTAGTTATTATGAGTGCTTTTGCGTATATTGTAGCTTTAATTGCTTTTCAAGTATTAAAATAGCATGAACACCATTATTCAAAACATATTAGTTTTTACTGCTTTAGCTCTTGCTCTACTTTTCTTGGTAAGAAAGTTTATTTGGACCTCTAAAAAAACAGCTTCAAAAGCTTGTGGAAATGATGATGATTGCGGTTGTCATTAAAATCACTTAAAAAAAGAGAATAGAATTTCTAGTCTTCTTGGCTTCAAATCAACATTCTTAAACTAAAGTTTTTTCAATTCAAAAATTTACTAAATTTGTAGTAATGAGTAAATTATTTGCCATACCACTTTCTGCGCTAATGCTTATACAGAGTTTCAATATTGGAACAGATGATATTCTGCAATTTGACGAATTGATTGAACATGCCCAATTTCACAAACAGGAATATGGTGATAATTTTTTGGTTTTCTTATCAAAACATTATGGAGAATTAAAAACAGAACACAGTAAAAATCATCAAGAAGAACAAAAAGATCATGAACAATTACCTTTTCAGTGTCAAGGTCATTTCTCAACTGTAATTGCTTTTTTACCCCATCAAACACCTATATATTCAGGTGAAATTGAAACCTTAGACTCAACAGAATTCAATTTTCGTTACTTCAATTTTTATTCGTCATTGTACGAAGAAAAACAGCTACAGCCACCCAAACAGGCCTAATTCATTTCTTTTCAAATTTTGTTTATAACAGCTCATTATAAAATGAGTTGACACTATTTTTATCTATGAATTATGCTATCATATATTATAAAATTCAGCTTACGGAATAAGTTTATTATTCTTCTATTTACCTTATTTATTGTAGGGTTTGGAATGTATTCACTTTCTCAAATCCCTATTGGAGCTGTGCCAGATATTACCAATAACCAAGTGCAAGTTATAACTACATCTCGAAATCTTTCTACACAAGATATGGAACAGTTTATAACCTATCCTGTAGAATTAGAAATGGCAAACTTACCTGGAGTTCGAGAAATTCGATCTGTTTCAAAATTCGGTTTATCAGTAGTGACCATTGTATTCGATGACGACATTGGCACCTACCTGCCGCGTCAACTTATTGCTGAGAAAATAAAATCGGCTTCAGAAAAAATACCAGATGGATTTGGAACACCAGAAATGGGACCAATAACCACTGGACTTGGCGAAATCTATCAATACGTATTAGATGTAAAACCAGAGTATAAGGGTGATTATACCGCAGAAGACCTTCGAACCATACAAGACTGGATTGTAAAAAGACAATTATCGGGTATACCTGGTGTGGTAGAAGTTAATACTTGGGGCGGATTTTTAAAACAGTATGAAGTCGCTATAAATACTGACAAACTGAATGCAATGAATATTACTGCTCAAGAAGTTTTTAATGCTCTTCAGATGAATAATAGTGTTGCTGGTGGAGGTTATATTGAAAAAGTAAACCAAGCTTACTTTATTCGTGGTGATGGACTAGTCACTTCTTTAGAGGATATAGGCAATATTGTTATTAAAAACAATTCAGGTGTACCAATCTATGTAAAAGATTTAGCAGAAGTGGGTTTTGGATACGCAACACGTTTTGGTGCGATTACTGGTAATGGTGAAGGTGAGAAAGTCTTAGGGCAAGTAATGATGCTTAAAGGTGCCAACTCAAAACAAGTGATAGAGGCTGTACAGGAACGTGTAACTTCCATTTCTAAATCTTTACCTAAAGGTGTCTATATCAATGCCTTTTTAGACCGAAGTGAATTAATTGCCAAAACAACCTTTACCGTTACTGAAAACCTTATTTTAGGATGTCTCATTGTGATTTTTGTAGTGGTTTTGCTCCTGGGTAATTGGCGTTCTGGTTTAGTTGTAGCGTCTGTTATACCATTGTGTTTACTATTCGCAATAGCATTAATGAATATGTTTGGTGTTGATGCCAATTTAATGAGTTTAGGTGCAATTGACTTTGGGATTATCATTGACGGAGCCGTTATTATAGTTGAATTTATAGCATTTCAGATTACAAGAAAGCAGTCCGAAATTTCTGCGCTTAGCAAACATGAAGTACAAGCATTTAAGGATAAAGTTACTTTTGAAGGTGCTTCGAAAATGATGAATTCGGCCATCTTTGGTCAACTTATAATTCTCATTGTTTTTATTCCTATTCTTTCTTTAAGTGGTGTTGAAGGGAAAATGTTTAGACCCATGGCATTAACCTTTAGTTTCGCATTAATTGGCGCCATGTTGCTATGTTTTACTTACGTGCCTGTAGTGGCTTCATTGTTTTTGAAACCATCAAAATCTTCAGAGAAAAATATTTCAGTTCGACTAATGCAATGGATTAATGCGATTTACGCTCCAACCATTCATTGGGCGTTACAGAGTAAGAAACTAGTTCTAGTGATTGCTACCTTGTTATTAGCTGGTTCAATCTATTTATTTGTTAACATGGGAGGCGAGTTTGTACCTACTTTAGACGAAGGCGATTTTGTCATACAACCTGTACTTAAAACAGGAACTTCATTGAGTAAAACGGTAGAAATTACCACTAATATCGAAAACATCTTAATCGAAAATTTCCCAGAGGTGAAACAAGTCGTTACTAGGATTGGTGCTGCCGAAGTACCGACAGACCCCATGTCTATGGAAGAAAGTGATGTCATTATTACGCTAAAGCCAAAAGGAGAATGGGTATCAGCATCCTCTAAAGATGAACTTGCTAATAGATTTAAAGAAGCACTAGCCATTATTCCAGGTATGGAAGTGGAATTTACGCAGCCGATAGAAATGCGGTTTAATGAACTTATTACTGGTGTAAGAGCAGATATTGCGATAAAAATTTTTGGCGATGATCTCAGTATACTCACCAAAAAAGGAAGTGAAATAAAATCATTGATTGAAAATGTTGAAGGTGCTGCAGATATTGTAGTTGAAAAAATTGATGGTTTACCTCAAATGAGCGTTAAATATAATCGTGCAAAGGTAGCGCGCTACGGACTCAATATTGAAAACTTAAATACGATGTTATCCATGGGATTTGCTGGTAAAACCGTTGGTAGTGTTTATGAAGGAGAAAAACGTTTTGACCTTGTAGTTAGATTAGATGAAGCAAAGCGCAAAAACATTGATAACATTAAAAATTTTTATATCGATTTACCCAATGGAGGCAAAATACCAATGAGTGAATTGGCTGAAATCACTTATCAAAAAGGAGCCGCCAAAATTTCTAGAGATGACACGAAAAGACGGGTCGTAGTAGGTGTTAATGTTAGAAATCGAGATTTAGAATCTGTAGTTACGGATATTCAAAATCTTATTAATAAACACATAGATTTACCTGTTGGCTATAATATCTCATATGGTGGCCAGTTCGAAAATTTGCAAACTGCTAAAACGAGACTATTAATTGCAGTACCAATAGCCCTCATACTTATTTTTATAATGCTCTATTTTGCTTTTAATTCTATTAAGGACGCACTTCTTATATTCTCTGCCATTCCACTCTCTGCAGTTGGAGGTGTTTTATTATTATGGATTAGAGATATGCCCTTTAGTATTTCAGCAGGTGTAGGTTTTATCGCCTTATTCGGTATCGCTGTGCTTAACGGTATTGTACTTATTGAGCATTTTAAAGAATTAAAACATAAAGGAATTAAAGATATGGAGACATTAATTAAACAAGGTACTAAAGACCGTCTTCGAGCTGTCTTGTTAACCGCTTCTGCGGCTGCTTTGGGTTTCTTGCCAATGGCAATTTCTACAAATGCCGGTGCAGAAGTACAAAGACCTCTTGCAACCGTTGTTATTGGAGGATTAGTTACTGCAACGTTACTCACACTCGTCGTTTTACCCGTACTCTATTCGTACTTTAATCGTGTCAGTACTAAGGGTAAAAACCATAACTCTAATAAGACTTTATTATCTACAATATTAGCTTTAATCGGATTATTTTCGATGCATTCTTATGGGCAAGAAAATCCGAAAACACTTGAAAATCTTATAACAATTACTACTGAAAACAATGCAAGATTGAATGCCAGCAGGTTAAAGGTTGAGCATTCTCATGCACTTATCAATAGTGCATTCGACTTTGATAAGACACAACTCTATTACAGTTACGATCAAAATAATATTGCTATTAATAATGAACCTATTCGAGTATTTGGCATACAACAAGATTTTCTGTTTCCAACGGTTTATTCTTCACAAAAAAAACTGAATAAAGAGAGTCATAATTTAGAGACTACGAGTTACGCTATTAGAGAAAAAGCACTGAAACGTGAAGTTACTTCTTATTATTACACTTATTTATATGCGGTACAAAAAGAACAGATTTATCTAAAACTAGATAGTTTGTATCAAAATTTTTCTAGTGTTGCTCAAAGGCGTTTTGAGTTGGGTGAAACCAATTATTTGGAAAAAATTACGGCAAAATCTAAACATCGACAAGTTAATCTCGATTTCCTGAAAGCCAAAGAAGATGTGGCCATAGCTTACAATCATTTAATGAGCACGATTCAAAGTAAAGATAGTATAGACGTTGCCATTATACCATTACCAAAAGTGTCCTTGGATATTATAAATAGGAATGAGAGTCCGGAGTTAGCTTTTTACTCAAATTCGATTGCGCTACTAGAGTCTAAGCGTCGTTTAGAAAAGCAAAAACTACTTCCAGATATAAGTTTAGAGTATTTTCAAGGTAGCAATTCAGGCATAAAAACCAACTTATATGGTTATCAAATAGGACTAAAAATTCCATTACTATTTATGGGTAAGTCATCAAAAATAAAAGCTTCAAAAATTGCTAAGGCTATTGCGATAGAAGAATTTGAGAATTATAAAATTCAATTTAATACCAAACAAGATGTATTACTATCTCAATTAAATCAACATCAGAAAGCTTTAGACTACTATGAAAAAGAAGGTGCTAATCTCTCAAATGAGATATTAAAAACGGCCAATAGTAGCTTCAAAAATGGTGAGATTGATTTTTACCAATATATTCTAAGTCTAGAAAATGCGTACGATATTCAATTAAAACATCTCGAAAGTCTGAATAATTACAACCAAAGCGTTATAACTATCAATTATTTAACCTTATAAAATAAGTCTTATGAAACCTATATATAAAATTGTTGTATTAAGTAGTGTTCTCACTATTCTTGGATGTAGAAATTCTAACAACGAAACCAAAATTAATAGTCAACAGACCGATGACCGTATCATTGTTTCTAAAGAACAGTTTAAACAAAATAATATGCAGTTAGGAAGCATTGAGGATGAGGCATTTCCTATGAGTATAAAAGTGAATGGTATGATTGATGTCCCACCAGAAAATAAGGCTGTGGTTAACTCGATAACTGGTGGTTATATAAAAACGATTCCACTATTAGTTGGTGATGTTGTAAAGAAAGGTCAAAAATTGGTGACTATTGAAAATCCAGAATTTGTAGAAATGCAACAAGAATACATGGAAATAAAGGAACAGCTCAATTATCTAAAGTCAGAATATGAACGCCAAAGCATCATGTTTAAAGAGAACATCATTTCTCAAAAAGTATTTTTAAAAGCAGAAAGCGAATATAAAACAGCAACTGCAAAATATAATGGTCTTAGAAAGCAGCTGACTCTGTTAAACATTAATCCAACAAGTGTAGAGCAAGGCAATATCACTTCAGTAGTTAATTTGTACGCACCAATTGGTGGCAGCATTACCGAAGTTAACGTTTCTAAAGGCACATACGTATCTCCTTCAACTTCAATATTAGAGATTATTGATAATAGTCATATCCATATTGAATTATCGGTTTTTGAAAAGGACATTTTGAACATAAAAAAAGACCAAAAGATTAGTTTTAGTATTCCTGAAGCTTCAGAGAAATCTTATGAAGCAATAGTACATTTAGTTGGGACTTCTATTGACGAAAACAGAACTATAAAAGTACATGCACATCCATTAGATGAATCACAACATTTTTTAACAGGTATGTTTGTCAATGCCAAAATCATTACAGATACAAGAAATTCAATAGCATTACCTGAAGATGCATTAGTGGAATCTGATGACAATTATTATGCATTATTACTAGATGAAGAAACAAATGATAGTTACTTTTTTAAACAGGTCAAAATTAAAAAAGGCACCTCTTACAATGGTTTCTCAGAAATAAATGATACAAACTTAAATTCTACGGATAAATTTTTGGTAAATGGCGCGTTTAACTTAATCAATATGGAATAAGCATCAACAATTGGTTGCACTTTTTGAATTATTTAGCTACATTTGAAAAATATTTAAGTAAGCTTAAAATTTAATTAAAGCTAATAAAAATGTCAATCGCCATTGAAAATTTTGTAAAGGCTATTTACAATAACAATTCTCACGATGCTAGAGATACCAAACCTGGAAATATTGCAAAGAAGCTAGGGATTTCTAATGCAGCTGCCACCGATATGGCTAAAAAACTAGCTGTAAAAGAATTACTACATTACCAAAAATATCAAGAATTGCAACTTACAGAGAAAGGTAAAAAAATGGCCTTGAATATTGTAAGAAAACATCGTCTTTGGGAAGCATTCTTATTTAAAATGTTCGATATGTCACTTCATGATATTCATAAAGAAGCAGAACTTTTAGAGCACCAGACATCAGATTTATTAGCAAATAAAATCAGTGCATATTTAGGCCATCCCAAATTCGATCCACATGGTGATCCTATTCCAAATTCAGATGGAGAAATTACAACAACAGACACCTCCATTTCACTTTCAAGTGCAGAAGAAGGAAAAACATATATCATTTCTAGATTGATGAGTGACGATAAGGAATTCTTTGAATTCTGTGCACAGCATAAACTCAAATATGGACATGAGGTAAGAGTGTCTAAACAACTTATAAAAAATAAAATGACTGAACTTAGGATCGAAAACCATACAATTTTATTAAATGAAGATTTTTCAACATTAATTTATGTCAATGCAATTACTTAAAAAAAACAGTATTTCTTCTATTGCGTTTTTTGCAACAGCATTATTTTCATTTTCACAAGAAAATAGTGACGTCGATGCCTTAGTTACAGACAGACCAGATGCTACTGAGGCATCTTCTACAGTTGGTAAGGGTGTTTTACAGATTGAAACTGGTGGATTATATGAGGCTTTTAAAAATAACAATATAAAGTCCGAAACTTTTACTTTTAATACTACATTAATTCGTTACGGAATTCTCGATAATATGGAATTACGACTAGGCTGGGATTTTGTTGAAGGCACCACTAAGTTAAATGGAAACCAATTAGACGATATTACAAGTGGACTTTCACCATTATTATTAGGTTTAAAAATTGATATTCTGGAAGAACAGGGATCTATGCCAGAAATTGCACTTATGGGTCATATATTTCCAGTATTTAGTTCTTCTAAAGATTTTAGACCAGAATACACTGGAGTAGATTTTAGACTCGCCTTATCTCATACTTTAAGTGAAAAATCAAGTATTGGTTATAACATAGGGGCACAATGGGGAAATGATTCACCTGAAGCAGCCGCAATTTACTCAGTGTCTTATGGTCTCAGTTTATCGGACAAATTTGGGTATTATATAGAGTTATATGGAGATTTGCCTGAAGATAACTCAGCCAATCATTACTGGGATTCTGGCTTTACATATTTAGTAACAAACGATTTGCAATTTGATTTGTATGCTGGTACAAGTATTACTGATGGGCAAGATTTATTATTAGGAATGGGATTAAGCTATAGAATGCGTAAAAAATAATTGATATATGAGAAAAGTAATATTATTAATAGCTATTACACTGATTTTTAGCTGTAAAAATGAAACTAACAAAGAGGACGGAAAACTGAATGTGGTAACCACCACTACAATGATTACCGATTTGGTGAAAAACATAGGAGGTGAACATATTAACCTCCAAGGGCTGATGGGCTCAGGTGTTGATCCACATCTATATAAAGCAAGTGAAGGAGATGTTTCAAAATTGGTCGATGCTGACATTATTTTTTATAACGGTTTACATTTAGAGGGTAAGCTTGTAGACATTTTTGAAAAAATGGGAAGTGGAGACAAAACACCAATTGCATTAGCAAGCGAAATCAACAAAAAACAACTTATCGGTTCAGATTATTTTGCCTCTAATTACGATCCACATGTGTGGTTTAATATTGACTTCTTTAAACAATTTGTAGAAAAAGTTACTATTGTACTCTGCGAAAAGGATCCGAAAAACGCGGAAATATTTAGAGCTAACGAAAAGCGCTATTTAACAGAATTAGATTTTTTAAAGAAAGATGTGCAAAGTGTTGTTGATGCATTACAGCCAGAAAAAAGGATACTAGTAACAGCTCATGACGCCTTTAATTATTTCGGAAAAGCATACGATTTTAATGTCGTAGGCTTACAAGGCCTATCCACTGCTACAGAGGCAGGTGTGCAAGACGTACAAAAATTATCAGCTTTCATTATTGAAAATAATATCAAAGCTATTTTTATTGAAAGTTCAGTGCCAAAACGAACTATTGAAGCTTTACAAGAAGCTGTAAAATCTAAAGGGCATGATGTTGAAATTGGAGGCACACTTTATTCAGATGCTTTAGGAAATGCGGGCACACTAGAAGGGACTTATGTTGGCATGTACCGCTACAATATTAAAACTATTGTTACTGGTTTACAGTAAGTGGTTTTTAGTTGAAATTCGTAGCAGTTAATCTTATAAATAAAATTCTAAGACAAGTTCTTTATAATAATAAATGATGAAAAAAATAGCCGTAAAAGTTGACGATTTAACCGTTGCCTACAACTACAAACCTGTGCTTTGGGACATCGATTTAGAAATCCCAGAAGGTGTTTTAATGGCTATTGTTGGACCAAATGGCGCAGGAAAATCTACACTCATTAAAGCTATCTTAGGGATATTAAAACCTATTGCTGGTAGTGTTAGTATTTATGGAAAGTCTTATGAAAAGCAACGACAGCTAGTCGCTTATGTGCCTCAAAAAGGAAGTGTGGATTGGGATTTCCCAACTACAGCATTAGATGTTGTTAAAATGGGAACTTATGGAAGCTTAGGTTGGATAAAAAGACCCGGGCAAAAGGAAAAAAAAGCTGCTCTTGAAGCTTTAGAAAAAGTAGGTATGTTGGCTTTTAAAAATAGACAAATAAGCCAGCTTTCTGGTGGACAACAACAACGTATATTTTTGGCAAGAGCTTTGGTTCAAAATGCCTCTATTTATTTTATGGATGAGCCTTTTCAAGGTGTAGATGCTACGACAGAAATCGCCATTATTAATATTTTAAAAGAATTAAGAAAAGCTGGTAAAACAGTTATTGTAGTTCATCACGATTTACAAACCGTACCAGAATACTTTGATTGGGTTACATTTTTGAATGTAAAGAAAATTGCCACAGGACCAGTTAAGGATATTTTTAATGATGATAATTTGACTAAGACTTATGGAATAAATTATAAGGTAAGTATACAAGAGTAATGGATATACAAGAGTATTTCTCTTTAGTCTTCTCAGACTACACATTAAGAACCATAACACTAGGAACAGCAATTTTAGGAGCTGTTACAGGAATGTTAGGTAGTTTTGCCGTACTTAGAAAACAAAGTTTGTTAGGTGACGCTATTTCTCATGCTGCATTACCAGGAATAGCTATTGCATTTTTAATCACAGGAGCAAAAGATAGCAATACTCTACTTTTTGGAGCTTTAATCAGTGGTCTTATTGGAACCTTTTGGATTAGAGGCATTATCACCAAAACCCATTTAAAATCAGACACAGCGTTGGGTTTAATTCTATCCTTATTTTTTGGATTCGGAATGCTATTACTCACTTTTATTCAAAAACAACCCAATGCTAACCAAGCAGGATTAGATAAATACCTCTTTGGGCAAGCAGCGACATTAGTTGTAAGTGATGTTTGGATGATGGCAATCGTTACCGGACTTTGTTTGCTAGTAATGCTAACATTTTGGAAAGAGTTTAAAATATTACTTTTCGATGCAGACTACACCAAAACTTTAGGTTTTAACACTAAATTTATTGATATACTTATTACAAGTTTTATCGTGCTAGCTATTGTTTTGGGTTTACAAACGGTTGGAGTTGTTTTAATGAGCGCCATGCTTTTAGCTCCTGCTGCTGCTGCAAGACAATGGACGAATAGCTTATCTGTAATGGTATTCTTAGCAGCTATTTTTGGAGCCTTTTCTGGTGTTTTGGGCACTGCAATTAGTGCCAGTCAGAACAATTTGTCCACTGGTCCTGTAATCGTATTAGTCGCTTCAGTATTCGTTGTCTTCTCATTTATATTTTCACCAAGTCGTGGGTTACTATTTAAACAACTTCGATTTATTAAAAATCGTCGCGATTTACAGTTACACAAAACATTAGCATTTATGCATCAAATTGCCGCAACGCATGAAGATATTTCACATCCACATGCTATAAAACTTTTAAATAGTTTTCAAGGATATACAAAATCTACGCTTCAAAAATTGGTAGATAAAGATTATGTTCAGCTCCAAGGAAATATGTGGAGTTTAACTAAAATAGGATTTGAAACCGCAGCTAATCTGTACACTAAACAAACCACTGAAGATGAGTAGTGCACAAATAGAAATACAGCTTATAGCGAGTCTAGTAGCAGTTGCCTGTGCTATTCCTGGTACATTTTTGGTGCTAAGAAAAATGGCAATGATAAGTGATGCTATTAGTCATTCCATATTACCAGGAATTGTAATTGGTTTCTTTATTACTCACGATTTAAATTCACCTTTACTAATCCTTCTAGCAGCATTAACGGGAATTATCACCGTAGTGTTAGTAGAATACATTCAAAAAACTGGATTAGTTAAAGAAGATACAGCTATAGGACTTGTCTTTCCAGCGTTATTTAGTATTGGAGTTATAATGATCGCAAAAAATGCCAATGATGTGCATTTAGATGTTGATGCCGTTTTACTTGGTGAATTAGCTTTTGCTCCATTCGATAGGTTGCTAATCAGAGGAACAGATGTTGGCCCAAAATCACTTTGGGTTGTTGGAACAATTCTAATGATTACAATAACTTTGTTAATCACATTTTTTAAGGAATTAAAGATTAGTACTTTTGATAAAGGTCTAGCGGCTTCACTAGGGTTTTCGCCAGCTATTCTACATTATGGATTAATGTCAGTTTCATCTGTAACTACTGTTGGAGCTTTTGATGCTGTTGGAGCTATTTTAGTTGTTGCATTAATGATTGCTCCTGCTGCTGCTGCCTATTTACTAACTACAGATTTAAAGAAAATGTTAGCTTTAGCAATTGGGTTCGGAATTTTCAGTGCCATATTTGGCTATTGGGTTGCGCACTGGTTAGACGCATCAATTTCAGGTTCTATAACAACAGTTCTAGGATTAGTCTTTTTATCGGTGTATTTGTTTGCACCAACAAAAGGTGTTATCGCTGTTATGTACAGAGAAAGACAACAGCGAACAGAAGTTTCTTTATTAACATTTTTATTGCACTTAAAAAATCATGATGACCTTAAGGAACGCCATGTTAATCATCTCAACGAACATATTAATTGGCAAAAAGTTAGGTCTAAAACTGTATTAGATTTAGCTCAGAAAAACAATATGATTCATATTGAAAATAATATCGTTTCGTTAACAAAAAAAGGTGATGAATTTACTTCTAAAGCGATTGACTATATCATCACCAATGAAGATACTCAAATTGAAGACATGAAAGATGACTTCTTTTTATTTAGAGGTTAACGATTTTTAAATCGTTTTTAGCATAGATTATATACATATACCAAAATATTGACTATATTTATAATTGGTAAACCAGTTTGGTAAACCAATTATTTTGATTTAAAGGCTTATTCTATGGCATCAAAACTGTACTTTTTCGGATTGCTAATCATACTATTGTTAGTTACTCAAACTGCTTTCGCTACTGATTATACTGTGAATTCGGCAAGTCAATTCAACAATCTTAATTTACAACCTTGTGATGTTGTCACTTGGACAAACGGAACCTATTCTAATCAAGACATAGACTTTAATGCTATGGGAGAATCTGGTAGTCCAATTGTACTAAGGGCAGAAACACCTGGAGGTGTAATTTTTACTGGCGAATCTAGAATGAATATATGGGGAGAATACCTAATTGTTGATGGTTTTTATTGGAATGGTGGTATTGGGTTTAATAACCATGTTGAATTTAGAAGAAGTGGTTCCAACTCAGATTTTGCAAACAACTGTATTATGCGAAATTGTGCATTCAACGATTTACAGGTAGAAGACCTTACTGAACCAGATGCAAAAAGTAGATGGGCTGTACTCTATGGCACTAATAATACTATTGAAAATTGCGCATTTCTTAATAAAGATACCACTGGTGTATGCATTTTAGTGGAACTGTCTTATAATAATGGTGGTACTGCTGGTCATAATATACTTCGCAATTATTTTTATAATGTGACGCCTAAGGATGGGCGCACAAATTCTGGAGATTCTGAAGGTATAAGAATAGGATCTAGCTCTCAGCAAACCGAAAACGCGTCAGTTTTAGTAGAAGGCAACTATTTTCAGGAAGTAGATGGTGAAAATGAGATTATTTCGAACAAAAGTTTAGGAAATACATTTCGTAATAATACATTCAGAAACTGTAGAGGTTCGTTAGTATTAAGGCATGGTGCTCAAGCCAGAGTAGAAGGCAACTATTTTATGGGCGAAAATAAAGCAAAGTCTGGAGGTATTAGGGTATCTGATCAAGATCATATCATTATCAATAATTATATGCAAGATTTAGATAATACATCAGATTCTTTTAATAATGGTATTACACTAATGGGAGGCAATGCAGCTTCTGGTGGAACAAGTAATGGTTATCAAACTGTTAGTAATGTTTTAATAGCTTTTAACACCATCTATAATTCTGATGACCCTATATATTTTAATGATTCTAGAGGTAATAATATACCGCAAGGAACTATAGCTAATAATGCAATTTATAGTACTAATGGTACTATCGTCTCTGGTGATGTCGCTTCAATAGGAGGTCAAATGAATTATGACGGAAATATTTTTGGAGGCTCAACTATTGGTGTTATGGATCCTGGTATCACAGATGCAAATGCAAATTTTGCAGCTAGTGGAGAAATTTACAAACCAAGTACTACAGGGCCAGTAGCTAATACAGCAACAGGAACTTATAATGATGTAAGTATAGATATAGAAGGGTTTACAAGGCCAACAACAGGGAAAGATGTCGGTGCACATGAAATCGTTGGAGCTACTGGTACAGCAACAAATCAAAATCCGATTACAGATACTTCTGTAGGAGATACCGTAGGTGTTTGCTACTTAGATGCTGCTGGCGTGGCTTCTTCTAGCTCATGCCCACCAACAGATTATGGAACAAATTGTGCTCCTATTCCAGTAACAGGAGTCACAGTAAATCCGGAGACTGCTACACTAGCTATAAACGGGACACAACAGCTTACAGCCACAATTGTACCAAATGATGCTACTAATATGAGTGTAACATGGTCATCTGGCAATAATGCAATTGTTACTGTAGACAGTAATGGATTGGTTACAGCTGTAGGTGAAGGAACAATTAATATTACAGCAACTACAGCAGATGGTTCATTCATGGATTCAGCAAATATTGAGGTTTTAGGACCACTCACTCCTCCTGATTGTGTACAGGGTACTAACCTTTCTTTAGCAGCAACTGTGATTAGTTTTACCGACCAACAAGCAGCAAATCCTGCAAGTAACGTCATTGATGGAGATGCTGATAATCGTTGGTCTGCTGAAACATTTCCTCAAAATATGGTTTTTGACTTGGGTGATGCATTATACGTAAACGAAATAAATTTATTCCCATACCAAAGTAGAGATTATCAATATTTAGTTGAAGGTTCAGAAACCTCTCCAACTTCTGGTTTTGTAACACTTGTAGATAGACAAGCTAATACAACACAAGCAACTTCTATAAACGACACTTTTAATTTATCAGTAGTGAGATATATAAGGCTAACCGTTACTGGTGCAGCAACATATTCTGGTCCTTGGTGCTCTATTTCTGATTTAGAAGTTATATGTGCAGGTGCCAATCTATCTATTGATGAAAATGATTTAGATTTTAAAGTTAGACTATATCCTAATCCTTTTAGCGATGAGTTAAATATTCTTATTCCATCTAGTTCAATTGGAAATGTTTCTAAAATTAGATTAGTAGATATTACAGGAAAAGTAATCGAAGAAACAACAGACATTTATCAGTCAACATCTTTTAAGTTTAATCAAACGCTTTCTAGTGGACTGTATTTTGCTCAGATTTTAGGTGTTAATCAACAGATTTTATCTACTGAGAAGGTAGTTAAGAAATAAAGTTATTAATGTAGAATTTATTTTCACTAAAGCTTAAGTTTATTTTTTGAACTAGGTCTAATTCTGAAATTGAAGTACCTCTAATTAAACCCTTTATTCAGTTTATATAATTCCGCTTTTAACTCATTAACTGTAACCTCTTTAAAGTTTAAATCTATTTCTGAAATCACTTTAGTTTTCAGTTCCTTAACTCCTAAGAAAATTTTATCGCCATTCTTTTTAATGGCTAATAAAATAATATCCTCATCTATAGGTACGTCTCCAAAACTATAATTATCATTTATTCTTTCACTTGGCAAAACCGAACTAATAGACTTAAAAATCATTTTCACATTGGCTCCATCTGCATCCTTTATTTTTACCTTGTATTTAATCTTTTTCTTTTTACTATTTACAAACCTGTCGCAATTAATCCATCCTAAATTGGATGTTGCTAAAGTATAACGTTCAATATCTGAGTTCCCAATTTCTGATATCGCTTTTTCACCGAAAGTTTTTATAAATGCCTTATCACTCTTTATTGTTATAGAAGGTTGATCTAAGGTTTCCCCTTCTAGCTTAAAAACAATAGGCAAATAATAACTGATTGCAACAGATTTGCCTTTTTGTTTCGCAGGAATTAATTTAGGAAATAACTCAATAACTCGAATCGCTTCTTCTGCCATCTCTTTGTGCGAAGCTCTTGCTTCTATTTTTCCTATATTTCCCTCTTCATCAACCTCAAAAGAAGTTCTTATCGTTTGTTTACCTGTTAGTGTTAAATCGTCTGCAATTGATGTATTGAATTTTCTGCTTATAAATTTATTAATAGCCTCTTTCATGCACTCTTTTCTTTCTGCATTACTACTATTTTCACATCCTGGATATATTGGTACTTCTTCAACTGATTGAAAAGTAAAAGAATTTGGTTCGTTACTCATTATTAAATAATCAACTTGCTCCTGTGCGGGTTTAGCCTCAATGCCCTTGGTTTGCTTATCTAATTTCCAATTAATTCCATCATTATTTTTCTCACCTGTAAAAAGTTGCATGTTTAGTTTTCCGCTAGTATTGAAAACGATATTTATTTTCTTTTCTGGACTCAACCTTAATTTTGAATTATTTTTCTTCGCTTCAACATAAAGCATTCCGCCAGTTTCCAGTAATTTATCATCAGATTTTGTGCTTAAATCTACTAATAACATATCAGATAATTTGTAAAATTCAGTGATTTGTATATCTATTTCTCCTGAGACTTCTTTTCCTGTTTTATCATTTACAAAAGCATTTTTAGGAATTGAAATTTTAGTTCCTTCTCTCAACGTGATTTTAAAATCTTCTTCTGTGTTGACTTTAATAACTTGAGGTTCTTTATTATTCGATTTAAAAAATGAGATTGTATTGTTTTTATTCGAAACTTTACGATCTACTACTTCCTTTTCAATAATTATGGCTTCAACTTCTTTATTTGCAGTTGTTACTCTCTTTTGTTTGGGTTTTTCTTCTTCGGTAGAATTTGTATCTAATCTTAAAAGTGATTTTATTTGAGACTTATTCCGCTTTTTATAGTCAATAATAAAAGTATCAGCTTTATTAGATTTTATAACTTGTCGGCTTAAATAAAACGTATCATCAACTATACAACACGAAATAATGGTAAATTTTCTTCCTTTAGGAATTTCTAAAATACTTGAATACACATTTAATATCGTGTTATTATCATTGTCAATGAGATAGGTCTGGTGCCAAACTGAATCTTCTGGATAAGCCTCTTCTGTATGAGTATTTAAATTAAAATCTAAGTTGTTTTTAAGGTTGATAGTTATTTTATCTTCTTCATTTGAAAACTTGTCAATGTTAATCCAACCTAATTTTGAAATATTAATGGCTTCATAAAAGCTTTTATAATTCTCATTTATTCTACTTGTTGATTTAGAGCTATTAGAACCTCTGCGATTACGCTCATCATATATTTCTATGATTTCTTTTAATTGATTTGTATCAATAATCTCATAATTTGTATCAAAAGCATCAGATCCTGAATCGATGTATTCCATTAATAAAACAAGAGTGTCTTTTTGCTTATTAAACCCTAGTTTTTTCGGAAACCTTAACCTTATTTCATTTTTAGATAAGAAACCCAAAGTATCTATTTTTAATATTTGTCTCATGGTTTCCACACCGCCGAAAGCTCTTGTTATTTCTTCATCTAATACAATTGAATCTCTACACAATATTGTAAAATGCTTTTCATTTTTAAGTTGCACCTCACTTAAATTCCAATTTAAATAACCGTTTTCATTCCTTTTTCCATAAAATATTTGCATCTCATCCTCATTGGTGTTTTTAGGAAATTTTACTGAAATAGTTTTGCCTTTTTTTAATACTAATGATTCATCGCCCACCTTAATGTCAATTTTAAATGCGCCACCAGAAATTAGAATCTTACCATTAGATATCGTTTGAGCATTTGCTAAGAGTAAATCTTGTTGATTCGTTAGCTCTAATAAAATTATTGATAGATTATTCGCTTTTAATGGTTTCTTGGATTGATACTCCAAGTCTTTTGGATTAAACTTAATAAGCGTTCCTTTCTTCCCTTCTATACTAATAATTGAATCCGTTGAGACATCAAAACTTTGAATCATTTCAGTCTCAAAATTTAGAATTTCTTCAAGCTCGTTTTTGGCGCTATTTTTAGAAACTAAGAACCATATTAATGAAGCAAAAATTAATATTCCTATAATAATTCCAACCTGCTTAAATCTTTTACCTCTAATAAAGTTAGCTTTAGCATCATTAATTTCTAATTTCGTTTTAGTTCTTTCTATTCCTTTTATAACAATTAAATGCTCCTTATAAATAGTATTAAATTCTGTATCTGTTTTCAACCTATTTTCAAATGCAAGAACCTCACTTTCCGAAAGTGATTGGTCTAAATAAGCGTTTATTAAATCTATATAGTTTTCCATGTTTTCCCGAATTAAGATTGAACCGTTTTAAATTGATTTCTGTAGATGTCTTTTGCTTTTTGTAAGCATTTATACTTCTGGTTTTTTGCAACTTTTTCAGTTTTAAATTGCATGACCTCAGCAATGGCTTTAAAAGACATTTTATTGAGGTAAAACCGTTGAAGTAATTGTTGACATCGTTCTCCTAATTCGCTAAAAGCGCGCTCTGCTGTTTGATATTTCTTTTCTTCTAAAACAGCATCTAAAATGGAAACTTCTTCCGCTTTTAAATTGTGTAATTCTTGTTTAGAAAATTGTTTTTGATTGTCTTTCCATACAAATCGAGATACGGAATATAAATACGTATAAAATGAAGATGTTAGCTTAAATTCAGATTTTTCAAGATTCCGATTTAAAATGATAAGTGACTCTTGAAACACATCATTAGCATCTGCTTTTGTGCCGCCTTTAGAAAGAATCAGTTTTTCAATACGAGGATAGAGTTTGTATAATTCCCAGAACGCTTTGTTGCGCTTACCATTTTTAAAAAGTACCATTATTTTGTCGTCGCTCATAAGAGTGGTTTATCTATTAATGGTCATTTTTTAAAAAGGTCACCTATTTTTTTAAAATTTAAGAGCTATACTCTGAATTTATTTTAGATTTGTGGCTTAATTTATAAAAAAAACGATTATGAAATTAAAACCTTTACTACTTATTAACTTATTACTATTAATTTTTTCGTGTTCTAATGAAAGTTTAAATACCGATGATGGTGAAGGTGAAAATCAAGATGATGTTTTAATAAAACAAATTAACTACAGTATTGTAGACGAAGATGTGGAATTCACAATAGCATTTAATTATAATGACACTAACTTAACCAGTATTATTGATTCTGCATCTGACTTAAGTGGAGATTACTCAGCAACTTTTGAGTATGCTAATAATAATTTGGTACGAGTTAACTTTCTAGATGATACTGACTTGGAAGAATATGTGATTTTAACATATAACTCTGAAGGTTTACTAACAGAGTTTACAAATTATTTGTTTGATATCGATGGAGAAAATATTGCTATAAAACATATGTTAACTTATGATGAAAATAACTCAAATGTAAGTTTAGAACTATTTAGAGGTGATTTCTCTTCTCAAACAGAAAATATTGGAATAACGAACTATACCATAACAAATGGAAATATAACAGAAATAAGCCATAATAGTGGTGATACAGTAAGTTTTCAATATGATTCTAAAAATAGTGCTTATAAAAACATTTATAGTATTAACACTATAGCGTTGATAATGAATGAATCTGAAAATGGTTTTGAGATGATTTTTGGATCTGGTAATAATGTTACCCAAAAAATTGATGATCAAGGAGATTTTGTAGATACTGAAACAACTTCATATACCTATAATTCTGATGACTACCCAAATACAGCGATGTATTTTTATGATGGAGAATTAGACTCTAATATTGAGTTTATATACGAATAAGGTTTACCTCTTTTTATAATAGTTTTAAAAGCCTCTTAAATTTAAGAGGCTTTTAAAATAATATCTCAAGGATAACAGAGTTCTAACTTAAACTCTACTTAAACCCGCGTTCCTTCTGAATATGCTCATAAGCAGCTTGTACTTGCCTAAACTTCTCCTCAGCGCCTTCTTGATGTTCTTTACCTAAATGCCCAACACGATCTGGATGGTATTTTTTAGCCATTTTTCGATATGCTTTTTTCACTTCATCATCAGAAACCGATTTATCAATCTCTAAAACTTTATAAGCATTGTTAGTACTATTGTAGAACATTGCTTTAATACTTTCATAGTCTTTATTACTAATTCCTAAATAACCTGTTATGGTATATATCTGTCGTAATTCATCTTCAGTAACGTGTCCATCTGCTTTTGCAATTCCGAATAAGAAATGAAGTAATTGTAATCTTGAGGCATGATCCATCATTTGCTTAATCTGCAAACAAACCTGTCTAGTCGATATATTTTGTTTTGATATGCGTTTGAATAATTCAAAAGCTTTATTCGCTCTATCCTTACCATACATGTTTCTAAATTGTTGACGTACAAAATCGAGTTCGCGCTGGTCTTGCTTACCATCTGCTTTAATAACAATTGAGGCTAATATTAGTAAGCTGACTTCAAAATCACCAGATTGTGTTTGTGGTCTTTGTCTTCTTGATTGTGTTTTTCTTTGTTGATAAGGATTTTGCCGCTGACGACTCCTTCCTGTTTGACGTTCACCTAATAAAGGTGTTCCGTCACCAGCCAAATTATCGACAAAACTGCCAATTGCTAACCCTATTATAGCACCTATTGGACCACCAAACGACCATCCTATAGCACCACCAATCCATTTTGCAAAACTCATGTGTTGTTTTATTTATTGTAAAATTCAAATATACTACTTGTTAGTATATATTCTTTGATTTTTGTTACCATTGAAAACTAAAATACCACCATTTAAACTGCCTACTAAAGTCTAAAGACTGCCTACTATTTTTCCCTATCTTTGTAACTCAAATAAGATTAATTAAAAATTAAAAAGATATGTATCCAGCAGAATTAGTAAAACCAATGCGTGAGGATTTAACCAACGTAGGTTTTGAAGAATTACATACAGTAGAAGCTGTAGATAATGCCATTGCCAAAGAAGGTACAACTTTAGTGGTTGTGAATTCAGTTTGTGGTTGTGCAGCGGCAAATGCCAGACCAGGAGCTCGTATGAGTTTGCAGAATGCTAAGCGACCAACTAATTTGGTCACTGTTTTTGCAGGTGTAGATAAAGAAGCTACTGATAAGGCAAGAGAATTTATGATTCCTTTTCCACCAAGCTCACCAAGTATGGCTTTATTTAAAGATGGGGAATTAGTACATATGTTGGAGCGCCATCATATAGAGGGTCGTCCTGCAGAATTGATTGCAGAAAATCTCATGGATGCTTATAATGAGCATTGCTAGTACACGTCATTACGAGGAATAAAATGACGTAGTAATCTCTCTAATTGAACAGATTGCCACAGTTGACCTAAAAGTGAACTTCGCAATGACAGAATTTTTAGAATTTAAACCACGATTTTAATCGTGGTTTTTTATTTTTATGCCATGCAAAAACTACTAGCCTATCCACTTACAGTTCTATATTTTGTCTGCTTTGGTTTAACCTTAGTTGTTTTTCATCCTATACAATGGTTATGTTTTAACATGTTTGGTTACAAAGCACATAAAATCAGTGTAGATTGGTTACAGTTTTTTTTAATGCGATGTCTTAATGTTTTAGGTACGCGATTCACATTTAACAATCCTCACAATATCACTACTGACAAGCCTTTAATTATTGTCTCAAATCACCAAAGCATGTACGATATATCACCAATTATGTGGTATATGCGTAAACATCATGTAAAATTTGTTGCAAAACAAGAACTAGGAAAAGGTATCCCAAGTGTGTCGTATAATTTACGGCATGGAGGTTCGGTTTTAATTGATCGAAAAAATCCTCGTCAAGCATTACCAGCGATGATGGAATTTGGTGAATATATTGAACACAATAAAAGAGCCGCAGTTATTTTTCCTGAAGGGACAAGGAGCAAAGATGGTACTCCTAAACCATTTAAAACCAAAGGGCTCGAAATATTAATGAAAAAAGCACCCTCAGCATTAATCGTCCCTGTAACGGTCAATAATTCCTGGAAAATGTTACGGTATGGAAAATTTCCGATGGGAATAGGAAATCATATTAAATTTACAGTGCATAAGCCCCTAGAAATTGCTAAATTTACGGATAAGGTAGACTTAATTCAACAGGTTGAAAAAACTGTAGTTGAAGCTATCGCTAAATAACCCTTAATTAAACCATCAAATATGTCGTTGAAAAATGTGAGGTTAGAAGTGATGCAGCATCTCGAAAAAGATGTGGAATCTCTTATCGAAAAATACTTAATTCCTGTTGAAAACATTTGGCAACCGACTGATTTTTTACCAGACTCTACAAAAGAATCGTTCTACGAAGAAGTAAGAGAAATTAGAGAATTGTCTAAGGAATTAGACTATGATTTTTGGGTGGTCTTAGTGGGCGATATGATTACTGAAGAAGCATTACCAAGTTATGAATCTTGGCTTATGGATGTAGAAGGTATTGACCAAGTTGAACGAAACGGCTGGTCAAAGTGGATAAGACAATGGACAGGTGAAGAAAATAGACATGGCGATGTCCTCAATAAGTATTTGTACCTCTCTGGACGTGTAAATATGAAAGAAATAGAAAAAACCACACAACATTTAATTAACGATGGTTTTGATATTGGCACCGACAGAGATCCTTATAAAAACTTTGTTTATACAAGTTTTCAAGAATTAGCTACCTACGTTTCTCATAATCGTGTGGCCAAAATTGCTAAAGCAAAAGGTAATAAACGATTGGCTAAAATGTGTAAGATTATTTCTGGGGATGAGATGCGTCACCATCATGCCTATTCAGAATTTGTAGAGCGTATTTTTGCTGTAGATCCGAGCCAGATGATGATGGCATTTCATGATATGATGAAACGCAAAATCGCTATGCCAGCTCATTTCTTAAGAGAATCTAGAGATAAAATAGGCACTGCTTTCGAAGAATTTTCTAACACTGCCCAACGCATAGGTGTTTATACGTCTAACGACTATGTAGATATTCTTCAAAAGTTAATTGACCGTTGGGATATTGGCAATATTAACGGATTAAACGAAGAGGCTGAAAAAGCCAGAGATTATTTAATGAAATTACCTCCTAGAATGTATCGTTTATCTGAACGTATTAAAATTCCTGAAAATTCATTTCAGTTTAAGTGGGTAGATCCTGCATAAACAGTTTAGCATGAAGGTATCCGAATCTAATAGCATCATTGAAGCTACGATCAACTTTGTAAAAAGTGAACTTAAAAACGTGGAAGGTGGTCATGACTGGTTTCATATAGAGCGTGTTTACAAAAACACTCTATTGATTGCCAAAAACGAGCCTGTAGATATCACAGTGGTTTCTTTGGCTGCTCTACTACATGATATTGCTGATTCTAAATTTAATGATGGTGATGAAGCGATTGGGCCAAGAGTAGCCAGTGAATTTCTTCTAAAACATAATGTAGATAGTGAAATCATAGAACATGTTACACAGATTATTGAAAACATGTCTTTTAAAAACTCATTTGATTTGAATCCTTCATTTACGTCTAAAGAAATGGAAGTTGTACAAGACGCTGATAGACTTGATGCTATTGGTGCCATTGGTATTGCACGCTGTTTTAACTATGGTGGTTTTAAAAATAGCGCTCTTTATGATCCTGAAATTGAGCCTAACCTAAACATGACTAAAGCTGAATATAAAGCTGCAAAGACACCAACAATTAATCATTTTTACGAAAAACTATTGTTGTTGAAAGATCAGATGAACACTAAAACAGGAAAACGGATTGCTTTAGAACGTCATAAATATATGGAAGGTTTTTTAAAGCAGTTTTATGCTGAATGGAAAGGTGAAAAATAAAATTAATTAGTTCTCTTTTGCCACCTCTAAAGCAGTCAATTTATATTCTATAACTGCCATTTCTTCTCCGTAGTTAATTATCTCATCCGCAGTTAAATTACAATTAGAGTTTACAGCATCTATAATATCTTGACCTTTTTTAGTGTAATACGCAATTGCAATTTCTATTTTATCTTCCATACAAAGTAAAATTTAACTATTGCACCATCAACTTTAGCTCACCTCTATACTTAGAAGCACTTTTTCCCGCAAATTCTTTGAATAACTTATTAAAATGCGAAAAATTATTAAAACCACATTCAAAACTCACATCCGTAATACTCATTTGACTTTCTGAAAGTAGTTTGGTTGCATGTACAATACGATATTCATTAACGAGCTTAGTAAATGTTTTTCCTGTTACTTTTTTAAAATAACGACAAAACGCAGGTACCGTCATGCTCACCTTCTCTGCAATCTCGTCTAAACTAATATGTTCTTTAAAATTTTCATTGACATGTTTAAAAACAATATCAATTTTAGCGCTGTCTTGTGGCTCAGTTTCAAATGCAAATCCATCTGCATTAAGTAATGAGTAATCTTCAGATTTTGCTAAACCATGTAAAATTTCCAACAGAATCAATATCTTTTTAAAACCTTCTTTTTCGTTTAACTTTTCAATTTTGGGCCCTAATTTCTGTTTTGTTTTCACTCCAAAGAGGATGCCCTTTTTAGAACGCTCAAATAATTGGTTAATTTTTCCCATTTCAGGAATGTCAAAAAAATGTTCCCCTAAAAACTCTGGTTTAAACTGTACCAAAGTTTCAGAACCATTGATAGTTAAACGATCTGTAAAACCATTGTGTGGTAAGTTAGAACCAATAAGCAATAACTGACTGTTATTAAAATAAGATAAATGATTACCTATATGACGTTTTCCTCGTCCTTTATTTACATAAACCAATTCAATTTCTGGATGAAAATGCCAAAATGGTTTGGTTTCATCATTGAAAGCATCCATTTTATGGTTCTTTACTAATAATGAACTCCCAAACTCTGGACTTATCTTTTCTAATGTAGGTTTTCTTGTTTTCATAATAGACTTATAATTACAAAGTTAAGTGTATTTTGAATTCAAATCTATGTGTAATTACCAAAAAAGTACACTATTTTAACCATATATACTATTTTAACTTTGAATAAGGTTAATTATGCACATAAACATACCAAAATCCTTGTTTTACAAAAGCTTAAGTCACTATACATTTGTAGTGTTAAATCATTTAAACTGATAATTAAAAATTGTCATTAATAACTAAAAACTAAATAGGCAAGTTTTAAGTTTCAGTGTAACCCAAAAAATGAAACATTATGAAAACATTATTTAAAAACATTTTAGTATTAGTTGTTATGTCTGTAACATTCAACAACTACGCAAATGCAACATTAGAAGTTTTACCTACTTTTAATAATGTAAAAAAAGGAAACTCTATCACTGTAACTGATGCCACTGGTGCAGTTATATTTAGCGGTAGAATAAATTTTGATGGTAATATTAGTCGTCTTTACGATTTTTCACAATTAAAAGATGGTCTATATAGTATAGAAGTTAATAAAGACTATGTAATTGAAATTAGCGCAGTAGAGGTAAAAAACAATAGTGTTTATTTTATAGAACATAAAAATATAAAGGTTTTTAAACCCGTTTTTAGAATCTTTGAGGATAGCATTATAATTTCAAAATTAGCCTTAGATACACCAGAAATGGAAGTTAAGCTTTACTATGAGGACGAATTAATCTACTCAGAAACTGTAAAAGGAAAAGAGATATTAAATAGAGCTTACAAAATAGATAAAACGATAAAAGGTGAATATTCTGTAATCGTTAAAACTAATGACAGAGTATACGTTGAAAACTTTAGAATATAGATTGTTGTTTATATATTAGTTTTTTATTTAGTGAAAAGTGGGCTTATAATAGCCCACTTTTTTTGTTTAAAAAAAATATAATCTTATTTATAATTTTATTAAAATCAAATAATAGCTCCATACGATACTTCATTATTACAAATACAATTCTGACTTATAGATACGTCCTTTTAAAATGAGTTTATTGCAAAACAGAATGTATAAAAGTATTTCACAAATACTAATCTTAAAAACATAGAGACTATAGCGGATTAACACCAATATATACTATTTTAACCTATTGGTATTTCTAGAGCGACTATATGGTTAATTTTGCATATAAATATGCCAAAATGGTTGTTTTCTTAAGCTTTGATGCGCTATACATTTGTACTCATAATCACTTAACCTGATTTTATTATGAAAAAACTATTTAAAAAAATTTTAGTATTAGCTGTAGTGTTCGGAACATATACAAGCTACGCCAGCGAAGTTTTGGAAGTTACATCAACTTATAACTACGTAGAAAAAGGAAGTCAAATTTCTGTAACTGATGCTTCTGGAGAAATTATCTACAGTGGCGAGATTAAACATAACGGTAACCTAACAACCCTTTTTGATTTTAGTCAATTAAAAGATGGTAAATATACTGTAGAAGTTACCAAAGGTTTTGAAATTGAAATCAATTCTATTGAAGTCAAAGATCATACGGTTTCTATAAATACTGATAAACAAATCATTTTTAAACCTGTTGTTAGAAATCGAAATAATCAAGTTTTAATTTCAAAATTAACTTTAGATTCAAATACAATGAAAGTAGAGCTCTATTTTGAAGGGGAATTAATTCATTCGGAAACTGTAGAGGGAAATAACGTATTAAATCGTGTGTACAAACTAGATGAAACACTTAAAGGTCATTACACAGCCAAAATTGAGTCTAACGACAGAGTGTTTATCGAAAACTTTAGAATATAGATTGTTGTTTATATATTAGTTTATTAGTGAAAAGTGGGCCCTTATCAAAGCCCACTTTTTTTGTTTAAAAGAGTTTCATTTGGCCAACTTTATACTGCTCATGAAGCTCTGTGTTTAATCTCGGCATTGTTTTATCCTTAAAATATTTTAGTCTTGCCAATGCAACTAAATCATTAATTTGTTTGGCAATTTGTCCTTCGCCTCGCATTCTAATTCCATATCTACTTTCATTTAATTTACCACCATGACAATTTTCTATTTGGTGTAATACCTTATCAGCTCTGTCTGGCAAAGTCTTTCTTATCCAATCAGTAAAAATCTCACCAATTGCTCCATTTAATCTTACAATCGTATGTGCAATACTTAATGCTCCAGCTTCTGAAACAGATTTTGCAAGTGGTAAAATTTCATGACTATTAATGGATGGAATTATTGGTGCCAACATTACATTTACAGGAATTCCATTCTCACTCAACTCTTTTATAACTTTTAGCCTTCGTTTTATAGTTGCAGTTCTAGGTTCTAAAATTCGTCTAGTGTCTTCAGATAATGAAGTAATTGAAACATTTACTGATATTAAATTATCCTGAGCAAGATCTTTAAGCAAATCCAAATCTCTTAGAATTAAAGCATTTTTAGTGATAATAGCCGTTGGATGTTTGTATTTCAGAAATACTTCTAGACATTGTCTGGTTAGTTGAAATTTTCGCTCTGCTGGTTGATAACAATCAGTATTACCAGACATTACTATGGGATGCGCTTTCCAGCTTTTCTTTTTTAAATGGGTTTCTAAAAGTTCTGGAGCTGTTTTCTTTACTAAAATTCGACGTTCAAAATCTAAACCAGCACTGTAACCCCAAAATTCATGGCTATTACGCGCATAGCAATAAATACAACCATGTTCACAGCCTTGATACATATTCATGGAATAGGCCATACCAACATCTGGGCTCGTTACTTTATTGACTATAGTCTTAGGAAAAACATTAAGGTATTGTGTCTTGTTCTTATCAGCAATTTCACCTTCTTTTTGGCAAAATTCCAAGAAATCGTCTCGCATTTCGTAAGACAACTCAAAGAACCTGTTGTGCGTGTTTTGTTGGGCACCTCTTCCTATTATGGTTGATTTGGGATTTATCATACCATAAAATTAGTATGAAATGAACGTGAGTGTGGCTACAGGTTGTAGTTTTAACCTAATACGTTATTCTCAAGGTTTTGTGGGAAGAGTTGTGTTATTTTATCAAACCAAAAGTAATAAGTTTTGATATAAAAGATTCTATTTTCCAGGAAAATCGGCCTTACGCTTTTCTAAAAACGCAGTAGTACCTTCAACAAAATCTTCAGTACCAAAGCATTTCCCAAATTGCTTGATTTCTACTTTGTAGCCATCTTTTCCGTCTCTATAGTTGGCATTTATTGCCTTTATAGCTTTACCAATGGCAACTAAAGAATTGCGCATAATCTTACTCGCAATTTTTTCTGATAGTGGCAATAGTTCTTCTTGCTCAACTACATGGTTTACTAGGCCATAATTTAAAGCTTGGTTGGCATCAATCATACCAGCAGTCATTACCATTTCCATAGCTCTACCTTTACCAACTAGCTGCGGTAAACGTTGTGTGCCTCCATAACCAGGAATAACACCTAGAGACGTTTCTGGTAAGCCCATTTTAGCATTAGTACTCGCTATCCTAAAGTGACAAGCCATCGCTAATTCTAGACCTCCACCTAGAGCAAAACCGTTAACAGCTGCAATAACTGGTGTACTTAGGTTTTCTACAAAATCGAACAATAAGGCCTGTCCTTGTGCTGCTAATTTACCTCCTTCGTTGATATTAAAATCTGCAAACTCACTAATGTCTGCACCCGCAACAAAAGCTTTTTCTCCGCTCCCTGTAATAATAATGACTTTTGTATCAGCATCCTCATTGGCCTCATCAAAAGCGTCATGCAGTTCTTGAATTGTGTCTTTGTTTAAGGCATTTAGCTTATTTGGTCTGTTGATCGTTATGGTTGTAATTCCGTTTGAGGTTTGAGATAATATGTTTTCGTAGTTCATTAAAAATTATTTAATTAGAGACCTTTTTACTTCGCTCAAGGTAACAGCTAGTTTCTTTCTTGAGGGTTATTCCTTCGGAAAAGTAACAGTAAATGTTGTTCCTATTCCTTGTTGAGACACAAAGGTAATACTTCCATTATAAGTTTCTACAATGTTTTTTACCATGGCCAAGCCTAGTCCCATACCACTTGATTTGGTTGTGAATTTTGGTTCAAAAACTCTAGATTTATTCTCTTCAGAAATACCAGAACCGTTGTCTTTAACAGTTATATTGATCATATCACCTTCGCTAAAAACACGAACTTCTATTTTCGGATTTCCTGAACCTTCTGGTATAGCTTGAATTCCATTTTTTACTAGATTAGTAACAACTCTTATGAGTTGTGTTCTATCGAATTTTGCAATAAGTTCCTCATCCTCTGGATAGAACGTTATATAGTCCTCATTAAAAATATCGAGTGCTAACTTTACTATATGTGCAACATTTAGTACTTCTTTCTTTTGAGCTGGCATTTTTGCAAAATTCGAAAATGCCGAAGCTATAGAACTCATTGTGTCTATTTGCTGAATTAATGTATTGCTATACTCTTCAACTTTTTGATGAATGTTTTCGTCATTAGGATCAAATTTTCGCTGAAAACTTTGCACACTCAATCGCATTGGTGTCAATGGATTTTTAATCTCATGAGCCACCTGCTTGGCCATTTCTCTCCAAGCTTGTTCTCTTTCACTAGTTGCCAATTTCACCGCACTATCTTCTAGCTCATCAATCATGCTGTTATAAGAATTTACAAGTGTTTCAATCTCGTCACTAGAGGAATCAATTTCAATTTTCTTATTGCGTTTTTCAAGTCGTGTTTCGATCATTTTATCACTAATTGTTTTTAGTGATTTAGTAATATATTTTAAAATGAAATATGCGAATATTATTGCAACCAGAATCATCGCTAAATAGGCGTAACCTAAACGCCTTAAAAACTGATTTAATTCTTTGTTGAAAAAATCATCATCTTCTAAGTATGGTAGGTTTAAAATGGCTATATTCTTAAACTTTTCATCAGTTATGTATGTGTATGATGATTGAAACGTTTGTCCGTTTTCCTGATTTTTAACGACATATCGATGCTCTACAGTATTAGCCAATGCATTTAGAATTTCTGCATCTAAACATATTTCCGTAGTATCTCTATATATAGTACGTTTTGAACTTTTTAATAACTGCCCATCTAAATCGTATAGAATAATTTTTTGGTTATGAATAGCGTCTATATCAAATATTTCGTCTTTAAAAATTAGAGGAATATTCTGAGTGGTAACAGGATAAGTAGTTTCTCTAATCGTAAAACTAATACTGCGTCTTATAGCTTTTTCCTTTCGCTCTAAACGTTCTTTGTGATAATCTTTTGCTTCTTCGTTGTACTGATAAATAGTAACTGCTGCTATTAAAATTGAAGCCAATAATACTAATAGTATCATAGCTACAAATATTCTTGCTCTTAAGGACAGTCTTTTTATTTTCATTGAGCTAAATATAGCAATAATCAAGCCAACTAAGCGTCAGGATTTTTAGAACGAATATTTTTATACAATTTAAAGCCTAGCATAATTAAAATCCCTAATATAACTATTCCAACTACCCCAAAAATCCAATTGATAGTACTTTTTAAAATCACTAAAAAGGTTACAGCAAAAAGAATGAATGTAGCACCTTCATTCCAGATGCGCATAAAGTTTGATGTCACTTTAACCTCATCTTTTTGAAGTTGTTTATAATAAATATGTGTTTTATAATGATAAATAAACAGGAATAATACGAATACTAATTTAACATGCATCCAACCTTGTTGAAACCAACTTGGCACTAAAACCATTAACCAAACCGCAAATAAAGTTGCTAGTATTGCAGATGGCCAAGTAATAATAAACCACAAGCGTTTTGCCATAAGTTTTAATTGCTTTCCTAGTATCTCTTTATCTGGTGATGGCTTATGAAAGGCCTCTATTTGATATACGAACAGCCGTGGAATATAGAATAAACCTGCAAACCAAGTAATAACGAAAATGAGGTGTAGGGATTTTATGTAATTGTAGTATTCCATTAATCTTCAACAAATAAATAATTCAATTGTTTGGCATTAAAAGCAGCATTAAATGCTTTTACTTCTTCGTTTAAAATGATATTAAAGGCTGCTAATTGCTTTTCAATTTTAGCAGTTAATTCATTTTTAACTGCAATGTCTTGCTCTGTTGGTGGAAAATCCCCCATACTCACTAGAGAATTTAAATGTCCTAATTTATTGGTTAATCTTATCGGGAAATTTAATGGATCTTGTCCACTTCTGTTTTTCGTTTGATAGAGTTCTTTTTCAATATCAGATAATTGTTCTTCTAAGGCTTTGGCTTTTTCAACCAATTCCTTCACATTTTCATCATCTTTATATTGTTTTTGAAAACTGCTTAGTTGGCTATAAACTTTTCTGATTTTTTTGATGGTTTTATGTGCATTATCCATGGTTTTATTCACATCTTTTATAAACGTAAACTGTTTTTGCATGTCGGCTAATGTACTTTCTGTTCTTGGATCTGCAACAATAGTAAATGGTTGTGATTGCTCGTCTCCATTTACATTTAGACTTACTTTGTACTGACCAGGAATTGCTCTTGGTCCTTGTAAACTTGCCCACCACAAAATCATTCCTTTTAAGCGTTCAGCTCCATCATAAGTCATATTCCAAACAAATTGATTAGCTCCTTTTTTTACTTCTAGCTTGTTCTTTTTGTCTTTAGTTGAAAAGGTCTTAATTGTATCACCTTTAGTATCAAAATACGTCAAAGACACTTTATCATCCTCTTTAAAATCTTTCAAATTGAAATAAGTTATTACTCCATTGGGATGATTGGTTCCAGAAGTTTTACTTCCAGCTCTGCTTCCACCTCGCATTCTATAAGTGTCTTTGGGTTTGAAGAGCATATTTTTACTTAAATCCGCGTCATACAATTGATGAATTAAAGTAAGATCATCAATCATCCAAAGACTTCTTCCTTGTGTTGCAACAATTAAATTATTGTCTTTAATTGTTAAATCCGTGATAGGTACAATTGGTAAATTCAACTGAAATGGTTTCCAGTCCTTACCATCATTAAACGAAATGTACATTCCTGTTTCCGTACCTGCATATAATAAACCTTTGCGTTTTGGATCTTCTCTCAATGCTCTCGTAAAATGTTCTGGATTTATGCCATTGGTGATTTTTGTCCAGCTCTTTCCATAATTAGTCGTTTTATATAAGTATGGAGCAAAATCACCTGTTTTATATTTTGTTCCAGCCACATAACAAGTACCAGCATCAAATGCGCTTGGTTCAATGCTATTAATCATCATCCATTCTGGCATGCCTTTAGGCGTTACATCTGTCCAAGTTTTTCCGCCATCTTGTGTGACATTAATTAAACCATCATCACTACCAACCCAAAGCAACCCTTCCTTTAATGGTGATTCTTGTGCTGCAAAAATGGTACAGTAATATTCCACTGACGTATTATCTTGAGTAATTGGTCCACCTGATGACTTTAATTTTTCAGGATCGTTTCTTGTTAAATCTGGACTAATAATATCCCAAGATTGTCCTTCATTTTCAGTCACATGAACATGTTGTGAAAAAGTGTACAATCGATTTGGATTATGTTTTGAGAATATAATAGGAAAATTCCACTGAAAGCGATATTTCATACCTTCTGCTCCATGTCCCATTGGATTATCTGGCCAAACATTTATGGCTCTAACCGTTCCTGTTTTGTGATTCACTCGCGTTAAGAATCCATCATAACTTCCGCCATAAACAATATCATTATCTTCTGGATCTACTGCAATATGAGCAGATTCACCTCCAGCTGTACTTTCCCAATCGTCTTCAGTGATTGCTCTACCATCTGTTCTGTGTGGAATTCTAATTGTAGAATTATCTTGTTGAGCCACATAAATACGATATGGAAACGCATTATCTGTTGTTACTCTATAAAACTGAGAAGTTGGTTGGTTGTGATAAGTACTCCAGGTTTCTCCCCCGTCATAAGTCACTTGTGCTCCTCCATCATCTCCAATAATCATGCGCTTCGGATCTTCGGGTGCAATCCATAAATCGTGATGATCTCCATGTGGTGCGTTATAGGTATTGAAGGTTTTTCCACCGTCTGTGCTTTTATGATAACGCACATTTAGAACATATACGGTATTGACGTCTTCAGTATCCGCATACAATCTTGTGTAATACCAAGCACGTTGACGCAGTTTACGTTCACTATTTACCTGATTCCAAGTTTCCCCACCATCATCACTTCGATATAATCCTCCTTTATCTTTATTTTCAATAATTGCCCAAACACGTTGGCTATTCAATGGAGACACTGTAACTCCAATAATTCCTAGAGTGCCTTCAGGAAATCCCTTTTTGGTTGAAATCTCTGTCCATGTTTCTCCGCTATCTGTACTTTTCCATAAGGCAGAACCTTCTCCTCCAGAACTTAGACTATAAGGCGTACGCTGCACTCTCCAAGTCGATGCGTATAAAACTCTTGGATTGGTTGGGTCCATAATTAAATCTACAACACCAGCATGTGCATTAGAGAACAGTATTTTTCTCCATGTTTTTCCACCATCTGTACTTTTATAAACACCACGTTCTTGGGTTGGTTTATAAATGTTTCCTAAAACTCCGGCATAAACAATATTATGATTGGTTGGGTGAACTACAATACGAGGTACGTGCCTAGAATTTTTTAAGCCAGATGATTTCCAAGTTTTACCAGCATCTTCACTTTTCCAGATACCATATCCTGAAGATACATTTCCCCTAACCGTTTTTTCTCCTCCTCCAACATACATCACGTTAGGATCACTTTTTGATACCGCAATAGAACCTATACTACCACCAAAGAATCCATCTGAAATATTTTCCCATTGACGACCTCCATTAGTTGTTTTCCAGATGCCTCCACCTGTTGACCCAAAATAATAAAGGTTGGGTTGATTGGGAACACCTGTTACAGCAGCACTTCGCCCACCTCTAAAAGGACCAAGAAGACGATACTCTAAAGCGGCATAATCTGATTCTTGAAAATTTTGAGATTGAAGATTTAAACTGAAAAATGATAACAGAATTACTGAAAAAATCGTTGAAAATCGCATATTAATAAATGGTTGGTTATAGAATCCTAAAATTACGGATTAAAAATTATTCTATCTCCTTTGGCAATAAATTTAACTTTACCTCACGATGTAAAAAGTAAGCTGTAACAATTGTTGCCAAAACATCCGAAATCGGAAATGCCATCCATACTCCTAGAGCACCATAATACTTAGGAAGAATGAATATCAAAGGAATAAAAAATATACCTTGTCTTAACAGTGTTAACAATAATGCAGGAATAGCTTTTCCTATCGCCTGAAAATAAGCGGCTCCTATTAATTGAATACCTATTATTGGTGTTGCTGCAAAAACCCAACGCATAGCAGGAGGAGTTTCTTTTAAAACATCTGCATCTTGCGTAAAAAGCTTTGTAATTGCATCTGGGAAAATCATTAAAAATATAAAGATTATAGCACAGAGTAGAATCCCGTATTTAATAGCCGTTATTATTGATTCACGAACACGTTTATATTTTTCTGCTCCATAATTAAAGCCAGCTATTGGCAAAAAGCCTTGCGTGATTCCATACACAGGAAATAAAGCAAACATTAACATACGCCCAACAATAGCATAGGCTGTTACCGAAGTTTCACCTCCTAAATCGAATAAAATATTATTCATTAATAAATAGGTGACACTTACAATCGCTTGTCTTGTCAAAGTCACAAACCCTAAAGAACCAATTTCCTTTACAATGGGTAGGTCTAAGCCGAAGTGTTTTACATTAATTTTTAGCTCAGAATTCTTCGAAAGAAAAAACCATAAAATAAAAACAAAACAGAGCATATAAGAACCTGTAGTTGCCCATGCAGCACCAGCCATACCAAAATCAAATACTTTGATAAAAAGTACATCTAAAAGTAAGTTCCCAACAGATGGAAACATCATAGCATACATCGCAAATTTTGGCTTCCCTTCTGCTCTAATAACCGTATTTCCCATCATACAAAGCGCCAAAATTGGTACTCCATATAATACAATTCTATAATAGGTTTTCGCTGGTTCGAAAATAGCGCCTTTGCCACCAAAAGCTGGTACTATATCATTTATATATAGTAATCCGAAAATCACAAAAGTTATTGTGACTAAAATGGTAAGCGTAATCTGATTTCCAAAAGTCTTTAGTGCCTTTATTGCATTATCCGCACCTAAAGCTCTAGAAATAATTGACGATCCTCCAATTCCAATCGCCATACCTAAAGCGGCAATAAAAAATGAAACCGGAAGTACTACATTAATTGCTGCAATTGCAGTTGACCCAATCCAATTACCAACAAAAATAGTATCCACCAGAATATTAAGGGACATCACCAAAATACCAATTGATGCTGGTACAGCTTGCTTAATCAGTAATTTACCAATCGGTTGGTTTCCTAAATCTTGTGAAGATACTTTTGCCATTAAACGGCTAAAGTTTTAGCCGTAGCCCATTCTTCTACTATATTAGTAAGCACTTGAGCAAAATCGTCTCGTTCATTCAAACAAGGAATCACTGTAAATTCCTTTCCGCCAACTTCATGGAAAATTTCTTCGCCTTCCATCGCTATTTCTTCCAACGTCTCTAAACAATCACTTACAAAAGCTGGTGTAACTATAGCCATTTTTTTAGTGCCCTCTTTACCCATTCGCTCAATCGTTCGGTCTGTGTAAGGTTTTAACCATGGATCGAAACCAAGTCTAGATTGAAAAGTTGTTGAATATGTGCCATTTTTTAATCCTAGCTTTTTGGCTACATTGACAGTAGTAATTTCGCATTGGTGGCGGTAACAAAATTCGTGTTGCTCACTACCCATTTTAAAACAACATTTACCATTCATCTTACAGTTCCCATTAGTGATATCACTTTTACGGATATGTCTTTCAGGAACGCCATGGTAACTAAAGAGAATATGCTCATAATCTAAACCATCAAGTTTTTCACCAATACTTTTAGAAAGTACATTTATATAATCTTCACGATGATAAAAAGCTGGTGTTCTTATAATTTTTAACTGCGGAAAATACTCAGCAACCAATTCATCTACTTTTACATCAATAGTTTCCGTAGTTGCCATTGCAAATTGTGGATATAGTGGAATGGTCTTTATTTCGGTACAACCTTTATCTACCAATTCTTGAAGACCATTTTTAATAGTCATACTGCCATAACGCATTGCCAAAGCCACAGGAAAATCAACTTTTTGCTGTACTTTTTCTTGAAGTCTTTCAGATAAAACAATCAATGGAGAACCATCTTCCCACCATATCTTTTTATAAGCTTTTGCAGATTGCTTTGGTCTAGTGTTTAAAATAATACCTTTTACCAAAAGTGTTCTTGCCCAAAACGGAACATCAATAACACGTTCGTCCATTAAAAACTCACCTAAATACTTTTTTACATCCTTTGGATTTGGGCTATCCGGAGAACCTAAATTGACTAATAAAATTCCTTTTGACATAATTTTCTTTTTCAAATGCAAAAATACAACACTATCTGCAATGGTAAACAATTCTCTTAATTGCTTTTACTTATAGCAGTATCGTGAAATATTTTTGTGTTTAAATTGTTAAAGGTTTAATATAAAACATCTATAATATCAGTTTTTTAACGAGTTTTATTGATTCAATATGGCTGTTTCGAAGATTTAAATATCTTTACAAGCCTTGATTTAAATTAAATTATGAAAAAAATTCTTTTTGCCCTTATTATTACATTTTCAATAACCTGTTTTTCACAACAAAAATACCAGAGTTTACTTTGGGAAATTTCAGGAAATGGTCTTGAAAAAAAATCATATCTCTATGGGACTATGCACGTTAGCAAAAAAGTTGCTTTCCGTTTAGACGATGTTTTCTATAAAGCTTTAAATGCAAGTGACTGTGTCGCTTTAGAGTCTGATCCTACAACTTGGCCAGGATTTAATTACGATATGATGATTGGTGAAATGGCATATTATAACAATTATAGAAGCCAGTTTTATACCAATCTCTTTAAGTTAACACATCCTGAAGAAATGGCAATTAGAGGTTCGGTAAGAATGGATAATAATGCTGTCAATGCGTATTTATATAGAAAAAATAATGCCTCAGATAATTTTGAAGAAGAAACCTATCTCGACATGTTTATCTTCCAAGCAGGAAAGAAAAATAATAAAGAAATTTATGGACTTGAGGATTTAGCAGAATCTCGTTATTTAACTACCAAAGCAGCTTACAACGCTGATAAAAAAGATTTAGATCCTTGGTTACAGAAACTGTTTGCGAAGGAGAATCCGTATCTCATTCAAGAAAACTTATATCGAGATAGAAATTTAGATTTATTAGATTCTATTGGTGCAGGAGTTAATACGAAATTCTATAGAGAAAACATGTTGTTTATTCGTAATAAAAACATGGTGATTTCATTAGAAGAACTAATGCCTACCAAATCCGTATTCGCAGGTGTTGGTGCTGCGCATTTACCTGGCGAAAAGGGTATGATTAATATGTTACGTCAAAGAGGATATACTGTAAAGGCCTTAACTTCTGATCAAACCGATTATAGTAAAACAGAAAAAATAAAACTAGACAGTCTTTTTGTTTCACCTGTACTAAAAATGAATAAAACTCCTGATGGGTTTTTAGGCATAAATACTTATGATAAACTCAGAGAGTTTTCTTATGGAGGACAGAAGTATTATTTGGATCCAGATATGACCAATGGAGCCTATTTGACAGTGAATAGAATCAGTCGTTTTCTGTATTTACCTAATGAAAAAGAAAACATTACCCTAAAAGAAATTGATGATTTATTATATGAGGATATTCCTGGTGATATTATTAAAAAGGAAGAGCTGACTGAGCCCTATCCAGGTATTAGTATTGTAAATAAAACAAAGAAGGGTGAATTTCAAAAATACCATATTTACCAAACACCATTAGAAATTATAATTATAAAATTTGCTGGTCGTAGTGATTTTGTTTTAAAGCACGAAGACAAAATCTTTAGTTCTATAACCTTAAAAACTCCTTCAGATTCAAATCAATTATTTATTTCTCCGCATAAAAAGTTTGAAGTTAATTTTCCTGAATATTACGTAACTAGTAATATGGCTAATAGTGGTAAGAAACTTTTAGAGGGTTATAAAAATGATGCTTATTATTTTGTTGAAGAAGCTGCATTACATGATGCGTCTTACATTGAAGAAGATAGTTTTGAAGCTAAATATTTTCATCATGCTTTATACAAAAACTATAAGCTAAAGGAAATGAATGGTGGTTTTAAAGCTGGTGATTATAAAACCTATGAATCTCAAGCTGTGTTAGATTCTGCTTCTGGCAAAAATATACATCTTAAGACTATTGTAAAAGACGGAAGTTATTATCTATTAGGTTATGTTGGTAAAAACGAAACGGATAAAACGGATTTTTTCAAGTCATTTAAATTTAACAAAACAGACTATAAAAATTTTGAAAAGGTAATAGATACATCTTTACATTTTTCAGTAAACACAAATGCCAAAGCTCCTATGCCAAACCCATACAATAGTTATGGGTACAATAGCAAAGATGATAAAGATTACCAAGAAAAAACAAAACAAACGGTTTATTCAACTAGTGCTAACGAGCAAATATCTATCACAAGAACTAAGTTTCATGACTTGCAAATGTTTAGGAATATAGATAGTCTATGGAAAAATATGGATCAGAAAATTAACTTCTCTACGCGTTATTATAAGCCAGATAAAGTGTTTAAAATAGCTAATCGTAAGAAATCTAAAACAGAAGACCTCTATTCTTATAGCTTTAGTTATACTGATTCTGCAAGTGCAAAGCAGGTTTTGGTAAAAAACATTTTACAAGAAGGGGTTCTTTTTGAGCTTTCAACTTTAATTGATTCCTTGGCTGGTCCTTCAACCTTTGTTACCGAGTTTTACAAGACCTTTACACCGAAAGATACGCTACTTGGCCAAAGTGTTTTCAAAGACAAGACTAAGCAGTTTTTTGAAGCTCTTAGAGCTAATGATAGTATTGTTTTGGGATCTTATAATCTTATTAAATTTAAGAAGCATAATAGTAAAGAAATTGTGTCGATTCTTAAGGACTTTGAATTCGAAAAGGAGCGCCTAGACATTAAGTATCATCTGGTTGAACAGCTAATTGAGATTGATTTAAAAAATAATTTGCCTTTTATAACTCAATTGTATAACGATAGCTACTCAGACCCTCAAACCCAAACTGCTATTTTAGAAGGCTTGTTAGACTCTAATAAAAAGGATTCTTACAAGTTAGCTTTAGATCTAATGGAACGCGATTTACCATTAAACGGTGTGGGAAGTATTTTTTATAATTATTTCGGAAAAGATTCTTTACAATTAAAAGCTTCATTATTTCCAGAAATACTGCAATACAGCACCATACAAGAATACAAACAGCCGCTATACGATCTGTTGATTAGAGTAAAAGATAGTGGACACATTAAATTAAAGACTTACTCTAAGTACAAAAATCAGTTAATCAATGATGGTAAAATTGAAGTGAAACGAAATCTAGGAAATTCTAACTATGGCTATAATTCGTATTCTAATGATTTATCTACTTATGTGAAGTTACTTTTTCCTTACAGAAAAGAGCGTTCTACTCAAGATTTCTTCGAAAAATTACTTAATGTCGATGATACCTCAGCACTTGTAGATTATTATGTGTTATTGACTAAAAACAAAGAATCAATTCCTACAAAACTTAAAGAAAAGATTCTAGATGATGAAGAAAATCAATACTTATTAATAGAGAAATTGCATAAGGAAAAGCTATTAAGTAAAATAAAATCCTTTAATATAGATCAGCAACAATTTGCTAAATCTAAACTCTTATCTAATGCAAATTTTGAAAAAGAAAAAGACTCTCTGACTTTCCTTATGAAGCGAGATTTTGTAACGGATAAAGGTAAAAATGCTGTGATGTATTTCTTTCAAATTGATAAAGAAGATGAATATTCTGGTAAGTCTGAAATGCTACATTATATATCATTTATTAAGTCAAAAGATCCAAAACAATTAGTAGTAGAATACTATGATCGATCAGAAAATTATGGCACTGAAGTCGATAAAACCAAAGAGCTAGAAGAGCAGTACACTGAGATTATCAATTTAGCAATTTATAAAGATCGTAAGCGTGTTACTCCCAGTGGTCGGGGTGGTTACTATGACTATTAATAATAGATGAAAAACTTCATTCTTATATTTATTTTTCTAATTACCGGATCTCTATTTTCTCAAAATATTGATAGCTTAAAATTGAAGCAGTTTCATAAAGAAATTGATTCGGTTAAATATTCTGAAGCTGATTTTATTAAATTTAAAAAGCACTTTACAGAAAATAAAAAAAAGTATGATTTCATTTCTAAAAAAGCTGCTTCAGGTGACAAGAACTCATCAGATTTTTTTAAACTATTAAATCTTTCTTACGAAGAAGCTAAAGAGGAATTCGGTGAAAAAAATATTAAGATTTCAATATATTCATATTATAAATCGGCTAGTATTTTACAAAAGTTCAAAAAGCTTAACTCTGATTTTCAATCAAAAATTGATAGTTTAAATCTTCAGAAAGAATTTTTAGAAAAGGAAATACTAAAGGATAAAAAAGCTATTGATAGTCTTAGAAAAAATTAATTATACCTTTTCTAGACCGACCCCATAATATATCGCTTTGGCGTAGTGCCAAACTTCTTTTTAAAAGCTGCAATAAAATGGCTAGACGTACTGTAACCTACTTTTAGACCAACCTCATTAACATTATGGTCTCCGGATTCTAAAAGTTTACGAGCGACTTCCATTTTATAGTCAAATAGAAAACTATAAACCGTATCCCCATAAATTTGTTTAAAGCCTTCTTTTAATTTTTTAAGGCTTAAATCTATAGCATCAGCTAATTCTTGTAAACTTGGTGGCTCAGCCATATTAGCAATAATAATATCTTTAGCTTTTTTCAGTTTTGCGACATTAACCTCATCGACCAAAAACGGACATTGCTCTATATTTGCATCTTCACTTCTATTAAAAAATAAACTCAATAACTCGTATGCTTTTCCTTTAAAGTATAGCGGTTTTATAGAATTGTTTAAACTAAAATTTATCATCTGGTTTAAAACCACTGCCATTGAAGGAGAAATCTTTCCATCTTTATAGTATTTCTTGTCTCTATTATCATCGGTTAAAAAAGTAACGTAACTAGCATCATCAGAGAATAAACCATGAAACTTCTTTATGGATATCACCAAAGAAACCAACCAAGAATGTGGTTGCATTTCTAAATGTATTGGTAAATCGCGTTGTGGATTGTAGAGTAATAGCGATGTGTCTTCATTAATATTTAGCGTATAAGTGCCTTGATTAAAGACAAAAGCAGATGATCCCTTGGTACAAAAATGAAACTGAATAAAACTACTATCAATCTCGCGTTCAAGAATCTCAACAGTATCATTTTCATTCTTATAACTCAACACAAAAAAGCCGTCTTCAATAAAAGTTTCGTCAAAAGTACCTGTAGCGACACTTTTTGAAGCTGTTTTTTCTGTTTTCATTTCTTTCTTATTTAGATTCGTTCTAAACAAAAGCATAAAAAGCCCTTGAATTCACTACAAAAATATGATAAAAATCATGTTTTTATAAAAAACAATCTTAAAAAACCAGAAACGATACTTTAAGTTCTTCTAGCGTTGTTTTTTTATGAATAACAAAATTATTTTTGTGCTGTTACTTTCCAAAGTCAGGTAAACGAGCGAATGCAACAGAAAAGCACATATTTTTACGCTATAGGCCTCAGCTATAAAAAAGCTGACGCTGAAGTGCGTGGTCATTTTAGTTTAAGCGATGCTGCGAAACAAAATGTTTTAGCGCAAGCAAAACAAAATGGCATTGAAAGTATTCTATTAATTTCTACCTGTAATCGAACAGAACTTTATGGTTTCGCCGAGCATCCTTACCAATTAATTCATTTATTGTGCGAAAACACTAAGGGGACAGTCGAAGAATTTCAAGACGTAGCTTACGTTCATAAAAATAAAGAAGCAATAAATCATATGTTCCGAGTAGGTTCTGGTTTAGATAGCCAGATTCTTGGAGATTTTGAAATTATAAGTCAACTAAAGTTTGCTGCTAGAGCTTCAAAGAAAGTGAATCTAATGAATTCATTCACAGAACGCTTAGTGAATGCTGTAATACAAGCTAGTAAACGTATCAAAACTGAAACCGAATTATCATCTGGTGCAACCTCTGTATCTTTTGCTTCTGTTCAGTACATCATGAATAACGTTGAGAGCATCACAGATAAAAATATTCTATTATTCGGAACAGGTAAAATTGGTAGAAATACCTGTGAGAATTTGGTTAAACACACTAAAAACTCACATATTACTCTAATTAACAGAACTAAGGATAAAGCCGAAGAAGTTGCAGGTAAATTCAATTTAGTTGTAAAGGACTATGAAAATTTACAAGATGAAATCAACACTTCAGATATTGTAATAGTGGCCACAGGTGCTCAAAATCCAACGGTTTACAAATCTTTAATTTCTACTGATAAGCCTTTATTGGTTTTAGATTTATCGATTCCAAAAAACGTAAACGAAGACATTAGAGAACATTCTAATATTACTTTAGTACATTTAGATGACTTGGCAAAAATTACGGATGATACCTTAGAAAAACGAAAGGCATATATTCCTAATGCTGAAGCTATTATTACGGAGATTATGGCCGAATTTAATGCTTGGCTTGATACTTTAAAGTTTGTACCAACTATACAAGCTATAAAACATAAATTAACAGGTTTTAAAAATTCTGAATTTAATACACAGCGTAAAAAACTAGCTGATTTTAATGAAGATCAGGCAGAATTAATTACTAATAATTTAATTCAGAAAATCACCAATCAGTTTGCACACCATCTTAGAGAAGATAGTAACACTTCAGATGAGAGTTTAGAGCTCATCAAAAAAATATTTCAGTTAGAAACTACCGATAATGTCTAAAATTATTCGCATTGGCACACGCGATAGCCAGCTCGCTATGTGGCAAGCAAAAACTGTTCAAACTCAACTTGAGCATTTAGGTCATAAAACGGTCTTAGTTCCAATAAAATCAACTGGAGATATTGTCCTCGACAAGCCTTTATACGAATTAGGTATCACAGGTATTTTTACAAAAACCCTTGATATAGCGATGCTTAATGAAGACATCGATATTGCAGTGCATTCTCTTAAAGATGTACCAACGATTTTACCAAAAGGGATTGTACAAGCGGCAGTTTTAAAACGAGGAAATATTAATGACACCTTGGTTTATAAAACAAATGAAGAATTTCTCTCAGCAAGAGATGCTGTCATTGCTACTGGAAGTTTAAGACGTAGGGCACAATGGCTAAATCGCTACCCAACACACACTATCGTAGGATTGCGTGGCAATGTAAACTCTAGACTTGAAAAGCTTGAAACGAATGAAAACTGGAATGCAGCAATCATTGCTGGTGCTGGTTTGGGTCGTTTAGATCTCACACCAGAAAATTCAATTAATCTCCATTGGATGATTCCTGCTCCTGCACAAGGAGCTATTATGATTACTGCTTTAGAATCTGACGAAGAGACTAGAGCCATTTGTGCTGAAATCAATGACGAAGTTACCGAAATTTGCACCTCCATTGAGCGCGAATTTTTAAATCGACTCGAAGGTGGTTGTACCGCTCCAATTGGCGCAATTTGTTATATTAACAAAGAGGAGGAATTAAATTTTAAAGGGATTCTTTTAAGTAAAGATGGAACTAAAAAGATAGAAGTCACCAAGGTGGTTCCTCTTGAAAATCGACATAATGTTGCAGAATTCTGTGCAGATTATATTATCGGTAAAGGTGGGAAGGTACTAATAGACCAATTACAGCGTGGAGATAAAATCACTAATATTTATTCTACCAAGAAGCTTACTGATGATCAAGTGCTATTATTTCATAATGATATAGTTTCAGAAAGTAATGATACCATAAAAATTAGTTTGAATAGACTTTCCAAAAGTTTAATTCGGAATGAAATTCAGAATGTCATCATTACAAGTAAAAATGCAGTTGAAGCTTTACTAACTAACTTCTCTGCACCAGAATTGCAATTCAAAAACATTTATTGTGTTGGCAGACGCACCAAACGTATGGTTGAAAAACGTATTGGTAAAGTAGCACATACAGAAGCAAATGCTAAAAAACTAGCTGAATATTTAGTTGAATATATTGATGGGACAGAAGTAACATATTTCTGTAGTGATTTACGCTTAGATGACTTGCCAAATATATTAACTGAAAATAAAATTACGGTAAACGAAATCGAAGCCTATCAGACTAAATTTGATGCTGATAAAATAGAAAGCAATTTAGATGGTATAATGTTTTACAGTCCATCTACGGTTGAGAGTTTCTTAAAGCAAAACAAAGCCAATGGAATTGCTTTCTGTATTGGAGAAACCACAGCAAAAGAGGCAAAGAAATATTTTGAAGATGTACGTGTGGCAAAAGTGCCGACGGTAGAAAGTGTAATTGAATTAGTAAATGAACATTACGTTTAAAACTTATGATAAAGAACGATTTATTCTTAAGAGCATTAAAAGGTGAAACTGTAGATCGTCCACCTGTATGGATGATGCGTCAAGCGGGACGATATTTGCCAGAGTTTATGGAAATCAAAGCTAAGTACGATTTCTTTACACGTTGTCAAACACCCGAATTAGCAAGTGAGATTACGGTTCAACCAATTCGCCGTTATGGTATGGATGCTGCAATTCTATTTTCAGACATTTTAGTAATTCCACAAGCCATGAATATTGAGGTACAAATGAAACCCAACTTTGGACCTTATTTACCAAATCCTATTCGCTCACAAAAAGATGTCGATAATGTAATAGTACCAGATGTCAAAGAAGCATTAAGCTACGTTTACGAAGCTATAAAAGTAACCAAAGAGAAACTTAACGATGAAGTGCCCTTAATTGGTTTTGCTGGTTCACCTTGGACCATTTTATGTTATTGTGTGCAAGGACAAGGTTCTAAAAACTTTGATAAAGCCAAAGAGTTTTGTTTTACAAATCCAATTGCAGCACATCAGTTATTACAGAAAATTACAGATACGACTATTGCTTATTTAAAAGAAAAAGTTAAAGCTGGTTGTAATGCTTTACAAGTATTCGATTCTTGGGGAGGCATGTTATCTCCTGTAGATTATCAAGAATTTTCTTGGCAATATATTCAGCAAATCATCAATGCTTTAAAGGATGATGCTCCTGTTATCGCTTTTGGTAAGGGTTGTTGGTTTGCGCTTAATGAAATGTCTAAATCTGGAGCTTCGGCTTTAGGAATAGATTGGACATGTTCGGCCAGAAATGCACGTTATTTAACTGGAGGTAATATTACATTACAAGGTAATTTTGATCCTACACGCTTATTTTCTCCACCTGCCGAAATTAAAAGAATGGTACATCAAATGATTAATGAATTTGGAAAAGATAAATACATTGTAAATTTAGGTCATGGAATTTTACCAAACATTCCGTTAGAAAATGCTAAAGCATTTATTGATGCTGTTAAAGAATATAAAGCCTAGCTCTTTAGTGTAACTTAAAATACTTTTCAGCGTCTTTTAGTTTGTAACCAACTAAAATCAATAATATGATAAATAACATATTAAAAGGTATAAAAGCATACGCTGGAACATTTGAACTTATTTCCAAACTTAAACTATGGAAATATTTTGCTATTCCAATAGCAATTAGTGTGTTAACTGCGTTCATCATTGGGTTATCTGCTTATGGGTTATCTGATAATATTGGTCGCTTTATCTCCAATATTTGGCCATGGGATTGGGGAAAAGAAACCTTCACGTCTATTTCTACATTTATAGGTTGGATTGTCATTTTGGCCATTGGTTTAATCTTGTACAAGCACATTATAATGGCACTTTCCGCCCCATTTATGAGTCCGGTTTCCGAAAAAATTGAAGCTCATTTAACTGGTTTAGAAAGGCACAGTCATAGAAAAACCTCATTTAAAGAACAACTTTGGAGAGGCATTAGAATAAATGTTAGAAATCTTGGAAAAGAACTACTAATCACCTTACCAATTTTATTGTTGAAATTTATTCCTGTTGTGAATATATTTTCAACGGTACTACTATTTTTAGTTCAGGCGTATTATGCAGGTTTTGGTAATATGGATTATACTTTAGAACGCCATTTTAAGTACAGAGAAAGTATTCAGTTTGTTAGAAAATACAGAGGTATTGCAATTGGCAATGGCATAGTCTTTATGCTCTTTTTATTGATTCCTATTATTGGTGTTATATTGGTTTTACCAATGAGTGTAACAGCATCTTCGTTAAGCACAGTGAAACTTTTAAAACAAGATCACCTGCTCAATCAAAATAAAGTGATTGTATGATGGTAGCACAATTTGACGGTTTCGAAATTAATGCCTTACACGGAGGTGATACTTGGAAGATTTGTGATTTAATGGTGGCAAATGCTGATCGTTTTAAACGTTATTTTCCTAAAACTTTAGAACAGAATTTAAACCCAACTTTATCTCAATTATTTGTTGAAGCTAATATGAAACACTTCCAGAACAAAGAAGTGTTTCTATTCACTTTAAAACAATCTGAAACGCGAGAACTCGCCGGACTTATTTATATAAAAGAGCTAGACTGGGACAAAAAACAAGGTGAATTTGCCTATTGTATTGGTTATACTTTTGAAGGACAAGGTTTGACTTCGAAAGCCATTAAAGCTTTATCAAAATATGCGTTCAACGAATTGGGATTAGAAATTCTTCAGATCATTTCACATAAAGACAATTTAGGAAGTATAAAAGTAGCGACAAATAACAATTTTAAGTGGCAGAAAACCTTAATAAATGGATTTACTCCACCTAGTGAACGGCCTTTAGATATGGAGTTGTATGAATTATATAAAAACTAAAAACTCATAATATGCTTTTCTAAACTGTCTTTAGAAGAGAGATTCAGTTTTTTACGCAGTCTATACCTTGCTTTCTTAACACCTTCTGTTGATATATTTAATAGAGATGCTATTGAATTAGAATCATACTTCATTTTTAGTAATGCTATTAATCTAATATCATTCTTCGTTAAATCATCGTAAAGCTCTGTAATACTATTAAAGAAATTGGGATTCATTTCCATAAACTGAGTTGTAAATTGCTCCCAATTATCATCTATTTGTTTATCGATATGCAATTTATTGATAAGGTGGTTTACACCGTTGGTATTGTTGTCTTTTTTCAATTGGCTTAAATCGGCTTTTAGTTCGTTCAACATCTCATTCTTTTGCGCAATATGAAGTGCTTTAGAGGCTAATTCTCGTTTTTGATATTCAACTTTTTGATTGAGATTATCATTTTCTAATTCTTTTACTTTAGTAATCGCTTTTTGCTTTGTTGCTCTTAATCTAAATTTATTAATCAGCGCATAGGCTATTGCGGCTAATAAAAGTAAAGTTATGAGTAAAGCAATATTTCGGTTATTTGCAGCTCTATTTTTTGTTGAAAGCAAATCATTTTCCTGCTGTTGAATTTTGATTTTATTATCACGCTTTTCAGCTTCATAAAATTTTTCAAGAGCAGTAATCTCTTTAAGTTTTTCTTCACCTAAAACACTGTCCTTTAATTTAATATAGTCTAAAAAGGCATCATGACTTTGTTTGTTTTTACCAACTTCATAACTTGCTTTTGCTAAGGTTAGTATGCTCTTTAGTCTTTCAAAATCATCTTTAGTATTTTTGGATACTGAATCTGACTTTATTGCATATAAGTAAGCCAAATTGGGATTTTTTTTCTCTTTATAAGTCTCGGCCAAATAAATATATAGACTAGAGTACAGGCCACTATTCTTTATGCTTGTATTAATCTCGAGTCCTTTCTTGAAGTTTTTGATGGCCTCATCGTAATTTCCTAATTGAATGTTCAACCTTCCGTAATGCTGATAAACATAAGCATTAGCAAGTTGATGTCTGTTTTCAACGATTTTATGAGAAATAGGTAAATATTTTATAACACTGTCCGTTTTTTTAATATCTAAATACGAAGAACACATGTCTATTAAAGCTACCGCATAGTTAAGGTCTCTCCCTGCATTTTTATATATAAAAGCTGCTTTTTTTGTCGCTTCAATTGCTTTGGTCTTTTCTTGCAAAAAAGTATGCACCATAGCCAAATCTAGGTTAACCATAGCTATTCCAAGAGAGTCTTTAATTGATATATAGTTTTTTTCGGACTCTAAGAGATTCTTCAATGCATTTTTGTAATCAGTATCATTTATATAGGCCGCACCTACAAACGATTGTGCATGAGCAATCTGTTTTAAATCCCCACACTGTTTCGCAATTTCCAATCCATGATTCGCAAGATCTAATAAGTCTGGACTATCTTGAAATAAAGCGAATCGTGTTAAATTAAACTGACTTGTAACAAGTTTACACAAATCACCAGAGGATTTAATTCTATCAAAACCCTTTTGATGTATTTGTCTAGAGATAGTATCCCAATGTCCTAAATCTAGTCTTAGATTAGCAAATTTGTGATAAAAATCAGCAGCTATAGTATCATTATTTAGTTTGTCAATAGATGCTATAGCACTATCAATTTTATTTAAGTTAGCATCATTACGCTTTAAATTAGATTTAAGATTCTGGTAAAGACTATCTAACCCAGTTCGGTCATATAGCTTATTTTGTGATGAAGCGTTTAGAAATGAAAAACAAAAAATGAAAACGCATAAAAACCTGACAATATGCATTAGATTATTAATTAAATGGTTGGCAATTAATTTATTAATAAAAATACGGCTTTTCAAATGATTAGGAAATTAAGCTGTTTTTCAAGAGTTTCTGTAGTGTAATATTGCTTTGGGTTGGTCTATTATTGTATTTTTGCGGTGTTTAAAAGGCTCTTAGAAAGCTAAATAAAGTATTGGTATACATCCAAAATGAAAGATAAATTTTTCAACTACATACAAGAATTACAAGACACAATTACTTCCAAATTGGAAGAAATTGACGGTAAAGGAACCTTTAAAGAAGATCTATGGAAACGCCCAGAAGGTGGTGGGGGTAGAACCCGAGTGATTGAAAATGGTAAGGTGTTCGAAAAAGGTGGAGTAAATATTTCTGGTGTACACGGTAAATTACCAGATTCTATGCAAAAATACTTTGGTGTTGAAGATGCTGATTTTTTTGCTTGCGGATTAAGTTTAGTATTACACCCTAAAAACCCAATGGTGCCAACAGTTCATGCGAATTGGCGTTATTTTGAAATGTATGACAAAGAAGGCAACATTGTTGATCAATGGTTTGGTGGTGGGCAAGATCTAACACCATATTATCTATTTGATGAGGATGCGAAACACTTTCACCAAGTTTGTAAAACAGCATGTGATAAATATAACCCTGAATTCTACTCAAAATACAAAGCAAGATGTGATGAGTATTTTTATAATACCCACCGAAATGAAGGTCGTGGTTTAGGCGGTTTATTCTTTGACTATTGCAAAGCATCGGATGAAATGACTATGCAAAATTGGTACAACTTTGTTATCGAAGTTGGAGATAGTTTTTTAGAAGCTTATGTACCAATAGTTGAAAAACGAAAAAATTTATCATACACTAAAGAGCAGCGTGATTGGCAAGAGATTCGTCGTGGCCGTTATGTAGAATTTAACTTGGTACATGATAAAGGGACTCTATTTGGTCTCAAAACCAATGGGAGAATAGAAAGTATTCTCATGAGTTTGCCACCACATGTACAATGGGTATATAATCATCATCCTGAAAAAGGAAGTAAAGAGGAACGCTTAATAAAAGTTTTACAGAATCCTGTGGATTGGGTTTAAACTACTTCCAAACGGTCAAGTCATCAAGATTATTTTTCAACTCATTAGTATGATGAAATAATCTTGCTTTTAACAATAAGCGCCGTCCTTCTGGTTGACGTGTAAAAATGAGTTTACTTTTCCCCATAAACCGTATCCAATTTTTATGAAATAACGTGGCATCCTCCTTATTCTTTCCAAAAACATCAGGAACAGGATAAAAATTTTCAATATTCAATCCCTTCTTTAAAATATTAGTGTTCACAATAATATATCGAGGCGATTTAACAGGCTCTAAAAGCTCTGTAAGCGTATTCAAAAAGAAAGCTTCTTCATAATTACTCGCGCCTTTTAAATTACAAATTACAACACCATTATACAGTTTTTCGGTATGCACTTTAACATGTTCTCTTCTGGAGTTTAAAATGTGTATGGCTTCCATAGTCTCTAAAATAGCCAATCCCATTTGTTTAAGCTTTTTATGTAGAAAACCATGACGTAGATAATAAATAATTGTTTTATAAAGCTTATAACCAAAAAAAGCTAATGTAACTAAACCTATTAGCTTCATCCCATTCAATAATTTTTGATTTAGTGTTAAGTTGAAGGCTGTAATTATCGTTCCGAGAAAAAAGATGAGGAGTAGTAATACAATTTCTATGGCCACTAATTGTGAAGCCTTTGCAAAATACACCTTTCGTTCAGATTTAAATTCGGGTTCTTTAAAATCTTCAAGTTGTAACTGACGTGTTAATTTGCTTCCGCTTCCTATAGAATATTTCCATTGTGTTGTGGTATCACTCCGATTTCCTGAACGTTCAATTGTGGTCGTATTTAAATCTTCAATGGTGTTAGCATCAATCTCTTTAGGAATTCCTAAACGCTCATAGCCATCTGTTATGAAAGATACTTTGGTGTTAGTGACACCAACAAAAGCTTCGAATCGTCGCTTTAACAATTCAATCTCTTTACCTCCATATTTATCTGTCGGATCGATACATGCTAAGTGCCATATATTACTAGTCTTTTTTGGTTTATTGGCATCTCGACGAATTGCTCTACCTCTCATCTGATTAGATGAAACAAAAGAACCTACAAATGATGCTAAAATGAGACTATTAATAGAAGGTGCGTCCCATCCTTCGCCTAGCAAGGCTTTTGTGCCAATGAGAACTTTTATAATACCATCTTCAAACAATCTTGTCATAATTCCCACAATGGCTTTACTAGAGCGATTTGAAGCATTAACCAACACAAAATTGTCATCACTTTTTAAAGGTATAAATGTGAATGACTCATCTTTGCTACATGCATTTATGGCATGAATAATGGAATGGTGAATAATAACAATACTACCTGTAAGTACAGCTAAATCAAAGTTGTTAACAGAACTCGTTCTGATATAATGAAATATAGGTAGCACACCTATCTTATCAATTTGATCCGTATTTTCTGTTGAGGTATTTAAAAACTCTTTTCTTACATAATCGGTTAACACCACACAACTTAGATCCTCCCCGAGTGATAAACGTTCTGCATTTACTATTTCAACAATACTTTCTAACTTACTTGGGCTAAAGGCTAAGGATTTATAGAGTGATTCGTTACCTATCAGATTAACTTTATTATTGTCAAAAACATGAAGTCGTCTCAGTTGTTTTTCTAAGCTGAGTAAATAATCCTCATGCCCTTCTAAATTTTCACGATCTGTTACTAATAGGTTTTGTAACAGAATCTCTAACCAATTCAAATCTAATTCTGGAAATTGAATCCTGTCTGATTTAAAAATGCCTAAAGGTTCTAATTTATTCTTGTCAATCGCAACACCAATAGTATGAAGTGTTATTAAAATTGAAGAAAAAAATGCGGTGTTTGAATATATAGTATCCAAATGACTTAAAGGATCTTTATGTAAACGATGCTGTTCCAATATTGAAATAAAAGCGTCGTCATGTAAAACATTAGTTTTAAAATCAGCAATATTATTTCTGTAAGTAGTTATAAAATTAAGCTCGGAATCGTAGGGTTTTGAAAAATATATAAAATCCTGATGTGGACTCAAATCCTTTTCTCGTATTAAGTCTGGAACAGAAATTTCGTCATCAACCTCTCCACAGAGTGAAAAATATTTACTAACTTCTAAACGACTACTATCATAAGGAGGGGTTGCTGTTAGGGCTACTATAAAATATAAGCTGCTTTTTTTTAGCTCCATTAAACAGGTCCACCATGCATTTTTTAAATGATGAGCTTCATCTAAAACGATAGTTTCTATATTCTGATCTTTAAAATAGGCTAAAAAATCATCCTTGTCTTCAAAAGACTTATAAAAAGAATGTAATGACTGATAGGTAGAGAATGTGACGTCACTCAGTTGTTTTATATCTAAAGAACAAAATTCAAAACGCTTATTATCAGTAAAAAAGGTCTGTAATCTATCTTGCCATTGATTTCTAATTGTTAGTGTTGGTGTAAGTACTAATGTTTTTTTACCTAGTCTTCTTAAAATCTCAATACCTAAAATAGTTTTACCAGAACCTGGAGGTGCAATAACATGAAAGTGATGATCTGCAATATGAGCTTCAAAATTTTTTAGAAGTTTATCTTGATAACTGCGCCAAGCAAACTGAAATTCTAAAACACTAAGTGATTCTAACAATAAAAATGGGTTTTAATGATTAACTTTGTATTTCATAAAAGTAATCATTATCCTGTTAATTTTAGATTGATATTATGTTTCCAATACGAAGAAATAGACGCTTAAGAACCAACGAAGCGATTAGAGGTTTAGTAAGAGAAACAATCATCTCTCCAAATGATTTTTTAGTACCACTTTTTATAGTTGAAGGCAAAGGCATTAAAGAGGAAATTGCATCAATGCCTAATTACTATCGCTACAGTTTAGATCTACTTAAAAACGAAGTAAAAACATTATGGAGTTTAGGTTTGAAATCCGTTCTTCTTTTTGTAAAAGTAGATGACTCCCTCAAGGACAATAAAGGCACAGAAACTTTAAACCCAAACGGATTAATGCAACGTGCTATTAAAACAGTTAAAGATGCTTGCCCAGAAATGTTGGTAATGACAGACGTCGCTTTAGATCCATTTTCTTCTTATGGTCATGATGGTATTGTTGAAAATGGAAAAATAATAAATGATGCTACAGTCAAAGTTTTAGCCGAAATGAGCATTTCGCACGCTGAAGCTGGAGCAGATTTTGTAGCTCCGAGTGATATGATGGATGGACGAATATTAGGCATCAGAGAAGCTTTAGACCAATCTAATTTTATTGATACCGGGATAATGAGTTACTCGGCAAAATATGCTTCAGCTTTTTATGGTCCTTTTAGAGATGCTTTAGATTCTGCACCTGTGGATATGGCAGATGTCCCAAAAGATAAAAAGACCTATCAGATGGACTTTGCAAACAGAGATGAGGCTATTAGAGAAACTGAAATGGATATTAACGAAGGTGCAGATATCATTATGGTTAAGCCTGGACTTTGCTATCTTGATATCGTTAGAGATATTAGAAATAGTTTTGATGTACCTATTGCTGTTTACCAAGTATCTGGTGAATATGCAATGTTAAAAGCTGCTGCTGAAAAAGGTTGGTTAGATCATGATGCTGTAATGTTAGAACAGATTACCTCTATTAAACGTGCTGGTGCAGATATCATTGCTAGTTATTTTGCTAAGGATATTGTACGATTAATTTCATAAAGGCTTTTATCTCTCAGCTTCTTTAATCGTGTATGTTTTTTCTAAGTAACCTATTTTACCATCTTTAGAAATAGCTTCGACTATTACGGAAACTTCCCCTATGTGATCGTCGTTATAAAACTCTAAAGTATATTCCCCATTAGCATCTAACGTAATATCTGGTGACCAATGGATTACACTTCTGTTATCTGGTATCACCCAATCTTGGTTTGAAAGCGTTTCATAATTTGGAGTATAAAACGCTATAGATTCTGAAAAGCCCTTTATAGTATTTGTAAGCACACCCTTAGATTTGATATTTTTATTCAGTCCATTCTTTGAAAATGTGTATATATGAATATAGCTTAAAACTTTAGGAGCTAAATCACCACTTCTACTATTTAAAAGAACAGGTGTATACCATACATCCCCAAGATATTGTGAAGGTCTTTTTGCCTTTTTAATTAAATCAATACTTTCTACGTCATTTATAGGGATATTGCCTAAATATCGATAATCTTCAAGGTGAACAGGTTTGCCATCTAATAAAACTAGCGTCAAATCTGATCCAACAACAGTAGCAATCATTACTTGTCCATATCTACCAACTCTTTCAATCCTAACAAGATTAGGGTACAATACTTCTAAAACACTATAAATACCATATTCTCTTTTTGGTGCTTTTTTTCTTAGCTCTTCACCTTCAATAACTGCAGATGGCTCACCGTTACGCTCAATAGATTTCTCTCGGGCAGGTGTCAACTTATAGCCCTTTATGTTAACTTCATCTAGAGCTACCATATTATTCGCCACTTCAAAATCACGTTGTATTTTATTTTTCACTTCTACACGCTCAGTAAAAGTTGATATAATCTCACTTGGTAGATCAACCGTTTGCTCTCGTTTAAATTCTATCTTAGGGTTCCACTTTTTATCTATGTTAATCCTAAAATCTATAGGTTTCCCCTTTTTATCTACAACCTGCATAAAGAGTTCTGTATTAGAATTATATATATCTTCTACTTCAAAACAATATTTACCACTAGAGTCTATCTCTTGCTTATAAATATCAACTGGCTCTCCATAGATAAACATATTGATGTCCAAAGGCTTTTTTGGTCGTTTCTTTGGGTTAAAATATTCACCAATTGTGCCAGACACTACAAGACGCTTTTCTGGCTTATAAGTATAATGGGTATTGGCCGAGATCTTTTGGTATTTATAAGTACGCCAGCCCTGACTTAGTAATAATGCATCCAAATCGAGCGCCCTATCATGGTTAGTACTGTCAAAATAATATGTTGGGTCTTCGATGAAACCTTTAAGCTCTGAACTCAATAGCAAATGGGATACCAAATTGGGCCTGTAATTTCTTGAGGCATCAACTCTTTCTTTATCGATGACCAAAACCGATAAACTTGTCCCTTCTGCCTGTAAACTATCCAACTCTATCTTTAAGGTTGTCTTCTCTCTTTGACTATAGCTGTCCCTATCACTTTTTATATCTAATACCAGACGATTGTTAGGTTTGGTATTAAATACTAGTCGTTCGTTAATAACTTGATTGTTATTGTCTACCACACTAATCTTAACGATACCTTCTGGAAGCGATTCTGATGAGATAAACGTTGTTATTTCATCTTTGTTCTTGAAACTTAAATCGTGATATTTTACACCTCGCGATTCCGTCTGAATTCTAATATCACCTTCTGTCTTTTTATTTGAGGCCAATAATATTCTAATGTCGTCCTTTAACCTTACTACAGAAAGAACTCTACCTGTATTTTTAGCTATTGGCAAACTATATTTATAAACCACATCATTAATACTAACTTCTGCATAGTAGTTATGGCCAGTTTTTGGTAATAGCTTAAATGTCCCTAAGCCCAACTTATTGCTCTTAAAACTGGTAATAGCATTGCCCTGTCCGTTTTTAATCTGTCCAGATACTTTATATCCTAAACCTTGGTAATCTAAGGCTTTAAAAGCTACTGTGCTCAAAAGGTTATTGACCAATCTACCTCCTTCTGGGAAAAATTGAACATCTAGGTAATCCTTGTCTATTACTATGGATTTACTGTAACTATCTAAATTATCAGATTCAAACATTTCACCCGAAGCCCCTTTATTAAAACTTAATTTTGTCCATGTCGTGTTTTCTGGCAAGGTGTAATTCAACTTATAGATACCATCCTTAGTCCTATTAAGCTCAACAGAATCTATGGTGTTGCCAGTATCTATATATAACTTTAACTTACCTCTATATTTTGGATTAACAGACCTAGGATTAATATCTGCCGAAAGCGTCTTATCCTCTCCTGCATTAACAACAACGTTTGTTATTAGGCTTTTAGGCTTTACTATTTCATCTAAATTAAATACATCTATCGATTTGCTAAAGATAAAGTCTTCCTCAAAGTTTCGGTTCCAATTCGTGTAAGCTCTGATTAAATATTTTCCTGTGCTATAGCTTTTTTGCAGTTCAAAAGCGCCACTGGCTGTTCCCTTTTTTAACTTTAACAGTTTTTTCTCAACAATAGCCTCATTAGAATCTATCAGTTCTACATGCAAAATTTCGCTGACATCCGATAGACTATTATCGTAAGACTTTGAAACTATAGCTTTGAACCAAACCGTCCCTCCTGTTTGGTATATAGTATTGTCCATCTGAAGATATATCTTTTCGGCTAAGCTGGATTTAGTTAAAGAGGGTTTTGTAATGTTGTTAACCAATTGGGCATTTAGAGTTGACGTAGGAAAACTAAATACTATAAGTAATAAAAGTGTTGTCTTGTGAAATTGCATGTCATAAAATTCAATTAGCGTTGAGCTTCCTTTATGTTATATGTTTTTTCTAAATAACATAATCTTCCATCTTTAGAAATCGCTTCGACAATCACTGAGACTTCACCTATGTGGTCATCGTTATAAAATTCTAAAGTATATTCCCCATTAGCATCTAACATTATATCTGGTGACCAATGAATCACGCTTCTATTATCTGGTATTACCCAATCTTGGTTAGTTAAAGTGTCATAATTAGGAGCATAAAACTCTATGGACTCAGAAAATCCTCGCATATTACTTGTCAAGGTACCTTTTGCCTTAGTTATACCAAAAAAACCTTTTTTTGAATATGTGTAAATATTTATTAAGGCTACACGCTTAGGGCATCCACGAGCACCAGGAAAAGCGGCAGCACAATATCTGTTTTTGTCCTTTGGTTTTCTCAATATATCCATGCTTTCAACTTCTTCTACAGGAAAATCTTGTAGATCTGGATAGTTACCAATAAAGATTGGAATGTTATCAACCAATATATAGGTAAAATCATAGTTTTTAACTTTTGCTAATAACCATTGGCGACCAACAGGTGGTCCAACAGAAATAACATCGACCTCATCCCTAAACTGTGATTGTAATACACTAAAAAGTCCATAATTCCAATCTGGTGCTTTTTCATTGAGCTCTTTTCCTTCAATAACAATATCTGGTTCTCCATGTAAAGCAATAAACTCTTCTCGAGCAGGTGTCAATTTATACCCTTTTATATTGACTTCATCCAACGCAACGGTATTAAATGCAGTTTCATATTGCTGTTGAATTTTATTTTCATTTTCAGCACTTAGTACAAAGTTCGATTTTATATAACTCGGTAAGTCAACAGTCTGCTCTTTATGTATTTGTACCTTAGGTGACCATTTTTTATCAACATTAATATTAAAGTCTATGGGTGTACCCTTCTTATCTACGACCTGCATAAATAGTTCTGCACTAGACTTGTAAACATCTTCTAACTCAAAATAATATTTCCCTTGTGGTGTAATTTCTTGGGTATAAGTATTCATTGGTTCCCCATACACAAATAAGTTAATGTCTAATGGGTTCTTGGGTTTTTTATTTGGATTAAAATACTCACCAACAGTACCTGAAACTGTTAAGTTCTTTTCTGGTTGATAAGCATAAGTTGTATTTGGTGTTGTTTTCTGATATTTATAGGCTCTCCACCCTTGGGTCAACATTAACGCATCAATATCTAACCCTCTATCTTTATTTTGCTTATCAAAATAATACATTGGGTTTTCTACAAAACCTTTTAATTCAGAATTCAATAATAAATATGATAAAATATGAGGCCTAAACCCTTTAGAAGATTCTGCCCTTTCCTTGTCTAGAACTAATACGGATAGGTTGGGTTGGGTTGGTTTTTGTAAACTGTCTAGTTTTAAACTTAAACCTACTTTATCGCGTTGCATGTAAGAGGTTTTATCTGAAGTCAACTCAATATTTAATCTATAGTCTTCCCTATTGTTAAAAAACAAACGTTCACATACTATTTGTTTATTATCATTTACTACTGAAAGTTTTACAATGCCATCTGGTAAGGTTAGTCTAGGTATTGATACATTAATAGTGTCTTTATAACTAAATGGAAGGCTATGGTATTTTACACCCTTGGCTTGTGTTTGAATAATAAAATTATCTGATGATTTACTGTTTGAGGTAATTAATAACTTAATCTCATCTTTTAAATTTACAGCAGACAGAACACTTCCTTTGTTCTTAGCTAATGGTAGGTTAAATTTATAAACAACATCTTCAATCGTAATTTTCGCAAAGTAATTTGCCTCTTTTTGAGGTAATAATTTAAAGGTGCCCATTCCTAAATCATTACTATTAAAAGTAGTGACCTCATTACCCAAATTATCTATGATCTTTCCTTTAACTTTTTTACCCATGCCATTGTAATCAATGGCTTTAAAACCAACTGTACTTAAAAGATTATCAACTAGGTTGCCACCTTCAGGGAAAAACTGAACATCGAGATAGTTCTTGTCTATGATTATAGTTTTACTATATACATTATCCTCTTTTTCTATAAAGCTGTTTTTATCAGAATTGAACTTAAATTTTAGTTCGGCTTGAGTGGCGTCTTTAGGAAGTTCGTAGTCTAATTTATAGATATTATCATTGTCTTTTTTTAGCTCAATGGAATCTATTACTGAGCCCGTATCAATGTACAATTTTAATTTACCCTTAAACTTTGAGTCTATAATTTTAGGGTTAATATCAGCCGAAAGCGTTTTAAAATCACCTGTACCTACTGTAATATTTATTATTGGGGTTTTTTGCTCTACTTTTTTTTTGAGGTTGATAACATCTATACTTTGTGTGAATATAAAATCATCATCAAAGTTTCTGTTCCATCTGGTATAAGCTCTTATTAGATACTTTCCTGATGTAAAGCTTTTTTCTAGGTCAAAATTGCTAGAAGCAATACCATCTTTTAATTTAAGTAATTTACTGTCAACAATAATCTTATTGGAATCTATAAGTTCTACATGTAGTATTCCGCTAATATCAGATAAACTGTTATCGTAAGACTTTGAAACGATTGCTTTAAACCAAACCTTCTCTCCTGTTTTATAAATGGTGTTATCTATTTGTAAATATATCTTCTCTGCTAAACTGTGTTTACTTAAAGATGGCTTAGTGACATTATCAATAATTTGCTGTGCACTTAATGAAGTGGCAAACAGTAATGTGAAAATTAATCGTAAAAAATATGTAGTTGCTCGACTCATAAAATACGCTTTTTGTTGACTTTAATTTACAAATATTTATTGATACATCAAAAAATTCCCACAAAACAGATGATAGATATCGTTAACTCAAAAATAGATGTGATAGACTTTGTTAATTGAAATTAAACTGCAAGTGGCGAAACCTTACTATCCTTTAGCCTCTTAAACAAGCTAGGTTAACGGAAGGTTAACCTAGGTCATTTCTTTTTTTGTATGAATTCTTCGTTCTAGATTTGTACCATCATCAATCATTAAAATCATTTAATCATGAGAACTTTAAACAACAATCAAATCACAGAAAGAGATCAAAGAACTAAAGCGTATAGCTGGAACACCAAAAGACGTTTTAGATAATGATTCTTAATTACAAAACAGAGTTTACTAAATTCATCAATCAGAAAATCAATCAACCATAAAACTGTGAACTCTGTTTTATTTTTAACTTACGGTATCGTATGAAAAGAAAAATCAACCTTTTAATTATAGCTTCAATTATTGGTTTAATAGCACTTTCTATTATTCAAGGCTATCTAATTAACAACACATATAAATTAAAAAAGAAGGCTTTTATTACTGAAACCAGACGCTCTATTTCTCAAATAGACGATTTTTCACCAGCCTTAGATTCACTTGCGGACTTTTGGCAAGAAAACTTTATTAATACAATAGTAGATTACAAATTTGGCTTGGTTGAAAGAGGTGATGTTGTCAAGGGTTTAGAACTTGTTATAGACTCTATTAATGACACTTACAGAGTAGAATACCAAAAAGAGTTGGTGAAAAACAACATCCCATATGGCATAAAATTTCATAAAAAAGTAAAAGCCATCATTTTATTAGACTCCATACAAAACGACACCATTTTTGATGTTGAAAAAACCAATAATCGAATTGTATTAGGAGATCCAATACCTGAAGATAATGCATTAGGTGTTAGTACTACACTTTGGCAAACTGATCACACTTCTAATAGAATCATCAATGGAGAGGATAAAGAAGTTTTCTTTTATTTAATGTTTCAAACTCAAGATAAAATGGATATTGCTGGCTGGAAGAAAATTGTCTTTAAGCAGATGCTAGGTCTTTTATTATTATCCTTACTCATATTCTCAGTGGTTATTGGGCTACTGTACTATTCTATCAAAAGTCTAATTATGCAAAAGAAAATTGCAGATATAAAAACAGACTTTGTAAATAATATTACACATGAATTAAAAACACCTTTAGCAACACTAACTCTAGCAACTAAAATGCTAAATAAAGATGAGGTGAAACAACAACCTCAGTTGGTTGACAATACTATAAATACAATTGATCGTCAGAATAAAAGACTTCAGAAACTCATTGATCAAGTGTTAAATAATAGTTTAGGTTATCAGGAGATTCAGCTTAAAAAAGAATCCGTTAATATCGAAGATTACATCAATACAGTTTTAGATGACTTTATGTTATCAATGAAGACTAAAGATGTGAAATTAAACAGAAATTTTTCAATAACAAGGAAGATCATAAATCTTGATAAATTCTTTACAACAACAGCGCTCTTTAATATTCTAGAAAATGCAGTAAAATATTCAGGAGATAATATTGAAATTGATTGCAATGTTGAAACTAGTAATGCTTTAACAATTTCAATCAAAGACAATGGTATTGGAATTTCTGAGAAAGACAAAAAACAGGTGTTTGATAAATTTTTTAGAGCCGGAAACAAAGAAATACATGACGTAAAAGGTTTGGGTCTTGGGCTTTATTACACTAGTCAAATAATAAAAGCACACAACGGGACAATTGCTGTCGAAAGTAAAGATAGTAAGGGCACAACCTTTATTTTAACTATACCGTTTAATTAAAAAATCTGGCATCATGAAACACATTCTTTTAGCAGAAGATGATTTAGACTTTGGTAACATCCTAAAACAGTATTTAGAGATTTCTGGTTACATCATTACTTGGGCGAAGGATGGAAAAGAAGCATTAGAATTGTTCAAAAAAGAAAGCTATAATATTTGTGTGTTTGATGTTATGATGCCAAAAATGGATGGATTTACGTTAGCAGAAAAAGTGATTGACTATAATCCTGAAACCCCTTTTATTTTCTTAACTGCTCGTAAATTAAAAGAAGATAAGATTAAAGGCTTAAAGCTAGGTGCAGATGATTATATTGTTAAGCCTTTTGAGGCAGACGAACTTGTTTTAAGGCTAAATAATATTTTAAAGCGTACCGAAAAAGCATCAACCCAATTACAGCAATCTGAAACTGTACAAATTGGAACTTATAGCTTTAATACAACACGTTTAGAACTGACTTGTAATAATTACAAAAAACAACTCACACAAAAAGAGGGTGAGCTTATTTTATTTCTCTTCAATCATAAAAACCAACTTTTAAAACGCGAAGACATATTAAAATCAGTTTGGGAAAATGATGATTTTTTCTCTGGTCGTAGTATGGATGTTTTCATCAGTAGACTCCGCAAATATTTTAAGCTAGACCCTTCTATTTCTATTGAAAGCATTAGAAATGTTGGCTTAGAATTTAAGGTAAGTTAATAAGGCATATATACTTGGTTAATGCTAGGTTAACGCCTAGCATTTTCTTTTTTACACCAATTTTGTCCTATACATTTGTATTGTTCAATCATTAAATACGAATATTATGAATTTCAAAAAATCAAAAAACTTAAACAGAAGTATCAGAATTGTGGAGGTAAAAAGAACAGTTTGTTTAATGCTAGTTATGGCATTATTTTCAACATTTAACGGTAATGCACAAACGGTTCCAGATCCGCCAAAACCACCAAAAACTGAAAAAGGCACATCCTATTCTATTTCAATAGATAACGACGACGACGTTACCAACAACAGTTCAGTATCTATCTCAATTTCTGATGATAGTTATAAATTCAGAGCCAGCTATCACAAATCTAAAAATGAAAGCGTAAAAGCTATACTATTAGAAAAGTTAGGAAAAGCTAATCTGAAAATTAATGGTAACACATATTTATGGTCAGACAACCAAAGTGGTGACGAGGTTTTTGAATGTAAATTAACCAAAGGACATCTAAGAATGTATGTAGATACTGAAGTCGCATCAAAAGGCTTTGTAGAGAAAATCAACAAATTAGGTAATGAGTTAAAGTATTTTATCTCTGGTACTGATCCCAAAAAAGAAGAAGCAAAAAAAGCAGAACGTGCTAAACGAGATTTAGAAAGAGCAGAAAGAGAACTCGCTAAAGCAAAACGCGAATTAGCTAAAGCAGAACGTGAAGCAAAACGCGCTAAAGGGAATTAATCATCCTAATCAATCAAAAAATCGAAAGGCCATTAACGTATTACGTTAATGGCCTTTTATATTCAAAATACCTAAGAACAAAATTGAGTAATACATTTAACTATTCATTTTGTAACTTTGTGATAACTAAACTTCAATATCTTTAATGGGCTTACTCATTTTTTACGCTGTCATTTCTATCTTTTTCTCATTTTTATGTTCTATTCTCGAAGCTGTATTACTTAGTATTACACCTACGTTTATTAATATTAAAAAGAAAGAAGGTAAAGCTTATGCTACTGATTTAGAGGAACTAAAAAAAGATGTAGATCGACCATTAATCGCTATACTCACCTTAAATACTATTGCACACACTGTTGGTGCAATATTAGTTGGTGTACAGGCAAAAGTGGCTTATTTAGAAATTTATGGTACTACCAAACGCACCATTTTAGGTATAGAGTTTACCGAAGATTTAATGGTAGGTGTCGTTTCTACAATAATGACGATTTTAATTCTAGTCGCTTCAGAAATCATTCCAAAAACAATTGGTGCAACCTTCTGGAAACAATTGGCAAACTTTACTTCTAAAGCTCTAAATGTTTTAATATTTCCTTTAAAATGGACAGGTATTTTATGGCTACTTCAACTCACCACAAAACTAATTGGAGGGAAAGGACATGGTAGTGTTTTGAGCAGAGAAGGTTTTGTTGCTATGACTGAAATTGCTCATGAAGAAGGTGTTTTTGAAGAAAATGAAAGCAAGGTTATCAAAAACTTACTCACCTTTAAAGAAGTACAAGCAAAGGACGTAATGACTCCTCGCACTGTTATGAAGACTGAAGATGAGAGCATGACTATTGAAGCCTTTTTTAATGCAAACTCAAATATCAGATTTTCACGCATACCAGTATACACAGAAGATGCAGATAATATTACTGGTTTGGTTTTAAAAGCTGAAGTATTTAAGGAAATGGCTCTTGGTAATGGTTCTAAGCCTATAGCAGAAATTAAAAGAAATATCATTATTGTAAATCGAAATTTGCCAATTCCAACATTATTTGAGCAACTCGTAGAAAGCCGAAACCATTTAGCTTTAGTCGTTGATGAATATGGTTCAGTTAGTGGTTTGGTAACTATGGAAGATGTTATTGAAACATTACTTGGGCTCGAAATTATGGACGAAAGTGATAATGTCTCAGATTTACAAATGCTTGCCAGAAAAAGCTGGGAAACCAGAGCTAAACGTTTAGGAATAATAGAAAATGATAATTCCGGAGAGTAATGCAAACTTGCTTTATTGAAACACCTCTTGGTATTGCCAAAATTGTTGGAGACGACAATGGTATAGCATCAGTTTCAATATTAGACACTCAACATGAATTATCTTCCGTAATTCCAGAGACACTTTTGGAATGTGTTACCCAACTCAAAGCCTATTTTAAAAACGAACGCAAAACTTTCAACTTAAAACTTAATCCAGAGGGCACTGTTTTTCAGAAAAAAGTATGGAACCAACTAATTATGATTCCTTTTGGTAAAACAATCTCTTACTTAGAACTATCCAAACAAATAGGAGACGTAAAAGCAATTAGAGCTGCTGCCAGTGCTAACGGTAAAAATCCTCTTTGGATAATTGTGCCCTGTCATCGCGTTATAGGAAGTGATGGAAGTCTAACAGGTTACGCTGGTGGTTTGCATAGAAAGCAATGGCTGCTCAATCATGAAAGTGAATACAAACAGCAATCTCTTTTTTAATTAGACTTTCATTATATTTAAGTTTTAAATCATATTTATGAAATTCCTAAAAAAAACTCTCAAGTTCATTGTCGTTTTACTTGCCCTTATTGTGGCTGTGTTATACATTACAGATACAGATTATCTTATAAAAGCTGTGAGAACAATCTATATGAAAGGTCATACCACAGCTTTTTTAGAAGATTATAAAGAGTTTGATAACCAACAAATCGATATTGCAACACCTCAACCTTGGACAAACCATAAAGACTATAATACTGTAGCAGAAACTCCAGAACTAAAATCAATAAATACAGCAACCGGCACTATTGCGTTTGTAATTATAAAAAAAGATAGTATATGGTTCGAAAAATACTATGATGGTTTTAATGAAGATTCTAAATCAAATAGTTTTTCGATGGCAAAAAGCTACGTTTCAGGATTGATGCAAAAAGCCATTCAAGATGGTTATATAAAAAGTTTAGACCAACCTGTTTGTGATTTTTTACCAGCATTTTGCGAAGGTAAAGCAGCAAAAATGACTGTTGGGGATTTATCAAGTATGAGTTCTGGTACCAATTGGGATGAAGCCTATTATTCTCCTTTATCAATAACTACTCGTGCTTATTTTGATGATGATTTAGCTAAGGTAATGAACGGTTTGAAGGTTGTGGATGAACCAGGAAAAACCTTTAAATACGCTAGTGGTGACACACAAATGCTGGCTATGGTTATTGAAAAAGCCAGTGGTAAAAAACTTTATGATTATTTTGAAGAGAGCTTTTGGAAACCTCTAGGCGCTGAAAATGAAACCCTTTGGCAAGTCGATAGTGAAGACCATGATTTGGTAAAAGCCTATTGCTGTATTGCCAGCAATGCTAAAGATTTTGCACGCTATGGGAAACTCTTTAAAAATCATGGAAAATGGAATGGAAAACAATTTTTAGATTCTGCTTTTGTAGCAAAATCTGTAAAACCACGCTTTGCTGACAACCCACAATATGGTTATGGCTGGTGGTTAGCTGAGTTCAATGAAAAAGAAGTGTTTTATATGCGTGGCCACCTAGGGCAATATGTTATTGTAGTACCAGAAGATGATGTTATTGTAGTAAGGCTAGGTCATAGCATTGCTAAATCAAATCCTGATGTGGATCCACACTCTGCTGATTTTTACTCACTTTTGGATGAGGCTTATGAAATGCTAAACATGTAATCATGATATCCAAACTCAATCTTGAAAACATATTATTCTTAGATATTGAAACCGTTCCAGAAACGGAAAGTTTTTCTGAATTAGACAAAACAAAGCAAGAACTTTGGGATGCAAAATCTAGGTACCAACGCAAAGAGGAATTTACTGCCAAAGAATTCTATGATAGAGCCGGAATTTGGGCTGAGTTTGGGAAAATCATCTGCATTTCTGTAGGCTATTTTAATATAGAAGGTGATGTAAGGACATTTCGAGTGACTTCTTTCCATGGAGATGAAGTAAAAATCCTAAAAGACTTCAAAAACCTGTTAATTTCACATTTTAGTCAAAACAAGCATCTATTGTGTGCACACAATGGCAAGGAATTCGATTTTCCATATATCGCAAGACGAATGATTATTCATAATATAGAATTGCCATATAAACTTAATCTTTTTGGTAAAAAACCTTGGGAAGTACCGCATCTCGATACTTTAGAACTCTGGAAATTTGGCGATTACAAGACGTATACGTCTTTAAAACTATTGACTAACGTATTAGGCATTCCTTCACCAAAAGACGATATTGATGGTAGTGAAGTATATCGTGTTTACTATGAAGATAAAGACATAGATAGAATTATTACCTATTGTGAAAAGGACACAATTGCGGTTGCTCAAATTTTCTTAAGACTAAAAGGAGATGAATTGCTTCACGAGAATGAGATAAAACACATATAAAAAAAGTCCTGATTTTCATCAGGACTTTTTAAGTATTATATTAAACAGTTAGTGTTATTGCTTAATGAATTTTTTGGTCATTGCTTCATCTCCATCATTAACTTCAATAAAATACATACCAGCTTTTAAGCTAGAGACATTTATTTCTTTAAGAGAATTACCTTTTAGTACTGTTTGACCTAATATATTAATAATTCTAAATGACGCTTCCTCTCCTCCAGAAATTTTTACATATAGAGTATTACCTTTAACTGGGTTAGGATAGATTACGAAATCTTCTTCAGAATCAAAATCATTACCTGTATCAACAGCTCTAATGAGCTCTAAAGTATCTCCTTTACTTCTTGAACCAGTACCGATTCCAGTTATAGTTACCTGATCGATATAGACCTGATCATTATTTCCTGAAGCATCACACTGAAATCTAAACTGTGAGTTACTTGCAAAATTATACTGCGAAGCATCTAATGTGACCGTTGCTGTATAGAAAGTATTATTATTAAAGTTTGTGCCTCTAGCATAAGTTGCAACTGTAGTCCAAGATGAACCATTGTAATAACGTACCCAGAAATCCTCGCCATTTTCCATACTATTAGCATAAAAATAGAATTCTACTTCAACTTGGTTGTAACTTCTTAAGTCAAATGACGGTGATGTCATTGCAGATCCTGTACCAGAGTTATCTCTAATTCTAATTGAGTAATTACCTTCATAAGAACGAGATCCTGAATAACGGAAACAATCACTTCCTCCATCAGACCAGCCGTCCCAGCCAGTTTCAAAATAGCCTTCATTTAAAACATCAGAACCTCCTGTAGAACATGGTGCACAAGCTGAACCTCCACAATCAATACCAGTTTCATCTCCATTTTGTATACCATCTGTACATGTAGGAGGTGTAACACATGGTGCACAAGACCCTCCACAATCTACTCCAGTTTCATCTCCGTTTTGTACTCCGTCTGTACATGTTGGCGCTGGTGCTCCGCCTAGACAGAAATCTGTAGCTTCTGAACTAGTAAATGAACCACCTGAAGCTAAACTTCCTGAAGCATCTGTAATAGAATAAGAACCATTACCATAAGAACAGCAAATACCATCACCATACGCATCCGTGATTGTAAATGTATAGCAATCATCTGGTAAACATAAATCTTCACTTACTGAGGAACCATCAGGATTTGCGGCTGAATACGACCCTGAAGCTACAGTCTGATTACTACTATTTGTCAATGTCCAAGCTGTTTCTTCTGGATAATTATCAAATGTAATTGATACATTAACTTGGTTTTCACTGCAACCTGTTTGACAAGGTGCACATGATGAACCACCACAATCAACACCAGTCTCGTCACCATTTTGTACACCATCTGTACAAGTTGGTGCCGTTCCGCCTCCACCACATTTATCAGATAGAGCTAAACTACGTCTAAAACCACCTGAGGCTAAAACAGCTCTCATTCTATTGGCTTGTCCTTGTGTAAATAAGTTCATACAAGAATCATTAGTGTAATCCATATAGTTCTGAACCATATCTGTACTACCACAAGATACTTGCCCTACAGGACATCCACCGTTTGAAGTTTGGTGGGTTGGTGTATCACTTACAAAATCATTACCACAGTTGGCGTCACCCCAAATATGTCTTAGGTTTAAAAAGTGACCAACTTCATGAGTAGTTGTTCTTCCACCATCAAAAGGTGCAGATACATTTCCAACACGTCCAAAATAATTATAAGCCATTACTACTCCATCAGTAGCAGCGCTTCCGCCAGGAAATTGTGCGTAGCCTAAAATTGTACGTCCACCGCTTGTCATTCTTGGAACAATCCACATATTTAAATATTGGCTAGTATCCCACGGGTCAACTCCACCTTGTGAAGCTCTCTTCATATCGTCACTAGTTCCCCAATCTTGGCGAGTTGTTGATTTTCTTGTAATACCTGTTGTTGTATTTCCATTAGGATCAACGGTTGCCATACAAAATTGTATCTGTGAATCTGCAGCCTGTGACCAAGTATTATCAGCATCAGGATTTGTTCTTCTAAAATCTTCGTTTAAAACATCGATCTGAGATTGAATTTGGGCCTCACTAATATTCTCAGTACTATTTCTATATAGTACGTGCACAACAACAGGAAGAGTAATAATATCACCCTCAATGCTTTTGCCTTGCATTGCTTGAATTTTAGCCTCCGTAAAAGCCTCAATGTCATTCATTCGCTTTTCTAAATCTGGATCTAATTGTTTTCGATACTCAAGATTTTCCATTGTAGAGCATTCTCTCTGTTGTGCAAACACTAATGTAAATCCTAGAAGCAGAAAACTTATTAATGTTAGTGTAATTCTGTTTTTCATGTAAAATAATTAAATGGTTAAGGTTTTTAATATTAAAAACCGACCGAAAATATTAAAATTTTGTTAATATGAAAATTTTACGAAAACGATTTCGATGAAATACATAAATGTTTTTTTCGTTACGGTTTTTCCACAACACTTTTGAAGAAAATAATTACATTTACCTATGGCAAATGAAAAATTACTTGAGGTTGAGTCTTTAAATATTTCTTTTTTTAAAGACACAACTGAAACACAAATTATAAATAACATTTCCTTTGAAATTCAACCTAACGAAATTGTGGCTGTAGTTGGCGAATCGGGTTCTGGTAAATCTATTTCTTCGCTAGCTCTAATGGGCTTGTTACCAAAAGGGATTTCAAAAATTACAAACGGTACCATTACGTTTAATGGACGAAACCTTGTTAAGCTTTCAGACAAAGATTTTCAAACGATAAGAGGAAATGAAATTGCCATGATTTTTCAAGAACCCATGAGTTCCTTAAATCCTTCTATGCGCTGTGGGAAACAGGTTGAAGAAATTTTGAATCAACATTTAAAGTTATCACATTCAAAGGTAAAAACTGAAGTCTTAAGTTTATTTGAAAAGGTAAAACTTCCGAATCCAGAACGCATTTACAAAGCATATCCTCACGAAATTTCTGGCGGACAGAAACAACGTGTTATGATTGCTATGGCAATTGCTTGTAAACCTAAATTATTAATTGCTGACGAACCCACAACAGCTTTGGATGTTACGGTCCAAAAAGAAATATTGGAGCTGTTAAAAACAATTCAACAAGAAACAAAGATGAGCGTATTGTTTATCTCTCACGACCTGTCATTAGTTTCCGAATTGGCAGACAGGGTTTTAGTAATGTATCAAGGCGACATAGTAGAACAAGGAGCAACTGAAACCATATTCAATACACCAATACATAATTATACGAAAGCATTAATTGGAGCAAGACCTTCAACCGAATTTAGATTAAAACAGTTGCCAACTATTTCTGATTTTATGTCTGACACTGTGAGTAAAGTTATTGTTTCTGATGCCGATAGAAAGAAAAATCATGAAAAGCTATATAGCCAAGCTCCTTTGTTAGAGGTTGTTGATGTAGAGAAAACGTATTTTACTAAAAAAGGTTGGTTTACAAAGGACAAACCTTTTAAAGCAGTTAACGGAGTTAATTTTAAAGTATATCCTGGCGAAACGATTGGTTTGGTTGGAGAATCTGGTTGTGGCAAATCGACTTTAGGAAATGCTATTTTACAACTCGATAAAGCCACTTCTGGACAAATTATATACAAAGGAAAAAACATTACTGATTTGAGTAGTTCAGAAATGCGGCAACTTAGAAAAGATATTCAAATCATATTTCAAGATCCATTTGCTTCATTAAATCCACGATTAACCGTTGGAAATGCCATTTTAGAACCTATGAAAGTTCATGGTATTGGAACATCTGATACTGATAGGAAAGAGAGCGTTTTGGAAATTCTTGTAAAAGTTGGTTTGGATTCATCAGCTTTTAATAGATATCCTCATGAATTTTCTGGAGGACAACGACAACGTATTGGAATTGCCAGAACTATTGCTCTAGAACCTCAATTAATAGTATGCGACGAATCTGTTTCGGCACTAGACATATCTGTTCAGGCTCAAGTATTAAATCTATTAAATAATTTAAAGGAACAATTTGGGTTTACATATATATTTATTTCGCACGATTTAGCCGTAGTGAAATATATGGCCGATCAATTATTAGTAATGAATAAAGGGAAAATAGAGGAGATTGGTGATGCAGACATAATATATGAATCACCTAAAAAGAATTATACCAAAAAGTTAATTCATGCTATCCCAAAAGGTTTATAGCATGAATATCTTTTTGGCTAACTTTAAGACATTTGAGACTAACTCCAAAGTGTCTTCGAAATATGAAAATTCTTGATTTTCGTTTAAAGTTGGTTCTGGTAGATTTGATTTAGACTTCATAAGCAGTAATTCATGGTAGATTTGGGGCAAAAAGGTAAATCAGGTTAATTTATATTCGTTTTGTTTGGGACTGCAATATGAAACTATATTTCATTTTATCAGTCTAAATACATTATAAATCGATGAAATACATATTTTTTTAACATTTAACGTATGTTGTGAAGTTTTTACCTACAAAAAAGCCACTAAATTTTTAGCGGCTTAATCTTATTTTTCTCTTAAAGTTATAATTTCATTTCAGGTATTTCTCCATCAATAATCAAAGTACCCTCTGTTGCATTTTTAATTTCATCGACTGAAACCCCAGGCGCACGTTCCAAAAGTTTAAATCCTTTAGGTGTTACTTCTATAACAGCCATATTGGTAACTATCTTTTTTACACAACCTACTCCTGTTAAAGGTAATGAACATGTTTTCAGTAACTTAGAAGCTCCTGCTCTATTGGTATGCATCATAGCAACAATGATATTTTCTGCACTTGCCACCAAATCCATAGCTCCGCCCATACCTTTTACCATTTTTCCAGGGATTTTCCAATTAGCTATATCACCATTTTCTGACACTTCCATAGCTCCAAGTATCGTTAAATCAACGTGTTGTCCTCTTATCATTGAGAAACTCATTGCCGAATCAAAGAAAGACGCACCAGGTAATGTTGTAATGGTTTGTTTGCCTGCATTAATAATGTCTGCATCTTCATCTCCTTCAAATGGAAATGGTCCCATTCCTAAAACACCATTTTCACTTTGAAATTCAACTTCAATATCATCTCTAACAAAATTGGCAACTAAAGTTGGAATACCTATTCCAAGATTAACATAGTAACCATCTTTTACTTCTTTTGCAATACGCTTTGCTATTCCGTTTTTGTCTAACATAACTATGCTCTTTGTCTAACTGTTAGTTGTTCTATTCTCTTCTCATATTTTTCACCTTGAAAAATACGCTTTACGAATATACCTGGTATATGTATTTGGTTAGGATCTAATTCTCCTACAGGCACTAACTCCTCTACCTCAGCCACTGTTATTTTAGCCGCACCACACATATTTGGATTAAAGTTTCTTGCTGTACCTTTAAAAATTAAATTTCCAGCAGCATCACCTTTCCAAGCTTTTACAAAAGCAAAATCTGCTTTAAAAGCATGTTCTAATACATACATTTTTCCATCAAACTCTCTAGTTTCTTTTCCTTCAGCTACTTCTGTTCCATAACCAGCTGGTGTATAAATAGCAGGAAAGCCAGCTTGTGCTGCTCTACAGCGTTCTGCTAGTGTACCTTGAGGAATTAATTCTACATCTAATTCGCCTGAAAGCATTTGACGTTCAAACTCATCATTTTCACCTACATAAGATGAAATCATTTTTTTGATTTGCTTTTGTTGTAGAAGTAATCCCAAACCAAAATCATCTACACCTGCATTATTAGAAATACAGGTCAACCCTTTTACATTGCGTTTTACTAATTCTGCTATTGAATTTTCAGCAATACCAGACAAGCCAAATCCACCGAACATAAAAGTCATGTTGTCAGAAACACCATTTAGCGCTTCTACCACACCTGATACTTTTTTATTGATCATAAATTAAAATATTTATACCTTGAAAAGTACAAAACTACGGCTAGAAATCATATAAAAATCTAGCTAAAAAATGAGCTTGAAAAAGAATTTGAAATTTTTAGAAATCCACATCTATATCATCCTCAGGATCATCATCGCTGCCAAGATCACCTTCGTCTCTAGCTTTGCAATCAATATCTATAGATAATCTTGAAGGCTTATCAAACTTCCCGGTAGAAACATCTAAAGTTTCATCTGCATAACAGGCTTTCATATACAATCCCCAAATTGGTAATGCCATAGAAGCACCTTGACCATAAGTGGTTGAACGAAAATGTGCAGCTCTGTCTTCTGCACCAACCCAAACACCTGTAACTAAATTAGGAACCATTCCCATAAACCATCCATCACTTTGGTTTTGAGTGGTTCCTGTTTTACCTGCAATAGGATTTTTTAATTCATAAGGATAACCCGTAATAATTTCTCTGTAAGCGGCATTCCACTTATCAAAGCCTTTATGCCGTAATCGTCTACCTGAGCCTGCTTGAGTTACCCCTTCCATAAGATTCACCGTTACATAAGCCACTTGTTCACTCAAAACATCCTTACTCTCTGGTGCAAATTGATAAAGTACAGTTCCATTTTTGTCTTCAATACGTGTCACCATAACTGGTTTATTGTAGACCCCTTTATTTGCAAATGTAGAATAAGCAGCAACCATTTCATATACACTAATATCTGCAGTTCCTAAAGCGATTGCCGGCACAGGCAGAATTTCTGAAGTAATACCTAGTTTCTTTGCCATTTCAGCAACAGGTTGTGGCCCTATCTCATTCATTAAACGTGCTGTAACTGTATTCGTTGAACTCGCTAAGGCGTCTTTTAGTGTTTGCTTACCAGAATAGTTAGCATCAACGTTTTTAACAGTCCATGATTCTGGATTCCCAAATTTATTTGCTTCAATAGTTATTGGTGATCTTGGAAAAGAATCGCAAGGAGAATACTGTAATTGATCTATCGCTGTTGCATATACAAATGGTTTAAAAGTAGAACCCACTTGACGCTTCCCTTGTTTTACCATATCGTATTGAAAGTGCTTGTAATTCATGCCACCAACCCAAGCTTTCACATGACCTGTAAGTGGATCCATTGACATCATTCCTGGACGCAAAAACGATTTATAATAACGCATAGAATCAATAGGCTTCATAACTGTATCTACTTCGCTTGCTTTACCATCAATCCATTTAAAAATTCGCATTTCTGTTGGCTTTTCAAATGAAGCTCTTATTTCCTTTTCTGATTTTCCTTGTTCTTTCAAAATTCTCCAACGCTCACCACGTTTCATTCCGTCGTTCATCAATTTCTTGATTTCTGATTGGTCCAACTCTAAAAAAGGTGCTGTTTTATTACGCTTTGGTGTGTTTTGATTATCAAATTCAGCTTGTAATCTTGGCATATGTTGTGCTACTGCATCTTCTGCGTATTTCTGCATACGAGAATCTATTGTAGTGAATACCTTTAAACCATCACTATATAAATCGTATTTACTCCCATCCGGTTTTCTATTGTTTTTATCATTTGTCCAATCTTTCATAAAACCTCTAAGATATTCTCTAAAATAGGTTGCAGTACCTTGGCTATGTGTTTCTGGTGTAAAGTTTAGATCGAGTTCTGTTTTTTGCAGTGAGTCTTTAACATTTTCATCTATATATCCATATTTTGCCATTTGAGCCAAAACTACATTTCTTCTGTTTTTAACACCAACAGGGTTTCTTGATGGAATAGGGTTATATAAAGATGAATTCTTAAACATTCCCACCAACATGGCAGACTCTTTTACATCTAAATCTTTTGGCTCTTTACCAAAATAGATCCTAGCTGCTGATCTGATACCATCACCATTATTACCAAAATCATAGATGTTAAAGTACATTGCTATAATCTCTTCTTTTGTGTACTGACGCTCCAAGCGTATAGCGATAACCCATTCTTTTATTTTTTGAGTTAATCTGCTTATTGTGTTTGGAGACGCAACTCCTACAAATAATTGACGAGAAACTTGCTGAGATATTGTACTTGCGCCGCCACTTCTTCCTAAACTTGTAATTGCCCTTAACGTTCCTCTAGCATCAATCCCAGAATGCTCGTAATGACGAATATCTTCAGTGGCTATTAACGCATCAACTAAATTTTTTGGTAAATCTTCATAACCAACGGGTGTTCTGTTATCATCAAAATAAAACTTACCAAGAGTTTCGCCATCAGAGGAGATGATCTCCGTTGCTAAATTCGTTTCTGGATTTTCTAATCTGGTATGATCTGGCATTTCTCCTAAAAACCCCCAAGAAGCCAATAAAAATAAAAGGACTATTGCTAAAATACCTCCTGCAAATGCCATCCAAAACCAACGTATATATTTTGAAAAATCTAAAGTCGCTGATTTAGATTGTGTTGTTTTCTTTTTTGCCATAATTATTATTTTTGAGCATGTTCTACCCTAAAACCTATCTCAGTAATACCTTCTAAATTTTCAATGCCATTGATGTCACCGTTCTTTCTCATAGCATGTTGAATATTGACTGTGTAATCACCTTCCTCATTAAACTTAAATGATTCATTGAAACCTCTAAACCACAATTTATTCTCTTTAATATCGGAAAATCCTGTACCCAAAAGTTCCCCATTCGGCGCAGCCATTTTATACTCTAAAGTATCTTTAACCGCTTTTCCATTTGGATAATTTAATTCTACAAGTAGAAATAAATTACTGAACTTATAATCGTTAGTGTTTCTTAAATTAACGAATAGATTATAGTAATTAACGGTATCTGGTGCTTTAAAATTGAAACTAACAATAGAATCTTTATGCCATTGGTTTGGCGCAGATTCATACCTATCGAAAACAGCATTTGAGTCACAACTTGTGATAAAAAAACAACTGATCAATGATAGAAAGAAACAGTTAATTTTTCTTGGCATTGGTATTTGTTTTGGCATTTGATTTTTGGTTGCGGTTTCGATTATGAGTTCTATTCTTGTTGTTTCTGTTTTTATTATTCCTATTGTTTTTACGTTTCTTTCTCGATTTTGGACTATCGAAACGTGTTAAACTATCTTGACCTACAACGTTCTCAAACTCATTTTTAGTGTCCTCTATATGCTCAGCAGCATATTCTTCGAGACTTGCCACCTTCTCTTTTTTCTTATTTTTTTCAATTATTTCATTGGCTTGGTCTGTAGTAATAACATGCCAATTCATCCATTCACCTTCATAGGCATACCACATTAAACCTTTAAAAATATCAGTCTTTTGGCAAACAGCCGTTCCTTTTTCTGTATAAAGCTTTGTGTCATTTTTCGGGAATGCTTTTAAAGCATCTAAATATGCATCTAGCTCATAATTGAGGCAACATTTCAGTTTACCACACTGACCAGCAAGTTTTAATGGATTTAAAGACAGTTGCTGATAACGTGCTGCAGACGTACTAACGGATCTAAAATCGGTTAACCAAGTAGAGCAACAAAGTTCTCTACCACAAGAACCTATACCTCCTAGTCTTGCGGCTTCTTGTCTAAAGCCAACTTGCTTCATTTCAATACGAGTTCTAAACTCGCGCGCAAAAACTTTTATCAGCTCTCTAAAGTCTACACGTTCTTCTGCTGTGTAGTAAAACGTAGCTTTACTGCCATCTCCTTGAAATTCAATATCAGAGATTTTCATCTTCAAATTCAGGTCAATAGCAAATTGTCTTGCTTTAACCTTCATTGGTTCTTCTTTATCTCTAGAAGCAGACCAAATGTCGATATCTTTTTGTGATGCTTTTCGGTATATTTTTAAAACCTTTTCTGGGTCATCAAGGTTTACTTTCTTACGCTTCATTTGTACTCTTACCAACTCGCCAGTAAGTGTAACCATTCCTATATCATGGCCAGATTTTGCTTGTGTGGCTACAATGTCTCCAATGCTTAGTGTAAGGTTTTCTGTGTTTTTGTAATATTGTTTTCTGCCGTTTTTAAAACGCACTTCAATACCAATAAATGGGTCTTGACCGTTTGGAAGCGACATGTTAGCTAACCAATCAAAAACAGTGAGTTTGTTACAGCTATCTGTACCGCAAGTTCCATTGTTTTTGCATCCTTTTGGTTGGCCATCTTTACCAGTTGAACAACTGTTGCAAGCCATAAAAATTTTATATATTAAATCTAGATGTATTAAAAATCTAGATATAGGATTCGTAAATAATTAATGAGTAAAGATAATATTATTTATTCAGAAAAATAATTGACAGATAGCTTGGGATTCAGACTCAAAAAACTAAAATATAAATTGCTTATATTCAATGTTTTACGTAATTTATGCTCACAAATTAAATTTATTGCGATGTTATAATATTAAAAGCTATTAATTATGAAATCAAAAACTACACTACTAATCCTCATTCTACTTTCCGTTTATTTTTGTAATGCTCAAACTCCCGACTCTCCCATTGGTGGTGGCGAATTTGTTTTTAATCCTGAAAGAAAAGCATGTTTAACACCTGAGCAAAGAAGCGATATAGGGAAAACCCTTCAAACTAATATAAAGAAATTACAACTTCAAAACCGATTATCATTTAAAGAGGTAAAAAGCGGAAATCATCCGCTATTTATATGGCCAATTCAAAAAGCTAGCAACATAGACTATAATGATGTTTGGGCTATTTCTGGCTATGTTGATCACGACTTAAATTTCAATAACAATTTATTAGATTATAATTGTGGTTCAATTACATACGATACTTCAAATTACAATCATCAGGGTATTGATATTTATAATTGGCCATTTACTTGGAAATTAATGGATGATGATGGAGTAGAAATTATTGCTGCTGCTGCTGGACAAATTGTTGCCAAAAGCGATGGAGAATTTGACCGTAGCTGTGATTTTAATACCACAACACCATGGAATGCTGTCTATGTACAACATAGTGATGGAAGTGTGGCTTTGTATGGTCATATGAAAAATGGTTCTACCACATCAAAAAATGTTGGCGATATGGTAAGCGAAGGTGAATATCTAGGCATCGTAGGAAGCTCTGGTATTTCTACAGGACCTCATTTGCATATGGAAGTGTACCAAAGTATTGTTAATAATACCCTTACGGATCTAATAGACCCATATTCAGGAACTTGTAATAGTTTGAATACTGACTCTTGGTGGGCAAACCAAAAACCATATGTCAATTCTAATATTAACGCAATAATGACGCATAGCCAAGCTCCTAATGTTTTCCCTGCATGCCCAACTACTGAAACTACTTATGAAAATTCTGATTTTGATATTTCTGAAGATATTTATCTTTCTGCTTTTCTGAGAGATCAAATCGCGAATACACCTTTGTCATTAAAGGTTATACGACCAAATGGAAGTTATCTATACGATTGGTCAATAAACACCACCACTACATCTTCATCTTGGTATTACTATTGGTTTTTTCCTGTAGATGCTCTTGGTACCTGGACATGGGAAGTAACTTATCAAGGACAAACAGAAACGTACGATTTTAATGTTACTGATCAACTAGGTATTGAAGATGAAACATTAGAAGGAACTTCAATATACCCAAATCCATTTGATGATATTGTAAACGTTAATTCTACAGCTAAAATTAAAAAAGCCAGTGTAGTCGATATACTCGGTAAAACAATTTTAATAGTAAATAAAAATTCAGATGAAGGTATTAAGGAATTGAATTTAGCAGACCTTTCAAATGGAATGTATTTTGTAACTCTTGAAGGCGAACAACAGCAGAAAAAAACAATTAAGCTTATAAAGAAGTAAAATAAAAAGGCTCTAATTAAATTAGAGCCTTTTCTTTATTCTGTAGTATTAAGCGTTTCAAAAATATTTCGTAAATCTTTTTTATATGGTAAATGGTCTGCACGACCTTTTTTGAAAATATCGTTGCTATTACCTTGACCTTTTCTTAAAGCTTTTTGCTCTTCATAAGGCAAACGGTTTATTTCCATACAGTTTGTGGAGCAGCAATTTTCCATTTTTTCTTTACAGGATTCACATTGAATAAACAATAGGTGGCAAGCTTCGTTAGCACAATTTGTGTGCAAATCTGCTGGTTCTCCACATTGATGGCAATTAGCTATAACATCATCACTTATACGCTCTGAGCGCCTTTGGTCAAACACAAAGTTTTTACCTATAAATTTGTTTTCTAAACCTTCGGCTTCAATTTGTCTTACATAATTAATTATGCCACCTTCAAGCTGAAATACGTTTTTAAAACCTTTATGTTTATAATAGGCACTCGCTTTTTCACATCTAATTCCGCCAGTGCAATACATCACAAGTTTCTTATCTTCTTTATGCTCGCGTAAATCTTCTTCAATTAAGTCTAAAGACTCTCTAAATGTATCTACATCTGGCGTTATAGCATTTTTAAAATGACCTATTTCACTTTCGTAATGATTACGCATATCTACTAAAACAGTATCAGGATCTTCAATAAGCTCATTAAATTTTTCAGCATTTACATGAACGCCTTTATTTCTAACATCAAATGAATCGTCATTTAATCCATCTGCTACGATTTTATTTCTAACCTTAACTTTCAACTTTAAAAAGGCAAAATTATCATGCTCAATAGCAATGTTTAATCTTACATTTTCTAAAAAAGTAATGGTGTCTAAATGGTTTTTAAAGTTATCAAAGTTTTCCGCAGGGACAGAGAGTTGTGCATTAATGCCTTCTTTAGCCACATAAATTCGTCCTAGGACTTCTTGTTGGTCCCAAGCTACAAACATGTGGTTTCTAAAAATTTCTGTGTTACCAATTTTGGCGTACTTGTAGAAAGAGATTGTTAAGCGTTCTTTACCAGCTTTTTTTATAAGAGCTGCTCTTTCCTTAGCACTTAAGTTATTGTACAGTTGCATGCTATACTAATTTTAAGGTTAAAGAATAATTATGCTACAAAGGTATTGTTTGTGCTTAAATAACAAAGGATTAGGCATCAAAAAAAGCACTTTAAGATTCTTAAAGTGCTTTTTTACTAACTTAATAACATAAAACTTAATGAAAAGTTAGCTTCACATCGGCTTAACAGCTGCTTAGAAAACTCAGAGCAGCTGAGATGCCTCATGTTTTTACTAATTGAATAAATTTAATACCACTATATTCTAAATGATCAAAAAAAGAATTTTAATGGGTATTTACATAGCAATTTTTTCCTTTTCATTAAGTAGATGTAAAAAGTGTAAAAGGGTTGCGTCATAAAATTGAAAAAATTCCTTTAATGAGAAACCAAATCAATTTTGCTCGTTAATAAACGGATTGCTCTCAATAACAGATTGTGGAATTTCAAAAGTTAAACGTTCATCGTAATGAATAAATGTTTGACCAATAAAATAGTTGTGATTATTACCTCTAATTCCAGTATTTTCCTCGTTGCGTTTGAGTGCTAAATAAGTCTTCCCCTCACCCCAAAATTCTATCCTTGTTTGAAGAAAAATTTCATCTTGTAAGCTACTGCCAGACAGTGAATTAAGATAAGAGGTGTCAGATAATCTGAGTGATAACACTTCTGACAAAGTGCTTCTTGCTGCCGCCTCTTGACCTAATTTGGCTAAGGACTCTGCTTTTAAAATATAAAGTTCAGCAATACGAATAAACACATAGTCTGAGTCTGCTGGCACATATGCTGTTTCTAGTGTATTTGTATCATTTCCCGGTAATCTTTCATCATCATAGAACTTATCAAGTGGTGCTAAATAGTTATCCCCAACAACTGAATAAAACTGTTCTTTTCTTACATCTTCATTTGGTATCGAATTATATAAGTTTTGATCTATTGTTTTATTATCCCCAGCCCAAGAATAACCAAATGTAAAATAGTCCATATGGGTCCACCAAGAATATACTATATCCATTTCTTGGGTAAGATTTACTCCCCAAATCCATCCAGGAGTTTGAACATTATTGAACCCATTTGTAACTTCGGTTGAATTCATTATAGAGGCTCCACTAGTTGCTATTACTTCATCGCACAATAAAACAACCTCGTTAAAGCGAGTTTGATCTCTTTGAGCCGCAATCGTATAGGCCAAAATACTCTGGGCAACGAATTTGTTAATATTTAGTTTAGAAGGTCGTTGATAATTATCCAATAATTCAATGGCCCTATTTAAGTCATTTTCAATCTGCTGAAAAACTTCTTGTGTCGCAGATTTAGGTATATATGTATCTGATCCTTCTAAATATAGCGGTAGTATTTCTGATGAAGGATTATAATCATTGGACATGAATTGGGATAGATAAAAATAGGCATAACTTCTTAATGCTAAAGCTTGGCCAAGATAATGACGAAACATCTCATCTGCAGGGTTTGAGTTGCTACCACCCAATTCTCCAATTACAGTATTTGCAGTCTCAATAATATTATAATAATAAAACCATACTATAGTATTAGACTCGTGAGATGAATCCATTGTGCTCTCAAAAGAAGTTATAGATTTATACCACCCGTATGTAGTATAATTTACAGCCATATCACCAGTTAATACATCTGAATAAATGTCATAGCCTTTTTGGCCAAAATCGTCTATTCTAGTCGAACCTCCAGAGCTTGTACTATACATTTTTGAATATAAATCATCTAGCATTAATGCTATGTTTTCCGGATCAACATTGTCTAATTCATCATACAGATCTTCTAATTCTATATCATTAGAACAAGATGTGAAATTTAAGGAAAACAAGAAAAGAAATAATAACGTCAATATGTATGAGTTCACTTTTTTCATAGGCTTGCAATTTTAAATAAATGTAAGAAATTTAATTTAAGACTCACTTTTGAGCCATGGATATCAAGTATTATATTGAGTAGAGGATTGTTGAAAGAAAGAATAAAATTGGTGCAATATTAAATACAGAAAAATTAAAATAAGTGGTATTTTTGATGCACATAACTAAGAAAAAAACAGAAGAAATGAGTAGTGAAAAAGACGCGAAATTAAAAGCTTTAAAATTAACATTAGATAAACTAGATAAAGCTTATGGAAAAGGGACTGTAATGAAAATGAGCGATCAGGCTATTGTAGATGTCGATGCTATTTCATCTGGTTCTTTAGGTTTAGATATTGCATTAGGTGTGGGTGGATATCCAAGAGGTAGAGTAATTGAAATATATGGTCCGGAATCTTCTGGTAAAACAACGTTAACACTGCATGCTATAGCAGAAGCACAAAAAGCTGGAGGTATTGCCGCTTTTATTGATGCAGAACATGCTTTTGATCGTTTTTATGCTGAAAACTTAGGTGTAGATATAGATAATTTAATTATTTCTCAACCCGATAATGGTGAACAAGCACTAGAAATTGCAGACAACTTAATTAGATCTGGTGCTATTGATATTGTTGTTATTGACTCCGTGGCTGCATTAACACCTAAAAGTGAAATTGAGGGTGAAATGGGAGACTCTAAAATGGGATTGCATGCACGTTTAATGTCTCAAGCTTTAAGAAAACTAACGGCTTCAATAAGTAAAACAAATTGTACTGTAATTTTTATTAATCAATTACGTGAAAAAATCGGTGTAATGTTCGGAAATCCTGAAACCACAACTGGTGGTAATGCCCTTAAATTTTATGCTTCTGTGCGTTTAGATATTAGACGATCAACACAAATAAAGAATAGTGATAGTACTGTAATGGGTAATAAAACTAGAGTAAAAGTGGTTAAAAATAAGGTAGCACCTCCTTTTAAGCTTGCAGAATTTGATATAATGTATGGTGAAGGTATCTCTAAAGTTGGTGAAGTATTAGATTTAGCTGTAGAGCACGACATTGTAAAAAAGAGTGGTTCTTGGTTTAGTTATGAAGATACCAAGCTTGGTCAAGGACGAGATGCTGTAAAGGCTTTAATAAAAGAAAATCCTGATTTAATGGATGAATTAGAGGAAAAAGTAAGAGCTTTAATTAACAGTTCTAAGTAGAAAAAGTAAAAATCCTGAAAAAAAATCAGGATTTTTTCATTTTTACACGCAACCCTTTTGTGATTTTTGCATCTACAGGGTGAAATTGATTATAATTACATGAAAAAGTACGCTCTTTTAGTCGTCGTTTTTATCTCAATGCTTACGTCATGTAGTCTTGATAATGATAATCCTGTTCTATTGACAGAAGTCTTACTAGTTGATAGTGTGGTAGTCCCTGAACAATTTATCCATGGTGAAACATATGAGATTGCTATAACTTACACAAGACCGAGTCTCTGTTACGATTTCTATGATTTTATATATGAAATTAATGGAAACGAAAGAACTATCGCTGTAGTAAATACAGTGCAGTCTGCTAATGAAAGACCTGGTTGTCTTGACGATCCACAACAAGTCACGGTAAGTTTTGATTTTATAGTCTCTGGTACAGAAACATATCTGTTTAAATTTTATCAAGGAGAAAACGATGAGGGCTTAGATCAATACTTTTTAGTAGAAGTTCCAGTGGTAGCGGCAGACTAAATTTAGGAAATGACGATGAGAAATAATTATTAATTAATTCCAAAAAAAATGTGAGTTTAGACAGACTCATTAAAAATTGTATTAAACAAGATGCTCAAGCACAAGGCCAATTATACAAGCAATATGCAAGTAAATTATTTTCGCTTTGTCTTAAGTACTCTAAAAACTATGTGGAAGCAGAAGATAATCTGCACGATACATTTATAACTGTATTTAGTAAAATAGGTCAGTATAACAATAAAGGTTCTTTTGAAGGTTGGTTAAAACGTATTGCAATTAATACAACATTGCAGCGCTACAGAGAGGATGTTGGAGTTTACGACATCGTAAACGAAGGAAATATAGAAGATGTCTCTGTAGACATTAATGATGAGGATTTGAATATCGATTTTTTATTAAAAATCGTTCAAGAATTGCCAGACCGATACAGATTAGTATTCAATTTGTATGTATTAGATGGCTACTCTCATGTAGAGATAAGTGAATTAATAAATATTTCAACCGGAACCTCAAAATCAAATCTTGCTAGAGCAAGATTAATTTTAAAAGACAAAATAGAAGATTACAGAGCGAATTTTAATTCGCAGAGTTTATAAAAATGAACGATAAGAAGAACATAGACAGACTTTTTCAAGAAAAGTTTAAGGATTTTGAAGTAGCACCTAACGATGCTGTTTGGAATCGTATAAATGAAAGTCTTCCAAATAAAAAGAAAAAGCGTAGAGTTATTGCGCTTTGGTGGCAAATTGGTGGAGTTGCAGCTGCAATCGCATTGCTATTGACTGCTGGCGTTTCAATGTTTAATTCTGTTGATAATAGCAATAAAGATTTACCTATTGTAAATACAGATAAAATTGAAACTAACAAAGCTAACGACAATTTAAAAACTTCAACAAATTCTGAGCAAGACGAGTTGCAGAAAACTAATGGGGTTGAAAAAATTAAATATGTTGATTCAGAAGCTGACAATAATTTAATTAATAAAGAAGGTGACGCAACTGATAATCCTAAAAAGGATAATGTTTCTAATCAATTAATTAATTCTAATCAGTATCAGAAAGAATCAAATGCTGTTGCTAACTATTCTAAAGAAAAAGAAAAGATTAATTCTTCTCAAAAGCGTAATGATTTAACAACTGTTAATAATAAAGAGAATAGCACTAAGGTTGCTGCAAATACATCTAATAATAGCTCAAAAGATTCCGATGCTGCGCAACTCGCTAATGAAAAAGAACTCAAATCTACCATTAAAAATACGATTGAAAAGAATAAAACAGCTGTAGCAAATAATGCTAGTTCAAATAAATCAGGTGATGAGAATAAAGGTACTGAAGCAAAAAACGACGAAGAATTAAAGTCTGAAAATGCAATTATTGAAGAGATAAATAAACAAGATATTAAAAACGCTATTGTAGGAAATATTATAGATGAAAAAGAAGAAGAAAAACAAAACAGGTGGAGCATTGCACCCAATGTGGCGCCTGTTTATTACAGTTCTTTAGGACAAGGGTCTTCAATAGGCGAGCAGTTTAATAGCAATACCAAAACAAGCGATATTAATATGAGCTATGGTATTGTTGGATCTTATGCAATTACTAAAAGACTAAAAGTTAGAACTGGTGTGAGCCGCGTTAATCTTAGTCAATCTACTTCTGAAGTTTATGCTTTTACAGGCCCAAGTATATCTACTGCGGCTTCCAGAACATCGAACATTCCTATTGGCGGTAATATTACTTTTAATAATAATTTACCCATAGCATCTCTTATGAGCGCAAAATTGATGCAGATGCCCGAATCATCATCACCTATTAAGTCAGGTAACCTTGATCAACGTTTTGGTTTTATCGAGGTCCCATTAGAGTTAGAGTATAGAATAGTTGATAAAAAATTTGGTGTCAATGTCATTGGTGGATTTAGTACCTTCTTTTTAAATCAGAATGAGATTTATGCAGACTTACACGGAACTCCTACCTTAATTGGTGAAGCTAATAATATTAATAGCACAAGTTATAGTGCTAATTTGGGATTAGGCTTAGATTATAGCCTGTCAAAACAATGGAATGTCAATCTTGAACCTACGTTCAAGTATCAAATAAATACATTCAATAATACGTCTGGTAATTTTAATCCTTTCTTTGTTGGTGTATATACAGGATTAAGTTTTAAGTTTTAGGTTAAATTTAGGTTAGGTTATTGCAACAACAATTAAGCAATGATGAATGCAATGATTAAAAAAGCTACTCGTGGTTAGGGTAGCTTTTTTGCTTTTATAGATTTACTTAATTCATCCCAAATTACCGTTCTTGCGTTTTCATTTAGCGACTTAGTATCTTCAGTGCCTAATCCTTCAGTTTGTAAAAACTTATGGATTTTAGCACGCATTTTACCTGGTCCTCCGCTAAAAAACGTGTACGAAAATCGCTTTTTGTTATCATAAAATGTAATTGGCACCACAGGGATTTGATGATTTATAGCCAAACGAAACGCTCCATCTTTAAAAGCATCTAAAAGAATGTGTTCTTCTGGTACTCCACCTTCTGGGAAGATACAAATACTTAATCCTTGTTTTAAACGTCGTTGCGCTCTTAAAAAAACAGCTTGTCTGCTTTTAGCACTGCTTCGATCTACCAGTATACAAGTACGTTTATAAAAGAACCCAAATAGTGGAATTTTAGCTAATTCAGCTTTACCTACAAATACAAAAGGATTTTTAGAAGCCACTAACATTAGCATTATATCTGTCATAGAGGTATGGTTAGCTACAAACATGTAACTCTTTTTAGGTTCTGGCGTTTCCTCCTTTATGATTTTATAGCCAAACCCCATGCCTATTAAAATAAATTTAGACCATATGCGAGCCAATCGAAAAAAAAGAGGATACCATTGTTCTCTAGAAATAGAAATAATTAACACAGGAAACAATACGATAATAGGTATTAATACAAGAATGTAAAACCAAATACGATATAAAACCCAGAATGGATATTTAAAAATCTTCATCTTTTCAAAACTAAGTATTTAAATTAAATACGGTCTTATAGTTCTATCAAAAAAATTAACTTTGTACTTCGATTAAAAATTAAGTTTAATTTAATGAGACTCCCACTTTTGTGAGAGGTGAACATGGCAAGAATACTAACAGGAATACAAAGTACAGGAACACCACATCTAGGAAATATTTTAGGTGCAATTTTACCTGCAATAGAAATGGCAAATGATTCTAAAAACGACTCATTTCTATTTATTGCAAATTTACACACCTTAACACAAATAAAAGACGCTGAAGAGTTAAGAAATAATACCTACTCTGTTGCTGCAACTTGGTTAGCATTTGGCTTAGATATTGAAAAAACAGTGTTTTACAGGCAAAGTGATATTCCTCAAGTAACAGAATTGGCTTGGTATTTAGATTGCTTTTTTCCATACCAACGCCTAAAATTAGCACATGGATTTAAAGATAAAGCTGACCGTTTAGATGATGTAAATTCAGGGTTATTTATGTATCCAATGCTTATGGCGGCAGATATTTTATTGTATGATGCCGAAATTATTCCAGTTGGTAAAGACCAAGTGCAGCATATTGAATTTACGCGCGATGTTGCTTCACGTTTTCATACTAAAATGGGAGAAGCTTTTGTATTACCTGAAGAAAAATTACAAGAAAACACCATGCTTATTCCTGGAACCGATGGTGAAAAAATGAGTAAAAGTAGAGGGAATTTTATTAATATCTTTTTACCTGAAAAACAACTACGTAAAAAAATAATGTCAATCGAAACTGATAGTACTCCACTTGAAGAACCAAAAGACTGGTCAACTTGTAACTGTTTTGCTTTGTATAGTTTATTAGCTTCTGATGCTCAAATTACAGAGATGAAAGCTAATTACGAAAATGGCAATTACGGTTATGGCCATGCTAAACAAGCTTTATACGAATTGATTTTAGAGCGTTTTTCTGAGCCTAGAGAACGTTATGATTATTATATGAATAATCTTGAAGAAGTTGATGCTGCTTTGGCTAAAGGTGCAGCTAAGGCTAAAGTTGTTGCTGATGATGTATTGAAGCGTGTGAGACAAAAGGTTGGGTATTAGAAAACATAAGATTAATCATCGTTAGTTTTATTCTCTATTAATTTATTCTTTTCGAAGATATAAATCTTATCTATACTTCCGTCTTTTTTATATTTAATAAACTCACCGTGAAATCCTCCATTTTTACAAGTGTATTGTTCTTTTAATACCCCATTTTCATAGTACTCTTTCCAAACACCTGTTTTATATCCATTTTCATTATACTGACCATCAATCTCAATTTGACCAGAGAGGTAATACGTCCTACTTTTACCAATTACTTTATTATTTAAATAGGTGTAAGATGTTTTAATGTTACCGTTTGGGTGGTAATAGATTAAATCTCCATCAATAATCTTATCATCTTTATAAATCGCCTCAACATGAAGATCTCCACCATAATGAAACTCTTTATACTCGCCATCCATTTTACCATTCACATAGTTGGTATAACTAGCTAATTCACCGTCTGGCTGAAATCTGTAACTAGTATTATCTAATAATCCGTTTGAAAAATTTTGAGCAGAGTTTATAAACCCATGTACACTAAAAAAGAACCAAACTCCTTCTTTTTTATTCTCTTTTAAAACACCTATACTCTTTAATACCTCATTATCATAATATTCTTTTTCCAATACAACTTTTGAAAACTTTTGTTTTTCACCTTCTTTGTAAAAAGAAAACTTTCTTACAAAACCTTTTCCATCGAAATATGCATAAAGTCCTTCTTTCTGCTTATTTGATATCTTCCCTATTTCCGTTACCGAATTATTTTTATTATACTCAACACTAAAAATATCTTGAGCCCAAAACATATTTGTAAATAAAGCTATGAACGTAGCTACTAAGATTGACTTTTTCATTATTAAATAAATATTTCTTGTATTCACTATTCTTTGCAAAAAAGTAAATGTAACTATTATACTTAGAAAATTATATAACCTCAAACAACTTACCAGGCAAAGGTCTCACAACTCCCTTCAGTTCCATATTCAATAAAATACCTGCTATTTTATATGTTGGCATTTCGCATCGTAGTGCAATAACATCCAACAGCTCTTTATTATTCTCTTTTAAAAAATTATAAATGATTTTTTCATCGGGTTCTAATTCTACAAACAATTGTTTTTGTGCTACTGGTTTTTTATCAGATTCTAATTCCCAATTCAGCATGTAAGGCACATCTAAAGGATTAGACAGTAAATGTGCTTTCTGAAATTTTATCAAATTATTACAGCCAACACTTTGGCTATCTGTTGTTCTTCCTGGTACAGCAAATACTTCTCTGTCGTATGAATTTGCTATATCTGCAGTAACTAAACTGCCTCCTTTTTCGGCAGATTCAATAACGATTGTAGCTTCGCTAAGACCTGCAATAATTCGGTTTCTTTTTAGAAAATTGTTTCTATCAAAAGGATCAGTACTCCAAAAATCCGTGTAAAAACCACCATGATTTTCGATATCAGCCACATATTTTTTGTGCACTTTAGGATAAATTTGATTAAGTCCATGTGCCAAACAGCCAATGGTTTGTAAATTATGTTTTACCGCAGCTTTTTGAGCAGTAATGTCTGTTCCGTAAGCAAACCCAGAAACAATAATTGGATTGAATTGTGATAGTGATTCAACTAATTTTTCACAGAATCCGATTCCACTTGTCGTAATCTTACGAGCTCCAACGATACTGATAATATGTTGTTTCTTAAGATTTATATTTCCGGATTGGAATAATACAATTGGTCCATCGATGCAATGTTTTAATTTTTCAGGATAAGTGTTTTCTGTAAAATAATGTGCAAGAATATTATTGTCTTTGATGAATTTTAATTCATTTTCTGCTTCTTCAAGATGTGTTTTATCAAAAAGACCTTCTATGGTTATGGTTCCTATTCCATCAATTTTAAGCAGTTTCGATTTTTTTTCTTTTAAAACGGCTTCTGAAGAGCCACAATGATTTATTAATTTTTTAGCTGTTGTTGCACCAATTTTTGGCACGTGTTGTAATGCTAAAGCATAAATAAGTTGCTGGTCTGTCATTGAAAATCAGAAAATTAAAAAACCAAATCGTTAATTCACGAATATATTGCTTTTTGAAGAAAATCATTCCTCTATTGATAGCAAAAAACTGATGTTAATTATTTATTCTTTTGATGTTAATAACTAAGCTTAGTTAAGCTTCGTTCGGAATTAAAAATTTTTAACTTTGTTCGCATATGCAGTTAGAGACATACATTAGCGACCTTTTATACCGTTACGATTGTGTAACCGTTCCTGGTTTTGGAGCGTTTTTAACACAGCGTGTTTCAGCGAAGATTCACGAATCCACTCATACATTTTATCCACCCAAAAAGGTGTTGTCTTTTAACGAGCAGTTGCAGAAAAATGATGGCTTATTGGCTAACTATATCGCTGAGATTGAAAAAATACCATATGCGATTGCAACAAATAAGGTTTCAAAGAAAGTAAAAACAATAAAGTCGTATTTAGTTGAGGGAGAAACTATTCAGTTTGAAAATATTGGTGAACTGACTTTAAATACTGACGGAAAGATGGTATTTAATCCATCTCAACATGTTAATTACCTAACAGATTCCTTTGGCCTATCTCACTTTACATCATCTAATGTTACTCGTGAGATCTATAAAGAGACAGTTGAAAAAATTGAGGAAAAAACCCCAATTGCATTTACTCCAGAAAAACGCTCTAATAATAACTGGTTAAAATATGCAGCTACGGCTGTTATTGTTTTAGGCTTAGGCGGATTTTTTGGCAACAAATATTATAGTAATTCCATTGAAAAACATAATCAATTAGCACAAGAACAAGCTAATGAGCAATTAGACGCTAAAGTACAAGAGGCCACTTTTGTGATTAGCAATCCATTGCCTGCTGCGACTTTATCTCTAGATAAACAAAGCGGAAACTATCATATTGTTGCTGGTGCATTTAGAGTGGAAGCTAATTCTGATAAAAAAGTAAACCAACTTAGAGCTAAAGGTTATAAGGCTAGAAAAATTGGAGCTAACCGTTATGGTCTTCACGAAGTAGTTTATGCTAGTTTTGAAACCAGAGCAGAAGCACAACGCTCACTATACAAAATCCGTCGCGACCACAATCGTGATGCTTGGCTTTTGATTAAGAAACTAGATTAATTCTTACTTATCCCTTTATTTATTTTAAGCATCTTATCTTTGCACAAATTTTAAAAATTTATGCAATCAAGAACCGCAGCACAGTCTAAAACAATCGTTACTGATTTAGTGTTACCTAGTGAAACCAATCCTATCAATAATTTATTTGGTGGAGAGTTGTTGGCGCGTATGGATAGAGCTGCAAGTATTGCTGCTAGACGTCATTCTCGACGCATTGTAGTAACAGCTTCTGTAAATCATGTTGCTTTTAATAGGTCTGTACCTTTAGGAAGTGTTGTTATGATTGAGGCTAAAGTATCGAGAGCGTTTACCTCCTCAATGGAAGTATATATGGATGTGTGGATCGAAGACAGAGAATCCGGTGATCGTGTTAAAGCTAATGAAGCTATTTACACCTTTGTTGCTGTAGATGAAACTGGACGACCAGTAAAAGTTCCTGAACTTGTACCAGAAACCGAGTTAGAAAAACAACGTTTTGATGCTGCCCTAAGACGTAAACAGTTAAGTTTACTATTAGCAGGGAAAATAAAGCCAAATGATGCTACTGAGCTCAAAGCGCTTTTTGAGTAGTTTTTAAACCTTTTTCTTATCACTTAGTCTTATTGTAGAACCAAATTCATTTATGATGAGATATTTAGTTTATGCCTTCGTTTTTATTTTCGCATTAAGTTTTAACTCATGTGCTAGTCGTGTAGTCATTACTCAACCCTCAACAGTTACGGTTGTAAAAAAATTACCTAGAAATTATAAGGTGGTTCGTGTAAAAGGGAAGCGTTACTACTTTTTCAACGGAAATCATTATAGAAAAACCAGAAAAGGCTATGTTATTGTTAGAGTTTAATCAATTCTTTGATAACCAAGATTCTGGATTCAACTTTTTACCATTTTTATAAATCCTAAAATCAAGGAGTGTTTCTCCCTTTATTTTATTAGTAAAAACTTCACCTATTACTTGACCTGTGGTAATCTTATCTCCTTTTTTTACGTAGATCTTTGAAAGATTATGGTAGATCGAAAAGTAATTTCCATGTCTAATTAATATGGTTGGATTTCCTCTTTTCATTAAATGAATCTGTGAAACTTCACCGTTAAATACTGCTTTAACTTCAGCATCTTTTTCTGTGGCTATTTTAATACCCGAATTATTAACCTCAACAGAACTGTCTGTTAATGAACGCCCTTTGCCAAACCTAGCTTTTATAACGCCTCGTGACACTGGCCAACCCAATTTCCCCTTATTAGCTTCGAAATTAGAAGCTAGCTTTTTAGCTTCAGGTGTAAGGACAAATTTTCCTGTAGATGATTTTTTTCCTGCTTTTTTATTAGATGCAGCTATTGCTTCTTTAATTAAGCGATCTATCTCTTTATCTAAACGATCAGCCTCTTGTTTTTTCTTTTTGATTTGGGCTGCAAATTTACCCATATCAGCCTTTATAGAAGCCATTAAGACTTCACGCTGTTTCAATTCTCCTTCTAGCTCTCGCTTGGCGACTCTATTTTCTTCAATTAGTTTTTTCTTATCCTCCTTTTGCTTAGATAGTTGAATATTTCGATCTTGAAGTTCTTTGGTTTTAGCTTTAATTGCTTCGCCCTGTTCTTTTTGATAAGCCCTGTATTGTTTTATGTACTGCAATCTTTTATACGCTTGCTGAAAATTATCTGAAGACAACAAAAACATCACTTTACTTTGTTCTGATTTGCTTTTGTACGATTTTACAACCATGGCTGCGTAATCATCTTTTAATTCTTGAAGTTGGGTTCTAAGACTTGTTATTTCTTTCTGATTAGCGTTTATCTCTCTAGTTAATAGATTGGCTTGTTCATTGGTTATTCTAATTAGATTTTTTCTAGTATTTATTTTATAATTGAGATCTTCAATGAGTGTAATTGCAGACTTTTCTTCTTTCTTTTTAGTGAATAATAAAGCATTAATCTGCTTCATTTCCTTTATAATCTGCTGTCTCTGCTTTTCTAGTTTTTTTTGTTTATCACTTTGGGCTGAAACAGCAAAACAAGACAATATTAGAGTAAAAATAAGAGTAGTGTAAAAACGCTTAGTATTCATTATTTTATGACTATTTCTTTATATCCTGAAGGGATGTTAAATGGAAAACGCACTTCATTATTTAAGGATACAGATTTAAATTCCATAGTGACAGCAACCTCATCGGCATCTTCAACAGCAACAATTCTTATATTTTTAGGTAATATTTGTTTCTCAACTTCTTGGTACGATGAATAATCAACCTGAAGCATTCTTCTTTTCAACTGCTGATATAATTCTAAGCGATCCATCTTAAAATGTGATGGGTTAATTAAATAAAATAAGTCTATAAGTGCATTCTGATCTTTTGGACTTAAGGCATAAGAGTTACCACTTACAGATACCTGATGTGGTTCGTCTTTTAAGTTATATATAGCCTGACCTAACAAGATGTTTTGAACTTTCATATAATCGAGATCAACACCAACAAAATCACTTAATAATTTGTAATCGCCATCAAAATATTCGTTATCTAATTTATTATAGAATCTTACTTTATCTGGTGTTATCATCATACGAGCCATACCGAACGAAGCACTTAACCAAATCACTTTGTCTTTTTCCATTCTAAGGCTAAAGGTGTGGCCTTGTTCTTTTTCTCCTTGTATTAAGTCAATAGCAACCCTAGCATTCATCGTTTTAAAAGACGCATCATTTTTTTGATGCTGTTTTATAACCTGTTTAGATGAAAGTTTATCACTAGTCTCACCAGATGCTATGACACTTTTAGCTGACTTACAGCTAAATGCCATAACCAAAAGAATAGCACTTAAGGAAACTTTAGCGTTTTTATACAATTGAGTTATGTTCATTTATTGTTGGGCTTTTAGGGCTTGTGCCTTTTTAGCAAACGTTTCAGATTTATTAATATTATTTAGGGCTTTGTAGGCAATACTTAATTCTGAATAAAAATCGGCTTCCATAGTCGGATTATCAATTAAAAAGTCCAATCCGGTTTCTAAATTGTCTATTGCTTTTTTATTTTGATTCAAGTTGTTATTTGCTACACCGTTAACTAAATACAATATTGGTTGTGCAGGATACAGTTCTAGAGCGTGTTCACTATCATTTACAACAGCTTTGTAATCCTTTATATCTAATTGTAGTAGCAATACGTCTTTTATTAATTTAAAGTCGTTAGGGTCTTGTTTTAAGGCTTCCTTAAAGTTTGAAAGTGCTTTAGCCTTATCGCCAGCCTTTAGATAATAATGCCCTAAATCACTATGCGTTTGTGCATTTTTATTTTCGTCAACTAAGGCAGTAATGTCTATTAAATCCGATTCGTATTCTGGGTTTTTAGCTACAAAACCAACAAAATCTTTGAGCACCTTCGCTTTGGCATCAGAATTAATCTCTGGGCTTGTTAATGCTATTTTTACAGAACCAATTGCCTCATCTACTTTACCATCTTGGAGATAAAACTTGTACAATGCTAAATGCACAAACTTTGAATCTGGCTTAACTTTTAATAAGTTTTTAGCGGCTTTAAAAGCATTTTTTCGATCTCCTGTTTGACTATATCTGTAGATAAGCTTCAAATGATTGTCCTCGTTATTGGGATTATTGGCAATGCGTTGTTCTAAGTTTTCAATTCTATCATCTGCATTGCCTGTGATGCTATAAATATCGTTTCGCATAGCATCTCTAGATTCGCTAAGTCCAAATTCTTCATCTAGCTGATCTAAAAGCTCTAAAGCCTGATTATATTTTTCCTCTCTAACATAAAGTGCCGCTAGGTCTTCTTTATAATCTGGATGATATTTTACTAGTTGTTTTATAGTTTTTAGAGCATTTTTGATATCATCTTGCTGAAAATAAACATCGTAAAGCTCGTCCAAAAACCAAACATTGTCAGGCTGCATACTAATAGCTTTCTTTAGATTATCTTCTGCAGCACCAAAGTTTTTAAGTTTATTATAGTTTTTACCAAGCTCAAAGTAAATAACTGGAAGCTTGCTATTGAGGTTTAAACACTTATGGAGTGCATCAACTGCTCTATCATAATTTTCAATCCCTTTTTGTTTCAAAGCTTCGAAGAAATATTCTTGAAATTCGTCTTCTACATTTCCTAAATCATCATCTGGTCGTTTATTGAAATCGACCTGGGCAATAGCAAAGCTTGGTACTATGCAAAGTACCAGTAATAATCTTACTATTTCTTTATTCAATTTCATTTTTGATTCTTCACTATGCTCTGAATAATAATTATACTTTCAAAAGTTATTCCAAAACTGTATAATCGCCAATACTAATCTTCGTAAACTCACCATCATACTTTACATGATTACCAATCATAGCTTCGTCTAATTTAGCGTTTTTAATAGTGGTCTGATTCTGAATTAAGCTATTTTTAACGATTGAATTTTCTATAATACAATCTTTACCAATAGACACATGAGGCCCAACGGTTGCGTTTCTCAATACCGTTCCTTTTCCTATACAACAAGGTTCTATAACTGTTGAATTATCTAAAACGACAGAGTCATCAATTAATTGTTCTTCCTTATCGGCTGCTAAAAAGCCTAACATTTTAGCATTAGTTTCTAGAGTAACCGCTTTGTTTCCGCAGTCCATCCATTCGTCAACTGTTCCTGTTTTAAAAATTCGGCCATCAGCCATCATACGCTTTATACCATCATTAATTTGATATTCGCCTCCATTCATTACGTTTTCATCAAGTACTTCTTGAAGCTTCTCTTTTAAAACAGCTACGTCTTTGAAGTAATAGATACCGATAACAGCTTGGTCACTTACAAAGCTTTCTGGCTTTTCAACAAGCTCAACAATTTTTTCGTTTTCATCTAACTTAACCACACCATAGGCTTCTGGATTCTCAACGCGTTTTGTCCAAATCACACTATCTGCTGCTGGGTCTAAATCAAACTCTGCTCTAATCAAGGTGTCTGCATAGGCAATTACTGCTGGTCCTGATAATGATGGTTTAGCACTCATAATTGCATGACCAGTTCCTAATGGTTGGTCTTGTCTGTAAATGGATGCTTTAGCCCCTAAGTCTTCTGCCAGTTCAGTTAAACTCTCAACGACCTCATCTCCGAACCAAGCTGGATCACCTAAAACAAAAGCAATTTCTTCAATCGGTTGCTTTAAAACTTTAGCAATGTCTTTCACCAAACGATGTACTATCGGTTGACCTGCAACAGGAATTAATGGTTTTGGCACTGTTAAACTATGTGGTCTTAGGCGAGAGCCTCTGCCTGCCATTGGTACTATTATTTTCATTCTATAAGTTTATTCGTTGATTTATTTAATTGTTTTATTTAGTTCCTGTACTTCCAAAACCACCTTCACCTCTATCTGTTGAGGATAATTCTTCTGTCACTTCCCATTCTGCGCGTTCGTGTTTTGCTATTACTAATTGCGCAATTCGTTCCCCATTATTGATGGTGAAATCTTCATTAGAAAGATTCACTAAAATAACACCTATTTCACCTCTGTAATCTGCATCTATTGTCCCTGGTGCATTTAGTACTGTAATACCCTTTTTTGCGGCTAAACCACTGCGTGGTCTTACTTGTGCTTCAGTACCAATTGGTAATTCTATAAATAAGCCTGTACCCACTACAGTGCGTTCTAAGGGTTTTAAAATTCTGGATTCTGTTAAACTTGCACGCAAATCCATACCAGCTGACGCAATGGTTTCGTAATGTGGTAAATCGTGTCTTGATTTGTTTATGATTTTTATTTTCATGTTTTTAGCGTTTTAAGACTTGTTTTAGTTGGTTCTTTTCCAACACAATAACTAATCCCAAAAATACAATTAACATTGCAATTCCGACAACATAATTCTCTCGATATCCATAAAAAGACAATGCAGATAAACTAATTGAAATGAATAAGTACAATCCGATTTTTTTAAGGTTATATGGAATCGGGTAATATTTTCGCCCAAAATAATATGACAGTAGCATCATTACTGCATAAGCAATAAGCGTTGCAACAGCAGAAGCTTTATAAGAATAAGTTTCAATAAAGATGAAATTAATTGCGAGTGTCACAATAGCTCCAACGACTGAAATATAGGCGCCAAACTTAGTTCTATCTGTAATTTTATACCAAACGGAAAGGTTGTGATAAATACCTAGACAAAAGTTGGCTAAAAGTATAATGGGTACAATCCACATAGCCTCCCAATAGGCTTCACTTCTTATGATAAATGGTTTTAAAATATCTGCAAATACCACCACCGCAAGTAATATTATAGAACCAAAAGCCACAAAGAATTCTAAGATATTTGCATAGTTTTTTTGTGGATTTTTAGTCTTTGCATGACTAAAAAAGTAAGGTTCTATTCCTAAGCGGTAAGCCGTTGCAAAAAGCGTCATAAATAAGGCTAGCTTATAACAGGCTGAGTACATTCCGATGTCATTTTCAGCCACATCGGCTGGCAATAATTCTTTCAGCAATATGCGGTCAAAGGTTTCATTGATTGAAAACGCGATACCAGCAATTAATACTGGTATGGCATACTTCATCATTTGTTTCCATAGCTTTTTATCAAACCTATAATTAATCTTAGTGTAAAAAGAAAGCATTGCTAAAAGTGTAACTCCACTTGCTACCAGATTAGCGATAAATATATAACTGATTTCAAAGTTAGGTTTGTAAATGCTTTCAAACAGATTTCCGTTTTGGGCTAAGCCTTTTAGAGTCAATAAGAAGAATAGATTTAAACCAATATTAATAACAACATTAAGTATCTTAATAATGGCATATCGCATTGGTTTTTCGTTAGCTCTTAACCAAGCAAAAGGAATAATGACTAAGGCGTCTAGAAGTAATATCCAAATCACTAAGTTGATGTATTTTACATCTATACTAATAAAGTTGGCGATTTGATTTTGAAATACTAAGGCCAATATAAAGAATCCTAGTGATGATATTATCAGCGAAATAGTCGATGTGCTTACCACATTGTCTTTGTCCTCTTCTTTGTTGAAAAAGCGAAAAAATGCTGTTTCCATTCCATAGGCTAAAATCACATTAAACAATACGAAATATGAAAATATAACTGATACCTTGCCGTATTCCGCTGGATTAGCAAGAACTGCTTCACTTGTATATAATGGTACAAGTAAAAAGCTTAACATTCTAGGCAACACAGTTGCTAAACCATATATAAATGTCTGTTTAAAAAGTGATTTGAATCCGCTCAATCTAAAACTATTGATTTGACCCAAAAGTATTGAAATAATATCAAAAGGTTCTTTTTTTCAACTTCAGATTAGTGCATAAAAAAGTCTTATGATATTGGTAAGACTTTTTTTAGTTTTAATTAAATATTTTATTCGCTATCATCATCATTAGTTGCGACTATTGTAGAGGACTTATTGTCATAAATTGATGGTGGTCCATTTTCGTAATAGGTCCCTTCCATTTCTCTTACGTTTACTACTTTAAGATATTTTGTTTCACCGTTTTCGATATATCTTATAGCACATTCATTATTATTTAAGGTAAATGGATAATCATCAGATTTTTGTGTTCCCCTAAATGTGTAATAAGGCGAGTCATTCTTTAGAATTGCAAAATACTTGTCGTCTTTTACAACAAGTTTGCCTTTAAGGTTTTTAAAATAAACGCTATCAATAGTAATATCGCTGCGCTTATTAACGACAGGAACAAAAACATTAACACCAGTTCCACCAACTTTGATACCTGCATACCATTCTTGAAAATAAACAGATTTAACTTTAAATGATGTTGGTTTTTCAAAAGTAGTGGTTACTTCTTTTGGACTTGCACATTGCAAAGTAGTCGCAAAGATACCTGCAAAAACTATGGCATAACATGCACTTTTTAATAGTTTCATTATAATGTAGGTTAAGATTTGGAAGAGCAATATAGATAAAAAAACCAAAAACATCGTTAAAAAGTGTATTTTATCGATGAAATACATAATTATTTAATATCAATACAAAAAAAACCTAACTCGTTAAAGTTAGGTTTAATGGTTTATTCTTTAATTAATTTTAACCTAATTCTGAATATTATTTATTCAGACATTAATTCTTTTAAAATATAAAGTTCTTTTTTTGCTTGGTTGAAAATCAAAAATACACCCAAAACTAAAACTATTACTCCAGAAACTTGAATGTAGGTGTAAAAACCACTTGACAGGCCTGCCTCAAAATATGGCATCAATATTAAAAACCCAATAACATACAAAAGAAGAATGATAGGTGTAAAAATATAATGCGTCGTAACTCGTCTTTTGTAATAGCCTAAAAGACTTTCTTTGAAAGACTTAAAATCGAGATTATAATTTATGCCTTTTAAATTATTAATGCTCAAAAGTTCGATTATAATTCTTGCAATTAATACCATAATCATCAGTCCTAGCGATAAAGTTGCTTTAACTTCCAAATAAGCTTTTACATAGAGAAAAAAACCAATTAAAATTGCTATAGTTATTCCCAATATTATATTAGTAATCTGTTGTTTGTTTTTTAACTCGTTAGTTTTTTTAAATACTTCTTTGAGTCCTTTATCTGTTCCTTCAATATCAGGTTGGTTTTGCCATTCTGATTGTATGTTTTCAAAATTATTCATTGCTCACACATTTAGTTAATTTGTCTTTAATTCGGCATATCCTTACTCTTAAAGTTTCATAATTAATGCCTATAATTTCAGCTATTTCCTTTTGAGGCAGTCCCTCTAATTCCAATAAGATGATGGCCTTATTATCATCGTTCAGTTTATTGATACAATTATATAGTTGTTTGAATTTTGATTCTCTATTTTCAACATCATTATCTATATGGATTTTCAAATCAGGCGGTAAATTATTGGTTGTCTTCCTCTTTTTATTTGTTCTTAAATAGATTAAACATGTATTAACCGTAATTCTATAAATCCAAGTAGATATGCTTGATTCCTTTCTGAAATTTTTAAGATTATCCCAAACTTTTATAAACACATCCTGAGCTAAATCTTGTGCTTGTACTTTGTTACCATTGACATAGCCCAAACATAATCGCATGACTTTTGGATAGTTTTCAGAATAAATAATATTGAAATTCTCTTGATTCATTTTTATTCCAATTCGCTTTTAATCGCTTCTAAAAGCCACTCTGGTTGGTCGTACATAATAAAATGTGCAGAATCCTTGGCATACTTAATCTGGTAATCCTGAAGGTTTTTGTATTGATCTTTATAAGTCATTTTAACCGTTTCTTCCCCATAAGGTTTAGTAGCCGCCAACAACAACACGGGAATTTTAATTTTTATAATGTCCTCTCGTAGATCTAACTTCAAAAGATCAGTAAAACCATATACATAAGTTTCTCTGTCTGTATTGATAATCCAATCTTTTATTACTTGCTTCTTTTCTTCATTTAAAACCATTCCTGATGCCATTTGCGATGCCATAGTTTCAAAATCTTTACTACTCATACTAATCATCTGTTTATTGTATGGTGTATCGTAGGCAATCATGTCGCTATTGTAATTAGGAATCATTAAAGCACCTGTTGATGGTAGCGCGTCAACAGCTATAATTTGTTGAAAGCTTTCATTATCCTCAGCAGCTAACCATAGACTCAAAGTACCACCTAAACTATGACCAATTAAAATGATATTCTCAAGATTTTTATCTGAAATATATGCCGTTATTTCATTTTTAATCTTTGGTAACCACGGTTTTTCAATTGCTGGTACATCCCCAAAACCTGCAAATGTAAAGACATGACATTCATTCGTTTTTGAAAGTTCATTAACTACATCATCCCAAACTTCACCAGGACAAGTGAATCCTGGAAATAAAAAAATAGGATTCCCTTTACCAGTTACTGTTACTTCAAAAGCTTTGTTTTGAGAAATTACCGAAGCGGAAATGAAAAGTGTTAAGATTAGAAGTTTGAATTTGATAGTTTTCATAATGTTATTTTTTATTTGTTTTCCTTTTAGATACAAAATGAAAAAAATGTTACATGAAAACACAAAAAAACCTAACTCTTTAAAGTTAGGTTTTATACTATTTTAAGATACTGAAACAAATTCAGCATGACAAATCTTAATTATTCAATGCTTCCGCACCACCAACAATCTCTAGGATTTCGTTAGTAATCGCTGCTTGTCTTGCTTTGTTATAAGTTAATTTCAACTGATCTCTTAACTCCGTTGCATTATCTGTGGCTTTGTGCATTGCTGTCATACGTGCACCATGCTCAGAAGCAAAAGAATCTCTAATACCTTTAAACAATTGCGTTTTTAATGACTTAGGAATTAAAGTCTCAACAATCTCTTGTTTAGAAGGTTCAAAAATGTAATCTAAATTTACATCAGCGTCTCCCTCAACAGGAACAATCGGTAAAAATTGCTCCGTCATTACGATTTGAGTTGCTGCATTTTTAAAGCTATTGTATACTAATTCAATCTTGTCGAAATCACCACTAACAAATTTTTCCATTAGCATCTCTGCTATTTCCGCAACATTATCAAAAGTTAAATCATCGAAAACTTCACTTTTGTTCGCTATGACTCTATCTTGTTTTGCAAAAGCATCGTTAGCTTTTTTACCAATTGCTAAAACAGATACACTTTTGTCTGAATAATCACTAATTAAAGCATTAGTCTGTTTAATGATGTTAGAGTTAAAAGCACCACATAACCCTCTATTAGAAGTAATAGCTACAATTAAAACATTATTTACCTCTCTCTGAACAGCGTACTTACTACCAGAATCTGCATCTAATGTTGCACTTAAACTCTGAAGTAATTCTGTTAACTTATTAGAGTAAGGACGCATCGCAGTAATAGCATCTTGAGCTTTCTTTAACTTGGCAGCCGATACCATTTTCATGGCACTAGTAATCTGCATCGTAGAAGATACTGATGATATTCTGTTACGTATTTCTTTTAAGTTTGCCATAATCTCTTTTTGACATTATTTGAGATCCTAAAACAAGTTCAGGATGACAAAGATTTTATCCTCTATACTTTCCTGTAAGGTCTTTAGCTACATTTGTTAATGTGTCAATTACCTCATCAGTTAATTTACCTGCTTTTAAAGTACTCAAAACGTCACTATGCTTCGCTTTAAGGAACTCTAAATAATCGCGCTGAAATTCTCTTACTTTCTCAACAGGAACGTCTCTTAATAAGTTCTTAGAACCTGCGTATATAATAGCAACTTGATCTTCTACTCTAAAAGGATCATTTTGCGCTTGTTTTAAGATTTCAACATTACGCTTTCCTTTTTCAATTACATTTAAAGTTGAGGCATCTAAATCTGAACCAAACTTAGCAAACGCTTCTAATTCACGGTACTGCGCTTGATCTAATTTTAATGTTCCAGATACTTTCTTCATTGATTTAATCTGTGCATTACCACCAACACGAGATACAGAGATACCTACGTTAATTGCTGGACGAACACCCGAGTTAAATAAATCACCATCTAAGAATATCTGACCATCTGTAATCGAAATTACGTTCGTTGGAATATATGCCGATACGTCACCTGCTTGTGTTTCAATAATTGGTAAAGCTGTTAATGAACCACCACCTTTAACCATTGGCTTAAGCGAATCTGGTAGATCATTCATTTCTTTAGCAATGGCATCATTATTAATGATTTTCGCAGAACGTTCTAATAATCTTGAGTGTAAATAAAATACATCACCAGGATATGCCTCACGTCCCGGAGGACGTCTTAATAATAAAGATACTTCACGGTAAGCAACAGCTTGCTTTGATAAATCATCAAAGACAATTAAGGCTGGACGACCAGTATCTCTAAAGTATTCTCCAATAGATGCTCCAGTCATTGGTGCATATACTTGCATTGCAGCGGGATCTGATGCGTTTGCAGCTACTATTGTAGTATACGCTAGAGCTCCTTTTTCTTCTAGAGTTTTAGCAATTAGAGCTACAGTTGAAGCCTTTTGACCTACAGCAACATATATACAATATACAGGCTCACCTGCATCGTAAAATTCTTTTTGGTTTATAATAGTATCAATACAAACAGCTGTTTTACCAGTTTGACGGTCACCAATTACCAACTCACGTTGCCCTCTACCAACTGGAATCATAGCATCAATTGCCTTAATACCTGTTTGCATTGGCTCAGTTACTGGCTCTCTATATATAACACCTGGTGCTTTACGCTCTAAAGGCATTTCGTATGTTTCGCCAGCAATTGGTCCTTTACCATCAATTGGGTTACCCAAAGTATCTACAACACGTCCAACAATACCTTCACCTACTTTTACAGATGCGATACGTTCCGTACGTTTTACTGTAGACCCTTCTTTTACTCCTACTGAAGTACCTAAAAGTACAATACCTACGTTATCTTCTTCAAGGTTAAGTACAATTCCTTCTGCACCACCATCGAATTCTACTAATTCACCATATTGTGCGTTAGCCAATCCATAAGCACGTACAATACCATCACCTACAGTTAATACTGTTCCTACTTCGTCTAATGAAGCTCCTGCTTCAAAACCTGAAAGTTGTTGTTTTAAGATTGCTGATATTTCAGCTGGTTTTACTTCTGCCATCTTTTATTTATATTAGATAGATATTATCTTAATTTAATGTAAATTCTCTTTTTAATTTATCGAGCTTATTTGCGATACTAGCATTATACTGAATATCACCTACTCGAAGAATGAAACCACCTAAAATGCTTTCATCTATTATATTTTCTACTTCTGCTTCCTTACCAGTAAGTTCTTTTACTTTAGCTAATACTTTAGTTTTTAAATCTGCTGTTAAAGGCACTGCTGTTGTCACTGTTGCAACTTGAGTTCCTCTCATGTGATCATATAACTCTGTATAACTAGCAGCTACATCATTTAAAAGCGCTAGTCTCTTATTAGAGATTAAAGTATCAATAAGATTAGTTGTAGCAACATTAGCATTTTTAAATACCGATGTTAATACAGCTTTCTTATCTGAAGATCTTACTACAGGACTTTGAAGCATCTGATTTAAATCTTCACTCTGTGCAATTGCATTAGTGATAGATTTCATATCACTGTTTACAGCCTCCGCAGATTTTTGATCTGTTGCTAAGCTTAAAACTGCTTTTGCATAACGTATTGCTGCTCTTGATCCTGACATTTATTTTAGTTTAAAGTTGCTTCACCTAACATATCTTCAACCAACTTTAATTGCTTGTCTTTGTTAGATAATTCATCACGCACTACTTTTTCTGCAATATCTAGTGATAATCCTGCTACATGACTCTTTAATTCTGCCATTGCTGCTTTCTTTTCACTTTCTATTGCTAATTGCGCTTGCTCTATCATTTTACTTGCTTGGGCTTGAGCTTCATCTTTGGCGTCTGAAACAATTTTGTTCTTCATGTCGCGAGCATCTTTTAACATCGCTTCGCGCTCAGCACGTGCTTCTTGTAAAATACGTTCGTTATCAGCAGTAAGATTTTCCATCTCTTTACGTGCATTTTCAGCTGAAGCTAGAGCATCTTTGATGCCCTCTTCTCTTTCGCTTACAGCACCTAAAATTGGTTTCCAAGCGAATTTTCTTAGAATAAATAGTAAGATTAAAAATGTGATTAATGTCCAAAAGACTAATCCAAAACCTGGTTTAATTAATTCCATTTGATATATTGTTTAAATATAAATTTTAGTTCTATAACCATTTAAATTAGTTAACACAGAAGCAACCAACCGTTACTTCTGTGTTTAATTTAATTACTTTAAGATAATGGCTGCAACCACACCGAATAAAGCTACCGCTTCAACGAATGCTGCTAAAATCAATGCAGAAGATTGAATCTTACCGTGCATCTCTGGTTGACGTGCCATTGCTTCCATAGCAGATCCACCGATTTTACCAATACCAATACCAGCTCCAATGGCTGCTAAACCAGCTCCTAAAGCCGCGATTCCTGTAATAGTCATAATATAAAATTTAAATTAATTAATGATGTGCTTCTTCAGTTGCCATACCAAAATAAAGAGCTGACAACACTGTAAATATATATGCTTGTATTGCTGTTACAATAATTTCTATAATTCCAATAAATAATGCAAAAGGAACGGATACTAATCCCATAAACTCAGTCTTAAAGATGAATATTAATGAGTATAGTGCCAAAATAATGATGTGACCCGCTGTGATATTGGCAAACAAACGAATCATCAGGGAAATTGGCTTTGTAAACATTCCAATAATTTCAATTGGCATTAAAAATATTTTCATTGGTACAGGTACTCCTGGCATCCAAAAAATATGCTTCCAATAGTTTTTATTTCCACTAAATGTTGTAATTACAAAAGTTATAAACGCCAGAGTTAAAGTAAATGCGATATTTCCACTAAGATTGGCTCCATTAAAAATTGGAATCAAGCCAAAAATATTATTGATCCAAATAAAGAAAAATACAGTTAATAGATATGGCATGTATTTCTTGTACTTGTGCTCACCAATCATTGGTTTCCCAATTTCATCACGCACAAAAACTACTAAAGGCTCTACAAAGCTGCCTAGTCCTGATGGTACATTATTTTCACTTTTCCTGTAACTACGTGCGGCAGAAAAGAATATAAATAGTAAAACCGCAACAGAAACCCACATCATGAAAACATTTCTAGTAATAGAAAAGTCTAAAGGCATTTTTGCATTCGTAGGATGATGCTCTGCATCGTATGATACTATTGATTCGCCATCATTTAACTGATAGATTTTTTCATGAACGTTTACGAAGCGACCTCCATTTTTTTCAACAATAACTTTACCATTATAATCATGATGAAATTCTGAAGACATAAAAGTTGTTAAACCATTGTCTGTCCACAGTATAACAGGAAGAGGAATACTAATGTGGTGCTCGTCTTCTTTACCTTCGTTTAGGGTAATGATGTGCATACCATATGCATCCTTAACGTGATGCATAATCATTTCATTTGCGTCGAATTCTTTTTCGTCTCCTCCTTCTTTAGTTTCAGAGGCAAAACCAATATTAAATGTAGTTATAAATAACGCAGATAATATTATGTTTTTAAAGGTGTTTATTCTCATTCTAACGGGCTTAAAAATACCTTGCTTTAAATTCGGTGCAAATGTACACACATTAAATGAATTGACAAATAATAATTTGTCTATAATTTTAAATGGCTTTTTATCGATTAAAACCGCTGATTTATAGGTGTTTTAAAATTTGTTTTTAAGATTTTTGAAGAAATTTAGTTAAGGCAAAAACTTCAAAAAACAAATACAAGAAATATGGAATAAAAAAATTGAAAACATCTGGCTGTTTATTTTCAAAGTCTGAGAGCAATAATGGTAATAAAAACAATATCGCTAAAATCATTTTAAGAAACGTCATTATCATGAATAGATTGAAAATTTCTTTTTTGCCAGACGAAAACCTATAGTTGATAATAGAATAAAACAGTAAAGTGATAATGAAATGAAACGTATAAATCTGCCAAATCGGAAGAAAGAATGTAGTTTCTTTTACAAAGTGATACAATAGGTAACTATGTATCGCGAACAATAAGATACTAACACCTATTAATTGCAGTAGAAAAGCTATTTGCCGCTTTTTAAAATCTTCCATTTTAATTTATTGATCATCTTTTGAGGCTGCAATAATACGTCTTATTACATAAACAATTGAAGCTATAACGGAACTTAAAGCAAATACTAAGGTGTATAGGTTGTGTTTGTTAGGGTAATTTTCATCGAGTTTTACACCAATAAAAGTCCCCACACCAATTATAGCGAACATTTGAATTGCAATACCTGAAAAGCGTGCATAAGAATTAAGCCTGTCTTTCTGGTCTTGTACTGGTTTGCGCTGCTGCTTGTTGTGGTTTAGCTTGCTCATTAGATAAGGCTTTAACTGTACCCTTCATACTACATGTAGCATTAAATGCTGCACCTGGTTCTACAGCTAATTTAGTTATGTGTACTTCACCTTCGATGTGTGCAGTAGATTTAAGTGATAATGTTCCTGATAAAATTAGTTTACCTGAAAATTTTCCTTCAAAATCAGCATTTTCTCCTTGTAATGTACCTTTGATAAATCCGGATTTACCTACTACTATTTTGCCAGATGTTTTTACGTTACCCTCAACGGTTCCGTCTATTCTAAAAGGGCCTTGACTTGCTATATCGCCTACTATTTTAGTGCCTTGTGCTATGATATTCTGAGATGTACTTGTTTCCATAGTTGTTTGTTGTTTTGGTTTTTTGTTATCTGAAGAAAACATGTTGATTTGGTTTTAATTTATTGTAGTTTTAAATATGCATTTAAGTTTTTATGTCGTTGAATAATAGCATAGTTTGGTGATGAAATGGCAAAATACTCTTTTGTGATTTTTGGTTTTACTGGTCTTCCTCTTTTGTCTTTTTCATCTGACAGAAGTATTTGAGCAAAACCACTAGCTCCACCAATACTTTTTAAGCCATGAACAACTACAAAGGTAGTGTTTTCGTCATAAACATCCTTTGAGGTTGAAAGGTCGAAATATTTTATTTTTGCTACCTCTTCATCTAAAATCTTTATGAAGGCGTCAATATCTTCACCAGAATTGTTGTCAAACTGATATATCACATTAAATTTTTGGGCCTTCTCGTCTGTTAAAAATTCCTTTTTCGCTAATACAGGAATTGCATCCTGCATAATGTCTTGTGCTTTTTTACCTTCTTCTGTATTGGGATATGTTAAGGCAATGTAATCGATGCCTTGCTTGTAGGCTTCAAAACCAAAAAGTCTCCCATTGGCTGAAGTTTTTAGTATTTCGAATTTAGGCACAAAATCATCCCCTTCTAATCGTTTTATTTGAGCTTCTGCCTCCGCAATGACCTCAGCGTATTCTTCGTTATTAAATTGCTCGTATAATCTTTTATAGATTGCTTCAGGACTATTTTTGTCTTTAGATAACTCGGATTGTGGGTTTAATAGAATTTCGGCATAGCGCGATTCTGGATAGTTTTTTATGATATCGCTTTTAATCGTTTCTGCCTTTCTATTTAATCCCAATTCAATGTAAATCCTATATAAATTATACTTTGAAGGTAAAATCAATCGGTCTTCAGGATTGTTTTCTAAAAGTTTTTCGAGCTTAGTCTTTGCTAATTGATACTCTTTAAATTTCTCCTTGTAAATAATTCCCAGTTGATAATATGCAAAGTTTCTTTCTTTTGCAATACTATCAATTTCACTTTGCTTTGTTGGAAGTGACGCCAAGTATGTTTCGGGATTAAAACGTTCATCTTCTACTAAATCTTTTACCTCTCCATCTGTTGTAGTTGTCACTATACTAGCCCGTTGGTCAGAAAGTCTCCAATTATCCTGAAGCTTACGATCACCCCAAAGTTTTAAAAATTCATTTTTGCCATAAGCAACCGTTGTAGGATTATAAAAATAGAAACGGCTATTACCACTATTATTGTCTTTAGTGCTTTGGTTTCTAGCTAATCCTGGTGGATTGCTTGGACTACTTAAGCTTCTTTGGTTAACATTGGTAGCTTGTGTAGCCTGATTTTGTTGCTTATCTAAAGCTTCTTCTTTTTGCTTTTGTTCTTCTAAAGCTTTCAGTCTCAAATTTTCGGCATGTTCTGCATAGATGGCCAATTGTTCTTCTTTTGGAAGCTTAATAATATTTAAAATACTATCATTAGTTTGAGCAATACCTTCATAGTAAATTACATCGTCAAGATTTTCGCGTTTTCTTTTTATAACTCTATAGGGTTTTGAGTTCTGAACCATGGAAGTCATTGTACTATCGTAATACGCTCCTGCAGTTTTATAAACATTTCGGTCAAAATACATGTTACCTAGCGTCTCATAATTTAGAGATTTTAAGTATTTATCCGAAGTAATTTTACGAAGCGATTTGTTGTAGTACACTTCCGAAAGACTATCTGAAGCTTCATTGCGATGAAATTCTGCAATCCTATAATAGATTTTATCTAAAAAAGGTCTATTCTCTCTATTTTCTTCTAGTTCAGTAAGATATTCTTGAAATTCAATTAAGTCACCATCTGCAGTGTCAAAATTGTTAGATTTTTGAAGATGTGCATTAATATAAAAAGCTCTTGGAATTTGACGATGCATATCTATAATAGCATCAAACTCAATATTAGCACTGTCTTTTTTACCAAACTCATTATACAATTGACCTCTTATAAAATGATAGCGTGCTTTTTCGTTTTTAATTTTGGTTTGTTCTGCGGCAATTGCCAACTCTATTAACGCACTATCCTTGTGCTTTAAATTAATATAAGCATGAGCTAAAGCAGCTTTTGCATCTGCTAAATCTTGATCTTCTAGGTCTTCTTCTTCAAGGAGGCGTTTTAGCTTTTTAATCGCACCTTCATTATTGTCTAAGCGAATACTCGTTTTTTCTCGCCATATTTTAACCTGATTAATTTTATCACTAGTAGGATACTTATTGAGAATATTATTGAAAGCTGCCAAAGCTGGTACAAAACGTTGGTCGAAATAACGTGCTTTTCCTAAAAGTAAATAGGCTTCATCGATCTGCGGGTTTTTTTCTTTACCTTCTATGTTCATCCCATGAACCTGAATGGCTTTAATCGCTTTTTCTTCGGCCCTATCAAAATCTGCGTTTTTTGATTGCCCAGGAAGAAAAATATCTTCCTCTAACTTCATGCGTTCAACAGGTAAAAGTTCCCAAAAATTCTCTGTAAATGCATCGTTAACACCCTCCTTTCCACGCTCTAAAGCTAAGTTGCCGTTATAGAGTACATTATATTTAGTACCCAAGGCGTGAAAACTTCTGTTGAGAAACTTATCTTTTTTTCGTGAGCAACCTTGGGCGACAAATGCCGCACAAAAAAGAGGTAATATGATTTTGTAATAGGTCTTCAACGTTGGTTCTATTTGGTTAATAGATAACTAAAATGTTGGGTGTTTAGTGTGTTAAGTGGTAAAAATAAACATCTTTTTGAATTTTTGATGTTATTTCAGTGTTTTTCGAGGTAATACAATACGTTAAAGCATAAAAAAGCCCGTAACTAAAATAATTACGAGCTTTGATAATATATATAGATTGGTTGTTATTCTTCTTCTTGGTTAGCCATAGTGCTACTTGCAAAATGTGCTTCAAGTTCTTTTAAGGTTGCTGGATTAGTTTCTAAATCCTTAATAACATTTCCTTTTTCTAAAACAACAATACGCTCACACACATCTGTAACATGCATTAAATCATGACTAGACACCAAAATGGTGACTCCTTGTTTTTCTGCCAAATCTTTAAGGATTTGTTTTAAGCGAATTTGAGTTGTTGGGTCTAGATTAGCAAAAGGCTCATCTAGAATAATAACCTCTGGGTTGCCAATAAGTGCCGCAACAATACCAGCTTTCTTTTGATTTCCTTTACTTAAGTCTCTCAGGTATTTTTTCTTTCCTATGATTTCGCCATTAAAGAAATCTTCAAACTTAGAGGTTAATGCATCTACATCTGCTTTATTTTGCCCACGTAAGTCTCCAATAAAATAAAAGTATTCTTCTGGTGTTAAATAGCCGATTAAGAAACTTTCGTCTATAAAAGATGATGTAAAAGGTTTCCAATCTTCACTTTCATCTACCACTATACTGTTACTAGTAATATTTCCTGTTGAAGGTTTTATTAAATCTAGCAATAAACTGAAATAGGTAGTTTTACCAGCTCCATTGTTACCAACTAAACCAAAACTTTGGCCTTTAGGAATACTTAATTCTTCTACATTAAGAACCGTAGTTCCGTTATATGATTTTGAAAGGTCTTTTGTATGTATCATTTGTTGATTTTTTAACTGTCTTGACTAAAGGCGTCAATCATTTTATATTTTGAATCTAAATAACGTTTTGTGATTAGTTTCATTAGTTTTTTATGTAGAACAATACCTGCTATACCCATTAAGATAAGCACTGCAATACCTGTTTCGAAACCAAATAACCAATTTATTATTGCAAAAATTCCCATTGGTAAAAGCATTAATGGCAAACCTATAATCCATTGCACTGCACCAGTACCTTGATAGTTAAATGCAGCTCTTTGGTTTAGGTCTATCTTTTTTCTGTTGAATGAACCCCCAAAAAGAATCACATGGGAGTTAACACCAATGTTGTATATAGCAGCTGCAAAATGAGCGATTAAAATTTTCCAACCGAAATACACATATGGTATACTTAAAACGAACATTATACCAACACTTAGAATCATTAAGACAAACTTTGATCTTAAATACTGTTCGTACTTAATATTTTGACTCATCAACATCTTGTAATAACCGCTATCCCAAGCTGGAATAAACTGTCCAAAATTAATAAGGAAAATCCCTGTTACAAATATGCCTATAAATGGAAACAACCAAACCATGTCTCTATACATCGGTTGAGGGTAGAAAAATAAGCCATACACCAATCCAATCACCATAATGAATACAGACGATTTTGTACGCTTATTTCTCCAAATTAGCTTTAAATCTAATTGCATAAAAGGCGCAATATCCCCAAAATGTCTTGTCCAAGATAAATCTGCTGCTTTTACCTCAGTCACCTTAGATTTTAAAGAGCTATCCAAAAACAGTTTATCCCTTAGTAATTTGAAATTATACCAATAGCACAACGCCAAAACACCTAATGGAATAAGAACTAAAATCGGATTATTAGAAATTGCCAATAATGCATCTCCAATAGCTGATTTAATTGGTAATACATTAAAATAATCTAAGCCATATAAAGTTCCAACCACCACTATTAAGGGTAAAAAAGACAATTCTTTTTCTGCCGAAAAAGCTTCAATAATAAAGTTGAAGAAATTTATGATTAGCACAATAATAATCATGGTGAACATCCATGTTAATATCTGTGATGCTGCATAACCATCGGCAATCAACATTATGCTAAAAGGGATAATAGCGAATAATGGCAAAAAGTTAAAGAAGGACAGGGCTGATTTTCCTAAAACATAATTGACCACTGTAGATCTTTTGATTGGCAATGTTAGTAAAGGCTTTACACTCATTACTGGCAGTTTCTGTAAAAAGAAACGCATCATGAGGTCCACCATGATCCAGAAAAACAAAAATCCGTTTGCGACTACAAAAGGGTCTTGCTCTGGAAAAAGTTTTTTAAGAATAGGAAGTAGTCCAAAACCAAGGCCTAAAAAAATGACAATAAAGTATAGTGCGAAAAACACTAGTAGAATATTTAGACCTAAACTCTTTTGCCAATAAGAAGAACGAAAATACTGTTTCCACTCTAGATTAATGAAGTGTTTTATCATAGTTGTTATTGGTTAGTTTTTCATATTAGTAAACATAATCGTTAATTTGTTACAAACAAAGTTAACTTTAGTGCTAGCTTCCTTATTTTTGCAAAAAAATTACATTAATGTCACAATTTCATACCCTTAATATAAAGTCAGTTGAAAAAGTAACTGCACAATCAATAGCTATTTCATTTGATGTTCCTGAAAACTTAAAAGAAGATTTTAGCTTTAAGGCTGGGCAATACATAACGCTTAAGACCGCTATTAACGGAGAAGAAGTTAGAAGAGATTATTCTATTTGTTCCTCTAAAAATAGTGGAGAAGTAACAGTCGCGGTAAAAGCAGTAGAGGGCGGAACTTTTTCTGTCTATGCCAATTCTCAACTTAAAGCCGGAGATGCTATTGATGTCTCTATTCCAAACGGTCGTTTTGTTTTTGAAGCCAACGATGCTAAAACAAGAACTATTGCTGCATTTGCAGCTGGAAGTGGTATTACTCCGATTTTAAGTATTGCCAAAACACTGTTGGAGGACGAGCCCTTCAGTAATTTTGTGTTAATTTATGGAAATAAATCTTCGGAAAACACCATGTTTTTTAAAGAGCTTGTAGAATTACAAGCACATTATGGTAATCGTTTTCATGTGCATTTTATTTATAGTCAGTTAAACGAAGAAGGTGCTTTATTTGGACGTATTGAAAAAAGTACGGTTAATCTTATTATGAAAAATAAGTACAAGGGTGTTACCATTGAAAACTTTTATCTCTGTGGACCAGAACAAATGATTCATACCGTAAAAGAGGTTTTGATTGAAAATGGTGTAAAAGAGAAAGCGATTTTATTTGAATTATTTACTGTTCCTGTGGAAACAGAATCTGACTCTAATACAGAAAAGTTATCAGGAAATTCAAAAATTAAAGTGCTTGTTGATGACGAAGAATTTGAGTTTGAAATGTCTAAGGAAAAAACTATTCTTGAAGCGGCACTAAAACAAGATATTGATGCGCCTTATTCTTGCCAAGGTGGTATTTGCAGTAGTTGTATCGCCAGATTAACAGAAGGCGAGGCTAAAATGCGACAGAATAACATTCTTACTGATGGTGAAGTTGCTGAAGGATTAATTTTAACTTGCCAAGCGCATCCTACTTCAGATAGTTTGATTGTAGATTATGATGATGTTTAGTTTAGATTTCTAGAAGTGCTTTTACTTTGCTAATTATAGTATCTACTGAAACGCTTCCTGCGGCATTTTCATAACCTTCAGGGAATTTATTCCCATAAACCGAAGTTGGTATTAATGTGTATTGTTCTCTGTCCGCCAATAATGCATAATGGCTAGGTTGGTTAAATGGCGCAAAACCAGCGAAAGGATGTGTTACTCCCCAAATTGTAATCACTTTTATACCTAACATTGCTGCAATGTGCGCATTTCCAGAATCCATAGATAGCATCACATCTAAATTTGAAATCAGATTTAATTCTTCTTCTAGCTTTAATCTTCCTGCAACGGACGATACATTATTGAATTTTGATTCAAACCGATTTAAAACCTCAACTTCTTTTTCTCCACCTCCAAATAAAATAATATTATGATCTTTAGAAACTTTTGAAATCACTTCCTCCATTTTTTCTAATGGATACATTTTACTTTTATGGGCTGCAAAAGGCGCAATTCCGACCGTTCTTTTTTCTTTGTTTGATATAAACTCATTTAAGTTTTCGCTTAACTGTTTTGGATTAGGAAACTTTGGGTTAGATAAATCTACTGAGTAACCTAGGTTTTCAAAAACATCCTTATAACGCTGATGCGTCGTTTTTAACTGCTGAAATAATTTCCCAGAAGTCAATGCCCTTTTTTCTGTTCTACCTTTATCGAGTTGAACCACCTTTTTACCAATAAAAAAGAATTTTAAAATTTTACTTCGTAGCACATTGTGCAAATCTGCAATAGCATCGAATTGTAGAGCTTTTAGTTCCTTTGAAAGTTTATAAAGTCCCGAAACACCATTATGTTTTCCTTTTAAATCTGCTGAATACACTTCAACGTTTTTTAAATCTGAAAAGAAAGGTTTGAAGAAAGCTCTCGTAACTACCGTAATTTTAACTTCAGGATGTTGTTCTGTTAAGGCTCTAATAATAGGTACTGTCATTGCCACGTCTCCCATAGCAGAGAACCTAATGACTAGTATATGTTTCGAGTTTGGCATCGAGCTTAGTTAAAAAGTCTTCGACAAGCTCAGACTGACATAAGGTTAATGAGTTACTTCTGTCCTCTTAAAACAGGATTAAGCTCATCATCATTGTACATTTTCATTTGCTTATAAACTTTCATGTACTTATCTCCATTAGAAATATCTTCCAACAAATCATCAATTGCAGTACTTAAATCTATTCGCTGTTCCAATAAAACATCTAGTTTCTTCTGACATGCCTTCTTGTGGGCATCACTAGCATCTTCCCTCACAGTTTCGATATGCATGTGGTGTATTTTCAAGGCTAAAATTGAAAGTCTATCTATTGCCCAAGCCGGACTTTCAGAATTTATTTTAGCATTTGGTTTTACCTCAACGCTTTTATATTTATCTAAAAAATAACTATCAATAAACTCAACAGTATCTGTTCTGTCTTGGTTGGAGGCATCAATCATACGTTTTAGCTTTAAAGCCGCAATTGGATCGATATTAGGATCTCTGATAATATCCTCGTAAGCCCACTGAACAGTATCTATCCAGGATTTTCTGTACAATAAATGTGCGATTAAATCGTCATTTTTATCATACTTGTTTGAAAAAGGTTGATCTACTGTATTTAAAACCTTGTAAGTCTTTATTACATCTTGGAATATAGTATTGGCTTTTTCTGAAAACATGTTGAAATCTATTTATAATATGCAAATATAGTTTGAATTATTAACTTAGCCACTCAACAAAACACCATTCTATGCAAATTCACAACCTGGCTAAAACTCCTTCAATTTTAAACACTTTTATTTCTGAAATTAGAGATAAAGTCATTCAAAAAGATAGTATGCGCTTTAGACGCAATATTGAGCGTATTGGTGAAATCTTGGGTTATGAATTAAGCAAATCACTTCATTTTGACGCTCATAAAACCAAAACTCCATTGGGAATTTCCAATACTGTTTTGCACAAAAGTGATGTTGTACTGTGTTCAATTCTTAGGGCTGGTGTTCCACTTCACAGTGGTTTACTTAATTACTTTGACGCAGCGGAAAATGCTTTTATCTCTGCTTATAGACAACACAAACACAATCCTGAAAGCTTCGAAATTGTAGTTGAGTATTTGGCTTGCCCAAGCATAGAGGGTAAAACTTTGATTCTGGCTGACCCAATGTTAGCAACTGGGCAATCTATGGTAGCTACATTTGAAGCTTTAAAGCCTTTTGGCACTCCCAAAGAAATTCATTTAGTTAGTGTTATTGGTGCTCAAAAAGGTGTGGATTATGTGGCTAACGCTTTTCAATCAGATACACATCTCTGGATTGCTGCCATAGATGATACACTTAACGATAAGGGTTATATTATTCCTGGTTTAGGTGATGCGGGTGATTTGGCTTTTGGTAATAAGCTACAGCAATAAACTAATTATTGGAGTAATAATTAAAAGTGTTACAAATACTTCTTTAAACCAACGTTCAGAAATCACTTCGATATAATTTCCCATAATTATTGAAAAAGGAGCGAATAAAAACAAAAACTCACTTCCATTTTTAACTGGTGCAATAACCGCAACTAAAATTGCCATGATTGAGGCCCAAGCAATTAAAAAATATGAGGGTCTTAGTTTTTTATTTTTGTCTGGTAAGGTTCTAAAATAATATACAAGCGTCCAAATCAAGGATGTAAATAATACCGTTAGCTTTAATATGTTTGATTTGCTATTGTAGGCCGTAAAATCTAAACTAGCGTAGCGATGAAAATTAGATGGTTTAATGTAAGTGTCTTGAAAAATAATGTTATAAACTAAAAGCAGAATAATTACTGTTGCTATGCCAATAAATGGAATTATTGTGTTTTTTATCTCATTTTGAGAGTGGTAAATTAAAGCTACAATGACCAATGCAAAAAATAAAATAGCCCAAAAATAAAATAGCATTGCTAAGGCAATCCAAAAACCCGCATCAAATAGTTTTTTCTTAACATGGAGGTTAGAGTGCAGACTTATTAAACGCCTTAATGCAAAAAATACAAAGAGGTTAGACAACAACAGGTCTGAATGTTTCATAGCCTGAGGAAACATCCCAAAAAGTAATCCAAAAGTCATTATAGCATAACTGTTTCTTTGAGTTAAGTTGTTTTTAGCAACTATAAAGTCTAAAAGAAAAATTAAAAATAACGTAATTACTAGCTTAGCTGCTGTTACTAATGTGCTATTAAAATCATTAAAAAGTGATGTGAAGTTTGTAATTACAAAAAGCAAAATGACAAAAACCGCAACTATTATAAAGTTTATAGGCTTAGATTTACTAAAAATGCTTGTAATCATTAACTCTTTTTGTATTTTTGCTCTGTAAATTTATAAAGATATGAAGGATTTCTTTTATGGAATACAAGATTTATTTGTTGATGGTCTATTTGCACCATTTGATGCACTAAGAGCTTTAGAGTTAGAAAGCTGGTTTGGTGCCAACATTATGTCGTGGATTTTTATGGCTATTGGCTTTGTTGCATTTACCTATTGGATGCTTCAACTAAAAAAATTCAATGATAATAACGAAGAGGATAAAAGCGTTACATCGCACTCTTACCTATAACAAATTATAGGTCGAAACCTATATCCTTACGATAATACATCTTATCAAAATGTAGATTTTCTATACTTTGATAAGATTTTTTTACGGCTTCTTGGTAAGTGTTCCCATAGGATGTAACTGCCATGACTCTTCCGCCAGACGTTACAACTTTGTCGTCTTGCGCTTTTGCGCCAGCGTGAAAAACTAATGAGTCTGTAACGCTTTCAATTCCTGTAATTTCCTTTCCTTTTTCGTAAGCTTCAGGATAACCACCAGAAACTAGCATAATGGTTGTTGTTGCTCTGTCGTCTATCTCTATGTTTACATCAGACAATGTCTGAGTCGCCATAGCTTCAAAAATATCGCCCAAATCCGTTTTTAGTCTTGGTAGAACTGCTTCAGTTTCAGGATCACCCATTCTAACGTTATACTCTATCACTTTAGGATCGTCACCAACTTTAATTAAACCAATAAATATGAAGCCAACGTATGGTAAGTTGTCTTTCTTTAAGCCTTCAACTGTTGGTTTTACAATTTCATTTTCTATTCTATCTAAAAATCCTTTTGTTGCGAAAGGTACTGGTGAAATCGCTCCCATTCCCCCTGTATTTAGACCTGTATCACCTTCTCCAATTCTCTTATAGTCTTTTGCGGTAGGCAAAATTTTATAGTCTTTACCATCCGTTAAGACAAAACAGCTTAATTCAATACCCTCTAAAAATTCTTCAATTACTACTTTGGTACTTGCTTCACCAAATTTGCCATCAACAAGCATACTTTTCAGCTCAGCTTTTGCTTCATTTAAATCGTTTAGAATTAAAACTCCTTTCCCTGCTGCTAAACCGTCGGCTTTTAAAACGTAAGGAGGTTTTAGTGATTCTAAAAATTTATAGCCCTCTTCTACATTTTGCTTTGTGAAACTCTCATAAGCTGCTGTCGGAATGTTGTGACGCATCATAAACTCTTTAGCAAACTCCTTGCTGCCTTCTAATTCTGCAGCTGCTTTTTGTGGTCCAATAACTGCTACATTTTTTAAGGCGCTGTCTTGTAGAAAAAAATCATGAATGCCTTGCACCAAAGGATCCTCGGGACCAACAACAACTAAATCAATATTATTTTGAATAACCGAATTTTTTATAACTTCAAAATCCGTAACACCAATATTTAAGTTTGTTGCTATTGCTTCAGTTCCAGAGTTTCCTGGTGCAACAAATAATGCTTTACAACGCTTGCTTTGTGCTAATTTCCATGCAAAAGTATGTTCTCTTCCGCCAGAGCCAAGTACTAAAATATTCATGATTAAAATTTGTTTGGGCAAAAATAATTGGTTTTGAGCTTAAAAAACAATTAATTTACAGAAACCTTAAGGGTAAAAAAACACTTTGAGATTATTTGATTTTTCTTTAAAACTAAATGGCTTTGATATTGCTAAGGCCAAATCTGTTTTATCAAAAATTCAGGCAAAAAATGATGCGGAATTTGAAGCTTATATTGAAAAGAAAAAAAAAGACATTGTTTCATATCACTTAAAACATAATTCGTTTTATAAAACCTTTGGCAAATCTATAACTATTGAAGACTGGGGTTCAGTGCCGATTATCACAAAGCGTCATTTGCAACAGCCTCTTGAAGATAGGCTTTCGAAAGGTTATAACATCAAAAACGTCTATTTAAATAAAACGTCTGGCAGTTCTGGTCACCCCTTTATTTTTGCTAAAGACAAATGGTGCCACGCCATGACTTGGGCAGAAATTATGAATCGGTTTTCTTGGTATGGCATTGATTTTAATACGTCTAAGCAAGCGCGTTTTTATGGAATCCCACTAGACAAGAAGGGGTATTACAAAGAGCGATTGAAAGATTACTTTAGCAACCGATTTCGGTTTTCGGTTTTTGATTTGAGTGATAGTGCGTTCGAAAAAAACTTGGCAAAATTTAAAACTTCAAAATTCGAATTTATTAATGGCTATACAAGCCCAATAGTTCAATTTGCAAAGTATTTAAAACAAAAAGACATTGTTTTGACAATGGTTTGTCCGAGTCTAAAAGTTTGTGTAGTCACCTCTGAAATGCTTTTTGAAGATGATAAGACCCTAATGGAAACTTGTTTTGGTGTACCCATAGTTAATGAATATGGAGCTTCAGAATTAGATCTAATAGCGTTTCAGAATACCAAAGGTGAATGGCAAGTTAACAGTGAAACGTTATATGTTGAAGTTTTAGATGAACAAAATAATGTTTTGCCGAATGGAGAAGAAGGCAGAATTGTAATTACGTCTTTCTACAACAAAGCACATCCTTTTATTCGCTACGATATTGGTGATATTGGTTCTCTATCTGAAAATGGTACAATTAGAAAGCCTATATTAAAACAATTAACAGGAAGAACTAATGATATTGCGATTTTACCTAGTGGCAAAAAAGCAGCTGGACTTACATTTTATTACATTACCAAAAGTGTTATTGAGAATGATGGTAATGTGTCGGAGTTTGTTGTTGAGCAATCTCGTTTAGACACCTTTAACATTAGTTATGTTTGTAAAACTGAGCTTTCTGAAGCTAAAAAAGCAACCATAAAAGCTGAAGTAATCCGATATCTCGAACCCAACATAACCATTAATTTTAATCGTGTAGAACAACTCAAACGCTCTAAATCTGGCAAGTTGAAACAATTCACATCACATATAAACTAAGCTATTGGTGAAAAAACTAATGATAATAACGAGTTATTTTCCGCCAGAGATTGGTGCAGCCTCTAACCGTATCTATCATTTAGCACAAGGCTTAAAGGAAGATTACGACGTTAGCGTTGTAACTCCTTTACCCAATTACCCAACTGGAAAAATTTTTAAAGACTATAGGGGAAAAGCTAGCTATAAAACTGAAGAAAATGGTATTAAAATTAACCGTTTGTGGTTGTACGCCTCGGTTTCCAAAAATAAGTTTCTTCGTTTATTTGCAATGCTTTCTTATAGTTTTAGCTTGATTTGGTTTTTTATATGGAATAAAATACCGGATAAAGTTATAGTGCAGTCTCCACCGCTTTTAGTGTCATTTACGTGTGTGTGTTTTTTAAGATCTAAAAAAAGAAAGCTAATACTAAACGTAAGTGATCTGTGGCCAAGCGCAGGGCTTGAATTAGGTGCTTTGAAGGAAAATTTTAGTTATAAAATTCTTAAAAAACTTGAGGCTTTTAATTATAAGAAAGCGAATCTCATTTTAGGGCAAAGTAATGAGATACTCGCACATGTTAAAAATATAACCAACAAACCTGAGTTATTTTTATATAGAAATTTTCCTGAAATAGAAATCCCTAAACTTACTGAAAGGAAATCGCATAATGGTAACATAAAAATAGTCTACGCTGGTCTATTAGGTGTAGCTCAAGGTATTCATAGACTTTGTCGTGAATTAGATTATGAGTCAATTGAATTTCATATTTACGGTTCTGGTGCTGAAGAAGAAGCAATAAAAAAGTTAATTTCATCTCAGAATAAGGCGCCTCTTTATTTCCATGGTAAAGTCACTAGAGATGAATTACATAAAGTCCTCTTGGATTATGATCTTACTATTATACCCTTGTTAAATAGAATTTATGGTTCTGTACCTTCCAAAATATTTGAATACGCTAAACTAGGCTTGCCAATGCTTTATTTTGGGGGAGGTGAAGGAGAAAGTATTATTGAAGAAAATAAATTAGGTTGGGTTGCAAAAGAAGGTGATTATGGTCATTTAAATAAGGTCTTGAAAACGATAACACCTGAACATTTAAATGCGGATTTAAAGACGGCCATCCAAAATACAGCTATAGTTCAGTTTGATTTCAAAAAACAGTTAGAAGCGCTCAAAAAAGTTCTTTAGTAAGCTTTATCGTCACCTTTTACTGCATTAATAAACGTCTGTATGATAATTTTCATATCGAGAAGTAGAGACCAATTTTCTATGTAGAAAATGTCGTATTTGACTCTTCCTATAATATCCTTATCCGTTTCCACCTCTCCTCTATACCCACTTGTTTGAGCTAAACCCGTAATGCCTGGTTTCACGAAATGTCTTACCATAAATTTATCGATTTTTTTGGCATACATGGTTGTATGACTTACCATATGTGGTCTTGGACCCACAACTGACATATCTCCAAAAAGAACGTTGAAGAATTGTGGGAGCTCATCTATACTTGTCTTTCTGATAAATTTACCTACCCCTGTCACACGTTCATCGCCTCTAGTAGCTTGGTATAAATGTGCATCTTTATTTGGCATCATAGATCTAAATTTATAGCAATCGAACTCTTTGTAATTAAATCCATTTCTAGATTGTTTAAAAAATACAGGGCCTTTAGATTCTAACTTTATTAATATTGCTATAATAGGAGTCAACCAAGATAAAACGAATACAACTACAAAGCTGGATAAGATAATATCAAAGCCGCGTTTTAAAATTGTATTTACAGAATCTTCTAGTGGAATATTTCTAAGCCTAAGAACAGGTATGTAATCGTAATACTCATAGCGCAATTTTTTAGAGTAAATCTCTTTACTATCAGGAATAAACTTTAATATTTTAAGATTATTGTCTGCGAAATCCACAATATCCGCAATTTGAGAATTCGAGAGCTCCGATATAGAACAGTAAATTTCATCAATGCCTTCATTGAGAATATATTGAAAGCAACTCTCTATTGATTCGCTTTTGCTTTTAAAATTAAAAGTTTTCTTATGTAAATAACCATACTCTGGATTTTTGGTGAAAAAGTTCTCTAAGGCTAATGTTTTTTTGTTTAACCCCAGAACTACTGTCTTTCTATAATTACCACCAAATGATACCCTATACTTTTGAAGCAAATAATAAATTGCAAATTTAAAAATTGAGATAAAGGCAAAGCAAAGTATCGTGTATTTTACAATTGGTCTAGGGTATATTTTGAATTCGTGATATAATCCAGAAAAAGCAAAAACAAATAGCAAAAATAAAACTAATTGCTTAACAATTAATGCAAGGATATTAACCGGTCTAGAGTATCTGTATACTTCGTAAAAATTTGAATAAATAGCCAGTAAAACCCAACCAATAGAAATAAATACTGAAAAAATTAAGGGATCTTTACCATTAAGTAAATATAATATTGCCGTTCCATTTATAATTGTTAAATCAATTATGTATGAAATAGGTCTTAAATATCCTGAATATCTTCCGTGTTTAAATAAACTCAAATCTATAATTTATGTGCAAAAGAACTAACAATAATCGAATATAATATTCTAAAATCAAAAATTCTAGAAAAAAATCACTTGTTAAAAAACTAAGTCTTGAAGATAATGTCTTTAAACATAATTTAGTAATTATTCCTTTCTTTTTGAAAAGTATTCTCTTATAACTAAGTAAATGAATTTGGTATTACCAATTAAGTACCGTTTCCACATGCGCTTGGGCTCTTGTAGTAATCGATAGAACCACTCAAAACCCAACTTTTGCATCCATTTTGGCGCTCGTTTTACCTTACCTGCTACAACATCAAAACTACCACCAACTCCCATAATAAAATTAACCCCTTTTAAAAATGGTCTATTACTGTAAATAAAGTTTTCTTTAGTTGGTGATGATATTGCCACAAATAAAATATCAGCTCCACTACTAGCTATATCCTCTGCAATGTCAGACTCCTCCTCTGAGTTAAAATAACCATTTCTATATCCAGCAATTATTTTTGGCGAATAAAGGAGAGAATATTTGTTTATCACAGTTTTTACTACAGATTCTTTAGCTCCCAGAAAGAAAATCTTGTAACCTTTCTTATGTGCCAATTTCACCAAATTTTCCATAAGATCAATTCCCGCAACGCGTTCTTTTAAGGGTTTCTTTAAAATTTTTGAAGCCCAAACAACTGCTTGGCCATCTGCATTAATTAAGTCGCTTTTATTTACACTTTCACGCAATTGCAAATCTTTTTGCATTAATACTATTTTTCCAGCATTTATAACAACATGATGGATTTGATCATTATTATCAATGGCATTCTCAATAAGATGCAGAGTTTCATTCATTGAAAAGTTATCAACTTCCGTATTTAAAAATCTCAGTCTATTCATCTTCTAAATTATAATAGCTTAAAGCATAAAACATCCAACCTTGAGCCCAACGAATATATGGGATTTTAGATGAGATAATTTTCCTCTTTTGATAAATAAAATAACCTTTTTTTGTTTGCATATTATCTAATGTCCAATTCAAAACATTATCAACAAGCTCTTTATTTAATTTTAAATTCTTATTCTTATATAGAGTTACAATAAGTTGAGCTGGTGCATGAACGTCAATAGGATAAATCTGATTATTATAATATTTAGACATTCCTTTTTCAGTAAAAAATGTCTTTAAATAATAATCCATCCCTTTATTAATATTGGAATCAAATGTATTATTACCGGATAAATCTTGATAAATCTTTATACACTCTAAATTGTAACCGGTATGAAAATTATCAATCCATTGATGAAATGGCAGTGTGCCATATGCCCATGAGCCATCTTCGTTTTGTCTTTTTCGCACATATGAGACTACTGATTTTGCGGTGTTTATAAGGTTTTCATCTTTGGTGTATGTATATACTAAGCTCAATAGTTTAGCCCCTAATAAACCTGCGTTATAAACTTGTGTATTATCGATGGGTGAGTAAGAAAATGTAAAATCCCCATCTTCATCATAAGATTTGTTTAAATCATTGAGCACAAATTTAGATGCACTAATCGCAACATTTAAATAATCATCGTTTTTTGTTATTTTATAAGCTTCAATTAATGCATCCACGATAAATGTAGTAGCTACAACTGTAGGTGTATATTTAGGTTGGAAAAAGGCACGTGCTTGCCAATCAAAATTATAGCCCCAACAACTCCCAGAATATCCTTTTGTTTGTAGACTAATTATTTTTTTAGCAAGAAAATCTATTTTTTCCAGATAAGAATCTTTTTGTTCAATTTTATAAAGATTGCAATAACCGATTAAAAAAAGTCCAAGTCCCTTGGGATTGAAATCTTTTTTAACCCCAAATAGAGGTCTAAAATTTATAGGGCTTCTTTTAAATAATTGTATCCATGCCAAACGAAATAAACGAGATTTACCTAGTACTGTTTTTTGAATGACCCAACTGTTCAGCCCATCATAAGGGTCCCAGCCCTTAAATCCTTCATTTTCACAATAATTTTTTAGTGCCTCTAAACTCTCTTTAACTATCAACTGAATGCCCTTGCTCATGATTATAAAAATGAAAACACAATAATAAGAACAAAATTGGAGTATTTGCTTCCAAAATAAATGCATCTGCTAAAAAAACTATAGCAAATAATGAAAAAATAAAGAACCAATAAAAACTATGAGAAAATTTGAACTGAAAAAGAACTTTATAAAAATAGAGGTATATCAAAAAACCTATAACACCAAAAAACAAAAACAAGTCAACAAAACCCATCTCGGTTCTTTGTTCACTAAAGTTTAATCCACCAAACAAAAAATTCCAGAAAGTCCAATCATTTACAATGGTAGTCGAGTATATTCTAGTAAACAAGTCACTTCTATATGACGTTAAACTCGATAGCAGTCCTTTGGTTTCATATATTGAATACAATACATCGAAAGTCTTTTGTAAATCTTTCTTAATTGTTATAAATAATAAAAAAGCAAGAAGAGAAACTGGAACACTTAATTGATATGTTATTTTCTTTTTATATCCGCCTAAAAAAAAAAAATAATATACTATCAGCATTGGTACAAATAGATATATACGCTTTGTACCTATTAGGAAAGAACCAAGTATAACTATAATCAGTTTGAGAAAAATTATAAGGCTATATTTTTTAAATATTATTTTGTGTAGATAATATAACACCATTAAAATGAAATAAATACTGGTTTGCCCAGACATTGAATAAATCCCCTTGTAACCAAAGCGTTTGCCGCTGTCATAAGTTAAAAACATGTCAATACTAAAAATATATCCAATTATTATCGCGCCTAGATTAATAAAAAAAAGAATTTCAAAAAACTTTAAAAGTCTTTGAATTGATAGTGCTTCTTTTCTTAAGTCTAAGAATAGAATCAATAGATAGGGGAAAAATAAATACTTTGCTAAGAATATAAAATTTTCACACAAAATTGCAATGGAGCTATTGTTCGTGAAATAAAAGTGTCCAAGAATATAAATTAACGATAAGGATAGCATTAATTTAATTATGTTAACTTTTAAATTGTTTTTGAAAGTGATTTTTCGGAATAAGAAAATTAAACATAAAAAAGAAACCAAGACAAAAACAGTTTTAGATAGGGTTGTATATCTAATAAAACTATAATCAAAATGCATTGCAATGCGCCTTAATATATCTCCTATAAAGACAATTACTAATAGGAATACATACAGTCTATATTGCGTTTTGATTATAGCTTTGTTCATTGAATGATTTAATTATTTCATATTGGATATCGAATTTTTAAACTATTTCAATCTATATATGCCTGCATCCACAATTCAATAGTTAATAATTGATAAATTTGGTATGCATTATCCTCTTTTCCTAATCTATCTCTTTCTATAAGGTTCGATACAAAGTCGTAATTAAAAATGGCCCTATTGTCTATTCTTTCTTTAGACAATAAATCATCCACCATTGGTTTTAGTTCGTTAGAAATCCATGATCGAATTGGCGCGCCAAACGAGGCTTTCTTTCTATAGATTATATCTTTGTTTAGAAACTTTTCGGCGGACTTCTTTAAAACATATTTAGTTTGATTATTTTTGAATTTAAATTTACCCGGAATTGACATCGCAAACTCGATTACTTTTTTATCTATAAAAGGGACTCTTACCTCAACTGAAGCGGCCATTGAAGCCCTGTCAGTGTAGGTTAGGTTTAATCCATTCATAAACATCTGTATATCCGTATTACATACCTGATTAATTATATCACCTTTAAATTTTTCATTAAACTTTTTTTCATGGTATTTAAAAATAAAGTCAATATCACTTTTATCAACATCTTTTAATAAATTTTTCAAGCTATTTTTATTATAATAAGAATAGCTCCTCATGTATGCTTCATCTACTGGTAGTGATGCAAAATTTAAAAACCGCTTAGCCCACCTCGTTATTATTATTCCTTTCCCCCCAATTTTTACAGGTAAAATATTTATAATTTTTTTAGTTAAATATTTCAATGGTCCCGGCAATTTACCGTATTTTCTAGCATACATTAGTGCCCTATGCCTTTGATATCCAAAAAAGATTTCGTCTGCACCCATTCCTGATAATAGTACTTTCACACCCTTGTCTCTTGCTCTTTTGCAAATAAGATACGTATTTATGGCTGCCGGATCACCAATTGGTTCATCTAACGTTTTTACTATTTCGGGTAATATTTTTACAATATCTGGAGATAATTCTATCTCATCATAATCAAATTTATATTGTTGAGCCAATATCCTGGCGTATTTTTGATCATCGGGCATTTGCTCAACTTTTTTATCTTTAGATGATGTTGTAATTGTATATGTAGATAGTTTATTTATATGTTTTGAAGCGATAACCGAGATGAGTGAGGAGTCTACCCCGCCACTTAGAAATGAACTTACAGGTACGTCAGAAATCATGTGTCGTTGAACACTTTTTTCTAATACATTTTCTAATTTTACTGCTGCTTCTTTTTCGGTTATCGTATTGTTTACTTCTCCCGACAACTCCCAATATTTATTTATCTTAACTTTCTTATCAGATGAAATTGTCATGTAATGTGCCGGAGGAAGCTTGTACGTGCCTTTGAAAATTGATTCATTGCCTGGAACCCACAAGTAATTTAATGCAGAAATTAACACCCTTTTATTGATGGTTTTACTAAATCCCTCTACTTTAGTTAATGTTTTTAGTTCAGAAGAAAAACAGATGTTTTCATTTATTAGAGTATAAAATAAAGGCTTAATCCCAAAATGATCTCTTGCTATGAAAGATTCTTTAGTCGCCTTATTATAAATAGCAAAAGAAAACATCCCTTCAAATTTGTCAAGACACTTTTCTTTTTCATTAATAAAATAATCCAAGACTACTTCCGTATCAGATTCTGTTGAGAATTTTGAATTGTACGTATTAGTTAAATATTGTTTTAAAATTTTATAATTATATAGTTCCCCATTATATATAATAACATATTCACCTTTGTGCAGTGGCTGATTAGCTCTTTCGTTTAAATCGATTATTGACAGACGTTGATGTGCCAGTGAAATATACTCATCGCACCAAAAGTCTTGAGAGTCAGGCCCTCTATGCCGTTGTACTTTATTAGCATTGATTGCTAATTCTTGTAAATTATTAAATCCTATAAACCCTGCAATTCCGCACATAAATTATCGACTAATTTGCTTATAATATATTAATTGAAATCCTTAAAGATCTGGTTTATCACTTTAATGAAATTTTCTTCAAATTTTTCTTGAGTATATTTTTGATTGAATTTAGTGTAATTATTAAATCCATGTTCTTTAATTAAATCGGTGTTTTCAATATAATTAATCATTTCATCACTGACATCTTTTCCACTATTAAGTGGAACTATCTGACCATTTACCTCGCGCTCTATTATTTCTGGTATAGCGCCAACTGAAGTCGAGATTACCGGAAGCCACATTTGCATAGCTTCGATAATTGATAATGGAAAACAATCATTTAAAGTGGGGAAAACAAATACATCAGATTGAGCTAATTGATTATACTTGTCTTTTCCGTATTGTGGCCCTAATATTTCTACCGTATCTATAAGATTATTCTCTTTTACGAAAACATTTAAGTCATCTAATGAGAGGTCTTGGCTAATATTTCCAATTATTTTTACTTTAAAATTATACTTCTTTTCAAATGTGATTTTAATTGCTTCTAAGAAAATTTTTATACCCTTAGACTCCATTAAATTGGATAAAAAAACAAATGTTATTATTTCAGGGATGACTTGTTTTTCAAATTTCACATTCTCAATACCATTATTCAAAATATATGATTCTGATTTGTATATCCCCTCAATGTCGTAATTCAATAAGTCCGACAATATGATAACTTTAGTGTTTTTAAAAACCCATTCATAAAAAAACTTATTAACTTTTGACTTTTCTGAATTTTCCTTAATTCCTTTTCCATGTAAATGATATACAATTTTCTTTTTAAAAAGTTTTAGTAACAAAACAAAAAAAATGTCTCTATAAAAAGCATATCCTGTAGGAGAAATAGTGAAATAAACTAAATCTATTTTTTTTGATATCAGAACTTTAAAAAGCTTAATGAATGTTGCTATTAAGGACCAAACTTTTGCTAAACTTGGCCTACCAATTTCCTTGATTTTTTTTACAAAACTCAATGGCACAATAACTAGGTCAAATTCAGAATTTATTAAAGAGCTGTCTATAATATTTTTATTAATTACAGACACGCCATGGACAGGTGGAGGTAATTGCGCTAAGACTAAAATTTTAGGTTTTTCTTTCATTCTTATAAAAAATTAATCTTTTGAGGCTAAGCAAATAAAAAAAGCAAAAAACACTATGCCTTTATTAACAATTAAAAAATTATCCGTTAAGCTTGAAATAGATAATAGAATCAGAATAGTATATAAATAATAATTCTTCTTTTTAATACTATAATATAATCCATACACTAATAATGTAATAAATAATAAAAGTGTTATAATACCACTTTCTAAGAGGTAATGCAAAAATTGATTATGAGTTGAAAATTTCTTGTCATACCCAACTTGAAACCCCATCTCTTTGTATTTTTTGTTTAATGTTTTCTGCGCACAACCAACACCTATTCCGAAAGGGAATGTTTCTTTGATAACATTTAACGTACACTCCCATTTAGCCAGTCTAACATTTAAAGAATTCCAATTTGTATTATGTATATCATCTGTTAAGTTATATTTGAAAATATCTTTATCAATTCCTTTTGTTTTGATGCTAAAAAAGGTTATGGATAACAGTATGGGAATTAAAAAAAATAGGTAGTACTTAAGTTTAATTTTTAAATAATATGCTGTTGATATCGATATTACCCCTAAAGCCATATAGGCCGTAAAAGAGTTCATCAAAGCTATAATTAATCCCAAAAATCCAATTAAAAGAATAGCCTTTAAACGATGTTTGGAATGAGATTTTTTAATAATAAAAGTTTCGAAAAGTATAACTATAGATAGTGTCAAATATAATGCAAAAACCGTCGCGCTTATATTGGCGTTTTCCATTAGTCTGTGATAAGTAAATCGATTTTCTAACACTAAATTTTCAGGATTAAAAACGCTTGTTGTTCCGGTTTGGATAGAATAATAACCCGCTAAAAGCAATGCATAGAAAAATACCAGTACAACAGAAAGTACAAAAGCATACTTAATTATCTGGATTCTTTTTTCACCAATACCCGATAATTGAATAGATATAGGAAATATTAGAAACACTAGATATTTCTCTAGAACTTTAAAGCCAGAGCTTGTGTCACAAGAATAGATTATACTAATTGTGCTAAAAAAGAAGATTAGTATCAAAAAGTAATTTAGTCTATTTATTTTGAATTGAATTTTCTTATCAATGATACTTAATGCGAAAACAAAAAGCATTAAAAAAATAGCAATATTATTTGCTAACATTGGAAGTGGCAATGTAAATGCAACTAATGCAAAAGTGTAAAATCTTAAACTTTCTATATTATGCTTCTTCATTTTTATATCTTAAAATGTCTGAGTACATAAATATTTCAAAGAATATAATTACCGTAAAATATTCAAACCAATAATCCAGAATAAAGTATGCAAGTAATAGAAATAAAACAAGCCTACCATATGTAAGGTGTTTATAACTTTTTATTGGGTAGTATAGATAGAATAAGATAAAAAGAACTATCCCTATCAATCCATATTCGCCAATTATCTTATTGTAAAATGAAAAGGGTTGATTGGCAGTACCGTCTTTATAAGGTCTACTTAAAATTTTCTCATTCCACAACTGAAAGTGATTACTATAAAATTCGTCTGATGCATATACTAAACTTTCAGGATACCAGCTCACATACTCTCCAGCGGTCATAAAAGCTGTTCTAGAAGAAAATTTCCCAGCACCTGCTCCAAATAGAAAATTTGGCGTGTCTAAAAGGGCGTGCTCCATGGTCTGCTCAAAAGAAACTATTTTTCTTGCCTGATCTCTTTTTGCGAAAAGTTTTTTTGTGAGATTTGTTTTAACATATTCTATGTTTTTAGGACTAATGATAGTGAACAATAAAAAGCCAGCAAATACACCTGCAAGAATCCTTAATTTGAATTTAATTGGAAGATAAAAAAATGCAAATATTAATATTGTACCTAAGAATAAAACTATTCCACTCATGTAGGTAGTTAAACTTATACATAATAATGCAACTATTGCAAATTTAATGTTCTTTGTATAGAAAAAATAAATCGAATAAAATGATAGAATTATCATATTAACCGAAGAATTTGTAAAAATACCCTTTATAAAATCACCTGCTCCCATCGATGATAGAAATGGAATTAGAGAGAAGTGCTCAATTGATAGGTTTATATATTGAATAATTATAAAAAGTATATTTATTTTAAAAAAACCTATTAATATTTGCTCTACATCATTTTGAGATAAAGTTTTAAGTAGTCTAGCCACAACTACTGAGCACACAAGCATGAGTACCCATAAAAAAGTTGCTGTAATAGAATTTATTACATAGTTTAAGGAATAATCATTGTTAAAAAAAAACGAAATCTGAATGAACGAAATAAAAATCATTAAAGTGTAAAACACATCCTTAATTGGGAAGAATATTTTGTTGCTTTTTATAAAAAATAGCCCCGTAAAACCTAGAAGAACTATTGAAGAAAACTGTAGAATTACATTTCCAATGGATACACCAAAAAGAAATACAAAGAAGAAAATCTTATATAGTTTTATTTTATTATATCGCATATATTTACACTAACCTTTATCAAAATCAATATTTTTAAATTCTATATTTCGTTTATTTAATAATTAGTCTGGTTCATTGCCGAATTTAATACACTTTCAATTGAATTACCTTCTTCTAAAATCCCTAAGTGCTTCATTATTATTTTATAATGATCAAAAAATAATTGTTCAAAATTCATAATCTCCTCAGCATCTTTTGGTAAATTAAATCCATTTGGCCGATTTAAATAATACAATTTATTGAGCTTAGCTTTGTTTATGGTGTTTTTATTTTTAAGTGGTAAATAATGCACAGGTTGCCATGGTGGTGTTATAAATTTTTTAATATCTAGATTGTGTTTAGCTCTATAGTTTTTATCAATTAACGGTAAATTATAAGAATATAGTCTAATTGGTCTAAGATACGGATAAACAAAACCTTCCGTGTCAACAACGGATAAATCGTCGGACCATATTTCTTTTGTGTTTAATTCTTTAAGAATAGCATTTGTCTTTCCGGTACCACGCCAACCCATTATTACATCTACTTTGCCATTGTCTAAAACACTAGACGCGTGTACGAAAGTCGCATTAGACTCTAATAATAAAATTTGCATAAAAGGTTCTATCAATTCATCTGTAATGTGTCTACCAGGAGTAATTCGTTTAAAAGGTATTCTGCCTCTCTTAACTTTTGTTGGCACTCCTATATCAAAGCCTTTCTCAGTTCTAACAATAAAGTGTCCGGTGTTAAACACTACAGTTTTATCGTTAGCAACACAATCCTTACCTAATGAGGTGACATTTTCTATATTGGGTATGCTATCAGTAATTGTAACATTTAAAACTGACTTAGGGTCTTCTAAGGGCTTGTCAAAGTTCTCGTATATGAGTTTTATAAAATTTAAACAGGACTTAGATAATAATCCTTTAATATTTACATTCACTCTATTTGCAAGTGAAAATTGATAGTTGCTCATTTAAATGTTTTTAATCAAATTAATTGAAGTTTCAATGTTATCTAGACCCTCTTCAACTTCTAATTTTTTTAGAATATAATCACCCCCAAATTCTAAATCATAATTCTTAATGCTAATTGAATCATTTTCGCTAAGGTAAAACACTCCTTCTTTTTCCATAGTGTTGGTCTGGTTTATGGACAAATTTAAGTCTTTGAAGTTTAGATTTGTTAATTGGTTTTTATTTCCACGTTGCATTAAAATAAAATAATCAATCTCTCCTTCAAAAATATTTGGATACCCATTTATTGTTCTTCCATAAAAACTTATCCTACTCCTAGATGCTTTGCCTGCTCGCATCGGCTCTTCAATTGATCTAACCTTATTGTCTTTAATAAAACAATAATTATCTGATATTATGTCACAATTAGCTTCACTAGTCATTCTAGAAACTAATGTTGATTTCCCTACTTTACTTCCTGCTGAAACTACGAAAGTTTTGTCGTTAATCTTAAATACAGAAGCATGGATAAGCCTCCAACCATTCTTGTAATTTATATATTCAATGGGTTCGATGATAGCTGTCCTTATAATTGACATGTATAATTCTGAAACCCCAACTACGCTTGCTTTTTTATTTATAAATTTATAGAAACTTCTAATAATTGCCCTAGGAAGATTTAGTTTAAATATTGATGTGGTAATAACATTGTTGTTTTTCTTCCTATTATACTCAAAAAGTGGTGTTTTTAATATGTGACTGGTTAAGTCTTCATTGAAATTTACAACAACTTTATTTTTAGACATTTTTGGTTTTATAGAGGTCCATTGTTTAAAAAATAGTTTAATATAAAAAGACATAAAAAGACCTTTTTGTATCTCAATGATTATATTATCTGAACTCCATTGAGTTGAAAATAGAACACAATGTTTCGACTTCATAGTAATTCCATTTTTTTAGTATAAATAAGTGTTAAGACACCAAAACTTAACAAACATCCTAATAATGAGAATAGGGTCTGCCCAAAAACAAAACTAAAAACAAAAAACAATATTCCAAATAGTATAACAGCATATGACACTGATAGTCTATCTTTTAAATATTTTTTTTCCTTTAAAGAAATTGCATTTAAAACTGAAACAGTTATTTCTCCTAGTAATACAGAAAAAGCAATTAACACAGGGTAATTACCTATTATAAACCACAATGTTATGCTTGATATTATAACAACACTTGCAGCAATAATTATATTAACACTGTATTGTTTATCGTCTTTCCTGAGTAATAGTCTTGTGCCTGAGCTTGTTGTAAATGAAGATATAAATCCCGCAGCGCCCAATACCGTAAAAACTAATCTATAATCAATGAATTTTTTATCAAATAGCATTGGTATTAATACTTTGGGATAAAACACTATTACAGCAAAAAATAATATTCCTGCAATTATAGCAAAATAATCTACTTTGATAGAAACGGAAAGTTCTTGAAGTTCTTTAAAAAAAGATTGTACAACTAATCTTCTCACTCCTTTGAAAATCATATATAATTTTAAAGCTATGTAGATGATTGCCATGGTCTCATCGTTATAAATATAAGAGGCAACATTTACAATCCCTATTCCTAAAAACATAAATGCAAAAGTTGCTACTCCAATATTTATGTTTTTATAATACTCAACTAAGCTACCTAATTTGGGCTTAACAAAGTATCTAACATCTAGAATCATTGTCACTATAATTCCTGCAACTAAATATGCAGCAGCTAAACTTATGACAAAAAGAAATATTATTAAATCTGGGTAATAAACTGAGCCAAATATTAATGCTAATGAAGGTATTAAAATTCTAACTAACGCCACAAAGGCTCCTGCTATTGGTTTTCCACGACCATATAATGCAAAATCTGCATTTAAGGCCAATATTGGAGATAAAAAGAATAAATAGTTTTCGGTATAAAAAAAGCCTGATATACCAAATAAAAACAACAACAAGGAAAGAGTTAAACGCGCAGATTGGGTTAAATAGTAGTCTTTCTTCCAATCTTCTGATATTGCCATGTTCCTAGTAGCGGAAAGTTGTAATCCAAAAGCAATTATAGAAATTAAAATTAAAGTTAGTGAATCAACATTTCCAATAAAAGCAATCGTCTTGCTGCTTACATGTGTAGATATAAACTTTAATGAAAGTAAAGTTACAATATGTCCTAGTCCAGTTAATGAAATTATTACTACTAGTCTCTTAATCATACAAAATTACTTTTATTGATTTTTGAACTTATAAGTGGTGTAAACCTGATATGAATAAAATTCCTTTTTAACATTTTGTTCTTTCAATTATTTATATTTTTTTAACCATTATACGAACACTTTTTTGCCATGTGCTAAGCTCTTCAAAATAACGTTTAGTTTTATTAAGACTCAACACGCTATATTTAGGTCGTTTGGCAAGTGTTTTAAAGCTTTCTACTGGTGAAATTTTATCAAGTTTTTCTGCATCTAAATTTCTAACAATTTCTTTTGCAAACCTAAACCATGTTGTACTTCCTTTTGCTGAAAAGTTATAAATTCCGTAAGGTAATTTGTCAGTTTCAATTATGTGAAAAATGAAAGCTGACAAATCTAGACAGCTTGTTGGTGTTCCCTCTTCCCCTGTTGTAATACTTAAAGTTTCATCGTTTTTAATTTTACTGATGATTGTTTTTAAAAAGTTTTTACCATGTAATGAATACAACCAGGAGGTTCTAATAATATAATACTCTTTTAATTTCTCTTGGACATAAAGTTCTCCTTGTAGCTTTGATTTTCCATATTCATTGATTGGGTTTGGTGTATCAATAGTTGTATAAGGTTTCAATTTTTTGCCATCGAAAACGTAATCTGTTGATATATGAATCAATTTTACTTGATATGCTTTACATACCTTTGCAATGTTTTTTGCCCCTTCTGCATTAATCAAAAATGCATCTTCGATGTTGGTTTCAGCACCTTCTACATTAGTATAAGCAGCACAATTGATACAATAATCAAAATCAGCATGTTTAAACGCTTTTGTTAATTTGTTTCTGTCGGTAATATCTAAATCTTTTCTTGAAAAAAAACTTAACTCTAATGTTTCTCTTGGAGTCAGGTCTTTAATAGTCATACCTAATTGTCCATTAGACCCAAGGACAATAACTTTTTTCATAGCTTTGCGTTCTTAAATTTAGGTAATACTAAATCTTTATCTGAAATAATTAAATCTTGTTTCGGAAGCTTCCAATCTATATTTAAGTCTTTGTCATTATAAATTATTCCTGCTTCCGATTCCTTGTTATAAAAATTATCGCATTTATAACTAAAAATTGAATCGTCCTCTAAGACTAAAAAGCCATGAGCAAATCCTCTAGGTATGAATAATTGTATTTTATTGTCTTCTGAAAGTTCAATTGAAAAACTCTCTTTAAATGTTTCGGAATTTGGTCTTAAATCTACAACAACGTCTAAAACCCTGCCCTTAATAACCCCTACTAATTTTGCCTGAGCATGTTTCCCTAATTGATAATGTAGCCCTCTTAGGACACCTCTTGAGGATTGTGATTCATTATCTTGAACAAAATTTATATCTAAACCTAATGCTTCATTAAAATTTTTCTTATTATAATTCTCTACAAAATAACCGCGTTTGTCATTAAAAACTTGTGGTTTTACGATAAAACATCCTTTGAGTTTTGTTTCTTTTACAATCATACTATTCCGACAATAGACTTAATAAATGTTTGCCATAGCCACTTTTTATAAGAGGTTTGGCCACTTTTTTAAACTGTTTTTTGTCAATATAACCCATTCTGTAGGCCGCTTCTTCTATAGCACCTATTTTTAATCCTTGACGCTCCTCTATGACTTGAACAAATTGAGATGCTTGCATTAGAGATTTAAAAGTTCCCGTATCTAGCCAAGCTGTACCTTTGTCTAATACACTAACTTTTAATTTTCCTTGATTTAAATAATTCTTGTTAATGTCTGTAATCTCTAGCTCTCCTCGTTTGCTTGGTTTAATGTTTTTGGCAATTTCAACGACTGAATTATCATAAAAATAAATACCAGGAACCGCATAATTAGACTTTGGTTTTTTGGGTTTTTCTTCAATGGATACTGCAATGCCTTTTTCATTAAACTCAACAACACCATAGCGTTCTGGGTCATTAACATGATAAGCATAAACTATACCACCATCAGGATTATTATTTTGCTGAAGCAAATCTGCCAACCCTGTCCCGTAAAAGATATTATCTCCAAGAATCAATGCCACCTTGTCGTCTCCTATAAAATCTTCTCCTATGATAAAGGCTTCGGCCAAACCATTTGGCGACTCTTGCACTGCGTACTCAAAGTTACAACCATATTTTTTACCATCACCTAGAAGTTTTTTAAATAAAGGTAAATCTTCAGGAGTGGAAATAACTAAAATTTCCCTAATTCCAGACCACATTAGTGTTGAAATAGGATAGTAAATCATCGGCTTGTCGTAAACAGGCATTAACTGCTTACTTACCGCTAAAGTTAGTGGATGTAATCTTGTGCCAGAGCCTCCTGCTAATACAATTCCCTTCATTACTTATTATACTTTTTTAAATACCACTCAATAGTTTTTATTATTCCTGTTTCAAAGTTTTCAATAGCAAACCATCCCAATTCATTTTCAATTTTAGAAGCGTCAATGGCATATCTAAAATCGTGACCAGGTCTATCCTTAACAAAAGTAATCTGTTTAGAATAAGGCATTTCTTTTGGTCTTATATTATCTAATATATCACAAATTTTGTGCGCTATATATAAATTATCCCGTTCGTTTTTACCTCCTATATTATAAGTCTCCCCAGAAATTCCTTTTTGAAAAGCTAAATCAATTCCCCTACAATGATCTTCAACATATAACCAATCTCTTATATTTTTTCCATCACCATAAATAGGAATCTGTTCATTGTTAATGGCTTTTTTAATTATAGTGGGTATCAGCTTTTCATCATGTTGCTTGGGCCCATAATTATTACTGCAATTTGTAGTAACCACATTCATTCCATAAGTGTGAAAATAACTTCTAACAATGAAATCTGAGGACGCTTTGGATGCACTATAAGGACTATTAGGGGCATAAGGTGTTTCTTCGGTGAATAAGCCCGTTTTGCCTAATGTGCCATATACCTCATCTGTTGAAATATGATGAAACCTGTGATCTTCGCAACCTTCATTGAATGAAAAAGGGGCATTCATCCAGTGATTTTTAGCAATATTCAATAAATTGAATGTACCATATACATTAGTATTAATAAATGCGTCTGGAGTTTTTATTGAATTGTCTACATGAGATTCTGCGGCAAAATGAATGACACCCGAAAATCGAAACTTTTCAAAAAGGCTATTGATAAGTTTAGTGTCGCAAATATCCCCTTTGATAAAAGTGTAGTTTTCACTACCCTCAAATTCTTTTAAATTAGAAAGCTTACCCGCGTAGGTAAGCTTGTCTAAATTTACAATTTCTATTTCTTTATCCCTTTCTATTAGGTAAGATATAAAATTAGACCCTATGAAACCTGCTCCTCCAGTTATTAAAACTCTGTTATTCATAGTTTTTAATAAATTTAAAAGCTTTAAGGGCAAGGAAACCTAAAACAAAAAGAATTAATGCTAAGACTGGAAATAAAATGGTATAGCGTTGTCTAATATTGTTGTCTTTACTTCCAACTTTATCAAACGAAGAAAGAACATCAAAATAAGTGTTTTCTTCAGCAATACTTTTGTCTAAATAATTTAAGGTTCTTCTAATTTCTTGCTCTTTAAGAAATAGGTCGTATTCTTTGGTTGCTGTTTTTTCTTCTTGAAGTGGTAAAGTCCCAGGAACTGCTAAAGATAAGCTTTGATTTTTTGATTCGTTCTTTATGACCTCCAAATACGTTTTTTGAATACTATCTAGTCGATCTAATTGCGTGTTTAATGCTTGTCGCTCTAGAAAGGCAACAGTATCCCTTACTTTTTTTTGATATTTTGAAAAATCATTCTCAAAAGTTTTCCTAAATCCCTCTTCGAGATGTGGGAAAATGTTATTTTTAAATGATCTCGCCTTAATAGCAAATAAACTCCCAGATAAAAGGTCTCTGTTTTTCACATATTCTACATAGTTTAATTCATCAACTAATGAAGTGTCTATTGATTTAACATATTCATCATACTCTATAAACAAATCATTTTGTGTTTCTGGACCAGCTTTTAATTCAAAACCAACTAATTCCTTAACATCAGAACTATCTATTTCAAAAATATTTGATAATTCGGAATAATTTCTTGAGCTTATTAATCCATTAAAATAATTAATATTACTAGATAATTTATATTTTGAATCGAAATGCGGTCTGACCACCATGTTCGAATAATAAATGGGCTCTTTTACCTTTTTATAAACATAACCCAGAATAGCCGCGATTACCAAAACTATTGCTACCAACTTAAAGTTATCGACTAAAGGTTTTATGGTATAAATAATTGCTGAAAATATCCCTTTAAATATCTTTGCTATAAAAGAAAATAAACGTTCAAATAATCGACCAATGGCATTAAATAATTGCCCTAAATCAACTTCTTCATTTTGAGGTTGCTGTGGTAATTTATCGCTCATATATTATGAATTAAATATTTGTTCAAGTATTTTTTTTGTTATTACATAAGTAGGCTTAACACCTGAGGTGCCTAGTCCGCCAGAAGCTAAAGTACTACCTGTTTCTAATGGATTATCACTAGCATAATAGGCATATCTCACTTTTACATCTTCATTAATACTTCCTCTTACTTTAGAAGCTGCTTGAATCGCTTTTTGATAATGCGCTCCTTCCATTTCTAAACCAATAACATTCCATGTTGAATTTTTAAAGAACTTCAAGATCTCTTTATTTTGAAGTGATGTGCCTAAAACGGTAACCATTGTGCCCTCATATACTGATACTCCACAATCTAACAGATCGTTCTTACTTAATTCGTTTTTAAACGGATAATTATCTGCAGTACCTTCAAAAATATGCGCGTTCGGAATCATTACATCTCCTTTTCCTCCCTCTAAGATTCCTGCTTTCCCCATTATTGAGATAGATTTAACATCTAAATGCACTTTTTTACCATCTGCTTTGATAGGTTTTAAAAACTCATCTAGGGTTTCGTATGCTTGCTCTCCAAAAGCATAATCCATAACAAATATTACCGCTTTGTTATCTTTCTGTTCTTCTATATACTTAAATTCTGTTTTAGAGAAATCGATTTTATCTGTGTCAAAAATCTGAACATCAATATTGGTTCCCGAACTATCTTTAATGTAATGCATTCCGTTTTGCAACGCTGATTTTTCTACTTTATTGCGTAATGCTGAATTTTTTGAATCACTCAGCGCTTCATAGGTTTCAAAAATGTTCTTTTTAGACTCTGATGCTCTAAGAACTCCTTTTGCAAACAATGAATTCATAACACTGTGCATGTTAGCACTTATAATATGAATAGGTCGTTCTAATAATCCGTTTTTGTGAAGCACAGACTTAATGGTATCTGCCCATATTTCGCCATGTATGTGATGCCCCAACCTTTCTCTTAAAACTGGACTAAATGTTATAGTGCGCTTATTACTATTAATTGTTTCTTCGATTGCAAGTTTGCCCAACCAATAAACTATATGCAGAAGACGCTCTGGTTGATTTTCAGTGGCAAATTTTGGGTATGCCTGTGTTAGCTCATTAAATGTTCTTCCTAAAATATTCGCTGTATGTGTTATGGCAATTTCTCTCTCTTTTTGTGTGAGCTTTTTATTTGAATTAACTGCATTTTCTAATTTTTGCCAATCCCTAACTGTTCCTCCATTTTCATCAATAATTACACGTTTGCTTATTTTATGTGATTCCACAAACAAAAATGTAAGATGCGTTAATATATCGTATATCTCGGACCGACCTCTGGTAATTTCAATGTTCATTTGCTCGTTATCTATGCGATAACAGTTTCGCCTTCTTTTAGGAGGAATAATAGGTTTAAAATGAGAATTGGCATAACCCTCATCACTTGTGAGATTAATGAAAGTACATTCTTCAATACCTTGAGGCAAACGATCTACAACATAGAGTAATCCTTCAAGTTCAGCTTTTTCTTCACCAATAGAACCATAAATTTCTGGGCGCAATAGAAGTAACGCCTCTCTTAAGGTTTCTCCCGAAACTCCCATTGGTTTGTAAAACCCACGATTAAAAAGGTGTCGCATTGTAATATACATGCGTTCTATTGCGCTCGAACTTTCTTGAGCCCTTGTTCTCTTATGTCTTTTTTTGGTTGTACTCATATTGAATTTTAACGCTCAAATATAGGGTTATTTCGTTAAATTTAGTTTATACATTATGTCGGCAATTTTTCTGTCGTTAGATAGTCTTGGAATTTTATTTTGTCCTCCTAACTTTCCGATAGATTTCATATAGGTTTGAAATCCTTCTTTTTTGATTTTAGTGATTTTTAATCGTCTTAATACTTTTCCATTAATTAAATCGAAATAATAACTATTTTGGTGTTGCAATGATTTTTCCAAAGCTTCAATAAAAACATGTTCGTTTTCAGGTTCATTTTCAAACTCGATAAACCATTCGTGGTATGGTAAACCCTCAGTTGGATTAATTTGTGGAGCAACAGTGAATTCATTTACCGATATAGAAGTATCTATACAGGCTTCTTTTAGTGCTTGTTCAACCTCTTTTCCTATAACGTGTTCCCCAAATGCTGAAATAAAATGTTTTATTCTTCCGCTTACGATGACTCTGTAAGGTTTTAATGAAGTAAATTCTACAGTATCACCAATGTTATAGGCCCAGAGACCAGCTGTTGTCGAAATTATCATTACATAATTAACTCCTAATTTTACATCAGCAATAGTAATACGTAAAGGATTATCTTCATAGAAATGTTCCGCTTCTACAAACTCATAAAAAATACCCGAATTAAGCTGAAGCAACATTCCTTTTTCGTTTTGTTTATCTTGAAAAGCAAAAAAACCTTCACTCGCAGGATACAATTCTATACTATCTACTTTTCTGCCAATTAAATTTTCAAATTTGGCTTTATATGGCTCATAGTTAACACCCCCAAAGATGAAAAGATTAAAGTTTTTGAAAATGTCACCAACCTGTTTGTCTGATTTTTCAATGAGTTTTTCAAAATACATCTGAACCCATGAAGGAATTCCTGAAATGATCCTCATATCTTCATTGATTGTTTCCTCTACAATCGCCTCAACTTTAGTTTCCCAATCTTCTATGCAATTAGTTTCTAAACTTGGCATTCTGTTTTTTTGAAGATATTTTGGAACATAGTGCGCTACAATACCTGACAAACGCCCTAGTTTTATACCATTCTTTTCTTCTAGAACGGGACTTCCTTGAAGAAAAATCATTTTACCATCAACAAATTTTGAATTCCCAGTTTCGTTGATGTACATCAAAATTGCATTCCTAGCGGCTTCAACATGGGTTGGCATACTCTCTTTAGTGATTGGAATATATTTTGCGCCAGAGGTTGTTCCGGAGGTTTTTGCAAAATAAATAGGTTTCCCTTTCCAAATTACATCTTCTTCACCATTTACAACACGTTCTACATAAGGTTTTAACTCTTCATAATCTCTAATAGGAATGGCCGTCTTAAAATCTTCATAGGTTTTTATTTCACTGAAATTGTGATCTTTCCCAAAAACCGTGTGCTTGGCTTCTGAAATAAGGTTTTTAAATACGTTATGCTGAGTCTCAACTGGTTTGGATGACCATTTTTTTATACGCTTCGCAATATATTTTGCAAAGGGTTTAGAAAGTGCTGCTTTAACTGATGGCATTACTGAAAGTCAATAAAGTTAGTTGGGTTTACAGGGTAGCCTTTGCTCCAAAGTTCAAAATGCAAATGTGGTCCTGTGGTTAATTCGCCCGTATTACCAGACATGGCTATAACCTCACCTGCTTTCACCAAATCACCTTGAGCTTTTGTAATCGAGGAATTGTGCTTGTAAACAGAAATTAACTCCCGATTGTGTTCTATTATAACAACATAACCTGTTTCAACAGTCCATTCTGCGAAGATTACGGTACCGTCTGCAGTAGCTTTTACTGGAGTATTGGCGGCAACAACAACATCTACAGCAAAATGTTTTTCTTCAAAATTATAGCCTTCTGAAATTGTGCCATTGACTGGAGGAAATAGTACAAAATTAGATTGGTCCCCAGATGATTCAAATAGATTATATTTATCCTCTTTATCTACTTTTTCTCTAAGTAATGAGTCTTCTTTATTTGTTGTTACCTGCAAAGTACCCACATCATTCTTTGCGGCTTGCAAAATAGAATCCCTATTAAATTCTAAAGAAGCAACATCCCCTGTCAATACCTTTCTGATAGATGCATAATAACGCTTGTTAAGTTCTAATTCGTTAACAAGAGAATCTGTTTTATAATTTAATGTGGTTGCTTGTTTCTTTAGCCTCGCTGAAGAATAACCTGGAATATATTCTCTCAAAGGCGTGAAAGCTATAAGTAAAATAGTAAAGAAAACAAGAGATATAGCAGAAAGGGAGGTTAATATAAAAACGTTTAGTCTCGTAAGCTTGATGGCAAACCGTTCCTCAAAAGTATCTTCATTTAGAATAACTAAACGATACTTGTGTAGTAACTTTTTGGTGAATTTTTTCTCCTTTTTTTTATTTTTTGCCATCAAAACAAAATTAGTTAAAATCCTTAAATAGCATCATGATAAAGTCTTAAAGTTGGCTTAACAGCGTTATTATTAAACTATAATGATTAACTTTACAGTCTAAATCTAATATTATGATATCTAGCAGTATATTTTTAGCGATGGGTCCTTGGCAAATTGTTCTTATAGTGGTTGCTATTTTACTACTTTTTGGTGGTAAAAAGATTCCCGAATTAATGAGAGGATTGGGCAGCGGAATTAAGGAATTTAAAGACGCAAGTAAAGACGAGTCAGCAGACGGTAAAGAGAAAGAATAAACTCTTTTTTATTATTTAATTTTTATCGATTTAATCATAGATTCTAGTTCAAATATATAATCTCTTTTTTCTAACGAAGGCGCATATACATAGCCGTCAGCTATTAAATAACGATTGTTAATCTTATCTTCAATAGCATAAGTTATAAATGGCCCTCCCATGGTAAAACCTTTCATTACCCAAATGCCTCTAACTTCATATGCTGGTTTATTATCTATAATAGTTTCAAACATGGAAGGAGCATAGTCGTCTACAACTGCCATATAAATACCGTCTTCGCCAGGAATTTTAGTTTTAGTTATCTCATCGCGCATCTTTACAATATCTACAATTGTACTGTCCCCCTTGGAAATAGTGCTAATTGGTATTTCGTAAAGCATTAAATCCATGGTCTTAGTATTAGTAAGACTTTTTCTAATCCAGAAAAAGTCATCTTCTGCTTTACCAATTTTATAAGCTGTTGGGATATCAATAGTTATACCTAGCTTTTTTTCCATTTCTTCATCAGCCAATAACGATTTGTTGATTCGTCTGAGTTTTTCCCTAACCTCTTCTTTATTGAAAGCATCTATAATCTTTTCCTTGTTTTCTTTTAACTGAATAATAATTTCTTCATTTGTCTTGCCGGTAACAACAGCAACTGTTTGTGGCCTTGCTAAAACATCATTCAGGATCTTAGTAGAAGGTTCTTCACTTCCTTTTTCAATTTTAAGTACTATTCTGCTTCGTGCCGCAAAACCATCAAAAACCTGAGGTGGAATTTGTTTCATATTAAACATTGGTTCGTCTGTTGGTAAGCCATTTAATGGAGATGCAAAAATGTTTCGGATATTCTCCCCAACACTGTCTTCCCATAAAATATTATCTGCCACAATTGAGATGGTGTTTAAATTTCCGTTAGATGCAGGTAAATATAACTTACTATCATCTTTCTTTTTATCTCCACAAGCTAATAATACTGCACAAAATAATAAAGAATATAAAGCTCTCATAAGTTTAGGTTTTTCTGAGTTAACTATTCAGAAACAATTAATGTTGTTCCTATTTTTAGTTTGTTACCACTAATATCGTTCCAATCTTTGATATTTTGAACAGAAACTCCAGAAAATTTTTGTGCAATCGTCCAAAGCGAATCTCCAGATTCTACTTTGTAAGTTTGTTTACCGGCAGTATTGACTACTTTTTTTGCTGGTTTTGGGGTAGATGAAGAGCTTTGGTTTCTAGGATAAATAGTTAGTCGTTGCCCTATTTTTAAATTGTTGTTTCGTAAACCATTCCATTGTTTTAACTGGCTAACTCTTACACCATACTTTCGCGCAATTTTACCAAGATAGTCACCATTTCTTACACGATAACGGATTTTAGTGTCGTTTTTAAAAAGTTGAGGTAATGGTTTTTCGCGTTGATTAAATTCAGCATTTGCAAATGCATATATTTTATCTTCATTAGTAACAAAAGAACCCACCGCCTCTCTTGGTAACCTAAGTACATAAGTTTTACCCTCGACCTTTGGTATAATATCTAGTTTGTATGCTGGATTCAAGAACTGTAGTTCTTCAATCTTCACACCAGTAGTTTCTGCAACATGGTCTAACGAAATCATTTGTTTTACATGAACGGTGTCGGTTTCGATATGCTGGAAAGCTGGTCGTTCTGGTTTAAAACCATGTTCTTTTGCATATTCAAAAATGTACATAGTTGCCAAAAATGCTGGTACATAACCAGCGGTTTCACGCGGTAGATTCTGTCGAATATTCCAATAATTCTTATAACCACCCGAACGTCTTATGGCTTTGTTTACATTTCCTGGACCAGAATTGTATGCCGCTAAAGCCAAATCCCAATCTCCAAAAATGCGATATAAACGTCCTAAATATTGTGCAGCCGCTGTGGTCGACTTTATAGGATCACTACGATCGTCAACATAACTACTTACTTGCAGATCGTGTTCTTTTCCTGTTCCATACATAAATTGCCATAAGCCCGTAGCTCCTACTCGAGAGCGTGCTCGTGGTTTTAAAGCCGATTCTACAATGGCAAGATATTTCATCTCTAGAGGGATGTTGTAATTGTCAAACTCCTGTTCGAACATTGGAAAATAAAAATGGCTTAATCCCATTAGTCGCTCTAAAGAATTTCTTCTATGTTTTAAGTAACTTTTAATAACACTTTCTAGAGATTTATTGTACTCTACATTAAAAGGTGTTCTGGCATTAAGACGGGCTAACCTCGCTTTTAAAGTATCCGTTGGAAGTTCTGGATAATAAACAGGTTCATATTCTAGCTCAGTAACAGATTTATAAATAGTATCAAAAAGTGAATTACTATAAAGTTCATCAAGCCATTTCTTGTCCAATTCAGCTGCTTCGGGTAAATCATACAGTTTTTTAACCCTTGAGGAGTCTACAACAGGTGAAATCTTTTTTTTAGAATCAAAAAGTTTCCCATCAATAACAGAGTCTTTGGTAATTACAACTACTGGTTGTTTTGCAATACTATCTGTTTTAGTTTGGGAAAACCCACTAAACATAGGTAAGGATAGACAAGCCAGTAAAAATGTCTTAAATGTCATAGGTCTCAAAAATTGATTCTTAATATACAACGCAATTAGAACGTTGGAGACGCTAAAAATAGTATTTTTTTGCTATTAACCTAATATAGCGGCAATTCCAGGTAAAGTTTTTCCTTCTAAACTCTCTAACATAGCACCACCTCCAGTACTTACATAACTTACTTTGTTCTCAAAACCAAATTGTTTTACGGCTGCAACAGAATCACCTCCTCCCACTAAAGAAAAAGCACCATTTTTAGTTGAGTTTGCAATTGAATCTCCTAAAGCGATAGTTCCTTTCGCGAAACTTTCCATTTCAAAAACCCCAAGAGGACCATTCCAAAGTATGGTTTTACACTCGTTTACTACCTTATCGAAAATTTCTAGCGATTTAGGACCTGCATCAAGACCTTGCCATCCATCAGGAATATGTTTTACATCTACAACTTGTGTATTAGCATCATTACTAAAAGCATCTGCTGCTATTACATCTACAGGTAAATGAATTTTAACACCCTTAGCTTCGGCTTGTTTTAAAATATCTAAAGCCAATTCCATTTTGTCATCTTCACAAATAGAATCTCCAACACGCCCTCCTTGTGCTTTAACGAAGGTAAATGTCATTCCCCCACCAATAATTAAATGATCAACTTTATCTAAAATATTTTCGATAACTGTGATTTTTGAAGATACTTTTGCACCACCAAGAATGGCCAAGACTGGCTTTTCACCATCTTCCATTACCTTTTTGATACTTTCAATTTCTTTCGCTAAAAGACTTCCGAAGCACTTGTTTTCTGGGAAAAATTCTGCCACAATAGTTGTTGAAGCATGTGCTCTGTGTGCTGTACCAAAAGCATCGTTTACGTAAATATCTCCAAGTTTAGATAACTGCTCCGCAAAGTCTTTGTTACCTTGTTTTTCCTCTTCATGAAAACGTAAGTTTTCGAGTAATAAAATTTCTCCTGATTGCAGTGCTACTGCTTTTTCTTCAGCCTCAGGCCCGACACAATTGCTTGCAAACTTTACATCAACACCAATAATGTCTTCAATTTTATCTATTATGTGCCTTAAAGAGAATTCCTCTTGTACACCTTTTGGTCGCCCTAAATGCGACATTAAAACACAGCTTCCACCATCTTCTAAAATTTTAATAATAGTCGGTTTAGCAGACACAATTCTTGTGGCATCTGTAACTTCGAAATTATCATTTAGCGGCACATTGAAATCTACTCGGATTAATGCTTTTTTATCTTGAAAGTTAAAATCGTTTAATGTCTTCATTTTTTAAATTTTGAAACACAAATATAAAGATTAGAAACATAAATTTTTTATATAGTTTTGCTTTATGCAATTTTCTGAAGTATTAGGTCAAGAACATATCAAAAACCACCTTACCACAAGTGTTGATAACGGTAGAATTGCACATGCTCAATTATTTGTCGGACCAGAAGGTTCTGGCACTCTCCCGATGGCTTTGGCTTATGCTCAATATATACTTTGTGGTAATAAAGATGGGGAAAATAAGGGCAGAAATGAGTCTTGCAACATAAAGTTCAAGAATTTTTCGCACCCAGATCTTCATTTTGCATTTCCGGTTACAACAAGTGATAAAGTAAAAAGCAAACCTATTTCTAATTTTTATTTAGAAGAATGGAGACAATTACTAGATCAGCAACCTTATGGAAATCTATTTGATTGGTATAAATTACTTGGCGTAGATAATAAACAGGGGCAAATTGGCGTAGACGAAGCCCTAGAAATTGTAAAATCTTTATCCCTTAAATCTTACGAGGGTGGTTACAAGGTAATGTTGATTTGGATGGCTGAAAAAATGAACACTCCATCAGCCAATAAGCTTTTGAAGTTAATTGAAGAGCCACCGGAAAAGACTATTTTTATTCTTATTGCAGAAGATGAAGAGCAAATTATTAATACGATTCGTTCACGTTGTCAAGTATTACATTTCCCTCCATTAGCAGAAGAAGTTATTACAAGAGCCTTAGTTAAGAACTACCATATTGAACAATCTATAGCCACCAAAATTGCGCATCAAGCTAATGGTAATTACAATAAGGCTTGTGATTTAATTTATCAAGACAGTGAAGATATTCAATTTGAAAAATGGTTTGTAATTTGGGTTCGCTCTGCTTTTAAGGCAAAGGGGAATAAAAGTGCAATTAGAGATTTAATGTCTTGGTCTGAAGAAATTGCTAAGACTGGGCGAGAAACTCAGAAGAAGTTTTTAGCGTTTTGTTTAAATTATTTTAGACAAGCTTTACTGATGAATTATAAAGCTAATGAGTTGGTCTATTTAGAACCAAAATCTGAAAGTTTTAAGCTAGAAAAGTTTGCACCTTTTGTTCACGATTCAAATATTTTAGATATTTCTGAAGAAATACAAGATGCTATTTATCATATTGAACGCAATGGCAACTCTAAGATTATTCTTACAGATTTGTCTATAAAACTCACGCGATTATTGCATAAAAAAAGCCAAGCATAGAAGCTTGGCTTTTGTATATATCCAGAGAATAAAGTTTTAATTATCTTCTACCTTTTCAGTGGTTTTGGTGGTAGCTTCTTCTGAATCCTTACCATTGTAATCATCATTGATTGCTTTTGTTACGGCTTCAGAAATATCTTTTTCTTCTTTACCAAACATAACGCTACCAGCACCGTTTTTACCTAAAATAAATGTATATCCATTCTTTTGTCCATAACCTTCAACAAATTCATTAACACTTTTAATTACTGAATCCATTTCTTTGCTAAATGCTTGCTCCATTTGTTGCTGCTCGTATTGCAATTGTTGTTGAATCAGTTGCCATTTTTGGCTGAACTGTTGTGAACCCTCTTGCTGTTTCTTTTGTGACAAGCTACTCAGCTTTAATTGCGTTTGTTGCGCATCTAATTGATAAGCCTGACCAATACTATCCGTTCTTCTTTTGTAAGCCTCATCCTTTTTCTTGTACTTAGCCTCCATATCGATTTTCATTTGGTAATCTTTAATTACCTGGCCATTATCTATAAAAGCGATTTTTTGTTGTTCCTGGCAAGATGCTGCAACAACTAAAACCAATAGACTTAAAATTATTTTCTTCATTTTATGTTTCAATTTAATTTTTGCAAATGTATAAAAGTTAGGCTGTGTTTTGTTAATTTTTTTTAGTATTGATGTTTTCTATTATAACATTTATAGCATATTATTAATTGCTATGGAAAAAGAGGCCAAATAAGGCCTTTTAAGCACGCTTAGCATTTTTTCTTTGTTCTTGGTTGTTTTGCTTAGTGATATAAAAATAGAGCTGCTTATATTACGGATTGTCATTCTTGACGATATAAATATGAGATGAATACTCTTTAGAGCGTCTTGCTTTTAAATTTGAGCGTAATCCAATCCAAAATGCTTTAATAGGATTCATAAATCCAGATTTATATTTTTCAGAAAGTAGACTGACGTAATAAGCGTCAAAAACCATTGGTAATGTCTTTTCTAATTTTAGATTTTCTTTCTGAAATAATTCTGAAATAGAAGTTTTAGAAAAATGCCATAGGTGTCTAGGGACATCATAAGCAGCCCAGAAGTTTTTATAATATTTAGCATCATAACTTTTAAAATTAGGAACCGCGATTACCAAAGTTCCGTTTGGCTTTAGAAGGTGTTTGAACAATGTTGTATGCATTTCTAGATTTGGTAAATGTTCTAACACATGCCAGAGTGTAATTACATCAAAACTGTTAGGGGCTAATTTATCTAAGTGTTCAGTTTCAAAAACGGAGTTATTGGTTTTAGAGTTTGCAATTAGTCTCGCTTGTTCATTTGGCTCAATGCCTGTAATATTCCAATTAGAGTTTAAGGCAGTTTGTAAAAAGTCTCCTGTGCCACATCCAATATCTAATAAGTTTTTAGATTCAGAAGAAAAAGAATTGATGAGCCTTAATTTTTTATTTAAAGAAATTTCCCTCACTTTATGATAAACATATTCTAAAATATTTCTTTGGGAGTCTGTGTGAGATATGTAATCTTGGCTATTGTAATAATCTGAAAGTTTATGAGTTTCAGGCTGCGGGAATGTTTCTAGCATATCCAATTCCTTATTATACAGTAGCTGAAATTTTTCGCCTGAAACAGAATGATCTTTTAAGGTTATGTATATAGGTTTATTATGCATATTGTATAGATTCTGAAACGAGTTCAGAATGACAAAAATGAGACACTAATTTCAATTGTTTCACGTGGAACATTTAAGTTTATCTACCTAAATAAACCAATAAAACAGAAATATCATTTGGTGAAACACCACTGATTCTAGAAGCCTGAGAAATAGTAACAGGCTTAATTTCGGTTAACTTCAGCCTTGCCTCCATGCTCATAGATTTTAGTTTATGGTAATCGAAGTCGGCTGGTATCTTTAAATTCTCAAGTCGATTTAGTTTATCCGCATTGTTCTTTTCCTTCTCAATGTAGCCGGCATATTTTACTTGAATTTCCGTTTGCTCAATGACTTCGGAATCTAATTTATTAGTTTGAATATAATTCTCAACAGCCTTAAATTTCCGAACATCATCTGTTGTGATATTTGGTCTTGCAAACAACTTAAACATCTTGTCTTGTTGTTTTACTGGAGATGAATTTTTAGACTCTAAAACAGGGTTTGCCTCTTCTGGCTTTACACTAGTGTCTTTAAAAAACTGCACAAACGCATCAGACTTTGATTGTTTTTCCTCCATTCGTTTTAAGCGTTTTTCAGAAGCTAAACCAATTTTATATCCTTTAGGTGTTAATCTAAAATCAGCATTATCTTGTCTTAACAAGGTTCTATATTCAGCTCGAGATGTAAACATTCTGTATGGCTCTTCTGTTCCTTTAGTGATTAAATCATCAATCAAAACACCTATATATGCTTCATCCCTCTGTAGCGTGAAAACTTCTTTGTCTTGAACTTGCAAACTTGCATTTATTCCAGCCATCAAACCTTGAGATGCAGCTTCTTCATAACCTGTTGTTCCGTTAATTTGTCCAGCAAAAAACAATCCTTCAACCAATTTTGTTTCTAGCGTATGCTTTAATTGTGTTGGCGGAAAATAATCGTATTCTATAGCATATCCTGGCCTAAAGAATTTTACGTTTTCAAAACCAACAACTGAACGTAAAGCTTTAAACTGAACATCCTCTGGAAGTGATGTGGAAAACCCATTTACATAAACCTCAACAGTATTCCAACCTTCTGGCTCTACAAATAGTTGATGTCTGTCTTTGTCTGCAAAACGATTAATCTTATCTTCAATCGATGGGCAATATCGTGGCCCAACACTTTTAATTCTACCATTAAACATTGGTGAGCGATCAAAGCCTTCTCGTAGCAAATCATGAACATGTTCGCTTGTATATGTCATATGACAAGAGCGTTGTTCTTTAAGTGCGCTCGTAACATCTAAGTATGAAAACTTCTCTGGGTTTTCATCCCCTGGCTGTTCAATCATTTTAGAATAATCTAATGACCTTCCATCAACTCTTGGCGGTGTTCCAGTTTTCATTCTACCAGAGTCAAACCCAAGATTAACCAATTGTTCCGTGATTCCAGTTGCCGCTCTTTCACCAGCCCTTCCACCACCAAAATTTTTATCCCCTATATGAATTAAACCATTCAAGAAAGTCCCATTCGTTAGGACAACAGTTCTTGATTTAACCTCAATACCAAGTGATGTTTTTACACCCACTACTTTATTGTTTTCAACGATTAAACCCGAAACCATTTCTTGATAGAAATCGAGATTAGGTGTGCCCTCTAAAAGCAATCTCCAATCTTCAGCAAAACGCATTCTGTCGGATTGCACTCTAGGACTCCACATCGCAGGTCCTTTTGACTTATTGAGCATCTTAAATTGAATCGCAGAGGTGTCAGAAACAATCCCGCTATATCCGCCAAGCGCATCAATCTCTCTAACAATCTGACCTTTCGCAATTCCACCCATTGCTGGATTGCAAGACATCTGCGCAATGTTTTGAAGATTCATTGTAATTAACAATGTCTTACTTCCCATATTTGCAGCCGCAGCCGCAGCCTCGCTTCCTGCGTGGCCAGCACCAACCACTATAACATCATAAACATCGTTAAACATAATTCATTTCCATTTTGTTCCACGTGGAACAATTATCACTTATAAAAATTTGAGTTTGCAAATATACATCGAAAGCGTAATACTTATAGGCGCTTAACTAGATAATAATCTTCCTTTGTGCGCATCACCTCTTTATCCTTAGCGGCTTTGTCTTTGTAACCACAATAATGGAGTATGCCATGAATCATTACTCGAGCCAGTTCGTCTTTAAAGTCTACATCAAAATCTGACGCATTTTCTTTAACACGATCAACAGAAATGTAAATATCTCCGTGTAGTTCTTTTCCTACCGAGTAGTCAAAACTAATAATGTCCGTGAAAGTATCGTGACTCAAAAAATCAACATTAAGTTGATGTAAATAATCATCCGAACAAAATATATAATTGATCTCGCCTTCTTTACGGTTTTCCTCTAAAATTGTTTCAGAAATCCATTCTGATAATTGGCTATTGTCCTCTAACTTAAAATCGGTTTCGTAGTGAAAACTAATCATTGCTCTTTTTAAAATACTCTTGAATCTTCTTCTTAAAATGATTCTGCAAAGGTAGGGCTTGGCGATTTAATATTTCTGTAGTATTAAAATATTGTTTCGCTGTTGGTATTTGACTAGCATTTGTTTGATTGAATTCTTTGTTGTTGGTTTCCGATTTGCGCTTAGAGTCTTGTCCTTGCATAAAAGTTGCGTTCTCTAATTTAAGCAGTTGATGTTGTAAATCCATCATCTTTTGAAGTGTTTGATTTGTAAAGCCGGAATTTAATAAATCTAACTCTATATCTTCCATTTGTTTAATTAACTGTCCTGCAGATTCTATCTTTCCATCCTTGGCTAATCTATCTTCTAATGCTTGACGTAATTGTTGTTGTTGTTGATAAATTTTAAACAGTTCGCCATTCTGTTCTTCACTTCCGCCTTCTCCATAACCATCATTCTTCTCACCTTCACCATCGGTTCCGCTACCACCATTTTTACCGTCTTTCCCTTTCTTTCCACCCTTTCCATTATCTCCTTGCTTCCCATTTTGGTTACCCTCTCCATTCTGATTTCCATTTTCGCCCTTTTGTCCTCCTTCGCCACCTTTTCCTTGTTGTTGCCCACTTTTACCGTTCTCTCCGCCTTCTCCGCTTTCACCTTCTTTACCAGACTCTCCGCTTTCCCCAGGCTTTTCGCCTTCTCCTTCTTTTCCTGATTTACCTTCTTCACCAGCTTTCTCTCCCTCACCTTCCTTACCTTCTTTTCCTTTTTCGCTTTTCTTAACACCTTCTTCCATTTGTTTATTGAGCTCTTCTTGACTCATAATAATATCTGGAAGTTGTTGCCCTCCGCCTCCGCCAGAACCTGGTGATGGATTCATAGACATTTCCATATTATCTAGAATATCACTTAAGAAACTCGCTAACTCATTACTTGCCGTAATCGCATATTGTTGTGAAGACACCCCTTGATACAATCTATTCTCTGTTAGCTGTCCAAGTGCTTTATCTATATTAAAATAAACATCTGTGATCTGAGAATTTACTTTTTCTGAAATCTTAGGTTGTCTTAGAGATAAGGAAAACAAACTGTCGTCTATATGCTCAAAGTGCTCTCTAAGATTACTTTGATCAATAATATACTTACCATATTTATTATTATTGATATCAATATCGTCAAACGTATTCATAAGTGACTCTTGGTCAAATGAATAGAGTAGCAAGTTCTCTAGAATCTGTCGCAGGGTGTCTATGTCTTCAGCGGTTTGGTCTCCGCCTCCACCTCCGCCAGACATAGCTTTTTTCATCATTTCACTCATTTGCTTCATCTTCTTGGACGCTTTCTTTTGATTCTTCTTTGCTTTTTCCTGTTGCTCTTGGGCTTGTTGTGAATTTTGTTCCCCTTCGCTTTGTTCTTGTTTTTCAAGCGCTTCTTTAGCCTCTTTCTGGTCGAAATTTATTTCATCTTCTAAAAACTCATCTCTTTTAACTCCCATTGGTTTTTGAAGCTGTCGATCCTCGCGCTTTAATTCATCCAAATCCTTTTGAAGCTTTTCAAATTCTTTGTTCAATTTATCTTGAGCTTCTTTGGTGTTTTCTTTATCATTTTCTGATAGTTTTTCTTGTTCCTCAGACAATTTATCTAGTTGATTCGAAATTTTTTCAGCCTTCTTCATTACATAAAAACGCTTGGTCAATTCTAAAAGCTGTTTCATGCTACGCTTCTTGTTCTTATTTTGCTTGGCTAGTTCTTCAAGTTTTTGTGTGAATTCTTCTTTATTAATTTTATCCTTTAACTCTTCAAGTTCTTCTAGTAATTTTTCGTCTTTTTTGAGTTGCTCTTCATTTTCTTTTAAACGCTCTTTAAGATCCTCTTTGAATTGATCTTCTTCTTTCTTTTCGTTCTGAAACTCTTCTAAATTATCCTGAAGCTTTTTGTTGAAGTTTTTCATCAACTGCTCCTGGTTCTTCTGACGTTTTAGAAAATCTTCAAACTTCTTCTTGTCATTAAAATTTAGGCTTTCCTTTTCTTTTTGAGTTTTAGACAACTCCTCTAGCTTTTTGTCTTGCTCTTGAAGCTTATCAAAAGTTTTACTGATATCTTTTATAGTCTCATTCTGTTCGTTAAGCTGCTTCTGCTCTTCTTCGTCTTTAGTTAATTTTCTATAACTAAATACAGAGCTTTTTGTGCGCTTATAATTGTGAATGACATCATTATCAAAGACCTCGAAATATAATTGGTAGCTTACGCCTTCTTCCAAATTCAACTGATTTGGAAATGCACTTACAAATTCGCTGAAATTTGATTTTGAAATATTAATTGGCACAACCGCTTTTTTAGATTCATCTTCAGAACGATAATACACCAATTGCAATTTGTTTAAGCCATAATCATCGCTCGCTTGACCATAGAAATACAAACTTTGATTGTCTATAGAGTCTTTTTGAACCTTAATGCTTAATTCTGGATAAATATCTCTTACAACATTAATATTATAAGCTAAATCCTCATAGTCTATTAAATTGTTATTGCTCGTCGTGATGCTGTAGTCGTAATTTTTATACAAACGTTTTGAAGTTTCAAAACCACCATCTTTATTAGTCTTAAAATTTAATGTGTCTTCTGCGTAAATACGGACCGCTGTTGTTGATTTTGTTTTTGCCCTCCAGGTAACTTTTGTGCCTTCAGGAATCACCGCAGAACCAGTACTTTTTAAAACTTCATCCTGTTTTTTAGTGTGTGATGGATAATCTAGAGCCATTTCAAAATTTACAAGATTAGGCGTGTTCACCACCTCTAAAGTATAGGGCTTAGATACTACATCATTTGCTGACAAGGTAAACTCAACAGCCTCTTTTGGAAGGCTAAATGTATATTGGAATTCGCTAGGTGCCAATTGCTGTAAAAAGTAAGATTGACCATTAAATTTAATCTGAGCATTCTCAGGAATAACATCGCCAACAGTCGAAACATTTAATTTAAAATCTTTGTTTTCAATAGCTTGAAGCGATTCATTAACCACAAAGAATTGAAATGGTGCTGGTGGCTCATATGCTGTCTGGTAATTTACTACGCGTTCATAGCTGTCGCTAAACCAGTTTATTTTCCCCGTTAAAACGGATAATAAAATAATAGCAATTGGAATTGCTGCGTACTTTAAGTATTTGGTGTTTGATTGAAAATTTATTGCCGATTTAAAGGGAATGGGCTGTAATTCTTGCGACTTCTGCTCTATGCTGGCAATCAACAAATCGGATTGATGCGGATTTTGGTTTAATTGTAATACATTCAACAGCTTATCATTGACTTCTGGAAAATGATTACCTATTAGTTTAGATGCGGTTTCATAGTTAATTCCTTTTCTTAGCTTGAATAAATGTGCGAGAGGAATTGCTATAAATTTGACGAACAAACCCATTTCTACTGCAATAAATGTCCAGAATAGAATTGTTCTAGCTGTTGGGTTTAACCAAAGCATATATTCGACAAACAAGGTTATAATAAGATACAATAAACCAATGGCAAAAAATAAAATGGCGCCTTTAAGCAGTTCATTGGTATAATATCTTTTAATAAACTGTTCTAGTTTACTCTTTATGTTTTCGAAATTGCTCATTTTGTGTAATTTCTATACTGTCTAGTACTTTGAATTTATATAACTTACTAATCTACAATTTTATTTCAATAGCTAATTTGATAAATTTGATAAGATTCTGTTAATTTAGGTGTTTTGAGTGTTAAATTAGGCTCAAAATCAGTAAATCATTAACTTAAAACAAATTCCCGCCTACTTAGGAATAAAAAAATCAATGAAAGACCTTAAATATCTAGCTGCATTTTCGATTCCTTTAATTTGTTTGTTGAGTTTAACCTTAAAAGAATACTGGACTTGGGCAACACCTGTTTTTGCTTTTGTTTGCATTCCCATTTTAGAAGTCATATTTCCTGTGGACACAAACAATCTGAAGCCTGATGAAGCTGACCATAAATTAAAACGAAAACTATTTGATTGGCTGCTTTATTTAAATTTACCTATAGTATTTGGGCTCGTTCTTTATGGTTTATTTATAACTAAAAACGAAACCTTAGCGACTTATGAATTTGTAGGTTTAATTTTTTCTGTTGGTATTGTGCTTGGTGTAAATGGTATTAATGTCGCTCATGAACTTGGTCATAGGCAAACCACCAATGAGCGTTTTATCGGTAAAGCGTTGCTTCTGCCCTCATTCTACATGCACTTTTATATTGAGCATAATTTTGGACACCATTTACACGCTGCAACACCAGAAGATCCTGCAACAGCGCGTTATAACCAAAGCGTATATTCTTTTTGGTTAACCTCAACGGTTCGTCAATATTTCAGTGCTTGGAAAATTCAGAATAAATTGCTGAAGACTAATAAACAATCTTTCTTTTCCTTAAAAAATGATATGTTTTGGTATGTGGTTTTTCAAGTTATTTACCTAGCTGCAATCGCTCTTGCTTTTGGGATTACAGCTTTAATCTTTGCTTTTTTCGCAGGAATTGTTGGTTTTGTTTTGCTCGAAACCGTCAATTATATTGAGCACTATGGATTAATTAGATTTAAAACAAAATCTGGTCGTTACGAACGTGTTAAAGAAATGCACTCTTGGAACTCTAACCATGTTATTGGCAGAATTGTACTCTACGAATTAACTAGACATAGCGATCATCATTATAAATCGTCAAAAAAATATCAGGTTTTAGATTGTCATGATGAAAGTCCTCAAATGCCTTACGGCTATCCGACGTCTATGGTTTTGGCAATGATTCCACCACTTTGGTTTGGTATTATGAATAAGCGCGTACCTAGAGAGATGGTAGTTGATTAATCTTCTTTATAATTAAAATATCCAATATATTTGAGATTACTACATTCTTTGATTAATCCGCTATATTTGAAGTTATAAAGGCAAACAACAGAGTTATAGTGCTCGCTAATAATAGGTATTTGATCACTAAATGTATCAAGATACGAACAGCCTTCTAATTTATCTTCTAAAGACATCTTTTGATTATTGAAATCCACCTCTTGAAATTGGATGTCTATATAATCAATTTTAAAATCAATCATAAATTTCGAGGTTGAATCACCTTCTTTATCAAAAACCTCTTCCATGTACCCACCAAACTCGTTAGCGCCTTTAAAATTTCCAACCCAGATAGATACTTTTCCATATTCTTCCATTAAATAAATTTATTGAATTTAAATAAGATTTGCTTAAATCATCATTGAATAATCCATATTTCTTTGTTCTCAAATCTTATCAAACTATCTTTGCGCTAGATTCTGAAATAAATTCAGAATGACAAATTATTGCTACAACAAGTTATGTCTAAAAACGTACGCGTGCGCTTTGCGCCAAGTCCAACAGGACCTTTACATATTGGTGGTGTAAGAACCGCTTTATTCAACTATTTATTTGCTAAAAAGCATGGTGGTGACTTTGTGTTGAGAATAGAAGACACAGATCAAAATCGCTATGTAGATGGTGCTGAAGACTATATTGTAGAATCCCTGAATTGGTGCGGTATTCCTTTTGATGAAGGTCCTAGCAAGAATGAGAAATTTGGTCCTTATAGGCAAAGTGAGCGTAAACATTTATACAAGCAATATGCAGATGAATTGATAGCCTCTGGTAAAGCCTATTATGCATTTGACACCTCTGAGCAACTCGATGCACACAGAAAAGGTCATGAAGCTGAGGGTAAAACATTTATTTATAATTGGCATAATCGTGAAAAAGGGCGTTTAGTAAATTCTTTAGTGCTTAGTGAAGCAGAAACTCAAGCAAAAATAGAAGCTGGTGAGCACTATGTGGTGCGTTTTAAATCTCCGCAAGATGAAACACTTCACTTAAAAGACATTATCCGTGGTGATATTTCTATCGACACAAATGTACTTGATGATAAAATTCTTTTTAAAAGTGATGGTATGCCAACATATCACCTAGCAAATATTGTGGATGATCATTTAATGGAAATTACGCATGTGATTCGTGGAGAAGAATGGTTGCCATCTTTGGCATTACATCAATTATTATATGATGCTTTTGGTTGGGAAGCACCAGAATTTGCGCATTTACCATTGATTTTGAAACCAACAGGAAAAGGTAAATTAAGTAAACGTGATGGTGATAAGCTGGGCTTTCCTGTGTTTCCATTAGAATATACTGCGCCAGACGGAACCATTTCAAAAGGTTATAAGGAAGATGGTTATTTCCCAGAAGCTGTCGTTAATTTTCTGGCCTTTTTAGGCTGGAATCCAGGGACAGAACAAGAAATTTTCAGCTTAGAAGAATTGATAGAAGCTTTTGATCTAGAGACAGTACACAAAGCCGGAGCGCGTTTTGACCCTGATAAAACAAAGTGGTTTAATCATCACTACATGCAACAACAGCTAGATTTAGATTTGGCAAAGGAATTTCAATCAAAAAACATTTTACTTTCTGATGTTGATATTAATTACATCGCTTTAGTTGTTGACTTAATTAAAGAACGCGCCACTTTTGTTAGTGATTTTTGGGAATTGAGTCACTTCTTTTTTATTTCACCAACATCGTATAATGAAAAAGCGGCTAAAAAAGCATGGAAAGAAGATACTGATACACTAATGAATGAGTTGGTTTCTGTAATTGAAAAAACCCAAGCTGATTCTGCGGAAACCCTACGAACTTCCATAAAAGAATGGATTACATTCAAGGAAATTGGATTTGGTAAAGTGATGATGCCTTTAAGACTGGCTTTAGTTGGTGCTTTACAGGGGCCAGATGTCTTTGATATTATGTTTATGATTGGAAAACACGAAAGCATTAAGCGTATAGAAATCGCTATCAATTCATTTTAAAAAAATACAGTTCAATTTAGAAGGTTATCATAGCTGTAAAAGCTAATAATGATTGGTTTCCTTTAAACTTATCATTATTTCCAATATCTAGGTCTTGGTCGTTTAATTTGCCTAAGATATTTGTAAAGCCATAAATGTATTGTGCTCGGACTTTTAACCTTCTTATTCCCAATGATAAACCAACAGCTCCGTTGGCATTGAAATTAGAAATTCCCCTTATATCCTCGGATAATAGATTGTCATAACCCGAAATTATATAACCCTCTTTTGAATCATCCTTAAGTTCTAACTCACTATTATATTGCAACATCGGCCCAACATCCAATGTCAAATTATTACTAATTAGTTTTATATGAAATAAAAATGAAATATTGGCCGTAAACATCTTATATTCAACATATTCATTAGTTAGACTTCCAAGTGGTGAAGCATTAATGTCAACGTGATTCTGAGATAATTGAATGTTGTAACTTACATTGTACCACCTGTGTGGAATATCTACTGAGGCTGCCATTCCACCAATAAAACCAGAATTGCTTTTAGTTTCAAAATTATCAGTAAGAATATCAAACTGGGTAATTCCACCTTGCAGCCCAATACCATTTTTAATTTTATAATTCTTACGTTGAGCATAACTAAGTGTAACGAAACTTATACAAATAGCTACTAATAGGAGGTGTTTTGTATTTTTCATGCGATTTCAGAGCTGATTACAACAAACCTAAGTAAAATAATTTAATATTACTTACTTTTAGTGTTTCGTAATATTTAACCTTAAAAAAACGTGTTATGGGTCAATTTATTCTAGTTCCAATTATATTTTTTGGATTAATCATTTTAATTTCATCATTCTTTGTGGTGAAACAACAAACTGCCGCCATTATAGAGCGCTTCGGTAAATTTCAAAGTATCCGTCATTCTGGATTACAGCTGAAAATTCCATTAGTAGATCGTATTGCTGGCAAATTAAGTCTTAAAATTCAGCAATTAGACGTTATTATAGAAACCAAAACATTAGATGATGTATTTGTTCGTTTAAAGGTTTCTGTACAATACAAAGTTATAAGAGATAAGGTCTTTGAAGCCTTCTACAAGCTCGATTATCCGCATGACCAAATTACATCTTACGTATTTGATGTGGTACGTGCAGAAGTACCAAAAATGAAATTAGATGACGTTTTTGTACGTAAAGATGATATTGCAATCGCTGTTAAGTCTGAATTAAACGATGCCATGATGGAATATGGTTATGACATCATTAAAACCTTGGTAACAGATATAGATCCTGATGCACAAGTAAAAGCGGCAATGAACAGAATTAATGCCGCAGATAGAGAGAAAACTGCAGCTCAATTTGAAGGTGACGCAGCACGTATTCTTATTGTTGAAAAAGCAAAAGCTGAAGCAGAAAGCAAGCGCCTACAAGGACAGGGTATTGCTGATCAAAGGCGAGAAATTGCTCGTGGTTTAGAAGAATCTGTAGAAGTATTGAACAAGGTTGGTATTAACTCTCAAGAAGCCTCTGCGCTAATTGTTGTAACGCAACATTATGATACGCTTCAATCTATAGGGCAAGAAACCAATAGTAATTTAATATTATTACCTAACTCACCTCAGGCAGGTAGTCAAATGCTTAATGATATGGTCGCGAGTTTTACCGCCAGTAACCAAATTGGAGAAGCTATGAAGAACGCTAAAAAAAACAAAAAAGATGATAACTCAATTTAAAAAATTAATGTTTGTAATATTCTTAGTAACAAGTGCTAGTATATTTTCTCAAACAAAGGAAGACGCGTTAAGTGATGCTAAAATCACCTCTAAGGCTACTCTAGAAATGGATTTTAAAACTGTTTTAAAACATACACTTCCAAAAGTGGTGAACATGATGGGTGGAGAAGAAGCCGCACTTACTTTACTTAAAAGCACTTTTGACACTATGAAAACTCAAGGCTTTGTCTTTGAAAAAGCTGATATTATCAGTGTTTCGGAAATTGTTGAAGAGCAAGGACAATATCGTTGTGTTATCGAGGGTTACAATCAGATGAAAATGGCCAGTCAGCGTATTAAATCCAAAAGTTATCTTTTAGGTATTTATAATGAAACTGATGGATATTGGTGGTTTGTTGAAGCAAAGCAGTTAAAAAATAAGGCGATGTTAGATATGGTTTTGCCAGACTTTGAAACTAATTTAGACATCCCTGATGATGATGTGCAAGTAGAACAAATTGAAGATTAAATAAAAGCCTGAGTTTAAAACTCAGGCTTTTATTTTTTAATAGTGTGTTTTTTAAACCCATCCGCAAACTATTGCTCCCATAATGGTTAAGGTCAACGTCCAATAACCTGCATTTATAAAAATATATTTCCAGGATTTACGCTCAAACAAACCATTCATCCCAAATAATGGTAAGACAAAAAAGATTCCTGCCATTGCTCCATGTAAAGCTCCGTGACCAAATGTTCTGTGAGTGTTTCCATAATCTGCCATAAATGCTCCATATGATGGTAGCGCATTTTCAACTTCGGTACCAACCATTCCTAATGCTCCCATTTGATGAATCACCAAAAAATGAGTAAAGAACGAAAGTAAAATGGCAAGAAGCAATGACACGCCAAAAATAACAACCATATTTCCTCCTTTTATTTTCTCTTCTGTCATACCCGCTTCTTTCATCCATGCATTACCAAAAAGTATAGGATTATACCATAAAAACCCAACAATCGTTGGCACCAATGCAGCAACTAAGACTGCTAAAAAATTAAATTCCATGTGTTTTGATTTATTAGTTAGTATAATACAATGTACAAAAAAACCTCCAAGTTAGTTTTTTGGAGGTTTTGGTTTATTTATAATATGACCTGTTATAACTGATAATTTAGCATCAACTTTTCCGCTAAATATCCAAAGCTTCAGCAACTAATAATTCATTTTTATCGTCTTTTGCTTTGTTGATAAAATCATCAATAGCATCATTTCGTTCTAGACCATTTTTTAGTAACCGTTTTAATGCAATCAATACAGCGATACGAGTCCCTGCTTTTTTCAAAGCCGTCCCAAATAAAGGCTCTAATTCTTCATAAGAAACATCATTTGCTAATTCTTGTATCTCTGCTTTTACTTTTAATTGCTTTTCTTCAGGCAAGTTGGTGTATTTTTTTCCTAGTTGTTGAATCACACTTATTGCAGATCGCTTCTGTTGCGGCTTAGGTTGACTATTGGTTTTAGGATTAGCCTTTTGTTTGGCCCAACTATCCCTTAAACCAACTGTTTTATTAAATACTAACGCACCAGGTTTAGAATCATTATCAACATTAAAATAACCTAGGCGTTGAAACTGAAACTGCTCACCCACATTAACATCTACTAAACTTGGTTCTAAATATCCAGTTTTAATCGTTAAAGAATTTGGATTTATAAATCCCATGAAATCTTTATCTGCATGACCATCTGGTGCTTCGTCACTAAATAAACGATCATATTCTCTTATTTCAGCTTTAATTGCATGCTTTGTAGAGACCCAATGCAGCGTACCTTTTACTTTCTTTGACGTATCGGTATCATAAGTACAATGAATTTCTTTTATTTCACCGTTACTATCCTTAACAACGTTTTCGGCTTTTATGATAAAGGCATTTTTTAAACGCACTTCACCACCTAATTTTAATCTAAAAAACTTGTTACCAGCTTCTTCTTTAAAATCGTCTCGTTCTATGTAAATTTCTCTTGAAAAAGGCACCTTCCTAAATCCAGCAGATTCATCTTCAGGATTATTTTCTGCTTCTAACCATTCTTCTTTGTCTTCAGGATAATTTGTAATCACCACTTTAACTGGATCCAAAACTGCCATCACCCGGTTTGCGCTCTTGTTTAAATCTTCACGAATACAGAATTCAAGAAGTGATACATCAATAATATTTTCGCGTTTAGCAACACCTACTTTTTCTATAAACTGCCTGATAGAATTTGGAGTGTAACCTCGGCGTCTTAGACCAGAAATTGTAGGCATACGAGGATCATCCCAACCCGAAACCACACCTTCTTCTACTAGCTTGAGTAATTTACGCTTACTCATAATCGTATAACTAAGGTTTAAACGTGCAAATTCCCGCTGTTTTGGTGGCAAGGGGTATTTATCCTTGCTGTATTCGTATACGTGATCTCTAAACCAATTATAGAGCTTTCTGTGTGGTTTAAACTCTAAAGAACATAATGAATGTGAAATCTGTTCTAGGTAATCACTTTCACCATGTGTCCAATCATACATTGGGTATATACACCATTCGTCTCCTGTTCTATGGTGATGTGCATGTAGAATACGATACATAATTGGATCGCGCATCAGCATGTTTGGGTCTTCCATGTCAATTTTAGCACGCAGTACATGTGTACCAGCTTCAAATTCACCAGCTTTCATGCGCTGAAATAAATCTAGATTTTCTTCAACACTTCTATTTCTAAACGGGCTATTTGTGCCTACTTGTGTAGGAGTTCCTTTTTGCTCTGCCATAGCTTCTGAAGATTGGCTGTCTACATAGGCTTTGCCATCTTTTATCATTTTAACAGCCCAATCGTATAGCTTCTGAAAATAATCTGAAGAATACAATTCGTTTTCCCATCGATAACCTAGCCAAACGATATCGCGTTTAATTGCATCTACATATTCTTGCTCCTCTTTGATTGGATTGGTATCATCGAAACGAAGATTTACAGGTGCGTTGTACTTCTCACCCAGCCCAAAGCTGATTCCAATAGCCTTGGTGTGACCAATGTGCAAATACCCATTGGGTTCTGGTGGAAAACGAAAACGAAGCTTGTCTTTTGCTAAGCCGTTTTCTAAATCTTCTTCTATGATATGCTCAATAAAATTGAGTGATTTTGTTTCTTCAGACATATTATTAAAATAGACAACAAAGTTATTAAATATTAGTGTAATATATTTGCTTAAAACTAAATGCTTTGGGAGTTATAAAAGTTGAAAATATACGCATGTTTGCGCATCATGGTTGTTTAAAAGAAGAAACAGCTATTGGTAGTGATTATAGAGTAGATTTAGAAGTAAAAGCTGATTTATCTTCTTCAGCTGAATCGGATAATCTTAATGATACAGTAGACTATGTGTTTTTAAATAAGGTGGTTAGAGAAGAAATGCTTAAACCTTCAAAATTGCTTGAAACTGTTGCACAACGCATACTGAACAGAATTTTTAATGAAGATAAATTAGTGAGTAAAGCAATAGTTGCTGTTAGTAAAATTAATCCTCCGATTGGTGGTGATGTTGAAATGGTAACCATTAAAATCTCTCAAAAGCGAAAAAAGTAAAGCAATGTAGTTAGAAACCTATATTTTTTTTACATTTGCCATCGCAATAAGGTGTCGTGGCCGAGTGGCTAGGCAGTGGTCTGCAACACCATCTACAGCGGTTCGAATCCGCTCGACACCTCAAAAAAAGAGATACAAAAAAAGTATCTCTTTTTTATTTTAAATTTTAAGGCGATTTTTTAATTACTAAATAATCTAGTATTAGAATTATACATAACATTAGTGTTCCTAGCACGAATAGCAGGGAACCATAAGGCCAATGTTGTATTTTAAAAAGCAAACCAAATAGAAATGCGGTCAGTCCAATTAATAAGAGGGTGTAGTAAATTACTTTAACCAACCCTTTTTTCTTAAATTTTCTGTTTTTAAAATAGAAGATGCCTTCTTCTGCAAACCACCATATAAACAAAACTATTAAACAAATTTCTATAACATAAGGAATACTATAAAGGTGGAAAACATTTATTAAATAACTAATTACCCATAATGTAACCAAGCCTAACTTCACATAGTCTAAAGTTATTTTTGACTTCTTATTTAAAAACCTGATTATATACATTAGACCAATAGAAATGCCGCTAAAAAACATTAATTCTTTAGAATATGGCCAGTGCATTACTTTAAATAATGCTCCAATAATTAGTATAACAAGTGCTAATCTTAAAGGGAGTGTTAGTATTTTCTTATTCACTTCTTTCAAAGTATACTTAATCTAAAAGATTTTATAGGCCTTCGAGATATTCTACAAACTTTTTGACTGTTAATGGAGATTCAACTTTAACTTTATGTTCTTTTCTGTATTTTTTAATTTCCTTTTTATAATCTGTATAAACTTTTTTAAATTGATTTACAGTTTTAATTCTTGTTAGCGTATCGTCTTTTTTAATGAGATATTCAATATCTAAAGTTACTTTATACAGCTTTGGAAGCTCTATGTTATAAAGATTACCCTGATTTATTATTGCAGTTAATGCTTTAGAGGAAGATGTTTGTGAAGAACTACCATAACCATTTCTTCCTTCAGTTGATGTTGATAAATTACAGTTATACTCAACATATAATTCTATATCAGATTTTAATAAAAGTTCATAAAACTTGTCATCTTTTCTAAAAAACTTTTTGTCCGCTACATAAACTGTATCTATTTTAGTAATTATTGTTGAAGAAAGCCCTAATACCTCATCATCTTTTTTTAAGGCAAAATTATTAGCAAGAGCATTGTAATTTAAAACACCTGTTTGCTTTGAACCATCTTTCATTAGAATATATCCTGGTGCAAACTCACCTAAAACATAATGTTTTGATTGAGCTGATTCATCTTGTGAATATCCAGAATAAGTTAACATTACAAATACAATAATACTTAAGTGAAATTTCATAAAATCTTGTTTTAAGTTTTCTAAAATTAATCTAATGGATTTACTTTATCAATCTGTTGTTTACTCTTTTCATATAACTCTGGAAATAATCCTTGGGTAAGTAGCACAACTCCAAAACCAAGAATAACCAACGCTACAATTTTTTTTGTTTTAAATATACGTTTAGGTGTAAGCTTACTTCTTAAACGTTTTGCTGCAGCAATCTTAAAAATATCCGTTACTAAATATGAAATTAGCATCGTTGTAATAAAGATAACATCTCCGTTTTCTGAAGTTGTGATTGAGGTGCCGATAACTATAAATCCTAACCATCCCAAGAGAACACCAATATTGATAAAGTTGAGCAAAAACCCTTTAATAAAAAGTTTGCCGTAGTCTTTTTTTGGAAGCTCAATTCTATGGTGTTCTCTTACAATAGATCGAAAAGATTTTGAGGTTTTTATAAAACTAATTAGTCCATAAATAACAAGTAAAACACCACCAAAAACCAGTAGTTTAGGATCGTCCTTAATTTTATCTAAAAGTGTATCAGTACTTTTAAAAATTACTAAAATAAAAACGATATCAGCTAAGATTACACCTAAATCAAAAATTAAAGCACTTGTAAAACCTTTTGTTACACTAGTTTCTAATAGAACAAAAAAAACAGGACCAATTGTGAAGGCTAATATTATTCCAAAAGGAATGGCTGTTAAGATATCATCAAACATGTAAACTTATGGTTTACACAAATGTAATAAAACCAAATAAGAATTTACAGATGTATTTAAACAGCAACTTTTACTGCGGTTCCTGTTACAGAAACTATAGGATAGTTACTGGTTGTAAATTCAACTTCCACCTTAATTCCTACAACTGCATTTGCCTTAAGTTTCGAAGCATTATCTCTTAAATTTTGAAACGCTTCTTCTTTTATAGTTTCTATGCTGCCCTGTATTTTAGTATAGTATTTGGACATACTAAATCCCATAGCTAAGGTTTCTTTATTAATAGCTACGCCAGTAACAATACCTAAATAATCAATTATCTTATAACCTTCTATTGAATTTGTAGTTGTTAATATCACAGTGATTTATTTTTTAGATGTGCTTCCCATAGGTCTTGTGGGTTGTTTACAGATAATTCAACTTTACCACAAGAGCCACAGATTTTAGCTTTAAGTGCTCCTTTTTCAAATTTATTAAAAATTATATTATCTGTTTTTTGAATATGCACAGATAAATCTTTGCGCTGGTTACCATGTGCAAAATCTACAATTTTAACATCTTGCATAATTTTATTGGATCCACAAGCATTACAGGTATCTCTTTCCATAATTTAATATTTAAATTATTAGAGTGTAATTATTGAAAATTGTTACAAATTTTAAAAGCTTTTGTTTTGCTATAACAGATTATTCATTTATAATTCGAATACGCTTAGTCTGACAGTTTAGCATAACATAATATTTAATCTTCACTTGGCTTTCCAACCATATAGAAATCTAAATGTTTTTTCACTAAATCTGTATTTTTCACTTTTACGATAACCTCATCTCCAAGTTGATATGTTGTTTCTGTTTTTCTTCCAACCATAGCATATTGATCTTGGTCAAACTGGTAATGATCATCTTTCATATCTCTTACACTTACCATACCTTCACATTTATTAGATATAATTTCTACATAAATTCCCCAATCTGTTACGCCTGAAATCACCCCTAAAAATTCCTCATCTTGGTGATCTTGCATAAAGCGAATTTGCATGTATTTGATAGAATCGCGCTCTGCTTTAGTGGCAAGGTATTCCATATTACTAGAGTGTTTACATTTATCCTCGTAAATATCTTCGTTAGCGGATTTTTCTCCATCAAGATATTGTTGTAATAAGCGATGTGCCATTACATCTGGATAACGCCTAATTGGTGATGTAAAATGACTGTAATAATCGAAAGCTAAACCATAATGTCCTATGTTATGAGTAGTATACTCTGCTTTAGACATCGTCCTAATCGTTAGTGTATCTACTAAATTCTGTTCTTTCTTTCCTACAACATCTTTAAGTAAATTATTTAAAGATGATGCCACACTTCCTTTATCTCTAAAGTTAAGTTTGTGTCCAAAACGACTTACAACAGTTTGTAACTGAGCTAGCTTTGACTCATCTGGCTCATCGTGCACACGATATACAAATGTTTTTTGTGGTTTTTGCTTACCAACGAATTCAGATACTTTTCGGTTAGCTAATAACATAAATTCTTCAATCAGTTTATTAGCATCTTTACTGGTTTTAAAAAATACTCCAACAGGATTTGCTTCTTCATCTAAATTGAATTTTACCTCCACCTTATCGAAAGAAATCGCTCCTTCTCGCATACGTTGTGAACGCATTTTTTTAGCGAGTTCATCCATTTTTAGAATAGCATCAGCTATGGTCTGATCTGTTTTGTAAGCTTTTCCTGTTAATGAAACTTCTTGTGGAATTTCATTAGTTTTTGATTCTATTACAGCTTGTGCTTCTTCATAAGCAAAACGTGCGTCAGAATAGGTTACAGTTCTACCGAACCATTCGTTTTTAATTTCACACTTGTCATTCATTTGAAACACAGCAGAAAAAGTATACTTCTCTTCATGCGGACGTAGTGAACATGCTCCATTAGATAAACGCTCTGGTAACATTGGTACCACACGATCTACTAAATAAATAGAAGTAGCACGCTCATAAGCCTCATCATCTAAAACGGTTCCTGGTTGTACATAATGCGATACATCAGCAATATGAATTCCTATTTCATATAGACCATTATCTAATACTGTAAACGATAAGGCATCATCAAAATCTTTAGCATCTTTAGGATCTATAGTAAAGGTTAAATCTTTGCGCATATCTCGGCGCTTAGCAATTTCTTCTGGTTTTATTGATATATCTAAGTTATTAGCATACGTTTCTACATCGTGAGGAAAATCCATAGGTAAGCCATACTCTGCCATAATAGAATTAATCTCTGTACTATGATCTCCAGGTTTTCCTAAAACTTCTAAAACCTTACCATAAGGTGAGTCTGCCTTTTCTGGCCAATCGGTCAATGATACTAAAACCTTATCACCATCTTCAGCTTTTTTAGTTTTATTAATGGGTACAAAAATATCTTTGTACATCTTAGAACTATCTGGAACTACAAAAGCAAAGTTCTTTTTGTCTTGAATTTGAATCGTACCTACATATTCTGTTTTTGCACGCTTAATAATATTTGTAATTTCACCTTCTTGTTTTCCTCTTCGTTTACGTCTGTAGGCATAAAATTCTACTTCGTCACCGTCTAAAGCTTTATTAATATTATTAGATGCTATAAATACGTCTTCTTCAAAATCGTCTGAAATAATATAACCATTTCCTTTAGAGGAAAGGTCTAAAATACCTGTATGGTATTCTGTATTAACTATCGCTTTAAACTTGCCGCGTTCAACTTCTTCTATCTCTTGCTTCGCTTTGAGTTGCTGAAGTTTTTTTATAATCTGGTTGCGGCTACTAGCATCATTAACACCAAGTTTAGCAGCAATTTGTTTATAGTTAAAGGATTGGTTTCTGTCTTTTTTTAATATACTTAAGATTGTATTTGTAAGGTTGGAAATCTTATTATTTGATGATCTCCTTTTTTTCTTTTTTGTCATTTATTTGTAATCATATTCTTTTCCTAAAAGTGTTAGGAATTCTTCATTTTTAACTTAATATAGGTGGAAGTGAAGATATTAAGTTTATGCAAAGCTACGGTTTAATTATTTAATAGTGTTTAGCTTAAGTTAAATTAATGTAAAAGTGCTGTAAATAATACAGCACTTTTAATTTTATAAATCCTTCATTTTCTATTCTATAATCAACTTTTTAGAGCCTTTTCCTTTATTAGTTTCAATCTGAACAACATATAATCCAGCTGCTAATTTTGAAGAATTTATAGTGGTTTCTTTCGATGTTAATACTAATTGACCTAGATTATTATAAATACTTGCATTCCTTAGTTCTGCAGTAGTGTTTAATTGAATAGTAAATTGATTTTTAGCTGGATTTGGATAGAAGTTAAAACTAAAAATATCATTCTCAGTAATATTTAAATTAACCTGATCTATAATAGTCTGGATTTCTGAAGCTGTTGGATTATATTCATTTATAAAAATACCATTATCTAAAGCGATACTATAATTAATACCTTCAATTGCACCACTTACTCCATTAATACTATTTAATTGATTTGCAGTAATATTAACTTCATTATTATTACCAGTAATATCTTCAATTACTTCTAATAATACTTCTATACTAAAAACACGAACATGACCAGATCTAATACCATTTGCATTATCATTACCTGTAGCTCCAATAGCAACAATACTGCCATTTGAGGATAAGCCTACTGACCGACCTGACAAATCATATTCTGCTTCACCATGTATATCTGGTCCTATCTGAACCCAATTATCTGATTCATTCTTATAAATTCGTACAATGCCAGATGAACCATTCCAAATAGGATTATCATATGTTCCACCAATAGCAATAAGGTTACCTTCTGAGGATAAGCTTATAGAATAACCAAAATGGTCTCTTTCTAATTGACCATCTATATCTGAACCAACTTGAACCCAATTACCTGATTCATTCTTATAAATTCGTACATGACCAGAATTATAACCATTACCATCATTTTGCTCAGCACCTATAGCTATAATACTGCCGTCTGATGATAAACTTACTGACCAACCAGATCTATCAAAAAGATTCTCGCCGTCTATATCCGAACCTATCTGAACCCAATTACCAGATATATTTCTATAAACTCGCACATGACCTGGATTAGTTCCTGAATGTAATCCATAAGCATCATTGTGAATTGCCCCAATAGCAACAATACTGCCGTCGGAAGACAAGCTTACTGAATGTCCTGACCAATCACCAGCTGCTTCTCCGTCTATATCACCTCCTAACTGCGTCCAAACATTGTTTTGGTATTTATACACACGTACGTGACCTGAAGCATTTCCATTTCCGTTATTACTTCTAGCTCCAATAGCAACAATACTTCCATTAAAAGATAAACTTAATGAGATTCCTGAGCCGTCGTAAAAAGATTCTCCACTTATATTTGAACCAATCTGAACCCAATTATTAGATTGATTCTCATAGATACTTACATGACCTGAATCTAAACCATTAGCATCACTATTAACAGCACCAATAGCTACAATCCTTCCATCTGAAGACAAACTTACTGAATAACCAAACCAACCGCCTGTACCATCAATATCTGAACCTATCTGAACCCAGTTACCTGATTCATTTTTATAAACACGTACATGACCAGAGAAATTATTATTTTGTACAGAGCTAATTGCTACAATATTGCCATCAGAAGATAAACTTATTGAATGCCCAGAACGATCTTCTGCAGTTTCTCCATCAATATCTTGTCCTATTTGTATTTGACTAAAGCTTACAGAAGGAATTAAAATTAATACAAGCAATAGTTGTTTCATAACAGCTGATTATTAAAGACTTATATTACAATATAAAAAATAAAAACTTAACAATTAAATGATTACGATAACCTTCATTTAAAATAACATAAAATACACTTATCAACACATATATACATATCATCATTTTTCTTTTAAAATTTTAAAAATAAAATGATGGTTATTATAGTCTGTTAATAGTTGCTATAACTTTTTTGAATTTTGTTTTGAGAAGTTAGTTATCAGATTTACTTCATATATAGTTAACATTAGTTTTTTATTTAACTGCTTCATTTTAAAGGATATTTAATATTCTATACACAGTTGTTAATAACCGTTGTTAATAGAATTAACTGATATGTTTTTTATAAAAAACTGTTCATTTCTATATAAAGTCTGTTTATAAAATCACTCCAAAAAAAGGATTAAAAAATTAGGATAAATGAAATTGAATCTGGTTTGTAAAAATTATGATATAAACCTAATTTTAGTTTTAAAGATTTGTAAACAGTTATTAACAAGTAATGAGTATAGCTATTAACCGACTTTTATTATTTGTAACTTTGTAATTGTAAAATTAATAAGATTTCCGTGTACACGGAAACGATTTAAAATATTAAATAGATGACAATTTCAATAGGAAACGATCACGCTGGTCCAGATTACAAACAAGCAATACTAAAACACTTAGAATCTAAAGGACATTCGATAACAAATTATGGAACTGATACTTTAGATAGTGTGGATTATCCAGATTTTGTGCATCCTGTTGCTAAAGATGTTGATGACAATAAAGTAGATTTTGGTATATTAATTTGTGGTAGTGCTAATGGTGTGGCTATGACGGCAAATAAATACCAAAACGTTAGAGCTGGTGTGTGTTGGACGAGCGAGATTACAGAATTAACGCGTCTGCATAATAATGCAAATATTATTTGTATTCCAGCGCGTTTTACTTCTATACCTCAAGCTATAAAAATGGTGGATACTTTTTTAGAAACCAAATTTGAAGGTGGACGTCATCAAAACCGTGTAGATAAGATTCCGGTATCATGTTAATATATGGGTCATTCACATTCTCATAATCATTCACATTCTCACGACCTAAATAGTCGTAATCTTTTAATTTCAATTGTTTTAAATATAATTATTACAGCTGCTCAAGTTGTAGGTGGACTAATTTCTGGTAGTTTAGCATTACTTAGTGATGCGCTTCATAATTTTAGTGATGTTATATCATTAATTATTAGTTATGTAGCTAATAAATTAGTAAAACGAAAAGCATCTTTAAGTAGAACTTTCGGATATAAACGCGCAGAGATTTTAGCAGCTTTTATCAATGCCTCAACTTTAATCATAGTCGCCGTACTTCTTATTATCGAAGCTATAGAACGTTTTAAAAATCCACAAGAAATAGAATCTAATTTAGTGATTTGGCTATCTATAATCGCCATATTAGGGAATGGTTTTAGCGTACTATTATTAAAGCAAAATGCTGAAGATAACATGAATATGAAAAGTGCCTACCTTCATTTACTTACTGATATGATGGCGAGCGTAGCAGTTTTAGTTGGTGGTTTATTAATGAAATTTTATCAGATATGGTGGATAGATAGTGTGCTTACTTTCGCTATTGCATTATATCTAATTTGGATGGGTTTTGATTTACTAAAAGAGTCCACTAAAGTATTAATGCTGTTTACACCAGATGATATACCTGTGGATGAAATTGTAAAAGAAATAAATGCTTTTGAAGACATTAAAAATGTACATCATATTCATGTTTGGCAACTAAATGAAGCTGAAATTCATTTTGAAGCACATGTAGATTTTGAAACAGATATTACGCTCTCTGAATTCGATGATATATTAAATGAAATAGAAGACCTTCTTTACCATAAGTTTGAAATTAACCATATCAATATCCAACCAGAATTTGGTAAATGTGATGCTAAAGATGTTATAGTACAGGATTAAGTATGTTAAAAATAGAAGTAAAAACATTTAAAGAATTAAGTACTCAACAATTATATGATTTACTTCAGCTAAGAAGTGAAGTTTTTGTTGTAGAGCAAGATTGTGTTTACCAAGATATTGATGGAAAGGATCAAAAAGCACTTCATATTCTAGGGTATAAAGATGAACAACTAGTGGCTTATACCAGATTATTTCAACCAGGTGATTATTTTAAAGAAGCTAGTATTGGTAGAGTAGTGGTGAAGGAGGAAAAAAGACAATACAAATATGGTTATGATATAATGAAAGCATCAATTGAAGCCGTTAAAGATCATTATAATGAAACAAAAATTAAGATTTCTGCACAAACGTATTTGAAACGTTTTTATAACAATTTAGAATTTAGAGAAGTAGGTGAGGAATACTTAGAAGATGGTATTCCGCATATAGGAATGATAAGATCTTAATCAGATTTTTTGTAAACTTTAGTAACTAAAATTTCTACACGCCTATCTAATTCTGGTGCACCACCTAAAGGTTCTTTACGACGCATACCTACAAACTTCATTCGATAAGGTCTTACCCCTTTTTTAACAAGGTAATCATAGATATATTTTGCACGAGCTACAGATAAGTTTCTTTTCTTTGTTTTACGGTCAATAGCATCTCTTTCTCCCTGAGTACAACATACGTGGCCCTCTATAGTAAAGTAAATATTTGTACGTTCTGCTAGTATTTCTGCGATTTTATCTAACACAGGTTTAGAGTCTTTTACGAGGTAACTATATCCTGTTCTAAATAATAAGTTGTCTAGTAAAATTTTATCCCCTTCTTTTAAATCTCCTTTTAATAAACTTTCTGTATTATCTTCTTTTTCTTCTTTAGGTTTAGGGGGAAAAACAGGTTTTACTATAATTTCCACTTTACGGTTTAATCCTCTAATTTTATTTAAATCTTCTTCGTGTACGATATTTAATAAAATTTCACCTTTACCATCAACATTTGTTATTACAGACTCATCAAATTCGTTATTAGAAAAGACAGACTTAATAGCATCTGCACGTTGTTGAGAAAGAACTAGATTATAATTATCACTTCCTCTATCATCACAAAATCCGTATATAGAAATTTTTTCAATATCCATATTTTCTATTTCAGATAAAAAGAGTAATAACCTGCTGTGTTCGGTTTCAGGAATGTCGTGTTTGTCAGTATCAAAATACACTTCGTGTTTCAATTCTTCCTGAGAAAAAGCGAATTGGAAACTAAAGCATAAAAAAACAAGTAGGGCTTTCATGTGTAATTTTATATCAATTTTCTTGCCAATAGAAAATTTATGTGGTGATAAATATAAAAAAAATTAATTTTTATCTCAAAATACTGGCATATTGTGATGGGTTATTAAGGATACTCAACGCTTTTTTAATTTCAACATTATTAACTGTGTAATATGTATACAGACCTTCACTATAAAAATAACGCTTAATTATTTCATCAGTAATTAAAGCTTTTAATTGCGCTTTATTTTCATTTATAGCATTAGACTTATAGTTTTTTAGAGTGGTAATTAAATCATTGTATTCTGACTTTACAACACCATCTAATTCTTCTTCCTTAGCAACATTAATCGTTTTTTGTAAAGCTTTTTCTGTTTTTGTTTCAAAATTAAAACCAGTTGTCTTTAGATAAGTTTTAAACTTTTTAAAGTCCGAATCACTAAGTTTAAAACTCTTTAAGTCCTCTACTTTGTTGCTATAATAATAATTTGTTGCAAAGTTGAACACTAAATTTTCGTTTAAAATAGCTTTTGATATAGGTGTTTGTTTAGAAAACTCAACCTCAACATCTGGTTGTACACCACCACCATCAAACACATCTCTGCCGTTTCTGGTTTTAAATGCGGTGTAATTTTCTTGTTTTGTTCTTGTGGCTTTTCCATTTTCGTCCCTGTTCCAATAATCTAACGCTTGGATACAACGACCAGAAGGAGTATAATATCTAGAAATTGTAATTTTCATTTGTGTGCCATAGGTTAAAGGCTTTGGTCTTTGTACCAATCCTTTACCAAAACTACGAGTACCAACCACAACAGCTCTATCTACATCTTGTAATGCACCAGAAACTATTTCGCTTGCAGAAGCGCTACTGCCATCTACCAATACTACTAAAGGTATTTCTGTATCTACTGGGTCGCGTTTAGTATAATAGGTTTTATTGTATTTTTTAACTTTAGATTTAGTAGTTACTACTAATTGGTTTTGAGGCACAAAAATATTAGTGACGTTAACAGCTTCATTTAGTAAACCTCCTGGATTACCTCTAAGATCTAAAATCAATTGCGTTGCTCCTTGATTTTTTAAAGCTCTAAGCGCACTTATGGTCTCAGCAGAAGCTTTATTATTAAATTTTCTAAGTACTATATAGCCTGTTTTATCATCGACCATAGAATAATGTGGTACAGCCTTTATTTCTAAAGATTCTCTTGTAATTTTTACAGTATTGGTTTTCCCCTGTCTGTTATAAGTTACGGTAACCTCTGTGCCTGCAGCACCTTGTAATAAATTTGCAGCATCATCTTTAAAATCTGCTACGTTCACTTTATCTACTTTTATAATTTCGTCACCAGCTTTTAATCCAGCTTTATCTGCGGCATAATTCTTATATGGTTCTACAATGACTAATTTATCTTTTAAGGTTAATACTTTTGCTCCAATTCCTGTGTAATCTCCAGCATTATTAATTCTAGCTGCTTCTACATCTTGTTCATTATAGAATTGTGTGTAAGGGTCTAAATCATCTAACATGCTTTTTATTGCTGTGTCCATTAAATCACCAGGATTAGTGTCATCAACGTAATTCATGTTTATTTCCTTAAAAAGAGTGGTGAAGATTTCTATTTGCTTCGCTATTTCAAAGAAGTCATTTTTAAAAGCTGTAGTGCTAAAGAATATAATAACTGCTAAAGCAGGAATAGCAATTTTTTTATGTAGTAGTTTTTTCATTTTTCAGAAGTTTTTTGGATAAATTTCTCAAACAACAATTTCATACTGGTGTTTATTTTATCAAAAGTTGTTCCATCTTTACTAAGGTACAAAATCATAAACGCATAAGATGCAGAACTATTGTTAAAGTATAAGGGTTTATTAAGCCTGTAAGCTTCTCTAAGAATACGTTTTATTCTATTTCTTGTAACCGCTGTTTTGTGAAGTCGCTTACTAACAGTAACTCCAGTTTTTAAGTTGACAGCATTTTCAAATTCAGTTTTAAGGTAAATAAGACGCAATGGAAAAACTGTAATCGCTTTCCCCTCATTAAACAGCTGCTCAATGTGTTTTTTGCTTTTTAGCTTATCTTTTTTACCGTATTTAAATGACATTTTATATTCTTAAAGGATGTAAATTTAGAATAGTATTTTACTTTACCAAAGCACCACTATATAATCATCATGACAAAAGTCATACTTTAAATCTTTAACAAATAGTACCTTACATAGATTAACTATTATTTTGTAGTAAATATGGGACATTTAGATGTTAAACAACTTAAAAGCCCTAAAGATAAAGCATTATATATACACCATCTTGTAAAAGATCTTGAAGCTTTAGATATAATGCTAAAAAGAGGATTAATTGAAAAGGAACCTATTAGAATTGGTGCCGAGCAAGAGTTTTGCGTTACCCAAAAAGACTTCTTCCCCAACAACAATAGTATTGAAGTTTTAGAGGCTATAAATGACGACCATTTTACTACCGAAATAGGAAAATATAATCTCGAAATTAATTCAGATCCTTTAGAGTTAAGAGATAATTGTTTTTCTCAACTGCACCTTCAATTTAAAAAACTTCTAGAAAAAGGATTAGAAGTAGCAAAAACTAAGGACTCAAAAATTGTACTAACAGGCATACTACCTACTTTAAGGCTGAAGCACATAAAGGATGATTACATGACAGACAAAGCAAGGTATCATGTGCTTAATAATGCCTTAAAATCGTCGAGAAGAGAGGATTTTAATATTCACATAAAAGGGGTTGACGAATTAAATCTTATACACGATTGCGTAATGTTAGAAGCATGCAATACGAGTTTTCAAACACACCTACAGATTAATCCAGATGAGTTTGTGGACAAATACAACTGGGCACAAGCTATTTCGGGTCCGGTTTTAAGTAGCTGTGTAAATTCCCCTATTTTATTTGGACGAGAACTGTGGGCAGAAACCAGAATAGCACTTTTCACACAAAGCATTGATACCCGAAGAAATTCTTTCATACACAACGAAAAACAATCGCGTGTGAGTTTTGGTGCTGACTGGGAAAAAGGCACTGTGACAGATATTTTTAGAGATCACATTTCAAGATTTAGAAGTCTTTTGACTTCTGATGAGCATGACGATAGTTTAGAAAAACTAGAAAAAGGAGAGATTCCTAAACTCAGAGCACTACAATTGCATAATGGTACAGTTTATAAGTGGAATCGTGTTTGTTATGGTGTTGGAGGCGGAAAGCCGCATCTTAGAATTGAGTGTCGTTACATTCCTTCTGGACCAACACTTACCGATGAAATTGCCAATATGGTTTTTTGGGTAGGCTTAATGCTTGGCCAGCCAGAGAAATACAAAAAAATTCAAGAAAAAATGGACTTTAAAGATGTAAAAAACAATTTCTTTAAGGCAGCTAGAAACGGAATGGAAACCCAATTTAAATGGAATAACCAACTTATATCTCCGAAAGCATTAATTATAGAAGAATTTTTACCAATCGCCGAAAAAGGATTAACTAAAGCTAACATAGACAAAGCAGACATCGACAAATATCTTTCAATAATTAGAAAACGCGTTAACTCTAATAATGGATCTCAATGGATGGTTGAAAATTACAGGAATCTTCAAAAAACGAAAACTAATTTTGAAGCCTTACAAAATATTTCTGCATATATGTATAAGCACCAACTCAAAGATAAAACGGTTGATGAATGGGAATTATTTAATCCTGATGAAAATTTAAAGATAGACGTGAGCCGCATAGTTAAGCACAATATGAACACAAAAATGCTTTTAGTAGACCAAAAGGATAGTTTAGAATTGGTCAGTAATATTATGAAATGGAAAAACATCCACCATTTACCAGTTATAAATAAGGAAAAAGAATTAACTGGCTTATTGACATGGACAGATTTAATAAAGCTAGGAGATAAGGACTTACATTTATGTGTAAAGGACGTTATGACAAAGAACCTAATAACCATATCACAGGAAGCGCCTTTAGAAGAAGCTGAAAAAATTATGAAAGCCCATAAAATTAATTGCTTACCTGTAGTTAGAAATAAAGAACTACTAGGTATTCTAACTACGAGCGATTTATAAAAATGACAGAAACTAGTCTTAAGACATATAAGAAACAAACTGAAGCAACAAATCGAATTTTTCACCATATCGTTGGAGAACATCCTGGATCTACTATGGTTTTTTTTGGAGGAATACATGGTAATGAATATGCCGGAGTTAAGGCCTTAGATAGTGTCTTAAAAAACATTAATACCAAAGAGGTGTATGGTGAAATTTATGGTGTTTATGGCAACATAAAAGCATTAGAACAAAATAAGCGATTTCTAAAGTCTGATCTCAACAGAATGTGGACATTGAAGCAACTAAAAGCATTAAAACACAATGTAGAATTAAACGAGGAGGAACAAGAGCAAGAGGAGCTTTTTTATTTTTTAAACAAGCTTTTAGCCAAAACAAAAAGCCCTCTTTACTTTATAGATCTTCACACCACATCAAGCAAGTCGCTTCCTTTTATTACTATTAACGACGCTTTAATTAACAGAAAGTTTTCTAGCTGTTTTCCTGTTCCGATCGTCCTAGGTATAGAGGAGTATTTGGAAGGCCCTCTCTTAAGTTATCTTAATACTTTAGGTTATGTATCTCTTGGTTTTGAATCTGGTCAACACACAGATCCCAGCGCAATTACTAATTGTGAGGCATTTATACACTTGGCGCTTAAAAACGCAGGGAATTTAAAATCTACAGATGCAAAACGCCATGAAAACGAACTAATAAAAGCCACTAAAAAAGTATCCTCAATTTTTGAGGTTATTTATAAATATCACATAAAACCCAAAGAAGATTTTGCAATGGAGAATGGGTTCGAAAGTTTTCAAAATATAAAAAAAGGAGCACTACTCGCAATAACCGACGGCATAAAGATATATTCAGATTATAACGCTAAATTATTTATGCCTCTATATCAAAAGTCTGGCAATGACGGCTTCTTTATTATAAGATCAATTCCACGATTTTACCTTAAGCTGTCTGAGCTATTAAGAAAAATACATGCAGACAATTTGTTAACTGTGCTTCCGGGAATTTCGTGGCACAATAAAAACTCAGGAGTTTTAAAGGCAAACCTAAAGGTGACACGTTTTATGGCCAAGTCTATTTTTCATCTGTTTGGTTATAGGAACAAACAAGTTGATAAAACACATTTACTATTATATAATCGAGAGCGTGTTTCTAAAAATGAGATGTATAAGAATGAACAATGGTATTAAAGCGAAAACCCCATCAACTTGATGGGGTTTTCAGTGTTTGAATTTCAACAGCCTATTCTAAAGTTAATGTATTATTCTCGCGTTTAACATCAGCCATCATCTGGGTACTATCAATTTCTACAGATTTCACAGTTTTGTTAGCTTCAAAAGTATAGGTTGGCATCGCCCAAGCCCAATCATTAATTATAGTTGCTGAGGTTGGTTTTTCACCTCGCATCATTTGTAGAGGAATATAAAATTCTTCAGTAGAACCATCCGCATATGTTACAGAAAGATCAATAGGCATAGGCATTAGACCAATACGCTCTAAGGTTATGGATTTTCCCTCAACAGCTTTTACACCATAATCTATGGTGTTTGTGGTTTGTGCAAAATCAATTAAATACCAATCGAGTTCTAAATCCGTTATACGTTCAGCTGTTCTAACAATATCCATTGGCTTAGGGTGCTTAAAAGAAAAATCAGTAAAGTATTTTTTAATAGTCTCTTTTAAGTTGCCCTCACCTATAACATAACCTAATTGCGCCATAAAAACAGCCCCTTTACTATATGCTGAAGCTCCATAGGCTCGGTTATACGTGTAGCGATCCGCATGTGTGGTTAAAGGTTGTTCCACACCAGAGTTTGCTAAACCAATATAGCCTCTGTAAGAACCAGTGAAAGGATTATCTCTAGGTTCTTCTCTTAAAGAATTCATTGCTAAAGCAGAAATATAACTAGTAAACCCTTCATCCATCCATTCGTGTTTGGCCTCATTGGTTGCCAATAGAAACTGAAACCAAGTATGTGCCAATTCGTGCGCTGTAACACCTACTAAACTGTTAAATCTACGTTGACCAGTTATAAGAGTGCTCATGGCATATTCCATGCCGCCATCGCCACCTTGAATTATTGAGTATTGCTCGTAAGGATATTTGCCAACATGCTCACTAAAGAACTGCATTAATTTAACGGTTTCTGGCTGTAAATTTTTCCAATTGTCCAGATATTTTTGTTCTAAATCTTTTTTGTAATAAAAGTGAAGCATTGGACCATTAGGTACCTGCATGGTATCATGAAGAAAACCTGGATCTGCGGCCCAAGCAAAATCATGAACTTTTGGAGCTTTAAAATGAATGGTTTTCTTTCCCCCTTTAATTCTTGGTTCACCTTGTTGATAACCCGTGCCACCAACCACGTAATTTTTATCTATAGTAAGCTTTACATCAAAATCTCCCCAAACACCATGAAACTCTCTTCCTATGTATGGATCAGCGTGCCAACCTTCATCATCGTATTCAGCTAATTTAGGATACCATTGTGTCATGGATAATGCCACACCTTCTGCATTGTTTCTTCCAGAGCGACGAATTTGAATAGGGACTTGAGCTTTGAAAAGCATATCAAAAGTCACCTTCTCACCGGGTTGAATAGGCTTGTTTAATTTCACCTCTAAAACCGTTCCGACAGTTTCATAAGAAATAGATTCTCCGTTTTGTTTTAATGAATTAACCTTAATATATCCTATTTCATTTGGCTGTAATTTACTTATGCGGTCACCAATTTTTGGACTAGGATCTTTAATAGTACGTGAACGCACATCCATTTCACTACCTGGTTGAAAAGCATTAAAATATAAATGGTAATACACACGATTAAGAACATCTGGGGAATTATTGGTGTAGACTAATTTTTGTTTCCCATCATATTGAAATGTGTTCACATCCATATCAATTTCCATACTATAATCAACATTTTGTTGCCAATACGAGTCGTTTGCTTTGGTTGTGGGTTTTGTGTTTTGAGATGGTTTTTCTGTTGCTCCACAAGAAAGTGCAAAGACAAAAACAGAAAAACTTAAAAGAAATTTCTTCATGTTTATTTTAATTTTGAAGCCATAATTAAGGCGTTGTAGGCGTTAGCAATTTTACCAGATTTTGATAATTCTGAAAACGGTTTAACGTTAGAGGCATCTCCACCTACAACTACTTTTGTTGTTAATGGCAGTCCTGAATCTAAAATAACTTGCTTTACCTGTGCCGCACTTAAATTAGGATATTGCGAGCGAATTAAAGCTGCTATACCAGCAACACCTGGTGCTGCCATTGAAGTTCCACTGTTAGCCTCGTATTCATTTTCTGGGACTGTAGAATAAATTTCAGATCCTGGTGCAAAAACATCTACATTTTTATTACCGTAATTAGAAAAACTAGACACCATTTTAGAACCATATTTAGGAGCTAATGAGCCCACTCTTATATAGGTGTCTGATACTTCAACATAATTGACATTATCATCCGGAAAATTAGGCTCAGTATCTACATTTTTACTATCGTTTCCAGCCGCATGAACAAAAATAACATCGTTATCTGATGCGTATTTAATAGCTTCTCTTACCCAATCCGCATGAGGTGAAAAAGACTTCCCGAAACTTCCATTAATTACTTTAGCTCCATTATCTACAGCATATCTGATGGCTAAAGCAACATCTTTGTCGTACTCATCTCCATTAGGAACCGTTCTAATGGCCATAATTTCAACATTATTAGCAACACCATTTGCACCTTTGCCATTGTTACGTTCTGCAGCAATAATACCAGCAACGTGCGTTCCATGGGCCTCATCTTTCTTTAAAGGTTTAACATTTCCGTTTCCATAACCAGTATCAGACAGGTTATTAATATCATCACCAGTTTTACGACCAGAAAAGCTTTTATTTAGGTTAAAGTTTAAACGCTCGTTGATTTGTACAAGAATATCATTTATTTCTGAAGTAGCTTCAGTTAAAGTCGCGCCATTAGCATTTACATTTTGAGCAATTTGAACCGCTTGAAGCAATGTCTGGTCTTCAGTTTTTATGGCATTCACTTCTTTGATGGTGTAATCTTTTTTGCCAAGATGTTTAGCTAATGTTTCATCTGCATTTTTAATAACCTGAGCTATTTGGTCATATTGGGTCTTACGACCCGTCCACAATTGGTACTCCTCATCATATTTTGATTGAGCTGCCACATAATTTGGATTAGAAGTGTTTCCACTTGCAAGAATTCTTACATATTCCAATTGCTCATCATAAGCATCACCAAGAAAATTCCAGCCATGAATATCATCTATATACCCATTCTTATCATCATCTTTTCCGTTGTTAGGAATTTCATCCTTGTTGGTCCAAATAACATCATCTAAGTCTTCATGATCTATATCAATTCCAGAATCAATTACGGCAACAATCACTTTCTTTCCTTTTTTATTTTTAATCAGCTCGGCATAAGCTCTATCTACAGCCATACCAGGAATAGTATCTTTTTCGAGATCTAAATGTCCCCAATTATTCTTTTCTGCTTCAGTTAGTTCTGTAACTTTTAAGGGCGAAGTATCTATGTTTTCTATAGGTGTAGAAAGTATGTCTGCTGTTGAGCCACAAGCGACAAATAGGGTTGCGGCAAAACTTAGGTATATTATTGGGTTGTAATTAAATTTCATGTTTTTCTATTTTATTCTTTAGTTAAATAATGTTTTACAGGTATGTGTTTCGTTAAGCCTGACACCTTTTTCAGTGTGCTTAACTGTTATAATTTCGCTATGAGCATCATGCTCTAAAAACAAATAGTAATTATTGTCTGCGGCCAAATTCAAAAATAACTCTTTTTCGTCTAAAGTAAGTAAGGGCCTTGTATCATATCCCATGACAAATGGCAATGGTAAATGACCTGCAGTTGGCAGTAAATCTGCCATAAAACAGATCGTCTTTCCTTTGTATTGTATCATAGGAATCATTTGTTTGTCTGTGTGGCCATTAGCAAAGAAAATATCAAAGCCTAATTCTGAATTTCTTAAAATATGTTGTTCTGGAACAGATGTAAACTTCAATTGCCCACTGTCTTCCATCGGTAAAATATTTTCTTTTAAAAACGAAGCAATTTCACGTCGATTAGGTTCTGTTGCCCATTTCCAATGGTCTTTATTACTCCAAAAATATGCATTCTTAAAAGCGGGTTCGTAACCTGTTTTATCCTTGTTCCATTGAATGCTACCTCCACAATGGTCAAAATGAAGATGCGTCATAAATACATCTGTAATGTCATCTCTGTGAAAACCGTAAGACGCCAATGATTTGTCTATACTGTCATTTCCCCAAAGAAAATAGTAGCCGTAGAACTTATCACTTTGTTTATTGCCCATTCCCGTATCGATTAAAATAAGACGATTTCCATCTTCAATTAACAAACAACGTGCCGCAATATCAATCATATTGTTGTTGTCTGCAGGATTAGTTCTTGTCCACAATGATTTTGGAACCACACCAAACATAGCTCCACCATCGAGCTTAAAGTTTCCGGCATTAATAGGGTATAGTTGCATTAGCAAAATTTTTCAAAGTCGTGCAAATTACTAAAAGGTTTAAAACTAATTGTTGTTAGTCATCATTAATTACAGGATTTTTAACAAATACAATATATACAGTATTAAACTCACTATAAAATAATTACATTTATGTAAAGATAAATTGAACTACATATGAAACAAGAAAAAAAATCATCGTTAAAATTTAAGAAAATGAAATTACTGAGGTTTGGACGTGATTTTAATCCAGACCAAAAAGTTATTTTGAGAGATTATTTAGCAATTGAACGCACGCGTCTGGCAAACGAACGCACACTTTTATCTTATGTAAGATCGTCATTATATTTATTACTTGGGAGTATTGCTCTATATCAACTTAAAGAGTTTGCTAATTTCCAATATTTAGCACTTACCGCTATGGTATTTTGTATTGTGTTTTTTATCATTGGTGTTTACAGGTTTACAATATTAAAAAGAAGTTTAAAAACGCTTTATTATAATGTTGAATCACAGGATAATGACAAATAATTTTACCAGCAATACATTTTTGTTTTAACAAAATTGAATAATACCCAAACTAAACAATAAAATACAATCTTGCTTTTATTAATTAGTTATTGTGTTTCGGGAGTTAGTATGTTTTTAAAAACGAAAACCATAAAACCCTTAACCGCACTCTAAAAATTATATTTATTTAGTATTTTCACGAAAAAAGTAGATAGATGTTAGAATTAGCAGGAATCATAATCTTAGGAATATTAGCACAATGGGTGGCTTGGAAATTTAAAATTCCGGCTATTTTACCTTTAATCTTAATTGGACTTTTGGTTGGACCTATTGCTTCAGAGTTTTTAAGCGAAGACGGAACCAAGTGGATAGAACCCATTTGGAACGAGGAGCTAAAGAAAGGGCTTTTTCCGGGTGAAGCTTTATACTATTTTGTTTCACTTGCCATTAGTATTATTCTTTTTGAAGGAGGTTTAACTCTAAAGCGTTCAGAAATAAAAAATGTTGGCCCTGTTATTACAAAACTTATTACCCTAGGTTCTGCTGTTACATTTTTTGGTGCAGGTATTGTTGCACACTATATTTTTGAACTTAGTTGGGACTTGTCATTTTTGTTTTCGGGACTTATCATTGTTACCGGACCTACTGTAATAACACCAATTTTAAGAAACATTCCGTTAAAAAAAGACATTTCTGCCGTATTAAAATGGGAGGGTATTCTAATTGATCCAATTGGCGCTTTAGTTGCCGTATTGGTATTTGAGTTTATTAGCGTTGGCGGTGACAGTGGCTTTACCAAAACAGCACTTATAGAGTTTGGTAAAATTGTACTTTTCGGAACCACATTTGGATTTACGTTTGCACATGCGTTGGCTTTTGCTATCAACAAAAAATTGATACCTCACTACTTGCTAAATGTCGTCTCATTATCGGTTGTTCTTTTGGTTTTTGTTGAGTCAGAAATTTTTGCACATGAGTCTGGCTTATTAGCAGTTGTAGTAATGGGAATGGTTTTAGGAAACAGTAAACTAGACAACCTAAAAGAACTGCTATATTTCAAAGAATCTTTAAGCGTTTTACTCATTTCTATTTTATTTATTTTGCTAGCCGCAAACATAAATATAGAGGATTTAATGCTACTTTATACATGGAAAACAGCTGCCCTTTTTGCGATTGTAGTATTTGTTATTAGACCTTTAGCGGTATTTATAAGCACTAACGGTTCTAAACTGAATCTTAATGAAAAACTTTTTATTAGTTGGGTTGGTCCTAGAGGTATAGTGGCTGCAGGTATCGCTTCACTTTTTGGAAGCAAACTACTTAAGCAAGGAGTAGAAGGCGCGGAATATATTACACCTTTGGTTTTTATGATAGTTCTTGGAACCGTTTTATTAAATGCAACCACAGCGCGTTTATTTGCTAAAATGGTTGGGGTGTTTTTGACCAAATCTAATGGTATATTAATAGTAGGCGCCTCTAAAGTATCTCGCTTACTAGGTCATTATCTTGAATCTAATGGCAGACATGTCGTTCTTATAGACAGTAACCAAAATAATATTGATAAAGCGAAAGAACTTGGAATTGAGGCTTTAAGTACTAATATATATTCTGAAACACTATCAGATAATATCGAATTGAATGATGTTGGTTATTTAATGGCAATGACAGGTAATTCTGATATTAACAAATACACTATTAATAAATTTAGCAAGCAATTTGGTGAAAATGGTTCATTTAGATTGGTTACAACAAACGAAATGAATAATCCTGAAGATATTCCAAAAGAGGGGCTGTTTTCTCATAGTGGCGATTACTTAACATTAAATGAAGTAGCCCGAAAATTTCCTTCAATACAAGAAATAGAAATTGACGATAAAGCTCACTACAAAAACCTAATAGAAATAACCAATAATGATAAGGATATGGTTCCATTATTTCTAAAAGATAGTGAGGGTGAATTACACATTATTTCATCAAATAATACTGATTCTGATGAAATAGGTGAGGGATACAAGTTGGTTTATTTAGGAAAACCCTTTGATGTTGAAGAGGTTGCGGGTGATCATGAATAGAACATTGAGAGAAGTTTTATTTAAAACCCCTCTCAATGTTCGGTGATTAAATGTTTTAGTTATTTTTTACCAAGATTAAAAATTAAGGATAGGGTTAGTAGATTATTTTTATTAATTAAAAAGTTGGTAAAGTCGTTTTTAAACTCACCTCCGCTTTCAGGTTTAAATGTCCAACGATTATGCGCCACTAGGTTTGTCTCTAGTGCTAAAGACCACCGTGTTGATAACATCAATTGAAATCCAACTATAACAGCCAAAGTAATTCTAGTAAAATCTGTTGTGAGACTGTTAAACTTTTCGCTTCCAAAGCCATAGCCACCAAGAAGACCATAGATTAAGCGAATTTCGTTAAGTCGCGAAATGGTATGAAACATTAAGAATTTTAGTTGTAAATCAACCAAGCTTTGTGTCGTGTCACCAATGCTTAAACCGTTATATGTTAGGCCCAATGACGCATATAATGCCGAGCGTTGAAACTGTCTTAATTTGTAATAATAGGCAGCGTGTAAGCACCATAAAGTTTCGTCTTCACCAAGGCCAAGGCCAGCTCCTATTGCCAACATTTGCATAGCAAATATAATGTCTTCTGGTTTTTGTTCTTCATAAGCTATTAAGCTTAATTCTGGCTTGTTTTCTGTGAAGAATTTAAAATCGTCTAGAATATAACCTGTCTCTACATTGGTAAAATCTTCAGCTTTAATCTCTTTTTGATTGAGATTTAAATCATTAAAAAATTCAGACTGGGCGTTTAATTGCATGAAAAAGCACAGAAAAACAGTACTTATTACATAAGAGAATTTTGTTTTCATATTATTTATGTTTTTGGTTGCATTTAATTTTTTATCAATTTTCTAATAACTTCGATTCCATCAACGGAGATACCTTTTACAAGGTAAATAGCCTTTGGTAATGCTATAATAGAAATGGAATACCCTTTAGAATTTAATATTTTTCTACCTTTTAAATCATAAACCTCTATGGAGGTAATCCGTTCATCAGAAAAAGAAACTAAATCTGTTGATGGGTTGGGATAAATGAATGTAGACTGACTGTTTTGACTTATGTCTTCTGTATCTAACAAAAGACTTGAAATATCTATGCCGTTTTTTATTAGAAGACCGTAATTTGTTAATATAGACAGTACAATAGTTGTTGAGCTGGTTTGAAGGGCTTCAATTTTTCGGATTGATAAATCATCTGGAAGATCATTCGTTAATTTTGCACCTAAGACTTCAATAGTCTCAATTGTTGAGGGGTTATTAGAATCTGGCCTAACGATCTCTGCGCCTATAGTTTTTTCTGATTCTTGAAACTGAATAAACGCCATTAAAGCATTAGCTATATTGGCTCCCTGCGAAGTTGTTATTTCGATTGAGCTTGCTTCAATTTCATCAACAAGTATTGGACAAATATCTTCAACAGCATTACCAAACGCATCTAACGTTATAAAGACTGCTTCGGTAATATCATTAATTATAAAAAAACCAAAATCATCATCTGCATTTGAGGGCATGTCTAATGGTATTGGGTCAACTATTGGGTCTGTAGCAAGTGCAACAGGCATTACAAAAGGAGATGTTGCTGTTGACGATGCATGAGGGATAACATTTATAACTTTTCCTGTTGCTGGTGGCTCTGCAGATGACACAGCTAAGACCCTAAAATTTGGAACCTGCAATCCAGATTTAGCACCAAAAGAAGTGTTTTTAGTTAAATCTCTATCTTCAGTTAATATTTGCTCAGGTGCCGAACATGTTGCATTAGGAATGTCACAAATCGTTTTATAAACTAAATAATTAAAAGCAGCGTCGAAACCCTTATGAACAAGAGTTAGTATTCCATTATCAGAATCACTAACATTTGCTTTTTTAGTAACTATAGCATTATAATTAGGTAGATTGTGATTTAAAGCCGTTGTATTATTACTTTCATCAAAAACTAGCCATCCCGTGCTGTTTTCGACAATAAATTGATTGTTATCACTAACAATACTTCTTAGATAATTACCTGTTGATGGTGTAAGTGTTGTGGCTGTTGAAAACGCCCCATTGAAATTCATGGGGTCAATTTCCGTATAATGAAAATCAAATGTTCTAGTAAAGCCTACATCTATATTGCCATTCATTTTTTACGAATTGAAAAATCACTTATTACATTAGAGTTTACAGCAACAGGAGCATTTAAATAATTAATATTTGAATTGGTGCAGCTTTCGGTTGAGGGTGTAAATTCGACTAATTTCCCGATGTCTGGAATACTAGAAAAAATTATAGGCGCAGCGTATACTTTACCGTTTCCTCCAAAAGCTGTTGCTGAATACACATTTTCGTTTAGACAATTAGCGTCATCTTCTCTATAATTTGTCCATGTATTAGTGCTTAAGTCAACAACCGAAAGTCCAAAAAAATAAGTGCTAGGCGCAGAAGTATTTACGAGTAAATCACTTGTGGTTTCGTTTACTGAAATTTCATGTGCTTGGTAAGGAAGTCCATTAATTGGGTTTAATTCTTGATACGAATTCCAAACGCCCGAACTGCTTAAGGTATTTATTCCTTGAAAACTCCCAATGTATAACGCGTCGTTCATATCCACATATAAAGAGAGTAGAAAATCAGAGAAAAGGTCTGAATTAGAGGGGGTGTGATTTATCCATGTATCTGTAGATTTATCTAATTCCCACAATCCATTTGTATCACTAGCAAAATACGCTTTTGTACCTGTATTATTCTCAACGATATCTTGTGGTCTAAAAGAGGTGGCTTCCTCAACTTCGAAAGCACCATTAATAAACATTTGATACCCTAAAGCATCCTCTTTGTAGATATAAAGTGAACCATCTTTAGCATATTCCACTTGGAGAGGTAAAAAAGCACTTGTTGACTCTCCTATGGTTAAATTAGAATTATCATAACTATAAGTTATGACAGAGGCTCCATCATAAACACCAATACCATCATTTAAAGTAAAGGCGATATTATTACTTGTTGGATCTAAAGCAAGACTTTTAACTTTTCCAACAGCAGGGTCTTGACTTGTTAGGTTTAAAAAATCTGTAACAGAGTTTGTTGAGGTATTATATTTAATATATCCAATATCAGTTGCAAGATGTAGCTCATCTGTATTAACATCATCAGGTGTTATTTTGGTAATTTCACTGGGCTTAGTATATAAATACCAGCCATCGGTTTGTGTGAAAGCATTTATAGTGCAAAAAAACGCTAATAGCGTAAGTAATTTTGTTTTCATCGAAAAATAATTTTGAATTAATAGCTTCAATGAAGTTACACTCTAAATCAATGTATTAGCTTAAAATGTGATAACTGACACAAAAAACAACATGTTTAACTGTAATAATTACCCAAGATTGTTTTTAAAGATGCGAGATAATGGAATATTTATATCTGGCTGGAGAATAACGTTAGACCTATTTATGGAAGAAACAAAGTTTTTGTTGATAATATAGGAGCGGTGCACTTTTACAAAATTTGGCGGTAGTATTTCTAAAATAGCTTTTATTTTATTTCGGTCAATGATTCTCTTTTTATCAGTGACAAATTCTAAATAATTACCATCAGATTTAATGTATTTTAATTCTTTTAAGTAGACCTTGGTTTTATTGTTTAGTATAACAGCAATTTCCTCAACCTTCTTTGCGATATGAGCTTTTTCTAGCTCCACTTCCTTAATGCGTTTTTGAGATTGAAAAAAGCGTCTTCCAAGCCATACGGTAATTAACGAAGAGACCAGGGCGACAATAAACCATCTCCACCTTAAGGTTTCTTGCTTATATATTTCCAACTCATTTTTCTGATTATCTTTTTGAAGTTTTATTATTTTATTAGCTTGTTTTTGGTTTTCAAATTTTGCTGTGATTTCCGCTATCCGTTCATTTTGCTTGAATTCAGCTATAGAATCACTTATTGACTTATAATTATTGGAATGAAAAAGAGCTTCTTTGAAATCTTGTTTAGCCTCATAAGATTTTGATAAAAAATATTCTATTTCTGCAATTTGGTTTCTTTTCTTATTTCCTTCTTTTGCTTTCTTTAAATTTACAATGGCGTTCTCGAAATCACCAACACTATAATAACATTGACCAATTAGGAAATAGGTCTTGTTTAAATTGGTTAAAAAATTAAGGTTCTTTTTTATTTTGATTGAGTTCTTAAAATGACCTATCGCTTCGGAATAACGCTTTTCATCCATTAGCGATTGCCCAAGGTTATATAAAACAATAGACTTTAACTTTTCGTTATCTCCATTTTCAAGCTCTTTAAGCATTTTTAATGACTCAGTTGTTTTTTCGGCGGACGTCATTCCTCTACCACTTGAATCGACGCTGTGTTTTTTGTTGTTATTGCCAGTAACTTTCAGAGAAGCATCAAAGAAATAGTCTGCAAGCTTTAGTTTACCTAATTTTTCGTAAATCACTCCAATTTGCAAATAAGATTTAGCTAGCCCCTTTTTATTATTTGCTGTTTTATAGAATTCTACGCCGTAGAAGTAATATTCTAATGCCTTATCAAACTCTTCTTTTATGTCATAGATAGCCGCTTGATTATAGTTTGTATTGCCATTAAGAACACCATTGAGCTTGTCTTGACTATCAAAATTAAATTGCAATAATGCTTGCGCTTCGGTTATTTTATCTACTGATATAAGATAGAATGAATAATAATAGCCAGTTGCCCCAATGAGAAAGGTGTCTTTTTCTCTCTTAGCAAGGTCATACGCTTTTTGGGAATAATAAATAGCACTATCTTGATTTTTAGCACCACTCTTAATTGCCTTTTGGATAAAAGAATCAATTACTTTATGATCAGTTTGTGCATTTAGAATGCAAGAAATAAAGAAGCAAACGAAAAATAAATAGCCACTATTTTTCATACTTAAAAGTACAAAAAATATAGAAATCTATTCTTTAGTTAAATATTGACAACTTAATCATTCAACTTCAAAACAGCCATAAATGCTTGTTGAGGTATTTCAACATTACCTACTTGTCGCATACGTTTTTTGCCTTTTTTCTGCTTTTCAAGTAGCTTACGTTTACGGGATATATCACCACCATAACATTTAGCGGTTACATCTTTACGAAGTGCCTTTACAGTTTCACGAGAAATAATTTTGGCTCCAATCGCGGCTTGTATTGGAATATCAAATTGTTGTCTCGGAATTAACTCCTTTAACTTTTCACACATTTTTTTACCAATATGTTGCGCATTATCTGCGTGAATTAAAGCTGAAAGTGCATCAACAGGTTGGGCATTTAATAAGACATCTAGCCTAACTAATTTAGAAACCTTCATGCCGATTGGCGAATAATCAAAAGACGCATACCCTTTTGATACTGTTTTTAAGCGATCATAAAAATCAAAAACAATTTCAGCCAATGGCATTTCAAATATTAACTCAACGCGTTCTGTTGTTAAATACGTCTGGTTAATGATCATACCGCGTTTTTCTATACAAAGGCTCATAACATTACCCACAAAATCGGCTTTTGTAATAATAGTCGCTTTTATATAAGGTTCTTCAACTCTATTAACAGTTGTAGGCTCAGGTAAATCACTAGGATTATTAACTTCAAAAGCAACATCTGGTTCTTTATTAGTATAAGCATGATATGATACATTGGGAACGGTTGTAATGACCGTCATATCAAATTCGCGCTCTAAGCGCTCTTGTATAATTTCCATGTGTAACATACCTAAGAAACCACAACGAAACCCGAAACCTAAAGCCGCAGAGCTTTCAGGAGTAAATACCAAAGAGGCATCATTTAATTGAAGTTTTTCCATTGAGTTTCTTAGCTCTTCGTAATCTTCTGTATCTACAGGATAAATACCAGCAAATACCATAGGTTTTACATCTTCAAAACCTTCGACGATATTTGTTGTCGGATTAGCAAAATCAGTAATAGTATCACCAACCTTAACTTCTTTAGCGGTTTTTATACCAGTGATTAAATACCCAACATCTCCTGCTTTTACACTTTGTTTAGGAACCTGATTCAATTTTAATGTACCCACCTCGTCAGCAAAGTATTCTTTATCGGTTGCTACGAATTTAATTTTCTGCCCTTTTTTAATTTCTCCATTAAAGACTCTAAAGTAGGTTTCAATACCTCTAAAAGTATTATAAACAGAATCGAATATCAGAGCTTGGAGTGGCTCATCAACATTTCCTTCAGGAGCAGGAATACGCTCAATTATAGCTTTTAAAATATTATCTACACCAAATCCTGTTTTCCCACTAGCATGAATCACCTCTTCGGGATCACAACCCAATAAATCTACAATATCGTCAGTAACTTCTTCTGGATTTGCACTTGGTAAATCCACCTTATTCAATACAGGAATAATCTCTAAATCATTTTCTAAAGCCAAGTACAAATTAGAAATGGTTTGCGCCTGTATACTTTGAGCAGCATCAACAATCAATAAAGCGCCTTCACAAGCAGCAATAGATCGCGATACTTCATAAGAGAAATCTACGTGACCTGGAGTATCAATAAGATTAAGCACATATTTTTCACCTTCAAACTCATAATCCATTTGAATGGCATGTGATTTTATGGTAATGCCACGCTCACGCTCCAAGTCCATACTATCTAAAAGTTGGTCTTGTTTTTCACGCGCAGTTACAGAACCTGTATAATCTAATAAGCGATCTGCAAGTGTACTTTTTCCGTGGTCTATGTGTGCAATAATGCAAAAATTGCGGATATTCTTCATTTATCTTTATCTAAGGCAACATTTAAGACTGCAAATATAATTGATTTCTTGTGCTTTGTGGTATCAAAAATCATAATTAAACCTTGATGAATTACGGTAAAACCACAAGAAAAAGTAAAAAACAATCTTTATATTGCGATACAAACCAAACTAATGATTGTTCGCCTACGATATTGTTTAAGCGTGTTTTTTTTTACACTGTGCTTTACTGTATTTGCTCAAGATTTCTCCATTTCAGGAAAAGTTGTTGATGCAAACGGTAGTCCTATTGAGTTTGCGAATGTGATTATCTCGGTCGAAAATGAAGAAGAGTTTTTTAAAGGTACTTCAACAGACGAAAGAGGCATTTTTAAGCTAGAGGACTTAACTTCTACCACCTATTTTATTAGAATAAGCTATATTGGTTATGAGGAGTTTGAACAAAAAGTCGTATTAAATGGAACTCTGAACTTAAAAACAATTCAGCTTCATGAGATTCCTGAAAGTTTAAACGAAGTTACTGTAATTGCCAAGAAGCCTACAACAACGCGTAAACCAGATCGATTAATTTTCAATATAGAAAATACGGCTTTGACTGAAGGTTCTACACTTAGTGTTTTAAAAAGTACTCCTGGAGTTATAGTTTCTGAAGGAAGCATAAATATAAAAAGTGCACCAGCAGCTGTTTACATAAACAATAGAAGGGTTCAATTAACTAATGATGAGTTAATGCAACTACTCGAAAGTTCACCAGCCAATAGTATTAAGTCTATTGAAGTCATTACAAACCCTCCAGCAAGCTATGATGCGGATAGTGGTTCTGTTATTAATATTATAATGAGCAAAAACTTAACAACAGGTTATCGCGGAAGTGTGCAAACTAATTATACGCAAGGTGTTTTTCCTAGATATAATGCCGCAACAAGTCATTATTTTAAAAATAATAAAGTCAATCTTAATTTAAATTATAGTTACACCAACAAAAAGATCAATAGAGATCAGGATGACACGGTTAATTTTTTAGGTAATGCAAATGAAATAGATCAAATATGGAAATCAAATGTTAATAGGAACACATGGTCCGAAACTCATAATGTTAATCTTAATTTCGATTATTACCTAGATGATAAAAACACATTGAGCCTTACCAGTACTGGTCTGTATACACCATACTTTAAATATCAAATAAGAAACAATACTGATATTTTTGACGAAAATTTAGTTTTTCAAGAGCGTTTTACAGCAGACAACTTATCAAGGGATAACAAATACAATATTGGAACAGACCTTATTTATAGACACGATTTTGAAAACAAAGCCAGTCTTTCTTTTAATGCACACTACACAATTTACGATTATGAGCGCGACCAGAAAGTGCTTCAGGACGAATCAGGAGAAGTTAATGATTCAGAATTCAAAACCTTGGCTAATCAAAACACCAATATCATCACCGGAAAGGTAGATTATAGTTTGCCGATAGATGAAACCTCTAATTTTGATGCTGGTGTAAAATACTCTAATGTTAAAACCGATAGCGATATCACAAGATTAGATATTGTTGGTGGTGCAGAAGTTTTAAACACAGAAAACACAGATGCTTTTAAATATGATGAAAAGGTTTTTGCAGCTTACAGTAATTATAGCAAATCTTGGGACAAATGGGATTTAAACCTTGGGTTGAGAGCTGAACAAACTAATATCGAAGGAGAATCTTTAACGTTGAGTGAAACGAACACACAAGATTATCTAAACTGGTTTCCTAATGCGAGTATATCACACCAAATAGTTGAAGATGTAAGTTTATACGCAAGCTACAAACGGAGTATTACAAGGCCTAGTTATACAGATTTAAACCCGTTTACATTTTTCTTAAATGAAAATACAATTGTTTTAGGTAACCCTAACCTAATACCAACATACTTGGATCATTATAAAATAGGAACGAACTTTTTAGAACATTTCACCGTAGAGGCTTATTACATAAATTATGATGGCGACATTGTAGAGTTACCTCGTCAAAACAATTCAACTAATGTTATAGCTTACACACCTACCAATCTAGATAAAAAAACGGAGTATGGTTTTGACTTTTCGTTTGAGTATTCTCCTACCCAAAGCTGGTACTTGTATGCAGTGACATCATTTTATAATATCACTGAAGAGTCGGATTTTGGCGAAGGATTTGTAGAGCAAAGCCAGTGGTCCAACTATAGTATTTTACAGAATAGCCTGTTGCTTTTAGAAGATAATAGTTTAAATATTAACTTAACTTTATATTGGGTTGGTAAAAATCTTCAACAATTTCAAACTGTTAAAGATCGTCTGGTGTCGGAGCTGAGTATATCGAAATCAATTTTTAATAAAAAAGGAGTTATTTCTCTAGCTGTTGAAGACATTTTCAATAAACACGATTATGATTCTTCAATAAATTATTTAAATCAATCTAGCAGAAGTTTTGTTGATGCCGATAATCGCTACATAAAACTAGGTTTCCGTTACAACTTCGGTAACACCAAACTAAATACTAACGAGCGTACTACAGACGCTGAAGAAAGAGAAAGATTAAAAGACTTGAATTAATCTTGCCATTCAGCAATAAAGAGATTTGTATCTCTACCACCACCATTATTACGGTTAGAAGAAAACGCTAAATACTTACCATTATTAGAAAACACAGGAAAGGCATCAAAAGTTTCTCCGTGTGTAACACGTTTTAAATTTTTACCATCAATATCGATTAAGTATAAATTAAAGGGAAAACCACGTTCAGCTTCAAAATTAGAAGAGAATAAAATCTTTTCACCAGAAGGATGAAAAAATGGACTCCAATTGGCATTTCCTAAGTCAGTTAGCTGTCTTAGATCAGACCCATCTGCATTACAAATATATAATTCCATTTCGGTTGGTTCTACTAAGCCTTCAGCCAACAGGTCTTTATATTCTTTTATTTCTTGTTCTGTTTTTGGTCGAGATGAGCGAAAGATTAATTTAGTACCATCTGGCGAAAAGAACGCTCCTCCATCGTAACCCAACTCATTGGTGATTTGTTTTACATCAGAGCCGTCAATATTCATGGTATATAGTTCTAAATCACCACTACGTGTAGAGGTGAAAACAATCTTATCTCCTTTTGGTGAAACGGTTGGTTCAGCATCATAACCGATTTCATTGGTTAATTGTTTAACAACATTACCCTCTAAATCAGCTACAAAAATATCGTAACTATCATAGATTGGCCAAATGTATTTCCCGTTTTTTCTAAGTGGGGTTTCAGGACATTCATCTTGCTTTAAGTGCGTAGATGCATAAATAATGTGTTTGTTGTCTGGTAAAAAATAAGCGCAAGTGGTTCTGCCTTTTCCCGTACTTAGCATTGGTGGAGCAATGCTATCCGTAAAGGTTTCATTAGCGTTCATTAAAAACATTTGGTCACAACCCACATTCCATTTTTCGTTATTAGATTGAAATACTAATTGTTTATCATCAAAACTCCAGTAAGCCTCAGCATTATCTCCGCCAAAAGTGACTTGTCTAATAGATTTAAAGTGGGTTTCTTCAGGGTAAATTAAAGAATCATTTGTATTACTTATTTCTGTTTTAGCTTCAGGATTTAAAGCCTCTTTTTTCTCATTTTTACAAGAAAAAAACATAATCAAAAGGACCAAAACAACAGCTAATCTATTCATGATAAAGAATTATAATAAATGGCATTTAATGCCTAATTTTGTGCAAAAATAGCATTTAGTCATGAAATGAGCTCTATTATTTGTTTTATAATGACTGAAATAATTAATAGCGAATTCCATTTTACAGATTTAATTAAAAATATATTTCAAAATGAAAAAATTGATGTTTTTATTCGTTTTAGTGGCGTTTCTATCATGTAAAAACGAAGCAAAAGTTGCCGAGAATAAAATAAAAGAAGATGTGGTCTTTTTAGCAGATGATAAATTAGAGGGACGCCAAACAGGAACACAAGGTGAAATTTTAGCTTCAGAATATCTTATAAAACGATTTGAAACTATTGGGTTAGAACCAAAAGGAACAGAGGGGTATTTACAATCATTTTCCTTTAAACCAAAAACCGATCCTCATAGCGAAGTTGAGTTTACAACCAATGCAGATAGCACCATTACAGGAAATAATGTGATAGGTTTTATTGACAATAATGTAAAAACAACAATAGTTATTGGGGCGCATTATGACCATTTGGGTTATGGCGGTGAAGGTTCTTTGTATCGTGAAAAAGATAAAGCAGTGCATAATGGCGCAGATGATAACGCAAGTGGAGTTGCGGTTTTATTGAATCTTGCTAGCCGATTAAAAATTAAAAACGATCAATCCGAAATTAAGGACAAGAACAACTATTTATTCATGGCATTTTCTGGTGAGGAAATGGGATTATTGGGCTCTAATTATTTTTCCAAAAACCCAACTATAAAAACAGAATCAATCAACTATATGATAAATATGGATATGGTTGGGAGAATGAAGAAAGATAGCACACTGGCAGTTTATGGCACTGGTACATCACCAATGTTTAAACAAACGCTAAAGTCTAATAACGATAAATTTAAACTCGTTGAAAACGAAAGTGGAGTTGGACCAAGTGACCACACATCGTTTTACTTAATTGATATTCCGGTTTTGCATTTTTTTACTGGGCAGCATGAAGATTATCACAAACCAGGTGACGACTCAGATAAATTGAATTACGAAGGAATGAATTTGATTTCTGATTACATCTATAATATTATTTCTGACCTAGATGACAATGGTGAATTGGCATTCAGAAAAACTAAAAACGAAAGCGAAGAAACACCACGCTTTAAGGTGGGCCTTGGAGTAGTTCCTGATTATTTGTTTGATGGAAAAGGCATGCGTATTGATGGTACAAGAGAAGACACACCAGCGTTTGCGGCAGGACTTAAAAAAGGAGATGTTGTCGTTAAATTGGGAGATAGCACAGTAACTGATATGATGAGTTATATGAGGGCTTTATCTGTTTTTGATAAAGGTGATAAAGCTGCAATTACAGTTAAACGAGGTGATAAGACCATAGACACCCAAGTACAGTTTTAAAACAAAGTAATTTAAATTGTATCTTTACAATAAAAAATTGCCAAGCTTTAAAATGAAAAAGATAGTCGCTCTTTTCTGTTTGTTTAGCGCGTTTATAATATTTACTTGCGATAACGAGCCCTATGAAGATGGACTTGAAGAACTAAACACGAATACAAACTGTGATGCCCAGACAATAACGTCAAATGCAGAAAGTGTTTATAACCTAGACCCTTCAATTGTACAAACATGTATCGCATATAGAACTGCGTTGGAAAATCAAATTGCCGAATGTGGTGATGTAGATGGAAGCTTACAACTCATTGTGGATGATCTAGGACATTGTGGGCTTATTTCAGCAGAGCTATTAAAGGTAACCGTTGGGGATTTTAATATTGTTTTTACAACACAAATTATAACTTTTGAAAACGGTATCATTACCACAGAAGGCGTAAGCTCCGGTGGACATTACGAAATCTTTTTTCAAGTATCGGAAGGAGATGTCGGTCTAGATTCTTTTCAAAATTTTAAGATTAGAATTAATGACACCTATTATTTTCCCGCATATCCTGGTAATAATAATTTTACATCTAACACTTTAATTAGTACCAATAATTCTTTTAACGCCACATTTTACGGAACTGCTGCAAGCGTCAATGGAATTGAATTGACATTAACCCAAGGCATAGTAGATGTTAATTATTAGTATGGCCATGTAATTAGTAACTTATGACAACTAAGAACAAACTTTTTGTTCAAAAAATTCATCTAATCATTTCGGTTGTCATCGTAATGCCTGTTGCATTTATTTATGGTTTTGACCCAGGCTCTCAGTTTAATATAGAATTAAATACTGTTGATGAGCAAAATCAGTTTAAAGCAATAATGGGCTTGTATATTGGGTTTTCTGTTTTGTGGATTTCAGGTATTATTAGAACTAAATATTTAAGATTAGCCCTAATAACTAATCTTATTTTTATGTTAGGCTTAGGCTTTGGTAGATTATTGAGTTTGTTTATAGATGGTGTACCAACTTTTGGATATCAATTTGGAACTTTTGCTGAGTTATTTCTTGGTTTTTATGGGCTTTGGGTTCTAAATAGTAAATATTTTAAAAAGCCGTAATTTTGTATCAAATTTTAAGACTTGGTTAAAATAGGCGACATAGAATTACCAGACTTCCCATTACTCCTGGCACCAATGGAAGATGTAAGTGATCCACCATTTCGAGCTTTGTGCAAGGAGCAAGGAGCAGATGTGGTTTATACTGAGTTTGTGAGTAGTGAAGGTTTAATTCGTAATGCAGCAAAAAGCGTTATGAAGTTAGACATATACGAAAAAGAACGACCAGTTGGTATTCAGATTTTTGGAGCCAATATGGAAAGTATGTTACAAACTATTGATATTGTAGAGAAGTCAAATCCAGATATTATTGACATCAATTTTGGTTGCCCTGTTAAGAAAGTTGTTTCTAAAGGTGCTGGAGCAGGAATCCTAAAGGATATCTGCCTCATGGAAAAACTGACAGCCGAAATGGTAAAACGAACTCATCTTCCAGTAACAGTAAAAACCAGATTGGGTTGGGATCATGATTCTATAAGAATTGTTGAGGTTGCAGAGCGATTGCAAGATGTGGGCTGTAAAGCTATTGCTATACACGGAAGAACTAGAGCTCAGATGTACAAAGGTGATGCGGATTGGAAACCTATTGCTGAAGTAAAGAACAATCCGCGAATGCATATTCCTGTGTTCGGAAATGGCGACATCAATTCACCAGAAAGAGCAGTTGAAATGAGAGACAGCTATGGTCTGGATGGTGCCATGATTGGTAGAGCAACCATCGGTAATCCGTGGTTTTTTAAACAAGTGAAGCACTTTTTTAATACAGGGGAACACTTGGCACCAATTTCTTTAGCAGAGCGTGTTGAAGCTGCAAGACGCCATTTACAAATGGCAATTGACTGGAAAGGTGAAATTCTTGGTGTTTTTGAAACCAGAAGGCATTACACCAATTATTTTAAAGGAATCCCTCATTTTAAAGAATACCGAATGAAAATGGTAACTAGTGATGATTCTAAAGATGTGTTTGCCGCTTTTGAAGAGGTTTTAGAAAAATTTTCTGACCACCAATTTACAGTTTAAGACTGTATTAATTGTCTTGTAATACGTTGTGACGCAATTCTAGAAGCAATAATTCCGAGCGCAAAAATAGTGGCTAAGACCACAAGAACATTTATAAATTTCAATCGTACAGGATAGGCTAAATCGGGTGTTAACATCACCAAATCAAAAGATTGCTGTAAAAGCACAATTAGTAATCCAATAGTAACTCCAATTAGACCACTTACAATAGTCATTAAACTGCCTTGTAAAAAGAAAATAGACTTTATAGATTTAGTCTCTGTACCTAAATTAAAAAGCGTATTAAGTGATTTCTTTTTATCTAAAATCATCATAATAATAGCACCAATAACATTAAATAGGGCTATGATAATAACTAAGGTGAAAATGAGGTAGATGGCAAGGTTTTCAGTATTCAACATTTTGAACAAAGCATCATTAAGCTGCTCTCTATTCTTTATTATAAATTTATTTGGGAAAGCGGTCTCTAAAGCTGTTCTTGTTTCAGACTCATCATAATCAGGAAGTAGCTTTAATTCTAAAGCACTCAACTGATTTTCTTTGTAATTTAATAATGATTTTGCCAGGTTAATATCTGCATAAACATACTCATTGTTTAATTCTTCATTAATATTAAAGAGCCCAACATTATTAACATAAGCTGAATTATAATAACCTTTTGGTGTGCTAGCCTGACCTTTTCCCGGTTTAGGGACGTAAATAGATAGCGGTTTTAAATAATCTAAAATCCCAAAGGATAAATTATAAGAAATTCCAGAGCCAGAAACCACATCATTACTGTTTGGGCTTATCCAATTCCCTTGTCTTATCATGGAATCAATATTGGTAACTTTTAAATAGTTTGAATCGACACCTTTAAGGGTCGCCAAAAGATTCTTGTTTTCAGTTTTTAGGATAACACGTTCTTCTATTATTTTAGAGTAAGAGGCAATTCCATTTATGGAATTCAACTTAGACACGTCATCTTCAGAAAAACCAAAGGATTTACCCTCTTTAGGAATTAACTTTAAGTCGGGATCAACAAAAGATGAAAACTGAAGACTGTAATCTTTCAATCCGGCAAAAACTGATAAAACAATAAATAGTGCTGCTGACGCAATGATCACTCCTCCAGAAGCAATAAGGGTCATAATATTTATAGCATTATTACTGCTTTTAGAAAACAGGTAACGTTTTGCTATGTATAAAGGAAAATTCACTTAGGATTTTTTGCGCTTACCAAGTAAATCTGGATTTTCGAGAGGGTTATCTTCTCCTTTAAGAGAGCGCTCAATGCCATCTATATATTCTAAAGAGTCATCAATAAAAAATTCTAGTTGAGGCATTCTTCTTAACTGATGACGCGTGCGTTGTGCTAATTCGTGTCGTATTAACGGCTTATTCGATTTAATACCTTCTAGCAAAGGCTCTGCTTCTTTATTTGGAAAAATACTTAAGTAAACTTTAGCCATAGACAAGTCTACCGTAACACTAACTTTAGAAACTGATATTATCACGCCTTTAAGCCCACCCTCCGAAGCGGCACGCTGTAAAACATCTACCAAATCTTGTTGTAGTATACCTGCTATTTTTTTCTGTCTATTACTTTCCATAATGCAAAAGTAGAAGATATTTGAGGATTATCTTATTTTATCTAACAAAAATCATGATTTATAATTATAAGAATCCCGATATTACGGACACAAAATAAAGTTTTAATGAGAAAAATTGAACACATAGGTATTGCTGTAAAAGATATTGAGAAATCTAATCAGCTTTTTGCTAGTTTATTCGGAAAGGAACATTATAAAATTGAAGATGTAAAAAGCGAAGGAGTAAAAACTTCTTTTTTTAAATGTGGACCAAATAAAATTGAATTACTTCAAGCTACTAATAAAAATAGCCCTATAGCTAAGTTTATAGAGAAAAAAGGAGAGGGTATTCACCATATTGCTTTCGCTGTCGATAATATTGAAAAGGAAATTGAAAGGCTGACCAAAGAAGGTTTTGAAATGATTCATAAAGCACCTAAAAAGGGCGCTGACAATAAGTTAATTGCTTTTTTGCATCCAAAATCTTCAAATGGAGTTTTGGTTGAACTATGTCAAGAGATAGATAAGTAAATTGAATTATTTTTCTTGTGGAGTTTTAAAATATGTAGTAATATTGCACTCGCTTTAGAAATATAGTGATTGACGAAAGTCAATAGGTCCCATAGCTCAGTTGGTTAGAGCACCTGACTCATAATCAGGTGGTCCTTGGTTCGAGCCCAAGTGGGACCACTTTTTACAACACTTGAAGCTCTGATTATCAAATAGATATTTGGGGCTTTTTTTGTTGAGCTAAACTACATATTAAAACTTCTCTCGGAAGTCTTACTGTCATTGACCTGACGGAAATCGGATTTATATATTAAAATAAAATCAAAGTGATTTTGTGATCTTGCTTTAGTAAAATTTTAGCTCAACTATAAGTTAATATATCCTTTTGTCTAATAAGTTTTCAAAGGTTTCCGTTTTCGGCAATTGATGTGTATAACGTCAGCAAAAATTGAACTTGATGTAACTGTTGTTGAACAGATATCGACTGCCCCATTAGTTTCGGTAACAGTAAGTGTAACTGTGTTTGTTAAGTTTAATAGGGTTAGTTTTCTTTTGTACACATATGACACAAGGTTTATGACCACTTTGTATATACCTTACATGGAACAACTAGTACTGCCATTTTATAAAATTTAAAGATTTAATCTTTTTTAAACAAAAATACCACACTGATTATTAATCTGATTTTCTAAAGGTTCGTATTTATTAAGAGATGTTCAACGACTATTTATTATTCTTCAAATATTCTGATGGACTCATGCCAGTATAGTTTTTAAATATTCGAGTAAAAGAAGATGCATTTGTATAGCCCACAGAATTAGCCAATGCCTCAATCGAGTATTTTTTAAATACAGGGTTCTCGTTTAATTGTTTTATTAAAAACCTAATACGGAAATCATTTAAATATTGTTTAAAAGTTAGCTTTTTTTGTTCATTAATAATTCTAGACAAATAAGAAGTGTTTGTGTTAAGCAGTTTAGCTAAAGTATTAAGACTAAAATCTTGATCTGTGAAAACAGAAGAGTTTTCTAGATTATTTAAACCATCTAATATTCTTTTTGTGGTTTCGTCATCAATAATAACGTTTTGTTTCTTTTTATTTGGAATATGCCTTTCAATAGATTTTTGGTGACGTTTCTTTCTATTACCAATAGCCATAACTAATAACAATGTCCCACAAAAGATAGATAGAAGCGATAATCCTATTTTTTTCTTATAATCACTCTTTTTAAGAGATTTGATAATTGTTTGTTTGGCTTCAATGAGATTTGGGGTTGTATATTTATTATTTATATTTTTTATTAAATAAGTAAAATCTTTATTTAAAATACTGTCAGTGACTAAAAGTTTGTTAATATAATATAATTGATTTTTTAGATCATTTTTTTCTTTATAATGATTGTACATCAAAGTGTAATTTTCACTAATTGCAGCGTCAAAATAGTTTTTAGATGTTGAAATTGAATCTATGTTTTCAAAGTTCTTCATAGCAAGATTAATCTTATTTTGTTTTAAATAATTTTTCCCTTCATAAAGATTCATTAAGACATTTATGTTATTACCAAATTCTCGTTTTTTATTATATGCTCTAAGCTTAATTATAGTATCTAAACTAGACATATAATCCGCTTTTTCAAAATAGGCCATAGCTGTAGATAGTAATAGCTTATCGTATACAATGCTATCATGCGTTTTTATACTAAGTGGTATTGCTCTTTTAGCAATTAGTAATGCAGAATCTGGTTTTTTTAAAAAATTGTAGTTGTTTGCAGTAGCCCATGATAGGTTAATAAGTTCTCTTGCATAATACTCTTTATGAGCATTTAACTTATAATAAGATACAACATCTTTTAAGATGTCAAGGCTTGATTGGTAATCTCCAACTTTAGTTTTTAACCTTGATATTAAATATTTGATTTCATATAATTGATCTTTATTGTCATTAGCTTTGGCGTAAAAGTTCGCTTTATGTAATTCAAGAAATGCTTCTTTAAAACGGCCATAAATTCCGTAAGCATTTGCCCTATAAATATAAGTCTTAGCGGGTTGCGTATAATTATAGTAGTCTTGAGTAATGGAAATTATAGAATCCGTGTATAACAAATCACGATTTGATTTTCTAGACGATATCAACATGTAATAACCATCGACGATTTTTGATGTATCCTTTTCTCTTTTTGCTTTTGATAAAAAGGCCTCTGCATAGTTATATTTTCCTATAGTCTCATTGAGACCTATATTCTGAAATTTCTTTTTAAGAGTTTCAAAGTTCTGGTTGTGAATTTGCTTTATTTGTTCTTTTTCCTCTTTAATTATTGTTTGTGTAAATAATGAATTGTTAAAAGAAAGGATACTAAATATTAAAATTTTCAGTAGTGAATTATTCATTCTTAATGGTGATACATAATTTTATATCATAGCTTTTTTCTTTCATAAAGTTAGGAAACATTATTATCAAAAAACTTATCTAGTTGTTAAAATAAAAATCAATATCGCAATAATTAATATCCATTTTATAAAATGTAGAGACTAGTTCTGATTTATTATCTCTGTGTTTTCCTTATTACTATAGTTTTGATTTATTTTACATACAAATGTATTATTACAAGACTTAACTAAATAAAAAACTCAAACCAATCTATCATGAAAAAAATTGTTTTATTAGCACTACTTGTTTTGCCTTTTTTAAATTTTGGACAAACTCAAATAGGACCAGACTTTGATGGAATAGGAGATAACGATCGATTAGGACGCAGTATAAGCTTGTCTTTTGATGGTACAATTATGGCAGTAAGCTCTAGATTTGGTGCAGATGGAACTAGTCGAGGGCAAGTGAAAATTTATGAAAACCAATCAGGAAGTTGGATGCAAATTGGGCAAAGTATTGATGGAGAAGCAGAAAATGATTTGTCTGGGTCCGCAGTGAGTTTAAATGATAGTGGTGATATTATTGCAATTAGTGCAATTGGAAATGATGATAATGGTAGTGGGTCTGGACATGTACGAGTATATCAATACAATGGTATCGATGCTTGGACTCAAATAGGACAAGATATTGACGGGGAAGCAGCGGGAGATCTTTCAGGAGGGAGTATTTCTTTATCGTCAAATGGTACAGTTGTAGCAATTGGTGCAAGATTAAATGAAAATGATAAAGGCCACGTTCGTGTATATAATTACAATGGCGTTGATGCGTGGACACAAATAGGAGAAGATATTGATGGTATTACTGATTTTGATCAGTTTGGATGGTCTACCAGTCTATCCTCTAATGGTAATGTGATAGCAATTGGTGCCCCAAGGAGTTTTTCTACATCTGGGTCTGTTAGAGTATTTAGAAATATTGACGACGACTGGGTTTTAATAAGTAGTGGAATTATTAGAGAACAATCTATGGATGAATTTGGATTCTCAGTTAGTTTATCTTCTGATGGAAATATAATAGCCGTTGGAGCTAGACTGAATGATGGTAATGGAAGTAATTCTGGTCATGTAAGAATTTTTGAGAATGTAAATGGTTCTGTTTGGAGTCAGGTAGGTCAAGATATTGATGGAGAAGCAGCAGGAGACCAATCAGGATATTCGGTAAATCTATCATCTGATGGTAATATTGTAGCCATAAGTGCTAGCAGAAATAATGGAGGTGGTACAGTATCTGGACATGTACGTTTATATATGTATGATGGAATAAGCTCTTGGACACAAATAGGTGAAGATATAGATGGTGAAAATTCAGGCGACTTTTCAACTACGATTTCTCTATCAGGTGATGGAAGTGCTATTGCATACAGTTCAACATTAAATGATGGAAATGGTACTGATGCGGGTCATGTCAGAGTTTATGACCTTAATACTATAATATGTACCGATTTAACTCTAAACGCAGCAGTAATGCCAACACCACATGATGGAGCGAGTAGCATAGCTCTTGGGACAAATAATTCTATAAATTTTTCATGGGAAAACGGTACAGATGATATTGTAACTTCTCATGTACTAAATATTGGAACAACAAATCCTCCGATAGAATTTGAATTTGTAAACTTTGTCAATGGAGATGCTTTAGATAACTTTGCCAATAACACTACTTATTATTGGTCAGTTGACGCTACAAACTGTGCAGGCACTACAATTGGTGATATTTGGAGTTTTACTACAGGTGAGACATTATCCGTCGATAATAATGAAATTGAGCAAATCAAAGTTTACCCAAATCCAACTACAGATATTTTATATATTAAAACCTCTTTAGAGATAAACCGTATTGAAATCTATGATTTATTAGAGAAAAATATCAAAAACTTCACGAAGACAAACAATAGCTCAATTGACATATCTCAACTGAAAGCTGGGGTCTATCTAATGAAAGTTAGTTCTAATGATAAATCGAGAACGTTTAAAATCACTAAGCAATAATAACAAAAAACTAAAACTTCACACATGAAAAAAATATTCGTAATTATTTTATGCATCTTCAGTTTTGTGGTTTATTCTCAAAAGGAGCAAGAGAAAAAAAATCAATATTTTTTTATTCACAACAATACAATTCTTACCGAGAAACAGGTAAACGAGTACATTTGTAAAGGGCTTGTAAAAAGTATGAAACAAGGAGTTCCAAAAGAAAAGCGAAAAGAATATGAAAAGCTACTTGGTGATGAATTTTATAGCATACATGATCATAATATATTGACTATAGTTTTATTTACAAAAGAAGAAGATATTGAAAATGCTATTCCTCCAGATATTTTAGAAATTAGAAATGATGACAATATAAAGCCATTAATACTTGAAAAGGGGAGGTATATTCTATTTATCAAATGAGAGAATGGTAAAACTCAAAAGATTGAAATTAAAGTATAGCAAAATACTTTTAGATGCTTAAACTACTGTAGCAATTGAAAAAATAAATATGAATAAATTTGTCACACTTTTAATCATCTTATTACTAACATCTTGTAATAAGCAGATAGAGCAAAATAACGGTATTTCATTACTTGAAAACCTAACACCACAAATAGACAGTTTAATGCAAATACACAAGCTAACTGGTTTGAGTGTTTCAGTGATAGAAGATTCCAAAATACTATGGTATAAAGAATACGGTTATAAAGAAAATGGAACTGAAGAATTAATTGACGAAAATACCGCATACTCAACAGCTTCACTATCTAAAGCAATTACGGCTACAACTGCTTTAATTCTTGAAGAATCTGGAAAAATAGATATTGATGCACCGGTAAAGAATTACCTTCAAAGATGGCAACTTCCCGAGTCAAAATATTTGGAAAAAACAGATGTAACTATACGTCATTTATTATCACATACCGCGGGAACAACACATGACGGTTATGCCGATTTTTATGGAAATGATATCGTCCCAACCATTGTACAGTGTTTAAATGGTGAATTACTGCCAAGAACCAACGAGCCTATAGATTTTGTTTTTGAACCTGGTACCGACGTTTTATATAGTGGCGGTGGATTTGTAATTGTTCAATTAGCCATAGAAGATGCGTTGAATAAACCTTTTCAAGATATTGTAGCTGAAACACTTTTTAAACCTTTGCACATGAAAAATACAACCATGATTCAACCCAATCAAGAGGGGTTTTTAAGCAATGTGGCTAAAGTGCATAATGCTAATCAAGAGGTGATTAGAACAGGTCTTCCAATTTGTCCTCAATTAGGACCATCTGGTATGTGGAGTAATCCTAAAGATTTAGCATTATTTGCTATTGAAACGCAAAAAGCCTTAAATGCTAAGCCTACAGAAGTTATCAGCGCAAATGTTGCACAAGAACTATCTAAAATTGTTACTTACAAATATTTAGGTGGAGGAGCCTTAGGTTGGCACCGCACATATGCCTTTGGTAATATAGAGTGGTTAACTATCATGGGGCAAAATACAGGAGTTGGTGGTGAGATGAATATATCTATGGAAGGCGGAAAAGGGATTGTAATACTGGCTAATGGAGAAAGTCAAAACAGACAATCTGTACTTAATTTTATACGCACACAGGTTATTGAACAGTTGAAGTGGAAAACAGAAATTGAAGCTAAAGCAATGCCTTTAGATAGAGCATTCATCAATGCTGTCAAAGGGTCTTATCTAGATTTTTTGTTCGGTGATTTTGACAAAACGGTTTCAATTATTGAAGAAAACGGACAACTATATATGTCTTCTAATATTATAAAATTATTAACGGGAAGTGAAAAAAATAAAATGACGCATGTAGGAAATCATGTCTTTAAAATAGAAGAATATCCCAACTATGTCGCTTTTACTCAAAATGGCGGAAAGATAGAAGCCATAAAAGTATATCGCAACATTGACGAGGCTGAAGAAAGCAAATGGGTAATACCTATAGAAACCCTAAAAACTCTGAAAGTACGTATAACGGAGGCGTTTTCTGGTTCCGATTTTGAGGTGTCAAAACAATTGTATTTAGCTATTAAAAGCCAAGAGGTAAATCACGATTTTTCAAATAGTTTATTAGATGTAGGGGTGCAATTTTATAGTACAAATCAATTAGAAAAAGCCTTACAAATATTCAATTTTAACATACAAGAAAATCCAAATAATCCTAACTCTTATCTGGTTCTAGCAGAAGTAAATGAACGGATTGGGAATACTAAAGAAACCATAAAGTATTATGAAAAAACATTAGCCTTAGTTATGGATATAGATGATCGAAAAGAAATTCAATCTAAAATTGAAATGCTGAGTCAAAAATGAATCATGAGAATAAAATAAATTATCAAGTTCCAAGATAGTACTCATGGAAAAAAGTAACATTAAAATACGACGACTAACACTAATTAATTTAGTTTTTATGATAATTCTATTAAACTGTAAATCTGAAACGAATCATATGGAAACAGTAGAGTATAATCATAGTTCAGTAGAGCGTTTGTGGAATGATTTTTTAAAAAATAACCCAGATAACAAAATAAAAAACACACCTCTATCATTTTATTTTTGTGATAATCAAAAAGATGCTGATGAATGTGCTGAATTGGTTGTTAAAGGAGTTAAAAGAGCAACAGCGACATCCTTATGGTGGTACGAAAAAAACAATGAACTACTTCCTAAAGTAGGAGACCAGTATATTGTAACTGATTGGAATGGAAATGCAAAAGCGGTCATTGAAACCACCAAAATTGAAAACGTATCTTATAATAAAATCACAGCTGAGTTTGCTGAAACGGAAGGGGAGGGAGACAAATCTTTAGACTACTGGAAAAAAGTTCATGAAGCTTATTATAAAAGAGAAATGGAATCTCATGGAGATGATTTTGATGAAAATATGACTATTGTTTGTGAATACTTCAAGACTATATATTTAAAATAATGAATACAAGTAACTACATACTAAAAGAAATAGAACAGTCAGATATACATAATATTCATAAGGGACTATCCAATCCTGAAATAACAAAATATTATGATGTTCATTTTTCTACATTAGAGGAAACAGAAGAACAAATGAAGTGGTATCGGAACTTAAAAAAAGAAGGTATTGGAATTTGGTGGGGAATTTATGATAAAAAAGATAATCAATTTTGTGGTGCTGGAGGTTTTAATGGTTTAGACAAAAACAACCAAAAAGCTGAAATTGGCTTATGGCTACTAAAAGAATATTGGGGGAAAGGCATTTTAAAAGAAGTAATGCCACAACTATTTGAACAAGGTTTTACTGAGCTAAATTTGAATAGAATAGAAGGATATGTTGTAAGTGAAAACACAAAATGTAAAAGTGCTTTAGAGAAAATTAATTTTAAGTATGAAGGAACGATGAGAGAATGTGAAATTAAGAACGGAGAAAGAATAAACGTTGATTTTTATTCTATTTTAAAAAGTGAATGGAGTAATTAAATTTACATTGTAAATATATATCATAGCAAGTTGTTTATTTTAAAGTTAAGAGTTGATTAATATTATTCGAAGCAGAAGTACTTGTTGGGATATAAAAAATATTGACATGAATATTAACTTTAGGGAAAGCTGCAAATTGAAAAATGAATTTGTAAGATTAAGTCCTTTAGAAAGTTATCACTTCGATGATTTGCTTGATTTTTCAATCAATGAACATAAATTATGGAAATATAATTTGGGAGGAGCAAATGGTTCTGAAAATTTCAAAAAACACATATCAAGTACTATTGAACAACGAAAAAATAAAAAGGAATATTTTTCCATACTACTTGTCTACCTAGGAATTCCTAAGGAATTTCCTCTGGTTGGTTCCTTCATACTTAAAATTAATTGCTAAAACAATCAATAAACTAAAGAAACACATTAGCTACAAACTAAATAAAGCAAATAGAAATGAAAAACAATGATATAGATAATAAAACAACTGAAAAACTCGAGGGTCAATTAAAAGGAATTAAAATCATAACTGGAGCATTGATTGGGGTTTTGACTATGCTATTGATTGTCTCAGTTTATGGATTAGTAACTAAAGAAAACAACGCGACATTTATTGCATTAATAGCTGTTGCAATTTCTTGTAGCGGGATTCTTCCTTCACAATTTATCAATATGAAGAAAATTAAAACAGAACTAAATTCCAGAAAAGAAAATAACTAATAAAACTTAAAACTTTGGATTATGTTTACCTGAAGAGTTATCACGTATTTTCGGTCACACTTTTCATATACGGAAACGTTGGTATCCATTGAGCAGCTAACTAAAAAAACAACATTGAATTAAAAGATATGAATAAAAAAACTTTTTTTTCATCGGAGCAATATTATCTCTTATAATTTTTATTGGATGTCTTGGAGAAATAGAACCGAAAACATTATTTGGATATTCTGTTAGTATTTGGTTTTTTTAGAGCCTTTTGGTTATTAAATGCTTTCATTATAGTTAAGGCATATCTTACTGTTAAAAAAAATGGATACTAACTAGAATGAAATTTTAATTTCGACTTATTTCCTGAATTGCAAAATGAATTTATAAGAAAGAAGCTGAATGTGGTAAACAATCAAGTTTTGGAATTACTAACTCAATCGGAATTGAAAATTTCGTAATACTCTTTATTACTGTAATCAAGAGTATTCCAAGTGGGACCACAAAATTGAGCCGCTTCAATAGCTTAGGGCGGTTTTTGTTTTTAATACTGTTTACGAAGTAGAGTTTAAATCTCAATTAATTTTAAAAGTACTGAACCTTAAACGTTTATTTTAGGTTTTGGACGTTTGAAATGCCCTTAGAATTGAATTAATATTATATTTATGTTAAGCATTAGAGCTAAATTGTAAGAATCTTCCCTGTTGTTACTGCATTTTCAGCGCTTTGTCGATAAAATTTACCTTTTAAAGATGTTTTTTACTCTATTTAATTTTGTTGGGTCATTTTTTTTTATACATTTACACCTTAATTATAGAATACTGAAGAAAAATATGTTAGCCTCAATCGCACTTTTTTTTGCAGGTTTCGCATCTATGGCTCAGGGAGCTACACCTCCTCCGCCAATGCCGCCTCCACCTCCAGGACTTCCTATCGATGGTGGTATTGTTGCTTTATTTTTTATTGCTTTAGTTTTTGGCATCTACAAAAGCAATAAAATTTCAAAAAAAGTAGCTTAATATCTTAGATCATTAAGTCGTTTTACATATTTCCCAATAACATCAAACTCTAGATTTACAGAATCTCCAACTTTCAAGTTTTTAAAAGTTGTGTGGTTATAAGTGTATGGTATTATAGCTACAGAAAAACTATTTGTTTTTGAATTGACAACTGTTAGGCTCACTCCGTTTATAGTAATAGAACCTTTTTCGATAGTAATATTATTTAGATTTTTATCGTATTCAAAAGTATAAACCCAACTCCCATTTTCTTCCAAAATATTAATACACTTTGCTGTTTGGTCTACATGTCCTTGGACAATATGACCATCTAAACGATCTCCAAGTTTCATAGCACGTTCTATATTTACAGAATCATTTTTGGACAGCAACCCTAGGTTTGTTTTATCTAATGTTTCCTGTATGGCAGTAACAGTATAAATTTCCCCGTCTATACTTACTACGGTTAAACAGACTCCATTGTGTGCCACACTCTGATCTATTTTAAGTTCGTTAGTGATATTTGTACTAACAGAAATATGAATATTCCCTCCATCTTTTACAATATTTTTTATAATTCCTAAGTCTTCAATAATGCCAGTAAACATAAATTGTGCTTTATTTGGTTAAATTTGTAATTGCAAAGTTAAATACATAATATAACTGATTTGTCATTTTTGATAAAAAAATAGGATAAGGTTTAAGTATGAAAAAAGAAGAAAAGGTCATTGTCGGAATATCTGTTGGAGATCTTAATGGAATAGGTCCAGAAATTATTATCAAAACCTATGAAGACCCAAGGTCTTTAGAGTTGAACACACCTGTTGTTTTTGCTTCAGGAAAGGTTATGCAATTTTTCAAAAACCATTTTCAGAGTAAAATCAATTTTTTTAATATTGATACTCCAGAAAAAATAGTGCACGGTAAAGTTAATGTTGTTAATGTTTGGGGGGAACCAGTAAAAATTGATTTTGGTAATGAAGATAGTAAAATAGGGGAATACGCTATAAAATCACTCGAATCGGCAACAAAAGCTTTGAAAGAAGGATTAATAGATGTGTTAGTTACAGCACCTATTAACAAACACAGCATACAATCAGAAAAATTTAATTTTCCTGGCCATACAGATTATTTAGCCAAAGCGTTAAACGGAAAAAGTTTAATGTTTATGGTCTCTGAAGAACTTCGAGTAGGACTTTTAACAGATCATGTTCCGCTTAAAGATGCGAGTAGTTCAATTACTGAAGAGTTAATTATAGAGAAGGTAGGAACTGTTATTAAGTCACTAAAGCAAGATTTTGGTATTAGAAAACCCAAAGTAGCTGTATTAGCAATAAACCCTCACGCAGGTGATAATGGGGTTATTGGTAATGAAGATGATACTATTCTAAAGCCAACATTAGAAAAATTAAAATCCGATGGAAGTCTAATTTATGGGCCTTATTCTGCAGATAGTTTTTTTGGTTCAAACACTTACAAGAAATTCGATGCCATAATTGCATCTTATCATGACCAAGGTTTAATTCCTTTCAAAACTATTGCATTTGGACAAGGAGTTAATTATACAGCAGGTTTGGAGAAAGTAAGAACGTCACCAGACCATGGGACAGCGTATGAAATTGCAGGAAAAGGTACTGCTAACGAAAGCTCAATGAAACATGCTATAAACACTGCCATTCAAATTTTTAGAAATAGGGCGGAGTATAGTCAGTACAATAAAAACCCATTAAAAAAAGCCAGTAGATAGTTATAAACAAAAATTGTTGATATCTGGCTGTTAAATAAGGAAAAATTTATATATTTGCACGCTCAAAATGAATGTGGTAATGAAGGCACTTAAAGATTATATAATTCCTTTTGTAGGATTAAAAGTCGGAGAGCATCATTTTGATTATCAAATTGATAATACGTTCTTTCAACATTTTGAATACGATGAGTTTAATTCAGTTAATGTTAATATTGACCTTAAGTTCGAAAAAAAGGCGACTTTATTAGAGTTGTATTTTTCGGCTGTCGGTTCAGTAAACATTAATTGTGATTTAACGAACGAACCTTTTGACCAAGTAATTAATGACGAATATAAATTAGTTGTTAAGTTTGGTAATGAGTACAATGATGACAATGAAGATATATTAATTCTACCACATGGTGAGTACGAAATTAATATAGCACAATATATATATGAACTCATTGTACTGGCCGTTCCAATAAAACGAATTCATCCTGGTATTGAAGACGGTTCATTGCAATCAGAAATACTTTCAAAATTAGAAGAACTAAGTCCTGGAGAGGACAAAAAGACAAAATCATCAGAGGAGATTGATCCTCGTTGGAATAATTTAAAAAAACTATTAACGGATAAATAACATTTAAAATGGCACATCCAAAGCGTAAAATATCAAAAACAAGAAGAGATAAAAGAAGAACACATTACAAAGCTTCTGTACCTCAAATAGCAACTTGCCCTACAACAGGTGAGCCACATTTATACCACAGAGCGCATTGGCACGAAGGGAAACTTTACTACAGAGGACAGGTTTTAATTGACAACTCACTTGAAGAAGAAAATATAGCATAAGTATTATGCATGCATATAATAAAACGCTCACTTGTGAGCGTTTTTTTTGTTATAATTTCCTGAATCGCACAAAAACCACTTAATTTGCATAATTATTTGCCAAAAAACGACGAAAATTGAGCAAAACTCATTAGTTTTTATCAATTTTCTATACTTTTAATTAATATAAAAGCTAATAATGAGTAAAATCACAGCGGCAATAACAGCTGTAGGAGGCTATGTTCCAGACTTTGTATTATCTAATAAGATTTTAGAAACTATGGTAGATACCAACGACGAATGGATAACTTCACGAACTGGAATCAAAGAACGTAGAATTTTAAAAGAAGAAGGAAAAGGAACCTCTTTTTTAGCCATAAAAGCAGCAGAAGATTTAATTCAGAAAAAAGGATTAGATCCCAAAGAGATTGAATTAGTTATTGTTTGTACAGCAACTCCAGACATGAAAGCTGCAGCAACTGCAGCTTATACAGCGACACAAATAGGTGCTGTAAATGCGTTTTCATTTGATCTAGAAGCAGCATGTTCTAGCTTTCTTTACGGGATGTCAACTGCGGCAGCATATATAGAGTCTGGTCGTTATAAAAAAATTCTTTTAATAGGAGCTGATAAAAATTCATCATTTATAAATTATAAAGACAGAGCAACATGTATCATTTTTGGAGATGGTGCTGGTGCTGTACTTTTTGAGCCTAATGAAGAAGGTTTAGGTTTGCAGGATGAATTACTAAGAAGTAATGGTGAAGGAAGAGAATTTCTTCAGGCCACTTATGGTGGCTCATCATATCCTATTACAGCCGAAACTTTTAATGAAGGTAAACACTATGTTTTCCAAGATGGTAAAACAGTATTTAAAAATGCTGTTTTTAATATGGCAGATGTTGCTGAAAAAATTCTTAAAAGAAACAACCTAACAAACGATGATGTTTCTTGGTTGGCAGCTCACCAAGCAAATAAGCGTATTATTGATGCAACTGCCAATAGAATTAATTTGGAAGAAGAAAAAGTAATGATGAACATACAGAAGTATGGCAATACTACATCAGCGACTTTACCATTATTACTATATGATTACGAATCACAGCTTAAAAAAGGTGACAATATAATATTTGCTGCCTTTGGTGGTGGATTTACTTGGGGCTCAATTTATTTTAAATGGGCTTATAATTCCTAACAAAAAAACTAACTAAAAAACAACTTAATATTATGGATTTAAAAGAAATTCAGAACTTAATAAAATTTGTGGCCAAATCTGGTGCAAGTGAAGTTAAGTTAGAAATGGATGACGTTAAAATTACCATTAGAACGGGTTCAGAAAGCGACACCACAATAGTACAGCAAGTACCAATGCAGGCGGCACCAGTTATTCAACAACAAGCTCCAGTTCAACCAGCTGCACCAGTAGCAGAAACGTCAGCACCAGCAGCAAGTGAAGATTCAAAATATATCACAATAAAATCACCAATTATTGGTACGTTTTATCGTAAGCCATCTCCAGATAAACCTGTTTTTGTTGAAGTAGGAACTGAAATTAAAGAAGGAGATGTACTTTGTGTTATTGAGGCCATGAAACTTTTCAACGAGATTGAATCAGAGGTTTCTGGTAAAATTGTCAAAGTACTTGTTGACGATTCGTCACCAGTAGAGTTTGATCAACCATTATTCTTGGTAGATCCATCATAACCAGATTTAAAATTCCAAAGTATAATTCCCAAGTTGTTGGAATTTGGAATTTGAAATTTTAAATATCTAAAAGTTATGTTTAAAAAAATACTAATTGCCAATAGAGGTGAAATAGCACTTCGTGTTATTAGAACCTGTAAAGAAATGGGTATAAAAACTGTAGCGGTATATTCAACTGCAGATGCAGAAAGCCTACACGTTAAGTTTGCTGACGAAGCCGTTTGTATAGGCCCACCTCCAAGTAGCGAATCTTATCTTAAAATATCTAATATTATTGCCGCAGCAGAGATTACCAATGCTGATGCAATTCATCCAGGTTACGGGTTTTTGTCTGAGAACGCAAAATTCTCTAAAATATGTGAAGAGCACGGTATTAAATTTATCGGAGCATCTGAAGAGATGATTGAGAGAATGGGTGACAAAGCTAATGCCAAAGCAACTATGAAAGCGGCAGGTGTACCTTGTGTGCCAGGAAGTGAAGGCGTTATAACATCTTTTGAAGAGTGTAAAAAATTAGCTAAAGAGACGGGCTATCCGGTTATGCTAAAGGCTTCAGCAGGTGGCGGTGGAAAAGGAATGCGCGCGGTTTGGAAACCAGAAGACCTTCAGAACGCTTGGGAATCTGCGCGAGCAGAATCTAAAGCAGCATTTGGAAATGATGACATGTACATGGAGAAACTTATTGAAGAGCCGCGTCATATCGAAATACAAATTGTTGGAGATTCTCGAGGAAAAGCATGTCATTTGTCAGAAAGAGATTGTTCAATACAAAGACGTCATCAAAAATTGACAGAAGAAGTCCCTTCTCCATTTATGACAGATAAATTGAGAAATCAAATGGGTAAAGCCGCTGTTAAAGCTGCCGAATATATTAAATATGAAGGTGCTGGAACGGTAGAATTTTTAGTTGATAAACATCGAAAATTCTATTTCATGGAAATGAATACACGTATTCAGGTGGAGCATCCAATTACTGAGCAAGTTATAGATTTCGATTTGATTCGTGAACAAATTTTAGTTGCAGCAGGAGTACCAATTTCTGGTAAAAACTACACACCAAATTTGCATTCTATAGAATGTAGAATAAATGCTGAAGATCCGTTTAATGACTTTAGGCCATCACCAGGTAAAATCACAACTTTACATGCTCCTGGTGGTCATGGTGTGCGTTTAGATACACATGTTTATGCGGGTTATAGTATTCCACCAAATTATGACTCAATGATTGCGAAGTTAATCACCACAGCTCAAACAAGAGAAGAGGCAATTAACAAAATGAAACGCGCATTAGACGAGTTTGTGATAGAGGGTATAAAAACGACCATTCCTTTTCACAGGCAATTAATGGATCATCCAGATTATTTAGCTGGTAATTATACCACTAAATTTATGGAAGACTTTGAAATACAAGAAGAGACAGAAGATTAAAACAAAAAAGCCCAAGCTGATCAGCTTGGGCTTTTTATTTGAGCTTCAGATTCACTCTATGATTCTAAAGAGACAGCTGCTTTTTTTGATAATAGAATAAATACAACTAACTTTAGGGGTTAAAAAATATGTTATGAACCAGAACTACTTTAAAATAATGGCAGTTACTGCTATTTGTTTTTGCTCCCTATTTACTCATGCACAAAATTCAAATGAATTGTGGATTAGTGTTAGTGAGGCTAAAGCCCAAAAAGCCGAACAGATTTCAAGAAAAATTATCCTAGCAACAGAGAAGTTTTATCAACTAGATGTTAAACAATTAAAGAATTCTTTAATAAATGTTGGGAATAGAAAAAATACAGGAAATACAGTAATTTCTTTTCCTAATTCTGATGGCAAATTAAATCGATATAAAGTTTTTGAAGCTTCTGTAATGGCACCAGAACTTGAGTCACAATTTCCCAACATGAAATCTTATGCAGGTCAAGGTATTGATAATCCTTCTGAGACTATCAGATTTAGCATAACGCCAAAAGGTCTTAACGTTATGTTATTGGGTACTTCAAAAGGCACACAATTTATAGACCCTTTCACAACAGAAGGAAATATCTATACAGTTTACGCAAAGAAAAATTTAGAAGCTAGAAATTTTGATTTTGAATGTGGTGTTATTGATGAACCAGAACTACTGAATAAAACATCTGACAGTATTAACATAGCAAAAAATGCAGATGATGGCACACTAAGAGACTATCGAATAGCGATAGCATGTACAGGTGAATATGCTACGTTTCATGGAGGGACTGTCGCTGGAGCAATGGCGGCTATGGTTACAACAATGACAAGAGTTAATGGTATATATGAAAGAGAGTTATCTATGACAATGACCATGATTGCTAATAATGCTGACATTATATACTTAGATGGTACAACAGACCCATTTAACAATGATAGTGCCTCACAATTAATTAATCAAAGCCAAAGTGTTATTGATGCTGAAATAGGCTCTGCAAACTATGATATTGGCCATACCTTCAGTACTGGTGGTGGTGGCTTAGCTGCTTTAGGCTCTTCTTGTAATAATTCAAATAAAGCAAGGGGAATAACGGGTTCACCACAGCCTGCCGGCGATTCATTTGACGTAGATTTTGTGGCTCATGAGTTGGGTCATCAATTTGGGTCAACGCACACATTTAATGGTAATGTAGGAAGTTGCTCAGGAGGTAATAGAACGGCTTCTTCGGCTTATGAGCCTGGGAGTGGAAGCACTATTATGGCTTATGCTGGTATCTGTGGTTCAGACAATGTGCAAAACAATAGTGATGATTATTTTCATCAAAAAAGTTTAGACTTAATATGGACTCATATTACAAGCTCTTTCGTTTGCCCAGTAAATACAACAGCAACAGGAAATAATGAACCAAATGCCAATGCAGGTTCTGACTATACAATACCTCAGGGAACCCCTTACAAATTAGATGGTGGAGCCTCTACAGATCCAGACGGATTAGCGTCATTGACTTACACTTGGGAGCAATATGATTTAGGACCTGCTGGATCGCCATTAGAGACCAATACAACAGGACCATTGACAAGAACATATAAAGGAACTAATGATCCAGTTAGATATGTACCAAGACTTCCTGATGTTTTAAGCAATGGAGGCGTTTCAACAACTTGGGAAAAATTGGCAACAGTAGATAGAGCAATTAATTATAGTCTAACTGTAAGAGATAACGACGCAACTGGAGGACAAACAGATGTCGATCAAATGACAGCAACTGTAACTACTGACGCTGGTCCATTTATAGTGACTTCTCAAAATACAGGTGGAATAAGTTGGGATAATGGATCAACACAAACTGTAACATGGAATGTTGCAGGTACAAATGCTAATGGCGTAAATGCTACAAATGTGAATATTTTACTGTCAACCGACGGAGGTATAAATTTTGACACAGTATTAGCATCTAGTACACCAAATGATGGGTCTCATAGTTTCACAGTGCCAAATAATGTTGCAGGCACGAATTGCAGAATTATGGTTGAAGGGGATAATAATATCTTCTTTAATGTAAACTCCACAGAGTTTCAAATTGGATCAGTTGTTTGTAATGAGTTTCCTTCTGGAGCTGTTGGTCTTGCCATACCTGATGGTCCAAGTCCAAATCAACCAGGAACCGTTGTTTTTAGTACAATCAATGTTTCAGATTCTGGCCCTATTTCTAGTATGAAAATATCATTAAATATCACTCATACTTACATAGGTGATTTAGTGGTTCAGCTACAACATCCTAACGGTACAGATTTTGTAAACGTTTGGAATAGAACATGTAATAGTACGGCTTTTGGAAATATTGATGTTACGTTAGAGGATGGATTACCAGCAATAAGCTGTGCGTCTCCTACCACGGGATCATATGCTCCAGAGAACGCTTTAAGTGCCTTTAATGGTTTAGAAATGAACGGTGATTGGACGATTGCTCTAGTAGATAATTATAATGGTGATATAGGTACTTTAAATAATTGGTCAGTAGAATTTTGTGTGCCAGCAGGATTATCCATTGCTGAGAACGAATTAGATAAGTTGAGTATTTATCCAAACCCAAATAATGGCGAATTTAATATTGTTTTTAATCCAACTTCTGGAGAAGCTATTACGATCGAAGTTTACGATATTAGAGGGAGAGCTATTTTTACAAATGTATTCAGTAGTGTAAGCCGATTCGACCAAGTTATTAAACTTAATAATGCACAATCAGGAGTATATTTATTAACTATAGCAGATGGCTCACAAAAAGTGACTAAGAAAATTATAGTGGATTAAAAATTTAATTTATATTTTAAAAGCTCCTAATTTTAGGAGCTTTTTTTATACTATGAATCTATCGTATTGGGAAATAAAGAGTTGGTTATCTAATGTAGACTATACCATTATAGGTAGTGGTATTGTTGGCCTTAACTGTGCCCTTTATTTAAAGAGTCGATTTCCCGAAGCCAAAATCTTAATTCTTGAAAAAGGAACACTTCCTCAAGGGGCTAGCACAAAAAACGCAGGTTTTGCCTGTTTTGGTAGCCTTAGTGAAATAATTGAAGATCTTAAAAATCATTCTAAGAAAGAAGTTTTAGAGCTTGTAAACAAACGAATAAATGGTTTGCAACTTTTAAGAGAAAATCTAGGTGATAAAGCGGTTGATTATCAAAATCTAGGTGGTTACGAATTGTTTACAGACTCAGATACTGAACTTTATGAATCTTGTAACGAGAAGCAAGAAGAAGTTAATGGGTTGCTACAACCCATTTTTAAAGAAGATGTATTCTCTTTTGTAGAAAACAAATTCAATTTTAATAGTATAAAACCTAAATATAGTTTCAATCAATTTGAAGGACAAATCGATACTGGGAAAATGATAGAGGCATTACTGCTTAAGGTTTATTCCTTAGGGATAAAAATATTGAACAATACTTTTGTTGAATCATTTTCTGAAAATTCAAACACAGTAAAAATTCAAACAAATCAATTTGAATTTACAAGTCACAAGGTTTTAATTGCTACAAATGGATTTGCAAAAGAATTAAATATTCCACAAGTTAAACCCGCTAGAGCCCAGGTTTTAATTACAAAACCAATTGATGGGTTACACATAAAAGGCACTTTTCATTTAGACAAAGGATATTATTATTTCAGAAACATTGATAATAGAGTTTTATTTGGTGGAGGGAGAAACTTAGATTTTATAACCGAAGAAACTTTAAATTTTGGCGAAACTGAAATCATTCAAAACAAACTTGAGGAACTTCTAAAAACAACAATTTTACCAAATATCGATTTTGAGATAGACCATCGATGGAGTGGAATAATGGGAGTTGGAACACAGAAAAAAGCCATAGTAAAACAGTTATCAAATAATGTATTTTGTGGAGTGCGCTTAGGCGGAATGGGAGTCGCAATTGGCAGCTTGGTTGGTAAAGAATTGGCAGATTTATTATAATGAGCGTAAAACAACAATTATATAATCGCTGCGAAAGTCTTCTAAACGAGAGATTAAGAGTCGTTCAAAAAACCATTGCTGATATTCAAAACAATCTCCAATCTGAAACTAAAAGTAGTGCTGGTGACAAACACGAAACAGGTAGAGCAATGCTTCAGCTCGAACGCGAAAAGGCAGGAAATCAATTAGCAGAACTTCAAAAATTAAGCGAGACACTTCAAAAGATAGATGTAAAAATGAAACATAACACTATAGCTTTAGGGAGTGTAGTTAAAACAACAGGCTCAAACTATTTTATTAGTGTAAGTGTTGGAGAAATTAAGCTGAAGAATGAATCTTTCTACGGCATATCTGTTGCTACTCCAATGGGTAAATTATTAATTTCTAAATCAGTTGGAGATGAAATTAGTTTTAGAGCACAAACATTTACAATAATAGATGTATTATAAAAACTCTAAGAACTAAGACTTCAATTTTAAACAGATTGTCGTTTTTATTACTGGGAATGACGTTTTTGTTATAATATCTTGTCAAATAATTGGAGTAACTTTACGATAGAACAACTGTTATGAAAACACGATTAATTTTTATATGCTTTATATGTCTATCAGCCTTTAGTTTTGCACAAAAATCTTCTGTAGATTTTGAAATAAAAAACGTAGGTATAACGGTCGATGGGTATTTCAATACATTTACAATTAATGCAGATCTTGATGCGAGTTTTGAACTTAAAAATCTTTCAGGAAAAATTACAACTTCTTCAATTAAAACAGGCATTGATAGTAGAGATGAACACCTTTTAGAAGAAGATTATTTTGATGTTGAGAATCATAAATACATTACATTAAAAAGTACAGCTATAACTAAAAAAACTAATACCACATATAACGTTAAAGCCAGCCTCACCATAAAAGGAAAAACAAAAACAATTACCATTCCAGTTGCAGTAGAAAAAGAGGGAGATAAATATAAAATCACTTCAAGTTTTGAGATTAATAGACAAAATTATGATGTTGGTGGAGGTAGTTTTGTAATGAGTAAAACAGTGAAAGTTAATGTGATATACTATCAAGAATTTTAGATGAGTAATGAAGATTTTGATGTAATTATTATAGGTGGTGGATTAGCGGGATTGACTAGCGCTATTCATTTATCTCAAAACGACACCAAAGTTTTATTAATAGAAAAAAACAATTACCCAAAACATAAAGTTTGTGGCGAATATGTTTCGAACGAAGTTTTACCGTACCTGAATTTTTTAGACTTTAACCCATTTAAATTTGGCGCAAAACGTATTTCAAAATTTCAATTAACAACTCACAATAATAAGAATATTGAGGCTAAATTACCTCTTGGAGGCTTTGGAATGAGCCGCTATGAAATGGACTACCAACTTTATCAGTTGGCATTAAAGAATGGAGTTATTGTGCTTCAGGATTTGGTAAATGAAGTTAAGCTATATGGAGATACGTTTCAAGTTGAAATGCAATCAAAACAAGTGCATCAATCAAGAATAGTGATAGGAGCATTTGGAAAGCGTTCTAATTTAGATGTAAAACTAAAACGAAAATTCATAAAGAAAAAATCACCTTATTTAGGCGTAAAAGTTCATGTTTCTGGAAGTTTTCCTGAAGATAAAGTAGCACTTCATAATTTTAAAGGTGGTTATTGTGGTGTGTCAAAGGTTGAAAATAATCACATCAACTTATGTTACATTGCGGATTATAGTACGTTTAAAAAATATAAGAATATCGACGCTTTTCAAGAACAAATACTATTTAAGAACTTGGCCTTAAAGCAGTTATTTCAGCATTCTAATTTAGAATTCGAAAAGCCGTTAACCATTTCTCAAATTTCATTTGAAACAAAAAGCGCTGTTGAGAATCACATATTAATGTGTGGAGATTCGGCAGGAATGATTCACCCATTGTGCGGAAATGGTATGGGAATGGCGATTAGAAGTGCACAATTAGCATCAGAGCTAATAATTGATTATCTTAAAGGAAAAATCGCAACAAGGGAAGCTTTGGAAAAATCGTATACCAAAAATTGGAAAAACACGTTTAGTTTGCGCTTAAAGGTTGGTCATACTATCGCTTATTTATTTAGGCAAAATTGGTTGGCGCCTAAGTTATTAATAGTGTTAAGATGGTTTCCTTTTTTAATACCATTAATTATAAAAATGACTCATGGAAAACCTATGAAAGTGTAATGGGTTTGTTTATTGACACCACATATAGGAGCAAAGAAACCGAGCTCATGGATGATTTTTCTATGAAGGGGGAATTGCTACGAGATACTTTAGATAAGCTTGGTAAAATAAACAAATGGTTAGGGGGTAATCATGTAACTTTAGATGGTATTAAGAAATTATTGAGTAATCAGTCAAAAGATAAAACCTACACAATTATAGATTTAGGTTGTGGACATGGTGATATTTTAAGGTTGATTGCTGATTTTGGAAGAAAGAACGGTTATCGTTTTAATCTTGTAGGAATAGATGCGAATCAAGACGCCATTGATTATGCTATAGAGCTTTCCTCAAAATATGGAGAAGTCTCGTTTAAAAATATAGATATTTTTTCAGAAGATTTTAATAATCTAGATTATGATATAGCCCTTTCCACATTGTTTTTACATCATTTTAACGAAGCAGAAATAAACACACTTTTAAAAAACACTTCTTCTAAAGCTAGATTGGGTGTTGTAGTTAATGATTTGCAACGAAATAAATTAGCTTACGGACTGTTTAAATTATTGGGATTGGTAATTTCAAATCATATGATAGTTCAAGATGGATTAACATCTATTTTAAGGGCATTTAAAAGAAAAGAATTAGAACAAATTTCAGAAAATTTAAAACTCAAATCAGAAATACGTTGGAAATGGGCATTCCGTTACCAATGGCTAATTAAAACCTAAATGGCTGTAAAAATCATATCAGTTGCAAAGCAACTTCCAAAATACACAAGAGAGACCAAAGATATTTTACCTTTTGTAGAATTATGGCTTGAGGGTCAAGAAGATCGTTTTAAAAGAAAAGTATTGAAGATTTTCGAAAATGCTGCTGTCGATAAGCGTTATTCTATAATGGACGCTGGAGAGGTGTTTTTAAAAACTTCCTTTGAAGAAAAAAATGACATTTACATAAGAGAATCTATAAAATTAGCTGAGAAAAGTTTAGTAAAAGCTTTAGATAAAGCGAAACTAAAATCAACAGATATCGACTATATCATTACAGTAAGTTGTACAGGAATTATGATTCCGTCCTTGGATGCTTATTTAATAAATCGATTAAAAATGAAACAAGATATTGTACGACTACCAGTTACTGAGATGGGTTGTGCAGCAGGTGTTTCAGGTATTCTATATGCTAAGAATTTTTTAAAAGCAAACCCTAATAAACGTGCAGTAGTCATTGCGGTAGAATCGCCCACAGCGACTTTTCAACTTGATGATTACTCTATGGTGAATATAGTGAGTGCTGCAATTTTTGGTGATGGTTGTGCAAGCGTCATTTTATCGTCTTATGAAGATGAGGTTGGGCCAGAAATTAAAGATGAAGCGATGTATCACTTTTTTGATGCTGAACACATGATGGGTTTTAAGTTAAAAAACACAGGATTACAAATGGTGCTAGACCAATCTGTACCGCAAACTATTGCTGACCATTTTCCCATGATAATTCATCCTTTTTTAGAACGCAATAATTTATCTATAGAAGATATAGACCACTTGGTATTTCATCCAGGAGGCAAAAAAATAGTACAAACCGTTGAGGATCTATTTGGTGCTCTAGGCAAGAATATTAATGACACAAAAGAAGTTTTAAGACTTTATGGCAATATGAGTAGTGCCACTGTTTTGTATGTATTAGAGCGTTTTATGGATAGGGACTTGCCTAAAGGGGACAAAGGTATAATGCTCAGCTTTGGACCTGGGTTTTCTGCACAGCGTATTTTATTAGAGTGGTAATATGGATATAGATAAAATCATAGCACTACTACCTTATCAAAAACCATTTTTGTTTATTGATAGTATAGATACGATTTCAGAAGAAGGAATTACAGGGTTTTATAGATTTAAAAAAGAGGAATCGTTTTATAAAGGTCATTTTAAAGAGAATCCAATAACACCGGGAGTAATTCTAACAGAGTGCATGGCACAAATTGGTTTAGTGTGTTTAGGAATATACTTATTAAAAGATAAATTAGCCCAATCTTCAAAACCACAAATAGCATTGACGTCTCACCAAATGGATTTTTATCTACCAGTGTTTCCAAATGAAAAAGTAAAAGTGATTTCAGAGAAAGAGACGTTTCGTTTCAATAAACTAAAGTGTAAAGTGAGAATGATGAATGAAAAAGGAGAACTGGTTTGTAGAGGAAGTATTTCAGGAATGTTAAAAGCATGAAGAAAAGAGTAGTAATAACAGGTCTAGGAGTTGTTGCACCAAATGGTATAGGTGTTTATAAGTTTACACAAGCTTTAAAACAAGGCAAATCTGGTATTACATTTCATCAAAAGCTCAAAGACCTCAATTTTTCTTGTCAAATAGGTGGTATACCTAAGGTCACAAACGAATTGAAATTAAATTACTTTACAGATTTGCAATTAAGAGGTTTCAATAGCTCTGGAATTTTATATGGTTGTATGGCTGGAATTGATGCATGGAAAGATGCAGGTTTTACAATAGATGCTGAAAGCGAATTAGATTACAGCACAGGACTTATTTTTGGAACAGGAACTTCAGGTGTTGAGAAATTTCGTGAAGCTATTTATAAATTAGATGAAGGCAATGTAAGGCGTTTGGGCAGTACAGTGGTATTACAAACTATGGCGAGTGGAGTAAGTGCATACCTTAGCGGAATGCTTGGTTTAGGAAATCAGGTTACTACAAATTCTTCAGCCTGTTCTACAGGCACAGAGGCTTTATTAATGGGATTTGATCGTATTCAAAATGGTAAAGCAAAACGTATGTTAGTAGGTAGCTGCAGTGATGACGGTCCATATATTTGGGGAGGATTCGATGCCATGCGTGTTATGACTTATAAGCATAATAAAAGTCCTGAAGAAGGCTCAAGGCCTATGAGTGCATCAGCCTCGGGATTTGTGCCTGGTAGTGGAGCAGGTGCATTGGTTTTAGAATCCTTAGAAAGTGCTTTAGAACGCGGAGCTTTTATTTACGCGGAAGTTTTGGGTGGTGAAGTGAATTCTGGTGGACAACGCCAAGGAGGTACATTAACCGCACCGAACGCAGAAGCTGTACAAAATTGTATAAAAAATGCGCTTTTAAATGCTAATATACAGGCGAGTGAAATAGATGTTATTAATGGACATTTAACAGCTACATCCAAAGACGCTTTGGAAATTGATAACTGGGCAAAGGCATTAAATAGAAAAGGTATTGATTTTCCGTTTATTAACTCTACTAAATCTATGATTGGTCATTGTTTAGCCGCAGCAGGCGCTATAGAATGTGTGGCTAGTATTATTCAACTATCCGAACAATTTGCGGCACCAAATATTAATTGCGAAGATTTAAACTCAGAAATCACTCAATTGATTGATAAGTCAAAAATTTTAACAAAGACAATAGATTTTAATTTTGATGTTATGGTTAAAGCAAGTTTTGGATTTGGTGATGTAAATGCATGTGTTTTATTTAAGCGATATATAGCGTAACTTTACATCATAAATTTGTGCTATGACTAAAGATGAATTAATTGCTAAACTAAAGACAATAGTTGCCCCTTATATTCAAGATGAAGAGGCCTTTAAAAACTTATCTGAAGACACAGACTTTGTTAATGATTTAAAAATAAATTCGGCCAATTTAGTTGATATTATTTTAGACATTGAAGATGAGTTTGATATCCGTTTGGAAAACGAAGACATGGAAAAAATGCTTGATGTAAAAGCAGCGATGATCATTATAAACACAAAATTAGACGCCTAATGGTTGGCAATGATATTATTGATATTGTTGAAGCACAGAAAAGTTCTAATTGGCAACGACCTCGGTTTTTAGACAAACTATTCACACACAAAGAACAGCATATTATTCTTAACTCAGATAATTCATTTCTAATGGTTTGGAAATTGTGGTCTATGAAAGAGGCTGCATATAAATTATACACACAACTACATCCAAGTCGATTCTATAATCCAAAGGGTTTTGAATGTTCTGATGAAGAATATTTTAGAGTGGTGAGATTTCAAAATTTCAGATGTTATGTAAAATCTAGAATTACATCTCAATACATCATATCAGAAGCGCGTTTGAAGTTTAGCGAACTAGATTCAGAATATAATGTATTATCAGATTTCTCTAAAATTAAAAGTAGACAGATAAAAGTGGCTTTGCTCTCAAAAATAGCTACGCATTTTAAAATTTCCAAACAAGACTTAAACGTTGTTAAAACAACTTTTGGAGTCCCTTTAGTTTATCAGAATTCAAAAAAACTTCCTGTTAAAATTTCAATAAGTCACCATGGAAATTATGGTGCTTATGCGATTTCATACTCATGAAACAATTAAAACATACCATAGAGATTATTATCAAATATAGGATAGCGATTATTGTTGTTCTCGCTTTTCTTATGGGATTTTCAGGATACCAAACGGTTAAAAAATTACGCGTAGACAACTCACTTTCAATTTGGTTTTTAGAGGATGATCCAAGCTACAAGGCTTATATTGATTTTCAAACCGATTTTGGTTCAGATGAGATTTTCATTGTAATGCTTCCTGTTGGAAATGCCATTGGTGAAACAGAACTAAAAAGTTTAAATGCACTACACTCTAATATTGAAGCACTTCCGTATGTAAAAACCACATTTAGTTTAGCAAAAGCTAAATACCCAATCTATGCGAACAATACTATTAACTTCGATAATCTATATAACTCAAAGCGTAGTGAAAAAGGCTTAAAAAGTCTATTTTCAAAAATGCCGAATATCACATCTCAGTTGGTCACTAAAGATTACAAAAATCAGTTCTTCTATGTGCAGATGAATCCCACACCAACAATTGAAGAAAAGCGACAAGATATTGCTGGTGAAATTCGTTCCATTATAGAAAAACACTATTCTAATTATTACTTAACAGGACCACCTGTTTTAAACGAAGCTTACAGTAAAGGTATATATAAAGAAAGCTTGGTTTTTGGTTTGCTAACCGTTTTAGTGATTACATTAATGCTGTTATTCTTGTTGCCAAGTAAACGTTATCTTATTATTTCATTATTATCGGTTGCAGTACCAGTATCCTTATTATTTGGATTGATTACTTCCCTAGGCTTTGCATTGAATATGATTTCTATGCTAATTCCAACCATTCTGATGGTTTACAGTGTTAGTGACGCCGTACACATTATTAACATATATCATAAAGAAGGACTACAGAATAAATCGTTATCTAAAGTTGAGCTATTGACCTTAGCAATTAGAAAAAGTTTCACACCTTGTTTTTATACAACTTTAACAACTTTCGTAGGGTATTTTGCACTCTACCTCTCTCCTTTACCTGCATTTAAAAATATGGGTGTGTTTACTTGTGTCGGTTTAATTCTAAGCTTTGTATTAGTATATGTCATTACTATTATTGGCTTTAGTTTTATGACTCTTAATTTCGATGTGGCAAAACCACTTCTTAGTCTTAAAAAAGTCAGTCAATCTGGAGTTATAAATTGGTTGAATGGATTTACATCTAAATATAAAAACTCAATAATAACAGGTTTTACACTAGTATTGCTTTTTGGGTTGTATTCTATTTTTCAGGTGAAAATAGACACTAATTCTCGCGATCTATTGGCTGAAGGCATTGCAAAACAAGATTTGAGAACAGTTGAGTTTGAATTAGGCGGAAGTAATAGATTACAAATCAATGTATCAACTAAAAATGGCAAAAGCATATTGTATAAAGACGCCATGAAAGCATTAGAAAAGTTCCAGAATACGCTTGAAAGCAATGCGTTTATTTCTAATCCTGTTTCAGTAATTAATTTTAAATCATTCTTAGAAAAACGAACACCTGTACTGTTTCAGTCAAATGTATCTGAAGATAAAATTAAGAATACTTTGGCTGCGGTAGAAAACACGGACAACAACTTTTTCAAACTATTTTCTGAGGACTTAAGTACAGCTGGTTTTACATTGACTTTAAGTGAAATGAAAACTTCAGAATTAGAGCAAGTATTAGAGGATATAAAAATTGCTTTTGAAGCATCATTCAACACCAATGATTATGCACTTAAGATAAACGGATTTGCCGTAGTATTTGCGCAACTTAATAACTTTATATTAGAAACCCAGTTTAAGTCGTTTTTTGCTGCTTTTTTTGTGGCATTTTTATGTTTGTGGATTTTTATACGAAGTCTCAGAACTACACTTTTAGTATTGATTCCTAATATTTTGCCTTTAGCGATTTTAGCAATATTAATGAGTCTGTTAGATATTCCATTGGATGTCACAACAGCCATGATTACACCAATAATGTTGGGTATTGCAATGGATGACACTATTCATTTAGTTTATAAATACAGAAGGAGTAAAACCATAATTGGCACACCAGAAGAACGTATGAATAACGCTATGCGCTATACAGGGAGTGCGCTCTTTTCTACAACTATAGCCTTGGTTGGTGGTTTTTTAATCATTGCCTCTAGTACAACCCCATCTGTAAGAGATTTTGGCTTACTTTGTGCGGTTACTGTGGCTATTGCCTTGATAACAGATATCTTTTATTTGCCTGCTTTGCTGAAGAAGTTTGATAAGTAGACAATTAAAAGCGTCCAACTTTAAGCCGGACGCTCATTATTTTAAAGAACTTATCGAGTTGCATAGATTTTATCTCTTCGATCTATTTCGCCTAAGGGACTTCCTTTGAAGGTTAAAATGTTTACAAACCCATTATTCTCGGTTATTAAAGAATCTTGTTCCCTTACAGCCCCAATAACCTTGTTGCCATAGTCTCCAGTTAATTTATTTGTTGCAGGATCAACGTCTCCCCATAATTTATCCGGTTTTCCGTTGTCTATAGGTTCAACAAAATAAGTAATACCTGTAATTTTTGAGCTTACAATGAATCGTCCTGTTTTGTCCGTTTCTGTAAGGAATCGTTTGAGTAATTCTTGTCGTTTCATATTATATTATTTTTTAATTATATGTTTTGTTTTAAACACCAATGTAGAATCTTAGCAATGTTTTTTGCATCGTCAATTCCTCTATGATGCGTGCCTTCTAATGGTATTTCTAAAATACCTAAAGCGCCTTTCATTCCTACTTTTCGTTGTAAACCTTTGACTTCTGAAAACAGTATTTTTACATTTATATGGTTTTGAGACATAGGGTAATCTATACCTTTGATTGTACACTGGTTTTTCATCATATTTAAGTCATAAGCGCCATAACTAGCCCAAGTATAATGATGGGCATTGTAATCTTCTCTTAACTTCGTACAGGCTTCTTGAAAGGAAATACCTTCTGCTTCTAACAAATCTTGAGTTATTGTTGTTAGTTCTGTGCAGAAGGGACTTACTTTAGACCGTTCGGGTCTTACTAAAATGCCTTTATTCTTTGTGATTTCTCCAGTTTTTGTATTGAGTTCACAAATACCGATTTCTATAATTTCGCTACGTTGCCCTTGAGGAATTTTACCGTTCCAACATGTGGCTTTGAGATCTATTACTATTATTTTATTTTTATTCATGTTTTCTATATTTTTAGATTCCTGCCTACGCAGGAATGGTAAATGGTTATTTCTTTTTTTTCTTCTTCTTTTTGCTTTTAGATTTTTTCTTCTTTGGGTTCATTTTGTTTTTAATTCTTGAAATTTCAGAATTGATATGACTAATAAATCTATCGTCATATCCAAAAAGTTTCGCTTTTTTAAATGCTTTTAAAGCTTTTTTGTACGCTTGAAGATTCTCGAAAAGCTGCCCTTGATATAAGTGAACTTCGCCTTTGTTTAAACCTTTTACGGTAAGTGCAAAGTCAATTAGTTTTTGAGCTTCCTCGTAATCTTCGTTACATATTAAAACCAGAATGTATTTTGAATACACTTTGTGAAAATCCATTTTATTTGCCAAAGCTTCTGCATAATATTGCTTGGCTTTTTCGTAATCACCGAATTGTTCGGCCTGTAAACGTCCCATGAGAAATAACGCATAAGCATTATCCCTTTCGTAAGACAAAGCGTAGTTTAGATTTTCTACAGTTTCTTCTAGTTCGTATGGATAAGCATCTATAGCTTTAAGCACGTAGTTGTTTAACAAATTCGTGTCCATTGTTTTAATTATTTAATTCGTTCTGCAATTCATTTTTTAATGCATTGCGTTGTTTTTTATACGTTTTTACAATTGTCTTCTTTTTAAAATCTGAACCTTTAAAAACCTGTATAGGATTTCCACGTTCTATGTTTAAGTGGTTTTCCCATTGGTTTTTTACGCTCGTTTTTAATGCTTCTAATTGTAATTCACCTACCTTTTCTTGTAAGCGCTGTTTTGCTATTTTTTTATTTTGATGTTGTGAACGACTATCCATAACCAACACTTGTATTTTGCTTGGTTTGTGAATAGCTCTAATAGCAGAACTCACTTTATTTACATGTTGTCCTCCTGGTCCTGAACTACGGGTGGCTTGATATGAAATATCTTTTTCATCAATTTGAAGTTTGTTTAGTTTCGGTAATTCATAAATGCCGATAAACCAATTTTTTCTTTTGTGATATACTCTAGATTTTGACTTTCCAATCCACTGTATTATTCCTATCCATTCATTTAGAAAAGCTTCTAGATTTTTTCCTTTTAATTGAATAGTAACCGATTGTAAGGTAGTGTTCTCTCTTCCTTTTTCTCTTTGAATGATTTTATAAGCTATCTGTTCTTTTTTTACAGCTTCTAAAAATCGTTTTAGAACTTGAGCCACAACCCAACAACACTCTGTTGGTCCTCGACCAGCCGTTATTTGTATAATTTTTGTGTCCATTTTTTCTATACTTTTTCTAAAGGATTTTTAGAAAGCAACACATTGCCAATTGGGCTTTTACCTTTCGCAATTAATCTTAAAGCTGCTTTTACAGCCCAACATTTATCGCTAGAGTGAATGTTAGAGTAGTAGCTTAACAACTTTTTTGGCTCAACTAAGGTCCTGCCATTTACTGTTATTGTTTCTACTGAGGCAGATTCAAAAAAATCAATAGTAATTCTTACTTGTTTTCCTGTTTCTAGCCATTCGATTTTCTCGTAACGTCTAAAATTCTCTTTACTCGGCATATGGTCATATCGTGTCCATACTTTTTTAAAGTCTTCTTTCGCCAGTATTACCATCACTTCTGCAACATCTTTTGGATGTACAAAAATGTCTATATCCTTATGATCGTGCGCATGTTTATATTCTGTGTGGTTTTCTGGTGACATAAAGTGCCAAGCCCAACCTCCTGAAATAATAATCCATGCTTTTAATTTATTTAAAATGTCCAAACCTTGTTCTATTCTATAGCTTGGCCATTGTTCTTCGTATCTTTTTATGTTATGATTTGCTCCCATAATTTTCTTTTTTATCAAAATATCTACTTAGCCATTCTCACAATCTTTGGTGTAAACTTGCCAATAACTTCAATCAACTCTTGTTGATTTTTCATTACAGTTTCAATGTTTTTATATGCCATTGGCGCTTCATCGATTCCGCCTCCTATTAAAGAAACCTCATGCTTTTGCAGTTCTTTTTTTACTGCACTCTGCGTTAATGTCATTTTACATTGTCGTCTAGATAATAAGCGTCCTGCTCCATGTGATGCTGACTGCAAACTGTCTGTATTACCTAATCCTCTAACTATAAATCCTGGCGCTGTCATAGATCCTGGAATAATACCTAGCTCTCCTTTTTTTGCTGGTGTTGCTCCTTTTCTATGCACGATGCATTCTTGTCCATTGACGTCTTGTTTCCAAGCGAAATTGTGATGATTCTCTATTTTAGCAATAGGTCTCTCTCCTAATAATTTGCTAATACGTTTATGAATATCATCATGACAAGCTTTTGCATAATCACCAGCTAAATTCATAGCTAACCAGTATTCTTGTCCGTCGTGTGTGTTTAAATCTAACCACGCTAAATGCTGTACGTGTTTTGGTAATGGACATTGCTTTGTTGCTAAATATGTATAGTGTTTTGCAATGTTTGCACCCAATCCTCGTGAGCCACTATGTGATAAAACACCTAGGTATTCGCCTACTGGTAAATCCCATTCGTTGTTAATATCTATAATAGTGATGACGCCAAACTCCACAAAATGATTGCCTCCGCCAGAAGTTCCTAATTGTTTATAGGCTTTATCCTTTAGGCGTTTTACTAGTGGAATAGTTTTAAATTCTTCACGTTCAAAAACTGAATCATCGTGTTTTACTTTGTGTGTTTCGTACATCCCGAATTTGGTATGCTCGGACAAAATGTTTTCCAATTGATGCTTCTTGCCTTTTAGATAAGATGCTTTTACTGGATAAATGGTTAAACACATTCTACAGCCAATATCTACACCAACTCCGTAAGGAATCACAGCGTTTTTTGTTGCTAATACACCACCAATTGGTAAGCCATAACCAACATGTGCATCTGGCATTAAGGCTCCCGCAACAGCAATTGGTAATTTTAAAGCATCGTACAATTGGTACTTCGCTTGCTCGTTAATCTCGTTCTCTCCATAAATTTGAAATGGGGCACGATGTGTATTTAATTTTTGTTTTGTCACATTTACTGGGTCGAGCAGGCTTTCTGCTATTTTCCCCCAAACACCATCTCCTTTATAGTTTTCTGGATTTAGTAATACTTTTTTTGCGTCTTCTAATATGCGTTCTTTCTTTACACGTTTTTGATAGCGATTAATCTGACCTAAAGTCACGTTAATACTATTATTTTTTGGAAAGCCTAATTTGATTAAGTCTTTTCCGCTTAATTTCTTTCCCATTGTTTTAGTTTTTTAAGAGAAGGCGAAAAAATCACCTTCTCATTTTTAATTCATCATTATTCGAAAGAGGATATACAAAATCCAGAAGATTATTTTCAATACTAAAGCTGAATCATAATCTTGATTTTTGGTCATTTGTCTCCGTTCAACAAGTCTAGCATATGCCTGTTGCTGAACTTGAGGCTGATTCTGTCTTTGATATTCCATTTCTTTTTTTCGTCTCACCTGGGAGTTATTAATCCAGTAATTTATTAATTCAACAGATTTACTATCAGGTTCTTGATTACACTTTGCTTTAGCTTGAACTATTACATTGCTTGGTAATTCTATTTCTAGTGTTACTAAACGCTTTATTAGTTTTCCCTCAACTTCTTGTCGCAAAGAGAAAATTGAACATCTTCCTTCGTCACAATCGTCGTCATATTCAGAAACGCAGTGTTGCATTTCATTGCCTTCATCATAAAGTTCTGCTGAACTTAATAGTTCTTCAGTTTTATAAACAACTTTTTTATTATCTACAATTTCTTCAAAATACAAAGGCTTAATTCCTGATGAATTCCAAGAAAAGGTGTCTCCTTTTTCTTTTAAGTAAACATTACGATGCCATTCTTGAGTTTGATTCAATAATGCTTTTAATGTTCGGCTTTTCATTGAAAATGAACTGTCTTCACGATATTTATATGACAGATAATCTACGATGCCATCTAATTCATTCACATTTAAATCTTCTTCTTTTGAAAAAAACATAATAACTGACGCCCAAAAATCTTCTTGATCTTCTCTTATAATTGATAATCTTGAAAACGCAAGCATTTTAGCGGTCTTCGTTGAGGCTCCAAAACCTACAGCTTGAGCATATCGTAAAGCTTCATTAACAGAAAGAAAAGAAGGTGCATTTCTAAACTCGTGAGCCATTTTAGCTGTTGGCTTTATTGGCATGTTGGACAAGTTTTTTATACTTTTTCCTTTTCCTAATTGAACGTACCAAAGCATATATTTTTTTTCACTTTGATAAAATGAATTTTCTAAAAACTTTGGCGCTTCATATAACGCAAAACAGTGTCTTATTACCGAGTTTAGCTGGTCATTTTCATTTACAGTCTCTTTTTTCCAGTTTTCTATAGGTCTTACTATTCCATTTCCAAAGGCGCTTATGTTGTGTATAACATTTACGCTGTCATAATTTCTTAATAATGCGTAGCATTTTTGGTTATATAAGTGAATTAATAGCCTCTTAAAAGTTTCTCTTTTCCAAGTGTATTTTTTCTTACTGGTTTTAGAGAAAAACTCACGAAGCATTGATTCTATAGAACCATTGTAACGCGTAGGTTTATTGTTTTCGCAATATATCTTTTCAACTAATTTTAAATAATTAGCACTTTGTATGTTCTTGTTCTGTGTGTTCCAATTTGTTTTCATTTTAAAGTTCTTTACAAGATTACTGTCTATGTAAAGCCACTTAAATTTTTAATACATGTTGTTAAATGGTATGTATCTATAATCATATTTTAGTCTGGCTTTTACTATTTAGTTAGAAAGCTTTTGGCATAGCAATGGCTTTCAGATAATATCCCAAAAGGGTTCTGTTCGAATAATTGTTTTTTTCGAAACTTTAAGCCGTAACTTTTTTTGAAAGAAAGGCATACAAAAAAGTCCGAAACGTTTTGGCTTCGGACTCTTTGTATGATGAAAATAGATATCTATTTATCTGGAAAGATGTCTCGAAGCGTGTATGTTAAAGAACCTAGTTCTCTGGTCATACTTTTGTTTACATTGGTATTAAACATGTTACTTCGTTTTAATAATTATTTGTTGCGGTATTGCGATGCAAATATAAAGAGGAATATTTTTAACTTCCAAATAAAATTTGAATTTAATTTACTGAAAACCAGTAATTTAAGTTGAATTTAGGGTGTTGAATCCTAATCCGCATATGGCAGATTATCTAACAAACTGAAGTGTAGCTATTTGTGTTTTAGGCATACATTAGTATCAATTTCAAAAAAAATTAATAAAAAAAGCATCCTTTTTTTTGAGGATGCTTTTTTAACTTGAATATGTCTTGTTTTTACCTATTTCTCTACACTACAGAAATAGCTTTTCAGCATCCGATATTTTGATTTATGTAGCGTCATAGATTAAATTTTTTACTTTTTGTTGGTACAAATATGTGATTTTTTTTTTGAAATTAAAAACTGCTTAAAATTATGCTCGTTGATTTTAAGTTTGAATTATTCTATTATATTAGTCCTTTTAAAGTAACAGAATTAAGTGATACGATAGTTAATTTTCCATTTTTGAACAAACTGAAGACGTGAATAAGTTATTATAAGGAGACAATAAACTGAATTTTCGAATTTTCTTCTAATTCGTCTTTGTGCTTTATAAATATAGATTCAGAATTATACTCAGCTTCAATCAACCAAGAATTCCCATTAAAATAAGATTGCTTTACAACTGCTTTTAAGTCTGAATGTTCTACAATTTTAAGTTGGTGCGCATATACAATTCCATACGGTTTAATAACATTAAATTCACCAAAGAAAGAAGCAATCAACGGTAGTTTTGGATTATTGTTTAAGTATTGAGGTGAGTCTTTAGCTATTATCTTAGAGTCATGAAGCACTATCATTTCATCAGCAAAACCAAGGACATCGTTTTTATCGTGTGTAGCGACTATACAGGCAATGTTATTTTCTTTTAGATGTTTAAAAACTTTCCGTCGTAAGGATTGTTTTTTAAAATTATCGATATGACTAAAAGGTTCATCTAACAATAGGATTTCAGGCTCTTTAGCCAAAGCCCTTGCTAATGCCACACGCTGCTTTTGCCCACCACTAAGATTTTTAACTTTAGTATTAGAAAAATCTTCGAGCTCTACTACTTTTATAAGTTCTTTTGTGCGTTTCTGTTTTTCTTTAGGATAAAAGCGAGATAAATATTTGCCGATGTTTTCTTCAACCGTAATAAAAGGCATTAAGTCAAATTCTTGAGTAACGTATTTCATAAAATCATAGCCAATGACTAAATTGTATTTTGGTCCGAGAATTTCGGTGTCTTTCCAAAAGATTTGCCCTTCTTTTAAATCGTATTCACCATAAATAAGTTTGAGTAATGTGCTTTTTCCGGATCCGCTTTCTCCAATAATAGCCAAGTTTTCACCAGCGTTAACTCTAAAGTCAATAGCTTTTAAAATTTTAGTTTTAGAATATCCAAAAGTGACATTTTTTACTTGAAGCATATTGCAAAAATAGCACAAAAAAACCGCCTGATTTCTCAAACGGTTTGTAATATTTAATACGAAAAGGTCTATTTCTTTATAAACTTTCGCTTCATAATTTTTCCTTCTGATTCTAGTCTCAAAAAGTAAATTCCACTTGTTAAACTAGAAACATTTATAATATTAGATTTAAGCTTCATATTGAGAACTCGTTTTCCATTGATATCAAAAACTGTAGCTATTTTATCGATTACATTTCCTGATGTCTTAATTGTAAGCTCATCTTCCACAGGATTAGGATAAATGGAAACATCGATAAGAGTTTCGTCAATAACACTTAAAGCAGAGCCCTCAACAATATTGTGAGTTGTATTAATTGCAGGGTTTGCTATTAAATCCACAGTGCCAGAAGGCCAATAAATTGTAATGCTATTAATTGCAGTTTCAGAGCCGATACCAAAGTGCGTATTCAATGAACTCATAAACTCAAAGCCCTCACCACTTCTTACATCTCTTATTTGTATTCCTGCAGGTGTTTCTATTTCAACTCTTGCACCAATACCATTTATGTTACTTATTGTTCCTACTGTATTTATTTTTACCCAGTTGTTTGCGTTAGTATTATTTAAGTAGATATTACCATTTCTAAAAATATCTAAAAACCCATCATTATTGGTGTCGCCTATTGCTCCACTTGGTGGCACATTTGCTGAGTAATTTGTAAATGTAAAATCCCCATTATTAAATAAGATATCTCCATTAGTTAGAATGTCAACAAAACCGTCATTATCAAAATCGGCAGGAGCATTTTCTATACCCAAAGCGGCTGCTAATACTCCAGAACCAGCTGTAACATCTGTAAAGGTGCCATCTCCGTTGTTTTGCATTAACTTAGTATCTCCATTAGTAGTGCTGCTTGCTCCAACATAAACATCCATATCTCCGTCATTATCAAAATCTGCCCAAGCAGAAGACCAAGTTTGTATATTGTCCCCTAGATTTGAGGAGTTGTTGTGACCAACTCCAGGATAATTTGTATTGTACCAACCATTGCTGTCTGCAACATTAATAAAGACACCATTACCATCGTTTCGCCATAATTCATTTGTGCTTATAGTTGTAGAGCCTCCTCTACATTTGGCTATAAACAAATCCATGTCACGATCATTGTCATAGTCTATCCAAACGGTACCATAATTACCACCACCTGGTGTTAGACCCAATCCATTCTGCACAACACCAGCACTCTCTCCTTGATAAAAGGTTAGGTTGCCAGAACCATCATTAATGTAGTACACATTAGCTTCTACATCATGACAAACAAAGGCGTCTAAATGTCCATCATTATTAATATCTATAAAATTAGAGCGTTGAGAAAAAACATAGTCAGGTCCTGAGATTTCGGTATAACCTGTACCAGAACTATTGGCTTTCATAAATGTAACACCAGAGCCACCACCGTATAAGAGGTCGTTATATCCATTACGGTCAAAGTCACCTGCAGCGAGGCTCCAACTAGGAGAATTGAAGTCCGATGATGGTGTTATATTTATATTGCTTACGCTAAACCCACCAGATGAAAGCTGGTAATGCACATTAATATTACTCGAACCTACAGAAACAACATCATCTAAAAAGTCACCATTTAAATCTACAAGAGCAATATCATATATTTCACTGGCATTGATTGGATTTGTGGTAAAAGTAACAGGATAATCAGATAGATCCACACCTGTTGTAAATGTTTGACATTCCCACAGGCTATAGCCTTCCGCATTACAATCCGCTCTTACGCAAACTCTATAGTCTGTTGCTGGTGAGAGGTTAGTTAAAACGTAAGAACTGCTCGTGGTAGAAATTCCAGTTGTTGGAGTAGGTTCAGTAGCTAGTACTACAGCAACTTCCCAAACTGTTTCAGTTCCGCCAGCGATCCAATTAACATTAGCTGTTGTAGCCGTGATGTTGTTTACTGAAACAGTATTAACATTTGGACAAGCAGGAGGTGAAATTGAAGTGATATTTACGGTATTCACACAAAAACCCCACCCAAAAGAACCATTATCATCATAAGAAATGCGGTATTGAAAGTTTTGTAACTGATTAGGTGTGAATGATGAAATATCTAAGAGATCACTATTAAAACCACTTGGAGTATCACTACAAAAACTATTACTAACATTACTGTTTTCATTAAGTGCGCTTCCCCAATTTATCCATGAGGCGCCATCTTCATCCCAATATTGTAATCTTAAGCTTTCTGTTTGAAAAATTCGAAATACGTATTGAAAAGAAACGACAATGTCAGTTTCCCCAGCATTAACTGCATTAGTAAGATTGATTACAGGAGATTCAACAGCTACGTTGTTAATTGAAGCACTTCCGGCATCATCATCATCGAAAGAAAATGATGTGGAACCACCATTTGTGGTAGGGTCTTCATAAAGATATGTTGCGTCGTAACTACCAGAGAGCGACCAATTTTCATTGGGCCAGTTGGCATCCTGATTTAATACTTGTGCCTTAATGCTAACAAAAACTAAGCTTAAAAGAACAGTTAGGAGTAATGATTTTTTCATATTAGTTAATTTAGTTACAGTCATTATTTAAGGAGTTTATCCACTCTTCGATGAGCTCTACACCTTCAGAGTGTATTGCGGCCCGACCCAGCAAAGGCATTCTATTAGAGGGTTCTGTAGAGTTTAATCTAAAATGTAATACAGAATTTCTTGCATCACCTGGCTCAACAATAGATCCTAGATTAAATCCTAGGTCAGTATCGGGATCTACACAAACACCTATTTTGGAAAAATCTTCTGTCTCAGAAAAATCAAAGCGCATTGGTCGATATGCACAATGTGTTTCTTCCGAATGACAGTGCGCACAATTAATATCTAAATAAGCTCTAGCCCTTAAGTCGAGACTTATATCCGTGTTCTTATAATCAGGTAAAGCCCCAATATTATTAGGCAATGAATTTTCTAAATAACCTAAACTTACAAGTTTTTCTAATTGATTTAGAGAACCATTGCTATAATTGTAAATTAAATTTAGGTTTCTTGGTTTCGGACCTATAGGCTCAGAGATTTCCATAACCTTATGGCATGTGTGGCATTCTGCACCAGCAGGAATTCTATATTGCAATGATTTTATCTCATCATCATCTTGCCATTGAATATCAATATAACTGCCATCTAAATTTAATGTTGCTTCTGTTTGTTCTGAGTTCCAAACATAATTTGCAAATACCCAACTTTCATTTTTTCTAATCATCAAACGCGTCTCGATTAGACGAGTTTCATTATTTGGTAATACATTTTCGTAGTAAAAATTTTTAATTAAAATAGTACCAACAGGAAAATTAAGTGATTCATCATCACTAATATAGGTTGCCTTGGTATTGTTTGGCATCCAGATAAAGCGTTTTTTCTTAGCGTAATCTGTGAATAAAGTAGAGTTCAATGTATAGGGTGTGACTCCAAATTCCGGGTTAAGATCTTTTAAATTTCCTTCAAAAAACTGGTATTCCGAAAGTGTTTGATAAGGCATATTTTGCAAATTAAATAGCACATTAGAATTACCAGTGATAGTTATATTAATCGTTTCTGTTTTACAATTACCAGATGTGTTGCAAATTGTATATTGAAAACTATCAGAGCCTACTTGATTTGGGTTTGCAGAATACTGTATGGTATCATCACTGGGATTATTAGGCGTATTATTAGAATCCTTTACTAAGGCACTCCCATTTGTAGGACTGCTAAGACTTAATTGACCATTCGAAGGAATATTGAAATCATTTGATAAAACAAAAATTTCAATTTCTGAGTTTTGAGCTATAGTAACAAAATCTGGATTTGTTTCTATATCTAAGGAGATCAGGCTGTCATCTGTACCACAAGAAAACACAGATAAAATAATAAGCAGAAAAAAATAGTATTTTTTTTTCATCGTTAATTAATTACTACTATTTATAAGACAGCTAAGCCTATAAAACCCCTACTTTAATCGAAAAATAAAGCTAAAACTAATGCTTTTTACTTGAATGCATTGTACTTTAAAAGAAAGAAACGGTTTAAAACCTTAAACCTAACATACTTATTAAACCTGAAATAAAGATAAATAAGATACATCGGTGTAATATATGCAAGGAGTTTGTTTTTCTGATAAAGCACTGGTTTTAACTTAACAATATATCTAAAAAACCTTTCTGGCGTCAATAGGAAATTAATCATAAATTTCATAGGTCTTTTAATTTTTGGTGGCTTGTATGAAATTCCAACTTGATTATGACCTACGTTTTGATAAAATCCGTGACTTAATGTGTCTAAAAATTTCAACTTTTTATTTCCTTGAAATAGTCCAACTTTTAGAGCCATTTTTGAAATTGTTGCTTGCATTAATTCATTACTATAACACACAGGTTCTAGTGTGTTTAACAACACTTTGTGTAAAGCAAACATTTCTTCTTGATGCGCTTTTATATGATTATCGTACAGCCATTTTTCTTCTGGCTTGTGTGACTGTATTACAAAACCTTCAACATCTAAACTGTAATCCAATGCACTACCATGATCTGCACCCGAAAACTGCTCATAAAGCTGTTGATTAGCCATTAATATATAGTCGTGATAATCAGTGTATGGTAAAATGGATGAGATGAGTCCATATCTTTTAGTTTTAGGTTGGATATCATAGATATCACCCAAACCAAGATAATAACCAGTTACTGGAATGTCACAGTCGAAAAAATTGTAAATAGCTTCTTGCATTGTTCCACCCCAACCAATATCTACAAGGCTAATGCCGTTTTTTTCGATGTCTACATCAAAAGAATTAACGTACACTTTAAACGCATTATAGCTTGTTTTTCTGTGCTCATCATAATAACTCTTTAAAGTTTTGTTTTTCTTTAAGCTTTCAAAAATTGAAGAGCTAAAGAAATCTTCAATAACAGTTTTACCATCCACGTTTAGTTCCGAAATAATTTGAGTTTGGAGCTCATCAGAACAATTTATAGCTAATAAAAACTCATCAACAGCAAGATCACGATATTTTGAACTCAAAAAGGTAAAAGGTTCCTCATCAAATTCTTTTAATGACATTTGAAGTGCTGCGTGTCTAGATATTTTTAAATAGTGGGTTTTTATTTTTTGACTTTCATCTACTAGAGAAAAGTCTTGATAACTGTCAAAGAGTTTTTTGAGATATTGACCCTCTCGAGAAAGAAAGAATAAATCTTTAATGTTTTTTCTTTTAGCTGTTGCGTAGAGTCGTTCAACAAAAACATGATAAAACACTATATATTCTGTGAATGGTTTCGCCGAGTTTTTATGACAAGTCTTGTAAACAGTATTAATAATCTTTTTTAAACGTTTTTTATCGTTTCCAAAGTTATTGCGCTTATTTTTTTTTAGATATTTTTTGTGTGGTAGTTGGTATGCATTAAGTCCATTTTTTATGGCATTATTATAATCACTTGTTAGATTATCACCAATCATCATTCCTTCATTAGGATTAATCGACAACTCTGAAAGAATTGGAGCATAGATATCGCCTGTATGTTTACTTTTTCCTAGTGTAGATGAACTGTAAACACCATCAAATAAATCTAAAATTCCATGATGAGCTAATAACTTTTTGAATAATGATGTAGAACCATAAAAATCTGAAATTAAGTAAATTTTACCTCCATTAGATTTAAAATACTTCAAAGTATCTAAAACGTCTTGATTTAGATACTGTACTTGAGATTCTGCTCTGGCGTCAGCCTCTTCGAAAAGATTAATAAAGTCATTTTTATTCTCATCTAAAATGACGTTTGAATTGACAAGACGCTTACAGACCTCTGCCTTTATGGCATTATAAGGAATTTCGTCAGTAGTTTTATTAAGTTTACCAACAAGATATTTACTAGATTCTTGTCTCGTAAAATAAAGTTCATCGATAGATGCTGACAAACCTAATTCCCTAATCATAAATTTCGCCCAAATCCTTTGCACATAATTTGGGTGCACATGTCTATGAACGATAGTATCGTAATAGTCGGTAAAAAGAAATTTAATATTCTTTTCTTTTAGTTTTTTGTGTAATTGGTTAAGTGACAATTAATTTGATTTGGTTAATAGCTAATTACGTTATCAAAAAGGGTAAATTGGGGGAGCAATATAGTAAGAAATCAATCTAAAAAATCAATTAATTAGTTGAAATACAAAAATTTACTGATATTATGGAGTCTGTTAAAAAATATGAAAAAGACTTCAAACTAAATCGTTCTTAACTAAATATTCCGCAATTTGAACCGTGTTTGTTGCAGCTCCTTTTCTAAGGTTATCGCTTACTACCCAGAGATTCAAAGTGTTTGGCTGAGAACTATCTCGTCTAATACGGCCAACAAACACATCATCCTTTCCATTTGCATACATTGGCATAGGATAAACATTTACATCTAGGTTATCTTGCACTGTAACACCATCTGTTTCGCTAAGAAGTTGCCGTACTTCAGTTATATCAAAATCATTTTCAAACTCAACATTTACAGCCTCGCTATGCCCACCAGCGGTTGGAATTCTTACTGCTGTAGCTGTTACTGCAATGGTTTTGTCATCAAGGATTTTTTGAGTTTCTCTTACCAATTTCATTTCCTCTTTAGTATACCCATTTTCTTCAAAAACATCACAATGCGGAATAGCATTTTTGTGAATTGGATATGGATAAGCCATTTCACCTTTTTTTCCTGCAATTTCATTTTCCATTTGTTCAACAGCTTTAACGCCAGTACCAGAAACGGATTGATATGTAGAAACCACAATACGTTTTATTTTATATGCATCATGAAGCGGAGCTAAAGCCATGACCATCTGTATGGTAGAACAATTAGGATTGGCAATAATCTTATCATCTTTAGAAAGCGCTTTAGCATTAATCTCTGGCACAACTAATTTTTTAGACAAATCCATTCTCCAAGCAGACGAGTTGTCGATTACCGTAGTACCAACTTCAGCAAATTTCGGAGCCCACTCAAGGGAAGTGCTTCCACCAGCTGAAAACAGAGCAATATCTGGACGCTTATCAATTGCAGTAGGAATATTGATAACCTCAATATCCTCACCTTTAAATTTTATTTTTTTACCCACAGAACGCTCTGAGGCAACTAATAATAATTCATTAACTGGGAAATTGCGCTCTTCTAATACGTTAAGCATAACATTTCCAACTAAACCTGTGGCTCCAACAATTGCTACTTTCATTTTATGAAAATTTAAGGAGTAAAATTAGATTATTTCTCATATAAATGTGATTATTTTCTCATAAAAATGTGATAAAAATTTAGGTCTTGAATTACGAATTTTTCAATAGTAATACATAAAAAAAGAAAAACCCAGATTTTAAAAATCTGGGTTTGATTAAAAATATATAGTGTAGCGGCTTCGCTAAACAGTATTATTTTTTCAAAGCATCTCTAATCTCAGTTAATAAATCAATATCAGATGGTCCTGCTGGAGCTTCTTCAACTGGTTTTTTAGTTTTGTTATATGCTTTAACAATCATAAACATTACAAAACCGACAACAATTAAACTGACGATGGTATCAATCCATGCTCCATATTCTACAGCAGCAACACCAGCTTCTTTAGCGGCCTCGACAGTTGCATATTCTACATCTCCTGGAGTCCAAAACATGTCAGAAAAACTTTTTCCTCCCGTTACGAGACCAATAAGTGGCATAGCAATTTTAGAAACGAAACCGTTTATAACAGCTCCTAGAGCTCCAGCCATAATTACAGCAACAGCGAAATCAATCACATTGCCTGTCATAATAAAATCCTTAAATTCTTTTAACATAATTCAGTGTTTTAAATAGTTAGTTAAATACGTTAGTAAGACACTAAAATAGTTAAAAAAGTCACAAATTTTAACATTTCAACTAATATTTTATGAAAGAACGTTTGACACGTTGGGAAATAGAAGTAATAATTTCATAAGAAATTGTACCAGCTGATTCGGCTAGATTTGAGGCTTTATATTTAGGGTTAAAGATAATGACTTCATCTCCTTCGTTACAGTCAATCCCAGTAATGTTTACCATAATCATATCCATGCAGACATTCCCTATGATTGGAGCTTTTTTGCCATTTATAGTTACAAAACCTTTTTTGTTACCATAAATACGGTTAACACCATCTGCGTGACCAATAGGTATTGTTGCTGTTTTTTCAAAACCATTAGCTTTATAAGCTCTATTATAACCTACAGTCTCATCTTTTTCAATATTATGAATTTGAGAAATCACGGATTTCAAACTTGCAATGGGTATAAGATTTCTATCCTCTTTTGCAGAATTACCAAAACCATAAAGACCAATACCACAGCGTACCATATCTAAATGTGCTTCAGGATAATTTAAGACTCCAGAAGTATTGCACAAATGTAACCAAGGTATATAACCAATTTTGTCTGCAAATTCATTTGAAATGGAGTGAAATGTATGAATCTGTTGCTTTGTAAAATCTTTTTCATCCATATCCTCGCTAGCCGCTAGATGAGAAAATATGGACTTAGCTATAATACTATCTGTCTTTTTTAATACATTGACAATATAATCCACATCATTTTCCCAAAACCCTAAGCGATTTAATCCTGTATTGAACTTTATATGAACCGGATAATTGGTCTGTGAATGTTGTTCGGCAATTTCAATAAATTCATTTAAGATTTTAGCATTGTACATACTAGGTTCTAAACATCGTTCTATTATGGTGCTAAAGTTAACAGGTTGTGGATGCAAAACTAGTATTGGAGTCGTAATACCTGCATCTCTTAAAACAACACCCTCTTTGGAGTAAGCCACAGCAAAATAATCAACGTTTAGTTTTTGGAGATGTTTTGCGATCGCAACCGAGTCACTTCCATAAGCAAAGGCTTTTACTACAGCTAAAAACTTAGTTTTTGGTTGTAATTTAGATTTTAAATAATTGAAGTTATGTGTTAATGCACTTAAATCAATTTCGAGAACTGTTTCTTGGGCTTTAGACATTAGACTTTTTTATCTTTAGAATCTACTTCTTCGGCATCATTCACCTTCATTTGCCTTACCTTATCTCTCAACATACTTTTGTAGTAAGCGGCTCTACTAAGTGGTTCGTACTCATCGACTTCACCCAGTAAAACCAGATCGTCACTTTTTGCTTTTCGGTAACTGTATTGTGCTAAATTCCCTGTTTTTGTGCATATGGCATGTACTTTAGTTACGTATTCTGCAGTGGCCATTAGATACGGCATTGGTCCGAAAGGATTACCTTTAAAATCCATATCTAAGCCAGCAACAATAACACGAACACCTTTATTGGCTAAATCGTTACAAACGCGCACGATTTCATCATCAAAAAATTGAGCTTCATCAATACCAACAACATCACAACCATCTGCTAGGATGGGAATATTTGCAGCGGCAGGCACTGGTGTAGAGCGAATTTCATTAGAATCGTGAGATACTACCATTTCGTCATCATATCGTACATCGACAGCAGGCTTAAAGATTTCAACATTTTGCCTTGCAAACTTTGCACGTTTTAATCTGCGAATTAATTCTTCGGTTTTACCAGAGAACATTGATCCACAAATCACTTCTATCCACCCAAATTGTTCTTTATGATTTACCGTATTTTCGAGAAACATTTCGTAATTTTAGCACTAAATAGCAACCTTTTTTCGTTTGTATAAAGGTCAAGCAAATTTATTAAAAAACAAAAGTAAAACAGATGAAAAAGAAATTAGAATCAGAATTGGTTAGCATAGCGCACAGGATTCTAAAACTGAAAGGTAGAGAAGATGTAGATAGAATGCACGAAGAGGTTTCTAAACTATACGAAAAACTTACAGTTTTAAAATTTGCTCAAGAAAATTTTGACGATGATATGCCCACTATAGGCAATGACTCATCATTTTTTGACATGCTAGATACAGCTTTTAACAATAAAATAAGTGATAACATTGAAGTTGGAAATAAGACCTATGTCAATCTAGATGAGGTTGAAGATGATGGTATTATGGAGCCTGTGATGGAAAAAATTAAAGATATGGTGGCTCAAATGCCAGAGGAGACTCAGCAGGTTGATGCTATCTTAGAAAAGACCTTACCTAAAGAAAACCCTAACACCATAGAATTTGAGAATATTACCTCGGATTTTGCTAAAATGCCAGAGTTTGAGCCTATTGAAGATGCGAAAAAACGTGAAGCAGAAAACGAGAAAAAATCCTTAAATGACAAGTTAAAAGGAAGAAGTCTTCAAATTGGACTGAACGATAAGTTGGCTTTTATAAAGCATTTATTTGAAGGCAAAAATGAAGACTATGATCGTGTTATTTCCCAAATTAATACCACCCATTCTTTAGGCGAAGCTCGAAAATTGATCATGGAAATGGTAAAACCAGATTACAATAACTGGGAAGGAAAAGACGAATACGAAGAACGCTTTATTGAAATTGTAGAGGGTAAATTCAATTAAAATTCGATGCGTACAAAGCAAAGTTTGTATTGAATGAGTACTGCTATGTTATGCGGATTTTTCTTGTATTCAACCTCTATATACTTCGCCAAGACAGAAATGATAAAAGGTTTTTTTTGAAAACTTTAATTACCCCACTTACATTGTTATCCCTTTAACAATCATAAAAATTCTAGGGGTAATAATAATTTTATGGAGAGCAAGCAAATAGTTTACAGAATGGGCTTATGCTGGTTTTTTCTTTGATTTAGTTTTAGCCACTACAGTATATCATTATGCTAGCCATGGAATTATTGGCTTTTCACTTTATGGTTTAATTGCTGTTTTCCCATTTTATTTTTTGGCCAAATACATTCGATACTAATTAATAATTCAAATACACGTATCCAACTTTTGGCTTTTGAAATCCTTTAATATCCAAAACATAAAAGTAAGTTCCCACAGGTAATAATTTCGAAGAATCTGGGAAACCCATATTCGCTCTTCCATCCCAAGTATTTAGATAATTTGAAGCTTCATAGATTTGTGTACCATATCTGTTGTAGATTTTTAAAGTATTTTCCGGGTAATCTTCAATACAAGGAATAATTAGTGCGTCATTTCTTCCATCGTTATTAGGAGAAAGACCTTCGGGAATGAGCAAACAACCTGAAATTTCTACTGTGGCATCATCTTCATTATTTGAAGTATTTCTATCTGGTTCATTAACACTATTCAAAATAGCAACATTTATCAAATTATCAGAGGAAATTATCCTTGCTGTTAAAATTAAAATCTCGGATATATTAGCACTTAGACTTGGGATACTCCATGTAAACGTATTTTCATCAAAAACACCAAAACTCGTTGTTGCTGATATAAACTCATAACCTTGTGGTAAAGCATCTATAACTTCTATTATAGTGGCGGTTGTTGTTCCTAAGTTGGTTGCTGTAATCGTGAATTCCACCTCTTCGCCATAAGCCACTTCATTTGGTTCAACAGTTTTAAGAATTTCAATATCTACATCAGAAGTGTCTATGATAACATTTAATGTCGCATTTGTTTGAGAGGTATCAATATTATTGTTGTTTGAGAAATTCTGAAAATTATTAAGGTGAGTTCCAACTTCACTCGAAGTCACCAGAACGGAAAATGTACAACTTGCAACTCCATCAGGGAATACAAGATTGTCCATACCGACAAAAACATCACCAATATCACCAATAAAATTTACTGTACAACCATTTGCTTCAATCCATTCTGGGGTGTCCGCAAGTATTATTCCCGTTGGTAAATTATCAGTAAATGAAATATTAGTTTGGGTAGGATTAGAAGCAATATTAAAAACTGTAAATGTTAGTTCACTTTCGCCACCTTCGATAATAGTATCTGGCATAAATGATTTTTGTAAAATAGGAGCCACAACTTGAACGCTGTTAATAGAAATATTAGTTTCGGGTGTAATTTCTTCATTATTTACTGCGCTAGGAATCGCTTCGGCAATATTATTAAAAGCTCCTCCAAAACTTGGTGCAGTTACAGGAATACTAATGGAGACTGTAGAACCTGCTTCCATATCTGGTATTGTTCCAGAAATAAAATTATCTATAATATCAAAACTTACAGGGCATGTGGCATTACCAGATGATACGATACAAATGGGAGTCCCAATAATATTAAAAACAGGATTAATAGTGTTTTCAAAAAGTACATTTGTAGCATCAGAGCTTGTTGTACTATTACTAATATCTATAATCCAGTTAAAAGTCTGATTGGTGTTGACCTGTGTAAATTCCGGATAGGTTTGAACCACTAGATCTACACAAGGCGCAAAAAACGTAGATACATCTACTGTTTTATACGAACCTGCTTCATTTGAAGGGCCATTTACATAACCAGCTCTTGCAAAATTTGAACCAACCATAGGCTCTTCAATAGAACATTCAGGTTGCCAATCTATTGTTACATTAAAGGTAACTGAACTGTTTGCTGGTAGTATTCGGTTTTCTTCGGGTAAAATTTGCCAAAATATATCAAATTCTCCTGCTTCTGGTTGTCCATCATAAAAAACACCAATGTTAGTATTTTGAATGTCAAAGCAAGTTGTTGTTCCTGTGGTTTCAACGCATTCGACTGATGTTAATGAAGCTAATATTGGAGGACTATCGGTATCTATAATTGAAATAAAATCTTGCAGCACTATTATGCCTTCATAGTCACTTGTATTGGCAACAGTTACCTCATAACTTACTAAGCCCCATTGTGCCGTATTATCGACAGATGCTCCAATAGGTAATTCAGGACTTATTTGCGTTTTAGTAATATCTAAACTAGATAAACTTACACCATCACAATTTTCGATATCAGGTGGTGGAAGATTAAGTATATTGGCAAAAAAGTTATTTTCTAAATTGATATCGGTTACTTGACTATCTAAAATATTAGTGGCACTTCTAATAATTGCTTGAATAGGATTTGGATTAGTGCTACACTGAGGCTCAATATATTTTATTACGGTTTCAATATTTATAGTGGTATTGGGCTGAAGTATAAAATCGTTACTTGTCCAACCTTGTCCATTATTTATACTAGAGATTGAAAAATCATTACAAGAAACAGATCCGGTAGTACCAACGCAATTTGTAGAAATGATTTCCCACGCGACACTTGTACTAGTTAAATTTTGAATAAAGAAGCGCATAAGAGTTTCTGACGGACCATTATTACAAATCGTAGTTAGTAACGTTATTTCTTGGTCATAATCTAACGCAATATTTACATCTGGATCTGTTTGTACCGTTTCAATACAAATGTCTGTTTCTGGACAGAAGTCCGCATTGAGCAAGTTGGTTAGTACGTTGTTAGAATTGTTTGAGGAAGCATTAGCGTGATCTAATTCAATTTGAATAAAGCTATTAACATCTATTTGCATAGGATCTTCTGAGCAAGAATAATTGGAAAATCGATAAACCATTTCAAAAGAGATACTTCCACCAGCAGTAATTTCAGAATTCGCTTCAAACGTAAATACTGTATTAGCACTTGTAGTGCCTGCGGAAGAAACATTTATTGAAAATTCGCTAATATTAGTTAAATCAGGACAAGTAGATCCGTTGGTAGTGTTTATGCACTCTAATGAAACAAATTCTGCAAAAGGCTCACCATTTTCAGGTGGTAAAGCCAAAAATAGTTTACCTTCAATAGCAGTGACAGGAAAATCAATAGCACTATTATTAGTAATGGTAAATTGATAAGTTACAGTATCTCCCCAAGCATTAATAGGAACACCTTGAGAAGGTTGAATTTGTGAATGTGTAATCGAAAAATCAATTATAATATCTAAAACATCAATAGATATTATAGATTGATTATTGCTGGTATTGGTGTCTGTTGTACCTCCAGGAGCGTCAACTGTTCCATTTGCTGCTATACCACCAAGATTGGTTGGTGCAGTAACTAAAACCAATAACTCAACGCTCCCATTGTTAGGTATTGTTGCAATTGAAGCGGTTAAAACATTAGCATTTACATTAATGTTAGAAAACTCAGATGCACCAGCATTATTATTCTGAGAAGTGTAAGATAAGATGCTTAGATCGTCATCAAAATCTACAGAGATCATTGCGTTATCAACTAAATTGCCAGAATTTGTGACAGTAATTATATACTGAAAATCTTCATAAATATCAACTTGAGATACAGCTGTACCATTTAAATCTTGAACCTCAATAGCAATGGATAGATCAGTTGTTTGACTGGACAAAATATAAACATTGCACAAGACAAATAATAAAAAGTAAAGCGGTTTTAACACAGATTGGTTTTTATATACAAGATGTAGATTCTTACAAATGGTTGCGTTAAGATATAGAAAAGATTGTAAATTTGATATTAAGTTATGCACTTATATGAAGTTATTTTTAGTCCCCACTCCAATAGGAAATTTAAAAGACATCACCTTTAGAGCTATAGAAGTTTTAAAGCAAGTAGATTTAATCTTGGCTGAAGATACTAGAACTTCAGGAAAACTACTCAAACACTTTGAAATCACTACACAGATGCAAAGTCATCATATGCATAATGAGCATAAAACAGTGAATAATTTAGTTGAAAAATTAAAATCCGGATTATCTATTGCGGTCATTAGCGATGCTGGTACACCAGCAATTTCTGATCCTGGATTTTTATTAGTGAGAGCCTGTGTGGAAAATAATATTGGGGTAGAATGTTTGCCAGGAGCAACAGCTTTTGTACCAGCTCTAGTAAATAGTGGTTTACCTAATGATAAGTTTGTGTTCGAAGGATTCTTACCTGTAAAGAAAGGTCGCCAAACACGACTTTTATTACTGGCTGAAGAAACCAGAACCATGATTTTTTATGAAAGTCCTCACAAGTTAGTAAAGACTTTAGGGCATTTTTGTGAGTATTTTGGCGAAGATAGACCAGTTTCAGTTTCCAGAGAATTGACAAAACTCTATGAAGAAACCATAAGAGGGACAGCTAAAGAAGTTTTAGAGCATTATACTAACAAACCTCCTAAAGGTGAGATTGTTATTGTGGTAGGTGGTAAAAAGTAATGGAAGAACTACTTCACAATATAAGCCAATGCACAATATGCAAAGCACACCTTCCATTAGGTCCTAGACCAGTCGCAACAGCACACATAAATTCTAAAATAGTAATCATTGGCCAAGCACCAGGAACCAAGGTTCATGAATCTGGAATTCCGTGGGATGACCAAAGTGGAAAAAAACTAAGACAATGGCTTAACGTCACAGACGAGCAATTTTACAATACAGAAAACTTTGCGATTATACCTATGGGATTTTGTTATCCAGGAAAGGCAAAAACAGGAGATTTACCACCACGACCAGAATGCGCTCCACAGTGGCACACGCCATTATTAGAAAAAATGCCAAATGTAGAATTGATTATTTTGGTTGGCGCTTATGCGCAGAAATATTATTTAAAAGATAAAGCTAAACGAACATTGACGGAAACGGTTGGAGAGTACAAAACATATTTGCCAAAGTATTTCCCAATTCCACATCCATCACCAACTAACCGATTCTGGAGAAGTAAAAACCCATGGTTTGAGGAATTGGTGGTGCCCAAACTAAGAAAGAGAACAAGCTCAATCTTACAAAGCACCTAATCTAAAAATAAGGACGATTAATTTATAATAATTTTCACGACTTTTTGACGGTTGTCTTCACCAATGACTTTAGCAAAATAAACTCCAGAAGAATAAGAGCTGACATCTAAACTTAGTGCTCTAAAAAATAGACTGTCATAGATTTTTCTACCAGCAAGATTGTAAATTTCAATTGTCTTTTCGGCATCATCTTTTGTTACAATGTTGACTCTTTCTGAAGTAGGATTTGGATACAAATTAAAACCAATTAATTCCTCTTCAACATTAAGTACACTAAGACTTTGTGCAAACATCCAATTCCAAACCATTGGATTATTGTAAGTTCTTGTCCAAGAGTCATGGCCTCCATCTTTATATAACGTAAATGATAAATTATCAGCAGGCTCAATTGCTCCAACAGCTGATGACCATGTTTGATTTGTGGTATCAAACAGCATTGAATAATCTTCACTTGCTGCAGAGTTTCCACTTTCATAAGGATATACCGACATAACAGAACTACTAATATTTGCGATATCGTTTACATTATTTATAGTATTATTTACACCAATAACATTATCATTAAAACTATGAAATGTCCAAATTGGTGTTTGTTGTAAAAAGTCTGAAGGGTCATTTAAAATTCCTGTTCCGCAGATAGGAACAGCGGCTGCAATCTTATCATAATGCCCTTGTAAGGCTCCCCAAGTACTAGCTCCGCCAGAACTTAAACCTGTGACATAAACCCTATTTAAGTCAATAGGATAATTATTAATTAAATAGTTGTAGAAATTAAGAAAGTCTGAAGCGCTATAATTAGCATCAGAATTTTGCGGGGAAATTATTATGGCTTCAAAATCAGAACCTTGCTGAATTAATTTTGGAGGACCAAAAAGAAGAACATCATCTAAATCCGTTGTACCATTACCTCTTTCTCCGTAGCCATGATAAAATAACACTAGAGCATATGTGTCACTTGAAGCGTTGTTGAAATTTAAAGGTAAGTATTCGTAATACCCAAAAGGAGTATCAGGACTACCAAATTCTACAGGAGTATGGTCTCCTGCATTACCATATGGAGCTTGCGCTGTTAAAACTATTGTGCTGCATAATACGAAGAAGCACAATACAATAATCTTCTGAGTTTTAATCTTCATAACACGTTGGGTTTATAGTTGAATAAATACATTGATAGTCAGATCTTTGCAAATTTCGGAAGCGCAATATAATAAAAACAGACTGTTTATTGACATGAGATATTTGCTTAGATGTTTTGTTTCTTGCAAAAATCATCAACATGTAGAATAGAGAAACCTTACTTTCTCTAGTAAGGCTTCAACTAATCAAAATATTAATTAAATTTATCTACTCCACAATCTCAATAATATTCCCAGTAATCCAAGTTTTGTTCTCATCGCCATAATACAAATAGGCTGTACTTGCAGGCGCTTGATAATTACCAGCAATATCGGCTTTTAAATCTAATCGAATTTCTTTAGTTTCTGAGACTCTGAATTCTCGCCAGTAAAACACGAGATAGTTATCAAAGACCTCATAATATGCAACTTTGTTCTCTTCTAATATTTTTTTGAGTTGCCAAGGCTGTGCTGTTGTACCAGACGGAATCCCAATAATAGTCGTGACCATACCTAAGGGCTCTTGTTTTTTATTAGAGACCTTAATAGAAAAGCTCACATTATCACCAACCGCATAATTCTTATCTAAAATAGTGGTTTCAAGTTGTAAAGGAGATGCTTCAGAACTGTCTGGTAAAGTACTATCCCATTTTACGTTTAAATTATATGGAAATGTGGCTTTAGAATTATTGAATTTTACACTAATAGTTTGCTTACCAGTTTTTAAATAGTTTTCAAATCCATTGATCCTTATTTTACCTTCATTATTAATTTTTAACGATTTCGTCAATGACTTACCATTGACTATTAAAGTGATATTATCATTTTCACTTACCAATTTTTGCTTTTGTTTTTTAGTGTAATTAATAAGGGCTTTTAAGGCCATTGCTGTCGCTTGTGTTGACCCAAACCTGTTGTATTGTCTTTGCTTTACTAAATATTCTATGCCTTTAGAAATAAGCGCTTCGTTTAGGTTAGATTCGTACATTAATGCCAATAAGGTCAAGGCTGTTGTTTCTATATTTTTTGAATTGCCATACGATCTTGTAATCGTATTTTCTACAGGCAATTTATTAAAACCGTAACGCTCAATATTTGCTTTGATTTGAGTAATTAAAGTTTCAAAATTTTCACCTTTATTCAAATTCTTGCTTGTCATGGCAAGTAATGCCATTTTATAAGTATCGTTACTTTTAATAGCATCATTATATGCTGTATTATATTCGAGTTCTATGTCTGCTTCGATTTTAGCTTCGCTAAGTGCGTATACAATGTAAGCATTAGCCACATCTGTAGGTGAACTTGCAAAACTATCATAGCCCTTTTTACTCTTTTTAAAACCGCCTTTACCGTCTTTTCTGCTTAACAACCAATCTACGGTTCTCGCAATCATTTTATCGTTTACACCATTGTATACTTCTTTCATTTCGGTAAATTCCAAAATACCGTAAGCGGTTAAAGTTTCATGTGGAGGTGTATGTCCAAACCATTCAAATCCACCTTTTGAAGTTTCAAAACTTATCAGTCTTTTGTAGCCTTTTTTGATAAAGTCTAAAGCTTTAGCCTCAATTTTAGAATTACTTTTCCCAGACTCTTTAAGGTATTTTAAAACCATAATATTAGGATAGGTTGTGGATGAGGTTTGCTCAAAACAACCATAAGGTTGACGTATTAAAGACTCAATACCATCCATGACATCTCCTACAATGTCCGTGTAAATATTGAATTCTGTCGTAATTGTATTTTCAACAGCATGATTAATATCAAATTCAAAACGTTCGGATTTTGAACCAGATAAAGAGATTTCTGTTGGGAAATATGGACTTATAATAGTGGCTTGTTTTTTAACAAGATCTTTATAATCTTGAGACGTGGCTAAAACCGAAATTTCAATGGCCTCTCCCTTTGTTATTGGTATTACTTTAATATGTTTTGTTGTAGCACTTAGTGCGTCGACTTGTATGTTTTCTTCAAAATCTTCAATTAATTTTAAATGGTTTGGAAGTAGGATTTGTAACCTAGTATCTAATGCTTTGTTAGTTTCATTTGTAATGGTTATTGGTAAAGAAATAGTATCATTTAAAACCATATAGTTAGGTGTTTTGAAATCTAAATTCAGCAATTTCTTTGTAGCATAAAGCTTATCCTTTTTACCAACAAGACCATTAAAACCAATCCCTTCAGTAGTGATTTTAAAAGAGGTTACAGCATCAGAATTATAAAATTCTAATTCCGCTATACCATCAGCATTAGTTTGCACTACAGGATTCCAGTATATGGTTTGCCTAAAATCTGTGCGCTCTTCTGGCAAGTGATTCCCTTCATATTTAGGCATGTAGAAATTTCTAGACTTCGCCGTACGAATGGGATTAGAATTATAGAATTGTTTAATAGTGTAGTTATTATATTTTTTATTATTTAGTCGTTTAGTGGCACCACTACCATGATAACTCCCACCATGCTTTGTATTAATAAGAATGACGCCATTAGCTCCACTTGAGCCATAGATACTTGTTGCTGTTGCGTCTTTTAATACCGTAACACTTTGCACTTGTTGTGGATCTATATCTCCAAAAACAGATTGCTCGTAAGGGACTCCATCCACTACAACAAGTGGTTGGTTGTTGCCAGAAACTGATCCAAACCCTCTAATTCTTACTGTAGGTGTACTTCCTGGTTGCCCTGATGCATTTACAATACTTATACCAGCAACTTCCCCAGCTAAAGCATTTACTATAGAGTTGCCATTAATTGAAATATCTTCTGCTGAGACTGTAGTTACTGAGCCTGCAAATGCTTTTTTTGAAGTCGTTCCATAGCCAACTACAACGACTTCGTCCATTGCATTATCTAGATTTAAACCCACAGATACTAATGCTTTTTGTTTAATCGTTTCTTTAAGTGGTTTTTCATTCTTCTCAAAAGTTTTAAAGCTATCCTTGTTTTCTCTGTTATTTGGTTTTGTCTGGTTATTGTAATTGCCTTTTTTTAAGTGAGTTTGTTCTATGGTAACACGTTCCCCATTATCTTTATATGCTAACAAAGTGAGGTAATTGTTTTTGTTGAATTTAAAAGCAAACGATCCGTCTTCTTCGGTATCAAAAACCAAAACTTGTGTTCCTTTCCTATCAAAAAGCAATAGATGCGCTTGTGTAGGTTTTCCTTTTTTGTCTAAAACTACACCATTTTGTATTGCGCTTTGCTCTGGTAAATATTTTGCGTTCTTAGTTGTAATATTAGGTGTGTTTATGTAATCTCTCCAGCCATGTGTTAGCATAACTAAATCTAATGCTTTTGAAGATTTAGGTTCTTTAGGATTAAGATAAAATTCGGGCTTATGTAGTTTACCTTTGAGTTCTGATGATATTAGCAAATACGATAGTATATGGTCTTGCTTATCATCTGCAAAAGACAATAATTTATTATCAGTAACTGCAATCGACAAGTTTGCTGGTATTGGATTGTTTTCATCGTCATAAGTTTTTATGGTAAGCCTTACCTTTTCTCTTGTATCGTAGAGTTCTTTATTAATACTAAGATCAATATTGAGTTTTTTATGAGGATTTAAAAATACTAGACGTTCAGCAAACGTGCTATCGTAAGCATTCTTTAGACTGAATCTTGTAATACCCATTGGTAAATCTTCTGTAGGTAGAGTCACTTTTTTCTGATTTCCGATTTTCTTTTTTAGAAGCGTTCCACTGGCATTTGAAACTTCAAGAAATAAATCTGTACTATAGGTTGAAAAAATATTGAGTTGCGTATATAGGCTATCTGTATTAACAGAAAAACGAACACCATTTTCGTGTATTTTTGGAAGCGGAATCAGTTCTTCTGAAAGAAAAGGTTCTGTTATTCTGGCAAAATAGACTTTGTTTTTAACTGGATTAAAATTGAAGCTACCCATACCATCATGATAGCTTTCAAAATTTGAAACCACAATACTCTTTTCATCTAAAATATCACCTTTAATATCTACAGGTTTTCCAAATTCATTTACGGCTTTAAATGCTACTTTGCTTGAACTGCCAGCTACAATTTTTCCGCTTTCAGGTAGAAACTGTAAATCAATGTTGTTTAAAACCACGGGCACTGCTCTAGATATAGATTCGGTTGTGCCTTTATTGTAAACCAATACATTTAAAACCACGTCAGCCGTTTCTAAATCATTGGGTAAATTAAATGTTGGCTTTAACTTACCGTCTTTATCAGTTGATGCCACTTTATTAATTATCGTCTTTCCTTTTGCATTGACTTTATAAGTAACTTCAGTATTTGCAAGCGGATTGTTTTTTAGATCTTTAACTTCGAGATTAGAAATCACTTTAGATGATTTTCCATAACCTTCTTTTTCAAACTTTAAGTTAAGTAATAGCTTTGGTTTCACCACTTTTTGCACTGTGATTTTCTTTGTAAAAAAAGCATCATCACCGTAATTATTCATCCAATTGGTATAACATTTTAAAGTATAAATGCCACCAACCCAATCTCTATTGATGTCAAATTCTCCATAAGCATAACCCTGTTTTACATTTAGCCTTAGTGATTTAACAATAGCTCCTTTTGGAGAAATTAATTCGGAATGCATAATATCGCTCAATGTAGAAATAGTATGATCAGTACCAACGATATATGACTTAAACCAAAGGGTTTCACCAGGAAAATAGAATGGTCTATCAGTTTGGGTATAAATTTTTTCTAATGGATTATTTAAAACGTCGTATGCCTTAAATGACAATAAAGTAAGAAGGCCAAAACCAATAAACATTAAAAATTTTGCGTGGTGTATTAGATGTCTCATCATGATTATATTTTTAAGTTGACTTTTAATCCAACCTCTGTTATAAGCGGAGTGTTGAAAAAGTTAAGATTATGCCCAGAATTGGTATCGAAAAGTGATGCATATGGCGATGCTCCGCTGTATTTAGTTATAGTGAATAGGTTATTGGCATAGATGCCTATTTCAAACTTTCTAAAGAATGCGTTGTAGTTATTATCAGAAAAATCATAAGACAACTCAATTGTTCTAAGGTTAAGATAACTAGCATCTTCAATAGCGTCCTCAGCAACTCCACTAAAACCATAGCGTACAAACCGGTTATTTTCAATGCCATTGGCTGGATTATAAAAATCCACAGGAACGTCATTAGTAACTCCTTGTTCATTAACGCCATTAAACACAAAATCAGTAATACCTCTTTGGCTAGCAGATTGCTGTGATGTGCCAAAATAATTGAGAACATTTTGAGTGCCATTCCATACGTCACCACCTTTTTGGTAGTCTAATGTGAAAGAGAATTTTAGTTGTTTCCACTCTAATCGATTAGAAAATCCAAGTGTAAAATCGGGTATTGGATCACCAATGATTTGTTGTTCAGCATCCACAACAGGAAATCCGTTTGCATCAATAATAATATTATTATTAGTATCTCTTGCGTAAGCAGAACCAACAATTACTCCAGCGGGTTCATCAACAATGAGATTTTTAGAAACCGATTTAAAACCAGCAATTGGTATACGTTCTTGGTTACTGTAAAGCTGTTCTACTTTATTTTTATTAGTCATAAAGCTTAGCCTGCTTTCTAGCTTTAAATCATCAAACCATTTATTAACATCTAATTGAAGTTCTAAACCTTTATTAGATATGTCAGCTATATTTTGAAGTTGAAATACTCCATTTTCCAAAACAGGAAACACACTTCCTTTTGTTTTTGAACCAAAATAACTTGCTGATAAATCCCAATTTAATTCTAATAAACGAAAACCAATTAAGGCATTAAAAGTATAATCGTGTTTTTCTTCTAATGCAATATCTTCATTAATAAATAAGTCTATATTACTGGTATAAGTAAAACTTTCTGATGGCAATAATTCTAAACTATTATGACTCTGATTATTATAAAACAAAAGCATTTCGTTAACATCAAAAGCACTACGAGCGCTAAGCGTAATGTCATTAAAATCATAGATGTCGATAAAATCTGTTAAATCTATTTTTAAGACAGATGTTGGTAAAAGCAATTTGTTTTTTTGAATTGAAGATATGTGGCTGTTATTACTAAAGATGATTTCAGTATTACGAGAACGAGATATTCTAATAAGCTGATTAAGCCTTAGTACATTTCTATATATTTTATTTTCAACAATGGACGTATTGCTTGGATTTGATAATGTAAATGGATTGAACTCTTCAGACTCTCTAAATTGATAATCTAAATTTTCGTTTCTAAGTTTTGCAACTGAACGTAAGTCAATAGAAAAGTCGCCTAAATGTTTTTTGTAGTTTAAGTTTAGTGATACATTAAAATTCTTACGTTTTATGGTTTTGTTACTTAGATAACCTTCTTCATACCCAATCGTATTTGCAACTAACCCAAAATTTTGCTCGTTTGTTGTGGTTTTATAATTTAACTGACTTTCAAGACTTAAATCATCAATAATTTTAAATTCATTTTCTAGGCTAAAAACAAATAAATCATTGGCATCATAGTTTTTATTGTTGTTCAGTAACCACTCTGGATTATTATAATTTGTTGGACTAAAACTACGCTGATTATTATCTAGTAAAACTGTTCCTTGACTATTCTCAAAAGAAACAGGTGTTATCCAAGAATTTATAAGGAGGTTGTTAGTAAACGCATTAATATTGGGTTGGTTATTTATCCATTTACTGAGTTTAACGAAGGATTTCCAGGTAAGTTTACGGTCGTAATGACGCTTATTATCAAAGCTTAGAACAATATTATCTCTTTTACTGTGCTTAAGGCCAAAAGCATCTTCAGTATTTTTATTACTAAAATCGATACCAGCAGTCCAACGGTCTGTGTCAACATTAAAATAGATATTGGTGAACCTGTTAATAGCTGTATTTAAAATAGTGTTATTATACGTATTTGCTAAGTCACCATTGCCACTTCCTAGAGGAACTAATCTTCCATTAGAATCAAAATTGTAATTACTTCCATCATATTCTAAAGTATTTAGATTTGGTCCATACGAAAAGCTATTTCCTGTTTCAGGTCCTAGAAAATAAAGTGCTCCATTTTCTGCAGCACCTTGACTAAAAGACGATTGTAATTTTGGTAAATTTCTATCTTTTACAAATCGAAAACTTAAGTTAGACTTAACACCGACTTGAAAATAAATATCAGGATTAAAATAAGTAAGATCGACGTTTTCTGAATTAATAGTTATCGCTTTTATACGCGAAAAAGCATTATAACCTTTTTTGTTATAAGTATGTTTCGAATCTTCAATGGTTAGCGTTTTGAAGCTTTGTTTTTTAATCGATTTTAAGGCGTTATTGTAGGCATCACTTTCAATGGGTTTTACAGGAATGCGTTCAACATAATTTTGCTGCGCTACTCCAAACATATCTGCTGTGACTCTTATTTCTTTAGAGGTCATGCCAACATAGCTGATTACAATTATATCACCTACATTACATTTAATATTGTATTTACCATCAAAATCAGTTTGTACTCCATTAGAGGTTCCTTTAATGACGATAGAAGCTCCCGGTAATGGTAATCCATCATCATCAGTAGTGAGCGTTCCTGTTACGACACCTTCTTGTGCCAGACCTAACAAGGGAAATAACATTAATAATAAGATTAGTTTAAGCGATATTTTATACATGAGTACAAGTGTTGGTTGACTCAAATATATATACGATATCTAGGGCTTAAAACCGATAATGAGTGAAACGGTCAGATGAGTGAGTGAAGTGGTTAAAATTAAAAACCTTACCAGAAATAGTAAGGCTTAATCTAATATATCTAAAAGCAAAACGCTCTAATAATCTAATATTGACTCCCATCATGCTTTCCAACCTCATAACCATGCTTTCCTAAATATTTGTTTCCACTTTCAACAGCCCCTTCTTCAATGCTAGTTCCCATAGAATCATTCCAACGGTTAAGGTATCCAAATAGAGAAATTACGCCTAGCATTTCTACTATCTCACCTTCATCCCAATGTTCATATAAACGCTTTTTAATATCTGCATTAACAGCATTTGGTACGAGCGAAGCTGCCAAGCTAAAATCTAATGCAGCACGTTCTGCCGCAGAAAAGGCTGGATGTGTTCTATATTCCCAAATGTTATCTAATTGCTCTTGCTCGGCGCCATAACGTTCGGCAGCTCTAATAGCATGTGCTTGGCAATAACGACAACCTGTTGAGTTACTACTCACCCAAGCAATCATACGTTTTAACGCTGAGGTTACCCTGCCTTCATTTGCCATTACGGCTTTATTTAAGTTTATAAACGCCTTACTTATAGCTGGTCTGCGTTGCATGGTTAAGACTGAATTAGGACAAAATCCAAGAGTTTCATTGAAGAATTCTGCTAATTCTTTGGTTTCTAAATCATGTTCTGCAGATAACGGAGTTACTAATGCCATATTTGTTTTTTTTAAGTCGTATTTTTGATTGTACAAGATAGGAGTTCTATTATTTAAACTAAAAAAATATGTCACATAAAATCACAACACATTGGAAGGGTGGATTAACTTTTGAATCGGACAACCCAAGTGGTAAGTCCGTAGTTATGGATACTGATATTGAAGGTCAAGATGAGCGTTTCGGTCTGTCGCCTAAAGCCATGATGTTATCTTCTTTAGCTGGTTGTTCTGCCTTAGATGTTATTTCTATTTTAGATAAAATGAAAGAAGATATTGACGATTTTAAAATTGAAGTTTCAGGTGAACTCACCGAAGAACATCCTAAATATTACCACTCTGTTATTGTTGATTATCACTTTTATGGATCAGATTTAAATAAAAAGAAGTGTGAAAAAGCAGTAGATCTTTCAGTTGAAAAATACTGCGGTGTGATGGAAATGTTTCGACAGTTTGCAGATGTAAAAACCAATATTATTTATCACATAGGAACCAAGCGTAATATTTAATTTTTAAGAATATCTATGCGCTGGACACTTAAACCAAAACCAGAACCCTCGAAAGTTGAAGAGTTAAAAAAAGAACTTCAAGTTGATGAGATTGTTGCAACTTTACTTTTGCAACGCGGTATCGATACTTATGAAGCTGCTAAAACGTTTTTTAGACCCAGTTTTGAAGATCTACACGATCCATTCTTAATGAAAGATATGGATAAAGCTGTTGCTCGAATAGAAAGAGCAATTGCCGAAGGTGAAAATATTTTGGTTTATGGAGATTATGATGTGGATGGCACAACGGCCGTAGCATTAATGTCGTCTTACTTAAAAACCCGAATTGATTCTATTTCAACATACATTCCAGATCGTTATGATGAAGGCTATGGTGTTTCCTATAAAGGAATTGATTTTGCAGATGACAATGATTTTTCATTAATTATCGCTTTAGATTGTGGTGTTAAGGCTATTGATAAAGTGGTATATGCTAATAAAAAAGGCATCGATTTTATAATTTGTGATCATCACAGACCAGCAGAAAAACTTCCAGAAGCTATTGCTGTTTTAGATCCAAAAAGAGACGATTGTGACTACCCTTTTAAAGAATTATGCGGTTGCGGTGTGGGCTTTAAATTAATTACTGCATTAGCTCAAAACCAAGGGCAGTCTGTTGAAGATTTAGTAGAATATCTCGATTTAGTAGCCACTGCAATTGGAGCAGACATCGTTCCTATTGTAGATGAAAATAGAGCATTGGCATATATTGGTTTACATGTAATTAATACTAATCCAAGACCTGGAATGAAAGCGATTATCGCTGAAGTAAAAAAAGAAAAATTAACCATTACTGATGTCGTTTTTATTATTGCACCAAGAATTAATGCAGCTGGAAGAATGAAACATGGTAATCACGCCGTGACTTTACTTACTGAAACGGATTTTAATTTGGCGGCTGAGTATGCTGTAGATATTGATCAATTTAATACTGATCGTCGCGAAACTGATAAGCGAATTACCAAAGAAGCCTTAATTCAAATAAGAGAAAACAAAGAACAAGAGGGTTTTACAACTGTGGTTTACCATGAAGATTGGCACAAAGGTGTTATTGGAATTGTAGCTTCTAGATTAATTGAAACCTATTACAGACCAACTTTAGTGTTTACAAAAAGTGGAGATAAATTGGCGGCTTCTGCACGTTCCGTAAAAGGGTTTGATGTGTATAATGCGTTAGAGGCATGTAGCGAATTTATTGAACAATTTGGCGGTCACAAATATGCTGCTGGATTAACCTTACTTCCAGAAAACTATAACGCTTTTAAAGCAAAGTTTGAAAGCGTCGTTAAAGACACCATCGACCCAAAGCTGTTGACACCAGAATTAAAAGTTGATTTAGAAATAGATTTAGGTCATATTAATGATAAATTAATGCGAATTCTCAAACAATTTGCTCCTTTTGGCCCAGGTAATATGTCTCCAACTTTTATGACTCAAGGTATAAAAGACACTGGTTGGGGAAAATGTGTTGGAGAAGATGATAAGCATTTACGATTTACAGCCACCCAATCATTTAACGATAAAATAGTCTGTATTGGTTTTGGATTAGGTGATAAAATAGATATCATTAAAAATAGAAAGCCATTTAGCGCAGCCTATTCTATTGATGAAAATCAATGGAATGGCAATGTTAGTTTGCAGTTGAAACTTAAAGATATTAAACCCTAACTATTGGTAAAAAACGATCCATACGCAGCACTTAGAATAAAAGAGTTCAATATTTTTTTATTATTACGATTTGCTTTGGTTTTAGGCTGGTCTATGCAATTTGTAGTTATAGAGTGGCAAGTATATGCTTTGACCAAAGACCCCTTATCACTAGGAATTATAGGTCTTTGTGAATTTTTACCAGCATTTTTTCTAGCACCTTTTGCAGGCCACATAGTAGATAAAAAAGAAAAGCGAAACCTATTTACACTATGTATTGCACTATTTTCTTTAATAAGCTTTGGATTGTTTTGGTTGACTTCAGAAACAATAGAATCCTCATGGGAAACAACCACTATCTTATACGGAATTTATGGATTAGTATTTTTTGGAGGTGTATTGAGAGCGTTTTTTGGCCCAACTATTTTCTCGCTCATCGCATTACTTGTACCTAAGAAAATATATCCTAATGCGGCAACATGGAGCAGTAGTACATGGAAAGGGGCTAATGTTTTCGGAGCATTATGTGGTGGGTTTTTAATTGCTTGGATAGGAGTGCATTATACGCTTGGAATCATATTTTTGTTGGTAATGCTAGCTTTGGTATTGGTTTTTCAGATTGCAAAAAAGCCAATTTTAAATAAAGGCTCTAATGAAACAGTAAAAGAAAGCCTTAAAGCAGGCCTTAGTTTTGTGTTTAACGATAAAGTTATTTTAGGAGCGCTAACCTTGGACATGATTGCTGTTTTATTTGGTGGTGCAGTTGCCATTTTCGCTGTATTTGCTAAAGATATTTTAGATGCAGGACCTAAAGGGTTTGGGCTTTTAAATGCTGCCTTATCTTCTGGAAGTATAATTACGATGTTAGCGACAACATATATCCCTATTACAAAAAGTACAGGAAAGAAATTACTCATTTCAGTTTTTGGATTTGGCTTTTGTATGATAATTTTTGGTGCTTCAAAATTGTTATGGTTGAGTGTTATTGCGTTGTTTTTTTCAGGTGTTTTTGATGGGATTTCTATGGTGGTACGACAAACTATTCTTCAATTAAAGACGCCAGACCACATGAGAGGTCGTGTAGGTGCTGTTAATTCTATGTTTGTTGGGTCTTCTAATGAACTAGGTGCTTTAGAGAGTGGTATAGCAGCAAGAATTTTTGGAGCACCATTGGCAGTAGTGCTTGGCGGTACAGTAACGCTAATCATTGTTGCTATTATAGGCGCAAAAAATAAGCCTTTACGTGAACTTGATTTGCAAGAAGATATTGAGGATCATTATAGTGAAGTAAGCACTTAGTATTTTTTAATCTGAAAAGTCTTACCATCAAAAACACCATAGGTGTAATATTGAATCCAGTCGCCTAAGTTGACGTATTTAGACGTTTCATTAAGCTGAATTTCTAAAGGCAAGTGTCTGTGACCAAATATAAAGAAGTCTCTATGTTTTTCTTGGAGTTTGCGTTTACTATAAACAGCTAACCATTCATTGTCGTCACCTAAAAACTTAGCATCGTCATCACCAGAAATCAATTTATTTTTAACCGAGAAATATTGTGCAATACGCATTCCAATATCTGGATGTCCCCATTTAAAGAGCCACTTAAAGAAAGGACTTATGAAAATCTTTTTCATACGTTTATAGCCTTTGTCACCAGGCCCTAAACCATCTCCATGTCCAATAAAAAAAGAAGTACTATTTAATGTAAATTCCCGAGGTTTATGATATACGGGAATACCGAGCTCTTCTTCAAAATACCCATTCATCCATAAATCGTGGTTACCAACAAAATAATGAATTGGAATACCTGAGTCACTTATTTCAGCTAGTTTACCAAGTGTTCTAGTAAAGCCTTTTGGTACCACAGTTTTGTATTCAAACCAAAAATCGAATAAATCACCAAGTAAAAAAATTGCAGCAGCATCTTCCTTGATTTCGTCTAACCAAGCAACGAATTTTTTTTCACGAGGACGAGACGCTTCCATAGTTGGTGCACCGAGATGATTATCTGAAGCGAAGTAGATTTTTTTTCCGTGTGGAATAGTTATGTGATGGCTTTTACTCATTATCAGAAGCGTACCATTCTGCAAAACTGGTAGCTGTTTCTTGTAGTTTTAAAGAATGTAGTTTAATATTTTCTGGTAAGCGTTGTTTAATTTTTTTAGCAAAGTCAATAACCATCATTTCACTAGTCGGCTGGTAATCTACCAATAGAACATTGTGACCTCTATCTTCTAGCTCTCTAGCCAATTCTACGTGAGGTGTGTTTTTGTTGAAAACAGTAGCATGGTCAAATACATTTACAATTTCTTCTTTAACGATTTTTTTTAAATCACTAAAGTCTATAACCATTCCATATTTTACATTGGTGTTATCAGAAATTGGCACACCGATTACAGTGACATCCAATCGATAACTGTGACCATGTACATTTTTACATTTACCGTCATAACCATAAAGTGCGTGACCAGTTTCAAAAGAAAACTGTTTTGTAATGCGTATATTGCTCATTAGCGTCTTTTGTTTCGATTATAGAAATAGACAACAATAAGGACAATACCTAGGATAAGAAATAGTCCGTTTCCGCCTAAAAAATTAAGAATATCCATTCTATTCGTCTTTTATTCTGTTTTTATTATATCTGTAAATAGTATATGCTATAATCACTAAAATCAAAAACGGTAAAAGTGTGCCGATAAAAACACCTATCCCGTAATTGCTGTCTGGAGCATCTTTTAGCTTTTCATCAATATTTATTTCTTGAAATATGGAAATAAGAAAATTCACTTTTACATTTAATTTAGGCCAAATTTAAGGGTTTTGAGCAAGTGTTTTAAATGTTTTACGGAATTTTATAATTAATGGCAATCCACGAGCAATAATCCAAAGCGTAAAAGCTATAAAAACACCGTAAAGCTTATAGCCTAAAGTGTCTGTAATAAAAATAACAGGGATGAAGACCAAAAGTGTTGAAAACAATAGGACATCTCTCAGATATTTCATTCTCCCAAGACCTTTAAAAACACCATCAAATATAAAAGCTAATGCACATAAAGGTTGCATAGCAAGGATAATCCAAAAAACCTTATAAAATTCTTTTAAAACGTTTTCATCATTGCTAAATAGATTTCCAATTGAATAATAAAAAAGAGTACCAATTAAACCGATTAAAATTCCTATTGCAATGCCATATTTAATAAGTTTATTACTCAAGTTAATAAGGCTTTTGTAATCTTTGGATCCTAATAACTTACCAGATAAGATATTACCAGCACTTGCATAGCCGTCTATTAAAAATGCACCTAAAAACCAAAGATTGATAGCTATAGTATATGCCGCAATGTATGTTGTGCCATACTTGGTAGCAAAGCTTGTCCCAAAATATAAAGCTACATTTAGAGCAATGGTTCTAACAAATAAATTGAGAATCATTATAGCAAAACGTTTTATTTCTGGATTAAATGGAAATCTGACTAAAAGCGGAATTTCTGTTTTTTTAAGAATATAGTATACCGAAAGTAAAGCCATTATAACTTGTGCTATAACGCTAGCGTAAGCAGCACCTTTAATATGCATAGCTGGGATTAAATCATTTATACCATAAACAAAAACGACATCTAAAACAATGTTTACTAGAGCTCCAGCAATAGCAATTAGCATAGGATAATATGTGTTTTGTAAACCTCTAAATGTTCCAAAAACAGCAATTGTGAAAAGAGTAAACGGGAAACCAAAAACACGTATTTGATAATAATCTATACTGTAATTTAAAATTAAATCTGATGCGTTGTAGAGCTTAAAAATTTGAGATGCAAAAGGGTATGTGAAGGCTATAATTAAAACACTTAAAGAGGTAATTAAAAATATGGCTTGAGCTGGTAAATTTTTTACTGCATTTATGTTACCAGCTCCCAAATATTGAGAAACAATAGATGAAATTGCACTTCGAGTTTGTCCTAAAACCCAGATTAGCATAGACATAAAGGTAGTTACTATACCAACTGCAGCTAAAGATTCTGTGGCATTATAATCCATATTGCCAATAATAGCAGCATCTGTTAAAGATAATATAGGTTCAGATACACCAGAAATTAATGCTGGTATGGCAAGTTTGTTGATTTGTTTTAATGTAATAGCTGTACTCAAAGGACTAATTCATAACAATGAAAAGGAAATTCACTTTGTTTAGGAAAATAAATATCTCCTAAGCGTTTATAGCTGCGAAGTTCGTAAAACTTTTGATTTCTTTTGTTTTGAGAAAACGTATCTAATCGAATAGAACTATAGCTGTTTTCTATAGCTAATTGCTCTGCAAAATTCATTAATTGTTGAGCATAACCAAAACCTTGATGTTTTGGGTGGATAGCCAAACGATGAATGTAGATGTTATTCTTATTTGGTGTCAACCATTTAATAGGGATATATTCTTCATCCATAAAAGTTGAAATAACTATACAGCCTACGATTTGAGACTCTAATTCTAGCACATAAAGTTCATCGCGCTTTATATCGTTTTCAAATGCACTTGCCTTTGGATAATGCTCATTCCATTGATAAATACCTTTGGCTCTCATAGCTTTAGCACAAGCCTTGGTCATAATTAATATAGGTTCGATATCTGATAGTGTAGCTTTCCGAATCATTTATAATGTTTACTTTTGCATCAAATTTAGTTTATATGAAAACAATACTAGTTCCTGTTGGTTCTTCTAAAAATGCAAAATCGCATTTACAATATGCTGTAGACTTTGCAAAAGCATTTGGTGCTAAGTTATATGTTGTTCAAATATATAATGTTTACACTAAAGCTGGCACTATGATAAAAGTAGATCATATAATTGAAAGAGAATCTAGGGCCTTTTTAGACGAGCATATTGCTTCAGTAGATACTAAAGGTGTTGAGGTTATAACAAAAACTTTTAAGGGAAAATTAATAGATACCATAGAGAAGGTTTGTGATGCACTAGAGGTCGATTTAATCATTCTAGAACCTCGTACTAACTCTGTTAAAGACGAGGTTTATTTAGGGCAAACTTCAGGCAAAATTGTAAAGCAAACTCAAATTCCTGCACTTGTGGTGCCAGAAGGTTATGTCTATAAGCCAATTGGAAAAATATTGCTAGCAATTAAATCTGCAATTGTAAAAAAGGAGAGAGTTTTATATCCACTGTCTGCGATTAAAAATCAATTTAAGGCTGTTGTAAATCTACTTTTGGTAAAAACGGCATATCATGTAGAAGAAGATTTTGAGCTCAATGAAGAATTGAAGTCAATAGTAAGTGAGACTGTTATTGCTGAAAAACCAACAACCTTTCAAGCAGTTTTAGAACACTATAAATCTAACAACCCTGATTTGCTATGTGTAGTAAGACGAAAGCGTGGATTTTTTAAGAAGCTCTGGGAGAATAATGTCATCTTAAAGAAAGATTTTCATAGCACTCAAATACCTGTTCTCATTTTAAGTGGGTTGAAATAATTTGGGGATGTAGCTCAGTTGGCTAGAGCGCTTGACTGGCAGTCAAGAGGTCGTGGGTTCGAATCCCATCTTCTCCACTTTTTATTTTACAATAAAATTTGAAATTAATTCAACTACTTTTTTTAACTCTTGAGATAAAATATCAGTAGACCAAGGGTGCTTGGTGTTAAACACATGATTTGCGCCTTCAATAATTTCGAGTTGACTATCAGGATACCATTTATGTAATTCTTCAGCTTCACTTAAAGATACTGAGGTGTCGTTATCACCATGAATAATCAGTGTGGGAATATTTAATCGTTTTATAGCAGACTCAATGTGTAGTCTTTTTTCATTGGCTTTAAAATCCTCGAAGAATTGATAATAGTGAGGCATTTGCTGTTTTGTTCTCCCATTAAGCACGTATTTTACTCCTTTTTCTTTCCATTCTTTTAAATCACCAATTGTAGCTGTTCGTTTTCCAAAATCACAAACACTAGCAAGAGTAACAAGTTTATTTATCCTATTGTCTTCAGAGGCTTTCAAAATTGCTATGCCACCACCACGACTGTGACCAATTAAATCAATCTCATTAACATCTACATATAAATTGTCTTTAAATTGGTTTTGAATCCAATCTATCACATCATTAAGATCATCAAGTTCTTTAGAATAGTTATTATTACCAAAAGCTTCTAAATCTGGAAAATCAATGGGATTTTCTATGGTGGCTCCATTATGCGAAAAGTTGAATTTAATAAAACAACAATCAGCTTTGGCTATTTTTTCAGCCATCAAATTCCAAGCACCCCAATCTTTAAACCCCTTATAACCATGACAAAAAATTACTATGGGCTGATTGGCTTTATCTTTAGAGTAAAAGGTGTCAATAAGAATAGGTTTTTTGTCTGTTCGCTCTAATATGATGTTTCTGTCAATTTGCATTAATCGAGTTCTTTTTCAATAAAGTTAATATCTGGGTTAAAGATTTCTAAAATGAGTTTTTTAAGTTCTATTTCAAAATTATTAAGTGTTTCTTCAGTTATTGTTTGGTCTTTTGTTCTGCTGTAAAATGATTCTTTTTTTCCGAATTTTAAAAAGCCAGCATTGAGGTTTTTAAAAGAAATAATACCAGCTTCAATTGGTAGCTCAATTCGATTTTTTTGGTGCATCATATAAGCGTAGCATAAAATTTGAAACGACTTGCTATATTTCTTGTAGTCTGAGGTTAAGTCTTCCCAATTTACAATTTCAACTTTATTTTGCTCAACCTTTCCAGACTTGTAGTCAATAACTCGAGTTACCCCATTAAAAGTATCTATTCTATCAATTTTTCCATTTAATTTGACAGGAAAATCTAAGCCCTCTACTTTAATTTCAATAGTTTCTTCCGCTTCAATAGCTAGAATTTTTATTTTATTACCAGCTTTAAGATTTTTAATTTCAGAATTTAAAAAATTGAAAATATAACGTTGTGCAATTTCAAAAATGATGAGGTTTTTCCCCATGGTGAAATCACCATCTTTATATAAGTCTTTAAAATGTTTGGCAATTGTTTTTTCGATTTGATTTTTAAAGGTATCTAAATTTTCTACTGTTAAAAATTCATTTTCCAATGGTTTATAAAAGTCCTCCAAGGTATTATGAATCACAGAACCCAAAGTATTTGCGGCTATATTTTCTTCAACATCTTCAAATTCTTTGATGCCAAGAATTTTTTCGTAATAAAAATCAATAGGGTTTCTGATATAATTGGTCAGAGATGAAGGTGAAAACCCTTTAGAAGAGAGCTCTTTTAGTTTTTCGGCAACAGACAATGTTTTAGAAATTTCCGTTAATTGTTTTTTTATTACAGGCAAATCAGGGGAAACTATTATATTTTTTATCTGATGAATTCCCTCAACCTCTAGCTGTGTAATAAATCTACTTTTTTCACCTCCTTTCAAAGCATCAATCTCAGTATTATAAAGAATATATACATTTTTGGCCCTCTGCAAAAGCCTGTAGAAGTGATAGGTGTAAACAGCGTCTTTTTCTCTGAAGGTTGGCATGTTGTTTTCAACTTTCACATCGAAAGGAATAAAAGAATTATTTGTTTTACCAGAAGGTAATATGCCTTCATTAACTGAGCTAATGATAATAGTTTCAAAATCTAGAACACGAGATTCTAACATCCCCATTATTTGAAGACCCTCTAAAGGTTCACCCTTAAAATCTAATGTTTCTGAGCTTAAAAGCTCTTTATAGACAGAGTATAAGGCTACAATACTATTAAGGTGTTTATAGTTGTCATTTAATTCTAAAAGTTGGTTGAATAAGATATTAAAGCGGTATAAATATTCTAATTCTAGGCTGTTAGTTTTTTTGTTAATATCATAATGAGCCTTCATCTTAAAAATAAGACGAGAACAATTTCTTAAAGCCATTTTAGGATTGTTTTCCCAAGATTTAAATATTAAATCGATAAGCTCAGCATGTGAACCTAATCGCTTTTTTAATTGATCAACAGAAATATAAACAAGGTTATTCTTTTGAATATAAGCTACTAGTCCAACCGATTTACCTTCAAAAAGTGAATAAATCGATGGATGGGAAAGAAGACTTATGACATCTTTATAGTAAAAGTTATTTGGAATATTTTTGTGTACAGCAAATAAGTGCTCAAAAAAAGAAGATAATGGTACAAACTGCAATGGCAAACCCATGGTAACATTAAGTTTCTCTATAGTTTTGGGGATAGAATTTAATACAGGTATCAAAAGATTTTCTTCTCCTAATACTACAGCTACACTTGAAAGATTTTTATTGGTTTGACTTATGTCTTCTAATAGTTTTCCAATATATTTTGCTTGCCCAATAAGCTTGGGTATTCCAACAACATGAATATTCTTTTCCTCATTGTAATGAGATGAGACCCAATTAAAGGGTTGTTTTTTAAAGTAGTTCCATGAGTTTCTGTGCATTCTTGTAAATAATCCAGCATCATGTATTGGATCATCTATGAATGTTTCGTCTATATCCCAATATATATGTGCTAAATCACTTTGAAGCAAACCTTGTATAATTTGTGATTCTGATTCGTTTAAGGCATTAAAGCCTAAAAAAATATGCTTTTTACCATCATTATTTTCAATATATGCTTCTAGATTATCACATGCTTCTCTATAGACTAAACCTTGATACCCTTGTTTGTTTTGAAGTAGTTTTTCGGTAAAAACTTGATAATACTCTTTAAGATGTTTCCAAAACTTCAAGTGATTTTTTACTAAATTGGTCTGTTCGGTTTCTAAAGACCAATGATTGAGTTCTTTTATAGCATGTAGATAATCGAATATATGTTCTTGTGATATAAGATAGCGATCAATTTCATTAAAGTCTTGTAATAGAATTTGTGCCCACTTAGAGAACGTGTCAAAAGGCTCTTGATCTTCTTTTTTAGTGAGTGAAATATAGGTTTCGTATAGTTTAAATAGTAAGTCTGTATTTTGTAAAGTTTGTAAACCAGAAAGTTCTTCAACAAATTCTTCAATACTTAGAATCTGGGGTGAAAAAATAGGTTGACTTAATAAAGTAGAAAGGTGATGTTTTAAAAATACACCTGCGCGCTTACTAGGAAGTACAAAATATAAATCTTTAAAATTTAGGTTTTTTTCTCTAAGATCTATTAATACAGTTTTTATAAAACCTTCCATTGTATAAAAATAAAAAACGCTCCGAATTTCGGAGCGTTTTTAAAATATATTTTAGAGATATAATTAGTTTTTCAACTTCACCTCTACACGTCTGTTTTCTTTTCTACCAGCTCTAGTTTTGTTATTGGCGATAGGATTGTCTTCACCATATCCAGAAGCTGTTAATCTATCTGCACTAATTCCATTAGCAATTAAATAATCTCTAACTGCATTAGCTCTTCTTTCAGATAAGGCTTGGTTACTAGACTTAGATCCTACACTATCAGTATAACCTTCGATAGCGAAATCTGCTCTTGGGTATTCTTTAAAGATAGCAGTCATTGCTTCTAATACTTGATTAGTTTCTTTTTTGAAAGATGCTTTACCAGTATCGAATAAAATAGTTCTTGCATAGCTATTTAAAGTTTCCATTACTTCTTCTGTAGGCTTAACTTCTGGACAACCATTATTTGCAGCTGTACCAGCTTCATTAGGACACTTATCATCTTTATCTAAAATACCATCACCGTCAGTATCTGGCCAAGGACACCCGTTGTTAGCTGCAGGACCTGATTCGTTAGGACAGTTATCATCACCATCAGCGATACCGTCACCATCAGCATCCGGACAACCCATTAACGCTTTAGAACCAGCAACAGCAGGACACTTATCATCTTTGTCAACTACTCCGTCACCATCAGCATCAGGACAACCATTAAATTCAGCTAAACCTGCAGTATTTGGACAATCATCTTTAGAATCTTGAATACCATCATTATCAGAATCTGGACAACCATTAAAGATTTCTAAACCAGCTTCTTCAGGGCAAGCATCGTCTTGGTCATAGATACCATCACCATCTGTGTCAGTACCACCAAACTTAAATGTTAAACCAAGTGTATGTTGAAAATGTTTTGGTAAATAATCTTCAAAAGAATGCTTATATGTAGAATTAAAATTCACACCTACTTTCTCACTAATCCAAAACTTAATTCCTAATGTTCCATTTAATGTACCAGCACCGATGTTGTCTAACCAAGAATAACCACCACCAACTCCTAAATATGGATCGATTGTGTTAGACTTAAGGACATCCATAAAGCTGTAAGAAACTCTACCGTCAAGCCCATAATAAGATAAATCATCTACTGAAGCATCACCAAATTTATCAATTCTGTTTAATGAACCTGTAGCGGTAAAAACAAAACCATCACTAAGGTATCTAGAAACTGAAATTGAAGAAAGCGAAGGCATAATATTCCAATGATCTCCAAAGTTGAAATATTCATTGAAGTAATCACCTTGAGGAGCATCTTCACCTACAGGGTAAGCATCAACTGCATTGGTTCCAATTTCGATAGCCCATGGATTGTTCTGATCTTGAGCATTGGAAGTGCTAAAGCTCATAAGAAGCACTGCTGCAAAAAATAATCTGCTAAGATTTTTCATATTCTTAATAATTTTAATTTTTAAGTGTTAAATTGTTGTCAAAAGTAAGTTGTTAAATATTATTAACAAAGACAAATATAAAAAAATATTGTGATATCGCCCTAAAATAGAGTGATTGAGTTAAATTTAGATTGATTTCAGATAACTTTCAATAGTTTACCGACTTTAATAAAAGCAGATATTGCTTTATCCAGCTGTTCTTTATTATGGGCAGCAGATAGTTGAACACGAATTCTAGCCTTGTCTTTTGGAACTACAGGATAGAAAAAACCAATAACGTAAACGTCTTCCTCTAATAGCATATTTGCCATAGTTTGCGAAAGTTTTGCATCATATAGCATTACTGGAACAATAGCAGAATCGCCATCAACAATATCAAAACCTGCTTCTTTCATTCCTTTTTTAAAATATTTTGTGTTCCAATCTACTTTGTCTCTTAATGAAGTGTTGTTTTTGAGCATATCAAAAACTTTGATAGAAGCTCCTACAATTGCTGGAGCTAAGGAATTAGAAAATAAATAAGGCCTAGAGCGTTGACGCAGAATTTCTATAATTTCTTTTTTCGCCGTAGTGTATCCACCCATTGCGCCACCCATTGCTTTCCCTAAAGTACCAGTAATAATATCGATTCTTCCTAATACACCTTTTTCTTCGAGAGTACCAATACCAGTTTCTCCGATAAAACCAGTAGCGTGGCATTCGTCAATCATTACCATTGCATTATATTTATCTGCTAAATCACATATTTTATCTAATGGAGCCACTAAGCCATCCATAGAAAATACACCATCTGTTACAATAATTTTAAAACGTGCTCCATTTTCGTTAGCGGCAATTAACTGCACCTCTAAATCTGCCATGTCATTGTTTTTGTAGCGATATCTAGCCGCTTTACAAAGTCTTACACCGTCAATAATTGAAGCATGATTTAAAGCATCCGAAATAATAGCATCTTCTGCCGTCAATAAAGGCTCAAAAACTCCTCCATTGGCATCAAAAGCTGCTGCATAAAGTATGGTGTCTTCTGTGCCATAGAAGTCAGCAATTTTTTGTTCAAGTTCTTTATGAATGTCTTGTGTGCCACAAATAAATCTTACAGATGACATACCAAACCCATGTGAATCTAAAGTATCTTTTGCAGCCTTTATAACTTCAGGATGTGATGATAACCCCAAATAATTGTTGGCGCAGAAGTTTAAAACTTTTTGCCCTGTATTTAGAGTTATTTCAGCACCTTGAGGTGATGTAATGATCCGTTCTTCCTTAAAAAGTCCAGCTTCTTTTATAGATTTAATTTCTTTTTGTAAATGAGTTTTTATATCTCCGTACATAGTTTTAAATTTTAATCAAAGATACTATGAAAAATTAGACCTTAATAACCTCAATTGTGTCATTTATATAAACTAGTATTTTGTTGGTAACCTTTAAATTCATCTGATTTAAGACAGCTTCATAATCCTTAAGTTGTGCATTGTGATAACTTTCAGAATCACCAGTTTTATAATCAAGAATTACAGCTTCATTTTTAGAATTGATGTTGATGCGATCGGGTCTCAATAACTGACCGGAACTGGTAATGATATCACGTTCATTATAAATAGTGAAACTGTCTTCAAAATATATATTTAGTTGTGGGTGTTCAATTACTTTTAAAACTAAATTTTTTAAGTCATCAATATTATCTTTGGTAATATCTCCAGAAACTAGCAAATCGTTAAAAGCAAAATCAAAATCTTGTCTAGTTCTAATTTTAGACAACACCAAGTGTACTAAATTTCCTCGTTCTATGGCGATTTCTTGCTGCGTGTCCCAAAGTAATCCTGCTTTAGTAATAATACTGAGATTATGATCTTCTTTTGGCACCGAAATTAAATTTAGAGGTTCTAAATATTCTTCTGCTTTTAAAATATGCTTATAAGTTTTTTGTACACCAAAACTATATCTTAATTGATTGTCTAACCATTTACCTTGTTGTTGCAAGAAAGAAATTAAAAGACCAGCATATGTTTTTTCATTTACCAACCCTTTGTTACTAATATCTTTTTTTGAAATTACATATAATTGATCTATAGCTCTAGTTAAAACTACATAAAGTAAATTGATATTGTCCAACTCTAGTTTGGACTGATGTTTCTGATATAAGTCACTGCCTACATCTCCAAAGTGTTCAATATCCTTACCATAATTAAGAAGCAAAGTATCAAAACCGCTGAAGTCTTCTTTTTTTACTGGAAACCAAATTTTGGGTTCCAGTTCTTTATAAATATTAAGGTCGGCGAATGGAAATATTACTACAGGAAACTCCAAGCCTTTGGCCTTATGGATGGTCATAATTTTAACAGCATTAGTATGACTTGGAGAAACAACACTTAGTTTATCTTTTTTCTTTCCGAAATAATCAATAAAGGCACCTAAATCTGAATTTTGTTTTTGTGTGAATTCTAAAACTACATCCATATAAAACTGAAGGTAGGCATCAGAATTTTTATTTAGATTAAAAACCCTAATGATTTGTTCTAAAAGTTCATATAGCGGTAGTTGAAGGAGCTCATCTTTGTTTATAAAAATGTTCAAAGGCTTTAATCCATCAAACATATCGTCTATATTTTTCTTTAGATATGAACTAAAAAAATGATGCTTGTCTTCAATTTGGTGTTGTTCGGCAATAAATGAAAGAAACTTAACTTTGAGACTATCGTTATTCGGTTGAAGCAGTAGTTTTAAGAAAGAATCAATAAAAATGATTTTTTTAGAATTTTTGAGTAGAAGTGTTTCAGACGAGGTTATATTAACACCATTTTCATTTAGGTGATTTGCAACAGCGACTCCTTCTTTTCGCTTTCTTACTAAAACACAAATATCATCTAAAGAAAAACCGTCCCTCAAGCACTGATTTATAGTTTCTAATACTTTTGAAACATATAATTCAGCAGAATCTTCGTCTTTTTTAATATCTAAGAAATTAAGGTCTACATAACCATCAGATTCGCTATAAGTTTTTTGTTTTGCTTTTCCAAAGAGTTCTGCATAGTTTGAATCATTAAAATGTTGTTCGCTCAAAAATTCAAAAAACGAATTATTAAATAAGATGATTTCTTTAGCACTTCTGTAATTAGTTTCTAAAGAAAGCACATCCGCCTCAATCTGAAATGGATTTTCGGTTTTATTATAGAGATGTATAAATTGCTCTGCTTCACCACCTCTCCATCTATAAATGGCTTGTTTGGCATCACCAACCAGCATTGTTGAGCCATTGGTAGCTGAGAGAGCACTATCTAGTAAAGGCACTAAGTTCTCCCATTGCATTTTTGAAGTATCCTGAAACTCATCAATAAAATAATGTTTAAATTTTTCACCCAATCGTTCATAAATAAAAGGGGTAGGTTGATCTTTTATTTCATTGCTAATAATTTTATTAAATTCTGAAATAAGCATTTTATTTTGCTCTTCTTTTAGACTATTTAATTCGTTCTGAATTGCGTTTAAAACTGAAAGTGGAGTGATATTTTTATAGGCGGATTTTAAGAATTTAATCTTAAAAACAAAATCTTGTGAGGTATTAAAAGCCGTAATAATTTCTGGTTGAAGAGCATCTAAAATCTGTTTTATTTCATCAGTTGTTGAGGTTTGAGGATATAGAGGCTTATTTTCTAAGTTTATTATCCAAGCAGCGCTAAAATTAATATCGAGATTAAGCTGCTGCAGTTTTAAAAAATAATTGGGCAGATAGGCGTTTTTACCACCAGAAAAATCGCTGTTTTCCAAACCAGCTTCTTCAATTAATTTTAAGGTAGAACTTGCTAAAGACTTTATGGCTTGTTCGGTCTCTGAAATCTGTTTTAATAATTGTTCTTTTAAAGTATTAAAATCTTGAAGAGTCTTGCCTTTTAATTTTTCAATTTCCTTGAGATCATTTTCATTAACCAAGAGTTTTGAAATTTTATTGAAGTCGTAACTAATATCCCAACTTTTGTCATCATCTGCTTTTTCTATAGCAAAATCTACTAAAATTTTGGTTAGCGTTTTATCACTTCCCGCTTTTGCTATAAGACTGTCTACAGCTTCATTTAATAGACGTTCCTGGTCAAGTTCAACTTCAAAATTTACAGGTAGTTTTAGATCGTGAGCAAAGGTTCTTATTACTCTGTGAGTAAAGCCATCAATAGTAGAAATATCGAAAGCACCATAGTTATGAATTATGTGCTTAAGAATATGTTTTGATTTACTATAAAGAATTTCGGGTTGAATCGATAATTCTTCACATATCGCTTCAAACATAGGGTGTGGATTGGCTAAATTTTGTTCATCCGAAAAAGACTTTAGCATCTCCAATATACGCTCTTTCATTTCACCAACTGCTTTGTTGGTAAAAGTTATTGCTAAAATGTATTTAAACTGGTCATAGTTTTTAGACCTAATCAGAATTTTTAGATATTCTTTTGCTAATGTGAATGTTTTTCCACTACCTGCGGAAGCATTATATATTTTATAGTCTGAGTTTTGCAAAAGATAAATTTTATACCAAAATAGGGAATCTTAATAATTTATTAAGTAAATCTTGTTTTCAAAATTGTAAATTTGTTAAAATAGAAACATTAACACTTAAAACACAAAATATTATGGCTTTTGAATTACCAAAATTAAAATATGCTTATGACGCTTTAGAACCAAACATAGATGCTCGCACAATGGAGATTCATCATACAAAGCATCATAATGGATATACTACTAAACTAAATGCGGCGATTGAGGGAACAGATTTAGAAGGTAAATCTATAGAAGATATCCTCAACAATTTAGATATGAATAACAGCGGTGTAAGAAATAATGGTGGCGGATTTTATAATCATTCCTTATTTTGGGATGTTATGAATCCTGAAGGAAAAGGCCGTTTGTCTGGGGATTTAAAAGATGCGATCGAAGCAGAATTTGGATCTTTTGATGCGTTTAAAGATGCTTTTTCTAAAGCTGCCGCAACACAGTTTGGCTCAGGTTGGGCTTGGCTATGTGTTCACAAAGGAGGAAAAGTTGAAGTTTGTTCTACTCCAAACCAAGACAATCCTTTAATGCCTGGAGTAACATGTGGTGGAACACCAATACTAGGCTTAGATGTTTGGGAGCATGCGTACTATTTAAACTATCAAAACAGAAGACCAGATTATATTGAAGCATTTTTTAATGTTATTAACTGGAATGAAGTCGAAAGAAGATATGCTGAAGCCAAATAATCTTTCTCTTTCCTAGATAAAGTGCTGAATTTATTGCAGCAACTTTAATTTTTAGGTAATACTATTATAAAAAAATCCGAGTCTTTTAAAGGCTCGGATTTTTTATGTTTTATTGAAATATTTGTTTCTCATTATTTGAAATTGGGCATGAAAAAGGGCGAACAGACGTCCACCCTTTTTGCCCCAAATCTACCATAAACTTAACCTACTTATGTTATGGTGATTCAAATATAAGTTTACATTATTTTAACCATTCAATTTTTTGGACAAACGACCTATATATTAGTCTAACAGTGGAAAATACTGCGATTACAATTCAATAAGAGTAAAAACATATTCTAAATTGAATTAATTACTTAAAGTAAAACTTTAAATTAGACTAATAAAAAAAGGTGAACTAAGTTCACCTTTTTTTGCCCCAAATCTACCATGAACTTAACCTACTTATGTTATGGTGAGACCAATGTAAATGTTATTTGTTAAATCAATACATATATTGGACGAAATACATATTTCTCGGATAAAATACACATTTTTTCGGATTAAACGCTATTTTGGGGTGTTATTTAGTAAGCGCGCTCCTTATTTCCTTCGTAGAAGTTAATAAAGGCTCTGTTAACAACTCTATTACCACCAGCTGTTGGATAATTACCAGTAAAATACCAATCACCTAAATTTTTAGGACAAGCCTTGTGGAGATTTTCTACAGGTTGAAAAATAATTTTCACTTCAGCGTTAACGTCTTCGTCACTAAGTAATTCTGAAATTTTATCAGAGATTTGTTCGTCTGTAAAATTATTGTAAATGTCTTTCACATAATTAACGACATTTTTATCATTCAAACTTATCTGAGTAACACACTTCTTATAAACCTCTTCTATTATATGATATTGATCGTAGTCTTTTAATAGTGCTAGTGCGGCTCTAAAAGCCACTAAGCTTTCTAGATTTGCCATATCAATTCCATAACAATCAGGATAGCGTATTTGTGGCGCGGAAGACACTACAACTATTTTCTTTGGGTTAAGTCTATCCATCATTTTGATGATACTCTTTTTAAGTGTAGTTCCTCTTACAATGCTATCGTCAATAATAACTAAGTTGTCAGTAGGCTTAATGACTCCGTAAGTAACATCGTAAACGTGTGCAACCAGATCGTCCCTACTACTATCTTCAGTGATAAAGGTTCTGAGCTTTACGTCTTTAACAGCTATTTTTTCAATTCTTGGGCGCTCAGATAAAATTTGTTTAACTTTTTCAGCAGATAATTCTCTTTGACCATTAAGAATAGCATTTGTTTTCTTTTGATTAAGATGTTCTTCAACAGTATCTATCATACCAAAGAATGATGTTTCTGCTGTATTTGGTATAAATGAGAAAACCGTGTTTTCAGTATCATTATCTATGGCTTCAAGAACTTTTGGCATTAATAAGCGACCAAGTTCTTTACGTTCTTTGTAAATTTCTGCATCACTCCCTCTTGAAAAGTATATGCGCTCAAAAGAACAGGCCTTACGTTCTAAAGGTTCTAGTATTTTTTTAATTGATGTTGAACCTGACTTTTTAGTAATTATAGCATGTCCTGGATCTAACTCTTTAACAGCTTCGAAGGGTACGTTAAACACGGTTTGTATCACAGGTCGTTCTGAGGCTACAACAACAACCTCATCGTCTTTATAATAATAAGCTGGTCTAATACCAGCGGGATCCCTCAATACAAATGAATCTCCATGACCTAATAAACCAGCCATAGCATAACCTCCATCCCAGTTTTTCGCAGCACGTTTTAAAATTTTGGCAACTTTTAAGCGCTCGGCAATAAGTGGCGAACATTCATTTTTATTGTAGCCTTCTTTTTTAAGATCTTTGTATATTTTAGCAACAGCATCATCTAGAAAATGACCAATTTTTTCCATTACAGTAATGGTATCAGCTTTTTCTTTTGGATGCTGACCAATCTCAATAAGATTATTGAAAAGCTCATTGACATTCGTCATGTTAAAATTTCCAGCGACAATAAGATTTCTATGTTGCCAGTTATTTTGTCTTAAAAATGGATGTACACTTTCTACACTGTTTTTACCAAATGTTCCATAACGAACATGACCTAATAATAGTTCGCCTATGTATGGAATGTTTTTCTTCTGTAAGGCGACATTATCTTGGTATTGCGGATTTTTAGTTAAGTCCTCATTGATACGTTCATTGATTTGAGCAAAAATATCTTGAATAGGTTGTTGAGCAATGGAACGTACTCTACTAATGTAACGCTCACCAGGTTGGGTATTTAATTTAATACTAGCAAAACCGGCTCCATCTTGTCCTCGGTTGTGCTGTTTTTCCATCATTAAATACATTTTATTGACACCATAAAATGCACTCCCGTATTTCTCCTTGTAATATTCTAATGGTTTTAAAAGTCTAATAAGTGCGATACCACACTCATGTTTTAAAGCATCACTCATGTTATGTAATAAAAAACGCGCTCAATTTAGAGCGCGTCGGTTTAAGTTAATTCTATATCAAATTGTGTTAGACTCTTAAACTGGTCTAAACGTTTATAAACTTCTTTATCTGTTAAATTTTGCATGCGCTCAGTGCCAAATTTTTCTACACAGAAAGATGCTAATGTAGAACCATAGATAACAGCAGTCTTCATATTTTCAAAAGAAAAATCACCAGTTTTCGCTAAATAACCTGCAAAACCACCAGCAAAAGTATCACCAGCGCCAGTTGGATCAAATACCTCTTCTAAAGGCAAAGCCGGAGCATAAAACACATTATCGTCGTGAAACAACAAAGCTCCGTGTTCTCCTTTTTTAATTACTACATATTTTGGACCCATGTTGTGAATCTTTCTTGCTGCAACAACTAATGAATATTCTCCAGTTAATTGCCTAGCCTCTTCGTCGTTTATAGTAATGACATCTATATGCTTAATAGTATTGTGTAAATCCTCTAGGGCACAATCCATCCAAAAATTCATAGTATCTAGAATAACCAGCTTGGGTTTTTTAGACATTTGGTTTAAAACACTCATTTGGGTTAAAGGATGCAAATTTCCTAACATTACAACTTCAGCATCTTTATAACTTTCAGGAACCACAGGTTCAAAATCTGCGAGTACATTTAGTTCAGTAGCTAAGGTGTCGCGAGAGTTCATATCGTTATGATATTTACCACTCCAAAAGAAGGTTTTACCGTCTTTTACAATTTCAATACCAGAAACATCAATGTTTTTATCAGACATTAAGTCTAAGTATTCTTGAGGAAAATCTCCACCCACAACGGATACTACTGCGGAGTCTACATTAAAATTAGAAGCTGCTAAACCTATGAAAGTACCTGCACCTCCTAGAATTTTGTCGGTTTTACCAAAGGGTGTTTCAATAGCGTCAAAAGCTACAGTACCAACAATCACTAATTTACTCATTACCTAAGTTTAAATTAAGGTGCAAAAGTACATAAAATATATTCCTTTTGAAACAGGGATTTTCGCCTTTTAAATGCATATTATTTTCTCCCAAAATCTGCAGGAATTTCTCCCCAAGCTTTTGTTTCCCACTTTACAATAGTTGTAGAATATTCATTTGTTTTTAGCCATTGTATAGCACGATCTATCAAATCATAAACAGGTTTGTTTTTTTCATTTCGCTCTAGCTTAGAGTTGCACATCTTTTTTCTAACCCAACTCATTGCTGTTTTAGAGTCTGTGTACATAATACGATCACTTTTATGCTGTTTTAAAAAAGCTAGGCCATGTACCAAGGCTAAGAATTCACCAATGTTATTCGTTCCTTCTTCAAAAGGACCCTGAATAAAAAGTTGCTTTTTTGTTTTTGTATCAACTCCTCTATATTCCATTTTACCAGGATTTCCACTTGATGCGGCATCTACAGAAATAGAATTATAGTTAGGCTTTCCTATTTTTTTGAGTTGTGCTTCGGTAAGTGCGCTTTTAAAGGATTTAGATTTTCCTACATAATCTTTATAGTTTCCTTTCAGTGCTTTTTTTGCAGCTTCAAAAGTTGAAAACGATTTATATTGTGCTCCTTTAAAATCTTTTATTTGAGCTTTACAGTCATCCCATTTTTCAAACACTCCGGTTTTGTGACCTTTCCAAACGGTGTAATATTTTTTCTTTTTTTTACTCATGTTTACTTCCTGCGAAGGCAGGAATCTTATTAATCGCTTCCTTCTAATGTTATATTAACATCTTCATTACCAATGTTAAGACCAAGTAATATATCTAAAGTTTCATTATCTCCAGAAATAGACAAAAGTTTATATTTTTCTTCTTCCCCAGAAATTTCTATTTCATCAATATTAAAGATTCTCAAAGTTAAAGATAGTGAGCTATTCAATACAACATTCACAAACCATTCTTTTTGAATTTCTCCCTCAGTAAGACTTCCTATTAAATAAAATTCGTCTTTTGATCTAATAGCAAAGCTTTCAATAACATTAAACTTACCTTTTATGTTTTTAGAATACATTACTAATTACTTTAATAATCTATCAACCACCTTCGGAAAATGTTCCATCTCTAACAAATGAATCTTCCCAGCGACATCTTCGGCAGAATCCGATGGTAAAACATCACATTTGGTCTGAAAAATAATAGCTCCTTCATCATAATTCTCATTCACATAATGGATTGTAATCCCAGTTTCAGTTTCTTTATTTGCAACTACAGCTTCATGAACATGCATACCATACATACCTTTTCCACCATATTTCGGTAATAAAGCGGGATGAATGTTTATAACTTTGTTTTCAAATTCTTTTAGTATAAACTCAGGAAATTTCCAAAGAAAACCTGCTAGTACAATTAGGTCTGGTCGAGAAGCTTTTAAAATATTTAAAACGTCTTCAGATTTTGAAAAAGCGATTCTATTAAAAGATAAGGCGCTAATATTCAGTTTTTTACAACGATCCAATACTTTGGCATGAGGATTGTTAGTTAATACCTGAATAACAGACGCATTATCGCTGTTGTGAAAAAACTTTATCAAATTTTCAGCATTACTCCCACTTCCGGACGCAAAAATTACCACACGTTTCATTTACAAGCTATCAATGTTATATTATTCAAACAAAAAAAAGAATAATAATTAACAATTAGGGCAAAACCAAAAGACTTATATTTATTTTAGTAAATTAAAAGCACATTTTATCGGTAAAGGTGATTATTAAAATAAAGTTTTTTATTTTTGCCATCTAATTAAAACTTAAAATTAAAAAATTATGTCAGACATTGCATCACGAGTAAAAGCGATTATCGTAGATAAATTAGGTGTTGATGAAAACGAAGTTGTAACTGAAGCGAGCTTCACTAACGATTTAGGAGCGGATTCATTAGATACTGTTGAATTAATAATGGAATTTGAAAAGGAATTTGATATTCAAATCCCAGACGATCAAGCTGAGAACATTGCAACAGTTGGTCAAGCTATTTCTTACATAGAAGAAGCAAAATAATAACTTCACTTTTATGGAATTAAAGCGAGTCGTAGTTACTGGTTTAGGTGCACTTACGCCAATAGGCAATACCAAAGATGAATATTGGAATGCGCTTATTAATGGCAAAAGTGGTGCCGCACCAATTACACATTTTGATGCTGAAAAGTTCAAGACGCAGTTCGCTTGTGAAATAAAAAACTTTGAAGTCACTGACTTTATTGATAAAAAGTTGGCGCGACAAATGGATAAGTTTTCACAGTATGCAATGGTTGCTTCGGATGAAGCAATTGCAGACTCAAAACTAGATCTAAATGCTATAAACAAATTAAGAGTTGGAGTAATTTGGGGAGCAGGTATTGGTGGTTTAGAAACATTTCAAGAAGAAGTGTTAAACTATGCTGCTGGTGACGGAACACCTCGATTTAATCCGAGATTCATTCCAAAAATGATTGCTGATATAGCACCAGGAAACATATCTATAAAATATGGTTTCATGGGTCCTAACTATACCACAGTTTCTGCTTGTGCATCCTCTGCAAATTCAATGATCGATGCTCTAAACACTATTCGTTTAGGCACTTGTGATGTTGTAATCACTGGCGGAAGTGAAGCTGCGGTTACTATTGCAGGTATGGGAGGATTTAATGCTATGCATGCAATGAGTACTCGAAATGATGATCCAAAAACTGCTTCCAGACCTTTTGATGCCACCAGAGATGGTTTTGTATTAGGAGAAGGAGCAGGAGCGATTGTTTTAGAAGAGTATGAGCATGCCAAAGCAAGAGGAGCTAAAATCTACGCAGAAGTTGTAGGTGGAGGTTTGTCTTCTGACGCTTATCATATGACGGCACCACATCCAGAAGGTATAGGTGTCATTGCGGTAATGAAAAATTGTTTAGAAAATGCTGGTTTAAATCCTGAAGATGTAGATCATATTAATACACACGGTACATCGACACCATTAGGTGATGTTGCTGAGTTAAAAGCTATATCAGAAGTATTTGGCAGTCATGCTAAAAACATAAACATTAATTCAACAAAATCTATGACAGGTCACTTGTTGGGTGCTGCTGGAGCTATTGAGGCTATTGCTTCAATTTTGGCCATGGAGCATGGTATTGTACCTCCAACAATAAACCACCAAACGGTTGATGAAAACATAGACCCAGAATTAAATTTAACACTCAATAAAGCTCAGAAACGAGATATTAAAGTCGCAATGAGTAATACATTTGGATTTGGCGGTCACAACGCTTGTGTATTATTTAAAAAATTAGATTAAATCCCGAATGAGCATCATTCGTAACATATTGAAAAATTCCCGTTCTGAAGAAGACGGGAATTTTTTTTTAAAACTGAAAGTTATCCTTGGGTTTAAGCCAAAATCAAAACCTCTTTACTTAAAGGCATTTACCCATCGTTCTATGAACATCAGGGACAAAAAAGGGAATGCCATTAATTACGAACGTTTAGAATTTGTAGGCGACGCTATGCTAAGCTCAGTTATTGCTGCATATTTATTTGAAAAAGTGCCGCATGGTGATGAAGGCTATCTTACTAAAATGCGCTCTAAAGTAGTAAGCAGAGAGCATCTTAATGAGTTAGGAAAAGATTTGAGTCTTATTGATTTGGTTCAGAGCAGAATTCCTAAATCAAATTTTGGAAGTAATATTCATGGTAACCTTTTTGAAGCTCTAGTTGGTGCTATTTATTTAGATAAAGGCTATAAAACTTGTGAAAAATTTATTTATAGACGTGTTATTAATCCTTATGTTGATATAGAAACCTTAGAAGGTAAAGTAATTAGCTATAAAAGTTTGCTCATAGAGTGGTGTCAGAAAGAAAAGAATACATTTGATTATGAAGTCTATGAAGACACAGGTAAAGATGAACTAAAACACTTTTCGGTTAAACTCAGTATTAATGAAAAAGTAGTATCTAAAGCAAGAGCAACTTCAAAAAAGAAAGCCGAGGAAAAAGCTTCTAAACGTGCATTTTTTGCCTTTCAGAATCAAATCACCAAGCTTATTTAACCTGTCTTTACTAATTCTGTTCCACGATAACGTTTTCGTAAATTTTAAGGGTTAAGATTAACCAAATCTTAATAAAACTAAGCTTTTATTATACTATATTTACCATTCAAAGTTGTAATTATATGGCTTTACACAAACTTCAGGTTGATGATTTTTATGACGATACCTACAAACTCATTGCGATTCATTGTGGGCTAGAAGATTATCGTTTGGCCTATTTACTTAATAAGAATTTAGACTTAAACCTAAAGCGTAAAGTAGAAGATTTAGATTTTAAATATTTAAAATCATCTTACAGCATTTTTGAATGGGAAAACGAATTGGAATATGTGAGATGGAATCTAATATCTAATGTTTGTAAAAAAGAAGAAGATGGTTTGTACAGCACAGGAACTTTATTTGAAACTAATCATAAAGTGCTTAAAACGTTCAACTTAATTTCAGAGTATAAAAATGTTGATTATTTCATTAAGATTTCTGATGAAATTAAGAATGTTAGTGAGCGATTAATTTTGAACAAACTACATTCTATTCCTCAAATTATTACTAGTTACACGGTAGATCCGTTAAAAATAAAATCGAAAGATCATTTAATTTTCTAATTTGATGTCAAATAAAAAAACAAAAATAGTAGCCACTTTAGGCCCAGCAACAAGCACAAAAGAAGTGTTAAAAGCGATGTTAGATGAAGGAGCCAATGTATTTAGAATCAACTTTTCGCATGCGGATTATAAAGACGTTGAAGAGCGTATAAAAATGATTAGAGAACTCAATGAAGAGTTTGGCTACAATGCTTCTATTTTAGGTGATTTACAAGGCCCTAAATTGCGTGTTGGAATGATGAAAGGAGAGGTAATTGTAAACGAGGGAGATGAAATTATTTTCGCTACTGGTAAACGTTTTGAAGGCACAAAAGAGCGCGTTTACATGACCTATGATAATTTTCCGCAAGACGCTAAACCAGGAGAGCGTATTTTGTTAGATGATGGAAAATTAATTTTTGAAGTCGTTTCTACAGACAAGAAAACGGAAGTAAAAGCAAAGGTAATACAAGGAGGACCTTTAAAGTCTAAGAAAGGAGTCAACTTACCTAATACAAATATTTCGCAACCAGCATTAACCGAAAAAGATATTGAAGATGCCATTTTTGCCATAGGACAAAAAGTAGATTGGATAGCTTTGTCTTTTGTAAGACATGCAGAAGATTTAATGCAATTGGAAAATTTAATTAATGAGCACAGTGATCATAAAATTCCTATCATAGCCAAGATAGAAAAACCTGAAGCCGTAGAGAATATTGATAAAATTGTTGCCTATTGTGATGGGTTAATGGTAGCTCGTGGTGATTTAGGTGTTGAAATACCAGCAGAAGAAGTGCCATTAATACAAAAGCAATTAGTATTAAGGGCCAAACGCGCAAGAATACCTGTAATTATAGCAACCCAAATGATGGAAACTATGATTACCAGTCTCACACCTACACGTGCTGAGGTAAATGATGTGGCAAATTCTGTTATGGATGGTGCAGATGCTGTAATGTTATCTGGCGAAACCTCAGTGGGGCAATATCCTGTGCAAGTTATTAGACAAATGGCAAATATTATTCGCAGTGTAGAGGAATCACCATTAATTGAAGTACCACAATCTCCGCCTCATATTCGTACTAAAAGATATATTACAAAAGCGATTTGTTACCATGCAGCAAACATGGCAAACGAAATTAATGCTAAAGCTATTTCTACATTAACTAATAGTGGTTATACAGCATTTCAGATCTCAGCATGGAGACCTTCAGCACATATTTTAGTATTTACGTCTAATAGGCTAATTTTAACACAACTAAGCTTACTTTGGGGTGTTACTGCTTTTTACTATGATAGGTTTGTAAGTACTGATGAAACGATTGAAGATGTGAATGCCATTGCATGTAAAAAAGGTTATTTAGAAGTAGGCGATATGCTTATTAGTTTAGCAGCAATGCCGATACAGGATAAAGGTATGGTAAATACATTGCGAGTTACTGAAATTGAGAGTTGTAGCTTCTAAGAATATATAACGACTTTATTCCTGTTTTAATTTTGATAGTTTGAAATACTTATTAGAAGTTTTATCTAGTCGTTCAGTTATTTTTTTGAAATTTTTCTGATTTGGTTTAAGATTAATGTATTTATCAATAACGTTACTTCTTTTATAAATAATAATTGTGTTTTCTACATTTTGATTTATCTTGTTTAAATGTACTTCTGAATCCTTATCTGAAAATGAAGGTATAAAAGTCAAAGCAGTTTTCACTAAATTAAGATTAGTACCAATTCTCTCTAATTCTTTCATTCTTCTGGTTTTATCATAATTAGTTTCATTACCATAAACAAAGTAAACCTTTAAATATTCATCTCTTTTAATACTTTCTTTATCTAAAAAAACCAACCATTTTTTGATTTCGTCCCAATTAGGATTATTACCTACAAAGTATAGAATACCATGAAACCAACCATATTTACAAATAGGACATGTTTTTGAACCTTTGTCTTCACCATAAGCATGAAATGGTGTAAAGGAAATAATATCTTCTCCAATATTTTTTCCTGAATTAAGTAGGTTAGTATTTTGCTTAGGATAATCTCGAATATTTAAACCTAAGACAATATCTCGTTCCCCAACCCACAGATTATCTTTCTGAACAAAACGAATAACACCACTTCCTCCACGATTCTTCATTTTTATTCTTTTCTTGGTAGTTAAAAGTGGGTCGTTATCAAACACAAAATCATCAATATAATATGGTTTTTTTACAAGCTTGTCTTTGATGGTTATATGCACATGTGCGGCTTCAGTTCTACTTGGATAAGTACCTGGTTTTATTGTATAAATGGAATAATTACCATGTTTATTTGTTTTTAGCCAACCCCTAATGTAACCATGAGTTTGACCTAACTTATTTTTTGGCATATTTCTTTCTTCGCTTTCTTTTGTAGCATAAACACCATTCGTGTTAGTCTGGTAATAATAAAGAATTACATTTGGCGCTGGTGTTTTTCCGTCTCTTTGATAAACTGTTCCCGTAAGTAGAATTTTCTGTCCATCTTGTTTAAATGCAGGACTTGTATCTTTCGATGACAATTTTTTAGGCATTTTGTAATTAAATGGTGGGGATTGATCAAAATCCTCGCTTAATTTATTTCTTTGCACTAAGTTGGTTTGCCCATTACAACTAATTAACTGCATACATATTAAGCATAGAAAACCTCTTTTTAAAACTCGTAACATTTTGATAGTTTTCAATAAATGTAGCAATTTGTAAAATGGATTATTCTATATTTTACAGGGAATTACCCAAGTGGAGTTAAAAATAGATTCAGTGGAGTAGTTGATGCCAATTATCTCTGTAATGTCTACTTAAACGAATAACTTCATCGTTTTGAAGTAGTGCTTCATAATCACCATTATTTCTTGATTTTAGTTCTTTTATGAATGTAGAATTTATGATAAAAGAACGATGAACTCTTAAAAAAATACTTGGATCAAGTTTGTTTCCAAATTCCTTTAAGCTTTTGCTGTCTAAAATTTTTTTATCATTTGTGTGAACAACCGAATACGGTTTCTCGGTTGAAATTAATTGAATAGAAGAAGTTAGAACAGTAATAATTTTTGAGCCTATTTTGAATTTTATTTTTTCTGAATAAGGAGTAGCTTCTTCAGTTGTTTTACGTAATGAAATATAAACAAAAGGAAAAATCACATACCATAATAAAGCAATATAAAATTGATTTGATAAAGCAGAATTAAAAATATTTGAAAAACGATGTGCTGGAGTAAATATCAAAGAACTAACAAAGACAAATAAAAAGGTAAATAAAACTAAATGTAGAAAACTAAAAGTTATTCCAATTCCTAAATTATAGACTAGTCTCCTATATTCTCTATTAGGATTAATAATTTTTATTAACCTATTTATAAAAACGGTTAAAGGAATGAAAAACGTCCAAAACGTATTATAAAGAAATGACTCTGACAAATAAAAGCCCGTTCCTTGTATTCTGCTGTATATGTAATCTTGAAGTATTGCCAATACAAAAACAAAAACCACAATGATTAAATACGAGGGTATTTTACCATTTTCCAGTATTTTTTTTATGTAAAATAATTTTTTCAATGTTTTTTAGATTACTTGGTATTATACATATAAACCAGAATAACAATGCAAAGCAGCAAAAATATGATTACGTAATTCTTATAATTAGAGTTATTACTTTTTATAATATGGCTTCCTCTTTTTGAGCGCTGCTTTATGGGTTTATTATAAGCTTTTAAGATTTTCGTTTCTGGTATATAATCTTTTCCATCATAAAAATTAGGATTTTCAATCAAATTATCTATAACATCTTTACATTCTTTAAGTCCCATATTGGTTTTATCCTTAACCAGCTTTATGGCACTAAGGCTTTTTCCACTATTGATTAAATGAAGTAATTCGTATTTGTTTAGCTCAATATTATTAATTCTAATTATCATTGATTTAAAAAGGTATTAAAATCTATCTGATAAATTCTGCTAGTACCATTATCATATTTATTAATCTCTGAGAATAATTCTTCCGCACTAGAAAAACCACCTTCTTTTAATTCAACACTACTTCTTCGGCTGGTAAAATAAAGTATATTATTATTTACAAAAGGGCAGAAGTCTGTTTGTTTGGAGTTAATCTTTTCACCTAAATTTTCAGCTGTAGCCCATTCTCCATTTATATTTCTACTGATATATAAATCACCAGCTCCAATACCGTCTGTGCGTTGCCAACCACCAAAAATGATATAAGATTCGTCAGGAGCAATAAACGCATTAAATTCGGCCCCTTTTGTATTTACTCCTTCGCCTAAAAGTTTTGGTTCAGAATACCTGTTGTTTTCCCATTTACTCATAAAAATATCGTCAGCTGATTCTAATTCCTTTTTTATGGTGGTATAGTATAAGTTTTTATTACTAGCTACTGCTGGATAAAACTCATCAGCTATTGTATTTATAGGTGCACCAATATTTTTTGGTTCAGACCATTTAGCCATTTTGGTTTCGCGTTCTACATACCAAATATCCATATCCTTTATATTTGTACTATCTGCTGAAATAGGTCTATTTGAAACAAAATAGAGTTTTAAATTATCTGGAGACAAAAAAGGTTCTAAATCTGTATATCGTCCTGAAAAACTACTTATTTGAGGCTCTTGCCAAACATCATTTTTCTTTTCAATTTTCATGATTACAGAAAGCTCTCTAGCTGGACTTTGTAAAGAGAAATAAGCTTCATTCTGTTCTGTATTCATCGTAAAATCTCTAACATTAGTAAACCGAGAAAAGATGTGTTCAGCAAAAGGTTGAACCCCTTCTTTATGTTCCTCGTCTTTTTTAATTTCGTTCAATTCTGTTGTAGTTTCTTCTTTCTCTTTACAAGAATGAATTACAAAAATGAAAAAGACGAAGAGTAATAAATTTTGAAGTTTCATTTCTGGGGGTTTTAGTTAGAGTTATAAACTTAAATAAATCAGACCATTAAAATTCAAATTTTAACTGAACACTAACAGATTTTTTTTCTTCTAATTTAGCTTTTGGTTTCTTTGGCTCTGTATTCAAATTAGATAATGAAATACCTAATAGCCTTACAGAATTATTCATCTTATCCTGATATAATAGATCTTTTGCAGTTTCAAGAATAATAGCTTTTTCGCTCATGTAATATGGTAATGTTTTGCTACGCGTTTGTAATGTAAAGTCGCTATATTTTATTTTAAGTGTTATGGTTTTTCCTGAGACCTTGCTTTTGCTCAAACGTTTTGAAACCTCTTCAGCAATATGCTCTAATTTTTCGAGCATAAAAATTTCTGAGGATAGATTTTCGCTAAATGTTCGTTCAGCAGCCAAAGACTTTCTAATACGATTGGGTTTTACTTCACTGTTATGGATTCCACGTACCACATGATAGTAATAACGACCAGATTTCCCAAAGTTTTCATCCAAGTATTCAAGTGTTTTAGACTTTAAATCTTTTCCAGTAAAAATGCCTTTTTGATACATCTTTTCTGCTGTCACTTTACCAACACCATAAAACTTTCTAATGTCTAAATCTTCTAAAAATTGAATAACATCCTCAGGATTTATTGTTTTTTGGCCATTAGGTTTGTTAATGTCACTTGCAACTTTAGCAATAAACTTATTAATTGAGATGCCTGCGGAAGCTGTTAAGCCCACTTCGTTAAAAATGCGTTGTCGTATCTCTTGAGCAATTAAAGTAGCGCTAGGAAGTCCCTTTTTGTTTTCAGTAACATCTAAATAAGCTTCATCTAAGGACAGAGGTTCGACTAAGTCTGTATAGTCAAAAAAAATCTTTCGTATGCGGTTAGAAATTTCTTTGTAGCGATCAAAATCTGTTCTAACAAAAATTAATTCTGGGCAAAGTTTTATGGCCAAGCGACCAGACATGGCACTTTTCACTCCAAATTTTCTAGCTTCATAACTGGCAGCACTAATAACACCTCTAGCACCTCCACCTCCAACAGCTATTGCTTTTCCTCTCAATTCAGGATTATCCATTTGTGCTACAGAGGCATAAAATGCATCCATATCTACATGTATAATCTTTCTATTAATAGGTGCATTCGACATAAAGCAAATTTATAATATCTTTGATTTAATTGTAGCTTTAAGCATGAAACTTATATACACACTTTTAGTATTAGTACTATTATTATTGATTTGGTCTGCAATTAATCCTTATGAATATTTTACTTGGTTCTTAGAAGTTTTGCCGGCCATTATAGGTATTGTAATTCTTATTGCGACGTTTCACAAATTTAGATTTACAAATTTTGTGTATGTACTTGTTTTCATTCACTGTGTTATTTTGATTATTGGTGGTCATTACACCTACGCAGAGGTACCTTTATTTGATTGGATTCAAGAGACTTTTAATCAGACCAGAAATAATTATGACAAGGTTGGGCATTTTGCACAAGGATTTGTACCAGCAATGATTACGAGAGAAATATTAATTCGTCAAAATGTGGTCAATAAGACGTCTTGGCTCAATTTTATTGTGGTTTGTGTTGCAATGGCAATTAGTGTTACTTATGAGTTTATTGAGTGGGCAGTTTCATTAGGAACTGGAGATGGTGGAGATGCTTTTTTAGGTACCCAAGGTTATATTTGGGACACACAGTCCGACATGCTTTATGCAACTATTGGTGCGATTTGTGCCCTTGTATTTTTGAGTAAATCTCATAATAAGCAAATTGAATATTTAAATTTTAAATAATATTCCCGTTTCACGGGAAGTAAATATGATAGAAATAGAACGTAAATTTTTAGTTATTTCAGAAGCTTTTAAAAAAGAAGCAATTAATAGTTATAGTATTAAGCAAGGGTTTTTAAATAGCCATAAAAAGCGTGCCGTAAGAGTAAGGATTAAAAAAGATAAAGGCTACTTAACTATTAAAGGAAAATCAACAAAAGATGGGTTATCTCGTTTTGAATGGGAAAAGGAAATATCTAATACAGAAGCTGAATCGCTTTTGAAATTATGTGAAAAGGGTATTATTGATAAAACACGGTACGAAATTAAATGTGGTAATCACATCTTTGAAGTTGATGAATTTCATGGTGATAACAAGGGTTTAATTATTGCTGAAGTTGAACTAGATTCTGAAAACGAATATTACGAAAAGCCTAATTGGTTGGGCAAAGAAGTAACGGGTGACATAAAATATTACAATGCAGTATTAAGTAAACAACCTTATAAAACTTGGAAAAAATGAAAAAATCAATTCTATTATTTATAATTGTATTAGGTTTTCTATCGTGTAAAAATGATTCTAATGTCGAAACAGACTTAACAGAAAATAAAACGGTCAAAGTGGAGTCTACAAATGAAGTTGTTAAAGAGCAATCTACCGCAGAGCTTAAAGCTAAATTAACATCTAAAGGATATCAAATTTTTGACTATGTAGATGAGAAAACGCAAGACACAATATTAATGCAACAGTATTTTATTGCATTTCTTAAAAGAGGATCAATACGAACTCAAAATGAAGAAGAAGCTGCAGTTTTACAAAAAGAACACTTAGCGCATTTAGGAAAGATGTATGATTTAGGTTATGCTGATATTTCTGGTCCTTTCGGTGACGATGGTGATATAAGAGGCATTACAATTTATAATGTACCAACTCTAGAAATGGCTGATAGTTTAGCTAATTCTGACCCAATGGTAAAAGCTGGTCGGTTAGCTATAGAAATTCATCCTTGGTGGGCTGCTAAAGGATTTCCACTAAGATAAATTAAAAAGGCTCTGAATTTTCAGAGCCTTTTTAACTATATAATCATCAATTTATTTATTGTGCCTGTGGACCACCACTCACAATAATAAACTCTGAACGTCTGTTTTCTGCATGCTGATCTTTTGTACAACCACTAGAACAATCTATGCGAGGCTCTGATTCACCTTTACCAGATCCTGATATACGAGATTCATCAATACCTTGGGAAATCACATACTGAATCGTAGTTTTAGCTCTACGATCAGAAAGACTTGCGTTATAAGATTCTGGTCCTCTTTCATCTGTGTGTGAATTAGCAACAATAATCATTTCAGGATATTTTTTCATAATCTGAACCAGTTTATCTAATTCAAATGCTGCTTGATCAGTGATATTAGATTTATCGAACTCAAAGAAAATTGGTGCTAAATTAATTTTTTCAGCAACAATTAATTTTTCTATTGGATCTAAAGAAATCTGAATATTATTCTCTTCTTCGCTAGATCCTTTAACAGGTACTCTCTTGCTGTTGAAACCATCCATTATTACTTCTAATTCGGTATCTTCTTCACATTCAACAATAAATTCGGCAACACCTTCAGCATTAGTTGTTTTTGAAACGACACTATTACCTTCTGAATCGAATAACGATACTGAAGCTCCACTAATTGGCTCACGTGTTTTATCATCTAAAACTGTTGCGCTGATTAAAACATCACAAAGTGGTTGTAATTTTTTAAAGGCATAAACATCATCACTACCTTTTCCACCATCTCTATTTGACGATACAAAACCAGATTCATCTTCTTCGTTAATAGTAAAGGCAATATCATCGGCATTACTATTTATAGGAATACCAACATTTCGTATTGGTGCCATTTTACCGTCAATTTCTCTAGTGTAGAATACATCCATTCCACCAAGTCCTAAATGACCGTTGGAAGAGAAATAAAGCATATTTGTACTGCTGATGTAAGGAAACATTTCCTGCCCCTCAGTATTAACTTTTTGACCTAAATTTTGAGGCTCACCTATCGTTCCATCTTTATTTATAGGTGCTTTGTAAATATCAAAATCACCATAACCACCTGGCATGTTAGAAGCAAAATATAATGTGGAACCATCCGCACTAACAGACGGATTTTTAACTGAATAGTTTTCACTATTAATAGACAAACTTTCTACTGTATCCCAATCATCACCTAATTTAGTAGCTTTAAAAAGATATAACTGACTATAACGTACTTTGCTTAAAGAGTCTTTCTGATAAGCTTTTTCAAAATAGCTTTCTCTAGAAAAATACATCGTACTTCCGTCTGGTGTAAAGGATACTAAACCTTCATGAAAACGTGTGTTAATTTTATCGTTTGCCAGTGTAGCTTCTTGGTAAGAACCATCTGAATTTTTAGTCATTGAATAGATATCTAAAAAAGGTTGTTCATTCCAACCATAGGTTTTACGACTATCATTACGACCAGAGGTAATATATAATTTTCCGTCATTTGTTGTACCTCCAAAATCTGATTGTTCAGAGTTGAAATTCGCATTCTGCAAATTAAACTTTTTACCTTGCTCTAAAATTTTAGGAAGGTAATCAGGGTTTTTTCTGAATGCGGTAGCTCTATCGTCTGAAGGACGCATAGTTGCAAATCGATCCATTTGTTGGTTAGACTCTTCATACTTACCGTTGGCTTTAAGCATTTGAGAATACTTATAAATCATTTCTGGGTTATCAGAAGTCTCTAGTGCTTTAGCATACCAGCGTTCGGCTTCAACCGTATTGAAAATATTGTAGTAACTTTCAGCAAGTTGACTGTAAACGTATGCATCGCCTTTACCATTTTCAATAAGTTTATTGTAGCTTTCTGCCGCATCTACAAATTCAAATCTGGCAAAATGTTTGTCTGCTTTTTTAGTAGCTTTATTCTGAGCAGTTAAGCAAAAACCACTCATCAACGTAATAAATAATAATGTTTTAAAGTTTTTCATAATTGTTTAGCTTAACTGATTAAAAGTATCTTGGTGAACGAGAAACACGTTTTGGAAAATTGAGATCAAATAACAACATCACCTCATGAGATGCAGGTGCATATGCTTTGATATCTGATGATATAGCATCATAAGCATATCCAATTCTAAGAGAAGGTGTAAGAGCAAAGTTGATTAACCCTGAAAAAGAATCATCTAATCTATATGAAGCTCCGATTTCAAATTTCTTATAGAATCGCGCATTAACATTAACATCAAAAGATGTTGGTGCATCAAAAGAAGATTTAACCATAAACGAAGGTTTTAATTCCGTATTCGGTGACAAATCAAAAACATAACCACCAGTCAAAAAGTAATGTTGAGTTTCTGAACCTATTTTAAAACCATTAGCATCTAAATGCACAGAGGATAATAAATTAGGTACAGACAATGATAGATAATAGTTATCAGTGTAATAAAAGAAACCGGCTCCAATATTGGGTGTTGTTTCATTTATATTTTCATCAAAAAATGGATCGTTTTGGTCAATAACATCTAAGGTACTTAGACCGATATCATGAAATGTAGCACCAGCTTTGACACCAAATGCCAAATTATGTCCACCGCCTAATTTTAAGGTGTAAGAAACGTCTGCGTAAACATTTGTCTCTTTAACTGGGCCAATTTGATCTGCAATAACAGACAAGCCTAATCCTAAGTTATTACCAATAGGAGAGTGTCCAAAAAATGTTCCTGTCTGAGGCGCACCATCAATTCCTGCCCATTGCGTTCTGTATAATAATCCGAAAGATAGATTCTCTCGTGAACCAGCATAAGCCGGATTAATGATATTCATATTATACATGTACTGTGTGTACTGAGGGTCTTGTTGCCCATGCATTTGAAATGCCAAGAGCAAGACCGCTATAATAGAGAGTTTTTTCATATTATAATTTAAGTTGATTCAGTTAGTCGATTTATTTGTTAATGTATACCCAAGAACTACGCATTTTTGTACCGCCTTCATATTCCATGGTGTAGAAATAAGTTCCTACTGGAAGTTCTTCACCATCATTGGTTTGTCCTACCCATTCATTGGTATAATCAGTCTTAGAATACACTAGTGTACCATTTCTATTAAATATCTCTAATTTGGAAACGTCATAACTACTTAGGTCGAAGATATCATTAAAGCCATCTCCATTTGGTGATATACCTTCTGGAATTACACAAGTATCTAATTCACTAACTGTAGCTGAAAGCGTATTATTTACACAACCAGAATCATTGAATATTATCTCAGCTCTATACTCACCTTGGACAAGCACTGAAGATAAAGTTAATCCGTTTCCACCTGAAATAAGTACGTCATCTAAGAACCATCTCACTGTCACTTGATCAGCTGTAAAGTTTGTTGGGATTAGCCCTATTTCTACAGGTACTGTTGCATTAGGACAAACTTCGTAATCGTAAATTGGATCAAAAGTTGCTAATGGAACGATATTTACCTCTAGGTTAAATGATGTTGTGTCGTAACAACTCGTTATAGTGTTTTCTGCCCTTACATAAATCGTCTCACCTGCACTTGAATAAGGACTAGTTAAAGCTCCAATTCCACTATCTGCGTCTTCTTGCGAAGTGTGGTAAGTAATTACTACATCAGCTTCTGTATTTACTTCATCATCAATTGAAGTTAAATCAAAAGCGGTAACACCATCAACATTGCCATCAATATCATCACAAACTATAAAATCAGCTGGTTGATTGATTACAGGTACAGGGTTTACAACAAGTTCTACTTGAGATAACTGGCGGCAACCTAAGAATCCGTTAGTAGCGGCATCAGTATCTTCTACTCTGATAATTAATGTTTCACCAGTAGAGTTGTAAGGTGAAGCCACTGGGTTCATTGCCTGATTTGCATCTGCCATACTAGTGTAATAACTGATTGTAAATCCATCAACTAAACCAAGGGAAGTTGATAAAGCATCTAAATCGAAATCAGCAGTTCCAGGACTAACAGGGCTATCACATGCAGTTATATTTTGCGGGTCAATAGAGCCTGCATCATCATAAAGGTTTACAATTACGATTTGAGAAAAAGCTTCTGAACCACATTGGTTGTCAAATGCTTGAACTTGGTAATTGTCTGATTCAGTTACTACTAGTGTAGAAGATGTTTCATCAGTCATCACAAAACCATTTTTGTACCAAACAAATTCGTCTGCAAATGGTGAGTTGGTTTCAATTGTAACAGTGTCAAAACCACATACATTCGCTTCTACTGGAGTGCCAGGATCAGAATCAGTATCTACAAAAACAACTTCATTACTTACAATTTCAGCAGATATTTCTGCGTCAATAGTACCATTATCTGTTCCTCCTACATTAGTTTGCTCAATAGTTATATCACCAGCACTTCCATTGAAATTAGTTACCAATAACATATATATTTCATCAGCTTGAGCATTATTAATAGTAAGGTTTTCTACTGAAGATGCGGAATAGCTACAATCTACAATATTACCAAACGGATAGAAATTAGGATTTGTGGTGTTATTAGGACATGTAGGACAATCTTCCAAGATAATATCTGTACACGCCTGTTCAACAGAAGCAAAAGGTCCCCAAATTACAAAGTCTACGTCCAATCCATTTCCATTAGCATCTTGTTGATTTATTTCGATTTCAATTGTACCAGGATCACCTATTTGAATAATATTCCAAGTTGGGTTTGGTGCGGTAAATAAACAAGCTACTTGTCCACTACTCGGAATTCCAATAATATTTGGTGTAGTTAGCGCACCACCTACTGAACAGAAATTCTCAGCATTTTCACATATAATGTTGGTTGGTGCAGGTCTTATACAAAGATCGAATGTAGAAGTCTCAGGTTGATTACCACCACTAAATACTCTAATGTAATACGTATTGCCTACTACTAAAGAAGGGGTAACACTAGCATCATCATCAGAGCAATAAAGCTCTGTTAATGTACCACATGAACCTTCATAAACTGCATGGTCAATATTAAATGTTCCACCAACAACATTGAGTATTGATATAATTTGTATTTCATCTAAGGCTTCAAATGTAAACCATACATCGTCATTTGTACTACCTGTACAACTTCCATCAGGAACTCCAGAAGGTGTAGCTGCTAATATTGTTCCAGGTGTTGTTGCGTCACAGGTACTATTTGCATTAACAACTGCAGCAATTGCACCTGCACAGTCGTCATTTGCTGGCGGACATGCTAACACTTCATAGTTTTCACTACTAATAACACAGTTGTTATCTTGTTCATTGGTTACGAATATTTTCACAGTACTACCAAATGGATATGGGCCAGCTTGGTAAACATCCACAGCTGTTGCTTGTAGCGTAGCAGTATCGAAATTATTAGAAATTTGAAGAGATGTCGCATCACCTAAACTAGTTACGTTAACATCTATAAAAAATTGGTCATTTTCACAATCCGCTACAACTGTGTAATCTGCTGCGGGCAAAGTACAGGTTAATTCTTGGATATTTACTGTAAAGTCTAAAGTAACACCCCAAGCTCCATTATAACAAGGATCCGGTGTTGCTTGTCCAAAATCAGCACTGCCAATACGCATTCTATGTTGTCCTAGAGGTGCCGTTGCAGGCATAACAAAAGAGGCATCTAATATATGAGGATTATTACCTCCAGCTGACTCTCCTTGGAATACTATTTCTGAAGCGTCAAAAACTAAGTCGTCATTGAAATCTATCCAAATATTTGTACCATAAGTAAATGTATGGCCGAATTCTATTTCAACAGTTGTATTAATACCTTGAAAAACATTAACGACTGGTGTTGTTTGGTTTTCATAAGTTACATCACCCAAACTTGGAAAGTCCGTTACACCAATAGTAACATTATTTACACCGTCACCATCATTACTACTTGGAATTGATTCACAATAGCCAGTAAAAAACTGAAAAGGACCAGCGAATGAACTCTCATCACCAGGACCACAAATAGCTTGAACATAGAACTCATAACTTGTGTCCGACATTAGACCAGTTAACACAAAAGGATTAGTTGTAACATTAGGTTCAATTGTTCCAGATCCTAATGCGAAACCTGCCTCACCGTATTGTATATTCCATGATGTTGAAGTTCCTGCTTCTGTCCAGCCTACTTCTGTAGATGTTAAGCTTAAATTTGTAGCTGTTAAATCTGTTGGCTCAGCACATGTAGGTATATTTCTAACACGGAAGTTATCTACAAAGACATCATTATCTTCTGGATCATCAACTGTACCTTCAGACCCTAATATTCCAAATTGTACTATTTGTCCACTATATGCTGTTAAATCTACAACAGGATGCTCACCAGCAGGTGAAACGACAGATGTATTATCATAAGTTAATAGCGTAATCCATGTAGCTCCATTATCATTAGTCATTAGTAATTGTACAGTATCATCAGAACCTAGAGTCCCAGCAGTATCATCACTACCGAATTCCATTATTCCAAAATCAAATTCTACCTGAAAAGGACCACCAGTTAAATCAAATAAAGGAGATATAATCCAATCACTTTTACTAGCTAACCAAAGGTTAATTTTATATGCTCCATCATCTGTACCGATATTAAGAAACTCGTCTGCAGTCCATGAACCAGCACCTAAATCACCAGGGCCAGTCATTGCGTCACCACTATCAGCCTCATCCCAACAATCAGGAGGAACTGTACCAGTAACTGTTGTGAAATTTTCTATGTAATCTGGTACAAAAACATCACACAATGTTATGAATGTAAATGGTCCAACCCAATCGCTTAATTCACTTCCGCAATTAGCTTGTACATAATAGTCGTAACTTGTTATTGCAGCTAAGCTAGTTGCTGTGTATGGATTAGAAATATCACTGGCAGTTGGTGTTCCTGATGGTGTTGTTCCAGTGGTTACAATTTCAATATTCCATAAAGACACGGCTCCGTCTTGAGACCAACTAAGTTCAGCCGTATTTGATGTTATCGCATTTGCCGTTAGCAAAGAAGGATTGAAACAACTTGGTGCTTCATCAAAAGTAACATCGTCAATTGCGATGTCATCATAAAAATCACCAGTTTCAGTCTCCGAGAATATAAATCTTACTTGCACATCGCCTGTAATTGTAAGTGTACTTATATCGATAACTTTTAACTCCCAACCTACTGTATTTGTATTGAAAGTACCCATGTTATTCCACGCAGCACCATCCCATACTTCAACATCTAAGTTACTATTGGCGTTACCTTCGTTATCACTTATTTCGTAAAAAGAAAGGGCTGGAGTAGTTAAGCCACTAACATCTACAAGCGGACTAGTTAATGTGCGAGGACCTTCATCACCAGATGAATCAGCCCAAGCGAAATAGTTGTTAGATGCTGTACTGCCAGTTATAGTTCCGTTATCTCCTATATGTTCACCCGCTCCGTCATTATCGAAAAACCAATCTTCTCCACCGCTCATAGACCAACATAATGGAATCGCACCAGCATTTTCAAAGTCTTCTGAGTAAGGAGCTGTAAACGTAACACACTCAGTCGCAAAGATGAAAGGTCCAACCCATAAGCTAAGGTCATTAGTACCACAGTTAGATTGGTAGTACACATAATATGTTGTAGCAGGAGTAAGTCCTGTTAAAGTCGTATTTGGTGAACCAGTTACAGGCACGGCATTTTCTTGCTCTCCATTTCCTGGAGTAAAATCCATACCACTATTGTATTCTATATTCCATGCTGTTTCAGAATCACCTGCTGTCCAATCTAGAGTTGCATCTGTAGCTGTTACTCCTGATGATGTAATGCCAGAAGGCTCAATACATGTAGGAACTTCAAATAGTCTTATTGTAATATTTGACCAATCTGCGTCAGAGCCAGCCCAACTTTGATTAAGAACTAAATCCATAAAACCATCTGTTGCTGGGTCATATAAGTCAGGTAGATTCCCTTCAAAAACAAGTGTAGTATTATTACCATTGGTTTGACCACCTGATGTCGCTGGATCTATAGTAATTGAACCAGCAGTAGTTGTAATGGTAAGGTCTGCCTCACTAGAAAATGGATTTCCTCCTCCAGCTACCCAATCAGCAGTAATAGAAAATGTATCATAAGAACCTGATGAGGATGCTGGTACACCAGCTGTGTTAGCTACATCGTTAAGATTAATAGTAACAGGTGCTCCTGCGGCTACATTGGTAGGACCTACAATCGGAGGGAAATCATATTGTGCGCTAGCTGTAAGGAAAAACCCTAGCATGATTAGAAATAGAGTAATCTTTTTCATTATTAATCGGTTTGTTAAAAATTATTTAATCTCCTTGTAATCATATGATTATAAAGAGGTTTTTTAATGCTCTAAAAAAAATGTGTTGTAATGTGCATTAGTAACGTTGGTTGGTCGTTTTTTTAATGCGAACTCGAATATATAAAAAATGACTATTAACAAGATATTAACAATACTATAATAGATTAACTACCGTATTAATCGACAAAATGGTCTGAGTAGATTTTAAGAAGTTTTCAATTGAATATAAACAGGGAAATGATCACTATATCCTCCTTTATATTTCTTGCCTACATAGGTTCTAAAAGGTTGCCCTTTATACTTGCCATGATATTGGGTTAAAAATTTGGAATTAAAGACGTCTGCACTATGAAAATCTAAGTTAGAATTATTGGTGTCAAGAAAATTAGTAGAAAATAGAATCTGATCAAATAAATTCCATTGAAAATTGTGATTTAAACTCCCTTTATCTCTAGACCAAACCGTTTTAAAAGGGTTGTAAAGATTGCTTTCTTTTTCCATTAATAATATACTGTTACAATTAGGGTTATCGTTGAAATCTCCCATAACTATAATCTTAGCATCTTTCTCTTCAGTGTTTAGTTTATTGATAATGGAGTTAACTACATTAGCCGCTGCCAGCCTTTTGTATTCAGTTTCTTTTACACCCTCGCGTCTAGAAGACCAATGACTAACTATCACATTTATGGTTTCTCCATTTAATTTGCCTTGTACTAAAAGAATATCTCTTGTGTAATCCTGATATCCTAATTCAGTTTGAAGGTAAACCGAGAAGGTTTCAGAATTTTCAACTTTAAATACATCACTTTTGTAGAGAAGAGCAACATCGACACCACGTTCATCAGAAGAATCATAATGCACATAGCTATAGCCTTCATTAATAAGATTTTTGCTTCGAACCAAGTCAGATACAACTTTACTGTTTTCAACTTCAGCTAAGCCAATTAATACAGGTGCTGTCTCTGTGTTTTCTTCTCCAATTTTTGAAATTACAGTTCCTAGTTTCAGTAATTTATTTTGATAACGTTTTGGTGTCCAACGCTTTCTAGAGGTTGGTAAAAAATCATCATCATTAGTAAGAGGGTCATTTTCTATATCAAATAAGTTTTCGATATTATAAAATGCAATCGTAAAGGCATTATAGTCATTATTACTCATGGCAATAAATATATGATTTTAAAACCTTATTCTAAATAATGCATTTGTTTAACTTTGCACTTTAATTACCTTATGATAGAGAAAAAAGATATTGCATTAGAAAAAGTTGTTTTAATTGGTGTGATTACACAAGAACAAGATGAAGAAAAGTCTAAAGAGTATTTAGATGAATTAGAATTCTTGACCTACACAGCAGGTGGCGAAGTTATAAAACGTTACACTCAAAAAATGGCCATGCCTAACCCAAAAACATTTATTGGTACTGGTAAGATGAATGATGTTATGGAGTTTGTAAAAGAAAATGAAGTCGGAACCGTAATTTTTGATGATGAATTATCACCTGCGCAAGAGCGTAACATAAGTAAAATTCTCAATTGCAAAATTCTGGATAGAACAAATCTTATTCTAGATATTTTTGCTCAGCGTGCACAAACAAGTTATGCAAGAACTCAGGTAGAACTTGCACAATGTGAATATTTATTACCTCGATTGAAAGGTATGTGGACACACCTCGAAAGACAAAAAGGTGGTATTGGTATGCGTGGACCAGGTGAAACAGAAATTGAGACTGATAGACGTATTGTACGTGATAAAATTTCATTGCTAAAAGCTAAGATTAAAACCATTGATAAACAAATGGCAGTACAACGCGGTAATCGCGGCAAAATGGTACGCGTAGCGTTAGTAGGTTACACCAATGTTGGTAAATCTACTTTGATGAATGTGATTAGTAAAAGCAAAGTATTTGCTGAAAACAAGCTTTTTGCAACATTAGATACTACTGTGAGAAAAGTGGTAATTGGAAATTTACCATTTTTAGTGAGCGATACTGTTGGGTTTATTAGGAAATTACCAACACAGTTGGTTGAATCTTTTAAAAGCACACTCGATGAGGTTAGAGAAGCTGACTTATTACTTCATGTAGTCGATATATCACATTCTAATTTTGAAGAGCATATTGATTCTGTAAATCAGATTTTAGACGAAATAGATAGCAAGGATAAACCAACCATTATGGTTTTTAATAAGATTGATGCTTATAAAGCAGAACCTTTTGATGAAGATGATTTGGTAGAAGAGCGAACCAAAGCTAACTATACTATTGAAGAATGGGAAAAAACTTGGATGGCAAGAGTAGGAGAAAATGCATTGTTCATTTCAGCATTAAACAAAGAGAACTTAGACGAATTTAGAAAACGTGTTTATAAAGAGGTTAGAGAAATACATGTAACACGTTTTCCATACAATCATTTCTTATATCCAGACGTTGAAGATATAGAATAATTAAGTCTACTTATGGATTCTTACCAATCATGTTTTAAAGTATGGATTAAAAAAGCTTTAAAAAAGAAATGGATAAAATGGCCACTTCTTTTAATAACTACAGTCTTGTTATTTCTTATCGGGCTTTACTTCTGTATATACTTTGGCTTATTTGGAAAATTACCCACGATTGAAGACATAGGTTCTATTAAGCAAGAGGAAGCCACACAAATATTAGATAAGAATGAAAAGTTAATAGGTAAATATTATATCTATGACAGGCAACCTGTAAAGTTTGAAGATTTTCCACAACATCTTATAGACGCATTGGTTGCTACAGAAGATAGTAGATTCTATGAGCATGATGGTATAGATAATATAAGCTTAATCCGCGTTTTTGTAAAAAACTTGATTCTTCAGGATAAAACAGCAGGAGGTGGAAGCACAATTACACTTCAGCTGGCAAAAAATCTTTATGGAAGAAAAGATTATGAGGTATTTAGTATGCTAATCAATAAGTTTAAAGAGTCCATTATTGCTAAGCGAATTGAACAAGTTTATTCAAAAGACGAAATCATAACGCTGTACCTCAATACAGTTCCGTTTTCCGATAATACGTATGGTATTGAAAGTGCTTCCCTTAAATTTTTCAACAAATCAGTAAGAGATATATCAATAAATGAAGCTGCAACTTTGGTTGGTACATTAAAAGCTAATACATACTATAACCCAAGAGTGCATTTAAAGCGAAGTGAGGAACGACGAAATGTAGTATTGCATCAAATGGTTAACTACGATTATATTTCAGAAGACTCTTTGGAATATTACACAAAACAGAAGCTGAAATTAAACTATCATTCTTTCAATCACGATGTCGGTTTAGCTCCTTATTTTAGAGAAGAGGTAAAAAAACAATTGTCAGCATTGCTAGATTCTATAAAATCCCCAGAAGGGGAAACCTATAATCTTTATAAAGATGGTTTGGTAGTGCATACTACTTTAGATTATACCATGCAGCAATTAGCTGAGGAAGCTATGAAAGAGCATCTTACTAGATTGCAGAATGATTTTGAAACGTCTTATGGCAAAGATTCACCTTGGAATAAAAATTCAATGACACTAAAATCGGCCATAAATAATTTACCTGTAGTAAGAAGTTACAAAGAGCAGGGATTAACAGAGAAACAAATACTAGATTCATTACATATAAAGCGTAATGTTGAATTATTTGGTTGGAAAGGCAACACCATCAGAAATGTTTCAGTAATAGATAGTTTAAAACATTATTTAAAATTTCTAAATACAGGTATGTTATCTATAGATCCTTCAACAGGTGCAGTAAGAACCTACATTGGTGGTATAGATTACAGGTTCTTTAAATATGACCATGTTTCTCAAAGTGAGAGACAAGTTGGTTCAACTTTTAAACCCTTTGTATACACAGCAGCTATTGAAGATGGATTAGATCCATGTTCATACTTTTCTATAAACAAAGTAACATACACAAATTATGGAGATTGGACACCAAGTAATTCTGGCAGTAAGGAAGATGACCCATATATTAATTATACTTTAGAAAATGCCCTAAGTAATTCTGTAAATACTATATCTGTAAAAGTTTTAGAAAAAGTCGGTATTCCTAAAGTTTTAGATCAGGTTAAAAAACTAGGCGTTTCTAAGTCTTTACCTAATAAACCCTCAATAGCGTTAGGAGTTTCAGAAATTAATTTAATGGAATTGACAGGCGCATATGCTAGTTATGTTAATAAGAGTAGAGCAGTAAAACCATTTTATATTACTAAGATAGAAGATAAATTCGGAAATGTAATTGCATCATTTGAACCCGAAGTTTCTAAAGAAAAAGCTTATAGTGATTATACAAGACAGATAATGTTAGAGATGATGAAATCTACTGTAAATAAAGGGACAGCATCAAGACTTAGAAATAAATATAGACTAAATAATGCTTTAGCAGGTAAAACAGGGACGACACAAAACAACAAAGATGGGTGGTTTGTGGCACTAACACCAAATTTAGTTACTATCACCTGGGTTGGTAATGATAATCATAGTATTGGTTTTAAATCTACGAACTTAGGTCAAGGTTCTAGTTCGGCTTTACCAATATTTGCTAAGTTTTATCAAAACCTAAATAAAGAAAGTCAATACGATGAAATTACCAGAGCTTCATTTGAAGCTTCTCCAAAAGAAGTTTTAGAAGATTTAGATTGTGAACCGACTAAACGAGACGGGTTTATTAAGCGCCTATTTAAAAAGAAAAGCAAAAAGAAGAAGTTTAATTAGAATAAAAAAAACCTGCCGAGATTTAATTCTCAACAGGCTTTTAAATATTTATAATCTTTTTGCAGGCCTAGAAAGCGTAGCTTAAACCTAAAGTATAATAAGTTTGTATTTTATTGTCAGCATCTGCTAAATTTACACCTTGAAAGTTTGCAGCTTCTTGCTGATTACTTCTTAATGCAAAATCAAAACCAACACCAATCATTTTCCATAGAGTGTAGCTAAATGAGTTTGTCCACGTCCAGTTAGATAAGTCGCTAGATTTGTAACTCTGGAATGTGGAGAAATTAGTTTTAAAATTAACCGCACCAATAGATCTTGTGTAATCTGCTACAATTTTTGCACCAGCTGAAGAATCGAAAGCTGCATCATTGTCAGCAAAAACAAAATTGTAGTTTAAAGGATGAATTACAACAATTAAATTTTCAAGTGGAGTCCAAGTTGCACCAATACCAAAATCTAAAAAACCTGGGTCATTGAAATTATCTAGTAAAGTTGTTCTGTATTCTGCTAAAGCAGAAACAGCCCATTTGTCGCTTAATTTGTAACCGTAAAGTGATGATAAATTAAAGACATCTGTAGTAGGATTGAATTCATCACTATCTGTTGCTATATCTTTATTATCCAATTTTACCCAATTTAAGTTTGCTGTTAGAGAATTTCTCCAGAAATATTTTTCTTCTAGTTTATTGGCAAATGCATTAACTGTAATACCAATGTTTCCAGAAGCGTTATTTGGAGCTCCTTGAGCATACCAATTGTTGAAGTTAGATAAGCTACCACCTATGGTGCCAAAAGCTCCGGTTCTCCAACCCGGTAAAGCATCTATCTGAGCTTGTATAGCATTTGCCTCTCCCTGAAACTTGTCCGCTTCAGCTTGTTTTTCAGCTTTTTGAGCTTCTAATTCTTCTTTAGTTTGAGAAAAACCGAACGTAATCGCAAACATTAAGAATGCCGATAAAAGTAATTTTTTGTTCATAATAAGTTTTAATTTAATAAATAGTAAATTGTTATTAAGTTGCAAATATAAGTGTTTCTTAATTTTAGTGAAAGCCGTTAATGAATGCATTCACTCTTGTTTAGACAAGTAAATAAATTAAAAGTCACATTTTTAATGTACTATCTTCTCTTAAAAAGGGGGACAGAAGAACAAGCTTCACCAAACATAATGGATTTTGCGATAGGTTTTAGTCTTTGAGAGAGTAGAACTAATGAGTTTGCTGGGACTGGTTTATTAGAGCAACCTTTAATGATAACTGGGGAATCTTTATAAATCGCTAAATCTAATTCCGAAATAATTGATGCATAGATAATAGATTCTAATGTTTCTAACGAACCAATAATAGTTAATTTAGAATAGGCTTGAAGCTCTAATGAAATTAACATGTAAGCCCAATCTGGCACAATGGCATCTGTAGAGCAGTGCAATGCAACATAACAATCTTGGTATTGTGACCAATCATGTTCTGTGACAGAAACTCTGAAGTCTTTTTCGCGAAGTACCAAATCTTCAAACAACCAGTCTTTTATATCAAAAAGAACACGCTTACCGCTTGGGTAATAGTCTTCTAAATCAATGACTTTTAGTTTACTATTGGCAACTCTATTGACTATTTCGTTATCCATTTTATTTCAAGGTTTGGAGTGAGTAATGCTAACAGAGTACTAATTTAAAGCATACCTAATTCTAGTTTTGCCTCTTCGCTCATCAAATCTTGAGTCCAAGGTGGATCAAAAGTAATTTCCACTTCAGCATCTTTTACTTCGTTAATAGATTTTACTTTTTCTTCTACCTCTAGTGGCAGCGTTTCTGCCACAGGACAGTTTGGTGTTGTTAATGTCATTAAGATTTTTACGTCATAGTCTTCGTTTACCATAACATCGTAAATTAATCCTAATTCGTAAATATCTACTGGAATTTCAGGGTCAAAAATGGTTTTTAAGACTCTTACTATTTTTTCGCCGAGTACGTTTGTATCTATAGTTGTATCACTCATTTTAATTCAATTGTGTTTGGTATGCAATGGCATACATTTTTATTTGCTTTATCATACTCACTAAGCCATTGGCTCTGGTTGGGGATAAATGTTCTTTTAACCCTATTTTATCAATGAAATCTGTATTAGCTTCTATAATATCTTTTGGGTGCTGATTAGAAAAAGCTCTGATTAATATTGCAATAATACCTTTTGTTATTATCGCATCGCTATCTGCTGTAAAGTTTACTTTATCATCAACCATATCAGCGTGTACCCAAACTTTACTTTGACATCCCTTTATTATGTTATCTTCAGTTTTATATTGTTCTTCAATTAGCGGAAGTGTTTTCCCTAAATCTATCATATATTGATAGCGCTCCTCCCAATCTTCGAACATTGAAAACTCATCAATAATTTCATTTTGAACCTCTTCAATAGTCATAGTCTAATTCTTTTTAGCAAAATTACAAAATAGCTACTGCTTTACTGTATTTTCTTTAATGGATAACACTTTATTAACTAATGCTTTAATTTCTTCTGGTGGATTGCCATGATCAAAAGCAGGAGTGATATGCAAAACATCACCCATTTTTACGGTTAAAGTGGCTTCTGCTGCCGCATCAGTAGTTCTATTATTAGAAGGAGCTTCTAATTCTCTAAAAGTATCTATATCAATGGCCTCAATTAAGTTGTTAATTATAGTCCAATCTTTTTCATTGTTACTGTAATTTTTTACAGATTTTAATCCTCTATCTGTAGAAAATGAAATTGTAGATTCTGAAATATTAATATATTCAAATACACCTCTGGATGAAATTTGATAGATTACACCAATGCCATAATTACCTCTTGCGTCTTTCTTATTTTCAATAGCATTAGCTTTTGTTCCTTTTAGCAATACATTTTTGTTATCTAATAATGATAAAACATCATTTTTTAGAGTGAAATTATTCACTGTATTTAGCACTTCTAAAAATTGATTTTCTATATCGTTTATTTCTGAACAACATAATTTTTTAGATCTAGCGATATCACTAAACTTTAGTTCACCGTTTTCAAAAGAATAAGTACCAAAAAAGTTATTGCAACCAGCAAAACCTGTTATTTTATTGGATTTTTCATCAAATGATAGTTTGAGTTTAGGTGAAACAGCCTTGTTTTCACCAATTTGAGAAATAGTATAATCTCCTGAAAGTGTGATTTGCTCTTTATTCATGTCCACAATATTAGTATTCTCAATAGAATCTTTTGTTGAATTACAAGATTGACTGACTACTATAAGTGTAAATAAGCTAAGTAAGAATTTCATTTTTAAAGTGTTTAAAACTGTAAGTTACACTTTTGATGCCAACGTTTAAGACAGCATCATTATGGCTTTTTTTAGTGAAGCTATAAAAACATCAATTTCTTCCTTTGTATTGTAAAACATAAATGATGCTCTAATGGTACCAGGAATTTTATAAAAATCCATAATTGGTTGTGCACAATGATGTCCTGTACGCACTGCAATACCCATCTTGTCTAAAATTGTTCCGATATCGTATGGGTGAATATTTCCTACATTAAAAGAAATAACTGAGGTTTTTTGTTTTGCTGTGCCATAAATCTTTAGACCTTCTATTTGCAGGAGCTGCTGAGTTGCATAATCTAGAAGTTCATTTTCGTAAGCTGCTATATTATCAAAGCCAATGGTATTCATATAATCTAATGCAGCACCAAAAGCTATACCACCACAAACGTTTGGAGTTCCAGCTTCAAACTTATGTGGTAAATCAGCATAAGTTGTTTTTTCAAAAGACACTTCGGCAATCATTTCACCTCCTCCTTGATATGGTGGTAATTTATTAAGCCATTCCTCTTTTCCGTAAAGCATTCCAACACCTGTTGGACCGCAGATTTTATGAGCAGAACAGACGTAAAAATCAACATCTAAAGCTTGAACATCTGGTTTTATATGCGGACACGATTGTGCTCCATCCACTAACACAGCTGCTCCAATATCATGTGCTTTCTCAATTATGTATTCAATAGGATTTATAGTTCCTAGAGCATTAGAAATATGATTAACAAAAACCAGTTTAGTGTTTTCGTTTAATAATGAATCAAATTTTGAAAGCACCAACTCTCCATTTTGATTCATCGGAATTACTTTTAAAACAGCTCCTGTGCGCTCACATAGCATTTGCCATGGTACAATATTACTATGATGTTCTAGAGCCGAAACTATAATTTCATCTCCTTTTTTAAGTAAAGAAGAGAATCCATTAGCTATAAGATTTATTCCATGTGTTGTGCCAGAAGTATAGATGATTTCATGCGAATGTTTTGCATTAAAATGTTTTTGAATCTTAACACGTGCTTGCTCATAAGCGTCAGTAGCTTCTTGGCTCAAACTATGAACTCCTCTATGAATATTGGCGTTATAGTTGGTGTAATAATCTACAATAACGTCAATGACTTGTTGAGGTGTTTGCGAAGTTGCAGCATTATCGAAATATATGAGGGGTTTTCCGTTTACTTTTCGATTAAGTATTGGGAAGTCTTTTCTTATTTTTTGTACGTCTAACATTAGTTTAATTCCTAATTGCAAAGATACAACGCATTGTTCTTAATGTAAAACTTATAGTCACTCATTCAAATAATTTAATTATACATTTTATGAAGATACATTTAAATAAAATGTATATTTGTGATATGTATAGCAAAGAATTAACAAAAGGAACGTTACAGCCCATCATTTTGTCGCTTATAAATAATAAGGGTAGAATGTATGGTTATGAGATTACACAAGAAGTAAAAAAAATGACTTCAGGAAAAATTGATATTTCAGAAGGCGCATTATATCCCATTTTGCACAAGCTTGAGGCAAAAAAGGTTTTAGAAACTCAAAAGGTTTTTATAGGTAAGCGCGTTAGAAAATATTATAAAGTGACAAAAGAAGGGAAGAAATTGGTTGAGACTGTTACTGAAGAAATCAATGATTTTATTGAAACCTTAAGTTTAATTTTTAATCCTAAACCTATATAATAATGGAATTGTCAGAAAAACATATCGCTTTTATAGAGAATAGCTTATCCTTATATGGTGTTGATAATAAAGATTTAAGAGAGGATTTGGTAGACCATATCTGTACATATATTGAAAGCCAGGATTCTGATGATTTCAATATCTTATATCAACAAGCTTTACATAAATTTGGTGGTTATGCGAGTTTTCAGAATCTACAATTAGAAACTAGTCATCAAAAAATAGCCAAACAAATTATAACTGTTAATAAGTTGAAATTCTCCTTTGGCTTTATAGTTATTGCCTTATTGATTGTTAGTTTAGTTTTTCAAATGATGCAATGGCCTTATGCTAATGCTTGGTTACTTGGTGCGATTTTAATTTCAGTTTTAGTCATTCTGCCAGCCCACTTTTATGCGAACTATAAAAAATCTATTCACAAATATTCTTAAATTATTTATTATGAAGAAATCATTTTACATCCTCGGATTTATTACTTTTTTTATTCTCGGAATAGGTGCTATGTTTGAGTTTCTAACATGGCCATACAGAGGAATAATAGTTTTTATTGGCTTTCTGTTTCTCAATTTCGGATTAATACCAAGCTATTTCTATCAAAAATATAAGCAATGCTAAAAGCAAAAGGTTATTATTCAGTCCTATTATTCTTTTTTGTTTTTAACCTCTATGCTCAAATTGAGCTAGAAGCTAAAATAGATACGCTTTTAAAAACATATAACACAAAAAGCTCTCCTGGTTTAGTAATTAGAGTTATAAAAGATCAGAATATATTATATTCTGAAGGTTTCGGAATTGCTAATTTAGATTATGATGTAAAAAATACCGATTCTACCATTTTTAGTATCGCTTCAATTAGTAAGCAATTTACTGCAGCTGCTGTATGGTCTTTAATTAGAGAATCTAAATTGAGTTTAGAAGATACTATTACATCGTTTTTCCCTGATTTCCCCGACTACGGAAAATCAATAAAAATCAGACACCTTTTAAATCATTCTAGCGGAATTAGAAATTATCATACTACGATGTATTTATCTGGTTTTGATTATGAGAAGGATTATTATGATAATTCTTATGTTCTTGATTTAGCTCAAAGACAAAAAAACCTCAATAACCGTCCTGGCGAAAAAATCATTTATTCTAATACAAATTATAACTTATTGGCCTTAATTGTTGAGCAGATTTCAGGTCAAAATCTAGATGAGTATCTCAAAGCAAAAGTTCTTATTCCGTTGGGTATGGAAGATACATTTGTACGAATTGCTCACGGAAAGCCAATAAAAAATAGAGCTATCGGTTATCAAAAACAAGAAGATGGCTATGTTTTTAGTACATCAAACCAATTAAGTTATGGTGCAGGAAGCATGGGAAGTAATCTTAAAGATATGATGCTTTGGGCGAGAATGCTTAATGAAGAAACACATGAATTTATAGAATTGGCTAAGTTTCTTAAAACAACTGAAGTATTGACTACTGGCGAAAAAGCAAATTATGCTAGAGGTTTAATGGTTGACGATTACAAAGGGTTTGAAACCTTAAGTCATAGTGGTTTTGGTTTTGGAGGACGAACACAGCTTATAACTGTTCCGGAGGAAAATATAGGTGTTATCATTCTAACCAATTTGCAATCTATAAACCCAACTTCTATTTCTTATAAAATTTTAGATGTATTACTTGTTCCCAAGGAAAAAGAGGCTAAAGTTATAGATGCGAAAGTGAGTTTCAAACCTCAAAAATTGAATCAATTTACAGGAGATTATAAAGAAGTTAATAGTGATATGACCATGCAGATTTCTGTAGAAAATGATACACTAAAAGCACTTGGTTCTATGGGAAAGACAAAAATTCCGTTATTACAAAACGGCACTAATGCGTTTGTAAGACACAATGCTCAAAATGTAAAATATAATTTTAATAAAACGTCAGCGTATGATATGATAATTTCATTCGGAGGCACTCCTTTTTACTTTAAACGTGCAAAACTCATAAAGAAAAACCCAAGTAATTTAAAAGATTTTACTGGTGACTATTATTCTGAAGAATTGCAAACAACGTACAATTTTTTTATCGAAAACGACATACTAAAACTGTCTTATGCAAATCATGATAGTATCAGCTTATTCCCTGTGCAATTGAATCAATTCGGAAATGGAGATAGAACGCTATATCATTTCGTTACCTCAGACGATGGTAAAATAAAAGGAATGTTATTGTCTTGCGATGGACAGGCAAGCAATATTGGGTTTGTTAAAGATCAAACCCAATATTAACACCTAATTTCTTAGCAATAATCTTAGTAATTCTGTTTTTAATTTCAGGAATTTTCACGGAATCTAAAACATTATTACTAAAAGCAAACATTAGTAACGCTCTGGCTTCTTTTTCGGGGATTCCTCTAGAACGCAAATAAAACATAGCACTTTCATCTAGCTGACCAATAGTACAACCGTGAGAACATTTTACATCATCTGCAAAAATCTCTAACTGAGGTTTCGTATTGATGCTTGCTTTATCACTAATTAGAATATTGTTATTAGCTTGAAAAGCATTCGTTTTTTGTGCTAATTTTTCAACGACTACTTTTCCGTTAAAAACACCAGTTGAGCTATCATCAAAAATACCTTTGTAATCTTGGTGGCTTTCACAGTTTGGTTCAATATGATGTACTAAAGTGTTATGATCTACATGCTGTTTGTTACCAATAATAGTAATACCTTTCATTGTAGAATCAATACGTTCACCATTTTGGTAAAAGTTGAGGTTGTTTCTAATCAACTTTCCACCAAAAGAAAAGGTATGTACCTTAGCTAAACTTTCTTGTTTTTGATTGACGAATGTATTGTCAATTAAAGACGCATTTTCATTATCATTTTGGATTTTATAAAAGTCTACAATGGCGCGTTTATTTGCGAAAATTTCAGTAACACTATTTGTTAAAACAGGGTTATCTGTTAAACTCTGATGACGCTCAATAATCTGAACATGAGAATTCTCATCAACAACAACCAAGTTACGCGGCTGCAACATTAGCGCCGCTTCATTTCCCGTAGAGAAATGTATAATCTGAATTGGTTTAGCAACCAGCTTATTTTTCGGTATATGTATATAAGCACCTTCTGCAGAAAACGCTGTATTTAGCGAGGATAATCCGTCTTTAGGTGCAATTTTATTGAAATAGTTTTCTATTATCAATCTGTATTTTGGTTTTGAAAGTGCTGCAGACATTAAGCAAACATCGATACCATCGTGAGTAGTTTGCGATAAATGAGAGGAGTACTTACCGTCGATAAAAATGATTTTATAACAATCAATTTCATGGATGAAATATTTCTTCACATCCTTGTATTCTAAGGCATTTTCATGCTTAGGAAACACACTATAATCATGTTTTAAAACTGAGTTTAACGACGTGTATTTCCATGCCTCCTGGCGCTTACTAGGAAAACCTTCAGTTTCAAACGTCTTTATAGCTTCAGTTCGTATGTCATGAACAGGTGAATCTACATCTACTGTATTCTCAAAGGCCATGAACGAGGATACTAACTTTTCTTTTAATTCCATGTGCTTATTAATTAAGCGTTTACTTCTTCTTTAATCCAATCGTAACCTTTAGCTTCTAACTCGTGAGCCAATGCCGCAGTTCCAGATTTTACAATTTTTCCATTATGCAAAACATGTACATAATCTGGTACGATATAATCTAACAAACGTTGGTAGTGTGTAATAACTATAACAGCATTATCTTTAGATTTTAGTTTATTTACACCGTTTGCAACTATTCTAAGTGCATCGATATCTAAACCAGAATCAGTTTCATCAAGGATGGCTAATTTAGGTTCTAACATTGCCATTTGAAAGATTTCGTTACGCTTCTTCTCACCTCCAGAAAAACCTTCATTAAGAGAACGCGATAAAAACTTACGATCAATCTCTAACATTTCAGATTTTTCACGAATCATTTTCAACATGTCTTTAGCTGGCATGTCTTCTAAACCTTTTGCCTTGCGAGTTTCGTTGATAGCTGTTTTCATAAAGTTAGTGACACTAACCCCAGGAATTTCTACAGGATATTGAAAAGACAAAAATACACCTTTGTGAGCGCGTTCTTCTGCAGCTAATTCTTCAATATCTTCACCTTCGAGTAGAATGTTTCCTTCGGTAACTTCATATTCCTCTTTACCGGCAATCACAGACGCTAAAGTACTTTTTCCAGAACCGTTAGGTCCCATAATAGCATGTACTTCACCTGCTTTTACTTCTAGGTCGATGCCCTTTAGAATTCCTTTGTCTTCTACACTTGCGTGTAAGTTATTTATTTTTAACATAGCTTTAATTTCCTAATTTTATAACGTCTTCTTTGTTTGGGTTAGGTGCTTCCACCTTTAAAATTTCTTTTATTTCTAATACCTGTTCCCAGAGGATATCTGGGTTGGTGTTTTCAATTCTTTTAACTCTTACAGTAACAGGAATAGAAGTAAACTCATCAATCTTGAGAGGAGTGACTTTCTCATTTAATAAATGCATATTATCATCTATAACTACTCCGTAAATTTCTGTCTCAGTTTGAAGCACAGCTGCGTTTTGTTTTTTGTCGTAAACGAAATCACCTTTAATCGCAATTAAACCATCATTTTGGTCATAAGATTTGGCGCGATTTTCTTCTAGATTAACTTCAGTTTTTGTTTCGTTTTTACATGCAAACAAAACCAAAGATATAATGAGAATTAGATTGATTTTTTTCATGAGTAACAATTTTTATCCAACTGAACCTTCTAAACTAATTTCTAATAATTTCTGAGCTTCAACGGCAAATTCCATTGGTAATTTATTGAGCACTTCTTTACTAAAACCATTCACAATTAAGGCTATAGCTTTCTCTGTATCAATACCCCTTTGGTTACAGTAGAAAATTTGGTCTTCACCAATTTTACTTGTTGTGGCTTCGTGTTCTATTTGGGCTGATTTATTTTTGGCTTCAATGTATGGAAATGTGTGAGCACCACATTCATTACCCATCAATAAACTATCACACTGAGAAAAATTACGCGCATTGTCAGCACGAGAACTTATCTGTACTAGACCTCTATATGAATTTTGAGATTTACCAGCAGAAATTCCTTTAGAGATAATCGTAGATTTAGTGTTTTTACCAAGATGAATCATTTTGGTACCTGTGTCTGCTTGCTGATAATTATTAGTTACAGCGATAGAATAAAATTCCCCTACAGAATTATCACCTTTTAATATGCAAGAAGGGTATTTCCAAGTGACTGCAGAACCAGTTTCTACCTGAGTCCAAGAGATTTTTGCATTTTTCTCGCAAAGCCCTCTTTTAGTTACAAAATTGTAAACACCACCTTTACCTTCAGCATTTCCTGGAAACCAGTTTTGTACTGTAGAATATTTTATTTCAGCATCGTCTAATGCAATAAGTTCAACTACTGCTGCATGTAATTGATTTTCGTCTCTACTTGGTGCAGTACAGCCTTCTAAATAAGATACATAACTACCCTCATCAGCAATTACTAAAGTTCTTTCAAACTGACCTGTTCCTGCTTGGTTGATTCTAAAATAAGTTGAAAGCTCCATTGGGCAACGCACCCCTTTTGGAATGTAACAGAAAGAACCATCACTAAATACAGCCGAATTTAAAGCAGCATAAAAATTATCTTTTGTTGGTACTACAGTGCCTAAATATTTTTTTACGAGTTCTGGATGCTCTTTTATAGCCTCAGAAATGCTCATAAAAATAATACCTTTTTCGCCTAAAGTCTTTTTGAAGGTCGTAGCAACAGAAACAGAATCAACTACAATATCCATCGCAACGTTGTTCATTTTCTTTTGCTCATCGACAGAAATTCCTAATTTTTTATACATCGCTAATAGATCTGGATCTACATCGTCTAATGTTTTATTAGGATCTACAGCGACTGGCGCAGAGTAATATGCTATAGCTTGAAAATCTGGCTTGGTATAGTTTACATTTGCCCACTCAGGTTCGGTCATTTCTTTCCAAACTTTAAAAGCTTCAAGCCTCCATTCCGTCATCCATTCTGGTTCTTCTTTCTTCTTAGAAATAGCACGAACAATATCTTCGTTTAGACCAACTGGAAATGTTTCAGATTCTATGTCCGTATAAAAACCATATTCGTACTCTTTGGTTTTTAATTCCTCTCTTAAATCGTCTTCAGTATACTTACTCATAAATCTTTTTTAAAGTGAGAATGATTCTCCACAACCGCAAGTGCGGTTAGCATTTGGGTTATTAAATACAAACCCAGTTCCGTTTAATCCACCTGAATATTCTAAAGTAGTTCCAATAAGATAGAGAAAGCTCTTCTTGTCAACTATGATTTTAATACCATTGTCTTCAAAAACTTTGTCTTCTTCTGCGTGCTCATTGTCAAATTTTAAATCATAAGATAGACCAGAGCAACCACCGCTTTTTACACCAACTCTAACATAATCTGTTGTTGGGTTAAAGCCATCGTCAGTCATTAATTCTACGACTTTCTTTTTAGCTGTTTCCGAAACTTTTATCATATTCTTATATAGATTTACTCTAAATAGAGGGCAAAGATACGATATAAGTCTGTTTTAACCATATAACCTAACATTATATTAGGATATGATTTGATAGGATTTATTTATAGCAACTAAAGTTGCCAGAAAGGCTAATTATTAAGATACTTTTGCTTTAGGGAAATGTCGCTTAAGACGATACAGTTCTTGTAATGCGTCTTTAATCTGAGTATTGGAGAAAGTATGAGAATCAAAATTTCCTTTATGATCTGTAATTACGACCATATCACAATGCATGCAAGTTAGTTCTATAGTGTGATCTTTATTGGTTTTTGATCTTGTATAGTTGTGACCAAAAATGGCACATGGCAAAGATTTGTTTGATTTAGGTTTCATTCTCATCAATAAATTAGGGGAAAACAATTTAAATAAAACCAGAGCTAAATTAAGTCTAAACACTTTATTTTTCGATGAAATACCAAAATTAAGTATATTATTCTTACAAAATTAATTATGAAACGAAGGATTATCGATAAATGAAGGGTCGGAAAGTGTTAACAAAAACGCCTTTAAATCTGCCTTATCTTGGTCGGATAATTGAACACCACCTTGGGCAATTTGCTTCATAAGCGGGTCTATGGTCGATGAATTTTGAAGTCCATCACTATAATGATTAATGACTTCTTCTAAAGTGGCGAATCTACCATCATGCATATATGGTGCTGTGTATGCTAAGTTTCGAAGTGATGGGGATTTAAATTTACCATTATCATTAGGATCTCCTGTTACTTCTCCCAAACCTAAATCTGAAAAACTACTATCTAACCCGTTGTTGTGGAAGTCATTATCTGTCCAAAGAGGATTATTAGGGTTACCATGGCAATGAAAACAATCTCCTTTATCTTCTCTTAGAAAAACATCGAGACCATTTAATTCTTGTGCAGTTAAATTGGTTTGTCCCATGGAGTATCTATCGAATTTTGAGTTTGCAGATATTAAAGTACGTTCAAACTGCGCAATAGCTTTGGTGGTTAATTCTTTTGTAATTGTATTAGTGTTAAATGCTAATCTGAATAACTCTGGATATTCAGGATGTTCTTGAAGTCTATCTACAACAGCTTCCCAATTACTATGCAATTCTATAGGGTTTTCGACAGGTTCTTCAGCTTGTCGCTCCAAACTAAGAGCAGTTCCGTCCCAATTAAAACGTTCGTTATAATTCCACGCCAGATTAAATAACGGCATAGAATTACGTGTTCCAAAAATGCCATCTATGCCACTGCTTGTAGGTGTGTTATCTGTAAATGCATTTTGAGGCGAATGACAACTAGCACAAGCCTGAGTTCCGTTGGCTGAAAGAATTCTATCAAAAAATAGTTTTTTACCTAAGGCCACACCTTCAACAGTTTGTGGATTATCGATTGGAATTATTGGAGGAATAATATTATCTGAAAAAATAGAGGGAATATCCAAAGGTTGTACTGTTGGCTCATAGCCAGTGTCTTCACTTGAACAGCTCAAACAAAGCGCGATAAACGCAATAATATATAACCACCTTTTAATCATTTAGTTTTCATATTATTGAATAACCTCACCCAAACTAAAGACATTTTGCCCATTATCATACATCATTATTTGTGCAGTGGAATTAGGCATTAACATTTGGTTAAAATCATTTAAATCCCAAAGAATAGGATTTTTAAACCATTCTGCAATGTTCATTTGTACTTCAATCTCAGTATTACTGGTTATATCAATTACTCCCAAATCTATAGTAAAGAATGTGTCTTGAGGAAATGTTGGATTCATTCCAGGATTATCTACAGCTCTTATGGCATGATAATTAAAACCTTGTTCTTCGGAGTTTGAATTGATGAATTTTCCATCAAATTGCATGTAATGGTAACCACCTCCAAGCATATCAGGCACATTAAAAGATTCAGAGTTTAAATCGAGATAATTTTCGGCATTGTCTTCATTATCTAATCCAAAGGTGAAGGAAACGGTATAACTACCTGTTGGAATTTGAGTTTGTAGTGTAAAACTTAAATTGTTATTGTTAGTTACATCAACTAAATTATAAACATCTAATTCAATAATTTCATTATTACTAGACGTAAACATAATATCCGAAATTACGTAACGCAATCTTTCAATACTTAATAAGTCTCCGTTTGCATTAGTATAAACAATATTATTGAAATTAGCATTAGTGACTAAAGTTCCATCCCAATTATGAGTAAAATTGAAAGTTGTTAAATTCTGTAAACTTAGATTATCATCGAGATCTTCGCTACAGGAAGTAAAACTCAGAAGTACAATTAAAAAAGGGGTCAAAATCTTTTTCATAGTTGTTTTATTTTGTAATTCCTTATTCAATTTTAATAATTAACATATCGGTGAAACCTTTATTTTCTGTTATATCTCCATCACTGCTAGTACTATCACCAACGGCAATAATTGAAGTTGCATTAAGCTCTACAATTCCATATGTAAAATCTATATTGGAGCCACCAACAGTCGTTTCCCATTGTAAAATACCATTTGCATCTATTTTTAATACCCAAGCATCATTCTGTCCTTTATTTTCTGAAACATCACCATCACTACTTCTAGAACTGCCAGCCAATAAAAAACCATCATCTTGAGTTGTAATAATAGAGCGAGCCACATCAAAACTTGAACCGCCAATAGTTTTTTCCCAAATTAAATTACCACTAGGTGAAATTTTAATTAACCATAAATCTGCAGCTCCATTGTTATTAGAAACATTATTATTGTTACTTCTTGTATCACCAGCAATTATATAATTACCATCTCCTGATTTTGCAATAGCTCTGGCTTCATCAATTTGATCTCCTCCAAACGATTTTTCCCAAACTAAATCACCTGTGGCAGAAATTTTAATCACCCAAAAGTCATAAGATCCAATATTGCTAGAAATATCAGTATCTTCACTATCGGAACCTCCTGCAATAATAAAACCGTTATCTTCAGTTTGAATTATACCTTCAGGTGTGTCAGTAAAGTTGCCACCATAGTATCTACTCCACTGTAACTCGCCAGTAGAATCTAACTTTAACGCCCAATAATCTCCTCCTGCATGCAGAATCTCCCAGCTTCGAGAAGAGTTTCCTAAACCACCTGAAGCTGTAACATCTAATATTCCTGAAATTAAATACCCTTGATCATTCGTTTGAATTACCGATATACCAGAATCCGCTCCTTGATACCCAAACGATTTTTGCCAAGATATATTTCCATTGGCATTTAATTTCACCAACCAATAATCTTGTAAACCTGCATTTTCCGTAACATCACCATCATTACTAAAACTAAATCCTAATATGGCAAAACCTCCATCTTGGGTTTGTATAATATTGCTACCTCTTTCATCTGACGAACCTCCATAAGTTTTTTGCCATTGTAGCTCATCTTCAGCATTAAATTTCATTACCCAATAATCAAAGCTTTCATTTTGTTTATCAGTTATATCTCCATCCATGCTTTGAGTAAATCCTAGAATTGCATAACCGCCATCTGAAGTAGCAACAACTGATTGTGCACTATCATTTTTACTTCCTCCATAAGTTTTTACAAAATCTATATTTCCTTCTGGATTTGAGTTGGAATCATCATCATTACTACAACTAAAAAAAAGTAGAAAAAACAAAACAGACACTATATATGGTGGAACCTTGAATAGCATTTTAGTTACTTGCTTTAGCAATAAACATGCCTCCTTCAATATCACTTATGAGGATATTTCCACTTTCAAAAAACGGATAAATATTCCATGCTCCATGAAAATCAGTTTCGTTATTAGGAATGTAGGTGTCAATAAAACCTGTTTCTACCATAACACCTGAAGCGATATTTGAGATGTCAATTATTCGCATACCTGCAGAATAATTGGCAATGTAAAATGTATTTCCGACCACATAACCATTGTGGTCTATTGCTGCAGTAGGTCCTAGATATTCCATGTGAAACATTGGATTATCTAAATCTGTAAAGTCAAAAACTAATGTTCTTGAGTTGCCACCGAAGTCGATTTCATCTACTTCGTCACCCAATAAAAAATACTCCATGTTTTCGGTAAACCATCCTTGGTGAGTATAACCAATATTGCTGTAGTCTATAGTAGAAATCTGAGCTGGAGAATTTTTATCAGTTACATCTACAATAACGACTTCGTTTTCATTACTACCAATTAAAATTTCTTTTCCAGTATGATCTGTGTCAGGCCCATTATAAGTTACTACTTGAGCATCATGTGAATAGGCATCGTCAGCATAACCTCCAGCGGCAATAGGGTTTGTAGGATCTTGAATATTAACAAAATGAGGCCCTCCACTAAAGGTATCGGAACCAACAGCGTAAGCAAACCCACTATCTTCATTTATTACAATGTTGTGAGCTTTTCCAAACCCAGTATAAGTAGCATCAGCGGTAAAGGTTTCAGGAGGATTGGTTACATTTCTGAGCCTTGTTAAATCAAATACCTGCATACCATGTCCTGGTGCTTCACTAACAACAAACGCATGATTGTTATATACTTTTATATCTCTCCACAAACTGTTTACTGTAGCAGTAGGAAGTCGTCCTAGAAAAATTGGGTTAGATGGATTGGAAATATCTACAAAAGCTGAGCTTGTTGTTGTGCCTATTAAGGCATATTCTTTACCTGTTTCAGGATCTGTCCAGCCCCAAGAATCGTTACCTTCTGCTCCTGTACCACCTAATTCTTCAACTGGAATATGACTCATTAAATCAAAACCATTGCAAGGATAATCTCCTGCGAAGCCATCTATACAAGGAAACTGAGGTTGAATAGTATTATCGTCACAGCTATTACCAAGACCGTCATTATCAGAATCTAATTGATCTGGATTTGCTATCAAGGGACAATTATCATTAATATCCAAAATACCATCATTATCATCGTCGTCGTCACAAGCATTTCCAAAACCATCATTATCAGAATCTAATTGATCAGTATTGGGAATTGCGGAACAATTGTCAAAAGCATTTAAAATAGTATCATTATCTAAGTCAGTATTTGCAGGCTCAACTAATTCGTTAGAGCAGCTTTGAGTTATACAAATAAGACAAATTAGTAAAACAGAAATAGGTCCATTAAGGGGGCTTAATTTCATAGTCTTTTTTTTAGCAATTTAAGCAAATTTTATTTCAAGGATGAAAGCTTAAATAAATAACGCGAATATTAACTTGATATTTGGTAAAAGCATAATATTTTTGCACTATGATAGAAGATAAAAATCCACAGCGTACTCCGTTGAGCGAATTAGGTGAGTTTAAATTAATTGAACACTTAACAGAGCATTTTAAAGTTACTCAAAAGTCTACCATTAAAAGTATTGGTGATGACGCAGCCGTATTAAACTTTGAAAAAAAGCAAGTTGTAGTTTCTACAGATTTGTTGGTAGAAGGTGTGCATTTTGATTTAAGCTATGTACCTCTTAAGCACTTAGGTTACAAGGCAATAATGGTTAATCTTTCTGATATCTATGCGATGAATGCTATGGCGACTCAGGTTACAGTTTCTATTGCGGTTTCTAATCGTTTTCCTTTAGAAGCATTGGAAGAGTTGTATGCAGGAGTTGCAACAGCGGCAAAAATGTATGGTGTAGATGTTGTTGGTGGTGATACAACATCTTCAACCTCTGGATTGATTATTTCAGTGACAGCAATAGGTGAGGTAGAAAAGGATAATGAAGTGTTACGCTCTGGAGCAAAACCTAACGATTTATTAGTAGTAACGGGTGATTTAGGTGGCGCTTACATGGGATTACAGGTTTTAGAACGCGAAAAAGAAGTGTTTAAAGTCAACCCAAACAATCAGCCAGATTTGTCTATGTACACGTATATTGTTGAACGTCAATTAAAACCTGAAGCCAGAAAAGATATTGTTGAATTATTGAAAGAGCTTAAGGTTAAACCAACAAGCATGATAGATATTAGCGACGGTTTATCTTCTGAGGTTATGCATTTGTGCAAACAAAGTAAAGTAGGAGTAGATGTGTACGAAAATAAAATTCCATTAGATCCTCAGGTAATTTCTACATGCGAGGAATTTAATATAGATAGTACAACGATCGCCTTAAATGGTGGCGAAGATTATGAGTTATTAATGACAATTTCTCAAGAAGATTTTCCAAAGATAAAAGGAAATACAAATCTAACAGTTATTGGGTATATGACAGATGAAGACAGGGGAATGCACTTAGTAACAAGAGCAGAAACAAAAATTCCTATTATAGCTAAAGGTTGGAATTCACTTAAAGATCAAGTATAACAAACTTCTGACTTTTCTCTAGACGTTTTGTATGAACGCGATGTAAAACAGAATTTATTTCTTTGAACTTTGGTGTTAGTGGAATAAAATTTCCATTACCGTCAATTGTCATTTCTGACTTACAGTTTTTGCATTTGTATTCTTTGACGTGATAAGTAACAATTTTGGAGACCTTATAGTCGTGCCCAAATAATGAGCAATAAACGTTTTTCATTTCTTAATTAGTATTCTTAAAGGATTAAGGAATAGTTAGGGTTTTAAATATAAGAAAAACAGATGTTGATAAGTTGTTAATAATTAATAAATCGACGAACTGAGTGTTTTTTGCTTTAAACGCATCATTCTGTTATTGTATATGCGCTCTAATGCCGAATTTATTTCTTGATATTTTGGGGTAAGTTCGGTGAGCCTACCATTGCTATTTGTTGTTAATTGCTTTTTACAACATTTACAGGTGTACTCTTTAACATGGTTAGTTACTTTTTTAGTCATTTGGTAGTTGTGACCAAAGAAATCGCAGTAAAGTTTGGTAGGTGTCATAAGTAGGTCTATTACATTCTTTTTTTTAATCTAGGTTATAAACTTAGAAAAAAAAGACAAATAAAACGTTTAAGTGGATTATTTTTCGACAAACTGTTTTATTTCGTAAGATAATTCTGATTTATTCTCAATATGACTCATGTGTCCTTCTGAAAATTCAACATATTTAATATCAGTATTAGTGATTTGGGATTTTAATTTTTCACCATCAACAATCCAGTCCTTTAGACCAATAATAATTAGTTTGTTGCCATTTAACTTTCTAAAACTATCAAAATAATCTGGTCTTAGCCGCATACCTTCTGAAGCCGCAATGTAGCCTTGGACAGGTGTTTGCAGTGCTATTTGCAAAGCTTCCTCTAGCTCATTTTGAAACTTCACTCTACTTTCAGGTGCAAAAAGATTGGCAAAAGACATCCTGATTAAACTTTCAAAATGAGTTTTTACCATTTCGTTTGCTTGCATTCTAAGTTTTTTGCGTTCTTCATCATCGGCTTCAAAAGTCGAATTCATTAAACACAAACCTTCAAAAAGCTGAGGTTGCTTTTTGGCTAAGGCCAAAGTGACATAACCGCCCATGGAATGTCCAATAAAAGTTGCCTTGTTAATCTCAAGATTTTTTAAAACAGCAAATACCGCATCTGCCATGTCATCCATAGTGTGCACATAACCTAAACAATCCGATTTTCCATGACCTAGTAAATCAATACAAACGACTTGATGCTTTTTTGATAATTCAGGAACTAGATCATTCCACATATCAACGGTTTCGAGAAAACCGTGTAGTAGAACAACCGCAGGACCTTCTCCAGTTAAGGTATAATGGATAGCACTGTTTTTATATTCTAAAATCATAATTGCAAAGATAAATTTTGAATGCGTTTTTACGACACAATCATCACTAACATTTTAGTATATTTGATTTCTTTCAAACTAAATAAAAAATCAAATGATTTTAAAGCGACTATTACTCTTAACCCTATTCTTCTGTAGCGTTACATTATCCGCTCAGATTGAAGAGCAAGAACTAGATAAATTAGTAAAAGAAACTTTAACCACTTTTGATGTTCCTGGTATATCAGTGGGAGTTTTAAAAGACGGGAAAATAGTCTATGCCAAAGGACATGGAGTCCGTTCTTTGACGACTAAAAAAGACATGAACGATAATACGTTAGTTGGTGTTGCTTCTAATAGTAAAGGCTTTACCTGTTTTGCTTTAGCCATGATGATTGATGCAGGGAAACTGAATTGGGATGATAAAGTTCGTAAACATATTCCAGAATTTCAATTGCACGATTCTTGGGCAACCGAAAACTTTACGGTTAGAGATTTAGTGACACACAGAAGTGGAATGGGATTAGGAGCAGGTGATTTAATGTTTTTTCCAGAAGGCAATGATTTTAATGTTGATGATGTGATTAACAATGTAAAGTACTTAGAACTTGAAACCTCATTTAGAAGCAAATTTGCATACAATAATAATATGTTTATTATCGCTGGTGAAGTTTTAAAACGTGTCAGCGGTTTGTCTTGGGAAGCGTTTATTGAAACCAAGATTATGAAACCGGTTGGGATGAAGAATTCCAAAGCCTCTTATAATCGTGTGACTGATAAATCTAATATTATCGAAGCACATACCAGAGCAGAAGGCAAGGTGATTCAAATTCCGCACGATTGGAGTGAAACTGCAAATGCTGCAGGAGGTATTGTTAGCAATGTGCTCGATATGATGACTTGGGCAAAATTCTTAATGAACGATGCTGTGACTGAAAGTGGAGAACGTTTGTTGAGCAAGGAAGAATTTCATGAACTATGGCAATTACAAACACCATTAAAAGTAAGGGCAGGTGATTGGTATGATTCTAACTTTAGAGGTTATGGTTTAGGTTGGTTTGTCACTGATGTAAAAGGAGGTCATAAACAAGTCTATCATACAGGTGGTTTATTGGGAACGGTTACACAGTTTACTATGATTCCTGATTTGGATTTGGCCATTGTGGTGTTAACAAATCAGATGAATGGTTCTGCATTTAATACCATTACTAATACAATTAAAGATTCGTATTTAGGTTATGAAAACAGAAATTGGCTAGAAAAGTATGGAGCTCGAAATGTAGATTATTTAAAATATAATGATAGTATTAAAGCAGCTGTTTATGATAAGACTGCAAAAATGAAAGGTGTTGCAACGCTTCCAAAACCTGAATATATTGTTGGTACCTATAGAGACGATTGGTTTGGTGATGTTAATATTTCTCATGATGGTAAAACCTATAGCATAAAGTGTAAACGTTCACCCGCACTGTCTGGCGAATTATTAACATATAGTGCGACAACTTTTGTTGCGAAATGGAACAATAGAAGCTTTGATGCCGATGTTTTTGTGCAATTTACCTTTAATGAAAAAGGTGAAGCGGTTTCTGCCACCATGAAATACATTGCGCCAATTACAGACTTTAGTTTCGATTTTCATGATTTAGAACTTGTAAAGACTAACTAAGTGAACATTCAACGTAAAGAACTTTTAGTTACAAGTTTTGCTTTATTCTCTTTATTTTTTGGAGCAGGAAACTTGTTATTACCACCATTATTAGGCTATAATGCAGGTGAAAATTGGTTTTGGGTAACCGTAGGTTTTATGATTACTGCTGTGGTTATTCCTATCATTGGAATTCTTGCGCATGCCAGATTGCAAGGCACTTTGTATGATTTTGGTAAAAAAGTATCACCAGCTTTTAGTTTAATTTATTGTATAATCATATACGTTATTGCTGTGGCCATTCCATCACCAAGAACAGCAGCGGCCACGCATGAGATTGCCATTCATCCTGCTTTTGGCACAAGCCCATTATTAACAAGTGCTATTTACTTTGCACTCGTTTTGGTATTTGTGCTCAACCGTTCAAAAATTTTGAACCTTATCGGGAAATTTCTAACACCATTCATTGTGATTATGCTTTTGGCCGTTATTGGTATTGGCTTATCGTCTTCTGAATTTACAACAGGAGCTTCAACGTTTGAAATACCAATTGTAACAGGAATTTTAGAAGGGTATCAAACTTTTGATGCTATTGGTGCTGTCGTTGTTGGTGCTGTAATTATTGTGTCTCTGAATTTTAAAAACATGAAGGTAAGTGCGTTTGAATCTAAACGCAAACTCATAAGACAATCAGGATTCATAGCAGGTACAGGTCTCTTTATTATTTATGCAGGTTTAATTTCTGTAGGAGCGTATTATGGTTCTGAAATCAAAGTCAACTCAGAACTCAGTAGCGATATGCAACGTGCCAATTTATTGCGAGGCATTAGTATTGCGTCTTTAGGTGAATTTGGAAATACCGTTTTAAGTGTGCTTATCTCTTTAGCTTGTTTTACTACAGCTATTGGTATTGTGGCAGGTACAGCCGATTATTTTAGAGGTCTGTTTCATAAGTCTCAAACTGTTTATGTGGTTACAGCAGTCATTGCTTGTATGGCAGGAATTGGTGTTGGGCAATTAGATTTTAACTCTATAATTGTCATTGCCATTCCGGTATTGTTATGTGTTTATCCAATTACCATTGTGCTGATTTTATTGAATGTCTTACCAGAGAAATTAGCAACTTCCTTGGTGTTTAGAGCTGTTGTATTAGTGACATTTCTGTTTAGTTTACCAGATGTCATTGGGTTTATTAGTCCTTCAGAAGGTTTAAAATCCATAACAGAGTATATTCCATTTTCGCAGTACAGTTTAGGTTGGATCTTGCCAGCTTTAGTGGCTTTTGTTATTTCGTCTGTTGTACAATCTTTAAAGCCGAATGAAGGATGAAGTACATGGGAAGCAAGGCACGCTTTGCCAAAGATTTATTGCCAATTATTTTAAAAGACAGACAACCAGACCAAGCTTATCTCGAACCTTTTGCTGGTGGCATGAATATGATAGACAGGGTTGATGGCATACGTATAGCCAATGACCAACACCAAGAATTAATGGCCATGTGGCAAGCTTTAATTTACGATAATTGGGATCCGCCAAAAACCGTAAGTGAAGAAGACTACAAACTCATAAAATATAACCAAGCAGATTACCCAAAACATTTGGTCGGATATGTTGGATTTAACTCTTTTGGCGGCAAGTGGTTTGCAGGTTACCGACGTGATAAAGAAGGCAAACGCGATTATTGGGGCGAACATTACCGCAATATCACAAAGCAAGTTCCAAAACTAGATGGTGTGATATTGTCTTGTAAATCGTATACAGAATTAGAGATTCCCAAAAACAGTATTATTTATTGCGATCCTCCTTATGCATCTACTACAAAATATAGAGACAGGTTTGACCATGAGGAATTTTGGGAATGGTGCAGACAGCAAAGTAAAGCTGGTCATCAAGTCTTTATAAGTGAATATAATGCACCTGAAGACTTCAATTGTATCTGGGAAAAGGATGCAAAAACTACCTTTTCTTGGCATGCAGAGAATTTATCCACTAAAGTTGCTTTGGAGCGGTTATTTGTATATTAGTTACAAGCTGTAGAATAATTTGCGGAGGCATCTTTGTTCCAATCATCTGGAATATTTTGAAATTGACTCTCACTAACTTTTATACAATTAAGATTATTCAATGTGCAGTCTAAATTAGATAAATTTGCGTTATAGCTTAAATCTAAATTCGTAAGTGCATTGTTAGATACTTCTAAAATGGCTAAATTACTAATAGTGCCAAGATTTAGATTAGAGAGATTACTATTATTACATTCAAGCCAAACCAATTGAGAATTAGCGCTAACATCTAGATTAGTTAATTGCGCATTATCATTGAAATACAGAAACTCTAAAGCAGTATTATTACTAAAATCTAAGTTAGATATTTGCGTATTGCCACCATAAATGTAGGTGAGCATTGTATTATTAGTAAGATCTATAGTGCTGATTGGGTTATTATAAAAACCAATGTTTTGCAATTCAGTATTATTAGTAACATCGATAGTACTAATTTGATTGCCTTCAAAGGCCAGGCCTTGAAGTTCTGAGTTGTTTGTAACGTCTAATGTTGTCAACTGATTACCACCTAAACCAAGCCCTTTTAAAGCCAAATTGTTACTTACATCTATATCTGTTAATTGACAATCTAAACATGTTAAATAATCTAAGTCTAAATTATTACTAACGTTTAGATCAGAGATTTGTGTGCCCCAAAATGATAATTTTTTAAGCTTTGTATTATTACTAACATCAATAGAAGAAAGGTTTATAAAACGCGCATCTAGCACCTCTAAATCTAAATTATTAGACACATCTATACTAGCTAATGCGTTGTTGTAGCACCATAATATTTTTAATAATGTATTGTTACTAACATCTAAAGTTGAAAGTTGCGAATTGTCATAAGTATACAATTCTTTAAGATTAACATTATTACTTACATCTAGGTTCGATAGGTTATTCGCATGACATCTTAGAATTTCAAGTTCAGTATTTTGGCTCACATTCAAACTGGTTAATGATTGAAATCTACTGTAACCACAATTGAGCTCTTTTAACTTTAAATTACTGCTTAAATCTAGGTTGCTTAAACTTTGTCCGTCACAATTAAGAATTTCTAAATTTGTAAAGAATTCTATACCAGTTAAATCCATAATGTCATTACTGGTATCGTTAAAATTAAAATCAGAAATATCTAATTCTGTAACGTTGACTACGTTTGAAATAATAATGCTCCCATCTAACACATCATCATAACCTTGATCTATTAAGGCTTGCTCAAAAATGGGATCTGGTATATTCCCTAGGTTTGGAGTATTAGAGTTTTCATCATCTGTTCCGCATCCAGTAAAAGCAAAACTGATTGCTAAGTATAAAACTAAAAGTGAAATAGATTTTGAAAACTTGGCCATAATTAAATAGTTTAAACACATCATTTGATACTAAAGATACTAAAGATACTAAAGATACTAAATATCAGAATATAGAGTTTGAAGTAACCAGAATTCAATTCCAAATTAACCTATAAGTATTTAAGAATTCATCAAATCCTCAATCTCTTCAATTTCAATAGGAATATTTCGCATCAAATTAAAAGGTTCTCCAGAGGCTTGTATCACCACATCATCCTCTAAGCGAATTCCAAAACCTTCATCTGGGATATAAATACCAGGTTCTACGGTAAATACCATATTGGCTTGCATAGGCTCGTGCAGTAAACCATAATCGTGGGTGTCCAATCCCATGTGATGCGATGTACCATGCATAAAGTATTTTTTATAAGCTGGCCAATCTGGGTTTTCGTTTTGTACATCGGCTTTGTCAATAAGTCCTAAACCTAAGAGTTCTGAAGTCATCAGTTTACCAACTTCAATGTGGTATTGTTCCCAAAGCGTTCCAGGAACAAGCATTTTGGTGGCTGCATCTTTAACACGATTCACAGCATTATAAACTGCTTTTTGTCTTTCGTTATAGCGTCCAGAAACAGGTATGGTACGCGTCATATCACTGGCGTAATTGGCATATTCAGCACCAGCATCAATCAAAATTAAATCACCAGCTTTACATTGTTGGTTGTTCTCTATATAGTGTAGTACGTTGGCGTTGTTTCCTGAGCCTACAATTGGAGTGTAAGCAAAACCTTTAGAACGGTTATTGAGGAACTCGTGCATAAACTCGGCTTCGATATTGTACTCCCAAACATCTGGTTTTACAAAATTAAGCACACGTCTAAAGCCTTTTTCGGTGATATCACAGGCCTTTTGTATCAGGTCTAATTCTATCTGATCTTTTACAGAACGCAAACGTTGTAAAATAGGATTACTCTTAGCGACGCTATGTGCAGGATACTTTTCTTTTAGCCATTTGGTAAACCGATCTTCGCGCGTTTCGGTGTCTACATTGGCTCTGTAATGTTCGTTAGTATTAATATAAACCGTGTCACATTGGGTCATGATTTCAAACATGATTTTCTCCATATCCTGCAACCAATACACAGTTTTAATTCCAGACGTTTTTAAAGCCGCTTCTTTAGTTAGTTTTTCACCTTCCCATATCGCTATGTGCTCATTGGTCTCTTTTAAGAATAAAATCTCACGATGCTTTTCTTTTGGGCAATCTGGAAACAGTACCAAAATACTTTCTTCTTGATCCACACCACTTAGATAAAAGATATCGCGATGCTGCTGAAATGGCATAGTGCTATCGGCACTAATCGGATAAATATCGTTAGAGTTAAACACCGCTAAACTACTTGGTTTCATCTGAGCTATAAAGTTTTTGCGGTTTTTTATAAATAGGTTGCGGTCTATTGGATGGTATTTCATTTGAAAAATATTTATTGTTTTAATCTGCAAAGTAAATCGTTGTCATTCTGAATTTATTTCAGAATCTGAAACGAGTTCAGATTGACAAAAACTAATTGAAGAACAAAATCTTAATTAAGTGTTTCAAAAATACCAATTTGCTGGGCATAAAAAAAAGGCAATCTGTAATAAGATTGCCTTCATTTGATTAGTTATGTAAAAGTTATTTAGCCATCGCTTTTTTCACCATGCCTATAATAGCCATTAAGATACCACCACCAACACCACCTCCGGCAACGCTGCCCAAGATGCTACTAAGATCCATACTCGATGATGCTTCAGCTGCCTCAGCACCTGTAAGGCCTAACATGCCCAATACGGTTCCGCCAAGTCCACCGCCAAGAATACCGACAATAGAATTCCATAAGGTACCAAGAGATGAATTTTTCATTAGCTTGCCAGCAAGATTTCCGCCAACAGCTCCACTGACTAATTGAATAATTAGAGGTAAATACTCTTCCATTTTAATGTGATTTTATTAGTTAATTGCGCTCAATGTAATGAATTTATTTAAAAAATTGTTAAAAAATAAAGAATAACACATTTTTGAGATATTAAAATTATCAAATTTATAATTACTTAAGGTTGTTAAACTTTAGGTTAGTTTTTTGATGATTCTATGTTTATTCATTAATTTCATGCTTATAAAAACTAACCAACATGACTCATTCAAAAATCTTTTCATTTTTACTTGCTATAAGTACTTGTTTTGCCATTGCTCAACAACCAGCTACCTCTGCTGAAACGGTTAAAAAAGCATTGGAAGAAAAACAAGCTATGACTCAATCGTCATTAGTTAAAAACGTACCCTTTGAAAATATTGGACCAACTATTATGAGTGGTCGTGTGGTAGATTTAGACGTTAACCCAGAAATGCCTTCAGAGTTTTATGTTGGTTATGCCTCTGGTGGTGTTTGGCACACAACTAATAACGGAACAACATTTACTCCGATTTTAGATAGTTCAGACACGCAAAACGTTGGTGATATTGCAGTGCATTGGCCAACCCGAACAATTTATGTTGGTACAGGAGAAAACAATGCATCACGTTCGTCTTATGCAGGAATCGGCATTTTAAAATCGACAGACAACGGAAAGACTTGGGTAAATATAGGGCTTATGGATGCACATCATTTTGCTCCTATTTTAATTCATCCTGACAATCCAGATGTTGTTACGGTTGGTGTTACAGGTCATTTGTATTCTCCAAATGAGGAACGCGGAATTTACAAAACTACTGATGGTGGTAAAACATGGAAGCAAACTTTGTTTGTAGATAATATGAGTGGAATTATTGATTTGCAACACAGCCCTAAAAATTACAATGTGATGTATGCGACCTCTTGGACAAAAGATCGTAAAGCATGGAATTTTTCAGGAAATGGAAGTAATTCAGGTATCTATAAGAGTACAGATGCAGGTGAAACCTGGACAAAAGTTTCTACCGCTAAAAGTGGATTTCCAACTGGTGATGGTGTTGGTCGTATAGGCGTTGCAGTATTTAATGATGATGTAGTTTATGCAATTCATGATAATCAATTTAGACGAAAAAATGATAAGAAGAAAGGCGATAAGAACGACCTAACAAAGGAAGATTTTAAGACCATGTCTAATGCAGACTTTTTAGCCTTAGACGATAAAAAGTTGAATGGATTTTTAAAGACTAATGGTTTTCAGGAAAAATACAGAGCAGAAAATGTAAAACAAATGGTGCGCTCTGGTAATGTAAAGCCAATTGATTTAGCAAAATATCTAGAAGATGCTAATTCTATGTTGTTTGATACTCCAGTTGTTGGTGCAGAAGTCTACAAGAGTATTGATGGTGGAAAAACGTGGAAGAAAACTCATAAGGATTATTTAGATGGTATCTATTATAGCTATGGCTATTATTTTGGTCATATTCATGTGTCAACAGCAAACGAAAATGATATTTACATTTATGGTGTGCCTATTATTAAGTCTAAAGATGGTGGTAAATCTTGGACATCGATAAGTGCAGAGAACGTGCATGCAGATCATCACGCACTTTGGATAAACCCTAAGAATCCTAATCACTTAATAGATGGTAACGATGGTGGAGTTAATATCACTTATGATGATGGTAAAAACTGGATTAAAAACAATTCACCTTCAGTTGGGCAATTCTATGCCATTAATGTAGATAATGAAAAACCATATAATGTCTATGGTGGTTTACAGGATAATGGTGTTTGGAAAGGAGCTAATAATGCTAGAGAAAATAAAAGCTGGCATCAACGAGGTCAGTACCCATGGGAAGGCATTATGGGGGGTGATGGTATGCAAATTCAGATAGATAGTCGTAATTCTAATATTGTGTATACAGGTTACCAGTTTGGAAATTACTTTAGACTCAACTTAGAAGAGGATAAGCAAAAATACATTCAGCCTAAACATACCTTAGGTGAAAACCCTTATCGTTTTAATTGGCAAACACCAATTTTGTTATCTCCACACAATCAAGATATTTTGTATTTAGGAGGAAATAAATTAATGCGATCTATGAATCAAGGAGACGACTGGGAAGCGATTAGTGGTGATTTAACAAATGGAGGTAAAAAAGGAAATGTAGCTTATGGTACATTAACGTCAATTAGTGAAAGCCCATTTCAATTTGGATTAATTTACACAGGAAGCGATGATGGTTTAGTGCATATAACTAAAAATGCAGGAGGCAGTTGGACTAATATTTCAAACACATTACCCAAAGATTTATGGGTAAGTCGTGTCATTGCGTCTCAACATAAAAAAGAAAGGGTTTACGTGACTCTGAATGGTTATCGTTGGGATGATTTTAAGGTCTATGCATATATGAGCGATGATTATGGACAAACCTGGAAAGCTATTAGTAGTAATATTCCTGCATCTCCTGTAAATGTTATAAAAGAAGATTCTGAAAATGAAAACTTATTGTATTTGGGCACAGATAATGGAGCGTATGTGTCTTTTGATATGGGAAATTCTTGGGAAGTGTTTTCAAATGGAGTCCCGAATGTTGCAGTTCACGATATTGTTGTTCAACCTGAAGCGAAACATTTATTATTGGGCACACATGGACGAAGCATTTACAAAGCAGACATATCCTCTTTGCAGAAAATGAATTCAGATTTAAAATCGAAACCGATTACGTTTTTTGATTTAAGTCCTGTACGTCATTCGAGTCGTTGGGGAAGTTCATTCAGTCAATGGTCGGATGCTTTTGAACCTGAAAAAACCATTCAATTTTATAGTAATTCTTCAGGTAAAAAAACAATTAAAATCTTATCGGAAAAGGGATCAGAATTGAAAAGAATGTCAGTTGATGCAGATAGAGGTTTTAATTATGTAGATTATAATTTAGAGATAACAGAAAAAGGTAAAAAGGCCTTGATGAAGGAGGATAGTAAAATAGACTTTAGAGAAACTGGAAATAAAAAACAGTATTTACCAAAAGGCATTTATTTTGTTGAAATTGATGATGTTAAAACAAAATTGGTTATTAAATAAACGCGAAGATCTATACGCTATACTTCTTTAATTGATTTGATTTTTATTGTTTTCAGAATTTAAAGATTCGATTAAAGAGTCATATTGAAGATCTAACTTTTCGTTTTTGTAATCATAATACTTTAGGTTATTAACTCTTTTCTTATCGTGTCTGATTTTTGCTTTTTCGTCAATTTTTGAGTCTAATACCTTAACGTAGTCCTCAATTTCATGAATTTTGACATAAGTTATATTTTTTAGTTGACGGCTTTTTTCTGTGAAGTCAAAATAGAAAGCTGCTAACTTGTTTACAATGTCTTCCTGTTCGGATTCTGATTTAAATTTAAAATTAAGCAAATCAACACCTACTTTCTTTTTCCAAAAACGCTCATTAATATAATCGTTATTCAGATAATCGAGTTTGGACCAGTAGTTTACTACAGAATTAATCCATTTTGAAGGTTTTCTAACAACGATTATATAATCGAGATTTTTAGCAACTTTATGATTTGCTAATTCGTCTATATAAGCACTAAAGAAGCCAGAACACTCTAATTTTAAATTTAGAGCATTTAAGCGCTTAAGAAAAAAATCGCTAAAGTTATTTTCAAATTTTTTTAATGATAAGTATTGCATTGGTTCATGCTGAGAGACTTCATTTGGGTACGCAGCAGCTAAAAATGTAGTACCTGTTTTGTATGGAGATATACAATAAATAGTGTTATGACCTGTCTTGATTCTATTTGAACTATTAATTGTTGAACAAAATTCTATTAAGGCTTGTGTTTTCTTAATAGGTTTTGCAAAAGTAGAGTTCATTAATCTTCTTCGATAATTACTCATCTTGAATGCGGTTAAGCTGAATAACCAAAGGCTATTCCGTTAGGGTTTAAAGTTTGTAATATATAGAAAGTTATTTATTTTTGTCTTTTAATCAGATGTAACGCCTTATTTATAGATAAAACCTTTAGTTATAAAGAAGCTTCATTTTTATTATTGACTATAAAGATTCATATTTTAAAACAAAGTAGTCAGTCATTTCTCCATCTACTTAAAATGATTCTAAATAATTAATTATAAGATAGCGTAGTTGGCAAAACGCCAATTGCGCTGTATCTTTGTAAGACTAACTATAAGTTTAATTCAACAATGAGCGGAATTCTAAATTCGTCGATTGGAAGAAAGTTTGCCATGGCACTTTCGGCACTCTTCCTAATGTTTTTCATACTACAACATTTTGCTATCAATATTCTTTCTGTATTTAGTCCAGATACTTTTAACGAAGTCTCTCACTTTATGGGAACTAATCCATTGGTACAATTTGCATTACAGCCTGTTTTAATTTTTGGTGTGATTTTCCATTTCGCTATGGGATTTATTTTAGAAATTAAGAATAATAAGGCAAGAAAGGTAAGTTATGCAAAGAATAGCCCTTCTGGAAATTCTACTTGGATGAGTCGAAACATGATTTGGAGTGGAGGGTTCATCCTTGTATTCTTAATCATTCACTTTATTGATTTTTGGATTCCAGAAATAAACACAAAATATATTGTTGGTGATATGAGTGGAATGCACAATGGTGAGTTTAGATATTATGAAGAATTGGTGCATAAATTTGTTCCTATTTGGAGAGTAGCTTTGTACTGCATTGGTTTTGTATTCTTAGCGTTACATTTATTGCATGGATTTGATTCTGCATTCCAATCTGTGGGAGCTAATAATAAGTATACCAAAGGCATTAAGGGATTAGGAAAAGCGTATTCGATTTTAATTCCACTTGGATTTATCTTCATTGCATTATATCATCATTTTAACCACTAAAAAACAGCTTGTATGGCTTTAGATTCTAAAATACCAAAAGGACCACTTGCAGATAAGTGGACAAATCATAAAAATGAAATTAACCTTGTTAACCCTGCCAACAAACGTCTTATTGATGTTATTGTTGTAGGAACAGGATTAGCAGGAGGCTCAGCAGCTGCAACACTAGCGGAATTAGGCTATAATGTAAAAGCATTTTGCTTTCAGGATTCACCAAGACGTGCACACTCAATTGCTGCACAAGGTGGAATTAATGCAGCAAAAAATTACCAAGGTGATGGTGATTCTACATACCGTTTATTTTATGATACTGTAAAAGGTGGTGATTACCGTTCGCGCGAAGCTAACGTGCATCGTTTGGCAGAGGTATCTACTAATATAATTGATCAATGTGTGGCTCAAGGAGTACCTTTTGCCAGAGATTATGGAGGGTTATTAGATAACCGATCTTTTGGTGGTGTACTTGTATCTCGTACTTTTTATGCTAAAGGGCAAACAGGGCAACAACTTCTATTAGGTGCGTATTCTGCAATGAATCGCCAAATAGGTCGTGGTAAAATAAAAATGTTTACACGACACGAAATGCTAGATGTTGTGATTGTAGATGGTAAGGCCAGAGGAATTATTGCACGTAATTTAGTGACAGGAGAAATAGAAAGACATTCTGCACATGCTGTTGTATTAGGAACCGGAGGTTACGGAAACGCATTCTATCTTTCTACTTATGCGATGGGAAGTAACGTCACAGCAGCATGGAAAGCTCATAAACGAGGTGCATATTTCGCAAATCCTTGTTATACACAAATTCACCCAACATGTATCCCCGTTTCTGGAGATCATCAATCAAAACTAACATTGATGTCTGAGTCGTTGAGAAACGATGGTCGTATTTGGGTGCCAAAACACAAAAAAGACGTAGAAGCTATTCGTGAAGGAAGTTTAAAACCAACGGACTTAGCTGAAGAAGATAGAGATTATTATTTAGAGCGTCGTTATCCTGCTTTTGGGAATTTAGTACCAAGAGATGTTGCTTCAAGAGCAGCCAAAGAACGTTGTGATGAAGGCTATGGAGTTAATAAAACAGGTGAAGCTGTTTATTTAGATTTTGCATCTGCTTTTATGCGTTATGGAAAAGAACAAGCACATGTAAAAGGACTAGATGAAAATGATGAGTCTTTAGTTAAAAAATTAGGTCAAGAAATCGTTAAAAATAAGTATGGAAACTTATTTCAGATGTATGAGAAAATTGTAGACCAGAATCCTTACGAGACACCAATGATGATATATCCAGCGGTTCATTACACTATGGGAGGTATTTGGGTAGATTATAATTTAATGACAACTGTTCCAGGTTTATACTGTATTGGTGAGGCTAATTTCTCAGATCATGGGGCTAATCGATTAGGCGCTTCTGCATTAATGCAAGGTTTGGCAGATGGTTATTTTGTTTTGCCTTATACCATAGGTGATTATTTAGCAGATGATATTAGAACAGGACCAATTTCAACAGATTCAAAAGAATTCGACGAAGCTGAGAAAAGTGCAACTGACATTATCGATAAATTAGTTAATAATGAGGGCACGCATTCTGTTGATTATTTCCATAAGAAATTAGGAAAGATTATGTGGAACAAATGTGGAATGGCAAGAAATGAAAAGGATCTAAAAGAAGCGATTACTGAAATTGCTGAATTAAGAGCAGAGTTTTGGAAAGATGTTAAAATTCCCGGCAAAGCAGATGAATATAATGAAGAACTAGCAAAAGCTGGTCGTGTTGCCGATTTCTTAGAATTGGGCGAATTATTCGCTAAAGATGCTTTGGTAAGAGAAGAATCTGCAGGTGGTCATTTTAGAGAAGAGTATCAAACACCAGAAGGTGAGGCAATGCGTCGTAAAGAATTTCAGTTTGTATCCGCTTGGGAATACAAAGGAGAGCCAAAAGATGCTGTTCTTCATAAAGAAGATTTAGTGTACGAAAATATTGAAGTGAAAGAGAGAAGTTACAAATAAAAAAAAGCTATGAATTTAACGTTAAAAATATGGCGTCAAAAGAACGCTAGTGACAAAGGAAAGATAGTCGATTATCCTATGAGCGATGTCTCTCCAGATATGTCATTCCTAGAAATGCTTGATGTTTTAAATCAAGAGCTTATCGATAAAGGAGAAGAGCCAATTGCTTTTGATCATGATTGTCGCGAAGGTATCTGTGGTATGTGTTCCATGTATGTTAATGGTAGAGCACATGGACCAGATTCTATGATAACAGTATGTCAGTTGCATATGAGAAGCTTTAATGATGGTGATACTATTTTTATAGAGCCTTGGAGAGCAACTGCGTTTCCGGTTATTAAAGATTTAATTGTAGATAGAAGTGCCTTTGACCGTATTCAACATGCAGGAGGGTTTATTTCTGTAAATACATCTGGTAATACTCAAGATGCCAATGCTATTCCTATTGAGAAAGAAAATGCAGATAAGGCATTTGATGCAGCAACCTGTATAGGTTGTGGTGCTTGTGTAGCAAGTTGTAAAAACTCATCAGCAATGTTATTTGTATCTGCAAAAGTATCTCAATTTGCCTTATTGCCTCAAGGCCAAGTTGAAGCGACAGATCGTGTATTAAACATGGTGAAGCAAATGGACGAAGAAGGCTTTGGTAACTGTACAAACACAGGTGCTTGTGAAGTGGAATGTCCTAAAGGTATTTCTTTAGAAAATATTGCACGCATGAATCGTGAGTATTTAGCAGCAAGTTTTAAAGGATAAAATATTATAACATACATTTATTCAAATCCTAAGTATTTACTTAGGATTTTTTTCTTTATTTTGAATTAAACCCCTAAGATGAAAAACAGAATAACTTTCTTCGTATACCTCGTATTTTTTATAACATTCAGTTTCGCACAGAATAAAAAACAAAAATTTAATGAGGACAAACTTTTAGAGCATTTAGAAATCTTGAGTTCAGATAAGTTTGAAGGTCGTAGAACTGGAGAAAAAGGAAATGATTCTGCTAGAGCTTATATCATTGAGCAATTTAAGGAGCTTAATGTTACTGGTTTTAATGGTGAATATGAACAACCTTTTTCATTCGAAAATAGAAACAAAACATACAACGCAACAAATATTTTAGCTGAGATTAAAGGAACAGAATCACCAGATAAATACATTGTTATCAGCGCACATTATGACCACCTTGGAGTTTCTGGAGGCAAAATTTATAATGGTGCCGATGATGATGCATCTGGTGTTGCCGCACTTTTAGCTTTTGCAGAATATTTTAAAACCAGCCCACCTAAACATTCGGTAATATTAGCTGCTTTTGATGCTGAGGAACTTGGGTTGAGGGGAGCAAAACACTTTGTCGATACTATTGATACCAATAAAATTTTGGTCAATCTAAATATGGACATGATAAGTCGTAGTGCAAAGGATGAGTTATATGTTGTTGGAGCACGTTACACAGAATGGCTCACATCGATTCTAGATAGATTCAAAAATACCACCACCACTAAACTTTTACAAGGGCATGATGGCACCGATAATAAAGACGATTGGACTATGGCTTCGGACCATGAACCATTTTATTCTGCTAAAATCCCATTTCTGTATTTTGGTAATGAGGATCATGCCGCCTACCACAAGCCAACAGATGATTTTAAGGATATTACACCAGAGTTCTATAAAAACGCTGTCGAAATTATTTTATCCGTTTTCGTAGCTATCGATACCTCAGGACTTTAATTAAAGATATGCAAGACCCAAGTACATTTTATAAAGCACAGCTAGAATTAAATAAATCGGAGTCAAAGCGTATATTTAAACAACTGAGTTTATATAGTCTTCTTAGACTTTCTGTTTTTGTACTTACAGGAATAGGTATTTATTTCACCTTTCAGAATTGGCAAATAGCAATGGGTATTGCAGTGGTTGGTGTGGCTATTTTTCTTTTTTTACTTTCAAGATATACAGATCTAAAGTCAAAAAGAAATTTACACAAACGATTGATTACAATTAATGAAGACGAATTAAAAATAGCAAAAGGGGATTTTCATAATAGATCTGATGGTTCAGAATTTCAAAATCCAAAACATTTCTTCAGTCTCGATATCGATTTATTTGGGAAAGGTTCATTCTTTCAATTTATAAATAGAACAGCTATTAAAGAAGGTGCTCAGAAACTCTCTGAAAATTTACTTTCAAATAATATTTTAAATATTGAAGAACGGCAACAAGCTATACAAGAGTTAGCAGCTTTACCGGAATGGAGACAAAACTATTCAGCAATTGCTCAAGGAGTTGAAATAGAACATTCTGCAGCTTCAATTATTACATGGTTAAAAGACTACAAACCTTTTTTAGGAAAAACGCAATATGCGTTAACCATTGCTTTTGGTATAATATCTATAGTGCTTATAGTATCAGGAATTGCTGAAGTTATTACGATTTCAATTGCTGGTTATTGGTTACTATTAGGATTAGGAATTACAGGTCGCTATTTAAAGAAAATCAATATACTGGCGCAACACACAGAGCGAGCAAAAGACACTTTTAGACAATATGCATTGTTGCTAAATGCAATAGAAACTACTGAATTTAATTCCGAATTATTAAAGTCTAAACAAAAATTGATTCAGTCAGAAGATTTAAAAGCTTCTGCAATTTTTTTAAAATTTTCAAAGGCATTGGATGCTTTAGACAATAGGAATAATCTCATTTCTGCAATTGTTGGTAATGGTTATTTTTTAATAGACATAAGAAATAGTTATAGGATAGAGCAATGGGTTACAAAATATGCAGATAAAGTTGATGATTGGTTTGAAGTCGTCACCTTCTTTGACGCCCTTAACAGCTTAGGTAATTACGCCTTTAATCATCAAAGTTTTACTTATCCTATTTTAACTGAAAAACCTATTACCATTTCTGCTGAAGATTTAGGTCATCCTTTATTAAATCCTGAAAAACGCGTGGATAGTGATTTACGATTAGAAGAAGAGCAATTCTTCATCGTAACAGGAGCAAACATGGCAGGTAAGAGTACCTTTTTAAGAACCGTTGCACTTCATATAGTTATGGCTAATGTTGGACTGCCAATTTGTGCAAAACAAAGTAAATACAAGCCCATTAAGTTAATTACCAGCATGCGAACTACAGATTCGTTAACTGATGACAGTTCGTATTTCTTTAGTGAATTAACACGACTAAAATTTGTAGTAGATACCATTGAAAAAGATACTAATTACTTTGTGATACTTGATGAAATTCTAAAAGGAACGAATAGTACAGACAAAGCCATCGGCTCAAGAAAGTTTGTTGAGAAATTAGTAAAACTTAATGCCACAGGAATTATTGCCACTCACGATTTAAGTCTTACAGAAATTGAAAAAGAATTAGAAGCAGTAAAGAACTACTACTTTGATGCAGAAATTATAAACGATGAACTCTTTTTTGATTACAAACTCAAACAAGGCGTTTGCCAAAATATGAATGCTAGTTTTCTGTTGAAGAAGATGGAAATAGTATAGACTAAAAAACCCTCTCTAAAAATAGAAAGGGTTTTTAAATCATTTAAGAAAATAATCTCCTAAGCCTCAAAAGGCTCTATAGAAACGTAAGACTTATTGTCTTTTTTCTTAGTGAATTTTACTAAACCATCAACTTTAGCATGTAAAGTATGGTCTTTTCCTTGGTATACGTTTTCACCTGGGTGATGTGTGTTACCACGTTGTCTTATGATAATGTTACCAGCAATAGCAGCTTGTCCACCAAAAATCTTAACGCCAAGACGTTTCGATTCTGATTCTCTACCATTCTTCGAACTACCAACTCCTTTTTTATGAGCCATGATCTTAAGGTTTTATATTGTTATACTTAAGTAGTTAAGCAATTAAGCTTTACCACCATCTAATTCGTCTTGCCATTTTTTAAGCTCGTCCCACTTACCATCAGCAGCTAATTTAGCTTGTGCTGGCCAAGTATCTGTTACGTGGTTTCCACGAACACCTGCTATGATTTCAGAAATTTTAGCTGGCTTAGTCTTAGCTAATTCAGCAAACGTAGCGACACCTGCTTCTACTAAGGTAGATGCAATTTTCGGTCCAATACCTTCAATTTTCTTTAAATCATCTGCTTTACCTGTTGCTTTTTTTGGTGCAGCCTTCTTAGGGGCAGCTTTTTCAGCTTTTGGAGCAGCAGCTTTGGCTTCTACTTTCTTAGTTTCTTTTTTAGGGGCAGCTTTTTCAGCTTTTTTAGCTGGCTTAGCTCCAGAAGCAACAATACTTTCAATTACGATTTCAGTTAAAGATTGTCTGTGTCCATTTTTAACACGGTAACCTTTACGTCTTTTCTTTTTGAAAACTATTACTTTGTCACCTTTAAGGTGCTTTAAGACTTTTGCACTTACTTGTGCTCCGTCTATAGCTGGGGCGCCTAAAGTAGTTTTGTTACCATCTCCTATTAAAAGAACGTTGTCGAAAGAAACTTTCTTACCTTCTTCTGTAGATAAACGGTTAACAAAAACTTTTTGGTCTTTTTCAACTTTAAATTGATGCCCTGCTATCTCTACAATTGCGTACATAGCGTAACGTTTTTATTAATTTGTTTATTAAATAAATCACTTTCTTCTCAGAAAGCGGATGCAAATATACTCCTAAATTCGTAATTCACAAACGTTTCGAGCGTTTTCAACATGATTTACAGATACTTTCTTGCAGAGCTTAAAATTTTTACGATCCAACCAGTTATAATTAATTGAGTTTTCACATTTTATTATGTTAATAAGAGGAATCATTCCTTATTTTTGTAAGGCTTTATGTAACAAAAGGCATTTAGTACAGACTAACACAAAAACAATTTAAATTTTAAACACACTAAATAATGAAAAAAAGTTTATTTACTCTTGTACTTTCATTACTTGTTGGATTTCACTCCAATGCGCAGAAAGTAGAATTTGAGGAGTACGATTTAGACAATGGTATGCATGTTATTTTACATCAAGATAATACGGCTCCTGTAGTTACAGTTTCAGTAATGTATCATGTAGGTGCCAAGGATGAAGATCCAGAACGTACTGGGTTTGCTCACTTCTTTGAGCATTTATTATTTGAAGGTACAGAAAATATTGAACGCGGTGAGTGGTTTAATATTGTAACTGCAAATGGAGGAAGCAACAATGCTAATACTACAGATGACAGAACATACTATTACGAGGTATTTCCTTCAAATAGCTTAGAGACTGGTTTATGGATGGAGTCTGAGCGTTTACTACACCCAATCATCAATCAAATAGGTGTAGATACACAAAACGAAGTTGTAAAAGAAGAGAAAAGACTACGTGTAGATAATCAGCCTTATGGTAATATTTTAGCTGAGATTAAAAAGCGTATGTTTAAAGTACATCCTTATAAAGGCACAACTATTGGTGAGATGGAACATTTGGATGCAGCTACTTTAGAAGAGTTTCAGGCATTTAATAAAAAATTCTATGTGCCAAACAATGCAGTTTTAGTTGTTGCTGGTGATATTGACAAGGCGTCTGCTAAGAAAATGATTGAGGATTATTTTGGACCAATACCTCGAGGTGAAGATGTAACAAGAGATCTTCCAAGAGAGGAACCAATTACAGAATCTTCTAGAGATAAGGCTTATGATGCTAATATTCAAATACCCGCTGTAATTGCCGCTTACAGAACACCTTCTTTTAAAGATAGAGATTCTTACGTTTTAAACATGATTTCCAGCTATTTAAGTGGAGGTAAAAGTTCAGTTTTATATAAGAAAATAGTTGATCAGCAAAAACAAGCACTAGCAGTTCAAGCGGTTAATATTAGTCAAGAAGATTATGGTATCTATGCTTTGTTTGCATTGCCTTTAGGAGATGTATCTCTAGATACATTGATTACAGAAATGGATGAGGAAGTGGCAAAAATGCAAGAAGAATTAATCTCTGAGCGCGATTATCAGAAATTACAAAACCAGTTTGAAAATCAGTTTGTAAATTCTAATTCTAGTGTAGCTGGTATTGCAAATTCATTAGCACGTTATTATATGTTATATGGCGATATAAATTTAATAAACAACGAAATTGATATCTATCGTTCTATTACAAGAGAAGAAATGAGAGATGTTGCTAAAAAGTATTTGAATTCTAACCAGCGTTTAATACTTGAGTATTTACCTAAAAAAGATGATCAATAAGATGAAAAATTTTAATATGAAAACTAAAATACCAGCATTCGTTGTATTGTTTTTAATGGCAATAGGTGTAAATGCACAAATAGATAGATCTAAACAACCTGAACCAGGACCAGCTCCTAAAATTACTTTAGAAGTACCAGGTGAATTTGAGTTAAAGAATGGTATACAAGTGCTGGTGGTAGAAAACCACAAATTACCTAGAGTATCTTACTCTTTAAGAATAGATAACAAACCGATTACTGAGGGAAAAAAAGCAGGGGTTTCTAGTATTTTAGCAGCAATGTTGGGTAATGGAACCACTAATATTCCTAAAGATGAATTTAACGATGAAATTGATTTCTTAGGAGCGAATTTAAATTTTGGAGCTCAAGGTGGTTTTGCTAGTTCATTATCTAAATATTCAGATAGAATTATAGAATTAATGGCAGATGCTGCGATTAATCCATTATTAACAAAAGAAGAGTTTGAAAAGGAAAAAGAAAAACTTTTAGAGAACTTGAAATCTCAAGAGAAAAGTGTTGATGCTGTTGCAGGACGTGTAGGTGGAGCTTTGTCTTATGGTGTAAATCATCCAAGAGGAGAGTTTACCTCTGAAGAGACGGTTAATAATATTGAGTTTGCTGATGTGTTAGCATTTTATGAAAAATATTTTAACCCAAACAACGCTTATATTGTGGTTGTTGGTGATGTTGAAATAAGTGATGTAAAGAAGCAATTAAAAAAGCATTTTGGTAAATGGGAAAAAGCTGCGGGAGTAGAAATTACACTTCCAGACCCACAACCTAATGCACAGTACACACAAATCAATTTTGTGGATATGCCTAATGCTGTTCAATCTAACATTTCATTGACAAACAATGTTAATTTAAAAATGAATGATGAAGATTACCATTCAGTGCTAATTGCTAACAAAATATTAGGTGGTGGTTTTGGTAGTTATTTAAATATGAACTTACGTGAAGAACATGGTTATACTTACGGAGCACGCTCTAGTGTTGGCACAAGCAGATGGAATGCCTCACGTTTTACTGCTGGAGCAGCTGTAAGAAATGCAGTTACTGATAGCGCTGTTGTTGAGACATTAAAAGAAATTAAACGTATCAAAACAGAACCTGTAGAAGCAGAAAAATTAGCAAATGCTAAAGCAAAGTATGTAGGTGATTTTGTATTGGCTTTAGAGCGTCCACAAACAATTGCAAATTATGCTTTAAACATAAAGTTGAATGACTTACCAAAAGATTTCTATACAACGTATTTAGAGAAAATAAATGCAGTCTCTAAGGAAGATGTTACTCGTGTTGCTAACAAATATTTTAAAACTGAAAACGCACGTATAGTAGTTGTAGGTAAAGGAAGTGAAGTATTAGAAAACCTTGAAAAAACAGGTATTCCAATTAAATACTTTGATCCTTACGCTAAGCCAACAGATAAGCCAGTATTTTCTAAACCTTTACCAGATGGATTAACAGCAGAGAAAGTGATAAAAAATTATGTAACTGCAGTTGGTGGCGAAGAAAATCTTAGAAAGATTAATACAACGCTTACTAATGCAGAGGTTACTATCCAAGGTGCACCATTTAAACCAAAGGCAATTATGAAGCAAATGTCACCAAACAAATTTTCTATGGAAATGGTTGCTGAAGGAATGGGTACATTGTTCAAGCAAAGTTTTGATGGTGAAACTGGATATCAAGAACAACAAGGGAGAAAAGTTCCTATGGACGAAAAAGACATATCTTCTAGAAAAGCTGAAAAAGGTTTGTTTTCAGAGTTATTTATGGAAGCTTCTAGTATTGAGTTAGAAAGCATGACTACCATTGATGGTACAGATGTTTATAAAATCAAGTTCACAAAAGATGAAAAGGAAACTTATAGATATTATGATGTAGAAACAGGTTATTTAGTAAGAACAGAAGCTACTACTGAAGCTGGAGGTCAAACTATTACTACAGTTACTGACTATTCTAATTATAAAGAAGTTGACGGTGTTATGATGCCATATACAATGAAAATTGTTAATGGACCGCAAGTAATAACTTTAGAAACTACAGATGTTAAAGTTAATGAAGGTGTTACTGCCGAAGATTTTAACTAAGCCGTAGTGATATTATAAAAACTCAAACCGAAGTGAAAACTTCGGTTTTTTTATGTTTTACGCTGATTAGATAAGTAGACACCAGCTAATATTAATAGCGAAGCTAATCCTTGAATAAGACCAAAAGTCTCCCCATCAATAATTCCCCAAATTAATGCAACAATAGGCATAATATAGGTCACTGAAGATGCAAAAACAGGTGTGGAAATTTGAACTAACTTAAAGAAAACTACTTTAGCCATTGCGGTACCAAGAACAGATAATATGGTTATATATATTAATGAACTTATTAAATAGGGATTATTAAAGCGTTCTGAAGTAAAAAAGTCTGTAAATAACAGTACTACAATTGCTGGTATTACAATAAACACATAATTTCCTGTGGCAATTGCTAAAGGTTTTACATCTTGTAAATAACGCTTTATAATGTTTACGTTGGCTGCATACATGAGTGTAGAAGCAATTACAAAACCTGCATATAAGTAATTCTGGTTAGGATTTAATTCGGCCCCTTTTAAAATTAAAATAGCAGTCCCAATAAAACCAATAATGACACCTAAAACTTGCCGTCTTGTTGATGCAATTCTAAATACTGCAAAACCTAATAAAATAGTGTTTAAAGGAACTAATGAGTTTAATATAGAGGCTACAGCACTATCAATTTCAGTCTCTGCAATGGCAAAAAAGAACGCTGGAATAAAAGATCCAAGTAGTCCAGAAATCAACAACCATTTCCATTTAGATTTCGGAATATCTTTGAGTGTATTGTATCCTGCAGCAAATAGGATTAGTCCTGTAATTATGGTTCTTAGAGCTCCGAGTTGATATGGAGTTAAACCTAGTAGTGATTTTTTAATTAAAATAAATGAACTTCCCCAAATGACAGAAAGTATTAAAAGATAAATCCATTTTATATTCGGGTTTTTCATACAAAAGCTCTGTAAACAAATCACAAAATTCGTTAATTATTACGCAAGAAACGTCAATATTTATTAGATTTATCCAAAATATAATAGTTTTAATTTATGAAGACATTAAAAAACATTTGTATCGTATCAATTTTAGCACTTGTTATTTCATCCTGTAAGAATGAAACACAGCCTGAAGTTAAAACAGTAGATGTAGAAGTTTCTAAAAAAGATGTTGCCCAAAATTTAGATCCAAATGCTACTTATGCTAAAGTAGAGTTTGGTATTGATGGTATGACTTGTGCTATGGGCTGTGCTAAGACCATTGAAAAGAAAATGGCGAAGATGGATGGTGTTAAATCTGCTAAAGTAGATTTTGATAAACGTCTAGCCATGGTAGAATATGATGAAGCCAAAGTAACTCCAGAATCTTTAGAAGAAACAGTTACTAAAGTTGCTGATATCTATAAGGTAAAGGATATGAAAAAAGTTATTGATTTTGAGAGTAACGAAGCAAAACCATGCAAAGCTGATTGTAATAAAGCTTGTTGTGCTAACATGTCTGAAGCTGAAAAGAAAGAGTGTAAAGCAGATTGTAAAAAAGCATGTTGCAATGGTGAGAAAAAGGCTGAATAAGCTCAGAACATAAATAATAAGTTAAAACGTCATCTGTTAAGGATGGCGTTTTTTATTGTACCTGTAGTAAAATAAATGCTATAGATAGACAGCCAAAAGGCAAAAACCACAATAAATATATTGAAGCCCGTTTACTTTTTGATTTTGCATTAAGAATGTTTCTTTTCTTACCGTTATATCGCATCCAATTTTTAAATATTACAAACAGACTAATTGCAGCAAACAATACCCAAAATTTAGTTGTTGACATCACTAGTATTCTCATTTGACTTGCAAATGCCTTAAAAAAGGCAGCAAAAGCCAATATGATAGATAATTCTAAAAAGTCGATGTATAACAATGCAATTGTTAAACTTCGCTTTCCTAAAGTCTTTTTGTAATAGTTGAAAACAGAAATATAAAAAGTATCAAGCATAGGTTTATTGAAAAATAAAAAGCCACATCTTCAAAACAAAGATGCGGCTTTTTAATTGTTTTATAATTTCTTAGTTACCAGTAATTTCGATATTGTCTACATGGTATCTTGTTGTTGCACTTGGATCTGAACCTTCGTAGAAGAAGCCAAAGTGTACATCTCCATCAATACAAGAGATATTTATTGGACCAACAGATTCAAAAGAACCAAATCCACCGCTAGGACCTACCGGGATCGTAGCATCTAGTAGTTGCCATGTTGCAGCTGTTGGATCACCTGTAAAATCATTAGAGAAATATACTGTTAATATAGTTCCATTATCAAAATTAGCTTGTACATCAAAAGATAATTCTTCACCGTCAGTTGTGTCCATATTTATTTCTGGGGTTACCAACCAAACATTAATTTCATCATCACCACTATTAAATCCAGAGATTTGTGCGTAAGCGGAGCCACCGAAACTGCCGGTAATCCATTCTGTACCACCTCCACTTATGTTAACATTAGTCCAACCTTCAGCGTCATATCCTGCAAAGCTTTCAAAATTCTCTGAGAAAAATGCTGAGCCTCCACCAGAAGCTTCGTTACATTCAAAAAAATCTGGATCACAACGCTCATCATTATCAAAATTAATATCTTCTGGGGAATTAATAACTATAGTATAAAAATCATCAAAGAAATCTCTAGTGAGTACACCAGAAATGAACCCTCTATTTGCTGGAAGAGGTAAACTTTTAAAATCAGAAAATGTACTTGTGCTCATAATAACAGAAGCACCAGTAGCACAATTTTCTACGCTGCGTTCACCATCAAATTCATCAGTATCTTCAGCAGCAAAAGTTAAAGGATTTTCTCCCAAAACGTCATTACGATTAAACTGCATATCATTTAATCTAATAAATTGACTTTCTAAATCATTTGTAAAATCGGCTATGGTAACATCTAGAGGTACTATTGTAGCAACCTCTGGATCTAAAATAATATGCTCTGCTCTTTTCGTGCCTGAAATTTTTTCTATACTATTTCCAGCTCCTGTACCCAATTGCAATACACCATTATCTTCGGCAATTGTTAAACCATCTAATTTGATAAATACTTTTCTCCCAAATTCATAAAGTGTGAACAATGGATTAACATCAACTTGAATTACAACACCCGCTGTAGGGTTTTCTGCTTTATCCTGAATAACTAATTCTTCAAAAAAGTTTCCGCCTTCATCGCTAGAAATTACATAACCAGATGTATAAACATCATAATTTTCATGATCTTCGAACGGGTAAGGTTCTCCATTTTGATTGAAATTACCTAGTACTGCATCGATATCAATAATAACATCATTCTCACCAAATTCAACTTCATTTACTGAGAGGTTTGGCAAATTGTAATCATCGTCCTCTACACATGCTGTAAACACTAATAAGCCTATTAGCAAAATTGTTAGTTTATTTAATTTATTTGTTTTCATTTTTTTGTCTTTATAAAGTTAAAGATTTATTTTTTTAGAATCTTACGTATACGTTTAAATAATATGTTGTGCCATTTCCATAGAAATAACGATTGCCAAATACTGGACCATTTTCATTGGTCTGTTCAGTTAATTGACTTCTGTAATCCACCCTACGTGCCTGTTCAAAACCACCTGTTCTATATTGTTGATTAAATACATTGTTTATGGTTGCAAAGAAGCCGAGATAGTAATCATCAACTCTCCAAGATTTTCCTCCAATTATATTTACAAGCATATAATCATCAAATTGCTCTTGTCTTAATAAATCTCTTGCAATAGCTTCATCGTAATCACTGAATCCATAACCCGAAATGTTTCCACCCTCTCTGTATCTATCTTCGGTAATTAGGTCAAGGTTAGTATTAAAACGTCCTGATCGCTTTAGATTGTTTACGTCTACATATGCATTAGAGAAGAAGTTACTTGTAATACCAATATTCCAGTAATCAGGGTCTCTATATTCAAATCCTATTTGATAAGCACGTTCAGGACCACCAGCAACATGATAATTTTCAAGATATGTTTTGCCATCTCCGTAAGTTAAGTCCTCTTCAAAATCATCACCAGATAAATACATATTTGGGTTGTTTGTAAAGATATATTGTCCTACTGAAGCGGCACCTTTTAACTTAATTGTTGGTGTAACTTGCGCTTCAATACCAAATTCTCCACCAATGTGTCTTCTATCTACATTAGTCAACACTTCTTGAGTAAATGCACCAGAACTTCCTTCAGTATAATAAAATCCAATATCGGTTCCATCTTCAAATGTTGAATAAAAACCTGTAAGACGTGCTTTTACAATTGGTGATCTAAATATATAACTAGCGTCTACTGATGTAATGACTTCACTATTTAAATCATTGATTAGCTCGTTGTTTTGTCTTGCGTTTTCGAATGTATTTCTAATACTTGGTGCCTTAGTCATATAGACTGCATTAAAATCAACAAGATGTTTTCCTGTAATTTTAAATGTTGCACCAGCTTTGACTCCTATATTAGAAAAATCTACCTTCTCACTTTTCCCAAATGAGTTATCCTCAAAATATCCGTTTTGATATAGACCCTTTCTTTGGTAATTAGTCTGAGAGATATTAGCAGCGGCATAGAAATCTACTTTGTTATATTTAAATTGTGCTTGAGCAAATGCACTAGCCACATTTGCTTCTATTTCGTAGTTATATTTATAACGATCCCCTTCTCCTACAATACGATTAGGGTTTCTAATATCTGATTGAGCTAGGTTACTGATGTTTTGACTAGGATCTATTTCTTCGGCAAAGAAATCGACATCTAAATAACCATTAGCTCCAAATAGATCCTTAACTCGTGCGTAATTTTCACTCTTTAAATTTCTGAAATTTAATCCTCCATTTAGTTTTATATTATCTGCAAGTTCTGCATCTAATAATATGTTTGCGCTTAGTTGTTTGTCATCTATTCTGTCTTCTTGTAAAGCATATATAGCATTGTGACCTCTTGCAGTAGAGTTGACATTTGCTCTATAAATATTTTCCCAGTTAAATTGGCCATTATTAATAAATTCTTGCTCAGCCAAATAAGCTAGTTGATAATCTGATGCTTCTGGCGCTCCTCCAACATTCAAAAAATAACTTGGTAAATTTTGGTAGTAAGTAGGGTCTGTGTTGCGGGCACCGCCAATATAAGTATCTACTCCATTAAATGTAACACGCCGTGTACCACCATTATCTATACGTGTATTTCCTATCTTTCCAAATTGATAAGCAACATTAGTGTTTAATTTTACTTTAGAGGATACATCCCAATAGTGGTTTAACATTAAAATTGGTTCACTTATCTCTCGCGTTCTCGAATTGCGTTGTTCGCCATTTAAATCTCCCCAAAATGGATTATATTCTCTACCTTTTAAGTTAAAAACCTCTTCTGTTATTGCGGTAGAACGACCACGTCTATTACTTGCATATATACTTGTAAAGTTTAAACTGTGTTTATCATTAAGCTGTTTTTCAACGGCAACAAAAAATGAATTAGCATCATAAAGTGTTCCGTCAATAAAGCCCTCTTCACCATAGCGTCGAGATCCTAATATAGAATATGACCAACCATCCTTTAACAAACCAGAACTATAACTAGCCATTACTCTACCTGCATAACTTCTATTAGCAGAAGCATAAGAAACGCGCCCACCTTTTCTGTATTTTGAGGCACGCATTACAATATTATTAGTACCAGCTAAATCACCAAAATTATAATCGTTGGCCGATATACCCATTGAAAATTCTTGGTTGCGCTGTACATCATTTAAACCTCCCCAATTTCCCCACTGTGGTCTTCCATTAAATTGTTTGTTCATTTCTATACCGTTGATAAGTACTTTACCGTTGGCATTGTCTAAACCTCTCGGCCTGAAAAATGTAGCACTAAAATCAAATGCTGCAGCACTAAGAAATACATCTCTAGAGGCTTGTAACAGTCCAGAAATATTATCTGTTAAGCCATCATCTTCACTATTTAAATTTGCATCCGATATGGAAATCACAAATAAATCTTTTTTATCACTACTATCAAAATCTAATGTCATACCACTGATATCAACAGTCTGACCTTCGTTTACGACAATCGGATAACGTTTTGTAACATAGCCTATTTTTTCAACCTTTAAAACTTGTTCACCAAGTGGTACGTTTTCAGTAAAACTGAATTCTCCCTTAGCATCTGTTTTAGTAGTTTGTTCGGTTTCTTCAATAGTAATTGTTACATCAGGAATTGGTTCTCCTGTAGTTCCATCCAAAACGCTTCCTTTAACAATGGTTTGCTGAGCAAAACTTGTTAATGAAAAGCAGATAGTTCCGAACAGAAAGAGTAAAAAACTTTTTTTCATACCTAATATTAAAATTGATTGTTATTGCAGGTTAAATTCTGGTTATTTAAGGCGTGCAAATGTACATTATTTATAATAATTACATACTTTTGGCAAGCAATTTGCTTATGATATAACAATAATATAATATATCAATTATGAAATTATTAAAATCACTTTTTGTTCTGCTTGCATTGGTTTGTATTTCAAATCTCCAAGCACAAGAAGAGAAACGCTTTAAAATACATACTGTAGCGTTCTACAATTTAGAAAATTTATTTGACACAATCAACGATCCAACTAAATATGATGAGGCTAGTCCAATAATGGAAATGAAGGCAAATCGTGGTGAAGTTTATAAGAAAAAAATTAAAAACATGGCACGAGTTATTTCCAATATTGGTAGTGACTATGCTAATAACTCACCTGCTATAATTGGAGTTTGTGAAGTCGAAAACAGACAAGTTCTGGTAGATTTAGTTAATGACCCTTTGCTCTTAGGAAAAGATTATGGGATTGTTCATTTTGATGGCCCAGATAGAAGAAGTATTGATGTTGCACTTTTGTATCAAAAAGAGCTATTTAGACCTATTGAAGAAAGTTCTCACGAATTATTAATATATGATGATGTATCTAGAGAAAGAGTATATACAAGAGATCAACTTTTAGTCAGCGGAGAGCTAGACGGGGATTTAATACACATTTTGGTAAATCATTGGCCTTCTAGAAGCGGAGGAGAAGCCAGAAGTAGATCCAAAAGAGTTGGTGCTGCAAAATTGAATAAGCGAATTATAGATTCAATACAATCAAAAGATCCTTATGCTAAGATTTTTACCATGGGTGATTTGAATGATGATCCAACCAATGATAGTGTAAAGAAAGTTTTAAAAGCAAAAAAAGATAAAGAAGATGTTCCACTAAAAGGAATATATAACCCTTTTGAAAAGATGTTTACAGAAAAAGGATATGGAACAACAGCTTACAGAGATGCGTGGAGTTTATTTGACCAGATTATGATGACCAAACCTTTGTTAGAAGACGATTATTCATCATATAGATTTTGGAAAGCAGGTATTTATAATAAAGCGTATTTATCTAATAAGCGCGGACGTTATGAAGGTTATCCATTTAGAAGTTTTGCAGATGGTGGTTTTACAGATGGTTTTAGTGATCACTTTCCGGTTTATGTATATCTTATAAAAGAAGTAAATGAAGAAGAGGAAAAGACTAAAGGCTAATTTTCAATATTAAAAATAAAAAAGGCACAAATTAAATTTGTGCCTTTTTTATTTTTTAGAACCAAAGATTCCAAGGAATCATATATAGAACTAATGCTAGTGCTATAGAGTAAAAAATGGCTAACATTTTAAATTTTGGTTTAGACACTAATTTCTTTTTATGTTTAGAATAGCCAATAGTTACTAAAGCTACAGCGATTATCATTGTAGCAGGATGCTCTACAGCTAACTTTCTTAAACTATCACTTTTCATTATTTCACCCATGCCATTCTCATCAAAATAACCTTTAGTAAAATACAGTATAATGCCTAATAATAATTGGATATGCATTGTAATTAATGCAAATAATGAAATTCTAAAATCTTTAGCATCAAATTCCTTATCACTAAAAAATTTAATAAGTGCATTAAATGTAGCTAGTACTAAGACTACTAAAACCAAATAAGCCCAATAGGAATGTAAAAATTGCATCATTTTTTTATAGTTTAATTAGTTAGATAATAACTACAAAAGTAGGGATTTGCAATTGAAAGTAATTAATCTGAAATCGTAATTTTATGCTTTAGCTCATTTCCTAATTCGTCAGTAACAGTTATGATGTGTTCACCAGAGGATGGTAAAACTGCCATATCATGTATATCTTTTGTACTACCAACAAATTGATTATCAATATACCAATAGAGTTCTAATTCTGGTTTTGAGTGTGCCACTTTAAGGACCAAATCGTTGGTGTTGCCATCAAAATCCTTAGGTAAGAAAATAGTATTTTGCTGATTAGGATAGATAAATTCCATGGAAACTCCTGAAGATTCTGCACAATCATTTCTGAAAGGAGGGACAGTTTTATAAAACGGATTTTTATGTTTAAAATAATAAGCTTGCAAAGGAGGAAGAACAAACCAAGGGGTATTATTAATGTTCGTAACAGATTCACAAGAGGAGTTGACCTGAAACTGTTCAGACCTATCTAAATGTACTAATTTGTGAAAAGGGCAAGGTGCCGTTTTTCTACCACTAGCTTGAATATATCTCAACTCAGTACCATCACAAATTGAAGATGCTCTGTAGCCACTTTTTTTGCAGATATTTACCTCTAGCATTTCGTCATAAGGTTGTGCAAACCATTTACTTTTTGGTAAAACATCGAACACATCAAATAGAATTGGCGCAGCAGTTTGCACTCCAACTAGTCCTGGTCGTCCTTCGCCATCAGCATTGCCAACCCAAACGCCAACCACATAATCCTTTGTTGTACCAATCGCCCAGGCATCTCTAAAACCGAAGCTGGTTCCTGTTTTCCATGCAATCTCTTGTGACGAATCGTAATATTCCCAGCTGTCATCGCCTTCTGGTCTATTTACTTGCTTCATGCTTTCAAAAGTGAGATAGATTGAAGCGGCATCAAAAACTACTTTTTCGTTTTTAAGTTCTCCAAAATCGATAGGTTTTCCGAATATGAAACTTGGCTCAGAAAACTCATCATCATAATATTTACTCGAGTTATCATTAAAATGATTTAAAGTTGAAGCCATTGCAGCATAGCTTTTACATAAATCCCAAAGGTTACTTTCCGCACCACCAAGCACCAAAGACAGGCCATAATGATTGGCATTGTATTTTAAGTCTTTTAGTTTTAGTTCTTTTAAATAATGATAAAACCGATCTAGACCAAAATCTTGAAGCATCCTAACAGCAGGTACATTTAATGAGCGCGATAATGCTTCGTTGGCAAAGACTGCGCCATCATAGGACTGATTAAAATTCTCAGGCTGGTAACTCCCAAACTGAGTTGGTATATCTGCGACTAAAGTATTTGGCAATAAATCTCCAGCATCAAGCATAGAGGCATATAAAAAAGGCTTTAAGATACTGCCTGTGCTTCTAGGCTTATCAATAATATCAACACTGTTTTGATGTGCTTTATCTGTTGGTGAATTGCCAACATAAGTCAATACTTCTCTTGTTTTGACATCTAAAACCAAAACAGAAATGTTATAAATTTCATTTTGCTTTAAAAGGTTATAATGCTGTTTTACAATAGAATTGGTTTGTTCTTGCAGTGACGTTTTAATAGTTGTTTTAATACGTTTTCCTTTGTACTCTTTTGCTATTTTTTGAAGTAAATGAGGGGCAATCTGAGGCAATGGATAAGGTTTTTGTGGTAAATCTTCGTCAATGGACAGCTCATAAGTGAGCTCATCAATCCTACCATTTTCAAAGAGTTTTTTTAATAAACGATTGCGCTTATCTAATAGTCGCTTTTGATTTTTCCCAGGATATATTAAACTAGGTGCATTTGGTAAAACAGCTAATGTAGCACTTTCTGCCCAAGATAAATTTAAGGGGCTTCGATTAAAATAGCGCCATGATGCCGCATCAATCCCAACGACGTTGCCTCCAAATGGAGCATGACTTGAGTATAAATTCAAAATGTCATCTTTTGATAATCTAAACTCTAATCGTGTAGCTAAAATGAGTTCTTTAAACTTTTCAAAATAAGTACGCGATTGTCCGTTACGAGATAAACGAATTACTTGTTGTGTAATAGTACTTCCACCTCGCTTTACCGAGCCAGAATTTAAATTACCTTTTAAAGCTTTAAAAATTGAAACAGGATTAAAGCCTGGATGTTTATAAAAGTATTCATCTTCAAACTGAAGAATGCAGGTTTTGAATTTTTCTGGAATACTATCGCTTTCTGGAAATCTCCATTGACCATCATCAGCAATCAATGCTCCTAACAATTCATCTGAACTACTTGTTATAACTGTTGCTGTTGGAACTTTAAATAATTGTTGAGGTAAACAGAAATAATAGACAATTAGAAGCAATACAATAATTGCAGATTTTATTTTATTTTGTTTTATGTAGTTTGTTAGTTTCAAACCTTAAATTCATACTCTCGTTCAACTTTGCAAATTCTCACATTATACCAATTGTACCATTGTTCTCGTCCTTTTTGTTGAGCGAATAAATGTTCTGTATTGGCCTTCCAATTTTTAATGGCATCTAAACTTTCCCAATAGCTCACTGTAATACCTATATCACTTCTAGCGCTTTCAATACCGATGTAACCTTTTTGTTGTTTTGCTAAGGTTTCCATTCTATTTGCCATTTCAGCATAACCTTCAGTATATTCAGTTTGAGTTGATGTAAATATTACAGCAAAGTATGGTTTAAAGTTATTCATGTTTATTTCTTAGATTCTCTATATAGGTATTTGTCTTTACTAAATACTAAATAATGTGACATTCTTAAAGGATCATTGTTACCTTTAATTTTTATAATTAAATACCATTTTTGATCTTCAATAGTCTGTGGGTTTTCCCAATCAACTTCTATATAATATGGTTGTCTGTTTTTTGCAGATTCCAAGGATATACCTTCTTGAAGATTATCAGCCCAATTTATAGTATCGTTATAATAATTTTTACAACTAAATATTAAACTAAAAACTAAGAAAACAATTAATTTATTTAATTTCATAAAATTAACTTTGTGGCATCTCAAATTCAATTATTTTTTCAGTGATGTTATCTTCAAAATCTGTCAATATAAATTTAATAAAAACACGCTCTTTTGAAATACTAACTGGATAATCTTTTATGTTTTTTATGGTTTTTACATAGTCTAACCAGTCTTTACCACATTTATTTGCAGCGTCATCTTTTATAGCTTTAGTAGCTGTTTTAACAAAATTGACCCAGTCATTTTCTGTATAGGTTAATGTCTCAAAAGTATTAGATTTTAACTGTTTAAGTGGCTTCCATTCGGTATTAAATTGTTTCCATTCACTAGAGTTACAATTAGAATCAGAACTCATAAAAGTGAAACTATTTTCATAGCGTTGAAATAAACTCACTTGTTTATAATCATTATCTAATAGAACAATATTTTTACCTTCAGGCTTATCACTTATATCCACATTAATTGTAGTAGAATCTACTTCTTTTAAGCTATGCGATCTTTTATAGTCGCTAGTGGCTAAGTTTTTAATTTCCACATTCAAATTATTGAGTTTTAGGCGAATTGTTCTGGCAATCTTATTTGGTGATAAATAGCCATTAAATACATAACCTATATGGTTTCTGGTCTCCACCTTTACCCATTCTCCGGATACTTTTTTTCCACTATCTAGTATTACCAGTTTTTTATCGGTTTTTTCTATGACTCCAATAGCCTCACCATACGATAATTTACTAAGCATTTTGGCACTGATATCTGGTTGTTCTCTAAGAGAAAGTCCACTTTCTGCAGCCACATGGGCTTCTTCTTGTTCTTGTGCGTTTAATATTGCTAAATTGAATACTAATACGATCGCTAAAATCTGTTTTAAATTTTGCATAATTACTTGTTTTTAAGTTAAACATTTTAGCGGTTTATTTTCTAGGATTCTTGTCTGTCGACCGACGAGTTTTAGTTTTGTTTAGTGTTGTCATTGCGAAGCTGATTTTTTATCAGCTGAGGCAATCTGCTTGTTGTTTCTATTTCATTTGATGAGATTGCCACGTCATTCGTTCCTCATTCCTCGCAATGACAGGTCTTCTTCGTTATTTCTCAACCGTAACCCATTTCCCTTTATTTCTTACCAAATAGTCATCAACATCATACATGGCTTCAGCTTGTGCTCCAGGCAAATAATAGGTTCCTAAGTAAGATGCGTTAAGCATTACTGTAAAAGTTTTAGTTCCATACTTTCCTTTTCTATTCATATCAAAATAGAAATTGACTCTGTCATCTCTTATATCTGTATACCTCGCATTACTCACAGTGGTATCTCCAAAATCTGTAAAACGTGTATTTACAATATCCCAACCCGAAGGGAAAATCTGTGTGAGCGCAACATCATTAACATAATCTCTAGTTAAGTTTGAAATACTAACCGTAGCCACAAAATCCTGTCCTTGTTGTAATTTGGTCACATCAATTTTGTTGCCTTGTAAATCTTTATAAACGGTTGAAATTGATAGGCCTCTTTGTTCTGCTATCTCGTCACCCAATTTCAACTTACCAGAATTAAGAACTCTCACATAAACCAAATTATCTTTTGAATTATTAATCGCAATTTGATTTGCACCGTCATTTATAGGAATATTGCGTTGGGCAATACCATTTTTGGTGTCAATAGTTTCTGATTTACCATTGATGGTATAGGTTAGTTTTAATTCTTTTCCGCCACTTTGACTAATCATTTTTCCTAATGCTAACAGATTATAAGCTGTGGTTTGCGTACTCATCCATCGACTACTTGATAATGATTTTGCAATTGACTTAGCTAAATCTGTTTTTTGAGGATGATTAGTGAGTAACATAGTTTCTAAAGCCATGGCTCTATTTCTGTAAGTTGAACCGTAGGTGTAACGATTAGATTCGTTGTTTTCAAAATCAATATTTGCTGATTTTGAAATCGCCTCACTAGCTTCTTTTTGTCCTGCTAATGCATAGGCTGCGGCTAACCTCCATTTAGCATCATTAGAAATCTCATCAAACTCTCTAAGTCTATTCATACTTGCTAAATCTGGCGCACCAGCTAATGCTAATGTGTAAAGTCGATATGCTTGAGCAAAATCAGTATGATAAGACTGGTAACTTGGCCTCCAATTACGAGCTGCTTGTCTTTGGTAGGCAATCCAATTACTCTTAAATGTTAGAGGTAAAACGAATCCTTTCTTTTCAGCTTCAATCATAAAATGGCCAGCATAACTTGTACTCCAATCGTTTGCCGTATTCTCACCAATCCAATAACTCATACCTCCATTTGCTTGTTGAAAATTCCCTAAGCGTCTTATGCCATTTTCAATATTGTGTTGCACTTCTTTTTTCTTTTGAGGTGTTAAATCGAAAATATCGGTTAAATATAATTGTGGAAATACTCCAGATGTTGTTTGCTCTAAACAGCCATGAGGATAACGAATTAAATAAGCCATTCGTTTCGTAAAATCCATAGGAGGTAAGGTTGAAAATTCTACTGTTGCTGAGTTACTTCCTGGCACTCCAAACGTTGTAAAATCAACCGTTTGTTTTGCATTGGCTTGCAGTTCTTTGTCAATAACACGAGATGTAAAAGGATTCGGGTTTTCAACATCAATCTCTACTTTATAAGTTGATTTTTCGCCATTTCCTGTGGCTACAACTTCAATGTTATTGATACCTTTTGCTTTGGTCACATCTAATTCAAAATAGACCATTTTTTCATCTGGTTTGCTGAATTTAAGTGATTGTGTTTTGTTTCCTTTTACTGTAATTCCGTCGCTAAGTTTTAAAGTTAATTTTACGTCTTTCACTTTATCTTCCATCGCAAAGACGGTTACAGGAAGCGTTACTTTTTCACCTGGACTTAACTTGCGTGGTAAGGTGGCTAAAACCATTAAAGGCTTCTTAACTTTTACTGATTTTTCTGCACTTCCGTAGGCTTCAGTATTACTGTTTCCTGCAACAACCATAGTTCTCACAGCACCAACATAATTTGGCATTTTTAGTTGATGTGTTTTTGTTTTTCCTGCATCTAATAAAAATGGGCCTAAGTACGTCACCACTGGTTTAAAGCGATTCGCTTTTTTGTTTTTTCCACCTGCTGCGCTTCCATCTCCACCAATGGCAAAGACTTGGTCGATACTACCAGAATAAGCTCCGATTACATCATCGAAAATATCCCAGGTTTTTACACCTAAAGCTTCTCTAGCATAGAAACTATTCCAGGCATTTGGTGTTTTAAATCGTGTTAAATCTAAAAGTCCTTCTTCGACCACAGCAATAGTGTATGTCATGGCTTTTTTGTTTTTTTCAGACACTTTTATTTCATAGGATTGCTCTGGTTGAATTGCGTCTGGCATAATGATTTGTGGTTCTAACTTCGTCGTAGGATTTTCTACCATCATAGGAATGACTCCGAATAAACGAATAGGTAAATCATTTGAGGTTATCGCATGAGGTTGTAAAAGTGAAATATTAATAAACACATTTGGTGCCATCTCTTTGGTTACAGGAATATCAATGGTTGTTTCACCAGGTTTTGTTTTTACCCATTGGTGTTGCAATACTTCTGTTCCGTTTTCAATACTTACTAAAGCTCGGCCTTCACTTCCAGAAGGGAAGGTGAGTTTTGCTGTATCACCAACGTTATACTTGTCTTTATTAGTAGAGAAGACTAACATTTTAGCGGCTTCTTTATCACCACCTGCTGAGTTAGACCACCAATTTTTATAAAAATAGGCTGTTCTTCCTGTGGCATGACCACTCACAGGATCAACCACTCTAATTAAATAACGGCCACGATCACTTTCTGGAATTTTGAGTTTGAAACTTGCTTTTCCCTTTGCGTCCGTATCAATTGAATATTGTTGCACAGGTCTATGATAATTGCTCGACACATAACTCGAAAGGTTATCGTAAGAGGAATTCCACCACCATCTCCATTCAATTTTATAGACTTTTACTTCTAATTTTTTTCGCTGAATTGGTTTGCCTTCAGCTGTAACTGTAGCAATATCGAAGGTTTGATTTTCATCTGTAAAAAATGAACCATAGTTGTTTCCTTTTGGGGATTGTAGACCTACAAAACTTTCATAAGGTGCATAAGGCTTCGTAAACGCATCGAGAGAAAAATCACCTCCCTTTTCAAATGCTCTTACTAAAAATTGAGCAGTTAACATGCCTGGTGCATTTTTGCCAATGTTCAGTTTTGTATCTACTTTTGCATTGCCTTCAGCATCTAAATAACCTTCAAAAACATTGGTTTCTTCTGTACTAAAGTTTTTAGTCGGATCATTAAACACATAATTCTTATAGCCTTCAAAACTTGTGTATGAGGTTGAGAATTTTGCTTTTATTTCAGCTTTTAAATTCTTTGCTGGTGCACCATGCAACCATGCCACGTTTAGGTCTCCTTTAAGAGGTTTGTTGTTGGTTAAAACGTCGTCTTCAAAATCTATTTTAATTTTTAATCGGTTTGGTTTTACCGTTTCAATTTTAAGGCCTTTTGTAAAGTTGGCTCCACCAACAGAAACTTTAGCGTTGTAATTTCCTGTTTTGTAATCTGATGATGTCGGGACTTTAAAATCATAGAAATTATTGATATTATCTACAGAGACTTTTCTGTAAACCAATTTACCAACAGGATCTGTGATTTCTAGTTTAACAGGATGTCTTTTCGGTAATTTATTAGCCTTATCATTTAGAACAAAAGTTAAGAATAAACTATCTCCAGGTCTCCAAACTCCACGCTCACCATAGATGTATCCTTTTAATCCACGTTGAAGTCGGTTTCCAGACACATCAAACTTACTCAGTGAAAGGGAATTACCATCGTGAAGCTTTACATAGCTTACACTCTTCCCTTTTGAAACAATAGCAAAAGCTGCACGTTTTTTGGCATCAATTTCTATAATACCTTCACTATTAGTATTGCCTTTAGCGATTTCCTGTTGTTGATAATTGTATAGTGTAACGTTAGCGCTAGATTCTGGATCTGTGGATAGAATATTGGTTACCGCAAAGAAATAATTAAAATCATTGCCTTGCTTTACAATAACACCCAAATCTGAACCTATTAGATTTAGCGATACAGAACGATTACCATAATTAAAATACGAATCTGTACAAGGATTATCTCTGTCTCTATATCTGTAATTGGTGTTTCTATAACTGTAACTTAGATTATCCCAATAGCGCTCTTCCCTTAATTCTTCCTCTTCTTCCGTTAGTTCTTCAGATGCATAGAAATCTTCTTCGTAATACTCATCGTAGTAATCGTCTTCTTCAACTTCAGTAGTTTCAGATTTTGAAGAACAATCGTATAGCGAGTAGTCTTTTTTAAATCCGACTTCTACTCTATAAATAGCTCCAGGATCTGCTTGTAAATATTTAGATAAATCGATGCTGTAAGCTTTCCACTCACCCGTGTTTAAACTTTCATCTCCTATTAAGGTAATGGTTTCTTTTGCAATACGACGTCCTACTTGTTTTATGGAGTGTTCGTAGTTGCTATCCATATTGTTTTCTTGCAGAAATTGAAGCACATTATCTTCAAATATTTTAATGATTCTAACATCGACCTTACTTAGATTAACAGCTTCGAAATTGAATTTTAAATCTTTTGAATTAGGTAAAATAGAACCGTTGCTAATCAATCGAACTTGTGGTTTTAATTCCTCAAAAGTTAAGGTTTGAGAAAAGGCAGTTTTTAGTTTAAATCCATCTGTATTTTGTATACCTGTAAAGACATTTACTTTTATAGCACCAACCAATTTGTTGTCTGGATAGACTTTTAAAACATTTCCGTCTACAATATATTTTGGGTTTTTTACATTTTGAATAGTGACTAATCCTCCAAAGTTTTGTTGCTTTTTTAGTGGGTCTGAAAAGTTAATAGATAAGAATTGCTCAGGACTTTGAATTACTTTTGTCTCTACAATACTAAAGTTGTTTTTTCCAGGAATATTGATAAAGTTCTCTCCTTTATTTTCAGCTTTAATTGCTTTACCATCCCAAGTGATATCAATTTTACTATCCTCTGTTTGACGCTTAATACTATCAATTCTGAATTCAAAATACTTAGAAGGTTCTGACATTTCTAACCAAACCAAGCTGAGGTCTTTTTTATTTTGCTTTGCTGAAACTAATTTTTTAGCATCTTCTAAGTTAATAACATCCGAAGAGCGCAATTGACCTAATACATATTGCCATTCTTTGCTGTAGGATTGCAGATTGTTTGTCATGATGCTAAAACTAGGAGTGATAGTTTTGAATTGAAAGGTGTAATCTTCGAACTCTGTTGGCATTGTTTCATAGATTTCACCAAGTTTAACAGTAACTGCATACTCGGTTGCTGGTTCTAGAGGTTCGTCAGGAGTAAAAAGTAGTGTATGTTTGTTAAGTGCTTTTAAGGTACCTTGAATATGAGGTTGTGTTTTAATTATGTCTACATCTATATCTTGTTCTGCTTCCCATCCTTCTACTTCATTAGCCAAATTAATTTTAATTGGTTCTAAAACAGATACAACTCCAGAAGTGGTATAACTGATGTAATCTCTATACTTAAAAATATTATCGGTTTCTACAGGCTTCTTTTTACACGAAATAGCGATTGTGATTAGAGCTAGGAAGGCAAGGTGCTTTTTGATTTGCATAATTGTTGATGGATTTAGTGTAAAACTTTGATTTAAAAAGAAGGGTAGGTGCATTCTTGTTAAATAAGTACTCTAATTTTTATAGGTTTAGACTTTTGTCTGTTGTTAAATTGTTCTTAAAGTTAAGAAATGTCCTTTGGGGTGGTTTTTAATTATTGAATTTCTATCTAGAAGATTTGAACTAATACTTCTTAAAAATTCTCACCACAAAATTACCAGAGTAATTTTATTGAAATTGAAAAAAGGTTTTGTATTCACTAATAAGGTCATAGTCTATTTTCTAAAAGCTTAATTATGTTGGTCTAATTTTGTTTTAGACTCCAAAAGCTTTATCGTTTTCTTTAGCTTGTCTTCAGTACTTTCAAGATAAATTAATCTCGTTTCTATTAACTTTCTAAGTTGAATGAGTGTATTTTTAAATTCGATATTTTGTGATAGTGAGTCAAAATCTAAGGGTTCAAAAAGGTCTGTAGCAATTACATCAAACTCATTAAATTTAATATTTAAACTATTAGGTGCTTGAACAAAAAGCTTATTGATAAAATTGTTTTGAATATAGTCAATACTATAGTTCATAACCCCTTGTCTATCTATAATATCAGGTAAATCATTTTCATAGAGATTAAGAACAGATTTTAGAATGCTTTCGTCTGATATAAGTGATGCTTTGCCATTTTGCATTATATTATAACCTGAACTCGCATTGTTGAAGTCGCTCTTTCGTAAAGTTTGAGACAAAAAAACAGGAACCATTAAATTGTAATTTTTTTTGTCTAATCTAAAAATAAGACTATCAATACCACTCTTGTTAATATTTAGACGTTTATTTTGTTCTACAACGTTGTCTTTGTTAATACTTATGTCTTTTTGGAGTTGCTTTAGAAGTTGAACCTCTTGTTTTGAGCTTTTACGTTGCTCATTCCAATTATTAATCTGTAGTGCAATGAGAATACCAATGACCACTAGGATAATTTCACCAAGGGCATATTTGAAGTATTTGCCTGTTTTGTTTTCACTCATAAGGTTGTAGCGTATTTTTCGGAAGAATTTAATCATATGACTATTAATCTAAAAATGGTTTTAGTTGTGGTAAAATAGCTCTAATATTCTCGAGGTTGGTTTCTAACTCCTCTTTAGCATATACGTATAATACATTGTAAGCTGCAAATAACACAGCCACTCTTGGTGCAAAATCTGCTCCGTTAACATTGGTCCAGCTAGTTTTGTATATATAACTATTGTTATAATTACTGTCATAAAAACGACCTATGATGTTGTACCGTTTTACAAAATCGTCTAGATGAATTCGATATTGATTTAAGACCTCATCGTTGAGAGTTTCATAGGATTCTATAGTAGTGTAATAATCAGATAAAGACAGTTTTATATCATTAGGTAAAATATCAAACGCTCCTGTGCTCTTTAGATTTGTGAAGGTATTTTTATTGTACTGAGGCGAACTATACCATCTCAGAGGAAACTCATTTTGCATCATCACAATTAAAGTGTCGAGATTAGTTTCTGTGGCATAAGAACGCTGTATTAAACTTTTGATGGTACTATCTCGCAAATGTACCAATGGTAAGCTTTGATATACGATAACACTATCTGAAACCATATCATTGTATACTGATTTAAGCGCAGACTTTAGTTGAATGTTTGTTTTTCGTTTTTCATTCCAATTATTAATCTGTAAGGCTATGAGAATGCCTATTACTACAAGGATAATTTCGCCAATGGCATATTTAAAGTATTTGCCTGTTTTATTTTCACTCATAAGTTTATAGCGTATATGTCTAAAGAGTTTAATCATTGTTGCTAGTTATTTTTTTATAGATAGTACCATTATTAGATTCTATTAAGGTATCACCATGATTAATTTTATAAGTAAAATAAGAACCTTTGTTTACTGTAAAAAACTGTGTTTTAGAAAAAGGAATAACTTCGAATTTTGTGGTATCTAAAGGACTTGTCATAAACAAGCGTTTCTCTTTTTCAATAATGGTGACTTGCTCTGTTGGTTTTTTATTTCCCCAGATAAAACCATTTTTTATATAAAACTCTAGTTTATATGTACCAGTGTAGAATTTAGGATTAGAAATTTGCCAAACCATATTTTTAGAATCCATTTCTAGTTCCAAAAGCTTAGCAATTTGCATGTAAATGGTTATAGCTGCTTTTCGATATTTGAGCACGTGATCTTCTAAGTTATGTATTACGATATCATGCCTGTAAGCAACTCTATTCTTGTAATCATTACTTGTAAGATAATATTCTAATATTGGGCCGTTACCATTTTCTGAATAATCAGAAAACCAAGAATAATTTTCGGACTCATACTTAACATAATCTTGAAATTCATTACTAAAAGTTTTATTCCATTCATCAACTTCTTTTTTTAGGATTTTATTGAGGTGACTTAAATCTTTAATAATAGTTTTATAACGTAAAGGCACATCTTGCATATTAGCCATCAAGACATTGAATGCTTCTTCCAGTAATTCAACTTTTCTAGAGTCATTCAGCATATATTTAAATTCTGGGAATTCAGGACTCAGGTAGGTTTCTTTAGTGACTTGTTTAAACATTATGGCATTAAACACACTATCTTTTTCATGAAAATAAGGTAGCTTTTCTGTAGAAATCTCAATATTTTTTTCAATTTCGTTTAGGACATCTAATAATAAAGTAGTTGTTTTTTGTTCTTTATTACGAGAATCATTCCAATTGTTGATTTGCAACGCTATTAGAATTCCTATAACCACAAGGATGATTTCGCCTATGGCATAGATGATGTATTTCGAAAATTTATTTTCGGATAATAAACTTTGACGGATTTTTCTAAAGAACTTAATCATAAATTAATAATTAGGTTTTTAGTAAGTCCGCAAGCGGCTATCTTCACCAAAGGTCTACAAGACCTTTGATTTTGATAAATCAAAATTGTGTTACGATAATGGCGGATTCGCCTAAAAAATTTAATCATTTACTTTCTTTAGGTTGAAAGTAAATTAGGTTGATGGTTGTAGTTGAGGTTGGTTAATTATATATGTATAAGATAGTGATATGTTACAGTAAAAAGCCTTTTGTGGTTTCTCTTAATTACTAGATGGTGCAAGTACACGGTTTAGAATGAATCAATAAAGAATATTATCTAAAGTCCAATCTAGGCGCTTTTCTAGCATACTAAAATTGCAGTCTGTAAAGAAAATTTTGTACATCTCTCTTCTAAATGCTGCAAGTTCCATATCGCTATAGTCATGATTTTGAATAACTCTTTCAACTTTTTCTAGTCTCTCATCTTCAGAATGTTTATGAAATTTAGCGTACATTTTTCCGAAGGTCTTTTTTGGTACTTTACTGAGTATCATTTCCAGTTCTTCCTCTGTTTCCTTTTTATCAGCATTGGCACAGAGCAGTAAAATGTAAACTTGCAGTTCAGATTTGGTCCAGTTTGGCTTTTGGTTTTTCATAATATAATCGGTTATTACTTTGACTTATTAAGTTCAAATGATGTTATGGTATCAATGTGCAAAAGCGAAAGTTCGCATATGTCATGGATAATACATTCCGAAAATTTATTCTTGGATAGAAGTTGTTTGCGGAATCGCTTATAAATTTTAATCATTTACTTTCTTTAGGTTGAAAACAAATTAGGTTGATGGTAGTCGTTGAGGCTGGGTAACTATATGTGTTTAAAGATATTAAAATGTTACATCTTATTGCTCATAAATGCCAATAACCAATTCTCCTTTGTCATTCATAGTAGCTCTATACATACCAGCTGTATTAAATTCAGCAACCATATTACCATTTTTATCTACAGCAACAATACCACCATCGCCTCCTAGATCTTTCACTTTGTTTAATACTAGTTTAGAGGCTTCTTTTAAACTTAAGCCTTTATAATCCATAAGTGCAGAAATATCGTGCGCGACCTGAGCTCTAATAAAATATTCTCCCCAGCCTGTGCTCGACACAGCACACGTGGCATTATTAGCATAAGTGCCAGAACCAATAATTGGAGCATCACCAACTCTACCATAACGTTTATTAGTCATGCCTCCAGTCGATGTACCTGCGGCCAAGTTGCCATTTTTGTCTAGCGCAGCACAGCCAACCGTTCCGAACTTCGCATTTTTAATATCTGCATCATAAAAATCTAAATAGGCAGATTCAGTATCAACTTTGCCCACTTTTTTTGCTTCTCGTTCCTTAACACGTTTTAGAGACTCTAAACGCCTGTCTGTATGAAAATAAGACGGTTCAACTAATGTTAAACCTTGTTCTTCTGCAAATAGCTCAGCTCCTTTGCCAGAAAGCATTACGTGTTTAGAATTATCCATAACAACTCTTGCTAAATCAATTGGATTTCTAACTGTTGTTGTGCCAGCTGAAGCTCCTGCATTTAAAGTTTTACCATCCATAATTGAGGCATCCAATTCGTTAGTTTCTGCATTAGTAAAAACAGCGCCTTTACCAGCATTAAAGAGTGGTGAATCTTCCATAACATTAATGGTTTTAGTCACTGCATCTAAACTCGACCCTCCATTTTTTAAAATCTCATAACCAACTCTAATCGCTTCTTCTAGTTTGGCTTTGTATGCCGCTTCTTTTTCTGGAGTCATATTCCTTTTTAGAATCGTGCCTGCACCACCATGAATAATGATCGCAAATTCTGGCTTTTCAGTTGTTGTTTCTAGTGCATTTTCGGCTTTAGCAGTGTCTCTAGAAGTGTTTTCATTTTTACACGCAAAACATAAAAATAATACAATAACAAATGGAATCAATTTTTTCATGATGAGTTAGATTTTATAAGTGCTTTAAAGTTACATTTTTAGGACTATTGCTTCAAAAGAAATTGACATTTTATTAGTAACTTCGCGTGATAATTTAATAATTCATAAAAAACAAGCATATATGGAAGCAGTTGCTACCGATTTCGGAATAAAAGAAGCTTTAAACCAGTTAGGTGTTAAAGAATTAAATGAAGGTTCTTCAACAGGTTCAAATAATTTTTCTAACGGTGAAATCATCGAAAGTTATTCGCCTGTAGATGGTCAATTAATTGGTAAAGTAAAATCAACGACAAGAGCAGATTACGATAAGGTAATGGATGCTGCTACAAAAGCATTTTTATCTTGGCGAGATGTACCAGCTCCTGTTCGTGGTGAAGTTGTTCGTCAGTTTGGTAACAAACTAAGAGATTTAAAAGAGCCTCTAGGAAAGTTGGTGTCTTACGAGATGGGTAAATCCTTACAAGAGGGTTATGGTGAAGTGCAAGAGATGATTGATATCTGTGATTTTGCGGTTGGTTTATCCAGACAATTAAATGGTCAGGTAATTCCATCGGAACGTCCAGGACATGTTATGAGAGAGCAATGGCATCCAATTGGTGTTGTTGGTATTATTTCGGCTTTTAATTTCCCGGTTGCAGTTTGGGCTTGGAATACGGCTTTAGCTTGGATATGTGGAGATGTTTGTGTTTGGAAAGCGTCAGAAAAAGCACCTTTATGCTCTGTAGCTTGTCAAAATATTATAGCTGATATATTAAAAGAAAACAACTACCCAGAAGGTATTTCTTGTATCATTAATGGTGATTATAAAGTAGGTGAGTTTATGACAACCGACTCAAGAATCCCTTTAGTTTCAGCTACTGGTTCTACACGTATGGGTAGAATTGTTGGTGCGACTGTTGCCGAACGTTTTGGAAAGTCATTATTAGAATTAGGTGGTAACAATGCCATTATTATTACTCCATCTGCGGATTTAAAAGTGGTAGTTCCGGGTGCTGTTTTTGGTGCTGTTGGTACTTGTGGTCAACGTTGTACATCTACACGTCGTTTAATTATTCATGAATCTGTTTATGATAAAGTAAGAGATGCAATTGTTGGTGCTTATGGGCAATTAACTATTGGTAATCCTTTAGACGAAAAAAATCATATAGGCCCTTTAATAGATAAAGACGCTGTGAATACATATTTAACTGCAATTGAAAAAGCGAAAACTGAAGGTGGAAACGTATTGGTTGAAGGTGGAGTTTTAGAAGGTGAAGGTTATGAATCTGGATGCTATGTAAAACCAGCAATTATTGAAGCCGAAAATCATTTTGAGATTGTACAGCACGAAACTTTTGCTCCAATTTTATATTTAATGAAATATTCTGGTGACGTTGAAAATGCTATTGCTAAACAAAATGGTGTTGCTCAAGGATTATCTTCAGCAATTATGACCAATGAAATGAAGGAAGCTGAAAAATTCTTGTCTTATGCTGGTTCTGATTGTGGAATTGCCAATGTAAACATCGGAACATCTGGTGCTGAGATAGGTGGAGCCTTTGGTGGTGAGAAAGAAACTGGTGGTGGACGTGAGTCTGGTTCTGATGCTTGGAAGGTATACATGAGAAGACAAACCAACACGGTTAACTATTCTGACGAATTGCCATTAGCGCAAGGGATTAAGTTCGATTTGTAAGACATTATTTGATGTAAAAATTATAAAAGCCGTTTCGATAGATTCGGCTTTATTTTTTAACATTATTCAACGCAACCTTTTCTTACATTTTGTATCTTCTAGGTAAGCTTTTCATGCATGAAGATAAAAAAACTACTACTTTTATTTATATTGACTCCACTACTAACTTGTGAAGTTAGACTAGAGAATGACACAAGAATTATGGTTACTGGTGTGGTGTTAGATCAAAATAATTCGCCCATACCCGAAGCCAAAATCAGTATTGCAACGAAAAGAGGTTCTGGAATTGGAGGAGGTCAGAGTCAATACATTTTAGGTGAAGGCTACAGTAAATCTAATGGAAGTTTTTCTGTGATTTCATTTTATGATAAAGATGAAGATTTTGCAATTGAGGTTGATGCTGGCGAAATATACTCGCGTTACGTCTATAAAAATAATACAGAAGATTATACACCTGTAGATCTTACATTTAGTTTAGGCGAAATCACTTTAAAAAAATTAGCAAATTTTAATTATAACGTCATCCGTACGAGTGGTGATGGGAATACAATTACATTTAGAATCAGGTATATCGATCCAGTTTGCCTAGAAACTTACGAGGGTACTATACTTAATGAATTGCAGACTTATTGCTTTCAAGAAGAAGTTATCAATAGAAGTCTTGGTAATAATCTACCCAATTTAGAGAGTAACTTACGTGTGTTATTCGGTGAAAGTATTGAATTCGCTTATTCCATAAATGACGAGCCAGAAATAACCCAAATTATAACTATAGATGAAGAAAACTATGACTTTTCACTCAATTACTAAAAATTTATTCGTTTTAGTCATCCTTTTATTTAATGTCATAATTTCAGCTCAAGAAAGTACATCTAATGATTATACTGAGGAGTCAACTAAGGGTAACTTTTTTAGTTCAGAAGAACGTCAGAATTTTTTTGTAATTATGGTGGGTGGACATAAACCTTTTACTAGTGGAGACAATTTTATGGGAAAAGGTTTGAAAGGAAAATCTGGTATTGATTTTAGAGTTCAAATGTATGTATATAAACAGTTTTTTATTGGAGTTGCATCTGGCGCAAGTTATTTAGATGTAAAAAATCAAGAACTTTTAGGGAATTATAAAAAGACACGTATTTCTGAAAATTACTTTTATTTGGGCTATGAATTTCTTCCAGCAGAAAGTTTAAGATTAGGTGTCAATATTTCAATCGATGGTGATTTAAGATATAAAAATACAGGTTTTTCAAGTTCTGATATTGCAGATCAATACGATTCTGCAAAGTTGAATAGGTATGGGTTTTATCTTAACTATGAACTCGGAAGACATTTTATGCTATATTTAGATTATGGTTATAATATTAGCAAAACTAATATCAACACACCCTCTACAGTTGAAGATTTTTTCTCCAAAGGTAAATATAGTACTATTGGTCTTGGACTTGTATTTACCATTGGAAGCAGAGATTTAATTTCTAGATTTCTAGACTAGATTTTGTTCATGTGACTTTTTTAAGTATTGTGTTTCAGATTAATGGCGAACTATGTTAATTTTTTAATATATTGATAGTCAATTAACTAAAAACACTAACTAATGAGTAAAAAAACATCTTACCTTTTAGGTATTTTACTTACTATCATTATTGGCACCTTATTGTATTGTTACCTTTGCGACGATTGCCATTGTAATCCAAACAAAGAGATCGAAACAGAAGACACCAATATTGTAGAAGAACCTGAGGTTATTACCGCGACTAGAAATGCATTTACAATTTCTGATGCTGATGGTGACTTCAACATTAAAATTAATGATAACTTTAATTTTAAAACATCGAATTTTTCAATTTTAGAACCTATTTCTGCAGGTGTAGCATCTAACGTCGGTAAATTGAAAGATTACCTTTTGGAAAATCCTTTAAAGGATATTGATATTACTGGTTATTATCGTAGTGGTGAAGCCAATAATTCAGCATATCCAAATTTAGGATTAGCTAGAGCAAATGCTGTTAAGAATTATTTGATTTCTCAAGGAATCCCTTCAAAACAGGTCGATACGCATGGGGAACTTAATGATGACATCAATCCGGATGATGCCAGTACTTTATTTGGTCCATTAAAATTTGGAATTGTAACTCTAGAAGAAGGTGCTACAAATGAAGCTCTCGAGGCTGCCTGTGATGCTATTAGAAAGAATCCATTAGTATTATATTTTAATACAGGTCAGGCTCAGATTAATTTAACTGCAGAACAACGTCAAAAAATAGCAGATATTTCGCGTTGTGTAGATAAGCTTGGAGTTAAAGTGCAGGTCGTAGGCCATACAGATAACACAGGTAATGCAGATAGTAACATGAACTTAGGACAGGGTAGAGCGGATTTTGCTAAAAGTTATTTAGTAACAAATGGAATTTTAGGAAGTAATGTGGAAGCAACTTCTAAAGGTCAGACGGAGCCTATTGCAGACAATAATACAGAAGAAGGACGTAAAGAAAATAGACGTACCGTAATAACAATTAACTAACAACTTAAAACATTATAAAATTATGAACTGGTGTATATTAATCCCATTACTTGTAGGTCTAATAAGTGCATTATTAGGTTACTTACTAGGAAGATTTTTAGGAGGAAGTAATCATGATGATTGCAATGATAAAATTAGAAGACTCGAAAAAGATTTGGAAGCCTGCAGAAAAGCTAAAACACAATTAGATACGGATTTAGCTTCGGCAAAATCATCTCTAAGCAACAGTAATGTAGCGTCATCTTTTGCTGCTCCTGCTGCAGTTGCAGCCATAGCCTTTGATGCTGATGCAGCCAAGGCAGTCTTTGGAAAGCGCATAAAAGAAAACGATTTAACAATTGTTGAAGGTATTGGACCAAAAATTCAAGAGCTATTTCATAACCACGATGTTAAGACATGGAAAGCACTATCAGAATGTAGCGTCGATAAATGTCAAAGTGTTTTAAATAGTGGTGGTGATCGTTACAAAATTCACAAGCCTGGTACTTGGCCAGAACAAGCAAAAATGGCTTACGAAGGGCGTTGGGAAGACTTGTTAAAGTGGCAAGATGAACTCGATGGCGGAAAGTAACATGTTTTTGATACGAGTAATAAAAAAAACCGTTTCTATGTTAGAAACGGTTTTTTTATTTTAGAATATTATTCTTCTAAAGTTAATTTCAAATAACCAGTAGCTGGGTCAGACAACATCTCCCCAGAACTCCAATATCCTATGAGATAAGTCACATTATCAATAAAAGTTAAATCGGTTTTAACAGTAAAAAAACTTTCTCCATTATTATAAGAATAAACACTTGTTATTTCATTATCTATTTGAGTCCAATTACCATCAGCTTCGTTTCCACCAGTGTCAGTGACATGTAAAGTACCATCTGTATTGAAATTCATTTTAAAGTTTAAAAAACTTAATTCTGTAGAATTTGGGTCTTCGTTATAACCTCCAATGTAATTTCCTAAAAATGTATCTTGTATGTCATTCTCATTATCGTCACTACTGCAGGATGATAAACTTAGTAGTAAGGCTATTACTAAGAAAATAATCATTTTTCCTTTCAATTTTTTTGTAAAAGTAGATTTTGATGTAATCTGCTGTTGGTTGAATTTTAATGAATCCATAGTTTTAAATTTTAATAGATTGGGATATTAGTAAGGTTGATTTTGTCTATTGAGTTTTTAAATTAACCTAGAATTGTAGGTTCTAATTTACAAAAAAATTTGTTTTAACCTAAAATAATGCATTTTATCGTTATTTTCTAAATTTAGAATAATACTCAATTAGAGTTTATATGTAATTTAAAGAGGACTAATGAAAAATAAAAAATGTATATTAATCCTTGAGTTGTGAGAACAATAATAAAAGAAATTAAACTAAAGCTCACTGTTTAAGTCTAACTTAATATGAAACGAAAAGAACTTCAACATTTATACTGGCGTGCAGGTTTTGGAAGTAATTCAAAATCGCTTAAAACGTTGCCTAAAAGCAGGGAACAGGTTGTTGAAAATCTTTTTAAAAGTTCTAAATCTTCAACACCACTACAAATAGATATGTCTTTTATGGATGGCATTAGCAATGAATCCCTAAAGAATAATCCAAAATTTGCTCAAGAACTAAGGGTTAAAAGCCGAAAAAAAGTAGTAGAGCTAAATTATGCTTGGGTAAATCAACTGGTTCAGCCAAAAGAGCTTTTAAGGGAAAAAATGACGCTGTTTTGGGCAAATCATTTTGTGTGTAAGGATAACAATGTGGTGTATGCTCAGAAATTCAATAATACTTTGAGAGCGCATGCACTTGGTGATTTTAGAACTTTCGTGAAAGCTATTTCCAAGGAAGCAGCTATGCTAAAATATCTAAATGGAAAACAAAACAGGAAGGCAAAACCTAATGAGAACTTTGCACGCGAATTAATGGAATTATTCACCCTTGGTGAAGGTCAGTATTCTGAAACAGATATTAAAGAAAGCGCCAGAGCCTTTACAGGATATAATCATAATTTTAATGGTGATTTTCGATTTAGAAAGAGACAACATGATGAAGGTTTAAAAACCTTTTTAGGTAAAACAGGAAATTTCTCAGGTGATGACATTGTAGATATAATACTTGAAGACAGACAGTGTGCATTATATATTTCGAAGAAAATCTATCGTTATTTTGTAAATCCAGAACCAAACAAAAAACATATTGAAGCCATGGCAGATGTGTTTTTTAAAGATTACAATATTGAAAAATTAATGCGTTACATATTTATGAGTGATTGGTTTTACCAAGAAGAAAATATTGGTGCAAAGATAAAATCGCCTATAGAGTTTTTAGTAGGAATGGTAAATGTGGTGCCTGTTAAATTTGAGAAAGAGAAAGACTTATTAAAGATTCAGAAACTACTAGGACAAACTTTATTAGACCCACCTAATGTTGCTGGTTGGAAAATTAATAAAGCTTGGATTGATGCTAATACCATAATGGTACGTTTAAAATTACCTTCGGTATTACTTAATAATGCTATGATTTCTTTAAAAGAAGAAGGTGATTTTAACGACAATTTTAGAAAGAAGTTTTTTAAGCGAAACAAAGGTAAGCTGCCCTTTAAGGTTTTACCAGATTGGGATACATTCTCCGAAAATTTCAAATTCGCTAAAACTGAAAATCTTGAAGATTATATTATTCAAGGTCCTGTAAATAAGGGAACATTAGATTATTTAGAGACACTTAATAAAGGCTCTAAGCGCGATTATTGTGTTCAGCTAATGTCGTTACCAGAATATCAAATGTGCTAACTATGGAAAGACGTAAATTTTTAAAAAATTCTGCATTAGCAAGTGGCTTGTTCTTTGTACCTAGCTTTGTTAAGGCCTTAGAATCTGTCGCTACTGAGCGTTTAGGTTATAAACGTTTAGTTATTATTCAATTGGCAGGAGGTAATGATGGACTTAATACCATTATTCCGTATAATAATGATATTTATTATAATTCTAGACCGCGTTTAGCTATTACAAAAGATATAATTAAGTTGAATGATAATTTGGGCTTTCATCCAAGTTTAGCGCCTTTAAGATCTTTGTTTGATAAAGGCGAGTTATCTGTTATAAATAATGTGGGTTATCCTAACCCTGTGCGATCACATTTCAGATCAATGGATATTTGGCAAACTGCCAGTGGCTCAGATGAATATTTGCAAAGCGGTTGGTTAGGACGTTATTTAGACCGACATGGTAAAAAGCCCTATAATGCTATTGAAATGGATGAGCAATTAAGTTTGGCTATGAAAGGTGAGCATTTTAATGGTATTGCAACCAGTGATTATAAAGTTTTATATAGATCAGCAAAAGACCCATACTTTAAGAACGTAATAAATCATTATAATGATGCTCATTTAAGCGAACATAATTTGGGTTATTTATATCAGACAATGATCGAAGCTAAGTCTTCCGCCAATTATATTTATGATAACACCAAGGTAAAATTATCGCAGCAAGAATATCCTCAAAACAAATTTGCAAAGCAACTTAAAAATGTAGCACAATTCATCAATTCAGATTTAGACACTAAAGTGTTTTATACATCTTTAGGTGGATTTGATACACATGCTAATCAAAACAATAAGCAATCGAGATTATTGTCTCAGTATGCAGAGAGTGTATCGGCATTTGTAAAAGATTTAAAAAGAGATAAAACCTTTGAAGATACGTTGATATTAACTTTTTCGGAGTTTGGAAGACGCTTAAAACAAAATGCAGCTAACGGTACAGATCATGGTGCTGCTAATAATGTTTTTGTAATAGGTAAAAATCTAAAGAAAGCTGGTTTTTATAATAATCTTGGTAGCTTAAATGATTTGGATGATAATGGGGATTTAAAATATACTATAGATTTTAGGTCTATTTATGCCACAATTCTTTCACAATGGATGGATGTTTCTGCTGAAGATATAATTCCTGCTAAACAAAAATTATTAGATTTCATTTAAAGAAATAAAAAAAACCTTGTTACAATTCTGCTTTCGCATTAATGAAACAAGGTTTAAATAATTGATTAATAGCACTACAAAGATGTGTATAAAATCCTTTGGTCAACAAATTTTATGATGAATGGTAAAAAAAAATGTATAATCTGTACCGTTTTGATTACAAATCCGACGATATGCAAAAAATAAGGATAAAAAATCCGTTATTTCCGACGAACTAACTGTATTTTACTTTTCTTAATATTCTTAAAGTTTCCTTGTAAGATTTGTAGAGTTCTGAATTATAGTTTTTTATATATGGCTTTACAGCATCTAACTTAAGTAAAGCATTATCAAAACCGTTGAGGTAACAAATTAAATAACTAGCTGCCAAATTCTGTAAATCTATGTCTTCATTTTGATTTAATGAGATGTTTTTTTCAAGTTTTTCTAAAATAGAATTATTGGCATTATAAATATGATGCAATACCTTTTTATCAAATTGTGGGGGATCAAAAACTAAGTTTGCTTCAATAGAATAATTGGCATTATCATCAAAATAAATTGTTTTTTCTTCAAGCTTATAATATTTGTAAGATTCTTGAAGACCTAGTCTTACATATTCAACAATTTTAAAAGAATCTTCAGTATAAGAAATAGCAACTTCATCTAAAGTTGAATAAAACAGACGTACTTGTTCATTTATTAATTCTATATCTACTCTAGAGAAGAATACTTCATCTTTAATATGTTTTTTATCACCAGACCAGCACAAAACAAAGTATTCTTTAAAAACTTTGTACTTAGGATTAAAATCTTGGCGTTTATTCATAAAATCAAAAACACCATCTAGCGTTAATTGAATGTTGTTTTGCGCATGTTTTTCAATGGCAATGACAATTTTAGAATTAACATCTTTAATTTCAATGTCAAACACTTTTGGCATACTCATGCTACCATCTCTAAAAAAAACTGCTCCACCATAATATTTCCAAATATTCTTTCTTAGAGATGTAATTTCATCAATAGGTCTTATGGTTACCAAACCAACTACTTTATCGTCTGGTAAGTGCGGAAACGGAATATTTTCATATTGTACAATTGGAGGATTGCTGAGATAGGCATTGATAAGATTTTGAATTTTGCTATCATCAAAAAAATCAACACCTATTATTTTGTTGTCTTCATCCTCAACACCAATAACAATGTAAGAATTGTTCTTTGGATTGCTATTTGAAAGTGCACAAATATGTTTTAGAAATTTAGCTTTCCCCTCTTTAAAGCTGATATCAATTTTTCGCTTTTTATCATAAAAACTATTCTCATCGTTGTGAGCTAATAGATTTTTTATGAGAAGCCTTTTGTTAATCATGTTTGTAATTCCTGGGTATACAGGAATCTTATTAATTAAATTTATTTACAATAGTAGAACTAGCCTGAGCCGTACAAAACATTAACACATCGGCAATGTTAACATGAGCTGGTCGAGACACAGCAAAATAAATCACTTCCGCGACATCCTCTGCTTGTAAAGCTTTATAACCTTTATAAACATTATCGGCAGCAGCATCCCCTTTAAAGCGGACTTCAGAAAATTCAGTTTCTACCAAACCGGGATTAATAGCACTAACTTTGATTCCGAAAGGGTTTAAATCAAGTCGCATACCTTCGGTAATGGCTAAAACGGCATGTTTGCTACCACAATATACGTTTCCTTTTGGGTACACTTCTTTCCCGGCTGAGGAACCAATATTAATGATATGACCCGATTTTCTTTCTGTCATTCCAGGAATAATCGCTTTGCTTACATATAGTAAACCTTTTACATTAATATCCATCATGGCATCCCAATCATCTAAATTACCTGTTTGGATTGGATCCAGGCCATGTGCATTACCAGCATTGTTAATGAGAATATCAATCTGTTGAAATTCTTTTGGTAGTGATGCTATAGCTTTTAGTGTTTTTTCCCTATCGCGTAGATCAAAACTTAAGGTGTGGATATCAGTTTCACGAGACAGTGCTTTTTGAATACTATCTAAACGTTGTTGCCTGCGACCACATAGTATTAAATTAATACCATGTTTCGCAAATTCATGCGCTGTTGCTCTTCCAATACCACTAGTCGCTCCTGTAATTAGTGCTGTTTTTTTCATAGTTCTGTCACTCCTGTGAAAACAGGAATTCTTTAATTCATTGTATAATATTATGAGATTCTTGCCTTATTCATAGATTTTATTAGATATAAATGAATTCATGAATCTTCGATTTCGCAAGAATTCATCAAGGCACTTTATAGCCTTGGCTAGCCACCAATATCAAAAACCAATCCTCTAATTCTAAATTAATCTGCGATGCTTCAACAGCTTGCTTTAATCGTTCTTTAGTTGTAGTTCCGACTACTGGATGGATTCCTGAAGGATGTTTTAGTGTCCAGGCCAGCAACAATTGGTCTTCAGTAGCATTATATTTATCCATCAATACACCAAGTTGTTTATGAATACGTCTGGTCTGCTCATTATCTTCTCTAAATACATTACCCAAAGGAGACCAAGCCATAGGTTTTATGCCACAAGTCATCATATAATCTAGAGTGCCATCGTGCATTGCAGAATGTTGTGTTAATGAAAATTCTATTTGATTAACGTCAATATCCATACGCAATCCAACCATTTCCATTTGAGAGGGAGTAAAGTTAGAGACACCAAAATCTCTAATCTTACCATCTTTTTTTAGAATAGTAATCGCTTCAGCAATTTCTTCGGCAACCATTAACGGACTAGGTCTGTGTAGTAATAACAAATCTAGATAGTCAGTTTCAAGATGTTTTAAAGATTCTTCGACAGACCAAATGATATAGTCTTTGCTGTAGTCGTAATGCTTAACTTTATTTTTTCGATTCTCTGATATATACTGAATGCCACATTTAGAAATCAGTTGTATGTCTCCACGCTTTATTCCAGATGACGTAAATGCTTTCCCAAAGTCTGCCTCTGTTGTATAGGCGCCATAGATATCAGCATGGTCAAAAGTGGTAATTTGGTTAGAAATGCAGAAATTCATTAGAGCTACCATTTCTTTTTTTGAAAGTTGTTTTCCCCAACTTCCCCAAGTCATGGTGCCTGCAATTAATCGAGAATATGTCACTTATTTTTCAGTTTATATATGTTTTTATGCAATTGGTGTATAAAAATACTCAAAACATACAGAATACAGTATTATTGATATGTAATTATTCCATTTCCCAAATCATGAAACATTTACAACCTATAAAATCACTTTTTCTAAGTCTAATTATTTTAGTTTGTTTTACAAGCTGTACAAAAGACGATGTTTACTCTGGTGAGCAATTAGCAAGTATTACTGTAAAGCTAAAAAGCACTGTTGGTAATTATGATAAAGTCTATATTGAGATTGAAGACGTGCAATTAAAAGTAAAGGAAGATGAAAACGCATCAAATGCTTGGATTAGTCTAAATACTATTAATACAGGGACTTATAATGCTTTCGATTTAAGAGGTGATTCGGAATTATTATTAGTAGACAATTTTGAAATGAAAGCGAAGTACATCTTTGCGATTAGACTTGTACTCGGTGATAATAATTATATTGATATAAATAATGGTTTGCATAGTTGCGATGTTAGTGATTTAGGGAATTCAAAACCTTCTAATTTAGTTCAACTAGAACTAGATCCAAACCACATATACGATTTTGAAATAGACTTAGATATTGACAAATCTATTAGCTTCGATGAAGAGCAAAATACTGTGATTCTAAACCCAGAAATTTATACAGAAATAAGAAAATTTTAATATTAATTACCCTGATCCATAATTAATACTAGAAAAAGAGTAATACTTAGGTGTTACTCTTCTTTTTTTAACCAATTGTTAACAGCATTACAAGAATAATTTTAACAATTTGCATCTCCTAAAAATTACTAAAAACAGTTTTATTCATAAACCCTTAAAAATTGATGGAAGAAACGAGTACAATTGATATTAAGTCAATTAACGAAAAGATAGAAAAAGAAAGTGCATTTGTAGATATGCTCACCTTAGAGATGAATAAAGTCATTGTTGGGCAAAAACACATGGTAGAACGATTGCTCATTGGTTTATTAGGTCAAGGTCATATCTTATTAGAAGGTGTACCTGGTTTGGCAAAAACTTTAGCTATAAACACGCTCTCTAAAGCTATTGATGCTAGTTTTAGTAGAATTCAATTTACACCAGATTTGTTACCAGCCGATGTTGTAGGTACATTAATTTATAACATGAAGTTGAATGATTTTTCTATTAAGAAAGGCCCAATATTTGCAAATTTTGTATTAGCAGATGAGATTAATAGAGCACCAGCAAAGGTTCAGTCTGCTTTACTTGAAGCAATGCAAGAAAAGCAAGTAACCATTGGTGATGAAACGTTCATTTTGGACAAGCCATTTTTAGTAATGGCTACACAAAACCCAGTAGAGCAAGAAGGAACGTATCCTTTACCAGAAGCTCAAGTGGATCGTTTTATGTTGAAAACAGTTATTGATTATCCAAAAATCAATGAAGAGCAAATGATAATGAGAGCGAATTTAAAAGGAGCTTGGGACAAGGTAAATCCTGTGGTTTCTGTTAAGCAAATTCTCAGTGCACAAGAAGCTGTTAGAGAAGTTTATATGGACGAAAAAATTGAAAAATATATTCTCGATATCATCTTTGCTACACGCTATCCTGAAAAATATAATTTGGGTGATTTAAAGGCTTTAATCTCTTTTGGAGCTTCACCACGTGGAAGTATCAACTTAGCAACTGCAGCAAAATGCTTCGCTTTTATAAAAAGAAGAGGTTATGTAATTCCAGAAGATGTACGTGCGGTAGTGCACGATGTATTGCGTCACAGAATAGGTATTACATATGAGGCCGAAGCAGAGAATGTCACTTCAGAAGACATTATCAATAAGATTGTAAATCAAATCGAAGTACCATAGTATTGTCATTTCTGTGTAAGCAGGAATCTCACTATTATTTGTCAAAAAGTTTAATTTGATAGATTCCGTATTAAGTGCGGAATGACAAAGCACAAAATGGATACCAAAGAACTTCTAAAAAAAGTACGAAAAATAGAGATTAAGACACGTCGACTGTCTGATCATATATTTGGAGGCGAATACCACTCTACCTTCAAGGGTCGTGGTATGACTTTTTCTGAAGTCCGTCAATACCAATATGGTGATGATGTAAGAAATATAGATTGGAATGTTACGGCGCGTTATAATGAGCCTTACATAAAAGTATTTGAAGAAGAGCGTGAGCTAACTATGATGTTAATGGCTGATGTTTCTGGCAGTAAATTCTTCGGAACCAAGAACCAGTTCAAAGACGAAATTGTTACAGAGATTGCAGCTACACTTGCATTTTCAGCAACTCAGAACAATGATAAAATAGGCTTAATCTTGTTTTCTGATGACATTGAACTTTACATTCCACCAAAAAAAGGACGTTCTCATGTACTCAGAATTATTAGGGAACTTCTTGAATTTAAACCAAAAAGTAAAAATACTGACATCGCTGAAGCTTTAAAATTTTTGTCTAACGTCATGAAAAAGAAAGCAATTGTTTTTGTGCTTTCAGATTTTATTGCAGACGATTATAAGCAGAATTTAAAAATTGCTGCTGGCAGACATGATATTACAGGCATAAGAATATACGATAAGCACGAAGCTGCTATTCCGAATCTTGGCATGGTGCAAATGGAAGATGAAGAAACAGGTGAACTGATGTTGGTAAACACAGCATCTAAAAAAGTAAGACTAAATTATGGTAAGTTTTACACTGAAAAAGTAAACTACTTTAAAGACACCTTTACAAAATCTGGAGCTGGTGCAATAGATTGCCGTGTTGATGAGAGTTATGTAAAAAAATTACTAGGTTATTTTAAAAGAAGAGGGTAAATAAATGATGAACTACGAATTACGAATCACGAATTGGGGTATCAGCAAGGTCAGAAAAGTGACTTTGGCTCTGTTTTTTGTTCTTTATTCTGTATTCTCTTTTTCTCAAGTCAAAACCGAAATAGACACTACTAAAATCCGAATAGGTGAACAAATTAGTTACCAAATTAAAGTTGAGGCAGATTCAACATCCTTAGTTGTATTTCCTGAAGGACAAACATTTATGCCTTTAGAAAATGTCGAAGCCCTAAAAATTGATACTACAAAGAAGGATGCTAAGTTCTTGTTATCTAGAATTTACAAGCTCACACAATTCGATTCGGGGTCTTATACTATTCCTAGACAAAAAATTATTATTGGCGATAAACCATTTTTCACGGATTCTTTAAGAGTTGATGTAAATACTGTAGAAGTTGATACAACAAAACAGCAACTCTACGATATTAAACCTATCATAGAAGTTGAAGAAACAGGGGGTAATTGGTGGAAATGGCTGTTAGGTGTTTTGGCAGCGTTGGCCTTAGTCGCTTTTTTACTGTACTGGTTTATATGGAGAAAAAAACCATTAACAGAGGAAGAAGAAATTGCGCTATTACCAGCTTATGACCGGGCAAAATTAGCTTTAAGAAAACTAGACGAAAGCCAATATTTAATGCGTTCAGAAGTAAAAGAATATTATTCTGAATTAACTTTTGTTATTAGAAAATATTTAGACGAAAAAGTATATGATCGTGCTTTAGAGAGTACTACAGACGAGTTGATATCTCGACTACAGTTACTTAAAGATGGTAATCAAGTTCCGCTTTCAAAAGACACTATTAAGAATATTGAATCTATTTTAAAACGAGCTGATTTAGTAAAGTTTGCCAAGTCTGCACCAGATACTGCTTTGGCCGAAATGGATAAAGACACCATTGATAAAGAAATAGATCATGTAAAAGAAAGTTTACCAGAACCAACTGAAGAAGAAAAACTTCTAAATCAACAATACAAAGAAGAACAAGAACGCAAAAAGAGGCGCAGAAAAGTACTTCTTACTATAGCAATTTCTGTATTCTTACTTATGGCGACTTTTGTAGGCTTCGGTATTAAATATGGTTTTGGTTATGTGAAAGATACTATTATTGGTCATGAAAGTAAAGAACTTTTAGAAGGCAATTGGGTAGAAAGTGCATATGGTTTTCCACCTATATATATTGAAACTCCTAAAGTTCTTAAAAGAGAAGAAAAAGAACTCCCAGAAGAATTAGAAGGTAAGGCGGAAATGACATTTTTTTCTTATGGTAGTTTAATTGAGCGTTTCTATATTGTAACAGGGACGACAATTTTAAATCTGCCCCCAAACCAAAAAGAAGATGCAGATACCCAAAAGGCAATAAATATAAATGCTGTTGTAGAAGGAAGTTTAAAATCTTGGGAAGAGAAAGGTGCTCGAAACTTGATTACCAAAAACGAAAAATTTGTTACACCAAATGGTGCTGAAGGCTTAAAAACTTTTGGGACAGCCGAATTTCCTAGTTTAACACCAGGTAGTTTTGAAGATGGTAATTACGTTATTCTAAGCTTTACTACCGAAAATATTATTCAGCAAATTATAATTATTAGTAGAAGTGATGACGCTTATGCAGAAGATATTGTACAGAGAATAATAGATTCTGTAGAACTCAATCCAGATGAATCAGAAGAAGGCGAAAACTAATGTTTGAAAATATAGAATTTTTAAATAAAGAATTGTTTTGGTTGTTACTGCTTTTGCCAGTAGCAATAATCTGGTATGTCTTTAAGCATAATCAACAAACAGCAGAGTTAAAAATATCGAGTATCAAAGGGTTCAAAGTATCATCTTCATTTTGGTCCAAGTTTAGACACTTGCTTTTTGCCTTACGACTCATCGCGTTAGGATTATTAATTGTGGCATTGGCGAGACCAAGAAGTGTTGATGTTTCTACTAAAACTAAAACAACTCGTGGAATAGATATTGTCATGGCTATTGATGTATCCGCAAGTATGCTAGCTAAAGATTTGCGCCCTAATCGATTAGATGCTTTAAAGGCAGTTGCTGCAGATTTTATAAAAGGACGACCAAATGACAGAATTGGATTGGTTGAATATGCTGGTGAAGCATACACCAAAACACCAATTACAAGTGACAAATCTATAGTTTTAAGATCACTTAGAGACATTAGATATAACACCTTAATTCAACAAGGAACTGCAATTGGTATGGGTTTGGGTACTTCCGTCAATCGATTAAAAGACAGTAAAGCAAAGAGTAGAGTTGTCATTCTACTTACAGACGGTGTCAATAATTCAGGTGCTGTAGATCCAAAGACAGCTAGTATTCTAGCTATTGATAATGGTATTAAAGTTTACACTATTGGTTTAGGAACTAATGGAATGGCTCTATCTCCAATAGGATTTAATGCTAATGGTTCATTTAGATATAGTAGACAACAAGTTGAAATAGATGAGGTGTTGTTGAAAGAAATTGCTGAAGATACAGGTGGTAAATATTTTAGAGCAACAAATAATAAGAAGTTGGCCGAAATTTATAAAGAAATCAATAAGCTCGAAAAAACTGAGATTGAAGAAAAGAAGTATTATAACTACGAGGAAAAATATAGACCATTAGTACTTTTAGGTGGTTTACTATTATTATTAGAACTTATATTACGAAACACAATATTTAGAAGCTTTGTTTAGACTTGATGAAAAAATATGGTTTTGGACGTTACTGGTTATTCCGGTAATTATTCTATTGTTTTTATTGTTGCAAATATGGAGACGCTCTGCGCAGAAAAAATTTGCAGAGAGTAGATTATTAAAACGACTGAGTCCAAATCAATCTTTGTTTAAAAGTATATTAAAAGTATTAGTGCTTTGTGGTGCTTTTGCGTGTTTATCGTTAGCACTAGTTAATCCTAAAATAGGAACAAAACTAGAAACCGTGCGTAGTCAAGGAGTTGATATTGTTTTTGCAGTAGATGTCTCTAAAAGTATGTTAGCAGAGGATATTGCGCCAAATCGTTTAGATAAATCAAAACAGTTAGTTACTCAAATTATTAATAGTTTGGCGAGCGATCGTGTTGGGATTATTGCTTATGCAGGCAAAGCTTTTCCGCAATTGCCAATTACAACAGATTATGCTTCGGCGAAAATGTTTTTGCAAAATATGAACACAGATATGTTGTCCTCACAAGGTACAGCAATTAGTGAAGCGATTGAGTTAGCAAAAACCTACTATGATGACGAAGAGCAAACCAATAGAGTGCTTATTATTATTTCAGACGGAGAAGACCATGATGGTGAAGCTGTTGATATTGCCGAAGAAGCAAATGAACAAGGCATTAAAATTTTAACGATAGGAGTTGGTGACACCAAAGGAGGTCCAATACCAATAAAGCGCAACGGAGTTATACTCAATTACAAGAAAGATAGACAGGGAGAGACCGTGATTACGCGCTTAAATGAGGTGACTTTAAAAGAGATTGCAGAAGAAACAAATGGAATTTATATCAATGGGAAAAATACAATTGAAGTAGTTGATGCCATCAAAGAAGTGCTAGATAAAATGGACAAAAAAGAATTTGAATCTAAACAAATAGCAGATTTTAAAGATCAATTTCAATGGTTTTTAGGTTTTGGCATTCTGCTGTTATTTATAGACATATTCTTTTTAGAACGAAAAACGGCATGGTTAAAGAAATTGAATTTATTTAACGAAAACTTTTAGAATTATTTTAACGCTAAGTAACAAACGGCTTTATTAATTTAGAGTTTAAAGGCATAATATAAATAGTAATGAAACTATACATAGCACTGATAACAATTTTAATTGGAAGTTTTGGATTCTCTCAAGACATTAATAAAGTACAATTAAAAGCAGAAAAAAAAGCAACTAATTTGGTTTACAAAGCTAATGAGTTGGTTGAAGATGATAATTATATTGAGGCTGAAATGGAATATAGAAAAGCCATTTCAGAGGCTCCGAAAAAAGCTGTTGGAGCCTATAATTTAGCACACTCATATTTTAGAAAAGGAAGTTTTGAAGAAGCTTTATTTAGAAATATGGAAGCAGTAAAAAATGCAATTACTAAAGATGAAAAACATAGAGCGTTTCATAATATTGGTAATATTTTAATGCAAAACAAAAAATGTAAAGAAGCTGTTGAAGCCTTTAAAGATGCACTAAGGAATAACCCAAATGATGATGAAACACGTTATAATTATGCCTTAGCAAAAGAATGTGCCAACCAGCAAGAAGATGGTGGTGGAGAAGATAATAAAGAAGATAAAGACAAAGAACAAGAAAAGGACAAAGAAGAAGAGCAAAAGAAAGAAGACCAAGACAAGGAAGAAAAAGATAAAAAAGACGAAGGGGATAAAGATAAAAAGGAAGGAGATAAAGAGGAAGATGAAAAAGGAAAGCCTAAGGACGATAAAAAAGATGATGGAAAGGGTGATGACAAAAAAGATAAAAAAGACCAAAAGCAAAAGCCAAAACCTGGGCAAATGTCTCCACAGCAAATGAAGAATATTTTAGAGGCTATGCAAAACCAAGAGCAAAAAGTACAGGAAAAAATAAATGCCAAAAAACAAAAAGGTGCAAAAGTAAGAACAGAAAAAGACTGGTAAATTCAACTCATAATTTCTAGGAACTTTCGTACTAAGGCTTGTCAAAGTGCTTTAATGTAAAATGAAATTCAAAAAATCTATATCAATATTATTGTTATTACTTGTAACGAGTATGGCTACTGCACAAATAAAATTTGAAGCTAAAGTCAGTAAGACAAAACTTGGCATAAACGAACGTTTGCGAATAGATTTTGAGATGAACAAAGATGGAGACAATTTTGTGCCTCCAAGTTTTGAAGATTTTGATGTTGTTATGGGACCCAACACCTCGGTCAGTAATTATTCAGGAAATGGTAAGCGCGTTTATTCTAAAACATACAGTTATTTTTTATCACCCAAAAAACGCGGAAAATTCACCATAAAACAAGCTACAATTGAGATTGAGGGGGAAACCTATAAGACCTTCCCAATTACTGTAAATGTTACAGGTGCTGTAGATAAACCCAATGCACCACCAACGGCTTCAGATGTTGCTTCTGAAAACATACATTTAGTGGCTGAGGTTTCTAATTTAAATCCGTACCTCAATGAAGCTATCACAGTAGTTTATAAATTATATGTGTCACGAGAAACTGGAGTTGGAGGTTGGAGTGAAAAAGATAGCCCAAGGTATAATGATTTTTGGAGTCAAAATATAGAAGTTAAAAGTTTTCCCACCCATAGAGCGCAATATAAAGGCGAAGATTATCGCTATGTTATACTTCGCAAAACGGTGCTATATCCTCAAAAAACAGGAAAGCTAAAGTTAGAACCTTTGGTATTAGATCTAACAGTTGAAGTGCCAACAAATAGGTTCGATATTTTTGGAAGATCAATAATGACTAAAGTCCCTAAAATAGTTACTGCTGGTAGCAGAACTATCGATGTAAAGCCATTACCAGAACAAGGCAAACCTTCAGATTTCAAAGGAGCAGTTGGGGATTTTGATTTTAAGGTCACAACTACCAAAACAGCTTTGGATGCAACAGAGTCGCTTCAAGCAAAAATAGAGGTTTCAGGAAAAGGAAATTTAAAACTTTTTGAACTCCCTAAGCTAACAGTACCAAGTTCATTAGAAGTTTACGAACCAGAGCACGAGGAGAGAGTTAGTACCAATTTAAAAGGAATGCAAGGTAGAATTTCTGATAATTATACCATTGTTCCGCAATACAAAGGGAAATATCCTGTGCCTTCAATTTCATTTTCATATTTCGATTTAGAGACGGAAAGTTATAAACGCGTCACTTCAAACGAAATAGTTATAGATGTTTTAGATGGCCCAACGGCTACCAATAACAATAGTGATACAGCATCAACGGCTAAACAAACTGTAAGACCAAATACAAACACGTTTGCATTTATTAAAACATCATCTAATTGGTCTAAAATCACAAGCCAATCGTTTTTTAAAACAACCAAATTTTGGACATTACTATTATTACCTTTTCTAGCGATTCCTTTGGCTATAGTAATTAGAAGAAAAAAGGACGAACGCGATGCAGATGTACAAGGTAACCGATTAAGAAAGGCAGATCGTTTGGCTAAAAAGTATTTAGGTGCAGCCAAAAAAGCTTTAGGTAAAAAGGAAACATTTTACTTGGCTTTGGAAAAAGCATTACATAATTATTTAAAAGCAAAACTAAATATAGAAACTAGTGATTTTAACAAAGAGAAAATAGAAACTACTCTAAAAGAAAGGCGGGTGGAACCTGAAGTTGTTTCAGATTTTATTTCAATATTAGAAAATTGTGAATTAGCGCGTTATACACCAATTACTCAGGTAACAATGCAGAATGATTATAATAAGTCAGCGAAAACAATTTCATTAATCGATAAACAATTAAGATAATATGAGAGCTGTAGTTATTATACTTTTTTGTTGTTTTAGTTTTTTTGTGTTTCCACAAAATGATAAGACTTTTGGGCAAGCCAATGCTTTATATAATGAAGGCAAATATGCTGAAGCCATTGATAAATATGAATCCATATTAGAGTCAGATGTACATTCTGCTGAATTGTATTATAATCTTGGTAATGCCAATTATAAGCTTAACAACATTGCTCCTAGCATTTATTATTTTGAAAAAGCACTTCAGTTAAACCCTTATGATAAGGACATAGAAAATAATCTGTCATTCGCACAACAGATGACTATTGATGCTATTGACAAAGTACCTCAGGTTGGGTTTTCAAGAATTATTAATAATATAGTTAATACTTTTAAAACAGATACTTGGGCAAAAATTGCCATAGGTGGTGTTATTATATTTGTGCTATTATTCTTAATGTATCATTTTTCTTATGCCACGTCACAAAAACGAATTGCATTTGTAATAAGTGTTTTAAGTTTATTGATTGCTTGTTTTTCTGCGGCAATGGCTTTTCAAAAAGAGAGTTTGGATAAAAAAGATAATCCTGCAATAGTATTCGTGCAAGAAAGCAAAGTAAAGGCTGAAGCCAATCAAACAAGTGAAGAAGTATTTAGGCTTCATGAAGGTACCAAAGTTCAAGTTTTAGAAACTTATGAAGACTGGAATAAAATAGAACTTTCCGACAATTCTACAGGTTGGATTTCATCCAAAGACATTAAATTGTTGAAGAATTTTTAAATAATATTTAACGAAATATTGATTAGTAAATAGTATATTCGTTCTTTATGCAAAAAACTAACCAACAAAGAATAGCAATACTCTTCACCATTTTTTTTATGGCGATTATTTCTGTTCCTTCAATAATTATGTCTTTCGATGACACAATTGATATTACCTGTTTTTATGGTGAAAATGAAGAAGAAGAAAAAGAAGGGTTAAAACTTGTTTTTGAATTTACTTCTCATAATCTCGAAGATTTTTTTACTGATAGCGACAATAATCGAAATGAAGTATATACTTCTAAAAACTATCCTAAACCTCATTTAAATTTAATTTCTCCACCTCCCGAATTCATTTAATTTCTTTGTTTGGACAATCTGTCCTGAAAAATCATTAAAAATTAGCTAATGAGATTACTCTTTGGCTTAAACTAATTTATATATGTTTAAATATTTAAAAAATGACATACCAGCGAGTATTGTCGTATTCTTTGTTGCGTTACCACTTTGTTTAGGTATTGCATTAGCCAGTGGTGCTCCATTATTTTCTGGATTGATAGCTGGTATTATTGGAGGTATTGTAGTAGGGTCATTAAGTGGTTCTAAAATTGGTGTTAGCGGCCCAGCAGCTGGACTTGCTGCAATTGTATTAACTGCAATTGGCACATTAGGTGGTTACGAAAACTTCCTTGTAGCTGTTGTTTTGGGTGGAATTATTCAAATTGGGTTTGGTGTTTTAAAAGCCGGAATTATTGGATATTATTTTCCTTCTTCAGTAATTAAAGGAATGCTGACAGGTATTGGATTAATTATCATCTTAAAACAGATTCCTTATTTCTTTGGACTTGATAAAAACCCTGAAGGTGATTTTGCATTTCTGCAATTTGATGGTGAAAACACACTCACCGAATTATTGAAAACTTTGAATGCAATAATAAGCGGGAATTTTGATAAAGGTGCTACAATCATAGCACTTGTTGCTATCGCAATATTAATACTTTGGGGAAATGTACTAATTAAAAAAGGAAAGTTTTTCGAGATTGTACAAGGACCAATAGTAGCAGTGGTGGTAGGTATTGTATTTTATATATTAACAAAATCTAATGAGACACTATCTCTAGAGGCCTCTCATTTAGTTAGTGTTCCAGTACCAGACAGTTTTGATACATTTATTGGACAGTTTAGTTTTCCAAATTTTTCAGTAATTACAAATCCAGAAGTTTGGGTAGTGGCTTTTACTATTGCTCTTGTGGCTAGTTTAGAGACTCTACTTTGTGTTGAAGCAACAGATAAATTAGATCCACATAAAAACGTGACTCCAACAAACAGAGAATTATTAGCGCAAGGAACTGGTAATGTTTTATCGGGTTTAATAGGTGGACTACCTATTACTCAAGTAATTGTAAGAAGTTCTGCAAATATCCAGTCGGGTGGACGTAGCAAAGCATCTGCTGTTATTCATGGATTTTTGTTATTAATTTCTGTAATCCTTATTCCTAAATTATTGAATATGATTCCGCTTTCTGTGTTAGCTGCTGTACTTTTTATTGTTGGTTATAAACTCGCAAAACCGGCATTATTCAAAAAAATGTACAATTTAGGATGGAAACAATTCGTGCCTTTTACAGTAACAGTATTAGGAATTGTATTTATAGATTTATTATATGGAATTGGATTAGGTTTAGGTGTTGGAATCATTGTTATCTTAATTAAGAGTTACCAAAATTCTCATTTTCTTCATATTGAAGATAAGAGCAATGGTAAGCACAAAATAAAAATGACCTTTGCAGAAGAAGTAACATTTTTTAATAAAGGTGCCATTTTAAAAGAATTAGATAGCTTACCAAGAGACACCTATTTAGAATTAGATGTTAGAAAAACTAGGTATTTAGATAATGATATTATCGAAATCCTAGATGACTTTGCTTTCAAAGCTAAGGAAAGACATATTGATATAAAGCTAATCTCGGAAAGAGGAATTGTAGAAAATCCAGATAGCTTTATAGAGTTTTTTAAACTTAGACCCAAAATAGCTCAAATTTAAGAATTATGAAAAATGGAACATATAAGATTTTAGTACTTTCTGACTTGAAAGCATCTACAACAGAATTATTAAAAAGCACTGCTAGTTTTGCAAATATGATCGATGGAGAAGTACATTTATTTCATGTAAAAAAGGGAACTGAGATTGTAAAAACCGCAAGTCAGTTATCTGCAAAGCGAGAGATTAATGAATACAATATTAATGCAGATAAAAATATTAAGAATCTTATTAAGCCAATTTCGAAGCAATACAATCTAGATATTAAATACAGATTTAGCCTTGGAAATGTAAAAGATGAGATAGATAAGCACATAAAACAAGTAAATCCAGATGTAATTGTACTTGGTAAAAGAAAGTCAAAACCCTTAAAACTTATTGGCGACAATGTTACGAATTTTATTTTGAAGAGATTCAATAAAGCTGTAATGATTGTATCAGACGACAACAATTTAGGACCGGATGCTGATTTGTCTATTGGACTGTTAAACGGCACTAATGCAGCTTTAACCGAAGGTTTATCTGGAAATTTAATAAGAAATACAAAACGACCTTTGACCTCTTTTAAAGTTGGATCTCAATCTAAAGAAACTATTGTGTCAGAAAATAAAGTCGTAGAGTTTGTCTTTGAAGAAAACGATAATACGATAAACACATTGTCAGATTATATTTCGAAGAAGAAAGTTAATCTATTGTGTATAGACCGTAATACGACTTCTAAAAAAGACAATTACACTAATGCAGTTATAAATAAAGTAAACGTATCACTGTTAGTTACATGAGAGTGTTACACTAAACTATTCCAAACCAGATTAAAATAATTGAAAATTTTAGGCTAATTTAGAAAAAGATAAAATCATTTTATGAAAAAACTATTTTCTAACATCAAAGGCGATGCTTTTGGTGGAATTACAGCTGGTATAGTTGCATTGCCTTTGGCATTAGCTTTTGGAGTTTCTTCAGGGTTAGGGCCAGAAGCTGGATTGTATGGAGCTATTTTCATTAGTTTTTTCGCGGCGCTTTTTGGAGGTACTGACACTCAGATATCTGGGCCAACAGCACCAATGACTGCCGTAAGTATGGTCATAATTGCAGGTATAGTTGCGGCAAATGATGGTAGTGTAGAAAAAGCATTGCCAGCTATTTTAACCGTATTCTTACTGGCAGGTTTAATACAAATTGGTTTAGGTCTCTTAGGAATAGGAAAATATATAAGATATATTCCTTATCCTGTTGTTTCTGGATTCATGACTGCTATTGGTGTTATTATTTTATTAACTCAAATCTTACCTTCGCTAGGGTATTATCCTAAAGAAGATGAGGCTTTTGTTGAAAAATTCAAAATACAAGCAGAAGAAGTGATTCTGGAAAATATTTTGAAAGAGGAAGCAGGTGAAGGTATTCTGGTACTAGAAAATTTTGAAGAAACTATAAAGCGCGGAACAAAAATTACTCCGGAAGAAATTTTACAAGAATCTAAAACTCTAGCCGCTAAAGAAGCTTCAGGTACCATTGGTGCACTTAAAGTATTACCAAGAGCTTTAAAAAATATAAAATGGTTGGAGTTAATATTAGCACTTGGAACTATATTTATTATTTATGCTTTTAAGCGAATAACCACAGCCATACCAAGTACTCTAGTAGCATTAGTCGTTATGTCTGGTATTGCCTATGGTTTTAATTTAGGATATGAACCAATTTCAGAGATTCCTGGTGGTATTCCTGTTCCGAAACTAGAAATGTTTAGTAACTTTAGTTTGAGTAGCATAACACCTTATATTTTTACAGCACTTGCCTTATCCTTATTAGGTGCAATAGATTCACTTTTAACAAGTGTAGTTGCCGATAATATGACTAAAACAAAGCATAAGCCCAATAAAGAGTTAGTTGGTCAAGGTATAGGAAATTGCATTGGAGCAATATTTGGAGGTATTCCAGGCGCAGGTGCTACGATTAGAACAGTAGTAAATATAAATGCAGGAGGGAAAACAAAATTATCTGGAATGATTGCTGGTGTAATGTTATTAGTAATTATGCTAGCGTTAAGTGATGTGGCGTCAAAAATCCCAGCAGCAGTTTTAGCAGGTATATTAATTACTGTTGGTATTGGAGTAATGGATTATAAAGGTCTAAGAGCTATTCCAAGCCTGCCAAAAGACATCAAATTTGGGCCATTAAAATTAAGTTCTGAGGTATTGATAATGTTAGTTGTATTAGTGCTGTCGACCTTCTGGGATTTAATTTATGCTGTAGGTATAGGTTTAGTAATAGCATCACTAATGTTTATGAAAAAAATAGGTGATTTAACAGCAGAACGCTCTGATGTAAAATCATTAAAAGAAGAATCTTGGGCGGATGAAGGGGATTTTCCTTCAGACTTAAAAGAAGAAGTATTTATTAAGCACCTTAAAGGTCCTTTATTTTTTGGATCTACTAGCGATTTTCAAGCTTTAACAGAGCAGATTCCTAATACAGCTGAAATAGTGATTCTAAGATTAGGTCGTATGCAATATATGGATCAAACGGGTCTATATGCTATGGAAGATATGCTTCAAGATCTCAAAAAAAATAATGTCGAAGTTTTATTTGTTGGGCTTTTAAAACAGCCACGCTATATGATGGAGCGTATTGATATTATTCCAGATTTTATTCCGAATGAACATATTTTTAAAGATTTTAAAACTTGTTTAAAATGGGTTAAAGACAACGTAAAAGATAAATATTAATAATTAAAAAAGATAAAAAATGAAAAATATAGCAATAACAAAAGACGTACAAAGTGCATTATCGCCAGATGGAGTTTTACAAGATTTATTAGAAGGTAATAAGCGTTTTGTAAACGGAAATCTTGAAGGAGCTGATAATGCTGCTTTAGTAAACCAAACAACAGGAGGGCAATTCCCTAAAGCTGTGGTTTTATCTTGCATAGATTCTCGTGTGCCAGTAGAAACAGTATTAGACCAAGCCATAGGAGATATATTTGTGGCAAGAGTCGCTGGTAATTTTGAAAACGTAGATATTCTAGGAAGCTTAGAATACTCTTGTAAAGCAGCTGGAAGTAAGTTGGTTTTAGTTTTAGGCCACGAAAGCTGTGGTGCAGTAAAAGCAGCTTGTGATGGTGTAGAGCTTGGCAATATTACAGCAATGTTAGATAATATTATGCCAGCAGTTAGAAAATCTGCAAATGAAGTTGAAGGTGAAGCAAATTCATCTAATAAAGAGTTTGTTGCAAAAACTGTGGCAAATAATGTAAAGCTTACAATTGACCGTATCCGTGAGAAAAGTCAAATCTTAAAAGAAATGGAAGATAATGGCGAAATTGCTATCGTTGGTGGTGTCTACAGCCTACATACCGGAAAAGTAGAAATGCTATAATAGAAAACTTTTAATTGAAAAGCCATTCTCTAAGAGTGGCTTTTTTTTATGCTTCTTCCTCTGGTGCTTGTGTTTCTTCTGCTTCGCTTTTAATAAGGTTAGGAAAAATCATCGGAGCTAAAGATTTCACAGGTTTGTAAAGTATACTTTCTTCTAAATCTTCTTTTTCCATAAACGGAAGTGTGTTATTTAATTTGTTGAAAACAATTAAAAGTACACTGAGAATTAATCCAATTTTAAGCGCTCCAAAAATACCGCCTGCAAGTTTATTTATGATGCCTAGTGCAGCAAAGTCGGCTAATTTAGTTAAAGCTTTTCCTGCTAAACTAATGGCTAAAACAATAATCACAAAGGTTATGGCGAATGCTACGATATTAATAGTTTTTTCATTCCATTCCACCTTAGATTCCAAAAACTCCGCCGCAAAACCACTGAAGTGAATGGCTCCATATACACCTAAAACCAAAGCAACTAAAGAAGCCACTTCAACGAAAAGCCCTTTCATAGCTCCACGTATAAGCCCAAATAATAATAGGGCTCCTAAAACAATGTCGATGATACTCATAATACTAGCGGTTTAGGCAAATATAAATTAACTTTGCCAATTATTAAACGTAATAATAGGTCTGAAAATTATGGCAAGAGATGAACAATTAAAAGAACGATGGGATTTGGTAGTAGAAAAACTCTCTAATCAGTTTGCAGATGGAGATAGATTAGACTTAGATTCCATTATTTATCTTATTGGTGTTCAGGAACTTGGGCAAATACATCGTGAATACAAAAAAGATCACAAACTCGATTTAATGCATATTGCTATTTGCAAGGTTTTGGAGCCTTATGGTTTTTATAAATTTGATTATGTAGACGATGACGGTTGGCCACATTACAAAGTATTGGCACAATTACCACATCTTAAGGCAGGTGAACAGAGTGTCTTAATGAAAGAAGCTATTGTTAATTATTTTATAGAAACCGATTATATTAATTAATATTTAACTTTTTTCAGGAGAATTACGGGGAGTATTGTTATATAATTGTAATCAATAAAAACTTATAAATGAAAACAAAACAAAGCATAAAGCAACTGCTGTTATTGTGTGTTGTAGGATTAACAGCTATGGCGTGCCCTAATGATGATGGTGAGGATCCAACCTCAGAAAACCCTATTGTAGGTACTTGGAGATTTTTAGAATCATTTGAAAATGGAGTTGTAGAAGAATTAGAACCTTGTGATACAGAAGGCGATTTGATATTCGCTGAAAATGGTAATTTTTCTGGTGAATATTATGTAGATGATAATGAAGATGGTATATGTGAATTAGAAGAAATGGATACAGGTTCTTGGTCTAATACAGGAAACCTTTACACCATCACAATTGGTGGTGAGTCAGAGACACAGGAAATTACTTTTGAGGGAAACACATTCTTTTTTGAAGAAACAGATGTAGAAGATGGAGTGACAATAACTTATAGAGATGTCTTTATAAAGCAGTAGACTCTAATAAAATCTTAATTATTTAAACTCCTTTAATCTTAAAGGAGTTTTTTGTTCTTAAAAATCATAAATTTGCGGATTAAGAAGAGATACTGAAATAAATTCAGCGTAAAATGATAGATAAGCTAAAAGAACTCATTGCAGAAGCAGAAGCATTTAAAGCACAATCAAAAGAAGAGGTTGAAGCGTTTAGAATTAAATATTTAGGGTCAAAAGGATTACTAAAACAGTACTTTGCTGAGTTTAAAAATGTAGCAAACGATCAGAAGAAAGAATTCGGACAAACGATTAATCAGCTAAAGAAAACAGCAGAAGACAAAGTAAATACTTTAAAAGAAGCTTTCGAAAATCAAGAAGAGGATAAAGGGATTTATGGAGATTTATCGCGTCCAGGAGAACCTATCGCTTTGGGTGCACGTCATCCTATTTCTATTGTTAAAAATCAAATTATTGATATCTTTTCTCGTATTGGATTTAATGTCAGTGAAGGACCAGAAATTGAAGATGATTGGCATAACTTTACAGCATTGAACTTACCTGAATACCATCCAGCGCGAGATATGCAGGACACCTTTTTTATTCAAACCAATCCAGATATATTATTGCGTACACACACTAGTTCGGTACAAGTACGTTATATGGAAAATAACAAACCGCCAATTAGAACTATTTCGCCTGGTCGTGTATATAGAAATGAAGCCATTTCTGCGCGTTCACATTGTTTTTTCCATCAAGTAGAAGGATTGTATATTGACAAGGATGTAAGTTTTGCAGATTTAAAACAAACACTACAATATTTTACTACAGAGATGTTCGGAAAATCTAAGATTAGATTACGTCCATCATACTTTCCATTTACAGAGCCAAGTGCTGAAGTCGATGTATATTGGGGTCTAGAAACAGAAACCGATTATAAAATCACTAAGGGTACAGGTTGGTTAGAAATTATGGGTTGTGGTATGGTAGATCCTAATGTATTAGAAAATTGTGGAATTGATTCTAAAGAATACACTGGTTTTGCCTTTGGTATGGGAATCGATCGTATTGCTATGCTTTTAAATCAGATTAGTGATATTCGATTGCTAAGTGAGAATGATGTGCGTTTTTTAGAGCAGTTTAGGTCAGCTTTATAAAAGCTATTATAAATGTTCAGCAGCATCAATACTAAAGACTGATTTTCTAAATTCTGAAGGCTTTTTTTCATTTAAAAGTTTAAGTCCTCCACTAGCTTTAATAAGTTTTGCAAAATGCGCCTCTCTTTTTTCGTATTGTTCTTTGTTATCATATGTAGTTACTAGTATAATATGAAAAGGTGTGTCTTCATTATATGCTGTTTGCATTAATGAAAACGAACTTATATAGCCTTTTTCAACTGCTTTTTCTCTTAGAACTTTCCAGTTATTCTGAAAGTAATATATAGCTTCTTCTTTATTGTTATTTAGAACTGCAACAGTTTCTATGGTCGTAATCTTTTCATTGGTTTGACTATAAGATAAACTATAAATCGGCAACAAAATAAGGAGTAATAGGAATCTCATAACTCAAGGCTTTTTAGATGAATACCTAAATTAAGAATTTAGTTTTTTTGAGCTTTCTTTTTAGCGTATAATTAACATGGAATTAAAAAGGTGCATTGTCATTCACTTGTTGTAATAACCATTTGATATCATCTTCTGAAACTTCGTCGATACTTTCAAATTTTACACGTTTAGCATGTTTACCTTTTCCAGAAAATTTTAATTTTTCGTGAGAAATATTATCGACATGATGAACATACAGCATGCAAGTATCATTTGCAGATTGTTGAATACCACATAGTACATTATTAGATCCATTTCGGCTGTAAAGAGTCATCTTAACTTTAGAACCTCCATAGAAGTTTTCTTCTATATTTGAAAAAAACTCTAAAACTATGGTTCTTAATTTTAAACCGATTTGCTGAGCTTTCGAATTACGAACAAACGTATTTTTAAAGTTTTCAAGTGAAGTCATGTTCTATAAATAGTTTAAGGTATTCAAGTTCGGATTTTTTATTAGAAAATCAAAACAGTTAATTTTGCAACCATGAAAAAAGACATAACAATTCCTGAAGTAAAAGATGTACACGTTGCAGTTGTGCAAGAAGAACATATAGAATACAAAACCCAAGACTGGAATGCCTATATCATAAACAACACAGATAAAGATCTAGAAACTGTCCTCATAGTTTCGCAAGGTTTTAGTGATAAGAAAATGACACCTCCAATGCGCCATACCATTTCAAAATTACCAGCAAGAAGTTATGCTAAGATTGAATATTTACAAGAAAAAGTTTTAGAGCTGAATAATTCTTTTAAAATCACCTTTTTTGAAGAAAATCGGATGTTTGATAAAACGTATTTATTTAGAAAGAATACTATTAATAAAAGGGCTTTACAGAATCTTCCATTAATGCAGTTGAAAGGTATTTTGGTGAAATAATATTGGTTCTTAGAGTCGTCATTCCACACTTAATATGGAATCTATTTTGATGAGATTCTGAATCGAGTTCAGGATGACAAAAAAATTAATCCAACTTATCAGTCAATTTCTTAAAAACCTTTTTTGGATCTTTATTCTCATAAAGAATGTCATAAACCGCATTGATGATTGGCATACGCGTCTTTTTAGTATTCTTTTCGTTGAGAAGGAAAGCACTCTTAGTGGCATAATAACCTTCCGCAACCATATTCATTTCCATCTGTGCAGATTTCACAGTATAACCCTTGCCAATCATATTACCGAACATTCGGTTACGAGAAAAGACAGAGTAGCCAGTTACTAATAAATCCCCTAAATAAGCTGAATTATTAATGTTACGTTTCATCTTATGCATCTTTTTAATAAAACGCTTCATTTCGCGAATTGCATTACTCATTAATACACTTTGAAAGTTATCACCATAACCTAAACCGTGTGCAATTCCTGCAGCGATTGCGTAGATGTTTTTTAACATTACCGCATATTCTACACCAATAATATCATCGCTGATTTTAGTTTTTATATAATTGCTCGATAAGTTATCTGCTATTGATTGTGCTTTTTCTGCATCGGCACAAGAAATAGTGAGATAGGATAAACGCTCTAATGCAACTTCTTCTGCATGACATGGACCAGCAATTACAGCAATATTTTCAAAAGGAATATTATAAATATCATGAAAATGTTCTCCAACTAATAATCCAGATTCTGGCATAATACCTTTTACTGCAGATACCACAATTTTATTACTAATATCTATTGTCAGTTTTTCTAGTTCAGAGTGCATAAAAGCAGAAGGAATTACAAAAATGAGGACATCTGCCCATTCTGCAATTTCATTAATATCATTACTGAGTTTTAATTGCTCTGTATGAAACTCAACAGAACTTAAATAACTAGGATTGTGTTGTTCTTTTAAAATATGCTCTTTGGCATAAACACTTCTCATATACCAACCGACTTCATCTAAGTTTTCGCAAAGCATTTTTACAATGGCAGTTGCCCAACTTCCTGCACCAAAAACAGCATATTTTGTAGTATCATTCATAGGATTGTAATCAATTAATTATATCAAAAATAAGGAAAGTTTTATGGAATGACTAATACATTGACAATTGCGTTAAGCATTTAAAATCGGTGCTTCTAAGCTTTTTTGAAATCCTTAAAACTAGTTCAGAAATCGAATATACGCCACAGTAAATGACAACCGATTATGATTTTGGCACGCGTTTTGAAACTCTATAAAGTAATAACCCTAAAACCATTAGATTATGAAGACATTAAAATTATTACTAGGACTTGCACTAGCAGCAACATTATTTACATCATGTTATGTAGAGGAAGCAAATTTTAATGATAACCCATCAGTTTCTTTAGATCAGTTATTGCATTCATACGATTTGTGGTATGTAGATATTAATTCCACTCAAGGTTATGGCGAAACACCATTCTTGCAAATTGCATTTACATTAACTTTTGATAATGGTCGTCTATATGCCAACAATAATTTAGTAGGTATTGGTAGCCAAGGAAATGGTTATGGGGTGCAAATAGGTAATTACGATGCTTATGATATGATATTAGATATTAACCATGTTATAGATGGTTTCGATAGTTTTGATGTCTATCAAGTAGATGGTAATACGATAGAATTATATAATCCGTTTAATGACACCTCTTACTTTTTAGATGGTTACCAGAGATCTAACTTTGATTATGATTTTGTATTCTATGATAACATTCATTATTTCTTACAAGAATATGAAGCTTGGGAAAAAACTTATACAAGTGAGTTAGGAGCCTTAAATGAGTTTGATGATGAAAACTATTTACAGTTTTTATCGGGCGGAAATGACTCTACATTTAGAAGCTCTCAAGATGAAAATGTGTTCAATCCTGTTAATATATTTTGGGATTACACAGGAGTTTATGGCGTCGGAGATATAACAGGAAATATGTACCTAAAAACATTAACATTAGATTATGATTTCTTTGACAATGAATTCTTTGAACTTAGCGTTATAGATGATGGAACGATAGAATTATTCCATGCGGATTCTGGTACAACATACGAATTTGCAGGACAAGGTTACATCCCTTATTACAGAAGTTCTGATACGCAAGGTAAAATCACTAAGCAAGTTGATAAACCTAAAAAGCGTAAGCAAAAAACAAAAAAGGTAGAAAACCTTAGAGAGAATAAAAGAAGCTAAATTTTGGTTGGTTATTTAGTTTCAAAACGCTCAGATAAAACGCTTGTTTTACTGAGCGTTTTTCTTTTTACAAACTTTTCAAAACAACCTCCAAATCCTCGTACTCATAAGGTTTAGCCATAATTATTTTAGAACTACTCAATAAAAAGTACATTGGTGTTGCAGCAATTCCGTAGGTTTTTACGATTGGGTTATCCCATTTACCTAAACCAATTGTATGTGTAAAATTGGGATAGTTTTTAATTTCTTCGGTCCACTTTACATCATTATCCTCTAAACCATAAGCAATTACTTTTAAGTTGGGTTTGTTGGCAACCAATTCTTTTACTTTTGGTAGTTCTACTAAACAATGACCACAACCACTACTCCAAAAGATTAAGAGATAGTTTTCTGCTCCTTCCAAAAGATGTAAGCTTGTTTTAGTCCCATTTGCTACGATATCAAAATCTGGAGCTTTTGTGCCAATAGAGGTGTTTTTATAAGATGTAATTGTTTCTGCTAAGACCTTATTATTTGTTGCGTTAGCTAAATCTAATAGGTACATCTCAGTAATATAGTTTGCTAAATCGTGATTTTCTAAGGTTACAAATCGTTGCCATAGAATTTCTATAAGACTTGTTTTAATAATTAAGTGTTCATTACTAATTGCGGCAGCAACATCATCTACATGTGTTTTGTATGTATCATCACTAGGATTTTCAACCATATTAAAGACATAACCTGTTATGCGATCTACCAAAAACGAAGAACTTTGAAGTAAGTAATTACTAAAATCTATTTGACTGAGATAATGTTGTTTTAGTTTTTTAGAATAAGTACTGATGTCTTCATATTCCGATGGAATATAAGGTCTGTTTGCAATAATAAAGGCAGATACCAATTTACCATTTGCAGATTCTTCATAAGCCAACTGTGTGTCTTTTAAAACTTTAAAAATAGAATTGAAACCTTCCTCATCTGTATTATTTTTTGAATAATAATTGCTGATGGTTTGGTTAACCATATCCATACTTTTTAGATAAGACGCCCAAAGTTTGTTTTCTTCAGATTGTGTAAACTCAACACCTTTTTCGTAATTAAAATTAAAGGCTACGGTTTCATTACCATCATAAATAAAATCGAAATTATTTTCCTCTGGCGGAATGGCATAAACAATTTTATAGATACCTGGGGCTACAGTTGAATCTAACGGAATTTCAAAATTTCCTGTAGCATCTAACTGACCTCTGTTAACATAGTTAGCACCTTGTGGTGTGGCTTCATACAGAAAAGCATAAGAATAATCTTCTGCTGGAGAAAAAGTTCCTTTTACAGTTTGGGCTGAAGCCATAAGAGGTATAGCCAATAAGAGGGTTAATAGTTTCTTCATGTTATGTTATGATTTAACAGGTTTAATAAAAGTAGCTTATCTTTTTAATTCTATTTTTTCAAGTTCTGTTTCTTCTGGTAAATTTTCAAAGTCTTTTTCAGATATAATATAAGATCCATCAAAATCATCATCAAACTGAACCCTATACTTTTTAATAGAATATGAAAAGCCAACATCAAAAAAGTCAGCATCTTTTGCTGTTAAAGTATTAGACGATGAGCTGTAGTTACTCAACTCAATTCCATCAGTTAAATTTTCATTTAATCCTGCGAATTCTATCCCTTCTGGTAAAATGCCTCCAATAGTGTGGGAATATCCTCCGTTTTCATTATCGGTTTTGTTCGAGATATTTTCTATTAGCTGTTCGAGAATTATATAGTGTTCTCCTTCAAATTCAGCCAATCTTATCCAAAGTCCTTTTTCTATTGGTAGTTCTGGTTGTACGTTTACTTCAATTGAATCTGTGGTGTATTTTTTACCATTGAATTCAAAATTAAAAGGGCCAATTTCATGCTTTTTTGCTTCATTAAAAATAATTACTCTCTGGAAGTCCTTTGATGACATAGCAAACACTGAAGAAGACCCAGTTAATTCGATACTTTCACCTAGTTCATCTTTAAAGTAGTCATTTAGAAAATCGATTTCTATAGTGAAATTAACTTTTTGTCCAACCCTTGGTTCAGGATTATCAATGTTAATTTTCAGTTTTTCTTGACCTATTAAATTAATTGAACAGAAAAGTAAGAATAGTATTGTAAATGTCTTCATATAGTTTTTTTATTTTCAAAATAACGACAATAACTGAGCCATTATTTGATTTTAGATCTAATACTTTCAATTATGACTGTGGCTAATATCAAAGCCCCTCCCACAAATGTATGTATTGTTGGTATTTCATTCAAGAAAAAATAGGCAATAATAATTCCGAAAACAGGTTGAGCACTACCTATAATACTTGCAGTACTTGCTTTAAAATATTTTAAACTGTTTACAAACATGGTATGTCCAATAGCTGTAGTCAAAAGCGCCAATAAAATTACATAAGGATATTGTGTTGTGATATTAGACGTATCTAAGAAATATAATATTGGAGTCAACAAAACAGCTATTATGGCAACTTGATAAAACATTAGCATTGTTCCGTTGTAGATAGCAACTTGTCCTTTTAAAATTAGAATTCTTAGCGCATAACATAATGCCGAAAGTAAACCAAATAGAATACCTTGTAAATGACTGCTGCCTAAATCAAACTCTGGTGCTAAAATATAAATTCCAATAAGTACCATTAATCCTAAAACGATATGAATAGGATCGAATTTAGTTCTAGAAAATAGTGGCTCTAAAAGTGCTATCATTACAGGAAATGTAAAAATTGAAAGCATACCAATGGCAACATTAGAGAGTTTTAAAGCATAGAAATAGGTTATCCAGTGCGCTCCCATTAATACCGCAGCTATAAAAAATGTCCAACGGTCTTTACCATTATTTATTTTTAAGTTAATGCCTTTATAAAGACAAAAAATTAACAGAAAGATTGCCGCTAAAGCTGCACGCCACCAAATAATTACTGGTGTAGGCATGGCTATAAATTTACCCAATGCACCAGAAGTACTAATGAATAAAGTGGCTACAGTAAGTAATAAAAGATGATTTAAATGGCTTTTTTCATTCATTTAATATCAGATAAAGTCTTAAGCGCTTGTTTAGTAGATTTTATATTATCGAATGTAATGAGTAAACGTAAACCATTACGCGTTTGTTTCTCTTTCATTTTACATTTACTAGCATTCAATTGCACAAACTGTAAAACCTTAGAAAAATCATCACTTTGATAAAAAGGACTTTGTTGATCATTGATAAAATAACCGACGAGTTTTCCTTTCTTCATAATGAGTTTTTCAAGTCCCATTTTTGTGGCAATCCATTTTAGGCGTACACTATCTAATAAATCCGAAACTTGAATTGGCAATTCACCAAACCGATCAATAATATCAGATTCAAATTTGTCTAACGCTTCTTCAGTTTTTATCTCATTGAGTTTGGTGTAAAGATTTAGGCGTTCAGTAATATTATTGACGTAATCGTCAGGGAATAGCAATTCAAAATCCGTATCAATGGTTATGTCTTTTACATACTGTTTTGGCTTACCATCGTCTTTGTATAACTCGGCAAATTCAGATTCTTTGAGTTCTTCAATCGCTTCATTTAATATTTTCTGGTAGGTGTCAAAACCAATATCATTAATGAATCCACTTTGTTCGCCACCTAATAAATCACCTGCTCCTCTAATTTCTAAATCCTTCATAGCAATATTGAAACCACTACCTAATTCAGTGAATTGTTCTAATGCTGTAATACGCTTACGAGCATCAGTGGTCATTGCAGAGTATTCTGGCGTGATAAAATAACAGAAAGCCTTTTTGTTACTACGACCTACACGACCTCGCATTTGGTGTAAGTCGCTTAATCCAAAATTATTAGCATTGTTAATGAAAATGGTATTTGCATTTGGCACATCCAATCCGCTTTCTACAATTGTTGTGCTTACTAAAACATCAAATTCACCATTCATAAAAGCAAGCATCAGTTGTTCTAATTTTTTACCATCGAGTTGTCCATGACCAATACCAATTTTAGCATCAGGAACCAAACGTTGAATCATACCAGCAACTTCCTTAATATTCTCGATTCGATTATGAATAAAAAAGACCTGACCTCCACGTTGAATTTCATAACTCACAGCATCTCTGATTGTTTCCTCATTAAAACGAATCACATGACTCTCTATAGGATATCGATTAGGTGGAGCCGTAGTAATAACAGACAAATCTCTTGCTGCCATTAAGCTAAATTGAAGTGTTCTTGGAATTGGAGTTGCCGTTAATGTCAATACATCAACATTCTCTTTTATGGTTTTAAGTCGTTCTTTTACAGCAACACCAAATTTTTGTTCTTCATCAACAATAAGCAATCCTAAATCTTTAAACTTTACATTTTTGTTAGCTAGTTGATGTGTACCAATTATAATATCAACACTTCCTTTTTCTAGACCCTCTAATGTTTCTCGTTTTTCCTTTGCAGTTCTGAAACGATTGACATAATCTACAGTAACAGGAAAATCTTTTAAGCGTTCTGTAAACGTTCGATAGTGTTGATATGCTAAAATCGTAGTTGGCACTAGAATAGCCACTTGTTTTCCATTATCAACTGCCTTAAAAGCAGCTCTTATGGCAACTTCAGTTTTACCAAATCCAACATCACCACAAACCAAACGATCCATTGGCCGTTCACTTTCCATATCTGCTTTTATGTCTGCAGTCGAAGAGATTTGATCTGGTGTATCCTCATATACGAAAGACGCTTCTAACTCTAATTGCATATGACTATCCGGAGCATACTGAAACCCTTTTTTTAACTTCCGTTTTGCATAAAGCTTTATAAGGTTAAAAGCGATTTCCTTAACTCTAGATTTCGTTTTTTGTTTAAGGGTTTTCCATGCTTTGCTTCCTAATTTATATACTTTAGGAGGTTTTCCATCTTTTCCATTAAACTTGGTAATCTTATGAAGCGAATGAATACTTAAATACAGAACGTCGCGTTCACCATAGACCAATTTTATGGCCTCTTGCTTTTTACCTTCGACATCTATTTTTTGAAGACCACCAAATCTGCCAATACCATGATCAATGTGTGTGACGTAATCACCAACTTCTAAATTGGTAAGCTCCTTTAAAGTAATAGCTTGCTTTTTAGCATAGCCATTTTTAAGATGGAATTTGTGGTAACGATCAAAAATCTGATGATCTGTGTAAACAGCAATTTTATGTTCTGAATCTATAAATCCTTGATAAAGAGAAAGTACAATAGTTTTGTAATGCACGTCTTGTTCCACATCATCAAAAATATCATGAAAACGCTTAGCTTGTTGTTCACTAACACAAGCTATATAATTGGTAATCCCATTGGCATGATTTTCATTAAGGTCTTCAATTAATAAATTGAATTGCTTGTTGAATGCTGGCTGAGGTTTTGTATTGAATTGAATGGTTTGATTGCTAAGGGTTGCTGAAGTACCAAACTCAACTAGACTATATTCTAAAAATTGACGTTTTAATAGCTCAGAATTACAAAACAACGCATCTGGTGAAGCATGTTTTATCTCTTTAGATAAAGTGTTGAAGGTATCAACGGCTTTTGTATAAAACTCATCTATTCTTGAAAATAAAAGTGGAGCATTCCTAGCAAAAACAACCGTTTTATTAGAAATATATTTTAAGAAACTTTCGCGTTGTTCAGCAATAAGCTTATTAGCTACATTTGGTATAATACTTACTTTTTTGATGCGCTCAGTTGAGAGTTGAGTTTCCACATCGAAGGTTCTAATACTATCGACTTCATCTCCAAAAAACTCGATACGATAAGGCTCATCATGCGAAAATGAAAATACGTCTACAATGCCACCTCTTACAGAAAAATCACCAGGTTCTGTAACAAAATCAACGCGTTTAAACTTGTATTCAAATAATACTTCATTTACAAAATCGATACTCAATTCGTTGCCAACAGAAATTTTAAGGGTATTTTTTTCAAGTTCCTTTTTTGTGACCACCTTTTCAAAAAGCGCATCAGGATAGGTTATAATAATACAGGGCTTTTTACGCGAATTAATTCGGTTTAGAACTTCTGCTCTTAAAAGAACATTGGCATTATTCGTTTCTTCAATTTGATATGGTCTCCGATAACTTCCAGGATAAAACAATACATCTTTGTCATTAATGAGTTGTTCTAAATCGTTGAGGTAATAAGCTGCCTCTTCTTTATCATCAAAAACAACTAAAAACGGTTTTTCGGCAGTTTTAAAACTTTCAGCAATAGTTATTGAAAAAGATGACCCAACAAGACCCTTTAAATGGACTTTTATTTGGGTTTGGACAATAGCACTTTGCAGATTTTGCAGTTGCAAAGTCTGTAAATATGTTTGGGCAATGAAGGCTTTACTCAAGTTCCTTTATTTGAAGGTGCAAATATAAATTTTTTTGAAGTGTTATTAATTGAAATAATCTATTATTAGATTTATATTTGCATCTAGATAAAAAAATAAAATATGTCATTTTCAGATTTATTCGAAAGCGGATTTAAAAAACGAAACGAAGATCATTTTGCAGCTATAGTTAGAGTTGCTATGAGCGATGGAATTATTAATGAAGCAGAAAAAGCGTTTTTAGATCGTTTAGCAACACGATTAGATATCACAGAACGCGAATACAAAGAGATTCTTAAAGATTATAAGAGTCACCCAATAAATGCACCACATTCTTATGATACACGTTTAGAGCGATTGTATGATTTAGCTCGTATGGTTTGGGCTGATCATATTGAAGGACCTAATCAAGTTAATTTACTTGAGAAGTTATGTATTGGTTTAGGTTTTAATCAAGATAATGTAAAATACATTGCTGATAAAGCATTGACATTAGTGCATTACGAAGTAGACTTAGAAGAGTTTACAGATAAAATGAAAAATATGAATCAGTAATAGATTCTTAAAATAAAAAAGCGAACATTGAATGTTCGCTTTTTTATTTTAAAGTTTTTTATGCATTTCGCATAAACTCTTCAGCTTTTTCTACCATCTTCCTACTTCCGCAGATAAATGGTGCACGCTCGTGTAATTCAGTAGGTTGTATATCCATAATTCGCGTAAAACCATCACTCGCTTTTCCATTAGCTTGCTCAGCTAAAAACGCCATAGGATTACATTCGTATAATAATCGCAGTTTACCATTTGAGTTTTTAGAACTTTTTGGATACATGTAAATCCCACCTTTTATCATATTTCTATGAAAATCGGATACCAAAGAACCAATATAACGAGAAGTATAGGGTCTATTATCTTCCTCCATTTGGCAATATTTAATGTAATCTTTTATACCCTTAGGAAAGTGAATGTAATTACCTTCATTTACAGAATATATATTTCCGTCTTCTGGAAATTCCATATCAGGATGTGATAAATAAAATGAACCAATTGCTGGGTTTAATGTAAATCCATTAACACCATTTCCTGTTGTGTAAACTAACATTGTAGAAGTTCCATATACAACATAACCTGCGGCAACTTGTTGATTTCCTTTCTGTAAAAAATCTTCGAGTTGTACAGGAGTACCAACTGGAGTTACACGTCTGTATATTGAAAAAATAGTTCCGACAGAGACATTTACATCAATGTTTGAAGAGCCATCTAAAGGATCTATAAGTACAATGTATTTGTTTTGGTGATTTTCATCTTGGCTATTAATAGTAATAAAATCATCCTCTTCTTCACTAGCTATACCACAAACAATGTTTCTTTTTGTCATGGTTTGAATAAACTTAGTGTTGGCATAGACATCTAATTTTTGCTGGTCTTCCCCTTGAATATTGGTATCTCCTGCCGCACCAATAATATCTACTAAACCAGCTTTATTAACTTCGTGGTTCACCACTTTAGCAGCTAAACGGATAGAATTTATAAGCCTAGAAAGTTCTCCAGAAGTATATTTAAATGCATGTTGGTTTTCAATTATAAATTCACCTAAGGTTTGATTACGTTTAGACATTTAGTGTTTTATTGATTAATTGTCGCAAATATCGCATTTTTTGATAAACTAAAACGTTTTCGTAGTGTAAATAACTTGTTATTTAAAGTCACTTTAGATTATATTTGAATTCCTTTTTTAACCAAAAAATGAATCAACCAAGAGTAGCAACCAAAAAAGACATGCCAAGAGTTTTAGAACTTATTAACCAATTGGCTATGTTTGAGAAAGAACCTTATGCCGTAGAAGTTACACTTACTGATTTAGAAAGAGATGGTTTTGGAGACAATCCAAAGTTTACATGCTTTGTTTCAGAAATTGACAATAGCGTTGAAGGTATAGCATTGGTTTACCCAAGATATTCTACATGGAAAGGCACAGTTCTGCACTTAGAAGACCTTATTGTTAACGAAAAATATAGAGGCAGAGGTATCGGAACCCAATTGTTAGATGCTGTAGTAAAATATGGAAAGAAAACAGGAGTTAAAAGAATAAGTTGGGAAGTACTCGATTGGAACGAACCTGCCATAAAGTTTTACGAAAGTAAAGGCGCAAATGTTATGCGCGATTGGGACGTTGTGCAGCTCGATGAAAAAGGAATTGAAAACTATTTGGATAATATTAATTAAAAGATTCCCATTTTAACGGGAAAATAGATATGCGTGTTTATAAGTTTGGTGGTGCATCTGTAAAAGATGCTGAAGGTGTAAAAAATTTAGCAACAGTTCTAAAAACTACAGGCTATGATAATACCTTAGTTGTGGTTTCTGCGATGGGTAAAACTACCAATGCTATGGAACTAGTCATTAAAAACTATTTTGAAAATAAATCTGAATTGCAGAGCTCAATTCATGAAGTTATTAAATACCATAATGAAATCCTTTTAGACTTGTTTGATAATGAACGTCATAATGTATTTGCTTCAGTAAAAGCACTTTTTGATGAGTTAAACATATTCTTTAAAACCAACAAATCACCAGATTATAACTATGTCTATGATCAAACTATCGGCTTTGGGGAATTAATTTCAACGACAATTATTAGTCATTATCTTAATGAAACAGGAGTAAAAAATAATTGGATTGATGTTAGAGAATTTATAAAAACGGATAATTATTATAGACGATCTAATGTGAATTGGGAGCAAACGCAAGACAATATTTCAACTAATTTTAATACGTCTATTCTTAATATTACTCAAGGATTTTTAGGAAGCGATTCTAATAACTTTACAACAACTTTAGGTAGAGAAGGTAGTGATTATACAGCGGCTATTTTTGCCTATTGTTTAAACGCAAATAGTGTTACTATATGGAAAGATGTACCTGGTGTATTAAATGCGGATCCACGTTATTTTGAAAACGCTCAGCTATTACACCAAATATCCTACAGAGAAGCTATTGAGTTGGCATTCTATGGAGCCTCGGTAATTCACCCAAAAACATTACAGCCATTGCAGCAAAAAGAAATTCCGTTGTATGTAAAATCATTTTTAAATCCTAAAGCGGATGGAACTTGTGTTAGTAAAGGAAAAGCTTTAGAACCAGAAATTCCATGTTTTATTGTTAAGAAAAATCAGAGCTTAATTTCATTATCATCATTAGATTTTTCATACATTATGGAAGAGAATATTAGTGAAATTTTCAGTTTACTACATTTATATAAGATGAAGGTTGATGTTATTCAGAATTCAGCAATTAGCTTTTCAGTATGTATAGATAATTTGTATAATAATCTTGAAAAATTGCTTCAACATTTAAAAGCAAAATTCAATGTAACATGTTACGATAATGTGAGTCTATATACTATTAGGCACTATAATGAGGCTTCAATAAAAGAACTCGAAAAAGATAAAACCGTATTGTTGAAGCAGTTAACGCAAGGAACGGTTCAAATAGTAACTAAATAACATTTACTACATTTGTTTTATGGGGAAATCGTCCAATATGGGTTTAGTCACAGCAAAGGAAGTTGCAAAGGCAATCCATGCAGACAAATATGGTTTCGTGGGTACTTTTTTTGGTTGGCTATTGATGAAAGTACTAAAAATTTCTACCCTAAATAGAATATATAATCGTAATAAACATCTTAGTGAACTTGAGTTTTTAAATGGTATTTTAGATGAATTTCAGATTAAGTTCGAAATTCCTGAAGAAGATATGAAACGACTTCCTAAAGAAGGTCCTTATATCACTATTTCTAATCATCCACTAGGCGGCATCGATGGTATTTTATTATTAAAGTTAATGATAGAACAGCGAAGTGATTTCAAAATTATTGCCAATTTTTTATTACACAGAATTGAACCACTTAAGCCTTACATAATGCCAGTAAATCCTTTTGAAGATAGGAAGGATGTAAAGAGCAGTATATCGGGTTTTAAGAATGCGATTATGCATTTACGAGATGGGCACCCACTTGGTGTTTTTCCAGCAGGTGAAGTTTCGACTTATAAAGATGGTAAATTAGTTGTAGATAAACAATGGGAAGAAGCTGCGATGAAGTTAATTCAGAAAGCAAATGTACCTGTTGTGCCGATATATTTTCATGCAAAGAATAGTCGTTTGTTTTACCGACTTTCAAAAATTAGTGATACACTAAGAACAGCAAAATTACCTTCAGAATTACTAACTCAGAAGCGTAGAACTATTAAAGTAAGAATAGGACGACCAATTTCAGTAAAAGATCAGAATGAGCATGAAAGTCTTCCAGATTTTTCAGATTTTTTACGACGAAAAACCTACATGTTATCTAAAACATTTGAGGATAAGCCTAAAATTTTAGATAATCTTCAATCGCAATTAAAAGTACCAAAACCTCCAAAAAGAATTGTTACACCTATTGATGCTAACGTTATGATGGAGGAGATAGAGACTCTAAAGGTTAAGGATTGTAGACTTTTAACAAGTAAGAATTACGAAGTTTATCTGGCTGAAGCTAGAGATATGCCTAATATTTTAAGAGAAATAGGAAGACTCAGAGAAATTACGTTTAGAGAAGTAGGAGAAGGTACCAATGAAGCTATAGACTTAGATACATTTGACACGTATTATCATCACATGTTTTTATGGGATAATGAAGCAAAAGTTATTGCCGGAGCTTATAGAATGGGCTTAGGTTCTCAAATTTTTGAACGGCATGGTATCGATGGGTTTTATCTACAAGATCTGTTTAGATTTGAACCAGAACTTTACAAAATGATGAGCCAGTCCATTGAAATGGGTAGAGCATTCATTATTAAAGAATACCAACAAAAACCAATGCCACTCTTTTTACTCTGGAAAGGTATTGTTCATACCACATTGCGTCATCCAGAACATAAATTCCTAATTGGTGGAGTGAGTATAAGCAATCAGTTTTCAAACTTTTCTAAGAGTTTAATGATTGAATTTATGAAATCTCATTATTACGATCCTTATGTGGCTCAATATGTGCATCCTAAAAAGGAGTTTAAAGTAAAACTGAAAGATGCAGACAAAGAATTTGTCTTTGATGAAACCGAAGCCGATTTAAATAAATTCGATAAAATTATTGACGAAGTAGAACCAGGTGCTCTTCGACTTCCTGTACTGCTTAAAAAATACATTAAGCAGAATGCTAAACTCGTAGCATTTAATGTAGATCCTTTATTCAATAATGCTGTAGATGGTTTAATGTATATTAAAATTGCAGACTTGCCAGAAAGTACGGTTAGACCAGTGATGGAAGAATTCCAGGCAGAGTTGGAGCGTAAGTTTATGGAAAATGGTGAAGCATAAATATTTTTTAATTGTTTTTGTCTTCCCTTTTTTTTGCTTTGCTCAAACCTTTAACGGCAGAGTTATTGACAAGGTAACTCAAGAGCCTATTGAAACAGTTTCGGTTTATTTTGATAATACTACTATTGGAACAACTACGGATGAAAATGGTGAATTTTCAATAACCTATACAGATGCTGTACAATCTACTTTAGTAATTTCTTATCTAGGTTACGAAAAGGTATTAATATCTGATTATAGATTTCGGAATAACGTAACTATAGAACTTGTCGAAGCCGATAATGCTTTAGATGAAGTTTATATAGAATATGACGATGGCTTAACCAGAAGACAAAAACTACGTCTATTTAGAAAAGAGTTTTTGGGTACTTCAAAGTTTGGTAAATCCTGCAAAATATTGAATGAAGATGATTTAATATTAAGATATGATAAAGGAAACAAATCTTTGTATGCAAGTGCAAAAGCTCCAGTACGAGTAGAGAATAAAGCATTGCAATATGAAATCGCTTTTGATATTATAGATTTTGAAGTTGAATTTCGTTATGTTGAGATTAAAACCAGTACGTTTACAGTAAATACAGTAGCCTTTCTCGGTACTTCATTTTATAAGGATTTAAAAGGTTCTGAAAAAAAGAAGACTATTAAGAATAGGGAAATTGCTTATGAATTTTCTATTCAACGCTTTATGCGTTCGCTTTATAATAAAAACTTGAGAGATGAAGGTTATTGGATTTATTATGATAAACTCAGAGTAGAAGAATGGTCTTATTTTACTATTGAAGACATTACTGATTCCGATTTAAAAAAGGTGAAATTAAAGGATAAGGTTACTATACTATATAACAAAGAATTACAGTCTGAGCTTCAAATAGAGGTAGATGAATTTTTTGTAGATGTCTATGGTAATTATACGCCAATTGAAGGTGTGTATTTTAGTGGTATTATGGGAAGCCAGCGTGTAGGTGATTCATTGCCTTTAGATTATGGGCTTAATAATTAATCATAAAAATAAAAACCCAGAATTTAAGTTTCTGGGTTTTTAAATATAATAATGTTTTACTATTCTAAATACCTTTAAACCAATCCTGAAACTGATTACCAAGCAACCAAGTAGGTTTCATTTCACCACCTAAAGCACTTATAAGGCTCATAACCCAAGCCACTAGAAGAGGTATCCAAGCCACAAAATTTACTATAGGAATGAATGAAGTTACTACACTAACAAGAATAAGACCTAGCATCTGTCTTATATAAAAAGAACCAAGTTCAGTCTTATTGCTACTATTCATTACTATGGCTATTATCCATCCAATAAAAGTGATATGAGCAATAATAGCAACATTTTTACCATCACTAAATACTTCTTTTGCATCATCCGCAAATTCGCTTGCTGCTTTTTTTGCGTCATCGGCAAACTCAGCAGCTTTTTCTTTAGCATCACTAGCCAATTCCTTAGCATCATCTGCTAACTCGCTTGTTTTTTGACTTATTTTTTCTCCAGCTTTTTTCGCACCGTCTTTTGCATCATCTAGCATATCATCTAGATCGTCACTTAAATTTTTATTATCGTCTGACATAATTTTATTGTTTTGGTTAGATTATAAAGTTAATAAAAAATGCTCTAGTTATTTATTTGCTTCCGAATAGTCTGCTAAAAAAACCTTTGGTTTTCTTTTTAGCTTCTGTGTAAGTCTCCTTTGCATCTTCGGCTAAATCCTCTAATTTATCTTCCGCTACATCAGCAAACTCGCTTATTTTTTCTCCTGCGTCACTAGCAAATTCTTTAGCCTTTACTTTTGCTTCTTCATAAGTTTCTTTAGCGTCTTCAGCTAAATCGGCAGCTTTCTCTTTGGCTACATCTTTAAATTCACTGAGTTTTTCGCTAGCTTCATCAGCAAATTCAGATGCTTTTTCTTTCGCATTACTCATCATTTCTTTGGCATCTTCGTTAATGAACTCAGTTGCTTTTTCTTTCACATTACTAAGTGCTTCTTTAGCGTCATTTGCTAATTCGCTCGCTTTTTCTTTAGCCGAGTCAAATGCTTCAGTTGCATTTTCTTTTAGATCATTAACCTCGTCAGCAATTGCGTCTGTATTTTCATTAACAGCATCTTTAGCTTGGTCTAATTCGTTAGTAGTGTTATCTTCTAAATTTTTGTTTTCTTCAGACATTTTATTAGTTAATTTAAGTTAGAGTTTAAAGTTAACAAATAATCCTATCCCAATTCTAAAATTCAGGCACATTAAATATTTATCTAAACAACATAATAACTCCACCCAATGCAGTAACTATTAAAATGAAGCGCCTATAATTAACATTAGAAATTAGCCTAACGATATATGTACCTAATAAAAACCCTGCAACAACAGCGGGAATTAACACTGAATTCAAAACCAAAGATTCTCGTGTAACTGTTTTCCAAATAAAAATATGAAAAGGGAGTTTAAATACATTTATGATGAAAAATAACCAAGCAGCTGTTCCAATAAATTCATTCTTAGGAAAACGTATGGCTAGAAAATAAACGTTAGAAATAGGACCAGCTAAATTGCCAATCATTGTTGTAAAGCCAGTTAAAAACCCCATACCTGTTGCAAACAACTTGTTTTTAGGTATACCATTAGATTTTTGTTTTTCTATATAAAACATAATAATAACGGAAACAATTATTATTATAGCCATTAGCCTTTTAAAGATAATTTCAGATATATCATTCCCAACCCATACACCAACCAGAACACCTACAATCATCCATGGTATTAGCCTTTTAATAATTCCCCAATCTGCGTGCCTATTGTAATATATAACAGCTAAAATATCTGCACATATTAACATGGGAAGCAAAATACCTGTAGATGCCTTCTCTCCAAAAACAAAGGCAAGTATGACTACAATAATAATACTAATCCCTTTGATTCCGGATTTAGATAAACCCAACAAAAAAACTGCAAAACCAATGGCCGTCCATTGCAATGCAGTTAAATTATAGGATTGAAGAATTTCTATATAAGACAAAAGCTTTTTTTAATAAGTAAGTTTACAAAAATGCTTTATCAATAGGTTCCCATAACTCTATTTTATTTCCATCGTTATCGAGTATCCAACCAAATTTACCATAGTCATACGATTCCATTTCTCCTATAATAGTTACTCCTTCTTCTTTTAAAGTGTCTAATAATTCCTCTAAATTTTCAACCCTGTAGTTAAACATAAAGTCTTTTTTTGAAGGCTCATAGTATTTAGTGTCTTCCGCAAAAGGACTCCATTGCGTAGAGCAATCTTTGCCTTCTTTGTCTTTCCACCAAAAGGTGCAGCCGTAATCGTCTGTATTAAAACCTAAGTGTTTTTTATACCAATCTTTTGATGCTTTTGGATCTTTGGTTTTAAAGAAAAGACCACCTATTCCTGTTACTCGTTTTTTCATTTTATTTTTTCTTTAAAGCTGTTTCGTAAATATCTATCCATTCATCACAAGTCATTTTTCTTGTAAGCTCACCGATTAATTCAAACGGAATTTCATCCATTTTTTTGAATCGAATACAGCTTTTACCCATATCTAATTTGCGTTTGCAATGTTTTGGATATTCTGTAACAAACCACTCATGTAATTCTGGGTTTGCGTAGATGCCACTATGGTATAAATTCACAGAATTCTTTTGAGATGCAAAACTCATAAATGGTAAAGGTGTTTTGGGATCACAATGATAACCATCTGGATAAACAGAATGTGGGACATAATAACCAATCATACCATATTGAATACCTTCTTCAAAATCTTTAGGTAAATTATCATTTATTACTTTTCGTAATTTTTTTAATGTGTCTTTACGTTCTTCAGGAACTTGACTTATATAATCGTCTGGGGAAGATGCTTTATATTGCATAGTTAGATTGATTTAATTTTTATTTGCGTTGAAGGATTAATCCTGATATTAAAGATATAATAAAACCTAGAATTAGTACTGTAGCAAACATCATAAAAGCCATAAAGCCAGGACTGCCATAATCTTTCATTTGTTGTGTTAGTTCAGCACTTTTAATCTTAAGTTCCTCTGGCGATAAGGTAACTTCCATCTTTTTTATGGAATACTCTAAATAGTCATTTGCAAAATCAGGGTTTATTTGAGTAGTGTAGATGTAGTCAAAAAATGCAACACCAGTGGCCGAGAATAATGCTATAAGCATACCTATTCCTATAGCTTTTCCTAAAGATACTTTTCCTTCGTTCACTTTATCTCGATAATGTTTGATTCCGAAATAAACAAATAATAAGGAGATTACCATTGAGGTGTATCCTATAAGTTCACCATAATCAAAATCTACTCCCATTCCAAATAAGAAAGGCAATCCAAATAATACAAACCCACTTAGTAATGCAAAAAGTCCGTACTTAATTACTGTGTTTTTCATTTTTTATTTTATGTATTGATTAGTGGACCAAAAGTAGGAAGAAGCAGATGTTGGGAACTCATACTAAAGTACCAAATCAATCATACTTTAGTTGTAAAGCTATGGAATTAAATAATATTTAGATTTTTTGAAATTTGAATAGCTTGCGTTCGTCGTTTGGCATTTAGCTTCACCAAAAGGTTTGAGACATGTGTTTTTATAGTGCTTTCTGATACAAATAATTTTTCTGCTATTTCATTATTAGATAAGCCGAGTGCAACTTCTTTTAAGACTTCATATTCTCTTTTGCTTAAGCCTAATTCTTCAATTTTTTTTAAATCTATTTCACTTTTAGAAATAGGCAACTGTTTTTGTGTCCTTTTATTAATGAATAACCCAATAGCTAAAAAAGCTATCGCAACAAAAGCCATAAGGTATTCAATTTGTAAATCGCCACTAATTAATGTGTATTTACTAAACTGAAACAATAGCAATAATGCTAAAATGAGCAATCCAAAAACAAGAACGGTTTTCTTCATTGTATAAAATTAGCAAAAATTTGCTTTTATTTTATCTACAATAGTTTGTGCGAGTTTAACATTGCTTTCTACTGTCCAGCCAGCAATGTGAGGAGTGAGTAATACATTATCTGCTTGAATTAGATACTGAAATGCTTCAGGTAAATTTGTTTTTTTACTCTTTCGCATCCATCTAAATTTTGGCTCATCTACTTTGAATAAATTTTCGAATGAAGATTTTTCGTATTCTAAAACATCGAGTCCTGCACCTAAAATTTTACCAGCATCTAATGCACTTACTAAATCTTCAGTCACCACGCTTTTACCACGAGCTGTATTAATGAACCAAAATGGTTTTTTGAATTTATTGATGAATTCAGCATTCACCATATTTAATGTTAATGGGGTTTGTGGTGTATGTAAACTCAAAACATCTGCTTTTTCTCGAAGTATTTCTAGCGATACTTGCTTAGCATTATCATCTCCAACATTAGGTTTAATGTCATAACATATTATTTCAACATCAAAACCTCTAAGTTTTTTTGCAAAGGCCTTTCCCATATTGCCATAACCAATAAGCCCAACGGTTTTTCCATGAAGTTCTAATCCGCGATTGGCTTCTCGTAACCATTTACCTTGTCTTACTTCTTTATCAGATTTGTTGAGTTTATTAAATAAGGATAAGAGCATTCCTAAAGTGTGTTCTCCAACAGCATTTCTGTTGCCTTCTGGTGCGTTGAACAATATAATACCTTTTCCTTTAGCATAATCGCAATCTATATTTTCTAAACCGGCACCAACGCGTCCTATAAATTTTAGGTTTTTGGCTGCATCTAAAAATTGTTGATCAATTGTAAAACGACTGCGAATAATTAAACCATCATACTCTGCTATTTTTGCTTCAATCTCTTCTTTAGAAGCTGAATAATCTTCATGATTAGTAAAGCCCAAATCGTTGAGTTGATTTATGAGTAATGGATGGTTTGAATCTATGTGTAGAACATTCATAGTTATTATTATACTGAAATTTATATCCAAGGATATTCTGTTTGTGTCATTTCATCTTTTACATTACCAGTATGTGCTGTATTAAGTTTTTCGAATAGCAAAAGATGCACTTCTTCACCGTCTTTGGTTGATGGATTATGTTCTACTCCTTTTGGTACCACAATGAGTTCTCCTTCCTTAACAACTTCGGTTCTGTCTCTAAATTGCATATATAAAGTACCTTTTACAACTTGAAACAATTCGTCTTCATCGTCATGGCTATGCCATACAAATTCACCTTTAATTTTAGCCAAAATGACTTGCATATCATCTACTGTTGCGATGCGATGCGGATGCCATTGCTTTGAGAATAAGGTGTGTTTGTCTTTAATGTTTATTGCTTTCATAGCTTAAAAGTATAAATAATGAGATGTTGAAACAAGTTGAGCATAACAAACTTGTCGTGAAAGATTAAATACCTAAAATCAATTTTGCAATCCAGAAGTAAATAAGAATCCCAAAAATATCGTTACTTGTTGTAATAAAAGGACCTGTCGCAATGGCTGGATCAATACCTCTTTTATCTAAAAATAAAGGAACAAAAGTCCCGATTAAACCTGCAACAATGATAACTGCAATTAGTGATACTGAAATTGCAAGCGCAGTATAAAAATCTCCTTTGGTTATCCAAACGAATAGAAACAGGAATAAGGCCAAAATGGTTCCATTAAGTGCAGCGAGCAACATTTCTTTTATTAATCTACTATTGATACTTCCTTTTACATCGTCATTTGCCAAACCTTGAACAATAATTGCACTAGACTGCACACCAACATTTCCTGCCATTGCAGCAATTAAAGGCGTAAAGAAGAATAAAACAGCGTATTTACTAAAGGATTCTTGAAAACCTTCCATAATAATAAAAGCGCCCACACCACCAATCAGTCCTAAAAATAACCAAGGTAGTCTTGCTCTAGTGAGTTCTATGATACTATCATCTGCTTCGACATCTTGTGTAATACCTGCAGCTAATTGGTAATCTTTTTCCGCTTCATCTTTTAATACATCGACAATATCATCAATGGTAATTCTTCCTAAAAGTGTCTGCTTATCATCAACCACAGGAATGGCTTCTAAATCATACTTAGCCATCACTTTAGCAACATCCTCATCATCATCATTTACATGAACAAAATCCACATTATCTTTAGCAATATCTGCAATTTTTTGATCGCTTTTGGCAACGATTAAATCTTTAAGAGAGAGACGACCTATTAGCTTTTCTTCCTTGTTAACTACATAGATAGAATGTACACGTGTTACTTCTTTTGCCTGGCCTCTAATACGTCTTAAACAACCAGCAACAGTCCAAGTTTCATAAACTTTAACAAGTTCTTTTGCCATAAGGCTGCCGGCAGTATTGTCAGCATAAGCAAGAAGTTCTTGGATCTCGGCTTTATGTTCCTCATCTTCTATTTGAGAGATTACAGCTTCTTGTCGTTCTTCTGGAAGTTCTGCAATAATATCTGCAGCATCATCGGTATCTAATTCTTCAACCTCTTCGGCAATTTCCTTGGCTGATAAGTTTTGAAGTATTTTTTCTCGATTGTCCTCATCGAGCTCTGTAAGTATATCAGAAGTCGTATCCGAATCTAAAAGTTTGATGACATAAACCGCATCCTCTGAATCTAATTCATCAAGAATTTCGGCAATATCAGCGTAGTGATACTCACTTAAAAGGGCTTTGAGGTCTTTGTCATTTTCATCTTCAACAAAGATTTCTACCTTTTCAATAAGCTCATTCGTAAGCTGAAATTGTATGTTTTCTTGGATTTCTTCCACGTCATTCTTTCCATCATTGTGAAAGTAGTGACGCAATCTGTTTAATCAAACAATAAATATTTGATAATATTACCACGTCCTTTGTACTCGCAATGACGATTATTTAGTTGATGTCATTTTCAATCAACGACGTCAGCACAATAAATTGTGAAACACTTAATTGCTCTGGTCGCTGCCCAAATATAGTATTTGCTTTTAAATTATTCGACAGATTGAAAGTTTTTAAACTATTACGCAATGTTTTTCTACGTTGTTGAAATCCTGTTTTTACAACTCTAAAGAATAGTTTTTCATCGCAAGGTAATATAAAGTCGGCCTTTCTTTTTAGTAATAATACTCCAGAATCTACCTTTGGTGGTGGGTTAAAAACGGTTGGAGGAACCGTAAAAAGATATTCTGCATCATAAAATGCTTGCGTTAATACAGACAAAATTCCATAAACTTTTGAACCTTCTTTAGAACAAATGCGTTTTGCCACTTCTTTTTGAAACATACCTGAAAACTCAGGAATTTGAAGGCGTAATTCTAAAGTTTTAAATAATATTTGAGAAGAAATATTATATGGAAAATTACCAATTATTGCGAATGGCTTGTCCTCGAAAACAAGATTTAAATCGTATTTTAAAAAGTCTTGTTCTATAATACGATCTGCAAGGTTGAGGTAATTGTTTTTTAGATAATCAACAGATTCGGTATCGATTTCTATGACGTGAGTAGTCGTGTCTTTTTTAAGTAAGTACTTGGTTAGCACTCCCATTCCTGGACCAATTTCTAAAACGTCATTGTAACCTTCAAGAGACAGACTATCTGCGATATCTTGAGCAATAGATTCGTCAGTTAAGAAATGCTGACCTAGATGTTTTTTTGCTTTTACTTGGTTATGGTTAGCCACAGCTTATTTAATTTTTTTAGGTTGTTTGATAGCTATATAAATAAGGAATAAGCCAAATCCAAGACCACAAAGAAATCCACCTATGGTTTCGTGAGGTTCTGTACCATAATAAAAATAGGCAATAGCAATACCAACTAGAAGTAGAATAATACTAGTATATTTTACTTTCATTCTGTGTTTATAGATAATGTCTTTGTTCGTCATTAATGCAACTTAATTGAAATTAACAGAATATTCATCTATAATTTCTAGTTCTGTTCTAAAGGCTAGAGATTTATCTGCCCAGCGTTTTAAACCATCACCTCTTAGTCGTTCTGCATCTTCTGCATAATAGGCATCTAATGCTTCTCTAGAATGTGCTCTGTATTGAATAGAGTAGGTGTCTGTTTCGTCATCAGTCACCAATACTTTGGTCAATTTAGCTTCTTTAAATTTACCAGTGGCTAATACTTCTGGAATGTGCTCTTTTATCCAAATTAGCCATTCTTTATTTATGGTTTTATCGACATTTACAGTGACGTTATATATGATCATTTACTAAATTTTAATTTGAAATAATTTTTAAAGCTAACTTAGACTTTGTTAGCTGGACTATTTGAAGTGTGTCAATAACTGATCCTCTCCAATCTTTATATTTTATTTCTAGGTCTGATTCAGAAATATGTTTCCAAGTTCCTGAAACTATTTCGAATTCAATTTGTCCTGTTCCGCACCAATTTGCATTTTGTTTACGCTCAAGAGTACCATTTTCACTAAATTCAATACCAAACTTATCTCTTTTATAATTTCGTTTACTTTTTAAAATCATAGTATTATTTTCAAAATCTTCATACACCCATTTTTGAAACAAAAAGTCTTTGGATTTAAATTGAGTTATCTGAAAGGAACTACAAATTAAAAACAGTGAAATAAATGTTATGTAATAAAAAACTTTCATGTAAGAATAACTAATTGATTGTGTCACCTCTAAGCATCCTAAACTTCTTCCGAGCTTCAATAAAATAGATACTATCTTCAAACTCAAAAATGATTTTCTCATAGAGTTGTTTGGCTTCTTCTGGCTTAGCCAAATGTGTGTAGTAGAGCTCTGCTAAGTAGTAGTGTGCATCGTCTGCTAAAATATCTTCTTTGTAATCTTCAATAATTTCAAGATAATTAGCTTCTGCTTTATTGTATTGTAATTTCTTTTTGAAGAGTTTTGCTTGTTGATACAACGCTTGGTCTGTTATACTTTCGCCTTTGTGCTCTACTAAAATGGTGTCTAAAAGTGAAATGGCTTCATCAGTTTTATTTTGAAAAGCATACAAATCTGCTTTGGCATAGTATTTTAAGGCAGTTTGTGTACTGTCTTCAAATTTATTATCTGAGATTAATAGTTTTAAATCTAAAGCATCATTGGCTATGAGTTGAGATGTTGAAGATTTTAAAATTTTAAGTTGAGATTCTGCCCAATCAAAATCGCCTTTATAATAACTTGTTTTAGCAACTTTAAATCTTGCTTCTTGTGCAATCGTACTATTTTTTAGTTCTGCTTGGATTTGAGAATAGAAAATTAAGGCTTCGTTAAACTTTTCTTGAAGCACTAAAATATCAGCCAATAGTAGCTTTACTTTGGCTTCTTGAAAGTTAGAGATATTTAGCTTCATACTTTGTCTTAAAAAGCTCGTAGCACTATCAGTATCTTTTTTATAAAAGGCTAAAAACTCACCATAGGCTAATTGTAGAGGTAAGGTCAACCTAGACTTACCAAATTCATTAAATAGCTTTTTATAGCTTTCATCTATGCGCTTCAATTCTTTTTCATCTGCATTTTTAGTATCTATTTCTAGTATATATTGATGTGCCGTTAGAACTGTGTCAGCATCTTGAGTGGTATCGATGATGTAATTAAAGATGTTTTTTGCAGTTTCATCATCATTATCAGTGTGTGCGGTAACAGCCAATTCTATAATACGATCTAAGCTTTCGGGATTACGTTTGTAAAGCGCCTTTTCTTGGATGAACGATTTATTATATGCTTTTTCTTGCACGTACAACCAACTTAGCATTTCGTACCAATACGGGTTTGGTTCTTGCTGTATTTTTTTTAAAAGTGATCGTCTCAAATACGTGTTGTTTTCATTAGAGCTATTTTCTGAGATAAAATCGCTAATGGCACGTTTAATATTGTTGAGGTAATTTGGTTTGTAAGCAATATATTCAATATAGTTAGCAAACATTTTTTCAACATTGCCTTGATCACCGTAAATACGTGCTAATTGGATACTATAATTTTTGTCAGGAGTCAATAATTTGCCTTTATCGTAAACACGAATAGCCTGTTCTAACAGAGAATGGTCTTCAAATTTTTTGGCAATACTGTAAATGTAATTGGGTTTTTTATCTACATATGAAATAGCTTCTTCATATAATATATTAGCTTTTTTTAAACTATCCTTAAGTTGAAAATTATACCCTAATTCAATAATTAAAGTCGGATTTCGTCTTTTTTCTAAACGTTGAATAAGTATATTCTCGGCTTCATCTAATTGCTCTAACTGTTGATGTATTGCAATTAATTTATAGAAGTACTCGTAGTGATAAGGTTTTTCTTTATTTAAGTTTTGGTATATGATAAGTGCTTTTTCAAATTCACCTTTTTTGTAATAACTTTCTCCTTGAGCTACATTGTTTTGTGCCAAGCAAGAAAACCATCCAATAATTAAAAGTAAAATGAAAAATCGCTGTTGCATGTTTGTCTTTTGTGTAAATATAACAAATGCGCATACTAGATATTGTAAATGTTTTTATAAAAAAATGCCTAAACTCTCCGTTTAGGCATTTTGACCAGCAAAATAAATGTGCTATTAACCATTATTTGTTAAAATATGATTCAGTTATTCTGTCTAGGTTTTATTTATTTTACTATTTCTAATTTAACTGTTAAAATAAGACTTTGCTTACCATAACAATTAATGAAACAAGTAATACAATTCGTTTTAAATTCTTCATAGTTAGGCTAATCCGTTGATTGGGATTGCTAACTTGATAAAAATAATCAAATTAAACGAAGAAATACATAAAAAATCGACAAAAAGCCTATTTTTTTAACAAAACAGAGAAAGTCATACTTAAATATAATATTAAGATATGATGTCGAAACCAGTATAAGGCACTAAAACTTCAGGAATTTTTATACCGTTTTCAGTCTGATAATTTTCTAATATTCCGGCTAAAACTCTAGGTAGAGCTAAAGAGCTTCCATTTAATGTGTGGCATAATTCATTTTTACCATCACTATTTTTGAAACGTAATTTTAAACGATTGGCTTGAAAAGCTTCAAAATTAGATACCGAAGAAATTTCTAGCCAACGGTCTTGAGCTGTTGAAAAAACTTCAAAATCATAAGTCAATGCAGAAGCAAATGTAGTATCACCTCCACATAATTTTAAGATCCTAAATGGTAATTTAAGTTCTCGTAAAATAGCTTTAATATGTTCAATCATGCCATCGAAAGCTTTGTATGAATTATTCGGATGTTCAACCCGGATGATTTCCACCTTATCAAATTGATGTAATCTATTTAATCCTCTTACATGCGCGCCATAACTCCCAGCTTCACGTCTAAAACACGGTGTATAGCCTGTAATACCAATAGGTAAGTCAGTTTCATTTAGCAATTCATCTCTAAATACATTTGTACCTGGTACTTCTGCCGTTGGAATTAAATACAAATCGTCACGAGAATCATGATACATTTGCCCATCTTTATCTGGCAATTGTCCAGTACCATAGCAAGATGCTGCATTCACTAAGTGTGGTAATTGATATTCGGTATAACCAGCTTCAGTATTTTTATCTAAAAAATAAGCAATCAATGCACGTTGTAATCTAGCACCTTTTCCTTTGTAAACAGGAAAGCCAGCTCCAGTGATTTTATTACCCAATTCAAAATCAATGATATCGTATTTTTTTGCGAGCTCCCAATGTGGTTGAGCTTCACTATGCAACGCAGGAATTTCACCCTCTTTGAAGATTTCTTCATTATCTTCCTCTGAGCCCCCTTTAGGTACAGACTTATGAGGTACATTAGGAATTTTGTATAATAACTCAGTTAATATATTAACCTTATCATTTAATTCTTGCTCTAAAGTTTTTGTAATCTCCTTTAGTTGGATAGTTTTCTCTTTTAAAAGATTTGCTTTTTGAGTTTCACCAGACTTAAATAAGTTACCAATTTCTTTAGATATGCTATTAGACTCTGCTTTTTTATTGTCTAACTTAGTTTGAAGTGCTTTGCGATCTTCGTCCAACGCAATGGCATTATTAAGCATTTCGGTAGCATCGATATTTCGCTTTGCTAAACGTGCAATGATGTCTTCTTTATTTTCCCTTATGAATGCAACTTGTAACATATCTGTAACTTTAAGTTCTACGGCTATTGACACAATAGAAACAAGCTACAAAAGTATAAAGAAGAATAACCAGATAAAAATAAAAAGAAGTCTATTTTGAGGGTAATATCCAATCGTGATGTTTAAAATGATACCACTCCTCATTTGCGATATCAACTTTTGGATCAATGAGTTGTTTTGAAGGCTTTCCATTTACACTCACATAGGATTTCACATAGACTTTGACAGCCACTCCTTTTTTTGCAAAATCTTGTTTTAAGTGTTGTGCAAATTGCCATATAACATCTGGTTTTGTAGTCGCACTACGTTGCTGTTTTTTAGTTAAATAATCATTTAATTTAATAGGTATGTTGTTATTGGTATTGGCATCAATTACAGAATATTTAATTCTGCCACTTTTGGCGCGTAACATCATTCGCCAAGACAATCTATGACCTTCTTCGGTCCAAAGGACATTATCTTTAAAAAAATGGTGACGGAGTGGAAGCGCTACTTGAATTAGAAAATAGACTGAGAGTAGAGAAATCAATATAGTATTATATTTAGGTATAATAATTTCATCAGAATTGTAAAATGGCTTTCCTTTTAAGAACATATTTCGAATGGTTTTAGGCTCAAAAAAGAATAGGCTAAATGCTAAAGACAAATAGGGAAATATACCTATCTGAAATACGACAGAATTAAAAAGATGAAAGAAGATAGAAGCAAAGAACGCGTACTTGCGAGTCGGTTTAAATAATAGTAATGGAATTATTAAACCATCAAACAAAATACCTCCATAAGCAATAATATAATGAACTGTTGAATGTTGTAATAAACTACCTATTACAGGAAGACTTGCCTTGCCTTTCATTAATAATTCAGGGACAGAAGCATTTAGCCAGTCTGGATAAAATTTTGCAATCGATGCATATGTGTAAAGGATAAATAATTGTACTACAAAAATCCACTTGCACCAACTCGGCATGGATATCTTCTTTAACAAAGGATTGAGCTTAACATCGACAGAAGCATAACGATTTGCTGGTAATAAGACCATTATAAAACTCAAAAGAGCGAGTAAATAGTAGTGGTTATTATACGATGATTTTTGCATTAAGTAAGTGGCTGTCCACATCATGGCGAACATCAACATACTAAATCTGTATTTATAGCCTACCATTATCAGCAAACCAAAAATCGACATAAGTATATAATAAGCATACATCCAACTATCAGGAAGTGGTTGTAACCATTCAAAACCAATAAAGGAAAATGTAAATTGAGGTTCTAATAATGTGCGTTTTACCCAACCCGTAAGTATGGCTCCAAAAGACTCTAAAAAGCACAATAATCCAAAAACAATTCTAAAGATTATAAGACCAGAATTATCAATATGTTTGAATAAAAATTTATTCATGCTATAATTTTATATAGTCCAATGCTGCTTTTTTATCTTTTTTAAGCTGTGTTTTTAAAGCTTCAAGATTTTTGAATTTATGTTCGCTACGAAGACGCTTTAAAAATTCAATCTTTAGCTCAGTATTATAAATATCTTCATTAAAATCGAAAAAATGAACTTCTACAGAACGTGTTTTTCCGTTAACTGTTGGATTGGTTCCGATATTCATCATTCCAAAAACAGTATTATTTTTTAGTTGAGATTTTATTACATAGACTCCATCATTTGGAATCAATTTATAGGACTCTTTTATATGAATATTAGCAGTTGGGAAATCGATAGTTCTACCTAATCCCTTTCCTTTAATGACTTTTCCGGTGATGTAGAAATTATAACCCAAAAATGAATTTGCTAAATCAACCTCACCATTATTTAGTGCATTCCTTATTTTAGTAGAACTTACGGTAACGTCTTCTATATCTTGTGCTGAGATTTCTTCAACTTTAAAGTGATATAATTGAGCGAATTCTTTTAAATCTTTAATGTTAGCGCTTCTGTTTTTTCCAAAGTGATGGTCGTAACCGATAACAATCTGTTTAGTATTTAACTCGTCAACCAAAATTTTTTTCACGTAATCCTTGGCAGATAGGCTAGCAAATTTTTTCGTAAATTTTTTTACAATGACCTCTTTTATACCGAATGACTTTAAGAGTTCTATACGCTCATCTATTGTATTTAATAATTTGATAGAATCATCTTTTTGAAGTACCATTCTGGGATGTGGAAACAACGTTAAAACTACAGGTTCATAGTTTTGTTCTTTGGCGAGTGCAACAACGTGTTTTAATATTTTTTGATGCCCAATATGAATACCGTCGAAGGTGCCAATGGTGATTACTTTTGCTGATTTTGCATTCAAATTTAAACTGTATTGTTGTTTTTTAATTTGTAAAGTTGCCTGAAAACAAAGCTACATTTTATTTTCCGTTAAATTGATTCATTGTATTATTAACACCAGCGAGCACAAAAGATTTTATAAGTTCTGCGGAAGTCTTTAGACGTTCTTCTAATTTAGAATTCTCCTCATCATGCCATTCTCCAAGAACATAATCTACTTGTCTCCCTTTACCAAAACTATCGCTAATACCAAACCTAAAGCGGTTATACTTTGTGGTTTGTAATTTGTCTTGAGTGTCTTTTAGGCCATTGTGCCCACCATCACTTCCTTTTGTTTTTAAACGAAGTGAACCAAAAGGTAGATTGAGATCATCGGTGACTACGAGCAAATTCTCTAATGGTATCTTTTCTTTTTCTAACCAGTATTTAATAGCTTTTCCACTAAGATTCATATAAGTACTAGGCTTCAGAAGAATAAGAGAACGTCCTTTTATTTTTACAGTAGTTATATCGCCTAACTTTTGAGTTTCAAAAGTGGCTTCTTCATTTTTAGCGATATAATCTAAAATTTTAAAACCTATGTTATGTCTGGTGTTGGCATATTTTTCTCCAATATTTCCTAAGCCAACAATTAAGAATTTTTTCATTTTAACGTCTTCCTTTAATTCTGTATCGTTACTAAAACCAAACCAATTTTTAATAATCTCCCACATAATTACAATTTATGTAAAAATAAAAAAAGCATTCTGTTACAGAATGCTTTTTAAATATTTGAAATAGTTTTTATCTATTCTTGTGCTGCTTCTGCTGCTGGTGCATCTCCGCCTTCGGCAGTTGCTCCTTCCGCTGCTTCAGTTGCTCCTTCTTCTCCTTCTTCCTCTTCTTCTTCATCAACAATAGCTAATCTACTACGTCTTACTTGGCAAACAACAGTGTTGTCTGGGTGTAAGAATTTATAATCGTCATTCTCTAATTCAGTGATGTAGAACTTACTTCCAATTTTTAGAGGAGTAATATCTATCTCAATAAAATCTGGTAATTTTGAAGGGATAGCTTTTACTCTTAGCTTACGGTAAGGCATCCTAAGGTTACCACCATTTAATACACCTTTAGACACTCCTACAGTTTTTACAGGAATTTCCATTGTGATTTGTTTGTTTTCGAAAATTTGATAGAAATCGACATGTAAAATTCTATCTGTTACTGCGTGAAATTGAATGTCTTGCATTACTGCATTGTATTCTTCACCGTTATCTAAGGCAATCACAACTGTGTGTGCGTTAGGTGTGTATACGAGTTTTGAAAAAGCCAGTTCTGGTGCTGAGAAATGTAATGGCTTGTCTCCTCCGTATATAACGCAAGGAACCTGACCAGCATTACGTAAGGCTTTAGTTGACTTTTTGCCTACGCTTTCTCTTTGAGATCCGTTAATTGTAATTGATTTCATTTTTGAAATGTTTGTTTAATAAATATTTAATTCCCTCATTTTGAGGGCTGCAAATTTAGAAATATTAAATGAAAATACTAGTGTTTTGAAGCTATTTTTTATTCGAATTGGGTTTCACCAAGAATTGAGAAAAAATCACTAGTTATTAAAGCGTTAAAATCAGCACTATAAAACCGCTCGATTACATTACAAATTTATTACTAATCGATTCATTGTGATGTACGTGATGCATTACTTCAGCAAATAAATCTGCACAAGTAAGGACTCTAAGTTTTTTACTTTCTTGTTTTAAAGGGATAGAGTTAGTAACAATTAATTCTTCCAGTTTAGATTTTTCTAGTTTTTCGTAAGCATTACCAGATAAGATAGGGTGTGTGCAAATAGCTCTTACACTTAGAGCACCACGTTCCATCATTAAATCTGCTGCTTTAGTTAGAGTCCCAGCAGTATCTACCATATCATCTACTAAAACTACATTTTTACCAGTAACATCACCAATGAGTTCCATGTGCGATATCACATTAGCTTTTGCACGTTGCTTATAACAAATTACAACATCACTACCCAAAGCTTTTGAGTATGCATAAGCTCTTTTAGAGCCTCCCATATCTGGAGATGCAATAGTTAGGTTATCTAAGTTTAAACTTTTTAAGTAAGGTAAAAATATTGTAGAAGCGAATAGATGATCTACTGGTCTTTCAAAGAATCCTTGAATTTGATCAGCATGTAAATCCATAGTTATAATTCTTGTTGCACCAGCAGCTTCTAGCATTTTTGCTACCAATTTTGCCGCAATTGGCACTCTTGGTTTGTCTTTTCTATCTTGTCTTGCCCAACCAAAATAGGGCATTACTGCAGTAATATGTCTTGCTGAAGCACGTTTGGCAGCATCTATCATTAAGAGCATTTCCATTAAATTCTTTGGTCCAGGATGTGTGGAACCTATAATAAAAACACGTGTACCTCTAATAGATTCTTCATAAGATGGCTGAAATTCACCATCGCTATAAGTAGATGTAATTACATTTCCTAGTTTAACTCCATAGGCTTTAGCAATTTGTTCTGCGAGGTATGTACTTTGGGTACAAGCAAAAAATTTGGCTTCTTTAGTTTTGTAAGACATTTGATATCAGATGTTTAGTTGGTATAGTAATGGGATTTTTAATTCCTTCAAATTTAGAAAATTATTTTACTACGAAAAGCATAAAACCCACTAAATTTAATTGATTGCGAGAAATAATTTTCTATTTTTGCAGTCCAATAAATTGCTCAAGTGGCGGAATTGGTAGACGCGCTGGATTCAAAATCCAGTTTCTTCGGAAGTGTGGGTTCGATTCCCACCTTGAGTACATATAAAATCCGTAATTCATTTATTATAAAATGATTACGGATTTTTTGTTTTTAGTTGAGAATTATGTGAGTATTTGCATAGAGCGTTGTTTTACCTGTCTTTGGTATGTTTTTTGTGGCTTTATGATTCATAACTAACTACAAATTAACATCACTATGACAGGAAAATTAACTCTTTTTTGTACTATTTTTTTAATAGGTGCAAGCATAATAAGTGCCCAAAACGAATTAGAATGTAAGACTAAACTTTCGCTATTTCATGATTCTGTTAAAGCAAAAAAATATGATGCCGCTTATGAACCATGGTTGTATGTAAAAAATAATTGTCCTGACCTTAGCTTAGCAACTTATGCTGATGGCGAAAAAATTCTAAAACATAAAATTGATGATACTGATGGCGAATTAAAGATAAGTTTTATTGAAGCTCTTATAGATTTATGGAAAAAGAGAAGCCAGTTTTTTGAAAGTAAAACACCAAATGGTGAATATACTGCTAAAGCATGTCAATTAATGTATGATTATAAAGATGAGTTGAGTAAAAATAATAAAGAGTTATATGATTGCTTCAACGAAGGGTTTAATACAGACAAACAAACTTTTACACATCCTAAAAGTTTATACACTTACTTTTCTTTAATGGTAGATCTTTTTAATGAAGGTGAAAAATCCGCGGCAGAATTATTCAATGCGTATGATGATGTCAGTGAAAAAATACAATTTGAAGTTCAGAATTATTCAGAAAAATTGAATGCATTAGTATTAAAAACCGAAACAAACAAAACACTTACCAAAAAAGAAGAAAACAAGAAAAAAGTCTACGAAAGTTATCTGAAGAACTATGCTCTCATTCAAGATAATATTGACGCCATATCTAGTAGAAAAGCTAATTGCGATAATTTAGTTCCGTTATATTCTAGAGATTTTGAAACTCATAAAAATGATTCCATTTGGTTAAAACGATCGGTGAGCAGAATGTATCACAAACAATGTACTGAAGAAGAGTTATACGAAAAACTTGTTAAGCAATACGATAAGGTCGCACCTTCATATGATACAAAAATCTTTGTGGCAACAATGTTGATCGCTAAAGGAAAGGATAAAGAAGGATATCAATATTTAGAAGAGGCCTATTTTTTATTTGATGCTAGTCCTTATAAAAAATCAAAATTAGCGTTTAGGATTGGGGTTATATTTAAGAATAAAAATCAGTATAGTAAGTCTAGAAGATTACTTTTAGAGGCTTTAAAGTTAAATCCTTCTAATGGGAAACCTCATTTAATCATTGCTGAAATGTATGCTAAAAGTGCAAAGAACTGCGGAAAGGATAATTTTCACCAAAGAGCAGTATTTTGGTTAGCTGCGAAAGAAGCAAAAAAAGCTTCTAGAGTTGATCCTACATTACAAAAATTAGTCAATCAATCGGTTTCTAATTATGAAGCAAAAGCACCATCAAAAGAAAAAATATTTCTTCTTGATATGGGAGGGAAAACGATAGAAATAGGATGTTGGATTAATAGATCTATTGTAGTTCCTAAACCTTAATAAGTAAATTACTAGTTCTCTATTTAAAACAACTCAGAAGCAATAGCTTTTATATTATCACTTTTTTCCATAGAATAATAATTTTCACTTTTAGACTTGAAATTGCTCTGAACTATAGGTTTATTTCCTAGAAAAATATCGAACCACCTTTAAGTATATGAAGGAGGTTCGCCATTAAATCTCTTTATAAAATTATTTACTCCATTCTTTCACTTCTTATCCGTAATTGAACAAGTTTTTAATCCGAATGGCGCATACAATGGGCAGAAACTAATTAAACTGGTTAAAACAAATATTCCAGCTAAAATTAGTAATATGACACCTAAGGTTCCAGTAATTATTTCTTTAAAGTACAATACACCAACAATAGCAGCGATTATTAATCTAATAACTCGATCTGCTGATCCCATATTTTTTTTCATCTCATTTAGTTTAAAATTATACAGCAAAGATTATAAAATAGGTAAAGCTAAACAGTGACTATAGTCACAACTATGCAATAATTTTTATCCCTCCAGAATCTTGTATTATCTTACTTTCTAATTCTAGTTTTTTAAGTAATCTCGTAACCACTTCACGCGCAGTGCCTAATTCATTAGCTATTTGGTTGTGGCTCATTTTTATAGAGGAGTTGTTTGTTAATTCTGACTTGTTTTTTAAATGTTCGTATAATCTTTTATCCATTCTATCAGTTAAGAGATGACCAATAGTATCTAATAATTCTGAATAACGTAAATTAAATTGATCGTAAAATAGTTGATTAAAGTCAGGAAAATCTTTCAACCATTTAGGAAGCAAGCGCACAGGAATTAATAAAATTTTAGAATCCTCTTCAACAGATGCATAAACCTTACTTGGAGTATTTTTCAAGGACGCATAGAACGTCATTACACAGCTTTGAGATGGTTGAATATAGTATAGTAGAAGCTCTTTATCATTAAAACGAGAATAAACTTTCACAAGTCCTTCAAGAACAATAGGTAAAACTTTAACGTATTGCTCCTCTCGTAAAATTTCTGTGCCTTTTTGGAACTCTTTAATAGAAGAATTCTCCAAGACTTTCTCTAATAATGGAGGTTTTAAAAATGATAATAAGTTTTTATCAAAATCCATATTATTAATTTATCATATAAATTAAAGATACAAACTTCTGATGTATGTTATAGTCTAAAGAAAAAATACGTTTAGCTTAAAAATACAGTCTAAACACAGCGTTGGTTGTAAGACCTAGTGAAAATCTTGAGAATCTGTCAACTGTATTATTCTCATTAATTCTGAAATAATTGTTTATGGTATTTTCTCTATCGGAAATATTCCAGATTGAAGCTCCTATTTCTGACCTGAAGGTTTTGCTTATTTTAAATTTATAAATTGCAGATGCATCGATTCTAAGATAATCTCTTAATCGCTCTTGATTGGCAGAATCAAAATTTACTTCATCATCTTCAATTTCATCTCCAAATATTGGAATTGAGGTTGGCTTTCCTATTCTGTAATTTAGGCCTGCAGAAATATCCCAAGAATCATTGCTATACGTACTTCCTAATGTAATTGAATGTGAAATATCGAAATTACTTGGAAATTCTGTTTCTTGCAAAGCATCAAATGTGTATGTGTTATTTACATAAGAATAACTCAACCAACTATTGATGTTATTAAACTTTTTTCTGAATAGAAACTCTATTCCAAAGACATCGTAACTGCCTGTTTCTCGAGCAAATTCATATTTAGTAGTAAAGCTTTGACTTTGGGTTGTAATGCCATCCACATTTTTGTAATACGCTTTGGTATCTAAAAGCCATCCGTCTTTAGAAAATATAGCACCAATTGAAACTTGCTTACTTTCTAATATTGGGATTTCATTATCATCAGCAAGTTGCCATCGTCTTTTTTCAATACCTAAGAAATCATTTTGAAAGTTAACAATCTGAGATGTAGTTTGATGTTTAAATTCACCTAAGGCCTCTATTTCAAAATAATCATTAAGGGCTTTCCTAATGCTTAATCTTGGTTCTATGATGTATTTCTCAAATTTAGGTAGATAATTGGCTCGTATTCCACCTCGAATAGAAAAATCATTATTCTCATTGGTGTACCATGCCTGACCGAAAACAGCGTGTGATCTTATAATTTCTTCATCGCGTCTCACAAATCGTGGCAAGTCAATATCGTTAAGGTTAATAATTTCGGTTTCAATAAAATTATAACCAAGATTAAACTTCCAGAGCTCTTTTTGGTATAAATTATCTACTTTAATATTTGTTTCGGAAACGACATTTTCTTGCAAGAAGAGTTGGTCTGCCAAGACATCAGCATTTAGAGATTGTAGTTTATAATCTGTATTAAATACATTGAATATTGTCGCTAGTTTTTTGTTCCATTGTCTTTTATAGTTCAATCCAAAAGCAAGACTGTTTTGAGACACATTACTTCGTCTTGTACGCTCAGACTCTTCTATTATAGCAGTTTCATTAAAGCTTAAGTTATTATCTATATGTATAAAATTTAATCTCAGAAAATCCTTCTCACTAGGTTTATAGAGCCACCTTAATGAAACGTCGTTAAAATCAAACTCCTGATTAGAATTTGAAACTTCAGCAGTATTGTCTTGTGCTTCTGTGTCTTGAGTTACTCTTTCAAAATAAACATCATAGGTGGGTGTTCTAACCAAATCATCCAAAGATTTTCTAGTAGATACTTGTATTGATGATTTTTCTCCAATGGGAATATCTGTAAACAACTCAGCATTTAAAAAATTGAGACCAAAAACACCTTCAAATTCAGAATTTATTTTTTTATTAGTTTGCATGTGAATTGTGCCAGAAATACCATCAGTATAAGCAACGTCTGTTCCATTATTAATGACACTAGCTGTTTGAGTCATATGCGGATTAAAACTCGAAATAAGACCAAAAAAATGACCTGTCTGATACATCTTTATATCATCCCATAGTATTAAGTTTTGGTCATTAGAACCACCTCTAATATTTATATTAGAAACTGTTTCATCTGCACTTAAAACACTTGGTAAAGCTTGAACGGTTTGAAGCACGTCAGACTCTATAAGGCCAGGTAATAAACTGAATTGATCATAGTCTATAGATGTTGTCCAATCGTTCTCTTTATTAATTCCTTTAACTAAATAGGCCTCAAGAAAAACAGCACTAATTTCTTCTTGCTGCTCTAACATGAATATAAATTCACATTCTTCTAAATAAAAGGAATTTACAGGACGTTTAATAGTTTTAAACCCAATATACCTTATGGTGAGTAGCTCATCTAAAGACTCTAATTCAATTTCAAAATAACCGTTTTCATCACTAATCGTATAAGCAGATTTACCATTAATCGTGGCATCTGTAAGCGGTTGTTTTAAATAAGCGTCTTTAAGATATCCGCATATCGATATGGTTTTGGATATTGTAATGACAGCATCACTAACTTTAGTGAAGACTAGGTTAGTTTGTTCTTTCAGATTATTGACTTTTTCCAATAAAGTTAGTTTTTCTGAGGGAGGGAAAACATTAATATCTTTAAGAAGGTTACTCTTATAATTAAAAGTAACATTATGAAAAGTACTTATTTTATCTAATACTTCTTTTAATGGTAGTCTTTCATTTTGTGCTTGAGCTTGTAGTGTGAAGCACGATAGTAGAACTAGTAAAATAGATAAGTAACACTTAGTTTTTATTGGCATTCCTTAATATGACTTGGTCGTTTTCAATCGAAAAAGTCAAATTTAAGGGTTGCGAGATAGATTTTAAAGCATTTTCTAGATTATTATGTTCAAAAGCACCTGTAAAATTAATAATAGTATCTGTATTTGTTTGGTGTTTTACTTGTACATTGTATTGCTTTTCAAGTTCAGCCAATACAGCATCAAGTTTTGCATTATCAAAAACACTCATATTTTTAAGCCAATTCGGTTCAGCAATAGCAATATCTGCTTTTAAACTCGTCCCAGATTCTAAAGTAAATTCTGTTCCGGCAGGTAATTTTACTTCTTCATTACCATAGCTTACGCTTACTAAACCTTCATAACAAGATACTTTAAAAGTACCTTCTTTTGATATGACATTAAATTCAGTTCCTAAAACGCTTACTGTACCAAACTCTGTAATAACTTCAAAACGTTCACCTTTTTCTACATCAAAAAAGGCTTCACCTTTAAGTTCTAAGGTTCTTTTCTCATCCCATTTACCTGAATTATATTCTAGATGAGATAATTCATTAAGGTTTACGATTGAGTTATCAGGTAGTGTTATAGTTTCAGTTTGTGCTAATTTGGTATCAAAAGATTGGATATTGTTTTGATTAAAAACAGTAAATAATGCCAAACCAATAACGAATACTGCTGCAATTCTCATGGCTACATTCATCCAATTTGTACCAGAATTGCTGTCCTCAGTAGTTAAATGTTTATCTAATTCTTCAAAAGAAACAACTTTAGCGTGGTCTTCACCTCTATATAGTTGCGCCTCTTCAATGATCTCTTCATATAGTTTAGCATCGTCCATAGCTTTAAAGGATGTTTCCTCAGCTTCAGACAATTCGTTACTTAACCACTTTTTTACTAAATATTCTTTATCCATAATTCTGGCTTTATATACTTAAAACAACTCACTTTTAAAATGTCCCATAAAAAAATGAAATAATTTTATTTCTTGTGCTGTTCTATATTTAAAACAACTCATTTAATAAAAGTCCCAAACTATTTTTTATTAAGTTCTTCTAAATTGTTTTTTAAGTATTTCATAGCGGCATAGATTCTGTGTTCAGCTACTTTTTTTGTTATGCCCAAAGTTTCAGCAACCTCTTTGTGGGTCTTGCCATCTACTTTACTCAGAAGAAAAGCAACGCGTTCTTCTTCCTTTAATTTAGACAATACATGCTCGAAGCGATTTGAGAATTCTTTTTTACGCATTACAAATTCTGGTGATTCGTTAGTATAGTCTTTTGGTTTTACCTGTTGGTATTTAAATTTTACTTTTTGATGCTTTACTTCATTTAACATCATATTATTGGCAGTAGTGTGTAGGTAGGTTTTTACGGCCTCAGGTTTTACTTTAGCACAATTTTCCCAGAGTTTAATAAATGCTTCTTGCACTTTATCACTAGGATTTAATATATCACCATACTTATATAATAAAATATTGCTTAAAGTTTGTGCATACTTTTCGTAAAGTTTAGAAAAGCGAAGCTTGTCGCAGATATTATCGTGTAGCGATTTTGTCAAATGTTATCAATTTAATTAAGGGTTAATAAAAGATGATGAAAGATAACAAAAATTAAAATTTCTTGGGACATTTAATTTCTGAGTTGTTTTAAGAATAAATAAACCCTTAATCCCTAAACAAAACCCCTTAATTATGTATACTCCCTTAAACGAAGTCTTAGTTCAGTTAAAATTAGAAAACTCTAATTACAATCCAAACATGAACGTTGTCATTTCAACATTAAAGACCAAAGGACTTAGCTGCTAACAGCAAAAAAAATTAAAATTTCTTGGGACAATCCTAAAGTGAGTTGTTTTAAGAATAAAGCCCCCAAATTAATCCTTAATATTATGAACACTACTTTAAACCAAACGATTACAGAACTAAAATTAAAGCTCGTTTACTCTAAATCTAATTTAGATGAAGTTTTAACTAAGATGAAGGAGAAGGAAGTTAACTATCGTATCGCAGTATAATTTAAGAAGGTCGAGTCTAATTATATCTCACCTTTAATTTTAAAAAAACAATTTAGAAAATGATTGATAGTTTAGAAAAAAGCACAAAATATATCTTGTATGCCCTAACAATAGCTAAAAAGAATGAATTAGATCTATACGAGGATAAGATTTTACAATTGAAAGAAAAAATGGATCAAAATCCTGATAGTACTGTAATAGAACATAAATATTTTCTTGCTAAAATGCGGTACGAGCAACTCAAGAGAACTAATCAAGAATTGTGGGAGTTAGATCGAGACATGCTATATAATAAAAGATTTAGACAAATTAGTACTTTAGAGGTCTCTTAACCTGACTTCTTAAATTGATTCCTTAAAAAAATAATATAATGAAAACGCTACTTATGAAAAACTATTTTTTACTTAGTCTTATGGCTTTGGTACTTATGACCTCTTGTAGGTCTGAAGACGACCTAAGTATAGACCCACCAATTAATGCTAATATTGAGAACAACTCAACTTTAGCGTTTTTAATGGCAAAGGTTTCATTAAATGACGGTTCCAAAGATAATATGATAGACTTCGCAAGTAATCTAAGTGTTAAGTTGCCTGTAACCGTAACAGTTAATGGAATGGTTATAAATGTAACCAATAGCAATGATTACGAGGAGATTTTAGATAGTTTTGATGTGTCTGAAGATGATGACGATGAGGTAATTATTTCTTATCCTATTACCGTTGTATTTTCAGACTTTTCAACAGCTGTCATTAATTCAGATTCAGAGTTGGCTGTTGTTGCTAACACAGGTGAGGATGAGAACGACGATGATATAGAATGTATCGATTTTGAATATCCTATTACAGCATCAGTATTTAACGAAAATGATGATACTGTAAGTACTATTACTATCAATAACGATAATCAGATGTATAATTTCATCGAAGACCTCGATGAGTTTGCAGCGGTAACAATTAACTTTCCGATAACAGTTGTATTAGCAGATGGTTCTGTAGAAACTATTAATTCAGTTCAAGAATTGGAAGCTGCTATTGAAGCAGCAGAAGGTACTTGTGATGAGGATGATAACAATGATTTTGACGATTGCGACACTAACATATATACTCCTACTTATTTTGAGGATAGCATTCTTGCTTGTGGTGAATGGACCATTGATAAACTAAAAAGAAACAATAACAATCTTGTAGATATTTATGAAGAGTATATTTTCACATTCAACGCAGATGGTACACTACTAGTTACCGAAAATGCAAATATATTTAATGGGACTTGGATAGCTACAGAAACAGCAGGTGATGCAGATGTAACTATAGATGTGGTTGGCTTACCAGATTTTAATGATACTTGGAATTTGTGTAAGATTAATTTACAGCCTGTTGAGAAACAAGTTGAATTAAAGATAGGTACAGACAGATTGCGCTTTGGAAGTTATTGTTCTGATAATACTGATGCTACCCTTGAAGATATTTTAGAAGATGGTGCATGGATAGTTGCATCTTATAGCGATGATGGTATTGATGAAACAGCTGATTATGATGGCTATGAAATAAACTTTAGCGATGATGGAACTGTATTTGCCACAAATGGAACTAACACTAATAATGGGACTTGGTCTGTATTTGGAAATGATGGTCTTATGGCTTTAGATTTTGGTACAGAAATGCCTTTCGAAGAGTTTAATGATAACAATTGGGACGTTGTCTCAATATCAAATACCGAAGTGACCATCCATGATGTAAGTGGTGGTAATGGTAATACAGATATATTAACGCTACAAAAACTTTAATCTATTCCGATTTAAAGAATTAAGATATTGGAGAACATGATTTTTTGAAAATGCTATATTAACTCAATTTTCAGGGACTTGAAAGTTGAACTTAAAACTGCCTCAGAGGTTAGGTATCTGGGGCAGTTAATTTTAAAAAAGTAATAGTATAAATCAGTTTTTAAGAATGAATAGTATTTATCTTTTTTGCCCCAAATACTATCATAGTAAAAAGCTAACCATAATTATGGTTGGCTTTTTACTTTAAAACAACTCAGAAGCAATAGCTTTTATATTATCACTCTTTCCCATAGAATAATAATGTAACACAGGAATACCGGCTTTTTGAAGTTCTTTAGACTGCTCAATACACCATTCAATACCGACTTGTCTTACTTGTTTGTTATCCTTACATTTTACAATCGATATAATAAGTTCCTCAGGTAAATCTACATGAAAACGATGCGGAATTAAATTCAGTTGTTTCTTTGTAGCAATAGGTTTTAATCCTGGGATAATAGGAACTGTAATCCCTTCCTTTCTGCATTTGTCTACAAAGTCAAAATACTTTTGATTATTGAAAAACATCTGGGTGACGATATAAGTCGCTCCATTTTTAATCTTCTTTTTTAAAAAATGAATATCGCTTTCTAAACTTGGTGCTTCCATATGTTTTTCAGGATAAGCAGCAGCACCAATACAAAAATTAGTAGCAGAGCTATTTAGTAATTCTTCATCTAAATATTTACCATTATTCATATCTTCAATTTGAGAGATGAGTTCATTGGCATAGGCATGACCTTCTTTTTCTGGTTTAAAATAAGTCTCGCTTTTTACAGCATCACCACGTAATGCCATTACATTATCAATGTCTAGAAAATCTAAATCGACCAAAAAGTTTTCGGTGTCTTCTTTAGTAAATCCACCACATAATATATGTGGAATGGCGTCAACTCCATATTTGTTCTGAATAGCAGCACATATACCAACGGTTCCAGGTCTTTTTTTAACGACTTGCTTTTTTAGAAGTCCGTTTTCTACTTCTTTAAATACATATTCTTCTCGATGATAAGTGACATCAATAAATGGAGGTTTAAATTCCATTAATGGATCGATATTATCAAAAATAGATTGAATATGCTGTCCTTTTAATGGTGGTAATATTTCAAAAGAAAACTGAGTTTTTCCGTTGGCGTTTTTTATATGTTCTGTTACTTTCATGTGATTTTATCTATTGTTTTTTTTGGGACACATGCTGTTCGCAATTAATCATTTTAGTTAGGTGAAAATATTTAGAATATGCTCGATTCATTTATTGTGCAATGTTTGGGTTAAGCCATTTTTCGGCTTCTTCTAAAGAAATATGTCTACGTTTACTATAGTCTTTTACTTGGTCTGTTGTGACTTTCCCTAATCCGAAATATTTAGCCTCAGGATTACCAAAATAATAACCACTGACACTCGCAGCTGGCCACATAGCTAGGCTATCGGTAAGTTTTACACCAATATTTTCTTCAACATTTAAAAGTTTCCAAATGGTGTTTTTTTCTAAGTGATCTGGACATGCAGGATAACCTGGAGCAGGTCTAATACCTTTATAACTTTCTTTAATTAATTCTTGGTTAGATAGGTTTTCGTTTTTAGCGTAACTCCAGTATTTTGTTCTTACTTCTTTATGTAAATACTCGGCAAAAGCTTCTGCTAATCGATCAGCTAATGCTTTTATCATTATAGAATTATAATCATCATGATTAGCTTCAAATTGTGAGGCTAATTCTTGTGTTCCAAATCCTGTAGATACACAGAAACAGCCCATATAATCTTGTTTTTCTGATGTTTTTGGTGCAATAAAATCCGCTAAAGCAATGTTTGGTTTCCCTTCTGATTTTTTAGATTGTTGACGAAGGGTTAAGAATGTCTCTAAAATATTACCAGAAGCGTCTTTAATTTCAATATCATCGTCATTGATGGTATTCGCAGGAAACAACCCGAAGATGGCCTTAGCTTTCAAGAGTTTTTCGTCAAAAATACGTGTGAGTAATTCTTGAGCATCAGTAAATAACTCTGTTGCTTGTGAACCTACAACAGTATCGGATAATATTTCTGGATATTTACCATGTAAATCCCAACTTCTAAAGAATGGAGACCAATCGATAAAATCTTCAAGTTTTGTAATATCAAAATCTTCTATAATTTGAATACCTAATTGCTCAGGCTTTACAATTTCAGAAGTGTTCCAATCTATTTGAAATTTATTTTTTCGAGCATCTTCAATAGAGAGATATTCTTTTTTCTTTCCACGTTTTAAGAATTGCTCACGGAAGGCATCATAATCCTCGCGAATCTGGTGTTTATATATTTCACTATCTTTTTTAAGTAAATCACCTACTACAGTTACAGCTCTTGAGGCATCATTTATATGTACTACAGTATTACTATAATGAGGAGCGATTTTTACAGCGGAATGCGCTCTAGATGTGGTAGCTCCTCCAATAATAAGAGGAATGTCTAAATTCTCTTTTTCAAGTGCTTTAGAGATATAAACCATTTCATCTAGCGACGGTGTAATTAAACCACTTAAACCAATAATATCCACATTTTCTTTCTTCGCAGTCTCTATGATTTTTTCTGGCGGAACCATTACTCCAAGGTCAATAATTTCATAATTATTACAGCCCAAAACTACGCTTACAATATTTTTCCCAATATCGTGTACATCTCCCTTTACTGTTGCCATTAAAATGCGTCCTGCGAATTCTTGCTTTCCATCTTTTTCAGCTTCAATGAAGGGTTGCAAATAAGCCACTGCTTTTTTCATTACGCGTGCAGATTTTACCACTTGTGGTAAAAACATTTTACCACTCCCAAATAAATCTCCAACCACATTCATCCCAATCATTAAATGACCTTCAATAACTTCAATAGGTTTGCCCGAAGCGAGTCGTGCTTCCTCAACATCTTCGATGATATGAGCATCAATACCTTTAACTAAAGCGTGTGTAATTCTATCTTGTAATGGCTCATTCCTCCATTCTTGGATTACTGCATCTCGACTCGTAGATGTTGAGCCTTTTACCTTAAGCTCTTCCGCAAAGTCCAATAAACGTTCCGTTGCATCTTCGCGTCGGTCAAATAGCACATCTTCAACACGTTCTAATAAGTCTTTATCAATTTCGTCATAAATCTCAAGCATTGTTGGGTTAACAATACCCATATTCATTCCATTTTTTATGGCATGAAATAAAAATGAAGAATGCATGGCTTCTCTAACCACATTGTTTCCTCTAAATGAAAAAGACACATTACTTACTCCACCAGAAACATTGGCGTAAGGTAAATTCTCTCTAATCCATTTTGTAGCCTCAAAAAAGTCGAGTGCGTTTCTACGATGTTCATCCATGCCTGTGGCCACAGGAAAAATATTGGGATCGAAAATAATATCTTGAGGCGGAAAATTGACTTCGTTGACCAAAATATCATAAGAACGTTTACAAATTTCAATACGCCTATTGTAATTATCAGCTTGCCCAGTTTCATCAAAAGCCATAACGATAACCGCAGCTCCATAACGCTTAACTAACTTGGCTTGGCGTTTAAATTCGGCTTCTCCTTCTTTCAAACTTATAGAATTCACAACACATTTTCCTTGTGCGACTTGTAAACCTGCTTCAATGATTTCCCATTTAGAACTATCTATCATCAGTGGAATTCTAGAAATATCGGGTTCTGAGGCAATAAGGTTTAAAAAGGTAGTCATGGCATAAACACCATCTAACATGCCTTCATCCATATTTACATCTAGAATCTGTGCTCCACCATCAACTTGGTCTCTTGCAACTTCTAAAGCTTCATCGTATTTTTCTTCTTTTATTAAACGCAGAAATTTTCGAGATCCGGTTACATTGGTTCGTTCACCAACGTTTATAAAATTACTTTCTGGTGTCACCACCAAAGGTTCTAATCCAGATAAGGTTAAATATTTCATACAGTCAGGTTCTGCCATTATACGAATTCTTGAGTTAGTCTAGGTTGATAGTTTTTTGCTACTTCTGCAATTGCATTAATATGAGCAGGACTTGTACCACAACAACCTCCAATAATATTTATGAGACCATCTTTAAGGTAATCTTCAATGTAACTTTGCATCTGTTGAGGTGATTCATCATATTCTCCAAAGGCATTTGGTAAACCTGCATTTGGATGCGCGGATGTGTAAAATTTAGTTTTGTTAGATAAGCGCTGTAAATAAGGTTTTAACTGTTCTGCACCAAGTGCACAATTAAAACCAACACTTAGCAATGAAATATGTGATATTGAAGTTAAAAAGGCTTCAACAGTTTGTCCGGACAAAGTTCTTCCTGAAGCATCCGTAATTGTTCCTGAAACCATAATTGGAATATTGATATTCCGTTCTTCTTTTACTTCTTCAATAGCAAATAAAGCTGCTTTTGCGTTTAAAGTATCAAAAATAGTTTCAACTAAAAGGATATCAACTCCACCATCAATTAAGGCTTCTACTTGTTGTTTGTATGCAATACGTAATTCGTTAAACGTTATCGCTCTGTATTCTGGTCTGTTTACGTCTGGAGATAAACTTGCAGTTTTATTTGTTGGTCCAATACTACCAGCTACAAATCGTGGTTTCTTTGGATTGGCTTTTGTAAATTTATCAGCAACCTCCTTAGCGATTTTAGCAGATTCGTAATTGAGTTCGTAAATCAAATCTTCCATGTCGTAGTCTGCCATCGCTATCGTTGTTCCAGAAAATGTATTGGTTTCTACGATATCTGCTCCAGCTTCAAAATATTTAGCATGAATATCTGCTATTGCTTTGGGCTGCGTTAAAGACAATAAATCATTATTACCCTGTAAAGGTGATGGATAATCTTTAAAACGCTCTCCTCTAAAATCTTCCTCTGAGAAATTGTATTGCTGAAGCATAGTTCCCATGGCTCCATCGAGAATTAATATTCGTTTTTCTAATTCTTGTTTAATATTTGCCATTAATTGAGGGCTTGTTTTAAATCGTTAATAATATCTTCTGGATGCTCCAAACCAACAGAAATTCTTATCAAACCATCAGTAATTCCTGTTTGTAGACGAATATCTTCAGGTATTTTTGCATGAGTTGTTGACGCAGGATGCGTTACGATGCTTCTTGTGTCTCCTAAGTTTGCAGATAGTGATAATAACTTTATTGCATTTAAAAATTTACACCCTGCTTCGACACCTCCTTTTATTTCGAAAGCGACAACGTTGCCACCCAATTTCATTTGTTGTTTAGCCAATTCGTATTGTGGATGTGATTTTAAGAAAGGATATTTTACAAAATTCACAGTATTATGAGATTCTAAAAAAGTAGCAACTTTTAAAGCATTATCACAATGTCTATCAACTCTAACTGGCAATGTTTCTAAACTTTTTGACAAAACCCATGCGTTAAAAGGTGATAATGCTGGGCCTGTGTTTCTAGAAAATAAATATATTTTCTGAATTAAATCTGCGGTACCAACGGTTACACCTCCTAAAACTCGTCCTTGTCCATCCATTAATTTGGTTGCAGAGTGAATAACCAAATCTGCACCAAATTTTATAGGCTGTTGTAAATAAGGTGTAGCAAAACAATTGTCAATTATAAATATGAGATTATGTTTTTTTGCAATATCCCCTAAACGTTTTAAATCTAAAATATCTACAGCAGGATTTGTTGGACTTTCAGCATAAATTACTTTAGTGTTAGGTTGAATAAGACTTTCAATATTATCTAATTGGTCAATTTTAAAATAACTTGTAGAAATATTCCACTTAGGTAAAATATTATTAAATAAGGTTTGGGTTGAACCAAAAATGCTTTGAGATGAAATAATATGATCTTCTGAATTCAATAAAGCGGCAAATGTTGAAAATACAGCTGACATACCAGAGGCAAAGGCATAGCCACGTTCTGCTCCTTCCATTAAGCATACTTTTTCAACAAACTCTGAGGTATTAGGATTAGAATAACGACTGTAAATATTACGTTGTTTTTCATCTGCAAAGGAAGCACGCATATCTTCAGCATCTTCAAAAACATAGCTCGATGTTAAATACAAAGGGCTGGAATGTTCTAAAAATTGCGAACGCTCAATTTGAGTACGTATAGTTGTAGTTTCAATGTATTTTGAACTCATTTCTTTTACTTTAGTCAAAAGCCAAATACATCAATGTTGACGTACTATATAAAAAAGTTAAAAAGAAATTGAATTACAAATGAGTAATTACGTTAGGTTATCTATCCAATTACGCGATAAATGAATCGGTAATTACGTAGAATTTAGCACCTTCTTAATAAGTTTAAGGGTTGCTAAGGTTTCAAAGGGTCTAATCCCTCCACCTTTCTTGATAACATTTCAATAAGTTATTTGAACTTTGTAAACACAATATTCCGAAAGAAAATAGGAAAAAGCAAATTTTTATTCACTTTATTTTAACGAAATCATATTGCTTTTTAGTTGTAACTTTGATTTAGCCCAAATGAATTAATTATGTTAGAAAACTTCTGGTTCAATGTTAAGATAGGCATTGACCATATTATAGATAAAAACGGCTATGACCATCTACTTTTCTTATTGGTTTTAGCTGTTCCATACGTTTTTAAAGATTGGAAACGTGTTTTGATTTTAGTATCTATTTTCACTATTGGTCATTCAATTTCATTAGTTTTAGGTGCTTATGATGTTGTTACTGTAAACGGTAAACTTATTGAGTTTTTAATACCAATTACCATATTAATTACTGCTATATACAACGTTTTTACTGCAGGGAAAAAGGATAGGGGAAACAAAGTAGGTCCATTATTTTTAACAACTCTTTTCTTTGGTCTTATCCACGGTTTGGGTTTTGCGAGATACCTAGATATGATCTCTGATAATTCATTAATGTTTCTTGTTGAGTTTGCATTAGGTATCGAAATTGCTCAAGTTATAATTGTATTTGTTGTATTATTTCTTGGCTTTATGTGTCAAACTATATTTAGGTTTACGCGTAGAGATTGGGTTATGGTGCTTTCTTCTATTGTAATAGGACTGGTAATCCCCATGATAATTCAAAGTAATTTGTTAAATCCTTGATTAAGTTTGGTAAAACTTTAACTACTAGTAAATTGGTTATAAAATACTATCCTTTTATATTCGTTATTTACATTGTATTATTGTACAAGAAGAAGAATTAATGCCAAAGACAAAACAATTACGTTACGATAAAGCTTATTTACGTATAGCAGAAGAATGGGGAAAATTATCGCATTGTAAACGCAAACAAGTAGGAGCACTTATTGTTAAAGACCGTATGATAATTTCAGACGGTTATAATGGAACTCCAACAGGTTTTGAGAATTATTGTGAAGATGATGAAGGTTACACCAAATGGTATGTACTACATGCTGAAGCTAATGCCATACTTAAAGTAGCATCCTCAACACAATCTTGTAAAGGTGCGACGTTATATATTACTTTATCACCTTGCAAAGAATGTAGTAAGCTTATTCACCAAGCTGGCATTATTCGTGTAGTATATCAACAAGGTTATAAAGACGACTCTGGATTACAATTTTTAGAAAGAGCAGGCATAGAATTAGAGCATATTGAAGATTTAAAAGCCTAATGACAACAAAAAATAAATACATACCGCTTATTATTGGTGTTGCAATTGCAGCAGGAGTTACTATAGGCGGAAAGTTAAATTTCACTGACACTTCGGATAATCTATTTACTACAAACAGTAAGAAAGACAAACTCAACCGTTTAATAGATTACATCGATTATGAGTATGTAGATGACGTAAATACAGATAGCATCGTCGATGTTACAGTCAATGGCATATTAGATAATCTAGATCCGCATTCTACATATATTCCTAAAGAAGATTTACAGCGTATTACTGAAAACATGAAAGGTGATTTTGTTGGTATAGGAATTAATTTTTATCCTTACAAGGACACTATAGCCGTAATAAGACCAACAGAAGGTGGGCCAAGCGAACGTGCTGGTATTATAGGTGGAGATCGAATTTTGCTAGCTGATGGTGATACCATTTTTGGTCGAAACATTACGAATGGTGATATCGTAGAAAAACTTAAAGGTGATAAGAACACTAAAGTAAGGTTAACAGTTTACAGAAAAGGTGAAGATGAGTTATTGGAATTTGATGTAAAGCGAAAAAATATTCCAATTAAAAGTGTAGACGCGGCCTATATGTTAACTGATGATTTGGGTTATATAAAAATGAACCGATTTGCAGAATCTACGTATAAAGAATTTAAAGCAGCTTTAGAAGAACTCCAAGATCAAGGAGCTACTAAGTTAGCATTAGATTTGCGTGATAATCCTGGTGGATTTTTAGGCATTGCAGAGCAAATTGCTGATGAATTTTTAGAAGACGACAAACTCATTTTGTTCACTAAGGATAAAAAAGGGAAGGAAGAACGCACTTATGCAACAAGACGAGGAGATTTTGAAGATGGTGAAATTTATATCCTTATTAATGAAAACTCAGCATCCGCGAGTGAAGTTATTGCTGGTGCACTTCAAGACAATGATAAAGGTATTATTGTAGGAAGACGTTCTTATGGTAAAGGCTTAGTGCAGCGCGAAATGGCACTTGGCGATGGTAGTGCAGTGCGTTTAACGGTTTCACGTTATTATACACCAACAGGAAGATCTATTCAAAGGCCATATACTAACGGTGATAACAATAATTATTATAATGATTATTATAAACGTTTAAGAACAGGCGAACTGGCTGATGAGGAAAGCATTGAAGTTGATGATTCATTAAAATATACGACTCCAAAAGGAAAAGTAGTATATGGAGGTGGTGGTATTATTCCAGATATTTTTGTACCAGTAGATCGTTTGTTTGATAATGAAACGATAAACTATCTCAGAAGAAGAGGTCATTTTGATTATTTTGTTTTTGAGGAATTAGATAAAGATCGAAATGCATATAAAAATGTTTCTAAATACGATTTCATTAATAATTTTGAAGTAAGTGACGATATCGTTGTTCGTTTTCAGGAATATATTAATGCAAAAGAACGCACCAATATCACTTTTGTTGCTTACAATAATGAAATAAGGCGCATCATAAAAGCAACACTTGCGCGTCAATTATTTGATGATAACGCTTTTGAAGAAATTATAAATAAAAAAGATGTTATGGTACAAGAAGTGATTCTTCTGAGTAATGAATATCCAAGTATTAAGCAATAACTTTAATTAGATTTTATCGTGAACTTTAGTGTGCTTCCCAGCATTCCAAAGTGTTAGAATATCTGTAGCTACATGAGATCCACTACCACAAGCCATAGAAAATTGACTTCGCCAGCCAGCTAAAGTCCCAGCAACATAAAGATTCCTCTCTATTAGATGGTCTGTGTTTTTTAACCAAATCCTGTCCTTTTCTTTTACAGCTCTTGGATGAGGTTCTATATAACTTTTTAATCCGTTAATGGTCATTAAGTTGGTATAGCCTACTGCAATGACAACAATCTTAGATTGGTAGGTGTTTTTATTAGTATTCACTATAAATCCGTCTGAATATTTTTCTACAGCTATAACTTTTTCCTTATCAATTTGATTGATATGTGGGTATAAATCTTTGAGTTGATTTTTACCGTTCTCTAAAATAGAACTTCCTAAAGTTCCAGGTTGTAAACCTAAAACATTATTGAATAAAGCATTTTGGAGATGAGAAGTTTTTTGATGCGTAATAATAGCAATAGTCTTATCCTTAGCAAAAACTTTATCTTTTGCTGATCCTAAGACAAGAGCACAAGATAAACCTGCAGCACCGCCACCAATTATCAAAGCATCAAAAGACATTAACGTTGCTTATTTAATTTTTCAATTTTTTTAGAAATTCTAAGAATTTGCAATAATATAATAGCACACAGTGCTGTTATAATTGTAAGTATTGCGGTATAGCTTTCTCCTTCAAAAAGGGCTTCAAAATTCAATTTAGTGGCATTGAAAATGATGAGGCCAATAGCGACAATAGTTAATACAAGTGTAAATATTTTCATTTGTTCAGTTTCTTAAGCTAATAATTCCTTTATGTTATGCGCAAATAGTTTCACTGCAATGGCTAACAAAATTACGCCAAAAACTTTTCTTATAATGTTAATTCCATTTGGACCTAAGATACGCTCGATCTTTGCTGATGTTTTTAGTACAATATAAATAAAGATGACGTTACAAATTACTGCTACTATTATATTTTCTATGGCAAACTCTGCACGTAAGGATAACAAAGTGGTTAAACTTCCTGGACCTGCTATAAGAGGAAATGCTAACGGAAAAACAGAGGCTGTTATCGCATTACTATCTTCTTGTTTATAAAGTGTTATACCAAGTATCATCTCTAAAGCTATAAAGAATAAAATAAAAGCACCAGCTACAGCAAAGGAATTTACATCTATTCCGATGAGATTTAAGAGGCTTTTTCCTAAAAACAGAAAAACTATCATTATCACACCTGCAATTAATGAAGCTTTTTCACTTTGTATATGGCCAACTTTTTTACGTAAATCAATGATAATAGGAATATTACCTATAATATCTATTACAGCGAATAATACCATAAAAGCTGTAAATATTTGTTTAAAATCTAGTTGCATAACATGGGTTTTTCAAATTTTTTGCAAAGGTGCGATATTATTACAGATTTTCAACATTAAATTGCGGTTAAGTTTAGCTACTTTTGAGGCATGTTTCAACTTGGAAAAACCATAGTGTCAGAGGATATTATTGAAAAGGATTTTGTCTGCAATCTCTCAGCATGCAAAGGGGCTTGTTGCATTGATGGTGATGCTGGTGCACCATTAGATAAAGACGAGGTAAAAATCCTTGAAGATATTTACCCAAAAGTAAAACCATTTCTTCGTAAAGAAGGTATTGAAGTTATAGAAGCTCAAGGGACTTCAGTAGTAACAGCTCTAGGTGATTTAGAAACGCCACTTATTAATGGAGCAGATTGCGCGTATGTTATTTTCGATGACAAAAAAACAGCACTTTGTGGCATAGAAGAAGCTTATAACCAAGGAGAAATTTCCTGGAAAAAACCAGTTTCTTGCCACTTATATCCAATACGAGTTAGAGAATATACAGAGTTTTCTGGTGTTAATTACGACAAGTGGGAAATCTGTGATGATGCTTGTTCATTAGGTAAAGAACTACAAGTGCCTGTATACAAATTTGTGAAAGAAGCACTGATAAGAAAGTTTGGAGAAGATTGGTATATGGAGTTGGAGAAAATTGCCAAGAAAATGCAATAATGTTTGTTCTAATTGTTTCTGCATTCTAAGTATACAAGTTTCACAACCAAATATACATCCCGCTTTAGAATTATAAGTAATATTTGTAACTTATTGACATACAAATTATTAATTCTAAATATTCTTAAAATGAAAACTCAAAATGTTCTAAAATTTGTTTTTCTATTTACGTTCTTATTTGCTTTGCAAAACACGCATTCTCAGAAGGCATCAAAAGTTGAGCTTCCAGCAACTTATGATTTCGATTACATCTACAAACTCAAAATGACACATAAAAAAGGTGATGTCACCTTAGACTATTATCTCAAGCAAGATGCAGCATATTTTGGTTTTGACACTGCAGAAATGACCAAAGGAAATGATGATACTAAAATGTTTATGGTTATGGATGCTGAATTAGAAGTTACAGCGATGTTTATGGAGATGATGGGTAAAAAGATAGTTCAGAAAACAAAACTAAAAGCCTCTGATTTTAATACAGATAATAATGATATGTCTGATTATACCTTTACTGAAATTGAATCGAAAACCATTAACGGATATGAGTGCGAAGGCTATGTAAGCGAAAATGATAAAAACAAAATCACTTTTTATATTACAGACGATGTACCAGTAAGCTTTAATCAGGTTTTTGGGTCTAATATGAAAAGTCTTCCAAAAGGATTTAATGCAGATTGGATGAAGAAATATGCGGAAAATGGGCTAATGATGGAGATGATTTATGAGGATAAAAAGAAGTCTAAAAACAATATGACGATGGAATGTACAGGTTTAGAAGAAACTGATTTTTCTATAGACACTTCAAAATATGGTTCAATGTTAGGTGCTTTTGGAGGCTAAATTAGGTGCTTTTGTTTTTAGTTTTTTGGTAGGAATTTGAAGCGTTATTTTAGTGCCAGATGGAATATCATTATCGTATAAATCTTCAATATCTAAAGTGTAGGTGTTTGAAAATGCTTCTGAAAAATTAGCAAGCCTAGCTTTTGTAATGTCTATTCCAACAGATTTGCGCTTTAATTTTTTATTGTCTTTTATTTTTCCTGAAGCTATTCTGCCAATACCGTTGTCAATAATTTCTACGGTAATAAAGTCAGGCGTGTTTTTAAAAACGTTTAGCTCAATTTTTTTATCTTCAGATTTTGATGATAAACCATGCCATAGTGCGTTTTCTAAAAAAGGTTGAAACACTAATGATGGTACTTTAGTAATTTCAGTATTTATAGATTCGTCTACATTAATTGTAAAATCTATCTCGTTAGAAAAGCGAATATTTTCAATATTCATGTAAAGTTTCATAGTCTCAAGTTCATCATTAAGAGATGTTTCTTTTTCTTTTGAAGCCATTAGTATTTTACGAATTAGCTTAGAAAATTTATTGAGATAGTACACCGCATTTTCCTTTTCATTGTTTATGATGTAGAGTTTTATAGAATTTAAAGAATTGAAGATAAAATGTGGATTCATTTGGCTTCTCAGCATGTCTTGTTCTAAAGTTAGAATATGCTTGTCTCGTTTTAAGGCTTTTGTTCTATTTATTATAAATAAGGCAATACCAAGAATGGCTAATGCTAATGAAGTGTATAATAAGATACGTTTATTTCTTTCTAATCGTAATCTTACGGCTTCATTTTCTAAAGCCAAGGCTTTAATTTGATTGTTCTTATTTTCATTTTCATACTCTATGGCAATGTCATTGACGTACTGCAGATTTTGCTCAGTTAGTATAGTGTTCTCTATCTCAACTGCTTTTTGATAATAATCTAAAGCGGTTTTATAGTTTTTGTTTTTTTGATTTATTTCGGACAGTAGTTTGTTAGATTCAGCAACAGAGGATTTCAAATTATAAGAAGTAGCAATCTCTAATGCTTTTTTTAAGTTTTTTTCGGCTGAAGAAAGTCGGTTTAACCCAATTTCTAATTCACCAAGATTAAGATAGGAATCTGAGATATAGAATTGATCTTCTAGAAGCAAAGCTTTTTCAAGTGCTTCTTTAATAATAGGTTCTGCGGCCTCAAAATTTTCTTTTTTTAGATAAATACTACCAATACTATTGTCACAAATTACACGACCTATTTCTGAGTCTATGGCATTATTATATTCTAATGATTTTTTGTAATTAGCTAAAGCTGCATCTAAGTTTCCTTTGGCTTCTTCGGCATAACCAATATTGTGATAATTTATGGCCAAGCCTAATTTATTTTCAGCTTCATTTTCAATTATAAGCGATTTTTTGAATTGGTTTATCGCCAAATCATACTGCTTCAATGCTAAATAAATATTACCAATACTATTTTGAGAAACAGCAATACTTCGACTTATCGTTGTTGAAGGGTTTGATACAGAATAAGCTGTTTTTAAAGCTTCGGTATGATAGTCTAAAGCTGGTTTAATAATATCCATACGTCTATAAGCAACGCCAATCATATTTAAACTAATAATTTTTAATTCTATACTGTTGGCTTCTTCAGCGTATTGTTTTGCCTCCAAATGAAGTTTTATAGATTTGTCGTAATTAGAAATATCTCTATTAATTACGCCTAATGCATTTAAGGCGTAGCAGGTTCCTTCATCATAGAAATTTGCTTTAGTGGCCTCTAATAAATGTTTTATTTTTACGCTATCTCTTTCAAAAGGTTTTAACAGCGAATCAATGCTTACATATTTGGAAGGCTTCGTTTTATTTATGTCTTTTAATACGGTTTCAAAATCTGAATTTTGCGCATTGCTAAACGAAGTGTAAAATGTAGCCAATAAGAAAAAACCTAGAAATCTGTATGGAATGTGATAGTTCACTATTAGTTGGCTTTTTAATTATAGTTTTTCAAGAAAATCAGACTTTCTTTGTCTAGCCACTGGGATTTTATGGTTACTATCCATAATAACGTAACCTTCATTTTTTATGAATGCCTTTATCTTATTTAAGTTAATGATGTAAGAATTGTGTATTCTAAAAAAATAATGTTCAGGTAAAATAGCATCAACTTCTTTCAATTTTTTTGTTATTACTATTTTTTTCTGATCTTGTAGAAAGAGTGTGCTATAATTTCCATCAGATTCTATGTAAATGATATCGTCTACATCTAAGAATAGAAGTTTTCCGTCGGTATTAATCGTAATTCTTTTTTTATCAAATTGAGAATTAAAATTAGATAGTACACGTTCTAATTTCAGCGAGTTAACATTTCGATCACTATGCTTTTTAATTTTTTCAATAGACACTTTTAAATCATCAGAATCTATAGGCTTTAATAAATAGTCAATAGCTTCGTGCTTAAGGGCTTTAATAGCATATTCGTCGTAAGCAGTGGTGATGATAACAGCAAAATCAATATTTTTTAGTTTTTCTAAAAATTGAAAACCACCAATGGTTGGCATTTGGACATCCAAGAACAAGCAATCTGGTGAGTTAGCTTCTAAGTAGGTTAATGCTTCATCTGGGTTTGTAAAAGATGCCATAACCTCTATTTCCTTGTTAAAGTTGCTTAACTCCCACATTAAACTTTGAATAGCCTTTGGCTCATCATCAACGATTACTGCTTTTAACATATTGAAAATTATAGATTATAAATATATGTATATAATGAGTGTTTTGCATATAAATATGTATGCAATGCTTGGTTTTGTGTATAATATGCTGAAAATTAATAATTAGAGAATTGCATAAGCCAGTTATACATTTTTTTTTACCAATTATACATTACAGTCAGGTAAAAGCTTGTCTTATATTGATATTTGAGTATTGAATCTAAAAGAACAATTAAAAGCAAAATGGGGACTTGCTTTTAATATTTATTGCTATTAATTCGATAAAAGTTGAACTTTTAAAAAATTAGACTTTTAGTTTCAGTGTTAATTTAATAATTAAGCAATTTAGGGTTGCTTTTTCATTAATTAGTTAGTTATTAGGGAAAAAAGAGCGTTACAACAACGCTCTTTTTTTTGTTTTTAATAGCTAATACTTCATTTAAAATCATCAATAAAAACGCTTGCTAAGCTTTATTTTAACAGGATAATACCTACAATAGAGTATTTTGAAAATTAATTTTAAATTACTGTTAATCAATAAGTTATGCTATATTTTGATCAATTGACCATTTCATAGGCGTTACAAGAGTTTGTTAAAAACTTGTTGACAACGTTTATAAAATACCCTTTCATTTTTAATGACAATTGTCAATCTTTGTTCGAGGCAAAAAAGAAATTAGATTTTTTAGTTTCTAGATTTAGAAAAAGTATTTAAAAATCAATTTTTTAAACGCGCCCTTTTATCCCTAGTAAGGGAATTTATAACACATTTTACGGAATTAATAACAGAATTTGAATGATGAATATCGTTCTAATGGCTATCTAGGCTTAAAATTAAAAAGAATTTATGGAGGTGAATCAACTAGAGATTACGGAAATTATAAAAAGAGATTACGAAACGAGTCCATTTGTTTTAAGGAAAATTTCTAATGCGGTTGAAAAAGCGATGATGTCTGTAGGTAATGGTACCAAAGAAGATGCAAATACAATTTCTGTAAAAGTTTTACAAGAATTACTAGATAGAAAAGGTAAAGATTATAAGTATGTGCCAACTGTAGAAGAGGTACAAGATCTTGTAGAGATAAAATTAATGGATAGCCAATTTTTGGATGTTGCGAAAGCGTACATTCTTTACAGAGATGAGCAGGCCAGAAACAGAAAGACTAATATTTTTGAAAAACGTATCAACCTAAAACCTTATGAGTATCCTGCACTTAATGATTATGTAGATGCCATTAGACATTCGTATTGGATTCATTCTGAATTTAATTTTACAAGTGATATCCAGGATTTTAAGACGAGACTTACTGTTGTTGAGCAAAATGCCATTAAAAATACGATGTTGGCCATTTCGCAAATTGAAGTCGCAGTAAAATCTTTTTGGGGTGATATTTACCACAAAATGCCAAAACCAGAAATAGGGTCTGTGGGAGCAACATTTGCAGAAAGTGAAGTGCGTCACCATGATGCATATTCTCACTTATTAGAAATATTAGGTCTTAATAACGAGTTTAAAAGATTAAAGAAAAATCCTGTAATAATGCGACGTGTGCATTATTTAGAAACAGCATTGAAGAATGCTAAGAGTGAAGACAATAAAGAGTATGCAGAGTCTATTTTATTATTCTCATTATTCATTGAGCATGTATCGTTGTTTTCTCAATTTTTAATCATAATGGCCTTCAATAAACACAAGAATATGCTTAAAGGTATTTCTAATGTAGTTGAAGCAACTTCTAAAGAAGAACAAATTCACGGAGATTTTGGTATCGATGTGATCAGAATTATCAAAGACGAAAACCCAACATGGTTTGGTGAAGAACACAATACGATTGTAAAAGTAATGTGTGAAGAAGCTTTTGAATCTGAAAGCAAAATCATCGATTGGATTTTTGAGGCAGGTGAATTGGATTTCCTTCCTAAAAATGTGATTAACGAATTTATAAAGAACAGATTTAATAATTCCCTTGAAAGTATCGGCATCGATAAAGTATTTGATGTTGACAACAGTTTACTAGAGCAGACCGAATGGTTTGATGATGAAATCATAGGTACCAAACACGGTGATTTCTTCGTGAAACGCTCTATCAACTACAGCAAAAGAACTAAAAGTATAACTAGCGACGACTTATTTTAAACCATGAACGACAACACTAACTTAGACCTTGAAAACAAAGTAGTAAACCCTCAAACTACAACAACTTCACCACAAGATGAATTAATAAAAGCCAGAAAAGAAGCCATTAAAGAGGCCAACAAAGAACCAGAAATAAAATGGTTAACTGACCATAGTCGCAAATTTTTATCTTCAGGTTATCTTACAGAAGGTGCTACACCAGAAGCAAGAATTAGAGAAATAGCCAACAATGCGGAGAAAATCTTAAAAATAGATGGTTTTGCAGATAAGTTTTATGGTTATATGGCTGAAGGCTTTTACTCGTTAGCATCACCAGTATGGTCTAATTTTGGAAAAAAGCGTGGCTTACCAATTAGCTGTTTCGGTTCACATATTTCTGATGATATGGGAGATATTCTCTATACACAGTCAGAAGTTGGAATGATGTCTAAGCTAGGAGGCGGTACTTCTGGTTATTTTGGTAAGCTTCGTCACAGAGGTGCACCAGTAAAAAATAACGGTGAATCTTCTGGAGCAGTACATATTATGCAACTGTTTGAAAAAATGGTTGACGTAGTAAGCCAAGGCTCCGTGCGACGAGGTCGTTTTTCCCCATACCTACCAATAGAGCATAATGATATAAACGAGTTTTTAGAAATCGGTACAGAAGGTAATCCAATACAAGAGTTAACACATGGTGTTACTGTTGGTAATGAGTGGATGCAAGAAATGATCGATGGCGATGCAGAAAAGCGTGCGATTTGGGCAAAAGTATTACAACGAAGAGGCGAAATAGGATATCCTTACATTTTCTTTAAGGATAATGCTAACAATTCAGCACCAGAAGTATATCAAGAAAATAAGCATGAGATTTACGCAAGTAACTTGTGTTCAGAAATCATGTTACCAACAAACGACAGATGGTCTTTTGTATGCGTATTGTCTTCAATAAACTTATTGCACTATGATAAGTGGAAAAATACAGATGCTGTTGAAACGATGGTCTATTTCTTAGATGCCGTTTTAGAAGAATTTGTAACTAAGCTAGAAGTTTACAGAGATTCTCCAGATAGAGATGATAGACAAACCTTCATGTTTATGGAGAAAGCTTATAATTTTGCTAAGGAAAATAGAGCGCTTGGAATGGGAGCTTTGGGATGGCACTCATTACTACAGTCTAAAATGTTACCATTTGATAGTGCTGAAGCATTTAATCTTAACAGTGAAATCTTTAAAACCATTAAAGAGAAGTCGGTTAAAGCATCAGAAGAATTAGCAACGTTATTTGGTGAGCCAGAAGTATTAAAAGGTTATGGAAGGCGTAATGCAACATTAAATGCTGTGGCACCAACAACATCTTCTGCGTTTATCTTAGGACAAGTATCTCAAGGTATTGAGCCAATATGGTCTAACAGTTATGTTAAGGATATTGCGAAAATAAAGACAACGATTAAGAACCCTTTCCTTAAAGCACTTTTAGCAGAAAAAGGAATGGATACCGTTGAAGTTTGGAAGAGCATCCGTGATTATGACGGTTCTGTACAACATTTAGAAGGCTTAACTGAGCTAGAAAAGGATGTCTTTAAAACCTATTCTGAAATTGACCAAATGACAATCATTTATCAGGCGGCAAACAGACAGAACCACATAGATCAAGGGCAGTCTTTAAACATAATGGTACATCCAGATATGCCAGTTAAGGACATTAACAAAATCTATGTTACGGCATGGCAGCTAGGAGTAAAATCATTGTACTACCAACACAGTATGAATGCAGCACAGAAATTCAAGCAAAAGAAAGAATGTGCGAGTTGTGAAGGGTAATAAATTCCTTTGAAAAAAGGAATCTTATTCTAAATATTAAAAAAGCATCTCATTTCTGAGATGCTTTTTTTAGTTCTTTGTTGAAATCCAAATTTAACAGTCTGTCATTCTAAACTTGGCTCAGAATCTAAGCCATCGTATTATCAATTTTGTATGAGATGCTGAAATAAATTCAGCATGACAAACCGATATGATAAATCAAAGAAATTTTATAGATTTTAATCCTCTACCAAAGTATCAGTTCCCAAATACTTATCATCCTTATTATAATACCAAGCTCTTACTTTTGGCATTTTAATGCCTTCAATTTCTAGTTCTTCCGATAATAAGATATATTCACCTGTATCAGATTTTTCTCTACCATTTTCATCTGTTTTAAAAAACTGATAGACTTCCATGGCATATGTTTTTGGATTAAAATAGAAATACCACACGTCGCTACCAACAGCTTCATCATAAGTTACTTTTAAAACTAAATAGTCTTTACCTTTAAATGTTTTCTTTTCTACGTTATCACTGAGATTGGTGCCAGGATCATTCAATTTCATTGGTAATCCATATAAATACGTATAGTAGTTTTTATATAATATGGCCCTGTTGCAAGACATGTTTTTGGCTTTGGCTGAAAGGCTATCTAAATCCTTACCATTATACACCATATTGCATTTGCCTTTATTTATGGTATAAACTGTGGTTACTGTATCTCTAGTAGCCTTAACACTAAAAAATTCTCGAGCCAAATCAATTCTAATAAAGCTTGTACGTTTTGAAGCATTTGGTGTTTTCATTTCAACTGTAAACTTTGCTCTCAAAGTTTCCCAGTTACCATTCGGATCATGATAGCTGATAGCATTTTCTAATAATTGGTCTGCTGTAATATTTTGACTCGAAAGGATTAGCGTAAAGGAAAGGACAAAAAGGGTTAAAGCGTTTTTCATAGTACATAATTAGTATTGCAAATTACAAATTATGGAATAAAAAAAGCATCCAATGCCGAACTTTACGGGAGGATGCTTTTTTGTTAGTTTAGATAGATTTGAATATTAATTTGCTTCCATTAAAGCAAAAAACTTATCTATGTTTGGCATTAATATAATGCGAGTTCTTCTGTTCTTAGCACGATTAGCTCTAGAATCATTTTCAACCAAAGGTTGGTAGCTACTGCGACCAGAAGCGATTAATTGCTCAGGTGCTACATTAAATTGCTTTTGTAATTTTTTAACTACTGAAGTAGCACGTAATACACTTAATTCCCAGTTGTCAGAAACTTTAGCTGTATTAATACTTCTAGAATCTGTATGACCTTCTACCATAACATCTAAGCTTGGCTCAGAATTGATAACATCTGCTAACTTTTTTAAGATTTTATCTGCTTTATTACTAACTCTATAACTTGCAGTATTAAACAACATATCATCATCAATAGATATCATTACCACAGTTTCATTAATATCTACAACGATATCTTCATTTTCGTCTAGGTCATTAGTATTAATCGCTTTACTTAAGTTATATTGTACAGCTAGGTTCATTGAATCTTTCAATGTTTTTGCACCTGCTAATTTTTCTGGACTTACGTTTTGTAAAGTTGCACGCATTTTTTCTTTGCTTGCACCAGAAGCGACAGTACCGTCTTTAGAAACTTCAAATTTTGCTTTGTTCTCTATAGTTAAGCCTTCAACATCTTGATTTAAGGATTGAATCTTATAGTTATAGTCGTTAACACGTTTCTCTATAACAGCAAACTTGTTTTCTAAATCTTCTTTTTCGACTTTAGTTTTTGTTAGTTCACTTACAGTTTCACCGTGTTGTTGTTCTAAGGCTAAGTATTTCTTTTTTGAAACACAAGCGGTTAATAAAATTGTTGTTACTAATAGGATTGAAATTTTTTTCATGTTTAAGTTTTTGGTTAATTTATTCAATACAATTACATATACGGCGAAAGTGTTTAAAAAGACGTCGAAGTGAAAAATTAAATTCACTTTTTTTTACTTAACAATTTATTTACATTACCTTCAATATCATATTTATATTTTATGCAATACGGATTTACCGATATTCTACAACTCATAGGATCTTTAGGCGTCTTTCTTTTCGGTATGAAAGTGATGAGTGACGCCCTTTTATTATTAGCAGGTAATAAAATGCGATCTATCTTAGCTAAAATGACTTCCAATAGAGTCTTCGGAATAGGAACTGGTTTTTTAATAACATCAGTTATTCAGTCGTCATCAGCAACAACACTTATGGTAGTTAGCTTTGCAAATGCAGGCTTGTTGACCTTGGTTGAGTCGATAGGTGTTATAATGGGAGCCAATATTGGTACCACAATAACGGCATGGCTAATTACAATATTAGGCTTTAAAGTAAGTATGAGTACTATCGCTTTACCTTTAGTTGGCTTTGGCTTTGGCTTTACGTTTCTTAAAAAAGAGCAACTAAAAAATTTGGGAAGCTTTATCATTGGCTTTGCTTTGTTGTTTATTGGGCTTCAGTTTCTTAAAGAGGCAATGCCAGATATTAAGAATAATCCAGAATTGTTAGCGTTTTTATCGCGTTATACAGATTTGGGCTATTTGTCTATTCTATTATTCTTACTCATAGGAACTTTATTAACCGTTGTTATTCAGTCTTCTAGTGCTACTATGGCATTAACTTTAATAATGACTGCACAAGGATGGATACCTTTTGAATTGGCAGCTGCTATGGTTTTGGGTGAAAATATTGGAACAACAATTACTGCGAATTTAGCTGCTATTATTGGTAATTATAAAGCCAAACAAACGGCAAGAGCACATCTAATTTTCAACCTAATGGGAGTCTTATGGATGTTAGTTTTATTTTATCCTTTCTTAAAAATGGTAAGTTGGTTGGCTATGTATTTGGGTTCTGAGTCTCCATATGTTAGTGCTGCATCTATTCCTGTAGCGATTTCTTTATTTCATACTACTTTTAATATTGCTAATACTTTTTTGTTGGTTTGGTTTGTAAAGCCAATTGCAAAGTTAGTAGAGCGCATTGTGCCAGAAAGATTAGAAGACGATAAACAAATAGATGAGCCAAAATACTTAACTAAGGATTCTTTAAAGTATCCTGAAACGGCAATTTCAACATTGCAAAAAGAATCTAAATACTTATTTAAAAATGCTGTCTTTGAAATTGTATCTCATGCGTTGAATATTCACAGATCTGATATTAAATCAGATTTGAAGGTGAAAAAGGTCATTAAAAAATCTAATATTCTGTTTGATACTAATGTGAGAGAACTTTATGCTACAAAAGTTAAAAATATATATGGTAAAATCATTAGCTATGCGACCAAAGCTCAGACTGCACTGAAGTTAACTGAGGCTCAAAATAATCAACTCTTAGAGCTAAAAATTGCCAATAGAAAAATGGTTGAAATATTGAGGTATGTTGGAGAATTAAGTAGAAATGTTAATCTGTACCTAAATTCTGATAATAAATATATTAGAAAAGAATATGATAAAATTAGAAATAGAGTAGTTAAAGTATTGCGCGTGATTCATCTATTTAGAACAGAGAAAGAAAACGAAGTATATCACAATAAATTGGTTAAACTAAGGCAAGAGGTGAGGGAAACATTTCATTCCAACAATCGTAAAATTGATGAACTAATTAGAAATGATTTAATTACAGTAGATATGGCCTCATCACTGTTTAACGATTATGATAATGTTAATGATATGATTGAAAATCTTATTGAGGTTGCTGACTTACTTTATGGAAAAAAAGATTCACTTTTGAATAATGAGTAAAGTTATTCTTTTCTACTAAAATTATGAATGAAAAATTACTTGAGGTTGCAAAGGTGTTTTTTAAGTTAGGTTGTTTTGCATTTGGTGGTCCTGCAGCTCACATTGCAATGATGGAAGATGAGATCATTGAAAAACGCAAATGGATGACTAGAGATTATTTCCTAGATCTCATTGGTACAACAAATTTAATTCCTGGACCTAATTCTACCGAAATGACAATGCATTGTGGATATGAGCATGCTGGCAAAGCAGGCTTATTTGTTGCTGGAATTGCATTTATTTTTCCAGCTACTATTATAACTGCAATTTTAGCGTATTTATATGTAAAATATGGTCAGCTTCCGGAAGTAGAACCCTTTATTTATGGTATTAAACCTGCTGTTTTAGCAATAATCGCAGGAGCAATTTTAAAACTAGGTAAAAAGGCGGTAAAAAGTATAGAACTCATAATTCTTGGTGTAATAGTTTTAGTTGTAAGTCTCTTAGGAGTAAATGAAGTTTTAGTTTTATTAGCGGCTGGAATTTTTGGGATGTTATATTTTTATTTAAAATCAAAGACAAAAGATAGTTTTAACTCAATTTCACCATTCCTTCTCTTTCTAGGAGTAAATACTACAATAGCAAAGGTATCTACGCTAAAATTGTTTTTAATTTTCTTAAAAGTAGGTGCTATACTTTATGGTAGTGGCTATGTTTTGTTTGCATACTTAGATGCAGAATTAGTAACTCGAGGATTACTAACCAGAGCTGAGCTTATTGATGCTATTGCGATAGGTCAATTTACACCAGGACCAGTACTATCCACATCTACCTTTATTGGATATCAGCTTTCTGGATTTACAGGAGCATTAGTAGCTACAACAGGAATATTTTTACCATCTTTTTTATTCGTTTTAATACTTAATCCATTCATACCTAGAATGCGAAAATCAACGATACTACGTTATTTTTTAGATTCTGTAAATGTGGCAGCAGTAGCTGTAATGCTCGCAGTATTGATTGTTATGGGAAAAGAAACATTGATAGAGTGGCAAAGTATAGTTATAGCTTTAATCGCTGTATTTTTAACTTTTAAGACCAAAGTAAGTACAATATGGACAATTGTAATCGGTGCAATTTTTGGATATGTTATAATTACTTTTACTAAATAAAAAAGCCATCACTTATAAAGTGATGGCTTTTAAAATGATTAAGGCGATTCGCACCTTGTCTTTTATAACTTTTTGTCTGTATCAACTGTTGTTTCATCCACTACTTCTATGGTAGCAGGTTCAACAGAGGCATCATGAGCACTATGGTATTCCTCTAGTAAATTCATAGTAGCATTCATTAAATCCTTTGTTTCTAGTAAAACACTAAAGTATAAGGTGGTGTTTTTTGGACTGGATTCTTCAGTACGTGTTCTCTTGACTTGTTGCTTTATCTTATCTTTAACAAGGTCATAAACTTCTTTTTTCTCATTTATGATGGCTCCAATATCTTCAAAAGACCCAGACTTAAATGCTTTTTCAGTATCAGCAAATAAAACCTCTAGCTTATCATCTATTTCCTTTAACTCCTTAATTTGGCTAAATTTAAGCTTTTTATGGTTATTGTTAATGTGTTTATGACTCACTTTAGAAATATACTCTAACGACTGTGCCATATCTTGCAGATGTCCTAGAATATTAATATAAAAATTACTGGCTTCAACACTAGATTCATCTAAATTTTTAATGAAATAAAATATGTTATCTCGTAACGTATCAATCTCATTAGATAATTTAACAACTTGTCCCTTACTCTTCTTTAGTAAGGATAATTCTTGCTTAGCTAAACCAACAATAGAATTAGAATATATTCTATTAGTACGTTTTACAACTTTAGCAATATTTCTAGCACTTTCGTGAATAACACCCTGTACAGAGCTGATTTCTGAAGTTGTTAAGCTATCCTCATCAATTTTCTTATTAGACTTATCTTTGTGTGATTTATAGTTTCTATATAATAAAATACCAGTTAATAATAGAAGTATTGGTATCATTACACTAGGATTCCAATTAATAAGGAATACAACAAAACCAGCAGCAATAAATGCTCCTATAGCAGTTCCAAACCAACCACCTATTACATTTAATACACCAGCTACACGATACACTGCACTTTCTCTTCCCCATGCTCTGTCAGCAAGTGAAGTACCCATGGCTACCATAAAGGTTACATAGGTTGTAGATAGTGGTAACTTCATGGAGGTAGCGATAGCAATTAAAATACCAGCTACCATTAAGTTAACAGAAGCACGAATCATATCGAATGCAGGAGCATCAATACTTTGATCTTTTGTCATTATAGATTCCGGTTTGTCAAACCTCTTACCTATATTACCTGTAACTGAGCTTGGTAGGATAACACCAAAGTAATTAGATAACTGGGTTGTTCCTTTTACAATTGCTCTTGAAAGTCGATTTGGTTCAAACTTCTCATGAGTTTCTCCTTGACGTGATAAACTAATTTCAGTTTCTGCAACGGTTTTGGCTTTTTTAGAAAACCATAGGGTAAGTACCATTATAGCACCTGCAATAAATAGTAATAACGGTTCAGCAGGAACTTTTTTATCTAAAACCGACATCGACATAGTTACGTCCATACCTCCAGCAATCCATGCCTCATAAGAGTGGTATGCTGCCATAGGTACACCGATGAAGTTTACTAAATCATTACCAGAAAAAGCTAATGCCAATCCAAAAGTACCAATTGCTATGACAACAAGCAATACAGTTTTTTTAGTGATTCTCTCAAATATGAATGAAAATAGTGTCCAGAATACAAAACTAGCTAGTATGATATAAATTTCATTTCCTTCTAATAAATCTTTGAGATCACTGTAATATGGGGTGCCTTTAAGTCCCTTTAAGAAGATAAAATAGGTGATAGCTGTTAAGGCAACACCTCCGAAAACCATTCCAAAATTCTTTACTTTTTTCTCATAATTAAATGTAAAAATAAGTCGCGAAATCCATTGCACTAAAGCACCAACGGAGAAAGCAATAACTACAGATAGTAAGATACCAGATATAATTTCAATTGCTTTTTCTGTATTTATATAGGTTGCTAAATCAGCAAAGGTTTGAGAATCTGAGTTACTAATTTTAATCAACGACATTACTACAGCTGCTCCTAATAAGTTGAATACAATAGAAACCGTTGTAGATGTTGGTAAGCCAAGCGTGTTAAAAAAATCTAACAGTAATATATCTGTTATCATTACTGCCATAAAAATGAGCATAATTTCACCAAACTCAAATTGTGCAGGGACAAAGATTCCTTTACGTGCTACTTCCATCATACCGCTAGAAAATACAGCACCAATAAAAATCCCTAAACTAGCGACGATCATTATTGTTCTTAATGAAATAGCCTTAGATCCAATAGCAGAATTTAAGAAATTAATTGCATCATTACTTACACCAACTACAATATCAGCAACAGCTAAAACTGTGATAGCGATTAACATCAATAAGTAAATATTATCCATAATTTTTAATTAAAATAAGTTTGCAAATATCTTTATACAATTTCAGTATAACGTTACCTAATTGTTATTTTTTATTTGTTAAAAATGAATGTCGAATCCTATTCTAAAAGTTATATTGTCATCATTTCCATCTAGAGTTGAATAACTAATATCAGACTGTACTTTTAGTTTATGACCCACAACAAATTTATTAACACCAAGTGTATATTGTTCTGTTGGCAATGCACCTGTTTCACTTTCATAATCTACAGTAGTAAAACGTGCAGCAATTTCATAATTGCTTTTAAATAAATAACCTGCTTGTAAGTTTAAAGCGTTACCTGTTAAAACAATATCTCCTGTCGGAGTTGTGCCATCTGCTTCAGTCGCAATAGCATCTTCTGCAGTTCGCTTTGCATATTCTCCCATAAATGAAAACCCATCATACTTAAACATGGCATCTGCAAAAATAGTAGTTTGGTCTGTTTCGTAAATTGTACCATCTGTTCTTATCATATAATCTCCTGCAAAACCTCTTTCTCTCACAGCATCTTGATTATAATTATAGGTAAATCCAACCATTAACTTTGGCTTCTCTTCACGTTTTAAATCAGATTGACTGTAATCTCCTTTAGATTTAAATGTTCCAAATGGAAGGAACTCTAAACGTCCTGTATATTGCAGTCCTCCTTCATTTCCTTCTGAAACATTACGACCCTCACCTTGAGACACAGAAAACTTCTCACGCATTAAGAAATCGCCTCCTAAATTGGTTTTGTGTCTAAGTTGAATACCTAAATCACGGTCAATATTAAATCGGCTATTAAGCAATGAACGATCAATTAATTGTAGATTTCCTGAAGATACAACACGTTCAACATTACCTGGAAGTTTTGTTTGTCCTGCCCATAATTCCCAATTACCAGCAAAATTCCACATAATCACGGCATCTAAAATATAACGCGGAGTATTTCTGTTAAATTGATTGGCGCCAGATATATCTCTGTTAGACAAACCTAATTCTATTTTATATTTAAGTTTAGGACTGTATGCAAATCCATCAAACTTTAAACGCGCTCTACGCACAATAAAGTTGTGTTCTGGACTTCCATACTGATTTCCATCATGATCCCAAGAAGACATTGAGCGAACTTGAAAACGTGGAGCAAATTTTATACCAAAAGAACTGTCTTTAGCAACAAAATTAATTAGACCTTTCCCGAAAGAAGTGTCACTGATTTCTTGTGCACTAAGCGAAGTTAGAGCTATTAGGGCAATAGCCACTAATGTAAATTTTAGTTTCATTGTATGATTTAGTTTTTGTCGGGTACAAAGAACTTACTTATTTCAAATACAAATGTTTCCTTAGTGTTAAGTTTTTGCATAAAAAACTGCCTTGGCCAAAGGCAGTCATTAGAATTCATGATAATTAGTCGACAAAAACTAGTAGATCATACGAAACTAATATGTCTTATAAGACAAGGCAAATGTATGAGTACTATTTAATTACAGTGTAACCTTAGCATTAACTAATTATTAAGCTTAAATCATGAATGCATAATTTTTAAACACCTGTTTATCAATTAATTGTGTTTTCAATGTAAAATTAATGTTAAGTAAATGTTGTTTAAACATTAAGAAATCTTTATATTTGATTGAATAAATAATTTTAAACCCATAATTATGAACAAGAATGTTTTAATGTTGTTCGCCTTATTTGTCGGTTTAGTTTCTTTTGCACAGCAAGAGCGACAATTAAAACTTAATGAAGACACTAATTTAATTGAAGTAACTTATTTTCATGACAATGGAGTTGTAAGTCAAACAGGATTTTACACTACAGATGGTAAATTACAAGGTGAATGGTTAAGTTTTGATAGTGACGGTAAAAAAAGCGTTTCGGCGAATTATGATAATGGGGAAAAGGTCGGCAAGTGGTTTTATTGGACAAATAAAACTTTAAGAGAAGTAGATTATACAGATAATGCTATTGTTAGTGTTATAGAATGGAAAAAAGATGATGAAACATCTCTAGCATTCCGTAATTAACAATGAAACTCTATAACAAAATATAAAAGCATCTTTAATTTTAAAGATGCTTTTTTTATTACCATTAATCTAAATATTTTAGAATCTTACCCAACCTTGAGTCCAATCATTAGCGGTACTTACAGCACCAACATAATTAACAGATGTAAACCACGAGTTAATAGTTGATGGGTCAATTGCGTTAGCTTCATAGGTTCCTCTAAAACCTACCAATGAAAAATCATCAGGAATTGCTGTACCTGCATTATTAAATGGATCATTAGAACCATCTAAAGTATAATTGGAGTATATTGAATAATCTGCTAGATCAGCAGTAGCATTTCCACCATGATCTAAGTCAAATGAATTTACATTATCTATAATAGAGTTACGTACTTCTACTTCGCCGTTATTAAGGTTAATTAAGGTTTGATCATCATCTACTTCGATACCTTTTCCAGGGAATCCTTTAATAATCATATTATAGGCAGCAACTTTAGTACCAGCTCTAAACTCAATTCCTTTATTTTCTCCGTCTCCATCTTCAGCTCCTAATAAAGTGATGTTAGAAAGTGTAGGGTATGAGAAGGGAATAGCATCTGGTGTAGAAGATAAGTTATCAGCTTCGATACCTTTATCACCTTCTAGAGTTGTTTGTTGTACAACCCAGAATTGGCCTCTACCAACCCAACCGTCAGTCCAGTCAAAACTATCATCTTGTGCACCTGTTGAAACAGCATACTTTAAATCTACAGTTCCACCATAAAATTCAATACCATCATCGTTACCTAAATAAGTCTGAATGTATTCTAAAGTTGTACCGTTACCAACACCATATAAGGATAAACCGTTATACTCAGAGTCGGCATTAATACGACCACCTGTATATTCTAAACGCATGTAACGAATAACTCCAGAGTTATCAGCTGGTTCAGAACCACCATATGTAATATTTGCAACCTCCGCTGTTGCAGTTTCACCTCTATTAATTGGTGCTTTACCAGCAATAATTAATCCGCCCCAATCTCCAGGATTTGGTGTTGCTTGATTAGATGTTATTACGATTGGCTGAGCTGCTGTTCCTTCAGCCATAATTGTAGCACCTTGATTGATTAATAAGTATGAATAGATACCATCTGTTGTCTGACCTGCTTCGATACGAGTACCGGCTTCTATAGTTATAGTTACACCGTCTAGCACAGAAACACCTCCTACAAGTTCATAACAGTTATTTGATGATAACGTAATATCTGAAGTAATTTCACCTGTTAATTGAATACAGTCTGAACCACTGTTTCCTCCGCCAGGATTAATAGTGACATCACCAATACTTTCTTCATTAATTGTACAAGCCTGAAATACGCTAACCAGGGCTAGAAATAATCCTTTAATTATGTTTTGAGTAGTTTTCATAGTTTTGATTTTGATTGTGTGTGTTTTATTTTTTGATTAAAATTTATATGTAAATCCTAGGCTTATGTTTGAACCTATCTGATATGAACTCACTGTAAGTTCTTGATTGATGTCTTCTTGATCTTGGTATCTATCGATTGTTGGATTAAGAAGGTTTTTAGCGGATAAGCCAATTTCCCAATGCTCGTTAAACGTATCTTTAAAGTTGAAGTTTAAAGTTCCGAATCCTTTCTCAAAAATATCTCCTACACCATTACCACCTGCAGAATATATTCTGTCTCCGAAGTAGTTAAAATCTAGAGTTGTAGAGATATTATGTTTTCCGAATTCTTTAGAAAAATTAATATCTGCATTAAAAATATAAGGTGATGCACCTTGTAGTTTGCGTTCTAAGTTTGTTGGTGCAATAGCAGCATTTAAAACTGTAACAGTTGGGTCAATAACAACTTTGGTATACATTACGGTTGCATTTAATCCAAGTGATAAGTTACTCAATGCACTTTCATCATCTTCATTTGTGAAAATGTTATTTAATTGCTGTCTGTATTCTATTTCACCACCGAATATCTTAGCATTATCTGAATTTACAAATGAGTTATTATTGTTTGCAGACGCAATTCTTATTTTTTCAATAGGCTGATCTAGATATTTTCCAAATGCAGTTACGGAAAAGACTTCTCCATTTCTAGGGAAGAATTCGTATTTGATATCGAAGTTGTAGTTGTCCGAATTTTTAAGATCTGGATTGCCAATCGTAAATTCATTAACATCTTCATCTAAGAATGGTGCTATTTCCGTGAATAGAGGCAATGTAATTGTTTTACTTGCGGCTATACGAAGGTTAGTTTTTTCATTAAGTGTATACTTTATATCTAAACTTGGTAGTACAAAAAACTCGTCAATAGTACCTGTAGAAGCATCACTAGTTACAGGATCTTTATAAAATACATTTTGTTCAAAATCCTCAACTCTTAATCCGGTATTAACCAGTACATTTTCTGAAACTTGCCATTTAAAAAGTGCAAAACTCGCGAGTGTATTTAAGTCTGCTTCGTAAGCATTTTGAGGACGTGTTACTTCAATGACATTGTAAACATCATTTAAAAGATTTTGCTCATTTAAAAATGCATCAGGATTATTAAGTTCAACAACTGTATTGTTTGCATCAAAGATGTAGTTAATTTGTTTGGCTTCAAAATCACGTTCTTTGGCTCTTGTATTGATGCCTAGGGTTAGTTTATTTTTAAAGACATCGTCTTCGTCTTTTGAGAAATTGATATCAAAAGAAATATTTGTAGAGAAATCATCCTCGTTTAATTCTTGATAAAAACGTTGGTTGTCACTATCATTAGTATTTCTAAAGTTTCCTAAAACAATAGATCCATCTTGACGCTCAGAAAAGAATAATTGACGTCTATCTGGCACATAACCTAAAGCTTTGTTATACGCTCCACCATAATTGATTTCATATTTGCCATCTTCAAATTTATGATTACCAGTTAATTGCTGAGTAAATAAGTTGTTTTGTTGAAAAGTTCCACGTCTTACATAAGTATTCAGTTCTGTATTTTCACCAGAAACACCAGTAAACTCTCTTAATTCATCTTCAGTATCATTAACAAATAATGTTGTAGAGGTAATCGTATTATTAGAATTCCACTTAAAAGAAGCACTTCCTAAAACAGTCGTATTTGTTTTATATCTGTATCTATCGTAATTAAATAAATAAGATCCTTGATCTAGTTCTCCTTGCGAGTTATAAACCGTTTCAAAACCATTTATTGTAGATTCGTGTCCATTACTAAAAGAAGCAGATAAAAGCAAATCTAACTTACTTGAGTCGCTTGTATTAAAACTATGACCAGCTAAAATATTTGCGTTTACATTCGGTCCATCTAAACGTTGTTCAGGATTAAAGCCTGTTTTAAATGGATAATACTCAACATCGTTACTGTTGTAAGTATAATTAGGAATATTCAATAAAGGGGTTGGGAATCTAGATCCATCATCCAAACCGTAAAAGTCATATTTACCACCATCTAGTAAAAAGAAATCATTTGAGATTGCTGTTGTGTTTACACCAGATCCAAAACCAATTTCTAACAATTTTTTTCCAGGACTATCTTTGGTATTAATATCTACACTCGCACCTGCAAAATCACCATATAGATGTGAAGAATAAGCTTTAAATATCCCTAGGTTTTCTACAATTTTAGTTGGAAATATACCTAGGTCTAATAATTTTAATTTAGGATTTAATGACGGAATTGGTAATCCATTTAAATAAGCAGTATTGTACCTATCTCCCAAACCTCTTACATAAAGTTTGTCACTCTCTTTAGAGATACCTGCTGCTTTTGTTAATCCTGTAGAAACATCACCAACTCCTTTCTTAGACAGTTCTACAGCACCTATTTTAGTCTGAGTTGTTGCTGCCTTTTTTTGTTCTAATAAAATAGCTATTTCACTTTCTTTTTTTCTCGAAACGTCTCCTAATACAACAGTCTCAAGAGTCGCTGCACTAGCTCCCATAGTAACATCTAGTATAGTAACCTTATCAGCTTCCACATTTACTTTTATTTCTTGTGTTTCGTAACCAACAAAACTAAATACTATGGTGTATGAGCCCACTTCTAGATCTTCAAACATATAGAGGCCATCCATATCAGAAGTTGTTCCTACAGATGTTCCTTTTATTAATACATTGGCAAAAGGAAGAGGTTCATTATTATATTCCTTATCAGTTAGTTTTCCTTTAATTGATCCAGTATTCTGTGCAAAAGATATTGCTGAAATAAATAAAATTAATAGTAATTGTAGTCTTCTCATTAGTTCTTTTAATATCGACGGTGCAAAGAAACTACGATTACCTTGTTTGCAGGTTATACAAAAGTTAAACGTTTGTAATCAAAAGGTTAGTTTACTGTTATCTTAATATTAACCCAATTGACATTAAGGAAACAATTACATAACATGGGAATTTTAGAATCTACTAAGCTTTTTGTAATCAATTGTATACCAATTTACATATCTTGCATGCTTTAATTTTAGAATATGCATTGGGAGCAATTATTATCTTTAAAACGCTTTGGCGACACCAATAAAAGACTTAGAAAGGAACAAGATGAAACTCGTTTGGGCTTTGAGGTAGATTACGATCGTATTATTTTTTCTTCAGAATTTAGAGGCCTCCAGGATAAAACACAAGTGGTTCCGTTATCTAAAACAGATTTTGTTCATACACGTTTAACTCATAGCTTAGAAGTTAGTGTCGTTGGCAGATCTTTAGGACGAAAAGTTGGACAATTATTACTTAAAAAACATCCTCATTTAGAAAATGTACATGGCTATAAAATGAATGATTTTGGAGCTATAGTCGCAGCAGCAGCGTTGGCCCACGATATTGGTAATCCACCTTTTGGACATTCTGGCGAAAAAGCTATTGGATCTTATTTTAAGGCTGGAGAAGGAGTACATTTTAAAAAGCACCTAACTGATAAAGAATATCAAGATTTATGTGATTTTGAAGGTAATGCTAATGGTTTCAAAATTCTTACTGAAAGTAGACATGGTAGAGAAGGAGGATTAAGATTAAGTTATGCGACTTTAGGAGCATTTATGAAATACCCAAAGGAATCCTTACCTAAAAAACCTTCTAACCATATTGCAGATAAAAAATATGGCTTTTTTCAAAGTGAAAAACAAATGTTTGATGGAGTCGCCTCTGAACTAGGTTTAACTAAACGCAGTGATGAGTATTTAAGTTTTCAAAGGCATCCATTAGCGTTCTTGGTTGAAGCTGCTGATGATATTTGTTATACCATTATCGATTTTGAAGATGGTATTAATCTTGGACTTATACAAGAAGAATATGCCTTAGAGTATTTAATAACTTTAGTAAAGAATATAAACAAAACGAAATATTCTGAACTAAGAACTACTGAAGACCGTGTTAGTTATTTACGCGCTTTGGCTATTGGAACACTAATAGATGAAGCAGCCTCAATCTTTATGAAAAATGAAGATAGAATTTTAGCAGGTGAATTTGAAACTGCTTTATTAGATGCTAGTCAGTATAAAGCTCAGATTAAAGATATTATTGATATAAGTATAAATAATGTTTACCAATCTAAAGAAGTGATTAATAAGGAAATTGCTGGTTACGAAATATTGAATCAGCTGTTGAATGCTTATGGAAAAATGGCATTTAATTATTTTGAAGGTAATCTTTCTAATTATGATCGATTATTACTGAATGTTTTACCAGAAACAGTTAACCTCACTGCAGATAATTTATATCAAAATTTGTTAGCTATTTGCCTGTACATTTCTAAACTATCCGATACAAATGCGATGCTTCTGCACCAAAAGTTAAAAGGTAATATCTTATAATTTTATACATTTTATCGAATAATTTTGTTTTTTAACGATATTTTGTTTTTATTTGCTTTGCTAATTAACTTTAAATAACCCTACTTATGAAAAATAATATATTAGGTGGTTTAGTTATATTCTTTGTCGTTGTAACTTGCCTGTTAATGATAGATGATATTTCTAATACAAATGAAGTACTATCTTCTACTTATCAAAAAGTTGAAGTAGAACAAGTTGAAGACCAGTCAGATTTAGCTATTGTTGATGGCGTCGAGGAAGACGAATAAATTTTCAATTGCCCTTTTTATTGATTGAGCATCCAATTTTTGTAGTCTCATTAGTTGGTTTACAGTGCCATGTTCAATAAATTCATCCTCAATTCCCAGAATTATTATTTTTTGCTTGTAATTATTGGTATTAGCAAATGCCAATACAGAACTAGCAAACCCACCAACTATTGTTCCATCTTCAATAGTAATTATACTTTCATATTTTTTGAATATATTATGCAGTAATGTTTCATCTAAAGGCTTTACAAATTGCATATCATAATGTCCAATATCATTTTTTTGTTCTATAGAAGTAATAACATCTTCAATAGTTTTAGCTATTGTACCAATACTTAAAATTGCAATTCGTTTACCTTCTTTAAGACATTTCCCTTTTCCTATTTCAATTCTTTTAAAAGGTTGCTTCCAATCTAATAAATGACCTCTTCCACGAGGGTAACGTATAGTAATAGGAAAATTAATTCCCAATTGAACTGTGTACATTATATTTCTAAGCGCAATAGCATCCTTAGGTGCAAAAATCACTAAATTAGGAATGCAATTTAAATATGCTAAATCGAATACACCATGATGCGTCGCCCCATCCTCACCAACTAAACCAGCTCTGTCTAAACAGAAAACAACAGGTAGCTTTTGTAAAGCAACATCATGTATTACTTGGTCATAAGCACGCTGTAAAAAGGTGGAATAAATGTTGCAAAACGGAATTAGTCCTTGTGTTGCCATTCCAGCAGCTAAAGTAACTGCGTGTTGTTCTGCAATACCAACATCGAAAGCACGTTCTGGAATTTCTTCCATCATATATTTTAAAGAACTACCAGTTGGCATGGCTGGTGTAATACCAATAATTTTTTCATTCTGTAAAGCGAGTTCCACAATTGTTTCACCAAAGACATCTTGATATTTTGGTGGTTGCTGGCTAGAGCTAGATTTTGAAATAAGTTCACCTGTATCAGCATCGAATTTCCCAGGGGCATGATATTTTACTTGATTTTCTTCAGCTTGTTTTAAGCCTTTGCCTTTGGTGGTAATCACATGCAAAAACTTTGGGCCTTTTACTGATTTTAAACGCTCTAACTCTGAAATTAATAATGGTAAATCATGACCGTCAATAGGACCAGAATAATCAAAATTTAAAGCTTCAAAAATATTATCCTGTTTCTCAGTTCCTTTTTTAACATTGGTTAAATATTGCTTTAAAGCACCAACACTTGGATCAATACCAATGGCATTATCGTTTAGAATAACTAGTAAGTTTGCGTCTGTTACACCAGCATGATTTAAACCTTCAAAAGCCATACCACTAGCTATAGATGCATCTCCTATTACAGCAACATGGTGTTTATCTTCTCCTTTTAGTTGTGATGCGATTGCCATACCTAAAGCTGCAGAAATAGAGGTTGAGGAATGACCAACTCCAAAAGCATCATACTTACTTTCACTACGTTTTGGAAAACCACTAATACCATTGAGTTGTCTATTGGTCTCAAAAATGGCTTTGCGACCAGTTAGTATTTTATGACCATAGGCTTGGTGACCAACATCCCAAATCAATTGATCTTCAGGAGTGTTAAAAATATAATGTAGTGCAATAGTGAGTTCTACGACTCCAAGACTTGCACCAAGATGACCTTCTTTTGTGGCAACTATATTAATGATGAAATTACGTAGCTCTTTGGCGAGTTGAGGTAGATCATCTGCTTTAAGTTGACGTAAATCTTCCGGGAGATTGATATGTTTTAAAAGTGAATTTTTCACTTCGTAAAAATACGAGATTTAATAAATGAATTAGAAGAAAAATGTAAACCTATTCATTACAACGCACGAAGTGTTTCCAATATCCGGAACGATTCCCTATTTTTGGAGAAAAGAAAATAAGTTAAGCTCGTTTTTACGACTGACTTTTAAACATTTATTACCCGCTATGATAAAAAACTATACTTGCTTTGCATTGCTACTCCTATTGTTATTACCAATCTCATCTGTATTTGGTCAAAACAATCTTCAATCTTCAGAATATGGAGTAATAATAATTGATTATTTAGAAGATAATAAGTCAGATTTCAATTTTCAAGATCAAGATATTGAAGAGTTAGTAGTAACTGATACTTATTATTCAGAGAATACGGATTTAACTCAGGTATATGTTAATCAGACTTATCAGGGCATTAGAATTTTTAATGCTATTTCTAGCATTGCAGTTAAGGATAATAAAGTCTTTTACTACTCAAATAGATTTGTAAATAATATTTCTGACAGAATTAGTTCTACGTCACCTTCTTTTTCGCCGACTTCTGCTATTCAAAAAGTCGCGACCCAGCTTGAATTGGATGGCCTACAAAATATAGAGGAGTTAGAGCGCGATGTAAATCGATATGTGTTCTCAAATTCAGGAATTTCTTCAGAAAATATTCCAATTGAGTTGGTATATGTTAAACAAGGTGAAAGTCTAATTTTAGCATGGGATATGATTATTTATGCCAAAGACAATAAACATTGGTGGAGTGTGAGAGTTAATGCTGTTACCAATGAAATCATAGAGTATAATGATTTGATTTTAACCTGTACTTTTGAAAAAGATCATAACCACTCAGAGCATACAAGTCAATTAGATTATAACGATTTATTTACGTCTTCCAATTCTATTTTAGTAGATGGATCTAGTTATAATGTTTATCCACTTCCATTAGAGAGTCCGAACCATGGTCCAAGACAAATAGTTACAGAGCCGGCAAATCCTAATGCATCTCCATTTGGTTGGCATGATGATGACGGAATTTTAGGTGCGGATTATACAATCGCAAGAGGTAATAATGTTTGGGCAAAAGAAGATATAGATGGAAATAATTCTAGAGTTAGTTTTTCAGCCGATGGTACAGCGTTATTAAATTTTGACTTTCCACTAGATTTTAATTTATCACCATTAGACAATCAAGAAGCTGCAATCACAAACTTATTCTATCTAAATAATATGATGCACGATATATGGTTTCAGCATGGATTTGATGAGAGTTCAGGAAATTTTCAAAAAACAAATTATAGTGGTCTAGGGATTGGAGATGATTTTGTTTTTGCTGATGCTCAAGATGGTAGTGGGTTTAATAATGCTAATTTTGGAACACCACCAGATGGCTCAAATCCAAGAATGCAAATGTTTTTATGGTCTCCTCCAGGCGTTGGAGTTTCGGACAGAGTTGAAATTCAAAATGGGAGTTTAGCAGGTCTATATGATGGTGTAAGTGCTGCATTTGGCGCACAATTATCTTCAACACCGCTTACATCTAGTTTAATTTTGGCAACTGATTCTGGTACTGATATTTATGATGCTTGTGAAGCTATTACTAATCCAGGACCACTTAATGGTAACATTGCAGTCTTAAGACGCGGAACATGTGAATTTGGTGTAAAAGTACTAGCTGTTGAAAATGCTGGAGCAATTGCAGCGATTGTAGTTAATAATGAGCCAGGTGATCCTATTGTTATGGGACCTGGTGCAGTCGGAAATTCAGTATCTATACCTTCAATAATGTTACCACAAGATACAGGAGAAGCATTAATTGCTGCTCTAATTAATGGAGAAAGTATAACAGCCAGTTTATTAGGACCTGATTTAACTGATTTTATAGATGGTGATTTTGACAATGGAATTATAGCTCATGAGTATGGTCATGGAATTTCAAATCGATTAACTGGTGGTCCATCTGCAGCAGGTTGCTTACAAAACAATGAGCAAATGGGTGAAGGCTGGTCAGACTGGTTTGGGCTTATGATAACAATGACAGCAGCGGATTTACCTGATGACGGAAGAGGTATAGGAACTTTTGCTATAAGTCAACCTACTACAGGAGGAGGTATAAGACCAGCGCGTTATACTGCAAATTTTTCAGAGAATAGTTTCACATATAATGCATCAAACACGTTAGCTCAGCCTCATGGTATTGGGTTTGTTTGGGCAACTGCATTATGGGATTTAACATGGGCATACATAGATAAATATGGTTTTGATTCTGATTTGTATAACGGAAATGGTGGTAATAACAAAGTTATGAAACTAGTTATAGATGGTCTAAAATTACAACCATGTGGTCCAGGTTTTGTAGATGGCAGAGACGCACTTTTAGCAGCTGATATGGCAACAACCGGTGGAGTAGATCAATGTTTAATTTGGGAAATATTTGCTGCTCGTGGATTAGGTTTTGGAGCACAACAAGGTGATGCTAATAACCGAAGCGATCAAATAGAAGATTTTACACTGCCACCAACCAGTGATCCTTCATTGGCTAATTGCGCTAGTTTAAGTGTTGATGAGTTTACTGAGAATAGCTTAAGTATATACCCAAACCCTGTACAAACAGAATTATCAATCTCAACTAGTAATAACTTAGGAGATGTTTTAATTACTATAGTAGATATAAATAGCCGTATAGTTTTAGAAACACAAAGGGAATTAAGTAGTACGATTACAATAAATACAAGTCAATTACAATCTGGACTCTATATTCTAAACATCATAGGTGATACCTTTAGCTATAACGAAAAAATTGTTAAAAACTAGTTGATTTTGAATTTCTAACTTTTATATGATAGATCCATTTGATGACACATACTTTATGAGAAAAGCACTTCAGGAAGCTGAAGTTGCTTTTGAAAAAGGTGAAATCCCTGTTGGTGCTATTATTGTAGTAGAAAATAGAATTATTGCAAGAACACACAACCTTACTGAACTTTTGGATGATGTAACTGCACATGCCGAAATGCAAGCCATTACATCTGCAGCAAATTTTTTAGGTGGAAAGTATTTGAATAAGTGCACTTTATATGTCACTTTAGAACCTTGCCAAATGTGTGCTGGCGCATTGTATTGGAGTCAGATTTCTAAAATAGTTTATGGAGCTTCAGATACGCAAAGAGGTTTTAAAGCTTTAGGAACAACATTACATCCTAAAACAGAAGTGTTAAGTGGAATTCTGGCCGAGGAGGCTTCGGCATTATTGAAGCGTTTTTTTATCGAAAAACGCAACTTGAATTAAAATCGAGCATTATGATAAATAAGACTTTTGCAATACTCATACTACTATTTGTATTAAACTGTAAATCGACTCAAAATCAAGAAAAGATGGGAGAGCAAGACATTGTCTTAATTTCTAAAGGTAATCTTTATGGCTCAGGTGAAGAAGGTATTGAAAAACAAAATAGTGTAATTACAAACGATAGTGATTGGCAAGATTTAATGGCAAGAATGAACAGCGTTAACAAAATATCTGGTGGATTTTCTGAATCAGAAATCGATTTTTCAAAATATAGAGTTGTCGCTGTTTTTGATGAGGTAAAATCAACAGGTGGTCATAGTATAGAATTAGATATAGCTTCAAATTCCGAAAATATTGAAGTGAATATAAGTCATAAATCGCCAGAAGGTATGGCAACAACTGTAATGACACAGCCTTATTATATTGTTAAGATTGTTAAAAACGATTTACCAATAAGCTTTTTATCAGCCAAAAATTAGAACAAAAAAAAACGCTCAACCATGGGTTGAGCGTTGAAACTTATAAGATATATACTTACAGTACCTGCACGTTTGCAGCTACCATTCCTTTTCTTCCTTCTTCTTCTGTGTACTCTACGTTATCACCTTCGCGTAATTCTACGCCATTAAGGTTTGATACGTGTACAAAGATGTCTTTTCCTGTTTCTTCGTTGGTAATGAATCCAAATCCTTTTGAATCATTAAAAAATTTAACTGTTCCAGTCATTATAAATATAAATATAAAATTAAAGTGCAAAGATAATATTTTAATCAACGCCAATGTTAATAAATTGTTTTATTTTAAAATATTGACAGTTAATGAGTTAAAATTAATTTCTCATCTTGTACGAGAAACACTGTTAATAGAGGGATTAACAACATCTTTTTCGATTACTATATTTTTGAAACTAAATCTTATTCTTTTTCTGATTTTCTCTCATTTTGTCAAGGTTTTCTTTGGTAAGCATATAATCCTTAACATCTTTTCCTTTCCATCGGTAGTATGAAAATAGTGGAAAAACTACTAGAAATAAACCTACAACACCAAATCCAACAAGCTTTGGAGCATATTCAACATCTAATATTAATCCGCAAGTGATACTTATTATAGAAGCCAAGAAAGCTATGAGTGTGATGACGTGAATAGGTTTCATTTAATGATTTGTTTACACTTATAAATATAAGTTGACACTCAGAAATATATCCATTTCGAAATTAAAAATTTGCGAAATAGGCTTTTAATTTTAAGATTAATTCTATAAAATTAATAAAAAAATCCTGCGAAAGCAGGATTAGAATATTATGATTTTAAATTAAGTTTTAGACTCAGTTCTTCTAGTTGTTCCTCGTCAATTGGTGCAGGTGCATCAATCATTACATCTCGTCCAGAATTATTTTTAGGAAACGCTATAAAATCTCTAATTGTTTCTTGCCCTCCTAAAATGGCTACCAATCTATCTAAACCAAAAGCTAAACCACCATGTGGCGGAGCTCCATATTCAAAGGCATCCATTAAAAATCCGAATTGTGCTCTTGCTTCTTCTTCCGAGAAGCCTAAATGTTTTAGCATAATAGCTTGAGTAGCTTTATCATGAATTCTAATTGATCCTCCTCCAATTTCGTTACCATTCAATACTAAATCGTAAGCATTAGCTTTTACGTCTCCAGGATTTGTATCCAACAATTCTATTTGTCCTGGTTTTGGAGAGGTGAAGGGATGATGCATGGCATGATAATGACCAGTTTCTTCATCTAATTCTAATAATGGAAAATCGATAACCCAAAGTGGTGCAAACACCTTAGGATCTCTGAGGCCTAAACGTTCTGCCAATTCCATACGTAAGGCACTTAATTGAGTTCTCACTTTATTAGTTTCTCCAGAAAGTACACAAATTAAGTCTCCAGGTTTTGCTCCAGTTACTTCTGCCCATTGAGATAAATCCTCTTGGTCGTAAAATTTATCAACCGAAGATTTAAAACTACCATCATCATTACATCTTGAATAAACCATTCCCAAAGCTCCTACCTGTGGACGTTTTACCCAATCAATGAGTTTGTCAATCTCTTTTCTTGTATATGAATTTCCACCAGGTACTGCAATACCAACTACTAATTCTGCAGAGTTAAAAACATTAAAATCTTTGTGCTGGGCTACTTCGTTTAGTTCACCGAATTCCATACCAAATCTAATATCTGGTTTATCGTTTCCGTATAAACGCATCGCATCTTCGTAGAGCATTCTAGGAAATTTTTCTACTTCAATATCATTAACCTCTTTTAGCAAATGACGTGTTAAGCCTTCAAAAGCGTTTAAAATGTCTTCTTGCTCAACAAACGCCATTTCACAATCTATTTGTGTAAATTCTGGTTGTCTGTCTGCGCGTAAATCTTCATCTCTAAAACACTTAACAATCTGAAAATATTTATCCATACCGCCAACCATAAGCAACTGCTTAAAGGTTTGAGGTGATTGTGGAAGTGCATAAAATTCACCTTCATTCATACGAGATGGCACTACAAAATCACGTGCACCTTCTGGTGTAGATTTAATTAAATACGGTGTTTCAACTTCAATAAAGCCTTCATTAGATAAGTAATTTCTAACAGCTTGAGTTACTTTTGCTCTAAAGATTAGGCTTTCTTTTACCGGATTACGACGAATATCTAAGTAGCGATATTTCATACGTAAATCGTCACCTCCATCTGTTTTATCTTCAATGGTAAAAGGTGGAACTAAAGAGGCATTTAATACGTTTAGTTCTGAAACTAAAACTTCAATATCTCCTGTTGGGATATTTGGATTTTTAGAAGCACGTTCAATAACAGTACCTTTTACTTGAATTACAAATTCACGTCCTAATTTTGACGCTTTTTCTATAATGTCTTTTGCAGTTCGCTCTTCATCAAAGTACAATTGTGTGATACCATAACGATCTCGTAAATCGATATATATCATAAATCCTTTATCTCTTATTCCTTGAACCCAACCAGAAAGTGTAACTTCTGTATTAATTTGAGTAACTCTTAATTCACCACAATTATGACTTCTATACATTGATAATATATTAACTATAATAGGTTGCAAATTTAGCATTATTATTAGTAATATAAAGTTGTAAAAGTGCTTTTGTGGCAGTTTAGTTTTTTACAAAGCGTTTGATGATAAAACTATTAGAGCTAAAGATTTTGATAATATAAATTCCTTCTGAAATATTTGATATATCAATGGCAGAATTAGGTTGATTTAATGATTTTATAATACGACCTGTTATTGAGTATATTTCGACTTTATCAATAATATTAATGTTAGAATTTATATTAATCTTTTCTTTTGCAGGATTAGGGGATATGCTTGTCTGTTTTAATGAGTTGTCTTTTATGCTCAAAACAAACTCTTCATAATTAGCAGTATCTCCATTAGCTGCTGTAATAGTTAACGTATTTAGATCATTTACATTATTTATATCATATGATAAAGGAATATTTGTATTATCATAAAAAAAGCCAAAATAGTTGTTTTCAAAAAAGTCATTTTCAGCATATCCACAAATGCTCAATGTTTGAGTAAATGCAGAAACTGAGAATGTTGGTTCTGGGTCGTTGTATGTAACTATACCGTCACTAGAAGTAAAACTGTTGCATACATTACTTGCAAAATCATCTGTGTCTGTGTCATTATCTTGAATCATCTGTAGAACAACCCTTACAACTTCATCATTGCTAGGTGCTTCTATAATATCTCCGTTGATTACAATATTTGTGCAACGCCAAGTAATATCAACCAGGTTTTCACTTTGACCATAGCTTAATATTGAAAAAAAGAGTATGAAAACAAATAAAATTATATGCATATTATTATACAATTCACTTAAAGATAGCAAAAATAAAAAGCCTCAACAATTGCTGAGGCTTTTATCGCTTTTAATAAAATTTCACTAATTCTCTAAAATAAGGGTCTTATATCAAAAGCTTATTGTCTTATAGTTTCATTTTAATTAGTCTATTTTACTATCAATATTGTATACTCCCTGAGGAATTAACTCTTCTGATACAACAGAATCTGAGGAGTTAAACTTTCGTTTTAAATACATTTTGAATGTGGTTGCTAAATAAAATAAAACAGGAACGACTATTAGTGTTAAAAACGTAGCTATGAATAAGCCATAAATAACAGTCCAAGCTAATGGTCCCCAAAATATTACATTGTCACCACCAAGATAGATGTTGGCATCAAACTCACTGAATAAGGTAAAGAAGTTAATATTTAGACCGATCGCTAAAGGAATTAATCCTAATATGGTGGTAATTGCAGTTAAAATAACAGGCCTTAAACGAGCTTTACCAGCTTTAATGATTTGTGTTAATAATTCATCTTTTGGTAAATATTCTGAATCATCTAAATCTAGGTTTTGCTTTCGTCTATCAATTAATAACTGAGCATAATCGAGCAGTACAACACCATTATTCACAACAATTCCGGCGAGGGAAATAATTCCCATCATAGTCATTAATATAACAAACGAGTCTCCAGTAATAACGATACCTCCAAATACACCAATTAAACTCAAGAAAATGGCAATCATAATAATTGCTGGTTTTGAAACCGAGTTGAATTGGAATATTAATATGAAGAAAATTAAACCTAAACCAGTAAAGAATGCTCCCATTAAGAATGCCATCTCTTTATTTTGCTCTTCAATCTGACCAGTATAATCTATTTTGATATTTGAAGGCAAGCCTTCAAAATTTTTCATTTCATTTTGTACCTGACTAACCACAGCACCTGCATCAGTATAACCTGGTGCTAAGGCAGAATATACAGTAACGACGCGCTTTGTGTCTTTATGCTTAATAGCACTAAAGCCAGAATTATTTTTCTGTTTTGCTACAGTAGATACAGGAATTTCTTTGACTTGGCCAGACGCCATATCTCTAAACACTATATTCTGATTAAATAAGGCACTTGTGTTATAACGTAAATCTTCATTAAAGCGCACATAGATGTCATAATCATCACCTTCTTCTTTGTAGATTCCAGCTTTTGCGCCAAATAATGAATTTCTCAACTGTTGGCCAACTTGTCCAGTGCTTACACCAAGTTCTCCAGCTTTTTCTCTGTCAACAAGCACTTCCATTGCAGGTTTGTCTTTGTTCACATCAATTTTCAATTCATCAATTGCGGCTATATTTTTAGAGTTAATAAATTCACGCATGCGCTCAGCTACGTCAATTAATTCGTCATAATCATTACCTTCTAGCTCAATATTTACTGGTGCTCCTGCAGGTGGACCATTAAGATCTTTCTCTACGGAAATTAGAACTCCTGGATAAATACCAGTTAAAGCTTCTTGAACTTTTTGGCGTAAAAGCTCACTATCTTTTCCATTACGATATTTGTACTCTCGCATGGAAGCCGTAATCTTACCCTTATGTGGCATTTCTGCCGCAGATCCGCCATCGGTTTGTGGATTACCTGCACCTTCACCAACTTGAGCAACTGCACTTTCTACTAAGAAGTTTTGACCGTCCTTTATATATTCATCATCATTAAGGATGTCATATACTTTGGCTTCAATTTCGTTAGTTATTGTATTTGTTTTTTCAATGTCAGTTCCTTCAGGATATTCAATGTAAACTATAATCTGATTAGGTTTATTGTCTGGAAAAAATTCAATTTTGGTACGCTGACTTGCTACAGAAGCCCCAAAACTTCCAAAGGCTAAAAGGAATAAAATTAAACTTCCAAAGGCTATAAGTTGAGGTTTCCAACCTCTTAACGAACTTGTTAATACGCGTTCATAAAAATTCTCTAAACGTACTAATGTCTTGGTCTGGAACTTATTTGCTGCTTTTCGTAGTATCAACCTGTATACCCACAACATTATAGCAGTAAATATCATTAAAGTTCCTAAACCTCTGTAAGCACCACCAAATAAGATTATTAATAATCCGATTCCACCTACAATTGCAGATATTGTGATGATTTGTTTTAAAGGCATATCCTTGTCTTCGATTGTCATAAACTGTGAGACTAAAACTGAATTAAAGAAAATGGCAACTAGTAATGAAGAACCAAGCACTACTGATAATGTTATCGGGAAATAAATCATAAACTGTCCCATTAATCCAGGCCATAAGCCTAGCGGAATAAAAGCAGCAACTGTTGTCGCTGTTGAAATAATTATTGGAAATGCGATTTCTCCAATACCTTTTTTCGCGGCTTCAATACGACTCATGCCTTCTTGTTCCATTAATCGATATACATTTTCTACCACTACAATTCCATTATCTACTAACATACCAAGGCCCATAATTAATCCGAAAAGAATCATAGTATTCATTGTGTAACCTAAAGCATTCAGAATCATTAAGGACATAAACATTGACATTGGTATTGCAAAACCAACAAAAAGTGCATTCTTAAATCCTAAAAAGAACATTAAAACGGTTACTACTAAGATGATACCGAATATGATGTTGTTGACTAAGTCATCTACTTGTCCAATAGTTTTGGAAGATTGATCATTGGTAATTGTCAGTTTTAAATTAGTTGGTAATACATTAGCTTTAGCATCTGCTACAATGGCTTCAATTTTTTCTGCTGCAGCGACCATATTTTTTCCTGCACGTTTTTTAACATCTAGCATTACTACTGCATCCCCTTCTTCTGTTTCTGTATTAAACTCTCTTGCGTACGTTGTTTTATCTTTAGACTTAAATGTTATTGTAGCTAAATCTTTTAGATAAATAGGGTTATTGTTTTCAGCCTTCACAACAAAATTTTGGAGTTCTTCAGGATTATCTATCTCGCCTATTATTCTTATAGTTCTGCGTTGTCCACTCGTAATAAAATTACCTGCAGACATGGTCATATTACCATTACCAATAGCATCTATAATTTCATTGAAGTTTACTTTAGAAGCCATCATTTTATAAACGTCTACAGCAACTTCAACTTCTTTTTCTTGGGCACCTCTTATGTCTACTTTCTTAATTTCTGGTAGGTCTTCAATCTCTTCTTCTAAATATTCTCCAAACTCCTTTAACCGCTCCACAGTATAATTACCTGAAATATTAATATTAAGAATTGGCATTTCTTCAGACATACTCAACTCAAAAACATTAGGCTCTACTTTGGCACCATTAAATGTTGGCCAATCTTCACTTGAGGTTTCACTGTCAATTTCATCCTTAACTTTTTGTTTTGCAGCTTCTACGGTCAAATCTTCATCAAACTCAACAACAACCATTGAGTAATCTTCAGATGATGTAGAAGTAATCTCAACCACGTTACTCACGTTTTTGAGTTTATCTTCTAATGGATCTGTTATCAGCTTTTCTATATCCTCAGCTGTGTTTCCAGGGAATAACGAACTGATATAAATTTTCGTTTCTCTAATCTCTGGAAAACTCTCTCTTGGCATACTAAAATATGCGGAGCCTCCAAGGTATAGTATTAGTGCAATGGCCACATACATTGTGGTTTTATTATTAATAGCCCAAGACGATAAACCAAATTCTTTATCGACCTTCTTCTTGTTTTTCTTTTTTGGAGTCATTGGTTATTAGTCTTTGTTGATTATCTTTACTGATTGCCCATCTTTAACACTACGAGCACCTTCTTTAATTATCTCAATATTACCTTCTAAACCAGACAGCACTTCAATTTGATCGCCTTGAGTTTTGCCAGTTTCAATAATCACTTGTTTAGCAGTAGCCTTGTCTTCTTTTTTATCTGTAAGAATATATACGTATTGGTCACCATTAGCATTTTCAGAAATAATGCTCTGAGGAATTAAAATAGCTTTATCGTTGGTGTAGTCATTAATTTTTAATCGAGCTGTTAGATTAGGTTTAATAGTTTTATCCTTATTTGGTACATCAATTTCTACTTTAAAGGTTCTATTTGCGGGATTAATAAAATTGCCTGTTTGTCTAATTTTAGATGATATCGTTTTTCCTAAAACAGGAAACATAACTTCTACTTCTTTACCAACTGTAATGCTTGTTATATAACTTTCTGGAATATCAGTTTGAATATACATATTATTAAGATTCACTATGCGTATTAATTCTGATTGACCAGCGGCAACAATACTCCCTTGTTCCGTAATGACATCATCAACCACTCCTGAAAAAGGTGCTCTTACATTAGACTTGCCTAATTGTTGTTTTAACTGATTTACCATTTCTAGAGAACTCTCATATGTTGATTTAGCTTGAAGGAATTGAATTTCGCTACCTATTTTTTGATCCCACAGACGTTTTTGCCTATCATAAGTTGTTTTAGCTAAATCTGCTTGTATTTGAGCAGATGAAATTTGTTGACTTAACCCACCATCATCAATTCTAGCTAACAACTGACCTTTAGATACTCTGTCTCCTTCCTTTACATAAACTTTATTTAGGATGCCTGGCATTTCTGGTGTCAACACAATATTCTGCTTAGTTTCTACACCTCCTTGCAACTCTAAATAATGTTTAAATTCTTCAACTTCTGCTTTTATAGTTGTTATTAGTGGGATATTACGATCTGGACTAATACTCTCCAATTTTTCATCTAATTGTTTAATCTGCACAACAAGTGCTTGTTGCTCATTAACCAATTCATCTTTTCGCTTTTGAATAGCTTCAGCATTGTCCGTAGTTATTAGTTCTTCAATGGATTGTTTTTTTTCGCCTGAGCAAGCTAATACTAGTGTGGCTAGAAGGATTATACTAAATATTTTTTTCATGATGATATATTTTAAAAGTTGGTTGTTTTGTTGGTTATGGTTTCTAGTTCTGCTTTAGCATTGATAACATCGAGCATAGCTTGTAATAATTCTTGCTGTACTATATATAATTGAGTCTGAGCTTGTCTTAATTCAAAACTAGAGCCAATGCCTTCAAAAAATTTGGTTTGATTTTTAGATTCTATACGTTCAGCAAGTGCTAAGTTTCGCTTTTTGTTTTCATAGTCTTCAATAGCGAATTGATAATTGCTTTTTGCAGCCGAAATCTCAAACTTTATACGTTGTTCTGTTTCAGAAAGTACAGTTTGGGCTTTTTCGAGATTTATCTTAGCTCGCTGAGTTGAAGCATTTCGCATACCAGAACTAAAAATAGGAATATCTAAGCTGAGACCTAATAATGATGAACCGAACCATTGCTGATCACTATTAAAAAAGGTGAATTCATTTTCAAAGGCAGAATATCCTCCATTCAAAAATGCATTTAGAGTTGGTAATGCTTTACTTTTTTCGAGCTTTACCATAAGTTCCTTAGCTTTAGTGTCATTTTCAGCAATAAGAAAATCTATAGTGCTTTTCGGATTGTTTTCAATCTCTAAAAGCGAGAGTGAAATATTTTTTTGAGTAAGCGTTTCAAGATTATCGCTCAAAATCAAATCGTTATAAACATCTAATCCTAAAGTGATATTTAGCATTTGATATGAGAGCGTATTAAGGCGCTCCGCATTATTTAAGTTACTTCTTAAATCCGAAAGTGTTATTTGTAATTGTTCTACACTTTCTTCCTCACCCAATCCATTTTCATATATTTTTTGGGTCTCAAAAAGGTTCTTTTCTACCGTTTCTATATTCCTCTTAAGAATCTTTACACTTTCTTCTGTTAAGAGTACATTTCCGTAAGCATCAATAACTGCTCTTCTAACTTCTAAATCGGTTTTGAATTTAGCATTTTCTGAAATTTCCAAAAATACTTTAGCAGACTGAAGTCCAACAATGTAAGAGCCATCGAAGACTTTTTGATTTAAAGTAGCAAAGGCATTTACACTCTGTTTTGTGCCAAAAATGACTTCCGTAAACTCTCCAGCATTACCACCAAAAAATTCAGCAGGAATAACAGAGACTTGCTGTTTTAAGAAATTTTGATAATCTATCGATCCGCTAAGCTGAGGTAGACCACTTGCAGTAGTTTCCCATTTTTGCTGTTTTGCAGCTTCAATGTCTCTAGCTGCATTTAAGGCTTGTCTATTATTTTCCAATGCATAATCTATAGCCTCCTGAAGTGTGAAACTGGTGGGTTCATCTTGCGAAAACCCGATGGAAGAGAAAATTAGACTTAGTATTAGTATGAGTGTTTTTCTCATAAGTATTTTAATTTTTATTGGTTTTTAATAATTCTGTAAGCGTCTCAATACCTTTAGGTGTAGAGATACCTCTTAAGTGATACTCTATGTAATTGTCCATCAACATATGCATTGAAAATTTTTCAATAGGAAAGATGTCGTGATCTTTTAAAGAGAGCATTCCATTAAAATAAAGTCGAGCCATAAAATCAATGTTTATTTCTTTTCTGTATAGATTTTGTGATACTCCACGTTCAAGATTTTGGGAAACACAGCCTAACATTTTTTCGAATTGTTTTTGCTTTAGTGTTGCAAAAATTTTCGGATAATACTTCTGAAGCTGATATTGAGGTGACGATTTCTCGTTTTTAAGATGGAGCATTACAAACTTTTTAATCTCATATATTTCTTCAATAGGATTTTTGTCTAGTTCACAAATACAATCTATACCATGAGAAATGTTTTCAAAAACATGTAAGGTGGTAGCCTCAACTAGTTTTGTCTTATTTGCAAAATGCTGATAAATCGTTTTTTTTGAAATACCCATTTCATTGGCAATGTCATCCATAGTGACACTTTTAAAGCCAAGGTTTAAAAAAAGATCTACCGATTTATTTATTATTTTTTCTTTCATTTTTAAGATTCGACGAATAGGAATCAATTTTATTTTGAGCAAAATTACAATAGGAAACTTTAAAAACCAAAAAAGTTTCCAAAGTTTTAATGATTTTTTAACATACCTAACATTAGCTTAAAATATGTTTAAAGCATTATTTTTGTCTTATGGAACACATCGAAGCCTATCAAAAATCTTTTATTACATATTTAGAGGATTTTGCAGTAACTAAAGAGCCTAAGAATCTTTATGAACCCATAAATTATATATTAAGACTAGGAGGAAAGCGACTGCGACCAGTCTTAACTTTAATGACTTCAGAAGTCTTTGGCGAAACTGCTCAAAACGCTATGGATGCTGCATTATCGGTTGAGGTATTTCATAATTTTTCTTTAGTGCATGATGACATTATGGACGAAGCACCTTTGCGAAGAGGTCAGGAAACAGTACATAAAAAATGGGATTTAAACACAGGAATTCTATCTGGTGATGCCATGTTGATTTTGGCGTATCAGCTTTTTGAAAACTATGAACCAAGCACATTTCAGGCATTAGCAAAACTTTTTAGTAAAACAGCATTAGAAGTCTGTGAAGGGCAGCAATACGATATTGATTTTGAAACACGTAATGATGTTACAATTCAAGAATATCTAAAAATGATAGAATATAAAACAGCAGTTTTAGTGGGTGCTGCTATGAAAATGGGCGCTATTGTTGCTAGAGCTTCAAATGAAGACCAAAATGCTATTTATGATTTTGGTAGATATTTAGGTATAGCTTTTCAATTACAAGATGACTATTTAGATGCTTTTGGCAATCCTGAAACATTCGGAAAGCAGGTTGGTGGTGATATTTTAGAAAATAAGAAGACCTATCTATATCTTAAAACTCTAGAACTTGGTTCGGAGAGTGAAAAGACTAATCTTGTTGAGAACATGTCAAGCAGTTCAATTTCCGATAGTAATAAAGTAGAATCTGTAAAGGAGTTGTTTAATAATTCTGGTGCTTCAGAAGCAACTCAAAATGCTGTAAAGAATTATACCAATAAAGCTTTTACTGTTTTGAAAACATTAAATATTTCGGAAGATAAAAAACAACTTTTAAGATTGTTTGGCGAGCAACTAATGAATAGACGTGTGTAATGCCATTACCCTCTAATTTTGAAGACTTAATAGCAGAAGTAAATGATTTAAATCTCTATCATAAGCTTATCGTTCAACTTAATAAAGATTTGTTATTTGCTAATATAGATTTAGAATTAGATACTGAAATCTTACCAATTAGTTTGAAGTTAGTCTTACAAGAAACTGTTTTTCATCTCATTCAGAATAAATTTTCAGACTACCTCAATCTACTTTATCAGGTTGATGTTTCTGAAAAAAGGATTCGTTCACTTGATAGGGAAGACCTTTTTAAACTCTCTGAAGATGTTACTTTTTTAATTCTTCAACGCGAGTGGCAAAAGGTGTGGTATAAGGCTAATCATTCTTAACTAGGTTGTAAAGAATTCGAAATATATTTTAACTAAACGTTTTAAATAATCGGTTTTAGACTTTAATTGAGCTGTATTTTCTAAATCTTTAATTTCGGTGATTTCCTCTAAAATAGGTACTAAAACAACATGAAGTTGATCGTGCGCTTCACCTGTCATATCACAACTTTTAATGATGTGGCTGGTTTCTTTAGAAAGCGCGTTACCTAATACCTTTCCATCTTTTGATGTATTGTTTTTAAGAATGGAATCTATCCGTTTCATTCCGACATGAGTTTCTTCGTTGGCAACCCATTTTTCATTGTTATTTAGTGTGAGTCCTTCTAACTGAATTTTTGTTTCGGTATTAATCGGATGGCTTTCATCTTTACATGAATGAAAAGCCATAAAAAAGATGGCAATTAATATTATTGACGAGCTAAATTTCTTCATAATTAAAAATCTTTTTTCTTCGATTTAAAGACAATTCTTAAAATTGGTAACACCACCCAAATAGTAAGTGCTAAAAATGATATAATTAAGCCAAAACTAGTGCCAAAAAATTGTTTAAATACGGCTCCTGTATAGCCTAACAATGCTGAGATATCTAGCTTCAAAAGAATTAATGTTCTGGATAAATCAATAGGATTAAGCATGGTACCTATTAAAGACACTTTATCTAGTGGGTAATCTTCAAATAATATTAGTGACATTAAAAACAATCCGTCATAAATTATGGCTAAGAATAACCACATTAATATCGAATAACCGAATCCCTTAATTTTGTTTTCATTAGATAGTGCTATGTTAAAAGCTAAAGCACTAAATATGAAGGTTAAAAACACACCAACTACTAATAATAGTGAGAAGTCCCAAATAGCATTAGATTTAAATAATCCATACGCAATAAATGGTAATCCTAAACCCAGAACTAGACTCATGGAAAGTGAAATAGCTACTCCTAAATATTGCCCTAAAAAAATGGAAGACCGTTTTAACGGTTGTGCCAACAGCAACTCCGTAAATTCTTTAGAATTATAGTAATACATGACGCCGAAAATAGTTCCTATAAGTGGTACTAAAACAATGATTACATTCATTAGTGTTATTACGGCTTTAGATAAATCGTTGTTAAGAAAAAGGAGGACGATTCCTAATAAAAGGTAAAATGCAAAATAGACGTAACTCCAGCTACTACGCATTAAATCAAAAAAACTATATTTTAATATTTTAAGCATGGTTTTCGGTTAAAATGTTAGCAATGGCATGCTCAAAATCTTGTTGTTTCGTCTTTGTTTTTAATTCGGCAATACTGCCTTTAAAGTAAATTTTACCTTCGAGAATAAAAACTATTTTATCGGCAACTTCCTCAACAAAACTCATAATATGAGACGTGATTAAGATCGTTTTACCTTTTGATTTTTCTACTTCAATAAGCTCTTTTAATCGTATTAATGAAATCGGATCTAAACCAGTAGTTGGTTCGTCTAAAATGATAATTGGACTATTAAACATAAAAGTTAAAACGATATTAACTTTTTGCTTAGTACCGCCAGATAAAGTGCCAAGTTTTTTGTTTAAAAATGGCCCTAGTTTAAATTTCTCTATTAGGTTTTGATCTGCATCAGTCTTGCCTCTTAAATCCTTAATCATTTTAATAAGTTCACTGACTTTTAAGTTACTCGGAAAATTAGCAATCTGAGGTAAGTAATCTATTTGATGACGGTAATCTGAATTGTTCTTAACGTCAGTGTTAAAAACCTTAATACTTCCACGATCAGGAATCACCATACCAAGTATGGTTTTTATAATCGTAGTTTTCCCAGAGCCATTTGGCCCAAGTACAGCAAAAATACCACCTTCTTTAATGGAGAGGTCGATGCCATTGAGGACATCATTTTTACCAAACTTTTTATATAAATTGGTTATTTCTACCATTTAACTTGCTTCATTAGAGGTTGGTTATCAATGAGGTTTTCTGGTGTAAAAACAGGAGATACTTTTTCGGAAAAATCGATAATGTCTATAAAAAGACTGCGCAGTAATACGATGCTTTCTGGTGTACGATTTACTAAATACGAAAAGAGTTTTACAGGTCTATAAGGTATATCTCCAATACCGTTTTTATCTAAATCGTAACCCGTATAATTGCTCCAATAGTTATTTTCAAATTTGTTAGAATTTAGGTTGCCAGAATATGATAAGTCAAAAGAGTTATACAAGAAGTTATTTTTTGAATAAATATTGTCATAACATGCCCCATGTACTTTTATCGCATAGCCATTATTTTTGAAGGTATTTTCAGTATATGTTATTCGGTTTGTTCCATCTGCATTAATGCCAATAGTGTTATCTTCAAAAATATTATGTTTTAGTTCGGCATCATTAATTTCTTTTAGAAGAATACCATAGGAAGCTGTTCCCCAATTTTTCTTAAAGATATTGTTATACATTTTTATCTTCTTAGAAAACATCACAGCTACTCCTGCGCCATTAGCCTCGAAGATATTGTTTTCATAAGTATTATTATTTGAAAACATAAAATGTAGACCATAGCGCATATTTTCTGTAGAATAGTTATCGGATATATATGCATTACTTCCAAATTCTAAATAGATGCCATCGCGCATTCGTCTTACATCATTATTAGTAATATTCACATTTTCACAATGCCATAAATGAATGGCGTTACCAGAATCTGCTTCAGCTTTACCTTCTCCAGAAATAACATTATTATGTACAAGACCATCTTTAGATTTTTGAATTAAAAAACCAAAAAACGCATTTTCTACAGTAATATTTTCTATAACAAAGTCGTAAGATTTAAAAAGTAATATCGCAGCAAATTCTTTAGTGTAACTAACCTCGATATTTTTAATAGTTAGATTTTTAATAACAATATCTGTTGCTTCTACTGAAAATCCATAGCCATTATTTTGCGTATCAATTATGGTGCCTTCTTCACCATTGATATGAAGAGATTTTTTGTATATAATAATGTTAGATTCATTATAAAGACCAGCTTTTATAAATATGCGATCACCACTTTTAGAACTATCTACAGCAGTTTGAATAGATTTAAAATCACAACCATCTTTACAAACTGTAACTGTTTGAGCTGTTGTAAAGCAGATTGAGATGAAAAATAGAAGAATACTTAACTGTATTTTCATAGTATGAATTTAGTTCAGTTTTTTAAAAATACCTTCCCAGTCAAAGTATTCTGCTTTAGGATTATTAATTTTTGTCTTAGCTTGTTCTAAAGATGCAAAACCTGTTAAGTTTGCTCCCATAGGACTTGTGATTTCCTCACAAATAACATAACCACCTGTTTTTGCATCTACCATTACCCCAGGTTTTTTATAGTTAGTAATCAAGAGATTACTTTCCTCTATAAGCTCTTGCTTATCACCTAAAAATCTAACCATGCATTCAATAGCATCAAATTTATATTGTTTGCCTTTATCTGTAACCATTTGTGATGCATGTGTTTTTGTGACGATAGTCATTTGGCAAAAATTGCACATATCTGTTCCATAATTTATGGGTTGAGGCGTTTTACTACACCCAAACATTACAAAGAGAATTAGGAATAAGACAATACGTTTCATGCTTTTAAAGATTTTACTTTTTTATTTCCTATCCAATAGGCTACAAAAGTTAAGAACATACCAAAACCCATCATGTATGCTCCTTTGTGTGGATAAGAATGTGCTACAAAATTTAGAATATTCTTAGTGCCAAATAAAGGTGGTTTATAGCTTAAGGGATTACCGTTTGCATCTGTCATTTTCATAATAGCCTTAGGATCTAGATTAGTACCATAATCTACCATCCACGCATTAAAATCGTACATACCTAAGATACCCAAAATTATCATAAGGATCAACCAACCTAGAAACCATTTTGGTGAAATAAATTTAAATAAACCTATTAAACCTATTATAATTCCTAGTGCAGCCATGCTACCTATTACTTTTGGAAATGTACTAAACTCCCACATTTCGTCTGCTTTGGGTAATTTGCGCATACCAATGTAATGGTTAAGACCATCAATATTTTGGAGATCATGTTTTTCTTTACCTTGAAGTCCATCGAGATGAATGTTCATTCCAATTCCACTCGGATATTGTGGTGCTTCGAGTGTTATACTCCATAATGGAAATACAAATAGTCCCAGTAATAGAGCAGAACCTATTATCATTATTATACTTGCGGATTTCATATAAATTTGTTTTAAAAAAATGGGCGAGTTATTTCTACTCGCCCAAATATGAGTTAAATAACATTTTTAACACTAAAACTATTTAACTGCGCTTTTTTTATTCATCATCTAATGTAAACTTAATTGGTGTGTTAGAATTTGCTCCTGACACTCTTATGTAACCTTGCATTTCTTGGTGTAGCGCAGAACAGAAATCTGTACAATAAAATGGCCAAACACCTTCTCGTTTTGGTTCCCAAATTATTGTTTTGGTTTGTCCTGGCATTACTAAAATCTCAGATGTATTGGCACCAATTATTGAGAATCCATGAGGAACATCAAAATCTTGTTCTAGATTAGTCATATGCAGATATACTTTATCTCCAACCTTAACTCCTTCTATATTATCTGGTGAGAAGTGACTACGAATCATTGTCATACTAATATGTACTTCATTACCATTACGTGTTACGGTAGCTTCACTTTCGCTCTTGGCAGCGTAAGGATGTTCATTTTCAGATAATTCATAATATTTCTTACTCTTCTCTTTAATGATATCAGCTCTAATACCTGCTGCATAGTGAGGCTCACCATGTGTTGGGAAATCAGAAAGCAATTCCATTTTATCTCCAGAAATATCGTACAATTGGGCAGAGTGTTCTAACTCAGGTCCAGTTGGTAAGTAGCGATCTTTAGTAATCTTATTTAAGGCTACCATATATTTACCAAAAGGTTTTCTTGAGTTTCCTCCGGGAATCATTAGGTGACCAACAGAATAGAATGTTTTTTGTCGATCTAATATTTCCCAAGTGCCTAGTTTCCATTTTACCACTTCAGAAGAGATAAAAAAGGTTGTATAGGCATTCCCTTTTCCGTCAAACTCTGTATGTAAAGGACCTAATCCTGCAGCAGCCACAGTACCTGCCAATGTGTTTTCATAGCTTAATACTGGGATTCCGTATGCATCATCAACAAAATCTTTGTTTTCAATTGCTGTTAACATTTTGTCAAATGAATACACACTTAAATCTCTTGATAATTTACCACTACCTATAATATATTTGCCAGATGGATCAACATCGCAACCATGAGGTGATTTTGGAATTGGAATATAGAAAACGGCACCTTCAACATCCTTTGGATTGATAGAAATCACACCTTCTTTCATTGTTGATATGGCTGTATGTGTTTTTTCATCATAAACGTTATGCGCATAAGTACCAGCAACTTTCTCACCACCACCATTTTTAACATATTCTACTACTTTTTTCCAGTTAACGGCTGCTATATAATCCTTATCATTTTGTGAAGCATTAACCTCCATCAATGTATTTGCTTCTTCAGTATTGTAACTTGTAAAGAAGAACCAACCATGAGATTTATTACGCCCAGGATGTGCTAAGTCATAGTTGAATCCTGGCATATTTAATTGGAATTCTAGATTCATTCTTCCATTATCAGCAATACTAACAAAAGAAAGAGGGCCTTTAAATTGACCTTTCATTTCATTTATTGGCATATCACGTTGAGGATTAGGTACTGCAAAACGCGTACCTGCAACAATGTATTCCGTATTTTCAGTTACAAATGAAGATGCGTGATTACCTGCACTATTAGGGAGCTCAATAATCTCTTCAGTTTCAAATGTTTCTAAACTAATACGTGCAATACGTGGTGTGTTATTTTCATTAATAAAAATCCATCTACCATCTAATTCACCCTTAGTTTGTGAGATATCTGGATGGTGTGAGTCTCCCCATGGTACAAATCCGAATGAAGTGTTTAACATCGGTTTAGTTTCTTCAGAATAGCCATAGCCAGACGTTGGAAATTGAGAAAACACAGGAATTTCTTTAAGCATTCTACCACTAGGTAAGCCATAAACAGTAAGGTTTCCGCTATAGCCTCCAGACATAAAACCATAGTACTCGTCATGTTCACCTGGTGCAACATATACTTTTTCTGCCTTGCTAGAAGACATAGCGCCAGAGTTACTGTTATTATTGTTATTACCGCAATTTGTCATAAAGATAAGTGCAGAAATACCCAATAAATATTTGCCTATTTTATTCATATTATTTTGATTTTATTAGTTGTTGATTTATTAGTCTTTGGGTAAAATGACATCTTCAGTGACATGAACCCAACCATTACTTACGTTGACAGTGGCTATAATTTTAACACCGTCGACAAATATGTCTCCATCTTTTTCAACGACCTCTAAATACTTACCAGAAGCCATATATAATTTTCTGTTTTTTACAGCATTTTTCTTAAGTGTTTCAATAGGATAATTAGCAGGAGCAACATGATTCGTTAATATAAAAGCCAGCTTACTTTTATTTTCAGGCTTTAGTAAATCATTTAGTGTGGTTTCATCTATTTTAGCGAATCCTGCATTATTAGGAGCAAATACAGTTAGAGGACCAACATTTACTAAAGCATTTTCTACTCCTGCTGCTTGTACTGCAGCAACTAAAGTTGAATGGTCTTCAGATTGTATTGCTAATTGTAATGCGTTCGGTGTTCCACCTTCGTCCTTAATAAAAGCTTGTCCAGTCTTTTCTGTACTAGCTTCATTAGTCTTAGTATCATTTGTTGTGTTTTCAGAAGTCTTAGAATTGCTATTACAAGCAACAAAACATAGTAAAAGCACAACAGAAAATAATGATTTGATTAGTGTTTTCATTGGTTTTATATTTAGTATAATTATTGAAGTTTAGAGTGTTCTAAAATATTCAAGTACTGCTCTAGCTTCTTCTCTGGTCAAATTTTGATTTGCCATTGGAGAGCCATTAAATTCCATTAATAAATCTTTGGCTAATTGATCTTCTTTAACCATTTGTTCTGGGTTTAAAATCATATTCATTACCCATTCTGGTGAACGACGTTGTAAGATTCCTTTTGGCGAAGGACCAATAAATTTTTTCTCAGCTTTATGACAAGCTGTACACATTTTGTCATAAACTTCTTTGCCATGTGCGGCCATATCCTGATCAACTACTAGTCCTAAGTCAATGGATGTGACAGGGCCTACGCCTTTATTATTTAAATCTATTCGTTTAGAGGCAGGTTCTTTAATCTCTTTTTTTACAGGTTCCTTTTTACCATAAGAAGGCTCGTCTTTTTTATCGTTTCCTCCACAACTAAATAGTAATAGGGTTATAAATAAGGTTAATAGTTTTAGTGAATTTTTCATGTGCATCTAAAATTTAGTATGAGGCAAATATAGATGTGAGAAAGTGATTAAAATATGATAAAAATCATATTTAAGACAAAAAAGTCTTTTTTATATTTGTGGTAAATGATTAAATAAATTTATGTTTTCTAATTCTACTAAATACGCAATAAAAGCAACTCTTTACTTAGCAGTTCATTCTTCAGAAAAAAGGAAAATTGTTATAAACGATATTGCAGATCCTATAAACGTCCCCAAAGCATATATTGCTAAAATATTGCAGGTTTTATCAAAGAAAAATCTTATATCATCAACTAAAGGACCCAAAGGTGGTTTTTATACAAGTAAAGAAAATCTACAAGTAAAGATTAGTGATATAGTTAAAGCAATAGATGGGGAAGAAAGGATGAACTCTTGTTTACTGAGCCTAAAAGAATGTGATAGTAATAATCCTTGTTCACTTCATCATTTAGTATATTTTGAAAAGCAAAAAATCATTAAGAGATTAGGTAAAACTAGTCTGCATGATTTAGCTTCACACATAAAAGATGGTAAGTCAGTTCTGCCATTATAGATTAAAACCAAAATCGAACAAATGGCATCCAAGCTTGATTCTGTATGCTCTTGTCTTCATCATATAAAACATCATAGCGTATACCAAATGTTACATTTCCACTTCTGTAACCAGCACCTAAAAATAATGCAGGATACCAATAGCTATCATCTATATTACTTACAAACTGTTCATCAAAATTTCTACTAACATACGATTGTTCAAACTCAGTAGAGATTTGTAGTTCTGGATATGGATTAAATAAGCCGATTATACTTCCACCCAAAACTGTGGATTTAAACACATCGCGTTGTGAGCTATATTGAAAGTTGAGGCCTACACCAGTAGAAACATACGCGTTATGTCTGTACAAAGCAGCAGGTGCTAATCCACCACTAAAAAAGCCATCCCCCAAGTTTAAACCAATACCGCCTCCGAATTGTACATTTTTCCAAAAACTAGATTGATTGTCAGAATTATTTTGAGAAAATGAAAATGTGATAAAAAAAACGGTTAAAAGGCTAAGTATTATAGATTTTTTGATACTAATTGATTTAAACTTTATCATATCGAGAATTGTTATTTTCTAATTGTTATAAATATAATAAAACCAAAGCTATATTTAGCAAAAGTTGTATTTTTGAATAAATTTTGTTGAAACGATAACGTCTCATAAAAAATAATGGATAAATATTCCTTTCTTAACGCCGCACATACAGCATATTTTGCTGATTTATACGAGCAATACCTTAAAAATCCTGATTCTGTTGAACCTAGTTGGCGTGCCTTTTTTCAAGGTTACGATTTTGGTTCAGAAAGCTACGGAATGGAAGGCGAAATAGTTGAAGGCGTTTCTGCACAAATACCAGAACATATTCAAAAAGAATTTCAGGTTGTAAAACTTATTGATGGTTATAGAAATAGAGGTCATCTCTTCACAAAAACCAATCCTGTAAGAGCAAGACGTAAGTATGCTCCAACACTAGAAATTGAAAATTTTGGATTATCTAAAAGCGATTTAAACTCTACATTTTCTGCGGGCGAGATATTAGGTTTAAACTCAGCGACACTTCAAAATATTATTGACCATCTTGAAAGTATTTATTGCGATTCAATAGGTGTGGAGTATATGTATATTCGCAAGCCAGAAGAAATAGAATGGATACAGAAGAAATTAAATGTCAATGATAATCACTCAATATTTACTTCTGACGAGAAAAAGTATATCCTAAAAAAATTGAATCAAGCTGTTTCTTTTGAATCGTTTCTTCATACAAAATATGTGGGTCAAAAGCGTTTTTCTTTAGAAGGAAACGAATCTTTAATTCCTGCTGTAGATGCCATTATAGAGAAGGCGGCAGATGAAGGTGTAAAGGAATTTGTTATGGGTATGGCGCACAGAGGTCGCCTTAGTACATTAACCAATATTTTTGGAAAATCTGCCAAAGACATTTTTAGCGAGTTTGATGGTAAAGATTACGAGGAAAAAGTATTTGACGGAGATGTAAAATACCACTTAGGCTGGACCAGTAATCGTGAGACTTACAATAATAAAAAGATAAACCTAAATATTGCTCCCAATCCATCACACCTAGAAACTGTTGGAGCTGTTGTGCAAGGTATAGCTAGAGCTAAACAAGATAAAGATGAAATTACAGATGCATCTCAGGTACTTCCTATTGTTGTGCATGGAGATGCGGCTATTGCAGGACAAGGCTTAGTTTATGAAGTGGTGCAAATGGCAAAATTAGATGGTTATAAGACTAACGGTACCATACATATAGTAGTCAATAATCAAATTGGTTTCACTACTAATTATTTGGACGCAAGATCTAGTACATATTGTACAGACGTAGCTAAAGTAACCTTATCCCCTGTACTACATGTAAATTCTGATGACGCAGAGGCAGTAGTGCATGCAGCACTTTTTGCGTTACATTTCAGAATGAAGTTTAAGCGCGATGTATTTATAGATCTATTGGGTTATAGAAAATATGGACATAACGAAGGTGATGAGCCGAAATTTACCCAGCCATTACTATATAAAGCTATTGCAAAGCATAAAAACCCAAGAGATATCTATGCACAACGATTACTTGATGAAGGTGTTATAACTGAAGGTTACGTAAAACATATTGAGACTAAGTATAAAGAATCGTTAGAGGAAAAATTAGAGGACTCTCGTAAAGAAGATAAAACCGAAATTACCGCTTTTATGCAAGAGGAGTGGAAAGGTTTTACACGAGTTACTGAAAATACAATGATAGAACAAGTAGACACAACTGTCTCTAAAAAAGTTCTAAAAGATATTACTAAGGTTATTTCTAACCTTCCTTCTGATAAAAAGTTTATTCGTAAAATTCAGCGACTCATAGAATCGCGTCAAACTATGTTTGATGAAAATCGATTAGATTGGGCTATGGCAGAACATTTGGCTTATGGTTCTCTTCTAACCGAAGGCTTTGATGTTAGAATTTCTGGTCAAGATGTTGAGCGTGGCACATTCTCTCATCGACATGCAGTTGTTAAAGTTGAGGATAGCGAAGAAGAGATTATTTTACTGAAAAATGTTTCAGAAAATCAAGGTCAATTCAATATTTATAATTCATTATTATCAGAATATGGTGTTGTAGGTTTTGATTATGGTTATGCCATGGCAAGTCCAAATACACTAACCATTTGGGAAGCACAATTTGGTGATTTTAGTAATGGAGCTCAGATAATGATTGATCAATACATATCTTCGGGTGAAGATAAATGGAAGACCCAAAATGGTTTGGTAATGTTGTTACCGCATGGTTATGAAGGTCAAGGTGCAGAGCATTCATCTGGTCGAATGGAGCGTTATTTACAGATGTGTGCAAAAGACAATATGTTCATAGCAGATTGTACAACACCTGCGAATATGTTTCATTTATTGCGTAAACAAATGAAGGCAAATTATAGAAAGCCTTTAATTGTATTTACACCAAAAAGTTTATTACGTCATCCAAAGGTGGTATCAACTGTGGATGAATTTGCAAATGGAAGTTTTCAGATGCTTATTGATGATACAAATGCGAAAGCTAATAAAGTAAAATCTTTAATTTTCGTGACTGGTAAATTCTACTATGATTTATTAGAAGAACAAGAAAAGCTGGGAAGAGAAGACGTAGCAATTGTTAGAGTAGAGCAATTATTCCCGCTTCCTGCAAAAGAAATAAGAGCAGTTATTGCAAAATATAAAAATGCAGATGATATAGTTTGGGCTCAAGAAGAACCAAGAAATATGGGAGCTTATAGTCATTTATTAATGCATTTAGATGAAGCTAAACAATTTAGAGCAGCAACTAGAAGACCATATGGTGCACCAGCCGCAGGTAGTTCTGTTCGTTCTAAAATTAGACATCAACAAGTTATAGATTACGTTTTTGATAAAACCAAAAACAACCAGAGATAAAGAATTAATACAACTCAAATTAGAGCTTAAATAAAATAAAGCCCATGATTTTAGAAATGAAAGTGCCTTCACCAGGCGAATCGATTACTGAGGTGGAAATTGCAGAATGGTTAGTTGAAGATGGAGATTATGTGGAAAAAGACCAAGCTATTGCTGAGGTAGATAGTGATAAAGCAACTTTAGAATTACCAGCAGAGGCAAGCGGAACGATTACGTTAAAAGCAGAAGAAGGTGATGCTGTTGAGGTAGGTGCCGTGGTTTGTTTAATTGATACAAGTGCAGAACCAAAAGCCGAAGCTTCAACAACTTATAAAGGTGGTGACGAAGGAGGTAATGAAAAAGGTGTTGAAAAAGAACTTGCGAAGGAGCAAAAAGAAACTAAAGATACAGGTGAAAAGGCACCAAATCCTTCTGAAAAAACCTATGCTTCTGGTACTCCAAGTCCTGCCGCTAAAAAAGTATTAGCAGAGAAAGGAGTTAATGCTAACACTGTTACTGGTACTGGGAAAGATGGAAGAATAACTAAAGAGGATGCCGTTAATGCTGTGCCTTCAATGGGAACTCCAACAGGTGGAAACAGAGGTACATCACGAAGTAAAATGTCAATGTTACGCCGTAAGGTTGCGGAACGTTTGGTCGAAGCTAAAAATACAACAGCTATGTTAACCACATTTAATGAGGTTAACATGACTCCGATTTTTGAATTACGTAAACAATACAAAGAAGACTTTAAAGCTAAGCATGGTGTAAGTCTTGGGTTTATGAGTTTCTTTTCTTTGGCAGTGGTAAGAGCGTTGAAAATGTATCCTGCAGTAAACTCGATGATAGACGGAAAAGAGATGTTATCTTATGATTTTGTAGATATTAGTATTGCCGTATCAGGTCCAAAAGGATTAATGGTGCCAGTAATTAGAAATGCTGAAAACCTATCTTTTAGAGGTATAGAATCTGAAGTAAAACGTTTAGCTATAAGAGCAAGAGAAGGTGAAATTACTGTAGATGAAATGACAGGAGGTACCTTCACAATAACTAATGGAGGTGTATTTGGCAGTATGTTATCTACACCAATTATTAATCCACCACAGAGTGGAATTTTAGGAATGCATAATATTATACAACGCCCAATCGCTGTTGATGGTAAGGTTGAAATACATCCAATGATGTATGTCGCTTTGTCTTATGATCATAGAATTATTGATGGAAAAGAGTCTGTTGGTTTCTTAGTAGCTGTAAAAGAAGCGTTAGAGAATCCTGAAGAGTTATTAATGGATAATAATGTGAAAAAGGCTTTAGAGATGTAGGTCTATTATTTAACAAAACTTAAAAAGCGCAATTCTAATTAGAATTGCGCTTTTTTACTCCTAACTAACAAGAGTATAACTAACTAAAATTAACTAAAAAAATTAACAGCTATATTGGCGGATATTACAATTACAGAACTTATAATTAAAAGCACTATAAATATTCTATCGCTTTTTGAGGTATTGTTTTTCATTGTTTCCATAAAACTAATTTTTTTTAAACAAAGCTCTGAATCATAAGCTAATCCAGAGCTTTTAAGAATTTAATCTGAGGCTTTGATTAATAGCTGATGTAAATTTCCGAATAATTTTAATGCAATACTATACGTAGAACTACGTATATTTTGACTTTTTTAATACAAAATTGTAAGTTAATTCCATAAAAAGAGCCTCGAACAATGTCCGAGGCTCAAATAATCCCCTAAGAACTAACTAATAGCTCGTTATTAACCCTTAATTAATAACATGGTAAAGTTCTTAAATAAATCAATGCAATACTATACGTAGAACTACGTATATTTAGATATATTTTAAATTTTCTTTAGCAAATAAGTATAAACTCGCTGATTTTGAGTCTAATGCAAGTTTGGTTCTAATATGACTTTTGTGTTTTTCTACAGTTCTTACCGAAATAAATAACTCATCGGCAATCTCTGTAGCAGTTTTATTAGCAGCAATGAGTTTAAAAATCTTAGTTTCAGATTCCGTTAAAACCTTCAATTTTTCAGGCACGTTATTTACTTCGAGAAAAGTTAAAAGCTCAGGACTAAAATATGCTTTGTCTTTAATTACAGATGCAATGCAATTTTCTATTTCTTCAAGGGCAAATTCTTTAAGAACATATCCATATATACCCAATGTTTTCGCTTTAGTATAGGTTATCTCGTCTTTTTCAAAAGTAATGAGGACAATTTTTGTAGGTATATTGTCAGCTTTACATTTCTCTGCAATTTGTAAACCTGTGTAGAAAGGCATTTTAATATCTAAAATTGCTATATCAGGAACATGAGCTTTTATTAAGGCAAGTGCTTCTTTTCCATTTTTTGCACTCGCCAAAACATTGAAGTTTTTTTCATTTAAAAATTCCTGAAGACCTCTGAGAATCAAAGGATGATCATCAGCAATTATGATGGTTGGGCTCATTTTGCTATTAATTCAACTATAATATCTAAAGATAATAAGAATCTTCAGCATATGAAATTTCTTATAGCTTTAAATACAAGTATTTTTTTTCGTAGTCTATAATAGCTTTTCCTTTTTTTAAAACATCTGCGCCAATGATACCATCTACGGGCTCTGCGTCGTGGTTAATAAGCCCTGTGTTAACGTGTGATAAATTAAATAGAATTAATGCAATACGATTTTTTTTCCAAGTACCAATTTTCAAATGGTTAGAATTTGAGATTTTAGTAGCCATGTCAGATGCACCTGCACCTACAGCCTTTATTTCAGAATCTTTTACAATAAGATTAAAACGTTCAATAGCTTCAAATCCCACACAACTGCTCGAGGCTCCTGTATCTAAAATAAACTGACCCTTTACGTCATTAATTGAGGCCTTAATTTCGAAATGATTAGTTTTAGTAAGCTTAAGTTTAATTTTGGAATACCCTTTATTTATAAGGAAGTCCTTTAATGTTTCCATTTATAGAATTTTTGTAAATATAATATTTAAACGGTTATTTTTGCTTCATGATTATTACTGATACACATACTCACTTGTATAGTGAAGCTTTTGATACCGATAGAATTGAGATGATTAACCGAGCTATAGATGCCAATGTAAAGCGGTTTTTCATTCCTGCAATAGACTCTTCTTATACAGAATCTATGTTTCAACTTGAAAAAGCATTTCCTGATAATGTGTTTTTAATGATGGGTTTGCATCCAACTCACGTAAAAGAAAATTATTTGGAGGAGTTGAAACATGTTGAAAAGCAATTAGCAAAAAGAAAATTTTACGCCGTTGGAGAAATAGGTATTGATTTATATTGGGATAAAACCACTTTAGATATTCAGATTGAAGCCTTTAAGTATCAAATAAACCTTGCCAAAAACTATAAACTTCCTATAGTCATTCATTGCAGAGAAGCTTTTGATGAGATTTTTGAGGTTTTAGAACAAGAAAAATCAGAAGACCTCTTCGGAATTTTTCATTGCTTCACAGGAAGTTTAGAACAAGCACATCAGGCAATATCTTATAACATGAAGTTAGGTATTGGTGGAGTTGTTACCTTTAAAAATGGTAAAATAGATCAATTCATTAATCAAATAGATTTAAAGCATATTGTTTTAGAAACCGATTCACCATATTTAGCACCAAAACCATATAGAGGAAAACGTAATGAAAGCTCCTACATAAATATGGTATTAGAAAAATTATCCGAACTTTACGGAGAAAGTGTTCAAGACATAGCAAGTATAACGACAGAAAACTCAAAAGCTATATTTGGAATTTAAAATGATAGAAAAGCCTAACATACTACTAATATATACTGGTGGAACTATTGGTATGATTAAAGATGCCGATACAGGAGAGTTAAGAGCATTTGATTTTGAGAGTTTATTAGATAAAATTCCAGAACTCCGTCTTTTAGACTGTAATATTGAAACCATATCATTTGAAAAACCGATTGATTCTTCGAATATGAGCCCAAATTATTGGGCTGATATTGCAAAAATTATACATACTAACTACCAAAAATTTGATGGTTTTGTTGTATTACATGGAAGTGATACCATGAGTTATTCAGCATCTGCCCTTAGTTTTATGTTAGAAAACCTCGTTAAGCCAGTCATATTTACAGGTTCTCAATTACCTATTGGCGATTTACGTACAGACGCTAAAGAGAATTTAATTACATCTATTCAAATGGCATCTTTACGAAATAATGGAGAACCTACGATTAAAGAAGTTTGTCTTTATTTTGAATACAAATTATATAGAGGTAATAGAACCACAAAAATAAATGCTGAACATTTTGAGGCATTTGAGTCTCTTAATTATCCTTATTTAGCAGAATCTGGAGTGCATTTAAAAGTCAATACCGAGTTTCTACGACGACCAAAACCAGAAGAGGATTTAATTGTACGAACAGAAATGGATACCAATGTTGGTATTTTAAAACTATTTCCAGGTATATCTAGACCAATTTTAGAAGCAGTTTTAAGAAGTCAATTAATAAAAGGGCTAATAATTGAAACTTATGGTTCTGGAAACGCAACAACAGAATCTTGGTTTATTGATTTATTAAAAGAAGCTATTGACAAAGGACTTCATATCATAAATGTAACTCAATGTGCTGGTGGAAGTGTTAGAATGGGACAATATGAAACTAGTTCACAATTAAAGTCTATCGGTGTTATTTCTGGAAAAGACATCACTACAGAAGCAGCTATTACCAAACTGATGTATCTTTTAGGAGAGAACGTTGATGATAAGGACTTCAAAACTATTTTTGAAACATCACTAAGAGGAGAAATGTCCTAAAAATATTAGATTTAATTTCAGCGTTTAAAGTTTTTTTTGTTATTTGGCACTAATGTAATTTTTAAGCTAAAATTACAGAGAGGTGGCCGAGTGGTCGAAGGCGCACGCCTGGAAAGTGTGTATACTCCAAAAGGGTATCGAGGGTTCGAATCCCTTCCTCTCTGCTTATATTTTAACGATTGTTACATTATTTTTTTTATCTTTAACACTTTAACTAATAAAATTAAGATTCAGAACAATGAAAAGATTATTTTCTATCCTTGCCATAACATGTTTAATGGCTATCGGAACTGTTAACGCCAATGCAACAACATTAGCAACTACAACAGCAACTGTAACAAGTGTAACTCAAGAAACAGCTGAAGCTGTGGAAGAAGATTTGAGTTTCCATCAAGAATTAAAAAAGCGTTTTATTGAAGGTGGCCCTGGCTTTATGGGAATTGTATTATTATGTTTAATTCTTGGATTAGCAATTGCTATAGAGAGAATTATCTTTTTAAACCTTTCAACAACAAACACTAAAAAGTTAACTCAAAATGTAGAGGATGCATTAAATTCTGGTGGTATTGAAGCTGCTAAGGAAGTTTGTAGAAATACAAAAGGACCTGTTGCTTCTATATTCTATCAAGGTTTAGATAGAGCAGACGAAGATATTGATGCTGCTGAAAAAGCTGTAGTGGCTTACGGAGGAGTTCAAATGGGACAGTTAGAAAAGAATGTATCTTGGATATCCTTATTTATCGCTTTGGCACCAATGCTTGGTTTCATGGGAACTGTAATTGGTATGATTCAAGCCTTTGATAAAATTGAAGCTGCCGGTGATATGCAACCGTCTTTAGTTGCAGGTGGTATTAAAGTAGCGCTTTTAACAACAGTATTTGGTCTTATTGTAGCGATTATACTTCAAATTTTTTACAACTATATTATTGCTAAAATAGATAGTATTGTAAACGATATGGAAGACGCATCTATCACATTGATGGATTTATTAGTAAGACACAAAAAATAGAAATCAATTATGCATAAAATATTAAAAATTGTAGCCGCAGTTTTAAGTTTAATCGGAATTGTTTCTCTGGTTAGAATTATTGCAGCTGGTGATGAAGCCATAAAAACAGGCGGAGAGGATGGACTCTTTGAGCCTATGGCTTGGATAGGATATATAACATTAGGTATAACTGTATTGTTTGTATTGTTTTTTGTATTAAAAAATCTATTTACAAATACAGCAAATCTAAAGAACACTTTGATAGGTGTTGGTGCATTTTTAGCAGTGCTTTTGATTGCATATCTTGTTTCAGGAGGTGATCCAATGAAGTATGAGTTGCAAGAAGATAATACCTTTGCGACAGATGGGCAATCTACTATGGTTGGCGCTGGTTTAGTAGCTTTCTATATATTGTTAGCAGTTGCTGCAATAACCATGATTTTTTCAGGAGTAAAAAAAATAATCTCTAAATAAATTAGTATGGCAAAAAGATCAGCACCCGAAGTAAATGCAGGATCAATGGCTGACATTGCTTTCTTATTACTTATCTTTTTCTTAGTGACAACCACAATAGAGAAAGACAAAGGATTATTAAGAAGTTTGCCACCTATTGATGACTCAGAAGTTGAGCCTCCAATTATTAAGCAGAAGAATTTATTCACTGTATTAATAAATCGTCATAACCAATTGCTAGTAGAAGATGAAGAAATGCAATTAAAGGATTTAAGACAAGCGGCAATAGAGTTCTTAGATAATGGTGGAAGTACAAATGCAGCTGGAGAGTCTTGTACATATTGTAAGGGTAAAAGAGATGAATCTTCATCTGATCATCCGGACAAAGCAATTATCTCTATGAAACACGATAGAGAGACGACGTACGAGAAGTATATGGATGTACAGAACGAACTTGTTGCTGCCTATAATACACTTAGAGAACGTGAAGCTCAGCGTCTTTTTAACAGATCATTTAAATCTATGTTAGAAGAGAAAGAAAAGAATCAGTTTAAAAAGGATGAGAAGTTGAACGAGCAAATAGAAACAGTTAAAAAATTGTTTCCATTGAAATTATCTGAAGCAGAACCTGATAAAAATTAAAAGAAACGAATATGTCTAAATTTAGAAAAAAAGGTAAAGGTGAATTGCCGGCAATCTCAACGGCTTCATTACCAGATATTGTATTTATGTTGCTTTTCTTTTTTATGGTGGCAACTGTAATGAGAGACAGTTCTTTAATGATTGAAAACATATTGCCAAGTGCAGATCAAGTTGAAAAATTAAAAAAAGACAGAACTATTTTTATCTATGCAGGTAAGCCTAGTAGTCAATTTAGTCAATTTGGGAAAGAGCCACGAATTCAATTTAACGATGCTTTTATTAGTGTAGAAGATGTAAAGCCCTCTATCCTTACAGGAATTGCAGAATTGAATGAAGAATTACAAAGTAAAGTAGTGGTTGGTCTTAAGGTGGATAAAAACACCAATGCTGGCTTAGTTTCAGACATTAAGCAAGAACTGCGTAAAGCTAATGCTTTAAAAGTAATGTACATTGCTAATGCAAAATTAGAAGAATAATATTTATATATTCTTAATTTTATAAATAGAACGTCCTGTGTAATCAGGGCGTTTTTTTATGTAATCTCATCTAAAGATTTTGTAGTTTTATTACATGAAATTTACATTTTTACTTTTTATCTTTTTTATAGGGCAACTAGGATTTTCTCAAGTAGATGATACTGACAAAGCTGAACTATATAAAAATTACAGAGAAGATCAGTTTTACGCTTCAGTCACTTATAATTTGTTAAATAATAAGCCTAAAGATATTTCTCAAAGCGGATTTTCTTCTGGTTTTCATTTTGGGTTTATAAGAGACATGCCAATAAATGAAAGGAGAAATTTCGCAATTGGTTTAGGTTTAGGTATATCTACAAACTCATACAATCAAAAGAATTTATTGATTGAAGAACTTAATGATGATATTGCACTAAGTATTATTAATGAGGACAATTTCAATGTTTCTAAAAATAAGTTTACGACATACTTAGTTGAAATACCATTAGAGGTTCGTTGGAGAACGTCGACAACAACTGATTATAATTTTTGGAGAATATATACAGGCTTTAAGGTAGGTTATTTGCTTTACAATTCCTCAAAGTTTAAGAGTGAAGAAGTCAACCAGAACTTAAGTAATATAAATGGCTTTAACAAAATTCAATATGGCTTAACGCTCAGTGCTGGTTATGGCACGTGGAATTTTCAGGTCTACTATGGGTTAAATACTATATTCGAAGACAGTGTAAAATTAGACGATGAAGCTTTAAATCTAAAATCTCTTAAAATAGGGTTGATGTTCTATATTCTATAACCAATAATTTACAAGTATAAATTGCGGAAATAGACCAATAAAAAAACCAATAATTAATTCTGGATTAGTGTGTGCTTTCAAATGTAATCGAGATGTGGCAATAGCTCCAAGAATAATCATCATAATTGCAATCGTACCATTAATGTTAATTTGATAGTGAATGCCTAAAGCAACAGCAAACATAAAAAAGCCTGATGCGGCAATCATATGAATACTTGCCTTTACCTTAAATATTGCTAGAATTAAACATGCTAGTGTTGAGCAAAGAATACCTAAAAAGAAATAATATAATTCTACAATTTCTTTCAATGTTAAAACTCGAATAAGAATCAATGTAGTTATAATACAATTTATAAACAGAGGGATTAAACGCTCTTTTGTACTTTTTAAATAAATAGAATCTACTTTATTAATTGTTTTAAGTAAGAAGAATAATAGTATAGGTAATATTATAGTAAGAATAATTATTGAAAAAATCTTAGCCTTTATTACAGGCTCAGGAATAAAACGAGGTGTTTTAGAGAAATAAAAGAGAACGCCCAAAAGAGGCATAATAAGTGGATGAAAAACAAACGAAATGCCTTTTAAAATAAAATTCTTCATCCAAATTTACTATTATAACTCCTTTCTTAAACGCGCAACAGGAATGTCTAATTGTTCTCTATATTTTGCAACTGTGCGTCTTGCAATAGGGTAGCCTTTTTCTTTTAGTATTTTAGAAAGTGCCTCATCAGTCAAAGGTTTCTTTTTATTTTCCTCTTCAATTACAGTTTCAAGAATTTTCTTAATTTCTCGAGTAGAAACTTCTTCACCTTGATCATTGGTCATAGACTCTGAGAAGAATTCTTTGATTAGTTTAGTACCGTAAGGTGTATCCACATATTTGCTATTGGCTACTCTAGAAATGGTTGAAACATCCATTTCTATTTCATCAGCAATATCCTTTAAAATCATTGGTCGTAGATTTCGCTCATCACCTGTTAAAAAGTATTCCTTCTGATAGTGCATAATTGAACTCATAGTCACAAATAAAGTCTGCTGACGCTGTCTTACGGCCTCAATAAACCATTTGGCAGCATCAAGCTTTTGCTTAATGAACATCACGGCATCTTTTTGCGCTTTAGATTTGTCTTTAGTGTCTTTATAACCCTTGAGCATATTATTGTATTCTCGCGATACGTGAAGCTCAGGAGCATTTCTGCCATTTAATGTTAACTCTAGCTCACCGTCAACAATCTTTATAGCAAAGTCTGGTACAATATGCTCCACAATTTTATTATTACCAGCATAAGAACCACCAGGTTTAGGATTAAGACGTTCTATTTCTTCAATCGCATCCTTAAGTTGTTCCTCGTTAATGCTAAATTTATGCATTAACTTTTTATAGTGTTTTTTAGTAAACTGCTCAAAGCCTTTATCGATGATTGCAGTTGCCAATTCAACATTTGGATGCTGTTCCTTTCTATGTAGCTGAATACTTAAACATTCTTGAAGACTACGCGCACCAACACCTGCAGGATCTAACTGATGTACAATGCTAAGTACCTTTTCAATTTCTTCTTCTGTTGTAAAAACATTTTGAGTAAATGCTAAGTCATCAGTAATATCTGATAAAGAACGACGTATATAACCACTTTCATCTACACTACCAACTAAGAAATAGGCAATTTCTTCTTCCTGATCTGAAAGTCTAAATGTATTTAATTGATTGATTAAGTGTTGCGTAAAAGATGTACCGGCAGCATATGGGACACTTTTATCTTCATCATCTGCACTATAATTATTGGCTTGTGTTCTGTATTCAGGGATTTCATCGTCGCTTAAATACTCATCTATATTGATGTCATCTGCATCAATCGTTTCATTGTCATCGTAATCTTCTGTAGAATTGTCAAAATCATCAATGTTATCATCTGAAGCTTCAGATTCTTTGCCAGTATCTAATGCAGGATTTTCTTCTAATTCTTGTTTTAAACGTTGTTCAAAAGCTTGTGTAGGTAACTGAATCAACTTCATAAGTTGAATCTGCTGAGGTGATAGCTTCTGTGATAGTTTAAATTGTAAAAACTGTTTTAGGGACATAAAATTTCTGTTGATTATAAAAATAAGAAAAACCTATTAGGTTATAGAAACTAATAGGTTTAATATTTTATTTAAAACTCAGCATTTTGAGGTGTTCTTGGATAAGGGATAACATCTCTAATATTTCCCATACCTGTAGCAAACATTACTAAACGCTCAAAACCTAATCCAAAACCAGAATGTACAGCTGTTCCGTATTTACGCAAATCTAAATACCACCATAGCTCTTCTTCTGGAATATCTAGTGCTTTCATCTTCTCTTTTAAAACTTCTAAACGTTCTTCACGTTGAGAACCACCAACCATCTCACCAATACCTGGAAACAAAATATCCATGGCTCTAACTGTTTCTCTTCCTTCATTGTCTGGCTCATTTAAACGCATGTAAAATGCTTTAATATTCGCAGGATAATCAAATAATATTACAGGACTTTTAAAGTGCTTTTCGACTAAGAAACGCTCGTGTTCAGATTGTAAATCTGCTCCCCATTCATTTATAAGATACTGGAATTTTTTCTTTTTATTAGGTTTGCAATTTCTAAGAATATCGATGGCTTCAGTATAGCTAACGCGTTTAAAATTATTGTCAACAACAAACTTAATTTTATCAATAATGTTCATTGGACTTCGCTCTGCTTGAGGCAATTTTTTCTCTTCATCTTGCAAGCGTTTATCTAAAAATTCTAAATCTTCTTTATTATGCTCTAGTAAATAACTTAAAACTGATTTCAAAAAGTCTTCCGCTAAATCCATATTACCAGCTAAATCCATAAAAGCGACTTCAGGCTCAATCATCCAAAACTCGGCCAAGTGACGAGAAGTATTAGAATTTTCTGCTCTAAATGTTGGGCCAAAAGTGTAAACCTTACCTAGAGACATAGCATAAGTTTCTGCTTCTAACTGACCTGAAACAGTAAGGTTGGTTTCTTTACCAAAAAAATCCTCTTTATAATTTACCTCACCATCTTCAGTCAATGGAGGGTTTTTAGGATCTAAAGTACTAACACGAAACATATCGCCCGCTCCTTCGGCATCACTACCAGTAATTATAGGTGTGTGCATATTGTAAAATCCATTATCGGTAAAATACTTATGTATAGCGAAAGATAATGTAGACTTTATGCGCATTACTGCACTAAATGTATTGGTTCTAGTTCGTAAATGAGCATTTTCTCTTAAGAATTCAAATGAGTGCTTTTTAGGTTGAATAGGATAAGTTTCAGGATCTGAATCCCCTAAAACATCTAAACTTTTCACAACGATTTCAACTGATTGACCTTTACCTTGACTTTCTACTAATTCACCAGTAACGTGAATAGCAGCTCCAGTAGTTATACGCTTTAAAAGCGCTTCATCAAAATTTTCGAAATCAACAACACATTGAATATTATTTATTGTAGAACCATCGTTTAATGCTATAAACCGATTAGCTCTAAAAGTTCTTACCCATCCTTTTACGGTAACATCTTGCAAGGTCACATCTTGTGATAGTAGTTCTGCTACAGATTTTGTTGTCATGATTTAAATAATTTTGAAATGCTATTATAAATTTTCTTCTTGATTTTCTATGTCATCTTCGGTTTCATCATCTTCCGAAGGAATAATATTAATTGAAGGCTCTCGCAACACTTCTTTATTGGCAATATTACGCTCTAATGAGAGCAAAAGTGATGGCAATAAGAGCAAGTTAGAAAGCATGGCGAAAAGCAATGTAACAGATACCAGAGCTCCTAAAGCAACAGTACCACCAAAGCTCGAAATTGTAAATACAGAGAAACCAAAGAATAATACGATAGAGGTATAGAACATACTTACTCCAGTTTCTCTAAGCGCTGCATATACCGATTTTCTGATTTTCCAATGGTTAGCTTGTAATTCTTGTCTGTATTTTGCTAAAAAGTGAATAGTATCATCAACAGAAATACCAAAAGCGATACTAAACACTAATATTGTCGATGGTTTTATTGGGACACCTAAATAACCCATTAATCCTGCTGTAACTAAAAGCGGTAATAAGTTTGGGATTAACGACACAATAATCATTCTAAAAGAACGAAACAGATAGGCCATGAATAATGAAATAAGGAAGATGGCTAGAGTCAATGATATTACTAGGTTTCTCACTAAATATTTAGTCCCCTTTTGAAACACCAAAGCTTTGCCTGTCATAATAACATTGTAGCGTTCTTCAGGAAACACCTTATTTATCTTATTCTGAAGGTTTTCTTCGATGCGCTCCATCTTGTCTGTACCAATATCTTTCATAAAGGTTGTGATACGCGCATATTGACCTGTACTATCTACAAAATTCTTTAGTAAGTCTACATCAGAGTTAGAGTTTTTAGCATAAGAAAGGATAAAACTATTTTCTTGACTAGTTGGTAATTGGTAATACTTAGGATTGCCGTTATAATAAGCTTGTTTACTATATTTTATCAAACTTACAACAGATATTGGCTTTGATAATTCTGGTGTTTCAACTATAAGTTCTTCGAGTTCATCAATTCGTTTTAAAGTAGCCAATTTCATGACTCCCTTTTTACGTTTGGTATCTACCATGATTTCCAATGGCATAATACCGTTAAATTCGTCTTCAAAAAAACGAATATCTCTAAAGAACTCTTTATCTTGAGGCATATCCTCAATTAGACTACCAGAAATTCTAATTTGGTTTATTCCAAGCATACTTGCAATAATTAGCACAAGTGCCGTAACATAAATAGTAATTTTTTTGTGTTTTACCATGTGCTCCATCCAATTCACAAAACCACCAATCCACCGTTTGTTTAAATGTTCTAAATGGCGTTGTTTAGGGTAGGGAAGAAACGTATATATTATTGGAATAATAAGTAAACAAAGTATAAAAATTGCTAATATGCTTAATGAAGCGACAATACCAAATTCTTTAAGTAATTTACTTTCGGTAAGAATAAATGTTGCAAAACCTGAAGCTGTGGTAACATTAGTCATCAACGTTGCATTACCGACTTTAGTAATAACACGCTGCAATGATTTTACCTTATTACCATGAGATTTAACCTCATGCTGATACTTATTGATTAAGAAAATGCAATTAGGAATACCAATGACAATAATGAGAGGAGGAATTAAAGCCGTAAGAACCGTTATTTCATAACCTAGAATGCCAATAATTCCGAAGGTCCACATTACTCCGGTACATACTACAATTAGAGAAATAAATGTTGCTCTGAACGATCTAAAAAACAAAAAGAAAATTAGAGATGTAATCAAAAGAGCAGCTCCTATAAAAATAGGAATCTCATCGACAATGTTCTGAGCATTTAGTGTTCGAATATAGGGCATCCCAGATATACGAACATCTAACTGGGTTTTTGATTCGAAAGCATCTATTTTTGGTTGAAGGACTTCAATTATAAAATCTTTTCTTGCTGAGGTATTGACAATATCTTTTTTTAGATAGATTGCCGTACGTATCGTTTTTGTTTCAGCATTAAATAAAAAGTTATCGTAAAACGGATATTGTTTAAACAATTCCTCTTGAAGCGTATCAATCTGCTCAGTACTAGAAATTGAGTCTTTAATAAAAGGCTCTAAATCGAACTGTTCTTTTTTAGTATTCTTAACTAATTTCTGAAGATCTTTAATTGATAAAACTGTTTCAACTTCATCAAAAGATTTAAAAGAATCTGCAAGCTTGTTCCAAGCATTAAGCTGTTGAACGGAAAATAAACTCGAGTCTTTTACTCCCAAAACAATAAGATTACCTTCTTCTCCAAAGACTTTTAAAAAGTCATTATATGTAATATTAACTTCGTGTTCGTCTGGTAACATATTGGCTTCGGTGTATGTAAAGCGCATATGTTTCCATTGCATACTAAAAAACACAGTTGCCAAAATGATGGCAATTAATATGAAAATCTTATTACGAAGAATTAACCTCGCAATAGCTTCCCAAAACCCTGTGGTAAATAGTTTTAACATTCAGTAATTAAATGAGCGGCAAAGGTAGAAAAAACCTAAGGATTTGTTAGATAATTAACAGGAATATAATTTAGTTTAAAGTGAAAGATTGAAGGTAAACTTAAATGCAATATTATCTTCGAAATTGGGTAGATGATATCCACCATAACGATAGGCAAAGCTTAGCCCAAAACCAAAAAGTAGTTTGTTAATTTCGAAACCAGATTCTGAGTAGACGTGATTAAGTGTTCCAAATGAAATGTCTTGATGTCTATCAATGCTATTCATATCTCCAACAGCATATCTAGAAATTAGGACCAATTGTGGTCTGAAACGGTCTGAAATTTTAAAAATTGGGAAATAATGTTTTAATTGTAAGGTTGTAAACTTATCACTGAAAAATTCATTAAAGTACATGGTCTCAAAACTGTTTAAACCAGCAACAGAAAAACGTTGTAAAATAGTTTCTTTATTAATATTATTAGGATATGCATGATACAAGTGCGTGAGTGGTGCATCTCCGCCAACTACACCAGCTACTAATGTGATGTTGCTAATGGCTTCATTTTTATAGTTAAATTGCTGAACAGTTCTAAAATCTAATTTTGAAAAATTGAAATCACTTCCCAAAACAGATTTAAAACCTTGGGTGAACTGCAACGTAAATTTTGGATATCCATTTACAACTGTCACTACTCTGTCTTCTACAACATCAAACGTACTGAAAGGACTCCATTGTAAGCTCATTTTTGCTGTACTTAGATCAAACGTTTTATAATTTTCACCATCTAAAACATAAGTGTATTCATATGTAGGGTCAATCTTGTTTAAAGAGAGTTCAGTCTCCGATAATAGATGATTACTTACTCTATGTTCAAGAGAAATAGATTTACTAATGTACTTGTGAAATAAATCAATATTTAATAAACGAGGTTCAAAAAAAGTAAAGAAGCGTTTATCTGTTAAAAACTTTGAACTTCCAGTTTCTGATAAATCATCTGTATAAGCAAAATTTAGCCAAGTGTTAGTAGATTTGTTTAACCTAAAGCCTCCACCAATTTTATATTTAAATCGATGATCCTTAAATCCATATACAACATAGGAGTTAATGCGAAACCACTCAGAGAAGCGATCATTGGTGACTCCTCCGAGACCAGTCCTTAAACCTTCATACTGATTAAATTTTACAAGATAACGTAAGTCCAAATCAAAATACTTAAATGGTAAAAATCCATTTCCAATATTTTTTAGGTACTCACTTTTTTTGATAGAATCCTGAACTGTTTTTATTGAATCTTTCTGAGTAGGTGTTGACTGAGCAAAACTACTTGTTGCGTATATTAAAATAAAAACAACAAACAGTCGCTTAAGCATTTTTTAATTAAGATTTTGATTATAAAAAAACATCCCAATTTATTTGGGATGATATATTAATGAGAAAGACTTAGACTGTCATTATCTCTTTCTCTTTAACATCTAGAATGTCATCTACCCTTTTAACGTAAGTATCGGTTAATGATTGTACGTCAATTTCAGCATTTTTTTGTAGGTCTTCTGAAACATCAGCTTTTTTGATATCATTCATAGCTTCCTTTCGAGCATTTCTAACACCAACTTTAGCATCTTCAGTTTCAGCTTTGGCCTGTTTTGCTAAATCTTTACGACGCTCTTCGGTTAATGGAGGAACATTAATTATAATCATTTCTCCATTATTCATAGGATTAAAACCAATGTTGGCAACCATAATACCACGCTCAATTTCTTGCAACATACTTTTTTCCCAAGGTTGAACAGAAATGGTTCTTCCATCTGGCGTATTTACATTTGCTACTTGACTTAATGGTGTTTGAGAACCATAATAATCTACCATTACACTACCTAGCATAGCAGGACTTGCTTTACCAGCTCTAATGTTAACTAATTGTTTTTCTAAATGCTTAATAGCTGCATCCATGGCTTCTTTAGCTGTATCTATAATAAATTTAATTTCGTCCATTGTATTAAAATTTAATTGAGTTTCATCAATATTTAAGCCAAATTTAAATATTCACTTTAGTTCCTATGTTTTCCCCAGAAACTACTTTGAGTAAGTTTCCTTTTTTATTCATATCAAAAACGATAATGGGTAATTCATTTTCTTGACTCAACGTGAAAGCTGTGGTATCCATAACCTTAAGACCTTTTAGTAATACGTCTTTAAAAGAAATATGGTCAAACTTCACTGCTGTACTATCCTTTTCTGGGTCAGCGGTATAAATACCATCTACTCGAGTACCTTTTAAAATGACATCTGCTTCAATTTCTATAGCACGAAGCACTGCAGCAGAATCTGTAGTGAAATATGGATTACCAGTTCCTCCTCCAAAAATCACAACACGTCCTTTTCGTAGGTGGCTCAATGCCTTTCTTCTTATAAAAGGTTCTGCTACTTCATTGATTTTGATTGCAGTTTGTAAACGTGTTTTAACATCTGCATCTTCTAATGCATTTTGTAGAGCTAAACCATTGATTACAGTAGCTAACATTCCCATGTGGTCACCTTGAACACGATCCATACCATTCATAGCGCCAGCAACACCTCTAAAAATATTTCCACCACCAATTACAATAGCAACTTCTACGCCTAATTCTGTGATTTCTTTTATATCCTTTGCATATTCAGATAGACGTTCTGGATCTATACCATATTGACGATTTCCCATTAAGGCTTCTCCAGATAATTTTAGCAGTATTCTTTTATATTTCATAAGTTGATTTGAAAGTTCAACAAAGCTACATAATTATTAGCATCTGTAAAAGTGAAAAAAACATCAAACCTTTAAAGGTTTATGCACCTAGTCTTTTCTCTAAAGCTTTTGCTTTTTGAAGTGGAATGTAGTTAGCATCTGCATTCGCCAAAAACCTAAGGGTTATATCTAGATATTTCCTAGATTCGGTTTTATCTTCTTTTTCTAAAATTTCTGCGAGTTTTAGATAATTTAATGGGTCCTGAGTTTTTTTAGCGATCTCATTTCTCATTATTTCTAAAGCTCTTTTTGAATTACCACTTTTGTAAAAAACATCAGCAATAAAAAACTTAAAGCCTATAAGTTTTTCTAAATCAGCACTACTGTTTTCAAAAACCTCAATACATTTTGAGTATTTTTTCTCTATATAGGCCTTAGAAAGATTAAATAAATCCACAAATCCTTCACCTTGAGTTTTAAATACTAAATCTTTACACAAAAGGTAATCTGAAGTATCTCCAACTAACGGGTAACCATAATATATGGCTTGGAGATTAATACCGCACCTAAAGTTGTCATAGCTATTAGGCATAAATGTTCCTAACTGTTCGATAACATGCTCAACACCTTCTAATTGCCCTGTAGATTGATAAAGTAATGTTTTTTTTGTATAATTTGAAAACATTACATTAATTATGGGTTGCTGCTTAATCGCTAATTCTTCATAGTCTTTTATAAGACTTAAAGCCTTGTTTACTTGGCCCATGCTATGTGCATAACTATATTTAGACCTCATATAGCTTAAGCTGTCTGATAAAGATGTAGCTTCTGATAAACCTTTGTCTATCCTTTTTAAAGCGTCTTCAAAATTAAGATTTATAAAATCTAAATAAGCAATTCGTCTTTGAATACTAGTGTTAAAAGGGTCTAAGGATTCTTCTTTAAGTAAGATGGTTTTGGCTTCTGTAATTTTTCCTTGTTCTTCGTACAAGTCGGCATACAGTAATCGGTTTTGCTCGCGTTCTGGAAATTCTTTAGTTAGTTGATCTAAAGAGCTCTTTGCATCGTCAAAATCATTATTACTTATTTGTATCTTATATAATTCTAGAAGACCAAGCTCTCTATTACCCTTTTCAATAGCTTTTTGCATTAAGGCTTTAGCTTGCTCAACGCCACCATTAATTGTATAGCGTGTTAGCAATAGCTTATAGGTATTAAAGTCATAAGGATATAAGTCTTTATGAAACTCTAATAATTTAATTAAGGCATCACTGTTGTTCTGTAAACTATAAAACATTTGTTTAGGATAAAATTGCATACGCTTTGGTAAAGCTGCACCATATTTTATAGCATTTTTAAGGTACTTTAAAGATTCTGCCTGATTTCCTTGTCCAAAATATGCGCCACCAACAGTTAAATAACACATGGAGCAGTTAGGGTCTAGTTCTATAGCTTTTTTACCTTCTGCGATCAATTCATTTAAAGCACTTGGATTTTTAAATAGCGTTATACTAGACTTAATATAATATTCTAATGCTTTTACATTTGAAGTTACTAAGGCAGATGCAGGAAGTGTGAAATTATTATCAAAATTAGCTAAATCTCTATCCTTTACATCATAATCGGTAGAAATAGCCTCGAAAATTTGGTCTCGTATAGCGTCTAACGCTATGAATATATCAGCATTTGATACATTCATTTTTAAAATACTTTTATTGTTTTTAGTTTGGTACAAATCACCTGAAAAGGTATAAATACCATCGGTTTTTTTAAAAGTAATTTTGGTAAAATAGTCGTTTCTAGATTGTTTAGAAATATTACGTTGTACAGCAATATTTGGTGTTGTAAATAATGGTACACCTAATTTTTGATAATGTGGGCTTAATTCAAAGCTCGAAGTCACATAAAATTCAGGACGTTGCTCCAAATTAAAATCGAGGAGTGTGGACATGGCAACGCCCATCCAGTCTAGTTCTCTATTGTCAGTTAAGTTTTCAAATTGAAATAGAGCAATACTTTTAACTTTTTTTAAGTCTGGTACTATTGCTTTAAATTCTTTACCTTCTTCATCAACCAAAGCGATAAGTTCGGTTTCTCTATCCTTTATTTTGTCCTTACCTTTTATTAAAAACAAACCAATACCTAGACCTATAATAATATTAGTAATTATAAAATATCTTGGCCATTTCTTTTTTTCATAGACCTCTTTTCCATTAGGTTGATATCCAAAATAAACCAATACAAAAACTGCGGGAGTCAAAATTAACCAAATGAACAAGTACCTGTCTTGCCATATATCACTGATTCCATAACGTTGTATAATAACGCTTTGAATAAATTGAAACAAACCAAAACCAACCGCCAAATAAGTCCCTAAATACTGAGGTATTTTACGATTCCATAGTTTTTCTAAAAACGATTTATTAGTATTCTTTCTCATTGGTTTCAGCTGATTCACGAAAATAGGAATATACTTGCTTAGTTCAAACTCTTATTAAATAAAAAAACCTCCAAATTAACATTTGGAGGTTTATATAAAGTTATGGCATGTTATCCTACAATAGCTCTTTTAAATCCTACAACAGAAACATCTCCATAAGACTTAACGTAGTCTGCAACAGTTTGCTTTTCATCTTTAATAAACTTTTGATCTAATAAACATTGTTCTTGATCTAAAGTCGTATTATCAGAAATAAAACGTTCCATCTTACCAGGTAAGATTCTATCCCAGATTTGTTCTGGCTTCCCTTCAGCTTTTAATTCTGCTTTAGCAGCATCTTCTGCGGCAGTTAAAACCTCAGGAGTTAATTGTGCCATAGAAATATATTTTGGTACATTTTTTAAGGTCTTACCCAAACGTCCTAATTCGATATTATCTTTTTCAATCACAGCAATACGGGCTTCAGTTTCTGAAGCGACAAATGCAGGATCAAAATCTTTATAAGATAAAGTAGTTGCTCCCATAGAAGCTACTTGCATAGCAACATCTTTAACCAAAGTTTCAACATTATCAACTTTAGCAGATAAACCTACTAAAGCAGCAATTTTATTAATGTGAACGTATTGTCCAACGTATGGTGCATCTAATTTTTCAAAAGCTGTTATATCTAATTTTTCTCCAATTACACCAGTTTGTTCAGTTAACTTTTCTGCAACGGTCATACCACCAAAATCAGCAGCTAAAAATTCTTCTTTTGTATTACAGGTTAATGCAATATCGCCTAAATCATTAGCTAATTTTACAAAGTTTTCATTTTTTCCAACAAAATCTGTTTCACAGCCTAATACGATAGCAACACCAGAAGTGTTATCTGCATTAATTTTTGCTACAGCAGCACCTTCAGAAGAATCTCTATCTGCTCTTTTTTCTGCAACTTTTTGTCCTTTTTTACGTAAAACTTCGATAGCTTTATCAAAATCACCACCAGCTTCAACTAAAGCTTTTTTACAATCCATCATACCAGCACCAGTTGCTTGTCTTAGCTTGTTTACTTCTGCTGCTGTAACTTTTACAGTATTTTCCATAGTTTTTAAAATTTAAAAAGTCATTCAATTAATTTTCGAACGAAAAGAACTAAATGACTTTTAATATTGTATAAATGTTATTTATTCTTCTTCTTGAGCTGCTACTGGAGCTTTTTCAGCCTTCTTAACTGCTGGTTTAGCTTCTGCTTTCGCTTCTGTTTTTTGAGCTTTTCCGTCTTTTTCAGCACGTTCTGCTTTTCTTTCGTTTAAACCATCTGCAACTGCTGAAGTTACGATAGATAAAATCTTATCAATAGATTTAGAAGCATCGTCATTTGAAGGAATTAAATAATCTACTTCACGTGGGTCAGAATTAGTATCTACCATTGCAAAGATTGGAATATTTAATTTTTGTGCTTCTTTAATAGCGATGTGCTCACGCATAATATCAACAACAAATAAAGCACCTGGTAAACGTGTCATATCAGATATAGAACCTAAATTCTTCTCTAACTTAGCACGTAAACGATTAACTTGTAAACGTTCTTTCTTAGATAAAGAGTTGAATGTTCCGTCTTTCTTCATTCTATCAATAGAGGCCATTTTCTTAACAGCTTTTCTAATAGTTACGAAGTTAGTTAGCATTCCACCTGGCCAACGTTCGGTAATGTAAGGTTGGTTTACAGCAGCTGCCTTTTCAGCAACAATGTCTTTAGCTTGTTTTTTTGTAGCAACGAATAAAATCTTCTTTCCCGATGCTGCTATTTTAGCTAATGCATCAGAAGTTTCTTGAATTTTTGCTGCTGTTTTGTAAAGGTTGATAATATGGATACCGTTACGCTCCATATAAATGTAAGGAGCCATGTTTGGGTTCCACTTGCGTGTTAGGTGACCAAAGTGTACACCTGCTTCTAGTAGTTCTTTTACTTCTACTTTTTCCATGTTGTAATAGTTTACGTTCTGTTAAATTAGCAATGGCTGAGTGGTTGCTTACGCGCGCCTCAATCATTTAGATGCTAAACTTTTAATTCTGAACTCGTTTCAGAATCTTTTAAATTTCAATAAAATAAGATAATTCAGAATCTGAATGAACAGACTCTGAATTAAATATTGTTTGGATATTAACGTTTTGAGAATTGGAATTTCTTACGCGCTTTCTTCTGTCCGAATTTCTTACGCTCTACCATTCTTGGATCTCTAGTTAATAGACCTTCTGGCTTTAATATTGCTCTGTTTTCAGGGTCTAACTCGCACATTGCACGAGAAAGTCCTAAACGTATTGCTTCTGCCTGGCCGGTGATACCACCTCCATATACGTTAACAGTAATATCAAAGTTGCCATCATTGTTAGTCAAGGCTAAAGGTTGGTTTACTTTGTACTGAAGTGTTCCAGTAGTAAAGTATTCCGCCATGTCTTTTTTGTTCACCGTGATCTTGCCTTTTCCTTTAGCAACATACACACGAGCAACAGCCGTCTTTCTACGGCCAATTTTGTGAATTACTTCCATTAGTTAATTTCGTTTAATTGTATTGCTTTTGGTTTTTGCGCTTCGTGAGCATGCTCTGTACCAGAAACAACTGTTAAATTTCTGAAAAGAACTGAACCTAATTTGTTTTTAGGTAACATTCCTTTTACTGACTTTTCTACTAATCTGGTTGGGTCTTTCTCAAACATTTCAGTAGCAGTCAGGCTTCTTTGTCCACCTGGATAACCTGTGTGACGGATATAACTTTTATCTGTCCATTTGTTACCAGTTAAGTTGATTTTTTCTGCATTAACAACAATTACGTTATCACCGCAATCAACGTGTGGCGTAAAATTAGGTTTGTGCTTACCTCTTAAAAGTATTGCTACTCTCGAAGCTAAGCGACCTAAAGTTTGTCCTTCAGCATCTACTAAAACCCACTCCTTATTGACGGTAGCTTTGTTAGCAGAAACTGTTTTGTAGCTTAATGTATCCACACTAATTTGATTTATTATTGCGCTTTACAGCGCAAAAGATTAAACATTCCTCTTTAAAAAAGAGTTTGCAAATTTACGATAAACTATTGGATTACCAAGCGTTGAGGTAGCTTTTTTTTCCTTGTTATGCTAGCAAGAGAAATTCAATATACAAACTAATACTTAAGGGATGTAAATTGATGGATTTGGAAAAAATGCAGCAATGGCAAACCACATACTTGTAACACTTTTTGAGGGTGCTAATTTTTGCCCCAACCTTGGACCTTCTATGGCTTCTCCAAACATGTTCCATTTATTACCTTCATTGTCCGCAAAGAAAATTTCAGAATCTTGAAAGTCATAAGTAAATGTAAGGTTATCAAAGGCAGCACTCATTTTAAAGGCAACAATGATGTTTTCATTACCGACAATAAGATAATCTGTATTGAAGAAACTATCTCTAATAGCATTGCCGCCAATAAAATTAGAAAATCTATAGACTTTAGATCTATTATTTTCTGTAATTATTGCAAATATGCGTTCTTTATTTGGTAAAGCTGTATTTATTGGACTTGGGACAAAAATAAAAAAGTTATGATCAGTTTTATAAGGACCATACGGATAGCTTCCATATGGCTTGTCGAAACCGGTTTCTAAATTCAGGACTAATGAATTTGGGAATGAATTTTTCCAAGTACCCCAATTTGTTTCAATAACAGATATTTTAGTAGGAGTTTCTCCTAAAAGTTCTCCATTGACACATTCTTGCAAAATTTGAGACCAGTTACTATCAGTCTCCCTATCATATAAGATTAGATTAGCGTTATATAATAAACCGGAAACTCCAAAAGTTGAAAATGTATTATTTGCTCTACTTCGCCAAGCAAATGCGGTTCCTGTAAGAGGGCAGTAGGATAATGTTGTTTTGGTTCCGTCTAAATCATCATTAACAATTTCGTGCCAATCTAAAATGAAATGTGGATATGCTTTTACCATATCGCCTATTTTTATACCAACAACCAATTCATCATCAGATAAGTAATTAACACTACTGGCGATATCGAACATTGGATTATCAATGGATGGAATTCCATCTTTTCCCGGACCACCATCTCTAACCTCTCCTACAGGTATCGACCAAGGATCACTAGGCGCAGAGCCGTCATCATCATTTCCTCCTGTAATACCGCCTCCACTGTCATTATTAGGAGAGTCAGTAGAACTACAGCCAACAAGCATTAGAACAAATAAAGTTATTAGTAAAGTTTGTAAATTTTTCATGGCAATTAATTTATGATAAGAGCTTGTGGTTTATTGAATAAGTTAAACAAAAGTCCTGTTGTTAATCTATAAGTTGGTGTTAATTGTATACCGTCTGGTCTAGAATATAGAGGCAATTCAGCAGCAGCATTAAATGATGCATTTTGAAATAGTTGAATCGAAAAATTTGGTATTATAAATACCCAATCTCCACCTGTATTTGGGATATCAAATCCCAGAGTTCGATCTTTAGTAGCATTTCTATATTTAAAGGTAATGCCAGGGTTTATGAATGTTTTTTTAATGATAAACTGATCAGAAAGACTTATGTAAGCTTGAAGTTCATCTCCGAATTGATATGTGGAGTTCCCAAAATAAGTAGTGTTTTCACCAGGTTGTCTATAAACTACTCTGGTTGAAAATGTCATGGTTGGTCTAAAATCAAATGTTTTTGAAGCTCCTAGTAAATAAATTAAATCCCAAGCGTTGCTTCCTGGCTGTAAATCTGCATTTAAGGTTATACCTTGATCGTTGGTTTCGGTTGATGAGCCAACAGGAATTTTAACTCCAAATCCGAGATTAATACTCCAGTTTTTTTCTATGTTATTTATAATCTTATATCGAGCTAATACAATGGCATCACCAATACCATATGTTTGATCTAAGTTTTCAGTGTCAAATTGAGATATAATACGTCTTTGATTTACCCAAGTAAATAAGCCCTCAATTGATAATTTTTTTGAAAACGAATAACCAGCATTAACTAAAACAGAATGCGTAGTTCTTAATCTTGAATCATCATCTAAAGTTTCAGAATCATTTTTTAGAGTATTTAGATTATTGAAATCGTAGCTTAAACCTAAAATTAAACTATGGTCTTCAGAAAACTCTAGACCAATGTTATTTGATAAAGGAATACCACCCGAGCAACAGGTTTGACTGTAAGTTAAACCAATAGAAAACACTCCTATAATTACAATAAGAAATCTGAACATCATTGCTTTTTATATTCAAGAGAACTTAGAATTTAGACGCTAATTTTTTGATTACTTACAGTAAAATGAGGAAATCTATTTAGTAGCCCGTTTTAATCTATCATTAATGGACTTACCTAAACCATAGTCAGGGAGTTTTTCTGCTATAATAATATCTAAATCTTGCTTATCTAATTGATGTAAGGCATCATATAATTTAAATGCAGCTTCTTCAAGATTTTTGCTTTCAGACAATACAACTTTGAATTCTATTGCGTCATCATTTAAAACATCATTAAAAACTAAAATACCAATACGTTTATTACTATATTCTTCAATAGATTTTGAAAGGTTGCTCGTTAGGATAGTTTTAGTCTTTGGCGCATAATGACGTTCTAGCATTCCGGGAGCTTCAGGAGAAATTTCTTTTTTGTTTTTTATTTCAATTTTGCCAACGACATCTTCAATGGCTTCAATTGGTGTTGAGCCTAAACGGTAAATAACGGGTTCTTCATTTTCAAAACCTATAATGGTAGATTCTATTCCGCTTTTACATGCACCACCATCTAAAACCATTTTAATATTATCTTTAAAATAGTTTTCTACATGCTGAGCAGTGGTTGGACTAATACTGCTAAATGGATTTGCACTTGGTGCAGCTAATGGAAAGGATAAATTATTTAAGAGTTCTAATGTTAAAGAATGATTGGGTATACGAACAGCTACAGTGTCTTTGTCAGCAGTAATTATATCTGGAATTGAATTCTTCTTTTTTAAAACCAAAGTTATTGGCCCTGGCCAAAAAGCCTCAGCTAATAATTTTGCTTTTTCAGGAATATACTCTACAATTTTTGAAAGATATTCTACTGAAGGAATATGTACAATAAGCGGGTTAAACAATGGACGCTGCTTAGTTTCAAAAATTGATTTTATAGCTTTTTCACTGTATATATTTCCCGCTAAACCATAAACCGTTTCGGTTGGTATGGCAACTAATTCTTCAGAATTTAATAATGCAACAGCTTTTGATATGTCTTTTGAAATAATACTCATAATCTCATTAGACTACAATATTACTTCAAAAAAGTGAATTCTCTATTTTAAATCACTTAAGTAACGATGGATCATACTTACAACTACTGAGCCTTCACCAACGGCAGAAGCTACACGTTTCACAGAATCATGTCTTACATCACCAACTGCAAAAATCCCAGGAATGCTCGATTCTAGAGATTGAGGCTCACGATTAGAGTAGATATCACAAGTGGTTAAATCTTTTTTAATTAGCGAAACACCAGTAGATATAAATCCCCTTTCATCTGTAATAACAACATCATCCATCCATTTTGTATTAGGTTGAGCACCTATAAATGAGAATACATTAGAAACCTCCATAACCTCCTTTTCTCCATTATTAGAAATAGTAATTGATTCTAAATGATGATCGCCTTTAAGTTCAGTGATTTCAGTATTTCTAAGAATTTGTATTTTTTCTGAAGCTTCTAAGCGCTGTACTAAATAATCACTCATTTTAGCACCTAAATCATCGCCTCTAATCATTACATAAACCATCTTTGCATGGTTAGATAAAAACATGGCGGCTTGTCCTGCAGAATTTCCACCACCAACAATCACAACAGCTTGGTCAATGCAATTACTCACATCCATACCTGTTGCAGAATAATAAACACCACTGCCTTCAAAATCACTAATATTATCAATTGGTAAACGCCTGTAAGCTGCACCTGTCGCCACAATTATAGATTTAGATTTTATAACTTTATCGTTAGTGGCACAAACCGTGAAATGGTCTTGATTATATTCTAGGCTTTTTGCGCGATGCGGAATAGAAATATTACATCCAAATTTTTGAGCTTGTATATAAGCTCTATTTGCTAAATCTCCACCTGAAATACCTGTTGGAAATCCTAAATAGTTTTCAATTTTAGAACTTTTTCCTGCCTGTCCACCTGGAGCTTCGCTATCAATAGTGACAACTTCTAAACCTTCTGAAGCTGCATAAACACTTGCTGCTAAACCTGCAGGACCAGCACCAATAACAAGAACATCAAAAACCTTATCTTCAAAATCCATCAATACACCACTGTATCTTGCAAGTTCATCTACCGAAGGTTGTACACAGACTTTAGAATCACTATTAATTAAAATGGGTAAATCTGATTCAGATAAATTAAAATTCTTGAGTAATTCAATGGCTTCATCTCCAGAATCTGTGTCAATGAAATTATGCCAAATATGATTTTTTTCTAGAAAATCTCTAATGCGATATGTGGCGTTAGATTTTCCAGAACCAACGAGTTTTAAACCACCAGATATTTCAGATAGAACCGTCTGCTGACGTAATAGAAAGGCATTTAATAAAACATCACTGATATCACTATTTTTAGATATCGCTTCTTTTAATCGATTAGGTTTTATTCGTAATAGGCTCGTATTGGGTATTGTATCTGCATGAAATTGAGCAGCACGATTAGACAGCATTCCACTATCTCCTGAAAATTCATACTTACCATGTTTTACAATAGTAGTATTGTTATAAGGGTCATTAATATTAATAGCGCCTTTCAGAATAACGAAAAAGTCATAAAGATTATCACCAAGTGTAAATACTCTTGTTGGTTCTATAAAATTTTCAATAACACCATAGTCTTTAAGTTTGGTAACTTGGCCGTGTGTTAATTCTGGAAAACGAGGATCTTTCATTCTTAATAAGTCTTTATCAGTTTATGGTCATAGCACCATAGCCATTTTTCATTTGGCTCAGCTGAACTAGCAACAGGATGATTATGAGAAATAGCATGATTACTGGCATGTTTATTTGGTGAGCTATCACAACACAATGTTGTGCCACAAGTTTGGCAAGTTCTTAAATGCAACCAAGAATCACCAGTTTTTATACACTCATCACAATGATAGCTTTCAGCAATTTTTACATCTGAAATTGAGGTGAGATGATCACATGTTTTGGATTTGAATTGTGCCATAGAACGTTTTCAAATTGTGTTATGTAAAGATAAGAAAAGGTAAGTTAATTCTTAAATAGCTTTATCTTTATTAAAACTCATTTCTATGACTGAAATACTTTAGTGTGCTTCTAACCAATTATCACCAATATCTAAATCGACATCTAAAGGAACGGAAAGCTTGTAAGCATTTTCCATTTCGGTTTTAATTAGATTTTTTAAGCCCTCTAACTCTGGTTTGTAAATATCAAAAACCAGTTCGTCATGAACTTGTAAAAGCATTTTAGATTTATATTCACCAGCTAGAAGTTTATCATAAATATTAATCATCGCAATCTTAATAATATCTGCTGCGCTTCCTTGTATTGGTGCATTAACGGCATTACGTTCTGCTGCACCACGAACTACTGCATTACGAGAATTAATATCTTTTAGGTAACGACGACGACCTAAAACGGTTTGAACATAACCATTATCTCTAGCAAAATCTACTTGTTTGCCCATGTAAGCCTTTAGCTTTGGATAAGTTTCGTAATAAGTGTCAATCAATTCTTTAGATTCACTACGTGATAAATTGGTTTGATTGCTTAATCCGAAAGCAGAGACACCATAAATAATTCCGAAGTTGACCGTTTTAGCATTGCTTCGTTGTTCTCTTGTCACTTCAGCAATTGGTACATTAAATACCTTAGATGCAGTTGAGGCATGAATATCTTCACCATTTTTAAACGCTTCAATCATCGTTTCTTCTTCGCTTAAAGCGGCAATAATCCGTAGTTCTATTTGTGAATAATCGGCAGCAAGTAATGTGTACTCATTATTTCTTGGAACAAACGCTTTCCTAACTTGGCGACCACGTTCAGTACGAATAGGAATATTTTGTAAATTAGGGTTATTACTACTTAAACGACCTGTAGCTGCAACAGTTTGCATATAATCCGTATGAACACGACCTGTAGATTCTTCAACTTGCAACGGTAAAGCATCAACATAAGTACTTTTTAATTTTGCAAGTCCTCGGTAATCTAATACTTGCTGAATGATATCATGATCTTTTGCCAAATAACTCAATACATCTTCAGCTGTAGAATATTGACCAGTTTTTGTTTTCTTAGGCTTATCGACCAATTTCATTTTTTCGAACAAAATAACACCTAATTGCTTTGGTGATGCAATATTAAATTCTTCACCAGCAGCTTCATAAATGTTTTTTTCAAGATTAGCGATGTCGTTATTTAATTCCTCCGAGAGTGAATTCAAGAAATCGCAATCGAGATTAATGCCTTCTAACTCCATTGCAGCAAGTACGCGTAATAAAGGCAGTTCAATATTATTGAATAACTTTTGTGTATTAGCCTCACCTAATTCTTTTTCGAAATGTTCCTTAAGTTGTAAAGTAATGTCTGCATCCTCAACAGCATATTCAGTTTGCTTCTCTAAATCTACTTCTCTCATGGACAGTTGATTCTTCCCTTTTTTGCCAATGAGTTCTGTGATAGAAATAGGTGAATAATTAAGGTAAGTTTCAGCTAACACATCCATATTGTGTCGCATATCTGGATTGATGAGATAATGCGCCAACATCGTATCGAATAATTTACCTTTTACCTCAATATTATATTTAGCTAAGACTTTGATATCGTATTTTAAATTCTGACCAATTTTTTCAATTTTTTCGTTTTCAAAAAATGGTCTTAAAATTTCTATGAGTTCTTGAGCTTCATTTTTATCTTCAGGAAAAGGCACATAAAAGCCTTTACCAACTTCCCAAGAAAATGCTATTCCAACCAATTCAGCAGTTAACGGATTAAGTCCAGTGGTTTCTGTATCAAAACACACAGAAGTTTGACTCATTAAATTTTTGACAAACAATTTTGTCGCCATACCAGAAGCCACACTTTGGTAAAAATGAGAGGTAGTATTAAGTGTTTTACGCGTATATTCTGAAACTGTTTCAGCAGATTCAGAATCAGTATCTCCACCAAAAAGCGAGAACTGGCCAGCACCAGCAGATTTTTGTTCTTTTGGAGTTGTTTTAGGAGCGTCTTGTTTTGTAGAGGTCTCTGTTGCAGTTGCAGTCGTTGTTTCTTGAGAAAATGTTTTTAAAAAGTTATCGGTCAGTCGTCTGAATTCTAACTCTTGAAATATCTCTTTTACTTTTTCAACATCTGGATGGTCGAGTTCAAAATCCTTCGCATTAAAAGTGACAGGAACATCGAGCATAATTGTGGCTAGTTTTTTAGATAATAATCCTAACTCACCATTAGCCTCAACTTTTTCTTTCATTTTGCCTTTTAGCTCGTGTGTATTGGCCAATAACCCTTCCATACTACCATAAGCGGCGAGGAATTTTTTAGCTGTTTTGGGCCCAACACCTGGTAATCCAGGAATATTGTCTGAAGCATCACCCATCATACCTAAATAATCTATTACTTGTAAAGGATCTGTAACTTCAAACTTTTTCTGAACTTCAGGAATTCCCCAAGTTTCGTAACCACCACCAAAAACAGGACGATACATAAATGTGTTTTCTGTGACCAACTGCGCAAAGTCTTTATCCGGAGTGACCATAAAGGTTTTGTAACCTTCCTTTTCTGCTTGTCGAGATAACGTTCCGATAACATCATCAGCTTCGTAACCTTCTTTAACCATTATAGGAATATGCATAGCTTCAAGAATGTTACAAATGTGTGGAATTGCAGTTCTAATACCTTCAGGAGTTTCATCTCTATTGGCTTTATAAGCTTCGAACATCTCGACACGATCTACACTTCCACCTTTATCAAAACAAACAGCTAAATGATCTGGTCGCTCACGTTTTATAACATCTAAAAGCGAGTTCATAAAGCCCATAATGGCTGAGGTATCTTCTCCTTTTGAGTTTATTCTTGGGTTTTTTATAAAAGCGTAATAGCCACGAAAAATAAGGGCATAGGCATCAACAAGAAAAAGACGTTTTTGGTCTGACATGAAATTAAATTTTGAAGTCTATAAAACTACAAAACTTAAACCTTGATATGAAAGAATGATTTATTAAATAATGAACAAAAAAAGAAAGTAGCTCTCTAATATGGCTTCCTTGTTTAAAAATATAATTGAAGACAATCAATTATGCGGAAAAGGTGATGCCATATTCACTGCATATTTCTGCAACCTTCTTAAAATCTGGAGGTCCAGCAGGTAAATCGGCTAGTTTTTTGAACATTAGTTCAATGCCTGCTGGAAAAGCACTGGTTATCATTTTGGCTTTTTCTGTTCCTACAACTTTCCATGAATGGGGAATGTCTTTTGGCGCATAAGCCATATCTCCAGCTTCTAAAGTAGTTGTTTTTCCATCTACCATTATTTCAATTTTACCTTTAATTACTCTAAAGATTTCATCCTCTTTAGTATGTGTATGTGGTGGAATGCCGACACCAGGCTCTACATTATCTACCCATTCCACAATTTGATGATTAGTGTCACTACCTATAAGTTTATGAGTTTGTATATCACCTATTACGTTTAAAAGGTTGCCCATATTATTTCTAATGATTTTCGGTTTTGAGTCACCTGCAAATTTAGACCACGATTTAGCAAAAGCATTTTGAGGAATTAAGGTTAATAAGCCTAATCCGCTTATTGACTTTAAAAAAAATTGTCTTTTCATTGCGTTGGAATTTTATGGGTTAATAGATTTAAAAGAAAGCCGCTCTCTAATACGGCTTTCTTAGTCAAAAAATATAATTGAAGACAATCAATTATAGGTTTTTATGTTATTCTATGAGTATACGTTTTTCAACTGATGTGTTATCAATAGTAATTTTTAGCGAATACATACCAGATTTTAGTTGTGAAATATTGATAGTATTTTGATTAGTATTATAGCTAACTCTTTGACCTAATAAGTTATAAATTTCTAGTCTTGAAATAGGGTCAGTAGTTGAAACCGTTAGGTTTTCTTTAGCCGGAATTGGATGTATTTCAATATTAGAAAGCTCTATTATATTAGTGCCGAGTGTAGAAGATTTTGAAATGCTAAAACTCACAAAAGATGAATTTGACCCTTGGGCTAATTCTCTAAATACCCTTAGATGATATGAGCCAGATGGTAAATTTGAGAATGTACCACTTTGTTCAAAACAACCTAAGGATGAGGTATTACAATTAGTAAATAGTTGAAATTTATTCCAGATGATATTACCATCGATAGTGATATCTGATGTTTCATTTAATGTAAATTGAAACCATACATCAGAATAGTCTTGAATATCTGAAGTACATCCTGTTATGTTGTCAATAGTTGCACCACCTATATTAAAAGGAATACTTGTGGTATTTTCGGTAATTATTATGGGTTCTGCAGTACCACAACTATTGTTAGTAGCAGATTCAAAGGCTTGAATAGTAAAATTTAAAAAAAGTTCACTAAAAGCTTGATTTGTATTTCTATAAACCCGCAATTTGTAGTTGGTATTCCCTATGAGTCCTAAAGCAAAGAGTTCATCTTGGCTACAATAAAGACTAGTGCCTCCACAGCCATCATAGATTTCAAATTTGTTCCATAGAATGCTACCGTCTATTATAATGTTGCCATCAAAAGGCATGGTGAAATCGTACCAAACATCGGCATAGTCTAAAGAAGTGTCAGAACAACCAAAACCATTATTAATATCACTGCCACCAATGGTAAAAGAAACACTTTCCTGTAAGGTTTGAGTCAAAGGAATATTGATAGAGGTCTCACAAGAATCGTTACTCGGTATCTCAAATGCATGAATGTCAAAACTTTGAAAGGCACCTTCATCTGCTAGGTTTTCAGTTCTAAAAACACGTAACAGCAAGTTGGTATTGGCGCTGATATTTGTAGCATACAGTTCGCCACTATTGCAAGCTAGTAAGTTGCCATTACAGGCATCGTAAATAGCAAATTGATTCCAGATGATATTACCATCAATATATATATTACCATTAACTGGTATGGTAAAGTTATACCAAATATCTGCAAATGTTTCTGGAGAGTCTGAACAGCCATTTTCATTATTCAGCGTGGCATTATTAATAAAGAAATTTACGGTTAAGTTAGCAGTGGATAATGTGATTGTTTCAGAATTAGCGCAGGTGTCATTTGCTGGTTGACAAAATCCAATATGTGTTCCAATAATAAATAGAATTATATATAAGAGTTTCATGTGTAGTGGTTTAATATTTTTGACGAATCTTTTTTTACAGTTTTATATCTACGTCAAAAACATCACGTACATCCTTGAGAATCCGGTTGGCAAAATAGCTAAGCGCTAAAACGACTTCTGCACCAATCATGACAAATGGATTTACATAGGCAAATAACCAATTGGCAAATTGTGCGAATAATACACTAGAGTTTAGGACAAGAAGAGAGATTAATAGTGTTGAAGTTTTCATGATTTATAGTTTTGTAATTAATAGCTTTTACAAACCTATTCTGTATATCAAAAAATGATATGGATTATTTTTTCAAAAACAAGGAGTATTTTGTCAAAAAGAAAAAAACAGACTAGAATCATTTTTTCTAAAATAAAATAAACAACTGTTAATCAATTAATTACGAAACTCGGTTGGACTTTCTTTAAATTCTTCTTTAAAGACCTTGCTAAACCAATTAGGATCATTAAATCCTGTAGAATATGCAATTTCTGACACAGATAAATCAGTTGTATTGAGTAGTTCTTTACCTTTTTCTAAGCGTACTTTTCTTATAAAAATAGCAGTACTTGTATTTGAAATGGCTTTTAACTTTCGGTATAATTGTGAGTCACTCATGACTAAAGATTTTGAAAGTTCAGTGGGACCAAAATTAGAATCATCTATATGTTGATGAATGACATTTATAACCGAATTTAAAAAGATGAGATTCTTATCTGTTGTTTCTGTTTTCTTTTCTTCTTTTTGAACTATCGTATTTACCGCGTAAGATTCTTGAAGTTTTTTACGTTTTGCAATAAGCATTTGTATGCGCAACTGTAACTCCTCTTTTTGAAATGGTTTAGTTAAATAAGCATCTGCACCACTAGAAATTCCCTCAAATCTGTCCTCTTGCACAGCCTTTGAGGTGAGCATAATGATAGGTATGTGATTAGTGTTATTATTTGCTTGTAGTTTTCGAGTTAACTCAAAACCATCCATAATAGGCATCATCACATCAGTTACTACAATATCTGGTATACTTTGTTTAGCCATGTCTAACCCTTCCTTACCATCTTTGGCAAAACTCACTTTATACTCTGGTCTAAGACAAGATGCAATATAACGTGCCATATCAGAATTGTCTTCTACTATAAGAACACTATTAGAATCTTCGTCCACAACAACATCATTGAGTTGAGGTACTACAGTACCAACTGTCATTTGCCTTTGAATTTGAGAGATCTCTTTAGTTTCTGCATTGTTAGTGATTGGTAATGTAATAGTAAATGTAGTGCCTATGTTTAATTTAGATTTTACTTTAATAGAACCTTTAAATAACTCTACTAACTCTTTGGTTAATGCTAAACCAATTCCAGTACCTTGAGAGACTTTATGCTCTTTACTTTCAACCTGAAAAAAGCGATCGAAAATAAATTGGAGTTCTTCATCAGAAATTCCGAAGCCTTGATCTATAACTTCTATTTGAAGCAATGATGAATTAAGTTTTTGTAGATTAATTTGCAATTCTGAATTTTCAGGAGAAAACTTAATAGCATTAGAAATAAGATTTGTTAATATTTGACGGATTTTTTCGGTATCAAAATCCATAACGATTTCATTGGGTTTGGCAATAAACTCTAAAACAACCCCTTTGTCTGAGGCAATGCTAGTAAAACTATCTACTATTTGGGATGTAAAAGCCACCACATCATTTTGTGTAAGATTAACACTGAGTTGCCCTTTTTCGAGCTTTGCTAAGTCTAGCATTTGATTAACTAAATCGAGAAGATTATTACTATTTTGTTCAATAGTATTAAGTGATATTTCAACTTCATTCTTTCCAGAAAAGCGTTCTTTCAAATTCCCCAAATAACCTAATATAATAGTCAATGGTGTTCTAAACTCATGCGTAATATTGGTAATAAATCTAGATTTTAAATCATCTAAGTCTTGAAGTCTTTTTGATTCTTGTCCTGCGATCTGACGTTGAAGACTTATTCTGTAAAACGCATATACAATACCTAAGAATAATAGTAAGTAAGATAAATAGGCCAAATTACTTTTATACCATGGAGGAATGACTTCAATTCTTAATTGCAGAGGAGATGTTTTCCAAACTTTATTTCTTGATTGTCCTTGTATTTGCAGCAAATGAGATCCTTTAGGTAAACTTAATAATTGAATTTCTCTAGAACCTCTCAATTCATTCCATTGATTATCGTTTAAAGCATATATAAACTGATTATTTTTGTTGGGTCTAAGATCTAAATCTGAAAAATTGATATAACAAGGAAAGTCTGTATGTCGTAGCGTAATTTCATTGGTTTTTGTGATGCTCTCTTGTATTATCTTATTATCTGTTAATGCGTTAATCTCTTTATCTTTTATTTTTAACGATGTAAATGTGAGATGTCCTGGTATGTCAAGTTGTGAAACCTTGCTTGGACTAAAAACATTAAAACCGTTAATTCCACCAACATAGATTTCGTCTTTATCCTTATTATAAAAATGTGCGCCAAGGTTAAACTCTGAGCTTTGAACACCATCTCCTTGGTTGTAGTTGGTAAATTGTCCTGTTGATTTATTGAATCTGAATAGGCCACCATTAGTTGTAAGCCATAAGTTATTATTCAAATCTTCAGTAATGCTGTAGACAAAAGTGTTGGTTAATCCTTGCTCCTTACCAAAACGTTTAAAAGTTTTGTTTTTGGGATTAAACTTGTTAAAACCATCCTGCGATGCAACCCATAAATTTTTATCTGTATCGTGCCATGTGTGTAAGGTTGTATTACTGCTTAGACTAGTGGTATCACTTTTTTCACTGAAGTAATTTATAAACTTTGGTTTTTGATAATTAGCATCTTCAAATTGTAATGAATTTAACCCTTCCTCAGAGGTTATCCAATACCTTAAGTCCTTATCTTGAGACATGTTATATGTAAAATTAGAGCTGATTGAATTTGTATTGGGGTTAGCTTTATAATGCTCAAAAGTTATTGTATTGGTTTTTAGATTACCTGTAAATCTATTAATACCGCCACCATATGTCATAACCCAAACAGTACCTTCATGATCAACATATACGCCTCGCGTAGCATCAGAACTTAAGGAACTTGCATTGTCGCTATCGTGAAAAAAACTGATTATTTTTGGATACTCAGGGTCAAAGTTGGTTAGGTCAATCACTGACATTCCTTTAATGGTTGCTACCCATAAGTAGTTATTGTGATCGATAGCCATGGCTCTAATTACATTGAAGGCCAAAGCTTGATTTGTGTTTTCTTTTGTTATGTAAGTGACCTCACCAGTGTTTTTAATACAGTTTATACCTTTACGTGTACCGACAAAAAGGTAGTCTTCATTTTTGCTAAATGATAAAATAAAGGCATTGTTAAGGGCAACATTAGAAGTTGTATTTACATTCTTAAATACGGGTTCTATCAATGTAACAACATCGAGATTATTAGTGCCTACCCAAAGTAAGTTACCATCAGTATAGGTGTCATAAACTCTATTAGAAGTGATAGAATTGGCTAGCTTTTGCTCGCCTCTGTAGGGAGTTAATTGTTCAAATTGGAGTTGTTTTTCATTGAATTTTTTAGCAATAAAAAGACCATTAAAAGTACCAATGTAAAAGGTGTCATTAAAAACATCAATAGATGCAATATTTAATTTTTCTTTGTCTTCAATTTTTGAATCTAAAGTTATTCTAGAAAGTAGTTTTTGGTCTCTATTATAAAAAAACAATCCATCAGAAGTACCTAACCAGATATAATCTTCAAGCACATACAGCGTATTAATAATGCCAACTGATTTACCAAGTTTAATTTCTTCGAAATTTACATTATTACTTAAAATATTGTCAGAAACAAATAAACGACCTTCTTGCGTACTTACATAGAGGCTATTGGCATATACAAAGGTTGCGTTAAACTGTAATTTTTCATCATTAATTGTAGTGATGGTTCTTGGATAATGATGTCCATTTTTATAGTTAAAAATAACAATACCTTCATTTAACACTGTAGCGATGATAGTACCATCAGAAGTCTTAGAAAGGCTGCTGCAATTTCCTTTCTTTATTGAGGCTTCCCTAAAGCTATTTTTATAAGAATCATAAATTGAAATTCCGTTATCGTTTGTACCAATCCAAATGTTACCTTCATTGTCTTCTACCAGTGCATTAATGAAATTCCCGGAGATGGTTAAACTGTCCTTTTTCTTGTTTTTATAAACTGTAAATGACGTGCCATCAAATCTATTTAAACCATCTTGTGTGCCAAGCCATAGAAACCCATTAGAATCTTTTAATATTGTTCTTATAGTTTCTTGAGATATACCATCTTCTAATCCATAATGATAGAAGGTTAAATTTTGTGCTTTTAGAACAGATAGTTTGAAAACTATAACTAGTAAGCATAAAAAATAGCTATGTTTCATTGAATTAATGGCTCATTATTTATGATTAAAAATACAATAAAATTATTTTAAAAGTATGTAAAAGTTTTTTTCAATAACAACCTTATTTTTCAGCAACAGTAAGACTTTTCAATGATAAATCAAAAGCGTATTTTTGAATTCCAAAAATCAAATTTGTAAATGAAAACATTTTCAATTGCCATACATGGTGGAGCAGGAACCTTAATTAAAGGACTAATGACTCAAGAATTAGAGGTACAGTATAAAAACGCTTTAAAAAGAGCAAGAGATGCTGGTTACGAAATTCTAAAAAATGGTGGCACTGCTATAGATGCGGTTGAAATATCAGTTAAACTTTTAGAAGACTCACCTTTATTTAACGCAGGAAAAGGAAGTGTTTTTACAGCAGAAGGCACACATGAAATGGATGCAGCGATAATGGAAGGGAAAAATCTTGAAGCAGGAGCAGTATCTTTAATTACTGGAATTAAAAACCCAGTGTCCTTAGCTCGTGATGTTATGGAGAAAAGTTATCACGTATTTTTAGCAGGAGATGGTGCTATGAACTTTGCAAAAGATCAGAACTATGATTTAGAAGACCCAGATTATTTTTATGATGAGGTACGTTATAAGCAATGGCAAGGTATAAAGGATAGTAATTCATTTCAATTAGATCATAGCGTAAAAAAAGATGGTAAATTTGGAACCGTTGGAGCGGTAGCATGTGATCATGAAGGTAATATTGCCGCAGCTACTTCAACTGGAGGCATGACCAATAAAAAATGGGGAAGAGTTGGTGATTCGCCAATGATTGGTGCTGGTAATTATGCAAATAATAAAACTTGTGCTGTCAGTTGTACTGGAAGTGGTGAGTTTTTTATAAGAGGTGTTGTTGCCTACGATGTGTCTTGTTTAATGGAATACAAAGGATTGTCTCTAGAGGAAGCATCTAATGAAGTAATAAATAAGCGCATCCTTGAAATAAAAGGAGATGGTGGCTTAATCGCTGTCGATGCTAATGGTAATATTGCAATGCCTTTTAACACAGAAGGTATGTATCGTGCTAGTAAATCTTCAAATGGAATCGAGACAATTTCTATATATAAAGATTAGATAAAAGGCGCTTCAATAGGTAATACGTCCACTTTTCTATTTCTAATATCATACTTATCACCATTAGACAATACATGGACAGTAAGATTTGCCATAGTCATAGGCGTACCTTCTTGCAATATTTTTTCATTATTATGAGTAAGCGTATTACCATCAAAAACGATTACCATTCCAGAACCAATTACGGTACATTCGTTACCATTTTTAATAATCATACCTGTGTCTTCAGCAAGACCAAATCCAATAAGATTTGGAAACTTTGCTACAGCTTCTGATTGTCTTCCAAAACGACCACGACGGATAAAATGTGTATCAATCATTAATTCAGGTATCAATCCTAGCCCTTTATACATATTCACTGCTCCTTTAATAAAGGATTCAGATGCACTTCCACCAGCAATCATTTCATTTGCCATTGCCATAGCACCAGCACTAGTGCCGGCAATAACAAAGCCTTCTTCATTCTTGTAGCGTTCTACTAAAATAGTGTGAATTGAAGTGCCACCTATCTTATCTGTAATTTTAGATTGATCTCCTCCAGAAAACATCACACAATTAGCATTTTTAATAAGACTAATAGCTTGCTCAGTTTCCGAATCTTCTTTAGAGCGAATATCTAAAACATCTACATTTTTACAGCCTAAAGTAGAAAATGCAGTCAAATAATTTTCACCAACTTCAACAGGAATGCTAGATGCTGTAGGAATTACTACAATATTAGAATCTATTCCGCCAGCTTCTTTTACAACGTGATATAAAATACCTTCCTCAATAAATTCCAAAGTGTACATTTCATCTGCTTCAATACCTTTATCTTCATTTCCTCCAATAGGTATTAAAGTTCCCTTAATCTCGTGCATAATTTTAGTCTAAAAATATTGCTCAAAAATAAGCCAAATTTTCTATTGAAAAATACTATATTTATAATCTTTCACTAACAAAAAAACCAACCATAATGGAGATAAGAAGTATTAATGCCATGCGAGGACCAAATTATTGGTCTGTACGAAGACACAAGTTAATTGTAATGGTTTTAGACCTTCAGGAGATGGAGGAATTACCATCTAATAAAATAGATGGTTTCCCAGAGCGATTAAAAGGAATGTTTCCGAGCATGTATTCGCATCGCTGCTCTGAAGGCTGTGAAGGTGGGTTTTTTATGCGTGTAGATGAAGGTACCTGGATGGGTCATGTTATAGAACATATCGCCTTAGAAATTCAGACACTTGCTGGAATGGATACAGGTTTTGGTCGAACCAGAGGCTATGGCGAACATGGTGTTTATAATGTCGTGTTTTCTTATATGGAAGAATCCGTTGGACGATATGCTGCTAAATCGGCTGTAAGAATTTGTGAAGCTTTAATTGCCGGTAAAGAATATGATTTGGCAGAAGATATTCAAGAAATGCGAGAACTTCGTGAAGCTGACCGCTTAGGACCAAGTACTGGTTCTATTGTAGCTGAAGCAGAAGCAAGAGGTATTCCTTGGATAAGACTTAATAAATACTCTTTATGCCAATTAGGTTACGGAGCTAATCAAAAACGAATTCAAGCAACTGTCACCAGTGAAACGAGCAGTATTGGTGTAGAGTTGGCTTGTGATAAAGAAGATACGAAGTACTTATTAGAACAAGCTGAAGTTGAGGTGCCTCGTGGTGATATTATTCGCAGAGAGCGTAGTTTAGAAGAAGCTTGTCGTTATGTAGGTTTCCCTTTAGTAATTAAGCCTATTGATGGCAATCATGGTCGTGGAATTACTGTAGATATAAATAATTATGATGATGCTTTAGTTGCATTTCATCATGCTAAAGACAGTTCTAAAAGTGGTGCCATTATTGTTGAAAAATTTATTGTAGGTGATGATTATAGATTATTGGTTATTAATAACCAGTTAGTCGCTGGTGCTATTAGAACGCCTGCACATGTTATTGGTGATGGTGAATCAACAGTACAAGAACTTATAGATAAAGTAAATAGTGATCCACGTCGTGGCTTTGGTCATGAAAATGTACTAACGCAAATCACAGTCAATGAATTAACCAAAACCATTATTAAAGATGCTGGTTATTCTTTAGAATCTATCATAGCGGAAGGAGAGCGCTTAATTTTAAAAGATACTGCAAACTTGAGTACTGGTGGAACAGCTGAAGATATTACAGATATAATACATCCTGCTAACGTAAGTATGGCTGAGCGTATTTCAAAAATTATTGATTTGGATATTTGCGGTATTGACATCATGACTACTGATATATCTAAACCCTTATCTGAAACAGGTGGAGCAGTATTAGAAGTAAATGCTGGTCCAGGCTTTAGAATGCACTTGGCACCAACATCTGGTTTGCCAAGAAATGTGGCAGCACCAGTTATTGATAAACTCTTTCCAATAAAAGGAGAAACTGGACGTATTCCTATAATTGCCATTACAGGTACAAATGGAAAAACAACAACATCTCGACTAGTATCTCATATTGCAAAAATGAACGGATATCGCGTCGGTTATACCACAAGTGACGGAGTTTATATTCAAAATAGGTTGCTCATGACAGGGGATTGTACAGGACCTGCAAGTGCAGAATTTGTACTTAAAGATCCGACAGTGAACTTTGCTGTATTAGAATGTGCAAGAGGTGGACTTTTAAGAGCTGGTTTAGGATTTAAAAAATGTGATGTTGCTATTGTGACTAACGTGGCAGCAGACCATTTAGGTCTAAAAGGTATTCATACTATTGAGCAATTGGCTAAAGTAAAAGGCGTTGTTCCAGAAACGGTGTTACCAGATGGTTATGCTATTTTAAATGCAGATGATGACTTGGTTTACGATATGCGTCGAAGTCTTGATTGCAATGTCGCCTTATTTTCTATGGATGAAAATAATCCAAGAATAAAAGCCTTACAACGCCTTAATGGTATTACTGCTGTTTACGAAAATGGTTATGTAACTATTTGTAGAGGAGAGTGGAAGATGCGTTTAATGAAAGCCGAAAACATTCCATTGACCTACGGTGGAAAAGCAAAATTCATGATTCAAAATGTATTGGCAGGAATTTTAGCAGCACATGTACAAGGCATTAGTATAGAAGATATGAAAGCAGGTTTAGAAACCTTTATTCCGTCTGCAACACAAACACCAGGACGCTTAAATTTATTTGAATTCAATGACTTTAGTATTTTACTAGATTACGCACATAATGCAGCAGGAATGAGAGCGCTTCAAAAATTTACAGATGAATTAGATGCAACTGTAAAAGTTGGAATCATAGCTGGTATTGGTGACAGACGTGTTGAGGATAATAATGAAATGGGAAGCATAGCCGCAGAAATGTTTGATGAAATTATTATCCGCCAGGACAAACGCTTACGAGGAAAAACTGAAGAAGAGCTTATTAAAATGCTTAATGATGGTATCAAAATGAAAGATCCTAATAAGAAAACTACAATTATCCCTTCAGAGAGTGAAGCGATTAAATATGCAGTTAAAAATGCAGTAAAAGGATCACTTATTATATTGTGTAGTGATGTGATTCCAGATGCCTTAGATCTGGTAAAAGAATTAAAGGAAATGGAATCTAAAGGAGAATTAAATTTAGTCTAAAAGAAAAAAAGCCGAAACTCACGTTTCGGCTTTTCTATATATCATTTAGCTTAGCAAAGCTTTTTAGTCTTAACTCTAATCTGAAGACTTTTTCTATAAGCTTTAATACTAATAATTTCGTTACTTTTTTTGCGATTCATTTTTAATACCTTAGCCTTAACTTTAGCAGAAACACTTACTTTGGTAGCTTCAGGTTTTACAATTTCGTTATTAACAACATCTTGCTGTGCAAATCCTGTAAGAGACACAATTAGAAATAATATTAAGACTATACCTTTTTTCATAATTATTGAGGGATTTGTTTAACTTCGAAACAAAGAAACGTTAGATATTTAGTTTGAATGAAAAATTTGGACAAAACAAGTTGATAAATAGATAACTGACATTTGTTAGTAAAAAACATCGACGAACTACACTAAAATAGCTTTAAGCCTAGTAAAAACAGAAGATATAAATGAGCAATTTTAAAGACAACCCTTATTTTCAATTGTTTTTTAAACAAAAAGAAAATCAATATAACATAGGTAACAGTAGCTATAGCAAGCGAATTAAAAAATTAAATACACTTCAACGAGCAATAGAAATAACTTATAGACAACAAATAAAAGAAGCTTTATATAAAGATTTAAAACGTCCTTTAGTAGAATCGGATTTAGTGGCTATATATCTTGTGATAAAAGAAATTAAACATGCTAAGGCTAACCTTCATCGATGGTTAAAGAACAAAAAAGCGAAAACAGACATTGTATTATTGGGTACAAAATCTTGGGTCAAGTATGAGCCTAAAGGTGTTTGTTTAATTATTTCACCGTGGAATTATCCTATTAACCTTACATTTTCGCCATTAGTAGCTGCAATAGCTGCAGGTAATACTGTAATTATAAAGCCTTCAGAAATATCGAAACATTGTTCTGAGATAATGCAAACTATGATCAAGGACTTGTTCGAAGATAATGAGGTGGCGTTAGTGCAAGGGGATGCTGATGTAGCAAGGAATTTATTAGAATTACCTTTCAATCATATCTTTTTTACAGGTTCAATTCCTGTTGGAAAATTAGTTATGAAAGCTGCAGCTAAAAACCTCTCGTCTGTGACTTTAGAGTTAGGAGGTAAGTCGCCAGTAATTATAGACAAGTCTGTAGATATGAAATTGGCAGCAAGAACAGTGGCTTGGTTAAAACATTTTAATTGTGGACAAACTTGTATAGCACCTGATTATATTTTTATACACGATAGTGTTTTAGATTTATTTATAAATCACTATAAGTATTACTTGAACAAATTTTATAGCAAAGATGCTTCAAACTCTAATAGCTATGGAAGAATTATTAATGAAAAACATTTTAGTAGACTAATATCCTATGTGGATGATGCTAAAACAAATGGAGCTAAATTTATAGTAGAGGGCAAAATAAAGTCAGAAGAACGATTTATTGGTCCTACCGTTATATCAAATTTAGAACAAGAATCCCTTTTGATGCAAGAAGAAATTTTCGGTCCTATTTTACCCTTAAAAACATATAAAACGAAAGAGCAGGTTATTGAATACCTAAAAGATAAAGATAAGCCACTAGCATTATATGTCTACTCTAAATCGAAATCCTTTATCAACTACATTGTTGCTAATACCAGAGCAGGTACAACATGTATTAATGCAAATGGAATACAATTTTCTAACCATAATTTGCCATTTGGTGGCAGTAATAGTAGTGGTATCGGTAAGGCCCACGGATTTTATAGTTTTAAAGCCTTTTCAAATGAACGTGCTGTGTTGAGGCGTTACGCACTTGGACCTATAGCATTACTTTTCCCACCTTATACAGATTTAAAAGAGAAATTGGCGAAATTTACTGTAAAGTGGTTTTAAAGGAGATTAGTTAAACTTTGTTGAAATAATCAGACTGAATCTGCTCGTTAACCCCATTTTGAAATTTAGTCATACTAAACCATTGATGTATGGCATAACTTCCAGTTTCACCTTGTTTGTTGACAGCAATATAGCCTACCTGAAAATTCTTATAATCACTTTTAGGTTTATTTACAATTCTAGTTATAGCTTCTTCGCAGGCTTCTTGAGGGGATTTGCCTTGTCGCATAAGTTCCACGACTAAAAAGCTACCAACCGTTTTTACAACTTCTTCACCTAAGCCTGTAGCAACACATGCACCAATTTCATTATCTACAAACAAACCTGAACCAATAATAGGAGAATCACCAACACGTCCTCCCATTTTATAAGCTAAACCACTTGTAGTGCATGCACCAGAAATGTCACCATTTTCATCAATAGCTAACATACCTATAGTATCGTGATTTTCGATATTAATAATTGGTTTGTATTTAGCTTCGACTTTCCATTTTTCCCAGGCTTCTTTAGAAGCTTCAGTTAATAAATCTTCTGGTACAAAGCCATTAGAAATAGCAAATTGTTTTGCACCCTCACCAGCTAGCATAACATGAGGTGTATCTTCCATTACCTTTCTTGCAACTGAAACTGCATGAGTAATATCTTTTAGATAAACTACAGCGCCACAATTACCATGTTTATCCATAATGCAAGCATCTAGAGTCACATTGCCATCTCTATCAGGTAATCCTCCTTTGCCAACTGATTGTCCTTTTTCATTGGCTTCTTCAACTCTGCAACCTTGTTCTACAGCATCGAGGACATTACCTCCAGCCTGTAAGACTTGCATAGCTTTGGCTGTAGCATCAATAACATGCCATGTTGCAATTACCATTGGTAGTGAGCCTTTTTCTAAAACATCCGAAGTCTTCTTAAAGGGCGATTTTTCATTTGTTTCAGTACAGCTTACAAGCGATTTTCCAACAGCTAAACCGACGCCTGTTAAAGAAGCATTTTTTATAAAATGTCGTCTTTTCATAATTTGATTTTCTCTTTTATTAGTAAGTGACTCCTTGTTTATCTAAAACTGTTTTAGTTCTAAAGGCATAGAATAATAAATAGGCAAAACAAGCCACAGCAATCCAATAAGACGATTGAATATTAAATACATCAGCCAATTTTCCTTGAACAGGTGGAATGATGGCGCCACCTAAAATCATCATAATTAAAAATGCAGAACCTTGTGATGTATATTTTCCTAGACCAGCAATACTTAGTGTGAAAATACAAGGCCACATAATTGAACAAAATAATCCACCAGATAAGAATGCAAATAAGGCAACATTACCAGAGGCAAATAAGCCAATTAGTATTCCTAAAATTCCAAATAAGCTAAAAACCTTAAGAGTTCTAACAGGTCTGTCTTTAGCTAGAAAAAATCCAAATATTTGAACTGCTATACAAATTCCAAAAAACAGAATTTCATTTGTAGAAAAGTTATACTTAATTGAATTGGCTAAAATTATTACACCAAATGCAACATAGGGTACAATAATAAGTAGTGCTTTTTTTAACCCTTTACTTGGATTAAAAACTGTAATTGCACCAACCCAACGACCAATCATTAAGCCGCCCCAATATAGTGAGACATAAGGCGCAATACTTGCATCATTCAAGACAGGTAGTCCCAATCGGTTTAAACCTGTGCTTTCAACACCTTGTTTTAGAAGCTCACCAAGATTACTCCCTATAGTGACTTCAACTCCTACGTAGGTAAAGATAGCTAGCATACCTAAGACAAGCTGCGGATATTTCATCGCTCCCCAACCTTCTGGTTTTTTAGAGGCACTAGAATAGGCAATAAATACAGCAGAGATAACTGCGAAAAGTGCTATAAATAATAAAATTAATCGTGTTTGTTCTAGACCTTCTGTAGCTGTGTTATCCCCAGAATAAGTGCTGAATATATAACCAAAACATCCAATAACCACTACTGTAAGTACAATTAACAAATTTCGAGCTTTGTTAGCTGGCTCAAATGCCGTATTGGATTTTAAGGCAGGTAGCTTTTTTGAAAAATGAAATAATGCAGCCGCAATTAAAAACAGAACTCCAACACCAAGATATAAACCCTGAACAGTGACTAAGGTTATTTCATTATTAGCTATCATAGATGCTAATTCGTCTGTACCGCGAGTAGCAGATCCAAAAATAACTAAGCCAACTACGATGGGACCAATGGTGGTTCCGAAAGAATTGACTCCACCAGCTAGATTTAAACGATGAGAGCCTGTTTTTGGATCACCTAAAGCAATAGCAAAGGGGTTAGCACCAGTTTGTTGTAAAGAGAATCCTAAGCCAACAATAAATAAAGCAATAAGAACTAAGTAAAAAACTCCTGTCTGACCTTGCTCTGCTCCAGCAGTTGCAGGATACATTGCAAAAGCACCTATTGCAGATAGAAGTAGCCCATATATAATACCATTTTTATAACCCCAATTATTGTATATGTCCTTCTTTAAAGAACCAGAGAGTATAAATAATAACAAAGCACCAAAATAATAAGCTCCATAAAATGCGAAATCTACTAATTGGGATTGAAACTGGTCGATATTAAAGTAGGTCTTACAAAACGGAATAAAGACTCCATTTGATGCTGCAATAAATCCCCAGAAAAAAAATACTGTCACTAAGGTTGCTAAAGCAGATTTGTTGTTTTGATTGCTCATTTTTTATTTTGTTAGTTAGTTTCTAGTTCCTGTCCAAATTGTATTCTGTAGCCGTTATTATCATAGATAGCAAACTCTCGCATACCATATTCAAAATTTTCTAAAGGATAACTAATATCTACTTTGTCTTTTAGAATTTGCCATATCACATCAATATCATCTACGTAAATATACAAACCACCAGTAAAAACAGGTTTTGGATGCTTATCTTTAAAAAATCTTGATGAGAGCATTATATCTACATCATCTTTCTGTATAAATGCCCAAGCATCCTCCTCACGATCTATACACTTAAAATCGAGATAAGATTCATAAAATTGTATGGTTTCATCCATATTTTCTACCTCTAATGTCGGAACTAATGCGTTAAATGCCATATTATTTTATTGAAATTTCATCTGCAAAAATCCAGCTACGACCATTCATTGGGTAGCCTAAATGCCATTCGGGAAGTTTTCCCATTTTTTCGGCAATGATTTTTATGTATTTATATTCAGTTTTTGGAATATTAAATTCAGTAGTTTTAATTTCTAGTTCACTATTTTTTTTTGAGGCATTAATCTTATGAGGTGGCAAAGCTTTATAGTTTTTACCATCTTTTGAAACGAAACACTGCACTTCTGTTGGATAAAAAATCCAAGCCCCTTGATCTTGTAAAAAATTAACACTGACGGTAGAAATTTCTTTTTGAGAACCTAAGTCAACCGTTGCAATCAAATCTTGATCATGATACCCTTGCCAACTTCCTGTTCGATAATTTTTGGTACTTCTAATACCATCAATAAGCGCATCATTTCCACCTGCTGAATATTGATTTGCAAACTCACTTTCAAGAGTAATACTAAGGTTTGGATCAATCTTAAAGAAAGGTGTTGCTAAAACAGGACTTTTTAAATTTCCCTTTTCTGAATAGAGCTTTACTTTAGTCTCTTTAGTTATTGTAAATGGTTCTTTATAAATTTTAAAATTATCATTATCTAAGGCAAAATATATTTTTGCATTTTCTTCTGAGGTGTCCAAAACAACTTCTGTAGAATCTCTAAATGTTATATCACCTTTAGCAATAAATGGGGATGGTAATATAATGTACTCAGTGATTTCAGTTTTTGGTTCTTGTCCTTCTCTACTTCCCCAAATCGCGGGATTTTCGGTCATCGTAAATTGTAAAGTTCCACCACGCATAATGTCAGAATGATTTAGATAAGTGAGATTTAGGTCTTTTCCATTGAGTTTTACATTCTCAATATATATGTTAGTGTCACTCAAATTATTAGCAACGATGGTAAATTGCTTTCCACTTTCAAGATTAATAGTGGCTTTGTCAAAAAGCGGTGTTCCAATAACATATTGGCTACTGCCTGGAGTAACAGAATAAAAACCCATAGAACTGAGAACGTACCATGCACTCATTTGCCCACAATCTTCATTCCCTGAAACTCCATCAGGCTCATTTTTGTATAATTCGGTTAAAATTTGATGAACCTTTTCTTGTGTTTTGTGCGGTTTGTTCACAAAATTATAGAGGTAAGCCATATGATGACTAGGCTCATTACCATGTGCATATTGCCCAATTAAACCTGTAATATCTGATTGCTCACGACCAGAGGTTTCAGTATTTGCATTGAATAATTCATCAAGTTGTGCTTCTAATCTATCTTTTCCTCCAAGTAAGTCTATAAATCCTGAAATATCCTGAGGTACATAAAAGCTATATTGCCAGGCATTAGCCTCGGTATAGTTAAAATTTACTTCGTAAGGGTCGAAAGGAGCAAACCACGTGTTTCTAAAACGTCCTCGCATAAACTGCGTTTCTGGATCATATACATTCTTGTAATACTGCGCCCGCTGAATGAAAGTTTTATAGTCTTCGGTTTTACTCATTTCTTTTGCCATTTGGGCAATCGTCCAATCGTCATAAGCATATTCTAAAGTCTTAGAAACAGATTCACTTTCTTCATCCACAGGAATGAAACCATACTTTTTATAAGCTTCTAATCCAAATTTATCTCGCGTCGCCGAATGTTTCATAGCTTCAAAAGCTTTTTCGGTATCATAACCTCTTATGCCTTTTAAATACGCATCAGCGATAACTGGCACGGCATGATAACCAATCATGCAATCGGTATAATTAGCTGCCAAATCCCACATTGGCATAATGCCACCTTCTTCGTACTTTGCTAAAAATGTATTGATGAAATGATTAGTTCGTTCTTGCTCGATTATGGTATATAAGGGATGAGTAGCTCTGTAGGTATCCCAAAGCGAAAACACTGAGTAGTAATCAAAATTGGCATAATGGATTTCAAGGTCCATACCTCTATAACGACCATCCACATCTTGATAACGCTGAGGTGCTAACATGGTATGATATAATGATGTATAAAAATTCGTTTTTTTATCTAGATCGTCACTTTCAATAACGATTTTTTCAAGTTGTGACTCCCAGTAGTTTTGCGCCTCTTTTTTAACGGTTTCAAAATCTTTGTTTCCTATTTCAGCTTCTAAATTTTTCCTTGCACCATCAATGTCCACAGCAGAAATTCCGACTTTAATTATAATAGGTTCGTTATTTGGATTAATAAAATATAAAGAAGATCTTTTTGGAGGTGATTTTCCAAATTCATGCTCATATTCTGACTTTTCCTTAAATGGATGAGATGTCTTAATAACGAAAAATAAACGCTGGTCTTTTGCCCAAGCTTCAGAATGACGATAACCAATAATTTCAGTACTAGTGGTCTTATCTATATATGCATCTAAAACTTTATCACGATGGATTAAATCTAAAATCACAAATTGATTTTCAGAAGATGGGAATTGATATTTATGAAGTCCACTACGATTAGAAACGGTTAATTCTACATCGATATTGGTAGAATCTAAATGTACTTTATAATACCCAGGTTCTGCAATTTCGTTATCATGAGAAAAATGGGCACGATAACCCTTTTTTCCATCAGCACCATTATGAAAGTTACGTTCATTAGTTGGCATCAAGAGTACATCTCCATAATCGCTAATTCCTGTTCCGCTGAGATGTGTATGCGAAAATCCATAAATATAACTGTCAGAATAATGGTAACCAGAGCAGCCGTCCCAACCTTCTAATCGTGTGTCTGGGCTCAACTGCATCATCCCATAAGGTAGTGTTGCTCCAGGATACGTATGTCCATGACCACCTGTGCCAATAAAGGGATTAACGTAGTTAATTAATGATTGGTCTTTTTTAGCAGGTTGAACGTCAATCTTTTTATTACATCCAGATAGTAAGATGAATGTCATGAAAACAGAAATAAGTTTAGGATTCTTCAAAAGATTGCTAATTTTAATGCATCTAATATAGTAAAATGCATTTCAAGACATCGTTTGGTTTTATCATTTTGTTACTTACAGTTTTAAGTTGTCAGCAAAAGAATATTGAAACACAGGAAATTGCCATAATACCGCAACCCAATTCAATAGAAGTTTCTAAAACTTTTTTTGTTTTAAATCATACTACAGGTATCAATTATGATAACATTTTTGAAATTAGTGCTGATTTTTTAAAGTCATATTTAGAAAGTGGAGGCATTGAAGTGAAATCTGGAAATAATATTACTTTTATTGAAGATAAAAACCTTCAGAAAGAAGCCTACAGTCTTAATGTTATAGAAGATAGTATTGAAATAAAAGCCAGTACAGACCAAGGAGCATTTTATGCAGTACAAACATTAAGGCAATTATTACCAGTGGAATTTGAAAATGCAAGCTTTAAAGGAAATCAGGTAAATATTCCTTCTGTAGTTATTGAAGATTCTCCTCAATTTGCATACAGAGGAATGCACTTGGATGTATCTAGACATGTGTTTTCTCTTGAATTCATCAAAAAGTATATTGACGCAATTGCCATGTTAAAAATGAATACTTTTCATTGGCACTTAACGGACGATCAAGGCTGGCGAATTGAAATAAAAAAGTATCCAAAGCTTCAAGAAATTGCTGCTTATAGAGATGAAACATTAGTGGGTCATTACAGTGACCAACCACATCAGTTTGATGGTAAAAAGTATGGTGGTTTTTATTCTCAAGAAGAGATTAAAGACATTGTTGCTTATGCGCAAGAACATTTTGTAACTATTATTCCAGAAATTGAAATGCCAGGCCATAGTCAAGCAGCAATTGCTGCCTATCCAGAATTGGGTTGTACAGGCGAAAAAGTTGAAGTTGCCAAAAAATGGGGAGTTTTTGAAGATATATATTGCACCAATGATGAAACTTTTGATTTTCTTGAAGATGTTTTAGATGAAGTTTTAGAATTATTTCCAAGTAAGTATATCCATATTGGTGGAGATGAAGCACCAAAAACAAGATGGAAGTCATGTGCGAATTGTCAGACTAGAATAAAGGAAGAAGGCCTGAAAGATGAGCACGAGCTCCAGAATTATTTCATCACTAGAATAGAGAAATATCTCAATTCTAAAGGACGACAAATTATTGGATGGGATGAAATTTTAGAAGGTGGTTTAGCACCTAACGCTACTGTAATGTCTTGGAGAGGAACTAGTGGCGCAGTTGAAGCTGCCAAATCTGGGCATAACGTTGTTATGACACCAACATCGCATTGCTATTTTGATTATTACCAATCTGATAATGAAGATGAACCTTTAGCAATTGGTGGATTTTTGCATTTAGAAAAAGTGTATGGTTTTAATCCAATTCCTGAAGAGTTAACTTCAGAAGAAGCACAATATGTGTTAGGGGCACAAGGTAATATTTGGACAGAGTATATGCCTGCTGAAGATCAGGTAGAGTATATGGCTTTTCCTAGAATGCTTGCTATGAGTGAAGTACTTTGGTCAGATTCAGAACAAAAAAGCTATGGTGATTTTGTAAAACGATTAGAGAGCTTTCATAAGCGATTGGATGCTTTAGATATTAATTATGCTAATCATTTATATGAGATTGAAAGTAATATAATTGAGGAAGATGGTGAGATAAAATTAGAGTTAAACTCTCTAGTTAAAGAGGGCAAGGTAATTAGAGTAACTCTAAATGGTGATAAACCTAACTATGAATCTAGAGTATATACTAAGCCAATTGTGATAGATACGTCTAGAACAATTAAAGCAGCAGTTTTTAAATTTAATTCTAATGAAAAATTAGGAAAAACGATTATCCAAAACATCAATTATCACAAAGGTGTTGGTGGAAAAATTATTATTAATAAGCAACCGCATAAAGCTTATTCTGGCAGTGGGTCAAAAGGTTTGATTAATGGAATTAGTGGAAGCAACTCGCGTTTTGGCGATAAGGAGTGGTTAGGGTTTTGGGGTGAAGATATTATGGTAGAAATTGATTTAGGTGAAGAAAAAGAAATCAAATCTATAGAGACTCGATTTTATAATGGCAATGGACAATGGATTTATGCTCCTAAAGAAATTTTAGTTGCTTTTGATAATGAACAATATCAATCATTCAAATTGGATGACGACGGCTCATTGATAAGTTTTAAATCTCATTTTTTAGACCAAAGTGCGAAGAAGATATATATAAAAGTCCAGAATTACGGAACCATTCCAGAAGGTAAACAAGGAGCTGGTCATAAGGCTTGGACGTTTATTGATGAGATAATTATAAATTGAAATGTCATTCCGAGGACGAAGGACGTGGGAATCTCATCTTAATGAAATATAGAATAAAAATCGAACAGATTGCCAAGACCAAAAGTTTTCGCAATGACAAATAAGATTATGCTTTTAGAAATCTGTGCTAACTCATACCAATCTGCTAAAAATGCTCAAGAAGCAGGAGCACATCGTATTGAGTTATGTCAAGAATTATCGGTTGGTGGTTTAACACCATCTTATGGCTTATTGAAACAAGTGACTAGAGATTTAAAGATTCCCGTTTTTGTATTAATAAGACCAAGAGGTGGGAATTTTGCATACTCAAATGATGAATTTGAGATTATGAAACAAGATATTCAACTTTGTAAAGACATAGGTTGTCATGGTATTGTTTCTGGAGTTCTAAATGAAGATAAAACAATTGATCTAGAGAGAACGCAACAACTGGTAAAATTGTCAAGACCTTTAGCATTTACATTTCATCGTGCGTTTGATGAGGTTGTAAATCTGAAAGAAGCTTTAGAGCAATTAATCGAAATGGGAGTTGAGCGTGTTTTGACTTCTGGACAAGAACAATCAGCAGAATTGGGAATAAAGCTATTGCAAGAGCTTAATGCATTGTCAAAAGAAAGAATTACAATATTGGCTGGAGGTGGAATTTCATCAGAAAATGCAGTTAAATTTAAAGCTATAGGTCTAAAAGAAATCCATGCTTCTGCATCTTCGAATATTGTAGAAGACAAAACAATATTTTCAAAACCCTTAACTTACTCTGATTCACAAAAAATTAAAGCTATTTTAGATGCGATATAGCCATGTTTTATTGATTTTAATTTGTTTTAGCTGCCAGCCAAAGCATGATGTTCCTATTAACATTGAGATTGATAGCAATTGGCAATTCAAAAAAGTAACAGATTCTATATGGCGTTCAGCAATAGTTCCAGGAAATGTGTTTTCAGATTTATTAGACCATCAAATTATAGAGGATCCGTTTATTGGTAATAATGAAGAAAAAGTACAGTGGGTATCTGAAACCGACTGGGAATACAAAACAACATTTTCAATAGATAAAGAAACACTCCAAAAGAAAAACTTAGAATTGAATTTTGAAGATTTAGATACCTATGCTTCTGTTTATTTAAATGATAGCTTAATCCTAAAAACAAATAATGCATTTCGAGAATGGAAAACAGATATAAAATCCCTTTTGAAACCAGAAAATGAACTCAGAATTCTTTTCGAATCCACTTCAAAATATGAAGAGATTGAAAAAGAAAAACTGCCCTACGAGTTACCAGAAAGTAACCGCATCTTCACAAGAAAAGCCCAATTTCAATATGGTTGGGATTGGGGACCAAAGTTAAATACTAGTGGGATTTTGAGGCCGATTAAGTTGTTGGCTTGGAATGATTATAAAATTGAGGATATCAATATTCGATTAATTAATCAAAATGACTCAATAGCTAATCTTGTTGCAGATATAGATGTTAATTCGAAATTAAAAGACAAAGTTTATTTTGAAATATTTGTAAATGATAACCTAAAAGCAGTATATGGTGTAAGACCAGAAAAGCAAGATTATGCTTTATCGTTTATTATTCAAAATCCCAAAAAATGGTGGCCACACAATCTAGGTGAACCTTATTTATACGATATAAAAGTTGTTGTAAAAGAAGACGATAAAATTTTAGACAGTATTTCTGTTAAAAAAGGATTACGAACCATAGAATTAGTTACAGATAAAGATAGGTTTGGCGAATCCTTTTATTTCAAAGTCAACGATGTACCAGTTTATGCCAAAGGAGCGAATTATATTCCGCAAAACAGTTTCCAAAGCGAAGTTTCAGATGCACATTATGAAAAACTATTAAACGACGTCGTCGCTGCCAACATGAATATGCTTAGAGTTTGGGGAGGTGGTATTTACGAAAATGATATTTTCTATGATTTATGCGATGAAAAAGGGATTCTGGTTTGGCAAGATTTTATGTTTGCTTGCGCAATGTATCCAGGTGACAAAGACTTTTTAGAGAATGTACAACAAGAAGCTATTGATAATGTAAAGCAACTTAGAAATCATGCTTCAATTGCATTGTGGTGTGGTAATAATGAAAACTCAGAAGGTTGGCATCGTTGGGGCTGGCAAGCAGATAGAAGTGAGGAAGAAAAAGATGAGATATGGAGTAATTATCTAAAAGTTTTCGATTCTCTCTTACCGAATACGGTTTCAAGTTTAACAGATACAGACTACTGGGAAAGTTCTCCAAAATACGGCAGAGGAAATTCTAAATATAAGACAGAAGGAGATGCTCATGATTGGTGGATTTGGCATGATGGACATCCGTTTGAACATCTAGAAGAAAACGTGCCACGTTTTATGAGTGAGTTTGGATTTCAGTCCTTTCCCAGTTATGAGACGATTCGTTATATTAATCAGATTGATTCTATAGAAATAGCTTCAGAAGGTTTTAAAAATCATCAAAAGCATTCAAGAGGGTTTCAAATTATTGAAGACTATATGCAACGTGATTTTCCTGTTCCAGAAAATCCTGAAGATTATGTGTATATGAGTCAGCTATTGCAAGCCTATGGGATTATAAAAGGCATTGAAGCCCAAAGAAGAGCTAAACCCTATAATATGGGGACATTATTTTGGCAACTCAACGATTGCTGGCCTGCAGTTTCTTGGAGTAGCATCGATTATTTTGGAAATTGGAAAGCCTTGCATTACAAAGCAAAGCATAGTTATAAAAATGTTTTAATTTCTTCAATTGTAGATGAAGATGTCTTAAGAACATTTGCAGTTAATGACGAATTGAATGAAGTTCCTTTAAATTTAGAATTTAAAATTATCGATTTTGACGGTCAAACGATTTGGAATGATATAGTCACTGATGTTTTAGATGCAAATGAGAGCAAACTCATTTTTGCTTTTAACTTAAGTGATTTAAGCATAGAAAAAAGATCTTCAGTTTTAGTTATATCAGAAGGAGTAAAAAGGTCATTACATTATTTTTCTAAACCTAAATATTTAAAACTGAAAGAAGACGATATTCAAAAGGAAGTCACTAAAACAGGTTATGGTTTTAGAATTAAATTATCGAGTCAAACACTTCAAAAAGACATCTTCCTTTTTACAAAAGAGAAAGGTCATTTCTCTGATAATTTTTTTGATATTCTTCCAAATGAAACAGTAATAATTGATTTTGAAACAGAAGTAGAAAACCTTAATGATTTGCAATTAAAAACCTTTAACAGTTTCATAAGATAAGTACAAAGGCTTATTATTAAATTTGCATTTATGATACGTTGGATTGTTTTTATAATTATTTTTATTTTATTGACTTTTTATGGTTTTCAAGCTATAAAAACAGTAACAAAATACAGTTGGATTCATTACTTATATATTGCTATAGCAATTATTATTGCTGGTAATTTTATTTATCAATTTACAGGTGCATCAGAAGGAAGAGTTCTTAGTCCAATTAAAAGTTATGCTTTTGGTTTTGTATTATCTTTTATGGTACTTAACTTAGTTTCAACATCTGTACTTTTTCTTGAAGACATTATACGTGGTGTTTTTGGACTTTATGATAAGTTTATAGCAAAGCGTGAAGTATTTTATTTTCCAGAAAGACGAAAATTTGTGAGTCAAATAGCTTTAGGTATAGCGGCAATTCCCTTTGCATCGTTGCTTTATGGAATGTATAGAGGGAAATACAATTTTAGAGTTTTAAACTATACACTACATTTCGAAGATTTACCAAATGCATTTGATGGTTATAGAATTACTCAGATAAGTGATATTCACTCAGGAAGTTTTGACAATAAAGCCAAAATTGAATATGCAATTGATTTAATAAATGAGCAAGAATCTGATCTCTTATTATTTACAGGTGATATGGTGAATAATAAGGCTTCAGAGATGTTGCCTTGGAAAGAAAGTTTTGGAAGATTGAAAGCCGTTGATGGTAAATATTCAGTTTTAGGGAATCATGATTATGGTGATTACGTAGATTGGGATTCACCTAAAGAAAAAGAACAAAATCTTGAAGATTTAAAAACCATACAAAAGGAAATTGGCTTTGATCTCCTATTAAATGAAAGTAGATTTCTTAAAAAAAACGGTGAACGTTTAGCTTTAGTTGGTGTTGAAAATTGGGGGAAAGGTGGTTTTAAAAAAGCAGGCGATCTAAAAAAAGCTTCACAGCATATAGAAGCAGATGATTTTAAAATATTAATGAGTCACGATCCAAGTCATTGGGACGAAGAAGTTGTTAATGATGCTTACCATTATCATTTAACTTTAAGTGGCCACACACATGGGATGCAGTTCGGTATCGAAATTCCCGGTTGGATAAAATGGAGTCCTGTAAAATGGAGATACAAACATTGGGCAGGAATTTATGAAAACTTAGGGCAATACATTAATGTTAATCGAGGTTTTGGGTATTTAGGTTATCCTGGTAGAGTAGGTATATGGCCAGAAATAACTGTTATAGAACTCAAAAAAGGTAAGAAGGAAGCTTAATTACATATAATTGCGTATTTTTATGTTGCTCATAAAGAACTGACTAGAGGATTTATTATTGAATCCTTTATGTAGTTTGTATAGCACGTTGCACTTAAAACTATAACGTATGTCAAAATTTGGGGAATTAATAGATGTGGATATTCCGGTGCTATTAGACTTCTATACAGAATGGAATGATCAATCTGTTGCAATGCATCCTATACTTAGAGATGTAGCGGCTGCTCTAGGTGATAAAGCAAAAATTATAAAAATTGATGTAGATAAAAATAAGGAGTTAGCAGAAGCACTCCGTGTTAAAGAATTGCCTACATTGATTATCTATAAAAACGGTGAAATGAAGTGGCGACATAGTGGAGAGCAAGATGCCAATGCTCTTATAGGTATTATCCAAGAGTATGCTTAAATTTCTTTTATGGCTCTGAATTTGAAACCTTTTTCAGTATAATATTCTAAAACTTTTGGGAGCACATATTTTAAATTTCGCGAAGCTTTCATGCTATCATGAAATACAATAATACTTCCTTTCTTTGTTGCCGAAATTACATTTTTAAAACAGGTTTCTTCACGTATAGATTTATCCCAATCATAAGATAATACGTCCCATAAAATAATTCTATAACCTAATTCTAGTAATTTTTTACTTTGTTTGTTTTTAAACTTGCCATAGGGAGGTCTAAAAAGTTTCAAAGACTCTGAATCGTATTTGTCTATAAACTTTGAATTTTGAACTTGAAAGTTTATGACTGAATCTGAAAGTTCAACATTACCTACATACATTTTGGTTTTCGTTTTCCAACCTTTTAAATGATTATAGGTGTGATTGCCAATGGAGTGATTATCGTCTAAAATATTCTGAAATATCTCAGGGTATTTTTCAATATTATTACCAATACAAAAAAAAGTAGCTTTGGCGTTGTATTTTTTTAAAGTTTGAAGCACCCAATCTGTAATTTCTGGAGTAGGGCCATCATCAAAAGTGAGATACAATTCTTTAGCATTAGTGTTGATATTCCAGATAAAATTTGGGAACAATGTTTTTACAAAGTCTGGTGTTTTAGCTGGAATAATCTTCATGCCAATTTACTCTTCAGGTGAAACATTTTTAATAGTATCATTAACTGTAGTGTTTAAATCAATATCGTCTGGTATCTCTGGTAAATCATCCTCACTGTAGCGATTCATCAATTCATCAAAAAGACTTAAATAACTATTAAATTTTTTGGTTTCTTCTAAAGCAAATTCTTTGTCATTATATACTACTAAAATATCTACTAAGGCTCTGTAGCGTTGAATATCTAAGTAAATTTCTTCACCAACTTTTTTCTCTTGATTATCTAATGTTAGACCACTGTAATAAACTAAGTTTTCTTGATATATTTTAGCGACATCCTTAAATAACGCTCGTCCTTTTTCAATATTTCCTATTTCGTAATAGGCACTTATATAAGGTTCTAACAACTGATGAAAACCAAATTTATCCACTGGCATTTTTTCCATGGCGATGTCGGCGATATCTTCAGCCTTATCTAATTTATCTTCATTAATGAGTTGCTCAATTAAACGTGCTAAATTACCTCTGTATGTAATTCCGTTTCTCCTCGTTTCTATATCGTAATAGATGTCATCACCACTTCCTCCCCATTCCCAGTTTTTCACCATGTCATACATTAAATCTGGGTCTACTCTACCCATGTCATAAGGATTAGCTTTGCTGACAGGCGTTTTTATTGGTACAAGTTTATAGCACATACCGTCTAGTTGTAAATAATCTTTAAGCCAGATATAGTCCTCATCACTAAAAGCACCACCAGTAAAGTATATAGGTCTTTCCCAATTATTATTAGCAATAATATCTAGCATTAGGAGTCTGTGTTTGTAGATGTAGCTACTTCCAATTCTTGCATATAAATTGTCTTCTATTTTATCGGCATCTTTTGGACTTACGATTCCGTTTTTAAGGACCACTTCTTTGTTAACAGGAATGCTAATATTCCGAGTAGGAAAGTAATTTGCCTTTAAAATGTGTTTAGGATAGCCTTTAGGATCTTCTCCTTGAGTTTCAATAACATATTTGAATTTAGTATTCGGTTTTTCACTAGATACAAAATCCATAAATGATTTAATATCTAAAGTGTCTTTAGCAATTCTCTCGTTTATTTCGCGATAAATAGTAATATCTCTTGTACCAGCTCTATACTGCTTGTGAGTTAATTGTGAAGGAATAGGATCACTGCTGTAAGCCTTACGTTTCATTTGATCGATGTACCAATCTGTTTGAAATAAACTAGTATTGACCACACGTACATCTGTACGAACGCCTTCAATTTCTTGTAAATACCATAAAGGGAATGAATCATTATCTCCAATAGTAAAAAGTATAGCATTTGGTGCACAAGATTCTAAATACTTGCGCGCCATAGCATTGGCTGTATATTTTCCAGAACGATCATGGTCATCCCAATTGTTAGCCGCTAAAATTCCCGGCACAATGATAATACAGGCCAAAGTAATTAAAGGAGCCAATAGTTTGGATTTGATATTAGATTTTAAAATATCATATATGGCATAAACACCAAAACCGATCCAAATGGCAAATACATAAAAAGAGCCTACAACTGAATAGTCGCGTTCTCGAGGTTCGAAAGGCCTTACATTAGTATAAAATTGAATGGCTATGCCAGTTAACAAGAAAAACACCAGTAATACCCAAAAACGTTTTTTATCTACATTAAGTAGAAAGAAGAAGCCAACAAGACCTAAAAGTAATGGTAAAAAGTAATAGGTATTACGTGCTTTGTTTTCTAAAACTTCAGTAGGAAGATTGTCCTGAGACAAGCCAAGGTGTATTTCATCAAGAAAGTTAATTCCAGAAATCCAATTCCCATTAAAATCGTCATATTTACCTTGAATGTCATTTTGCCTACCAGTAAAATTCCACATGAAGTATCTCCAGTACATATAACCAAATTGGTATTGAAACATATAGGTCACATTATCTACAAACGATGGCTTTTCAACAACTAAATATTGTTGCCCATAACGTTTTAGGAAGTTATTATAATCTTCATAATCTACTTCGCCTTGGGCAATTCCCATTTTAAAATCGTTAACAAGCTGATCAAAACGTCGCTTTTCACCAACAGCATATTGACTAGCTTGTTCCTCAGTTAAACCAGCATTAAGAGCTTCGTTATAAGCACGAGTTTGTAGGTTAGGATCAACTTTAAAGTCAATTAAACCAGTAAACATCATATAATTGTCTGCATGCTCGCTACTCCACATTCTCGGAAGTATAGAAGCATGTTCATGGTTGTAGTTTTGTTTACTACCTTCCCAATCATTTATTACCACGTATTTGCCTAGTTCTTCATCTCGCTCATAATTCTTCTTGTCGTCAATAAAAGGCTCATCTTTATCTGCACCAGAATAAACTTCTGTAAACTGGGGCCCATAAAATAGATGAGTTTCGGGATATTGTTCTAAGTTATAGTATGCTAAAAGTTCTCGTGCATCAGAAGGATCATTTTCATTTATGATTACCTGAGCATTAGCACGAATCGGAAGCATCATCCAGGACGAAAACCCGATAAAAATGAACATTAAACAAAGCACTAAAGTATTAGCATGTAACATGCCTTTCTTTCTGGTGAAATTCAAACCAAGGTAAAACAAGCCGATAACCAGTAAGCCAGTGATGATGGTTCCTGAGTTAAAAGGGAGTCCTATTGAATTTACAAAAAACACCTCTAAATAACCAAAGAGTGTTAAGGTTGAAGGTAGTAGAAGTTTAAATATAAAAAGTAAAATTGCAGCCGAAGCAATATTAGCAATTATAAAGTTCTTTATAGTTATAGTTTTATAATTTTTAAAATAGTAAATAAGTCCAATTGCTGGTATAGTTAATAGACCCATAAAGTGAACTCCAAATGATAATCCAATTACAAAAGCAATTAAGATTAACCAACGGTTACCTCTAGGTTTGTGCATATCTTGCTCCCAACGCAATGCTAAATAAAACATTATTGCCATTATCAAAGTAGCCATGGCGTAAACTTCAGTTTCAACGGCATTAAACCAAAAAGAATCTGTAAATGTAAATGCTAAACTTCCTACCAATGCGCTTCCTAAAATGGCATGACTTTTACTAGTGCTTGAGTCTTCTTTATATTTAACTAATTTTATAAGTAGTAGGCTGATAGTCCAAAACATGAAAAGAATGGTGAACGCACTTGCTACAGCACTCATCAAGTTCATAATCATTCCTATTTGTGACGGTTCTAAAGCAAATATTGAGAAAAAAGCACCCAACATCTGAAATAACGGTGCTCCCGGAGGATGCCCAACCTGTAATTTTGATGAAGTTAAAATATACTCACCAGCGTCCCAAAAACTAACTGTTGGCTCAATGGTTAGTGTATATACCGTAAATGCTACGGCAAAAACAAACCATCCTAATATTGTATTCCACTTTTTAAAGTTAAAATCTGTCATGAAAACCTTGCTTATTAATGCAGGCGAATTTACTAATTATTATAGTAATGCCTAAGTTTTTAAGTTAACGTTAAGTATTTTAGATTATTTTTCTAGATTTTTTTTGTCCAAGTAAAACTTTGTCTTAAATTTGCACCCTCATTTTGAGTAATTGGCCTATGGTGTAACTGGCAACACATTGGTTTTTGGTACCAAAGAGTCTAGGTTCGATCCCTAGTGGGCCAACGAAAAAAAATCCTAATCAGTTCTGATTAGGATTTTTTCATTTTATACTTACCAATTTTAGATCTTAAATGTAATCACTGGTCGATTAGCATGGTTCACTAAATCCTCGCTAATACTACTATTAAAAAAGTGAGCAATACCTTGTCGTCCATGAGTGCTTATGCCAATTAAATCTGCATCAATATCCTTTGAGAAGTTTAATATGCCTTGCTCCACACTGGTGTCATTATGAACTGTAATAGTATAATTATCAAAGGTTTGTCCAGAAATAAAATCTTCAATTCGCGAATTTGCCTCATAGGTTGTCAAAAAGTTATTAGCTGTATTTACCATGAGTAAATGAATTTTTGAATTAAAAGCATTTGCAAATTTAATGGCCTGTTTATAGGTTTCCTTATTATCATTTTTAAAATCAGATGCAAAAACAAAGTCTGAAACCTTAAATGTTTCATGTTCATTTTTTATTACTAAAACAGGGACAATAGAAGTACGAACAACTTTTTCAGCGTTAGATCCTACAAACATTTCTTTTATTCCTGTAGCACCATGTGAACCCATGACAATTAAATCAATATCAAATTCTTTGCAAGCATCCTTAATTTCATTAAATGTTATGTCAGCTTTTACGGTTTCGTGTACAGTAATGCCTTCTAGAAAATCACTAGCTATTAAGTCCTCAAATCTCTTGTGAGCTAATTTCATAAAGAAAATTGCTTCAGGTACGTCTTGGTGAGAGATTCCAGGATCTATATGTTGCATAGGAATTTCCATCATATGTAATAAGTATATCTCGGCATTATGTTTTTTGGCCAGCATAGCTGCTACTTTTAACGCATTTTCTGCTTGTTCAGAAAAATCTGTAGGAACTAAAATTTTATTCATTGATTATTGGATTAGAGTTAGTATCATTAAATTTAAGAAAATAAATCCACTTAGTAGAACTTTGAAAAATTAATTTAAATATTGTATATTTGCACCGTTGTTTACGAAAAATAAATGAGCGAGAGGACGAAAAGTCCTCTCTTTTTATATCAAAAAATGTTTAAGAAAACAGTTGAAGACTTATTACAAAACGCATTAAAAGAAAGGCAGGATTTGTTCCTAATAGATTTCAATATGTCTTCAGATAATGCAATTAAAATTGTAATAGATGGTGATAAAGGAGTTTTGGTAGAAGATTGTATGTTCATAAGTAGAGCAATTGAGCATAATATTGATAGAGATGAGCACGATTTTTCTCTTGAAGTTTTGTCATCTGGTGCAACAACACCGTTAACACTACCAAGACAATATAAAAAGCATGTTGGTAGAAACTTAGAGGTAAAAACTTTGGATAGCCAAAACCTAGAAGGGGAACTCGTAGAGGTAAACGATAATGGAATGGTTTTAAAGTGGAAAGCTAGAGAGCCAAAACCAGTAGGAAAAGGTAAAGTAACAGTAATTAAAGAAGCTAATGTTACTTTCGATAATATTAAAGAAGCAAAAGTTAAAATAAAATTTTAATTCACATCAATTATGGAAAATGTAGCGTTAATTGAATCATTTTCGGAATTTAAGGACGATAAATTAATAGATAGAGTTACGTTAATGGCGATTCTTGAGGATGTATTACGTAATGCACTTAAGAAAAAATATGGTGATGATGATAATTTTGACATTATTATAAACCCAGATAAAGGGGATTTAGAAATATGGAGAAATCGTATTGTTGTTGCTGATGGAGAGGTGGAAGAACCTAATCAGGAAATTGAATTATCTGAGGCTCAGAGAATAGAGCCAGATTTTGAAGTTGGAGAAGACGTTGCAGAAGAAGTAAAATTGATTGATCTTGGAAGACGTTCAATTTTAGCATTAAGACAAAACTTAATTTCTAAGATTCACGAGCACGATAATACTAATATATACAAGCACTTTAAAGAATTAGAAGGAGAGATATATTCAGCGGAGGTTCATCATATTCGTCACAGGGCAATCATTTTGTTAGATGACGATGGAAATGAAATTATACTTCCTAAGGACAGGCAGATTCCTTCAGATTTTTTCAGAAAAGGAGAAAATGTAAGAGGAATTATTGAGAGTGTAGAATTAAAAGGAAGTAAACCAGCAATTGTAATGTCTAGGACATCACCTTTGTTTTTAGAAAAATTATTCGAGCAAGAAATACCAGAAGTTTTCGATGGTTTAATTACGGTGAAGAAAGTAGTGCGTATTCCAGGGGAAAAAGCTAAAGTAGCTGTAGATTCTTATGATGATAGAATAGATCCTGTTGGTGCATGTGTTGGTATGAAAGGTTCTAGAATACACGGAATTGTTCGTGAGTTAGGAAATGAGAATATAGATGTTATTAATTATACTAATAATATTCAACTTTTCGTAACCAGAGCATTGAGTCCTGCACGTGTAACTTCATTAAAATTAGATGAAGAAAACATGAGAGCTGAGGTTTTATTAAGACCAGAAGAAGTGTCTAAAGCTATTGGTAGAGGTGGTCATAACATCCGTTTGGCTGGCCAATTAACAGGTTACGAAATAGATGTATTTAGAGAAGGTGCTGAAGAAGATGTAGAGTTAAAAGAATTCTCTGATGAAATAGAATCATGGATTATAGAAGAATTTAGCAAAGCTGGTTTAGATACAGCAAAAAGCATTTTAGAGCAAGATGTTGATGATTTGGTAAAACGTACAGATTTAGAAGAAGAAACTATAGTAGAAGTTATTAGAATTCTACGAGAAGAATTTGAAGAATAATACCATCTTAAATTTTGAAAATGTTGTTATGACATTTTGAAGTTGAACAGGTATACAATATATTTAAGTTATATTACAGGCAATTTATGGCTCAAACAAGATTAAATAAAGTATTAAGGGAATTAAATATCTCAATAGATCGCGCTGTGGATTTTTTAGAATCCAAAGGGATAGAGGTTGAGAAAAGTCCTAATACTAAAATTTCGCAAGAGGTTTATGATACGCTTTCTGATGAATTTCAGACAGATGCTACTAAGCGTGAAAAAGCTCAAGAAGTTAGTGAAGCAAAGCTTAAAGAAAAAGAAGAGCTTCGTGAACGACGTGAACGCGAAATTGAAGAAAAGCAAAAGAAAGAAGCTGTAAAAGAATCAGTTGTAAAAGCGAAAGCAGATCTCAGTGGACCAAAACAAGTTGGTAAAATTGACTTAGATAAGCCTAAAGTTGAGAAAGAGGAAACACCTAAAAAAGTTGAGGTTAAAGAAACTCCAAAAGCTGAGAAAGTAGAGGAGAAAGTTGTAGAGCCTAAAAAGGAATCTAAAGATACAACTAAGAAGAAAGACATAAAAGCCAAAGAGACTCCTAAAGAAGAGGAATCAACTGAAAATTCGAGCGAACCTGTTGAAGAAACTCTCAGAACACAATACAAAAAGCTTTCTGGGCCTACTACCACAGGAGAGAAGATAGACCTTACACAATTTAAAAAGCCTAAAAAGAAAAAAGAAGAGAAAAAACCTGCTGCCGCTGGTGATGCTAATAAACGTAAAAGACGTCGTATTAGTAAAGGAGGAAATGAGTCTGGTGCAAAGCCGAATTTCGATAATAGACGTGGTGGTGGAAAAGGCAGAGGTAATTCTAGACCAAAAGTAGTTAAAGAAGAGCCAAGTGAAGAAGATGTTCAAAAACAAATTCGTGAGACTTTAGAAAAGCTTCAAGGAAAGTCTAATAAAGGAAAAGGAGCCAAATATCGTAGAGAAAAAAGAGATCAACACCGTCAACAGACTGAAATCGATCAAGAAATTGCAGCAGCTGAAAGTAAAACGCTTAAGGTTACAGAATTTGTGACAGTAAGTGAGGTTGCTACCATGATGGACGTTGGTGTAACGCAAGTTATTTCGGCGTGTATGTCTTTGGGTATGATGGTAACTATGAACCAACGACTAGATGCAGAAACGTTAACTATTGTTGCTGAAGAATTTGGTTATGATGTTGAGTTTATTACTGCAGATATAGAAGAGTCTATTGAAGAAGTTGTTGATGATCCTAAAGATTTAAAACCTCGTGCTCCTATCGTAACAGTTATGGGTCACGTTGATCATGGAAAGACCTCATTACTTGATTATATACGAGAAGAAAATGTAATAGCTGGAGAATCAGGTGGAATTACACAGCACATAGGTGCTTATGGAGTTGAATTAGAAGACGGACAAAAAATTGCATTTTTAGATACACCAGGTCACGAAGCTTTTACAGCAATGCGTGCGCGTGGGGCACAAGTAACAGATATTGCTATTATTGTGGTAGCTGCAGATGATGCTATAATGCCACAAACTAAAGAAGCAATTTCTCATGCTCAAGCAGCTGGAGTTCCAATCGTATTTGCAATCAATAAAATTGATAAACCAGATGCTAATCCAGAAAAAGTAAAAGAGCAATTAGCAGCAATGAACCTTTTAGTAGAAGATTGGGGAGGGAAAATTCAATCTCATGATATCTCTGCAAAAATGGGAACAGGTGTTAAAGAGTTGCTTGAAAAAGTATTACTAGAAGCTGAGTTATTAGAGTTAAAAGCTAATCCTAATAAACCAGCAGTCGGAACAGTAGTAGAAGCTTATTTAGATAAAGGTAGAGGTTATGTATCAACAATATTAGTGCAAGCAGGTACTTTAAGGGTTGGTGACTATGTTTTAGCAGGAAAAAACAGTGGTAAAGTAAAAGCTATGCAAGATGAACGTGGTCATGATGTTGAGGCTGCAGGCCCTGCAACACCAGTATCTATACTTGGTTTAGATGGAGCTCCTCAAGCAGGTGATAAATTTAATGTGTTTGAAGATGAACGTGAAGCAAAGACAATTGCGACGAAGCGAACACAATTACAACGCGAACAATCGGTTAGAACACAGCGTCATATCACACTTGACGAAATCGGAAGACGTATAGCACTCGGTGATTTCCAAGAGCTAAATATTATACTTAAGGGTGATGTGGATGGTTCCGTAGAAGCATTAACAGATTCATTCCAGAAATTGTCTACAGAAGAAATTCAAGTTAACATTATACATAAAGGAGTTGGTGCGATTACTGAAAGTGATGTGCTTTTAGCAACTGCTTCAGATGCAATAATCGTTGGATTTAATGTGCGACCTGTTGGTAATGCAAGAATGATTGCAGATAAAGAAGAAATTGATATTAGAACATATTCTATTATTTATGCAGCTATTAATGATCTTAAAGATGCAATGGAAGGTATGTTATCTCCAGAAGTTAAGGAGGAGGTTACAGGTACAGCTGAAATAAGAGAAATATTCAAGGTTTCTAAAATCGGAAATATTGCAGGTTGTATGGTGATGAATGGTAAAATCTTTAGAAACTCTGGGATTCGAATTATTAGAGATGGAGTTGTAGTTCACACAGGAGAATTAACTGCTCTGAAACGATTTAAAGATGATGTTAAAGAAGTGGCAAAAGGCTACGATTGTGGTATGCAAATTAAAGGCTATAATGATATTGCCATTGGTGATGTTATTGAGGCATTCCAAGAAATAGAAGTTAAGAAGAAGTTGAAATAATAATAACTTAAGATAAAAAAAGCGACCAATTGGTCGCTTTTTTTATCTTTTCTGTTGTTTATCTTTTATCTGATTTGGGTTGAAGAATTATAGCATTCATATATTTCTTCTTAATTTTTGCAGCAGCGCGTTCTGCTTCTAATCGCGTTGCAAAATTACCAACCCATACTTTATAGTTAGGAGTATTCCAGACCACTTCAGCTGGCCATTGATTATAAGAATTTAAAAAATTAGACTTTTCACGCTGTGCTTTATCCGGATCTACACTCTGATAAACCTGAATTCTATAGATTTTAGAAGTCTTAATATCTTTTTTAAATTCTAACAACTTATCTATGTCACTATCTTGAGTTACATTAACTTCTCCTTGTTGTGCATTGGCTGTAAGAGAAATCGTTAATACTAAAATAAATAAGCTTATGTGTTTGGTTTTAAATGTCATAATTTTGTATTTGAAATGCAAAGGTATTATATTCAACGGAAATCAATAAAAAATGTTATTTAGAATTGGTATAAATTATGTATTAACAGTTCGCTAACATTTCTAAAATCGACTTTAAATATTACTTTTGCAAGAGTTTTTTAGAAACATGATTTTTGTCATATTTAATGAAAAAACCGTACCAAAGTTTAGAAGATAATTCAACTAATAATATGAAACAGGTGATCTACCGCAATTTAACCTCAAAGATTCTTTATTTAGGTTTTATTTTATTTCTCACGTTTTCAACCTCAATTACAGCTCAAGATGGCGACCCAGCAAACGGGAAATCCTTGTTTAATGCTAACTGTGCAGCTTGTCATAAGTTAGACAAACCAATGACTGGTCCTGCTTTGAGAAACGTAGAGACTCGACTTTATGAAGAAGAAGGTTTAGATAGGGAATGGCTCAATGCATGGATTCGTAACAGTTCTGCTTTAATTAAATCTGGTGATGCTTATGCGAATAAGATTTATGCAGAATGGAATAATGTTGCCATGACTGCATTTCCTCAATTGGATGACCAACAGATTTCGGATATTTTAGCTTATACTGCAGTTGATCCATGTGAATTAAATCCGCAATCATCTCCAGATTGCCCAGGATATATTCCGCCACCACCAGGAAATGACCAATCAGATCAAGGAGGGATTTCAAATAATTTAATTCTAGGTGCTTTAGCAGTATTGTTTGCCTTGTTGGCAATGGCATTAATTTTAGTTAAGCGTACTTTAAATCGTTTTGCTGAAGCCAAGGGTATTGAGGCAGTGGCAGAGACTAAGCGCACACCTATCTGGAAAGCTTTTGTTCAAAACCAATTCTTAGTTTTAGTAACGGCAATATTCTTTTTATTAGCTAGTGGTTATTTCGTATATGGTTATTTTATGCAAGTTGGTATAGACCAAGGTTATGAGCCAGTGCAACCAATTCACTATTCACATAGAATTCATGCTGGTGATAATGGCATAGATTGTAAATACTGTCACTCTTCAGCTAGGGTTAGTAAACATTCAGGGATACCATCGTTAAATATCTGTATGAATTGCCATAAATCAATAGGAGAAGTGGCACCAGAAACTTTGGCAGAAGGAAAAGAATATGGAGTTGATTATAATGCAGAAATTCAAAAACTATATGATGCAGTTGGTTGGGACGGTGTAGCTTATACAGGAGATTCTAAACCTGTGAAATGGATACGCATTCACAATCTGCCAGATTTTGCTTATTTCAATCATTCGCAACACGTTATGGTTGGAGGAATTGAATGTCAGACTTGTCATGGTCCTGTTGAAGAAATGGAGATAATGTACCAACATTCACCATTAACAATGGGTTGGTGTATTAACTGTCATAGAGAAACAAATGTAAAAGTCAAGGATAACGCATACTATACTAAGATACACGAACAATTATCTAAAAAGTATGGTGTAGAGCAGTTAACCGCGGCACAGATGGGTGGATTAGAATGTGGTAAGTGTCATTATTAATTAATAAGAAGTAATTCAGAATTATATGTCATCAAACAAGAAATACTGGAAAAGTGTTGAAGAACTAAACGAAAATAGTTCTATTGTTGAGGCGCTAAAACAAAACGAATTTGTAGAAGCAATTCCAACAGATGAATTTTTAGGGGATAAAGAAACGTTAGAATCTTCATCTACTACGCGTCGTGATTTCTTAAAATACGTTGGATTTAGTACAGCAGCTGCATCTTTAGCGGCTTGTGAAGGACCAGTTATAAAGTCTATACCTTACGTAAATCAACCAACTGAAATTATTCCAGGTGTTGCTAATTACTATGCAACGACAATTGCTAATGGTTTTGATTTTGCTAGTGTTTTAGTGAAGACAAGAGAAGGAAGACCGATTAAAATTGAGAATAACACTGATGCCAGAACCAATGGTGTAGCAAATGCTAGGGTTAACGCGTCAGTTTTAGGATTGTATGATAATCGAAGAGTTAAAACACCTATGAAAGGTGATACAGTTATCTCTTGGGATAGCTTTATGTCTGAAACGACTTCAAAATTAAACGGACTTAGTGACGGAAAACAGATTGTGTTTTTAACAGCGTCAATGCCAAGTCCTTCAACAAATAAATTAATTGCAGATTTTGCATCAAAATACGGTAACGTTAGGCATGTCGTTTACGATGCTGTTTCTGAGTCTGCAACATTAGATGCATATGAAGCTAAGTATGGTAAAAGAGGAATGGTAAATTACGATTTCTCAAAAGCCAAGACTATTGTTTCAGTAGGAGCTGATTTCTTAGGAGACTGGCAAGGTGGCGGTTTTGATTCTGGTTATGCTGCTAAGCGTATTCCAGAACATGGTAAAATGTCTAGACATATTCAGTTTGAATCTAATATGTCATTATCTGGAGCTAATGCAGATAAGCGTATACCATTAACTCCAAGCCAGCAAAAATTAGCTCTGGTTAAATTATACAGTGAGATTACAGGTAATTCTGCAAATGGAACTAAGCTTCCTGATGGATTAGATGCAGCAGTAAAAGCTGCTGCTAAAGAAATTAAGTTAGCAGGAAGTAACGGAGTTGTCGTTACAGGTATTCAAGATGTAAATGCTCAAACTGTAGTTTTAGAAATCAATGCATACTTAAATAGTAAAGCTTTTGATCCTAATACAACCGTAAAAACAAGACAAGGAAGTGATAAAGCAGTAATGCAATTAGTTTCTGATATGAATGCGGGTAATGTTGGAGCTATCATCACAAATGGTGTGAACCCAATGTATAGCTTACCAAATGCTTCAGCGTTTAAGGAAGGTCTAGAAAAAGTTGATTTATCTGTTGCATTTTCTATGAAACAAGATGAAACATCAACTAACTTTCAATATATAGCTGCGGCTCCTCACAATTTGGAATCTTGGGGTGATTTTGAATTTAAGTCTGGTCATTATTCAATGATGCAACCTACAATTCGTCCTTTATTTGATACTAAGCAATTTCAGGAAGTTTTATTAGCTTGGAATGGAAATAGTACTTCTTACAGAGATTATTTAAAATCAGTTTGGACAGCAGACATCTTAAATGGAGCTTCATTTAACAAAGCAGTTCAAGATGGTGTTTTTGTGTCATCAACATTAAGTGTTGAAGATGTAAATACGGTGTCCAATGAATCATCAACAGAGGCTGACCCAGATGCAGAAATAGCTACTACAGCTTCTGTTCTAACAGGTGTTACAGCTGCAAGAGCTTTAGCTAATTCTGTAATGTCTGAAGGTGGTATGGAATTATCACTTTATACCAAAATAGGTATGGGTGATGGCCAACAAGCTAATAATCCATGGTTGCAAGAATTTCCAGATCCAATAACAAGAACAACTTGGGATAATTATTTGACAGTTTCTCAAGCTGATGCTGAAAAATTAGATTTAAAAAACTGGAATGTTGCTAACGGTGGATTAAATGGTAGCTATGCTAATGTTACTGTTAATGGTGTAACTGTCGAAAATGTACCAGTAATTATTCAGCCAGGACAAGCTAAAGGTTCTGTTGGTATGGCATTTGGTTTCGGTAGGTCTTCTGAAGCACTGAAAGAAGAGATGAAAACTGGTGTTAACGCTTACCCGTTATACCAAAATTTCAACTCAGTACAAAATGTAACTATTGAAAAAGCTACTGGTGAGCATGAGTTTGCTTGTGTACAGTTGCACAACACTTTGATGGGTCGTGGCGACATAATCAAAGAAACTAATTTAGTAATTTTCAACACTGAGGATAAACGTGTTTGGAACAAAGTTCCAGAAGTATCCTTAAATCATATAGAAACTCCTGTAACATCTTCAGATGTAGATTTATGGGATGAATTTGATCGTTCAATAGGGCATCATTTTAATTTATCGATTGACTTAAACGCTTGTACGGGTTGTGGAGCATGTGTAATTGCATGTCACGCTGAAAATAACGTTCCTGTTGTTGGTAAAACAGAAATGAGACGCAGTAGAGATATGCACTGGTTGCGTATTGATAGATACTATTCTTCTGAAGAATCCTTTGAAGGAGACAATGAAAAGAAAAAGAATATTTCGGGCTTAAGTAGTTCATTGAGTGAGTTTGGCGAGATGGAACATCCAGCTGATAATCCTCAAGTAGCATTTCAACCAGTAATGTGTCAGCATTGTAACCATGCTCCTTGTGAAACGGTTTGTCCTGTTGCTGCAACAGCTCATGGTCGTCAAGGTCAAAACCATATGGCATATAACCGATGTGTAGGTACACGTTACTGTGCTAATAACTGTCCTTATAAAGTGCGTCGTTTTAACTGGTTCTTATATAACAATAACGAAGAGTTTGATTTTAATTACGCAATGAACGACGATTTGGGTAAAATGGTATTAAACCCAGATGTTACTGTTAGATCTCGTGGAGTGATGGAAAAATGTTCTATGTGTATTCAAAAAACACAAAAAACAATTCTTGATGCTAAGCGTGATGGACGTGAAGTTAAGGATGGAGAATTCCAAACAGCTTGTTCCGCAGCATGTGGAAACGGAGCAATGGTATTTGGCGATATTAATGACAAAGGCAGCAAGATTGCTGAATTAAAAGAAGATGATCGTATGTATCACTTATTAGAAAGCGTTGGCACAAAACCTAACGTAATCTATCAAACAAAAGTGAGAAATACATCGAAAGCATAAATAAATTAAAGAAACAAGTATATAATTATGGCGTCTCATTACGAAGCACCTATTAGAAGACCTTTAGTTACTGGAGAAAAATCCTATCACGATGTTACTGTTGATGTAGCAAGACCAGTTGAAGGCAAAGCCAATAGAGCATGGTGGATTGTTTTCAGCATTGCTTTGGTTGCATTCCTTTGGGGAATAGGTTGTATTATTTATACCATTTCTACTGGTATTGGAGTTTGGGGTCTTAATAAGACTGTAAACTGGGCTTGGGATATTACTAACTTCGTTTGGTGGGTTGGTATTGGTCACGCAGGAACACTAATTTCTGCAGTACTTTTACTCTTCCGTCAAAAATGGAGAATGGCAATTAACCGTTCTGCGGAAGCCATGACAATTTTCTCGGTAGTCCAAGCAGGTTTATTTCCAATTATACACATGGGTCGTCCGTGGTTAGCATATTGGGTACTACCAATACCTAACCAATTTGGTTCGTTATGGGTAAATTTTAACTCGCCATTACTTTGGGATGTATTTGCTATTTCTACTTATTTATCTGTATCGTTAGTTTTCTGGTGGACAGGTTTATTACCAGATTTTGCAATGATTAGAGATAGAGCGGTTAGACCTTTCCAAAAGAAAATATATTCTTTATTAAGTTTCGGATGGTCTGGTAGAGCAAAAGATTGGCAACGTTTTGAAGAAGTTTCTTTGGTACTTGCTGGTTTGGCAACGCCTTTAGTACTTTCGGTTCACACAATTGTATCTTTTGACTTCGCAACATCGGTTATTCCGGGTTGGCATACAACAATATTCCCACCTTACTTCGTTGCAGGTGCAATTTTCTCAGGATTTGCTATGGTGAATACACTTCTTATCATCATGAGAAAGGTTTGTAATCTTGAAGATTATATTACAGTACAGCACATCGAGTTAATGAATATTGTAATCATGATTACAGGTTCAATTGTAGGTGTAGCTTATATTACTGAGTTATTTATTGCTTGGTATTCTGGTGTAGAATACGAACAATATGCGTTCTTAAACAGAGCAACAGGACCTTACTGGTGGGCATATTGGGCAATGATGTCTTGTAACGTATTCTCTCCACAATTCATGTGGTTTAAAAGATTACGAACTAGCATTATGTTCTCATTCTTTATTTCAATTGTTGTTAATATTGGAATGTGGTTTGAACGTTTTGTTATTATTGTAACATCATTACATAGAGATTATTTACCATCATCTTGGACAATGTTCTCTCCTACATTTGTAGACATAGGTATCTTCATCGGAACGATAGGTTTCTTCTTTGTGTTATTTTTATTGTATGCACGGACATTCCCAGTAATTGCACAAGCAGAAGTTAAGACCATTTTAAAATCATCTGGTGAACGTTACAAAAAAATCAGAGAGCGTGGTGATAGTTTGGTTGGCACAGGTGCAGATGCAAGAACTTCTAACCCAATTGCTTTTACTGCAACTGCTTCAACAAAACCAGCTGCATTACCAAGTAATAATGATGAAAAACTGAATAGCTTGTTTGAAGGTATAGGTAAATTTGATGCTACAACACAAACTGCAGACGATTTAAAAGTCATCAGTGGTATTGGCCCTAAAATGGAAGAAGTACTTAACAGTATAGGTATTTTTACCTTCCTTCAGGTCAGTAAGATGACTAAAAAAGAATATGACTTGTTAGATTCAATCACAGGTTCTTTCCCAGGAAGAGCAGAACGTGATGATTGGGCTGGGCAAGCTAAAAATTTATTAAACTAATATAGTCTATGGAAGCTTCGAAAGTAATTCATGCTATTTATACAGATGATGATGTACTAATGTCTGCCGTTAAAAAGGTAAAGGCAGAGAAACATCACATTGAAGAAATATATACACCTTTTCCGGTTCACGGACTAGACAAGGCAATGGGACTTGCTCCAACACGTATAGCAATTACAGCATTTATGTATGGTTGTGTTGGTCTTACAGTAGCAATTGTAATGATGAATTTTATAATGATTGAAGATTGGCCACAAGATATTGGTGGTAAACCAAGCTTTAGTTATATAGAAAATATGCCAGCTTTTGTACCAATTATGTTTGAGCTTACCGTATTTTTCGCTGCCCATTTAATGGTAATTACGTTTTATCTAAGAAGTAGAATGTGGCCATTTAAAAAAGCAGAGAATCCAGATCCGAGAACAACAGACGATCATTTCTTAATGGAGATTGCAATACATGATAACGAACAATCATTAACATCGCTTTTAAAGGAAACGGGAGCTGTTGAAATAAATATTGTAGATAAAGAAGAAGATGCACATTAATATGAAGATAGTCGCAAAATATATCGTAGTATTAGTACTTTTAGTAAGCTTTATGTCTTGCCAAAAGAACTCAAGACCTAACTATCAGTACATGCCCAATATGTATGAACCTATAGGTTATGAAGCATATCAGGAATCAGATGCATTTGAAAATGGTTATGAAGCACAGTTACCTGCTGAAGGTTCTATTCCAAGAGGTGATTTTATGCCTTACGAAATTGATAACACTAATGAGGGTTATGATATGGCAAAAGCTTCACTGAAAAGTCCTTTGGATTCTACACAAGTAAACTATGAAGAGGGTAAGGTATTATACGACATTTATTGTGGTATTTGTCACGGAACAAAAGGTAATGGCCAAGGAAAGTTGATGCAACGTGAAAAAATATTAGGTGTTCCTAGTTACGATGATGCTGGTAGAGCAATTACAACAGGTAGTATTTACCATGTTATATATTATGGTAAAAACACAATGGGTTCTTATGCAAACCAATTGAACGAAACAGAGCGTTGGCAAGTTGTAGCTTATGTTGAAAAACTAAAGGCTGATTTAGAAAAGTAAGATTTAGATAAAGATTATATAAATGGAATATAAAATTTCAAATCGATTAAAAATAGGAGCTATCGTCTTAATAATTTTAGGATTGTTTGGTGTTGGTTACGGCTTTGTAGATTCTCATAGTTATACTGAAGAGAATATTACTAAGCGTTTAGCTGAAGAGCATGATGCACATGGTGATGGACATGCCGAAGAAGCACATGGAGCCTCTCACGATGAAGCTGCCCCTCATGTAGAAGACAATCATAGTGGTGAAGCACATAGTGAGCAAGCTGAAGGCCATGAAATGAGTCATGAAGAGCATGTTTTACATCAAATACATAATAGACCATATTCAGCATTATATGTTGCAGCATTCTTTTTCTTCATGATAGCATTAGGAGTACTTGCATTTTATGCAATTCAGTATGCAGCTCAAGCGGGTTGGTCGCCTGTGTTATTTAGGGTTATGGAAGGTATTACTTCTTATGTATTACCAGGTGGATTAATTGTATTGGCTATTGCCTTTGTTGCTGACAAACATTTATTTATATGGATGGATCCAGATGTTGTTGCACATGATGCGCTTATACAAGGTAAATCAGGTTGGTTAAATAAGACAGGATTCATGATTAGAGGCCTTATTTTCTTAGGAGGATGGTCTTTATATAGATGTTTTTCTAGAAAATTCTCAATTGCACAAGATAGTGCTGATGATAACAGAAACTTTAAAAAGAACTTTAGAATTTCAGCTGCATTCTTAGTATTCTATATTTATACCGAGTCTATGATGTCTTGGGATTGGATAATGAGTGTAGATCCACACTGGTTTAGTACATTATTTGGCTGGTATGTGTTTGCCAGTATGTTTGTAAGTGGAATTACCGTAATTGCTATGGTTACCATTTACTTAAAATCTAAAGGATTATTAGAATTTGTGAATGATAGTCATATTCATGACCTAGCTAAGTTTATGTTTGGTATTAGTATTTTCTGGACGTATTTATGGTTTTCACAATTCATGCTAATATGGTATTCAAATATACCAGAAGAGGTAACTTATTTTGTAACTCGTATTGAAGATTATAAACTACCATTCTTTGGTATGGTAGCTATGAACTTTATTTTCCCACTATTACTATTAATGAATAGTGATTACAAGCGAATTAACTGGTTTGTCATAATGGCAGGTATTGTAATACTTTGTGGACACTACGTTGATATATTCAATATGATAATGCCAGCAACAGTTGGCGACAGATGGTTTATTGGAATTCCAGAAATCGGTTCTATATTGCTATTTGGTGGTATATTCTTATTTATAGTCTTTACGGCTTTAGGAAAAGCACCGCTTTTGGCAAAAAGAAACCCTTTTATGAAGGAAAGTGAACATTTCCATTATTAATATTATTAAAAAAGAACAGAAACGATAATGACTGCTTTATTAACTATTATAATTGTACTCTTTGTAGCCGTCGCCTTATGGCAAATGGTAAAGATTTTTGATTTGGCTCAAGTAGGTAGTTCAAACTCACAAATAGCCGATGACAAAGACAATAGAATAAATGGCTATTTAATGATGGCGTTTTTAGTATTTATCTACGCTATAACTATTGCTAGTTTTTATTATTTAGGAGATTTACCATTAGTATCAAATTCGGCGTCAGAGCATGGCCCAGGATTAGATAGTCTTATGATTATTTCCATGGTAGTAATATTCATAGTTCAGATTGTAACACAGTTTATATTACATTATTTTGCTTTTAAATATAAAGGTGAGAAAGGTAGAAAAGCATTGTTTTACGCTGATAACAATACCTTAGAAGCTATTTGGACAATTATTCCTGTTATTGTTTTAGCGGGTCTAATTATTTACGGATTATTTACGTGGAATGATATAATGAATATCAACGAAGATGACGATCCATTAGTAGTTGAATTGTATGCACAACAGTTTAACTGGAAAGCAAGATATGGAGGAGCGGATAATGTCCTTGGTCAAGCAAATGTAAGGTTAATCGATTTAGATAAAGCTAATATATTAGGTGTCGCAGAAGATGACCCAAATGCTCAAGATGACGTTATTGTAACAGAGCTGCATCTGCCAAAAGGAAGACCAGTGTTGTTTAAAATGCGCTCACAGGATGTATTACACTCCGCATACATGCCTCACTTTAGAGCTCAAATGAACTGTGTGCCTGGTATGGTAACGCAGTTTGGGTTTACTCCGTCGGTGACCACAGAAGAAATGCGTCAGAATCCTGATATTCAAGATAAAGTTCAGAATATCAATAATATAAGAGTAGAGAAAAGCAAAGAATTAGTTGCAAATGGTGAAGAAGCTTTAGAGCTTTATGAGTTTGATTACTTATTATTATGCAATAAAATTTGTGGAAAATCGCACTACAACATGCAAATGAAGATTATTGTAGAAACTCAAGAAGAGTATGATGCCTGGATGAAAGAGCAAAAAACATTTGCAAATTCATTAAATTAGTAGAAAAAATTGTTTTAAGAAAAAGATAAAGAGATTATGTCAGCAACAGCAGAAACACACGTTCACGACGATCACGACGTACATCATCACAAAGAAACTTTTGTGACTAAATATATATTTAGTCAAGATCATAAAATGATTGCTAAGCAGTATTTAATTACTGGTGTAATCATCATGGGTATTATAGGGATTTTTATGTCCTTAATGATACGTATGCAAATTGCATGGCCAGAGAAGTCTAATGTAATTTTTGAAACTTTTCTAGGGAAATGGGCACCAGAAGGTGTAATGGACGCAGATATTTATTTGGCATTAGTGACTATACATGGTACAATTATGGTTTTCTTTGTCCTTACTGCAGGGCTTAGTGGAACATTTAGTAACCTTTTAATCCCATTACAGATTGGCGCGCGAGATATGGCTTCGGGATTTCTTAATATGATATCTTATTGGTTATTCTTTGTGTCTTGTGTAATTATGATTCTGTCATTTTTTGTTGAAGCAGGACCAGCTGCAGCAGGTTGGACTATCTATCCTCCACTTTCAGCACTACCAATGGCTCAAGGTGGCTCAGGCATGGGTATGACACTTTGGTTAGTGTCTATGGCAATATTTATTGCATCCTCTTTATTAGGTTCGCTTAATTATATCGTTACAGTTATAAACTTACGTACGAAGGGGATGTCTATGACAAGACTACCGCTTACGATTTGGGCATTTTTTGTAACTGCTATAATCGGTGTAATATCATTCCCAGTATTATTATCTGCGGCTTTATTGTTAATAATGGATAGAAGTTTTGGAACGTCATTCTTCTTATCGGATATATTTATACAAGGTGAAGTACTGCATTACCAAGGAGGATCTCCAGTATTGTTTGAACATTTGTTTTGGTTCTTAGGTCACCCAGAGGTATATATTGTATTATTGCCAGCATTAGGAATTACATCAGAAATTATTGCAACAAACTCACGTAAGCCAATCTTTGGTTACAGAGCTATGGTTGCTTCAATTTTGGCGATTGCATTCTTATCTACTATTGTTTGGGGACACCATATGTTTATTTCTGGTATGAATCCATTCTTAGGGTCAGTATTTACATTTACGACTTTACTAATTGCGATTCCGTCAGCGGTTAAAGCATTTAACTATATAACCACACTCTGGAAAGGTAATTTACAGATGAATCCCGCCATGTTGTTTTCAATTGGATTGGTTTCAACTTTTATCACTGGTGGTTTAACAGGAATTATTTTAGGAGATAGTGCTTTAGATATCAACGTACATGATACTTATTTTGTCGTTGCGCATTTCCATTTGGTTATGGGTATCTCAGCGTTATATGGTGTATTTGCTGGTGTTTATCACTGGTTCCCTAGAATGTTTGGACGTATGATGAATAAAAACTTGGGGTATTTACATTTCTGGGTCACTGCGGTTTGTGCTTACGGAGTATTTTTCCCAATGCACTTTATAGGTATGGCAGGTCTACCAAGGCGTTATTATACCAACTCAAATTTCCCATTATTTGATGATACAACAAATACACAATTAGTTATCACTATGTTCGCACTTGTTGGTGGTCTTATACAATTAGTATTTTTGTACAATTTCTTTAGTAGTATTTTCTACGGTAAGAAAGCACCTCAAAACCCATGGAGATCTAATACATTGGAATGGACAGCACCAGTTAAGCATATGCACGGGAACTGGCCAGGAGCAATTCCTCATGTTTACCGCTGGTCTTATGACTATAGTAAACCAGGACATGATGAAGATTTTGTACCTCAAAATATTCCAATGAAAGAAGGTGAAGAAGAATTACAGCATTAACGCTGAAAGTATTATAGATTAAAGTAAAAGGCCTTTCTAATTTAGAAAGGCTTTTTCTTTATATTTGTTTAACCATGAATGAGAATTTAAATCCATCCAGTGATAATTTTACACCAGAAGAACTTGATGTCGAAAAGAAGTTGAGACCTTTGACTTTTGATGACTTTACAGGTCAAGATCAGGTGTTAGAAAATTTATTGGTTTTTGTTCAAGCTGCGAATTTACGGGAAGAAGCATTAGATCACACTTTGTTTCACGGTCCTCCAGGATTGGGTAAAACGACTTTAGCACATATTCTATCTAATGAGCTAGATGTTGGTATAAAAGTTACGTCAGGACCTGTTTTAGATAAACCAGGTGATTTAGCTGGTTTGCTAACTAATCTAGAAGATCGCGATGTTCTTTTTATTGATGAGATTCATCGATTGAGCCCAATTGTTGAGGAGTATTTGTACTCAGCAATGGAAGATTACAAAATTGATATTATGATTGAGTCTGGTCCAAATGCCAGAACCGTTCAAATTAATTTAAATCCATTTACTCTAATTGGTGCCACCACGCGTTCAGGCTTGTTAACAGCTCCTATGCGAGCACGTTTCGGAATTCAAAGTCGATTACAATATTATAATACAGAATTGCTAACCACAATAGTGCAACGAAGCGCTTCAATTTTGAATATGCCAATTACTATGGAAGCTGCAATAGAAATTGCAGGTCGTAGTAGAGGAACGCCACGTATTGCAAATGCATTGTTGAGGCGTGTACGAGATTTTGCACAGATAAAAGGAAATGGTAGCATAGATATTAAGATTGCAAAGTTTGCCTTAAAGGCACTAAATGTCGATGCCTATGGTTTAGACGAAATGGATAACAAAATTCTAACTACTATTATAGATAAATTTAAAGGTGGACCAGTTGGTATTAGTACAATTGCTACAGCAGTAAGTGAAAGCACAGAAACGATTGAAGAAGTTTATGAGCCGTTTTTAATCCAGCAAGGATTTATTATGCGAACTCCTCGTGGTCGTGAAGTAACAGAACAAGCCTATAAACATTTAGGAAAAATAAAAGGACCTACTCAAGGAGGTTTATTTTAGCATCTATGGTTATTCTGAACTTGATTCAGAATCTCACAAAATGATAAACAACAAATCAAAACATACCGAACTCATTAAAACCGAAGCAAAACGCCTCGGTTTTTTGTCTTGTGGTGTTAGTAAGGCCGAATTCTTAGAAACTGAAGCACCTCGACTTGAAAAATGGCTTCAAAATAATGCACATGGCGAAATGCGTTATATGGAAAATCATTTCGATAAGCGTTTAGATCCAACATTACTTGTTGAAGGTTCAAAAAGTGTGGTGTCCTTATTGTTGAATTACTATCCTTCAGAGCTTCAAAATGAAGATTCTTATAAGCTATCTAAATATGCCTACGGAACCGATTATCATTTCGTAATAAAAGATAAACTAAAATCATTATTACATTTTATTCAAAAAGAAATTGGAGAAGTGAATGGCCGTGCTTTTGTTGATTCCGCACCAGTTTTAGATAAAGCTTGGGCTGCTAAGTCTGGTTTAGGTTGGATAGGGAAACATTCTAATTTACTAACACAACAAGTAGGTTCTTTCTATTTTATTGCAGAATTAATTATCGATTTAGAATTAGACTACGATACGCCAGTAACTGATCATTGCGGTACTTGCACAGCTTGCATTGACGCTTGCCCAACTGAGGCTATTACGGAGCCTTATGTTGTAGATGGTAGTAAATGCATTTCATATTTCACTATAGAACTAAAAGAGAATATTCCAGTAGAATTTAAAGGCAAGTTCGATGATTGGATGTTTGGTTGCGATGTTTGCCAAGATGTTTGTCCTTGGAATCGATTTTCTAAATCACATAAAGAGCCTTTGTTTAATCCACATCCAGAATTATTAGATATGACTAAAAAAGATTGGGAGGAGATTACAGAAGATACCTTTAGAAATGTGTTTAAAAAATCTGCGGTTAAGCGGACTAAATTTTCAGGTTTGGAAAGAAATATTAAGTTTCTTAAGGATTAATTTACTTTTTCTTAGAGATGCTATCTGCCATAATTAAAGCATTATATGCATTAATAACTTTACCAGATTTAGAGAGTTGATTAAAAGGTAGTAGAGTATCATTTACTCTTACATCATATGTGTACTCTAATCCACTGTCCATGAGGATATGTTTAACTTGAGAAGCTGTAAGGTTTGGATAATGAGAACGTACCAGCGCTGCTACTCCCGAAGTTACAGCACATGATAAAGAAGTCCCACCATCAATAAGTTCGTACTTTTCTTTAGTTACTGAAGTTGTATATATTTCCACACCAGGTGCAAATACATCTACATTACTGGAACCGTAATTTGAAAAAGAAGGTATCATATTTTTGTTAATGTAGTAATTGGTGGCACCTACCATTAGGAAATTATCAGCAACTTCTTCTCGATTGAAATAATTATTATCATTTGGGTAAACCTCAAAGTATTCTAAATCTTTACCATTGTTTCCAGCTGATTTAACAATTAATACATCATTTTGTTCAGCATATTTGATAGCGTCAAACACCCATTTTTTATATAATGAAAACTCTTTACCAAAACTCATATTAATTACTCTGGCTCCATTATCTACTGCATAACGAATTGCTAAAGCTATATCTTTGTCGTGCTCATCACCAAATGCAGAGATAGAAAGAGGCATGATTTTAATATTGTCTGAGATTCCTTTAGTGCCTATATTATTATCTCTTCTTGCTGCTATTAATCCTGCTATGAGAGTCCCATGGTCAAAAAAACCATTATAAATATTTATTTCAGGGCTACCATAATTTTTCTCATTTAAACTATCAGAATTATCGCCAATTATTATACGATCATTGTAATCTTTATTCAGTAATTTATCTAATCGTTCATCAGCTTTGAGTTTATACAAGTCAATATATTCATCTGTAAATTCATATTTGATTAAAGCTTTCATCCACCTTGTATGTAATTTAATAATAGAATCTTTAGGATGAAGATTTTTTAAACTGTCTAAATCTTTAATTGAATAGTTGTCATCAATAAAAAATTTTGATAATGTCTCTTTAGCTAAACTTTTACCACGCTTTTGAATATTTATATAGCTAGTGTCTTCAATTGCATATTGAAGCCTTTTTTCATATTTATCTCTAGCCCTAAGATAAGTCTTATAAAGCAAAGAATCAGTTATCAAATTATTTTCAAAATCGCTATCATACTTCTTTAAAATTCTTGTGTATTCGTAATTAACAAATTTTGATGTTTCACCATTTACATTACCGATAAAATTCCATCCATTTATGTCATCTATGTAACCGTTGTTATCATCATCTAGACCGTTATTAGAAATTTCTTTCTTATTAATCCAAATGTTTTGTCTTAAATCTTCATGATAGATGTTTAACGGCATGTCTATGATAGCAACAATAACCTCTTCTGAGTTATTTCTATTATTAATAATACTATCGTAAGCTTTATCTAAACTTATACCCGGTAGATTGTCTAATTCTAAATCTTTTAAATGCCAAGATTTCAGATTTTCCTCTGATATTTTTTTTTGTGGAATGGAGTCATTCGTCCCGTTAATATATGATAGATTTAATTTTTTATCGCAACAATGTAAACAAGCAAAAAAGATTAAAATTATAAAGAGAAGATTTTTTAACATAGATAAAAAAATACCACTAAGATAATAGTTTTCTTAGCGGCACTTGAATTAATTTTTGATTAATACTTAATCGCCAGTATCAGTATCGTCATCAGGTGGGCAAATTATAGTGCTTTTTTTTGGTCTTTTCCCTCTAGTGTCTGTACCATCATCATCACCGAGTCCAGTACCCCCATAAATTACTTTTGGATTACTGAGCTTTGCAATCTTAAAAGATTCTAATTTCAATTTTTTCATAGATATAAATATTAAGTTCGAAACTTAAATATATTGGTAATTTTGCATTCAATACAAATAAATCATATCCAAATTCATGAATTTGGGTATTTGAATATGTTTTAGGGTAGTATTAGGAATTTTTCAACAATTGTTTTATGAAAAAATTTGGAGAAATATTAGTTTGTCTTTTAAAAGCTCTAGTAAATGATTCTGCTTTTTTAAATCCAACTTCATTTGCAATTGCAATTAAAGTATATTTTTTAAAATTTTCATCTGTTTTTAATTTTTCCATAACGTATTCGATTCTAAGGTCATTAATATAATGTGTAAAAGATTTGTTTTTATAGTGATTCACAACCTTAGACAGATATCTGACGTTTGTATTAATTTTTTTTGCAAGAACACTAGAAGTTAAGTCCGAAGATAGAAATTGATGTTGTTCTTCAAATTCATTTAATTGTTCTAGTATATCACTAATAACCTTGTCGGAAATCTCAAGAGAAGATTTTATTTCATTATCTAAAACAGGTATCTCTTTATGGGATTGAATTTGTAGGCCATTATTTGTTAACTCTAGGAAACGCTTTTTATAGAGTTTTCTTTTATTGTATTGATAGTATACTATTATCAATAAAATAATGGAGACAAAGCCGAGTAGAGATAAATACAATGTTTTATTTTTTTCTTTCTGCTTTATAGCACTTATAATTTTTTCTTTTTCAGTTATGAGTTTAGGAATATCATATTTTTTTATTAAATTTTTATTTATATAGAGTTCATTAGAATGCAAGGTGCTATCTAACTTAATTAATTGATTAATATAAACCAATTCTTGTTTAAAGTCCTTTTTGGTTTTATAATGATTTATAAGTATTTCATAAGACTCTCTGATTTTAGGATGCAAATCATAATTTTCTCTAAAAATACTATCAACTTTTTTTAGGTTTGATATTTTTTTTATTTCATTTCCAAAAGCTTCATTAATTTTTGCCAAATAATAATAGCTTACAGCCAGATTTGGTTTATCGTCTATTTGCAATAATATTGGTATGGATTTTTTGATGCTATCTTGGGCAAAGGAATATTGATTTCTAGAGTATTTAACAACACCTTCGTTTAAACGAAAATAGTTTTTGTAAATATCATCATCAAATGATTTTTTAAATCCAAGATTATTGAAGTGTGAAGCAGAATCTAGCTTCATATCTTCTTGGTATGCAGTTGATAATGCAAAAAGTGTCGGTAAAATAATATCCTCAAGATTATTTTTTTCTATATAGTAATAATTATCCTTTAGAATTTTTACAGCATTATTGTTTTCCCCTATTCTAGATTTTAAAAGCCCGATTAGTAGATTACATGCAGCAATATTATCTTTATCGTTATGTTTTTTAGAATAAAATAGTGACTCAAGTACATTATCCATTGCTTTTTTAAAATCTCTCTTTTCGTAATAAAAATTAGCTTTACTGTAATATGCCAAAGTGGGAAAATATTTATTACTATTTTCTCTTGAAAGGGAAATAATACTATCTGCATATACAAGTGCTTTTTCATCATTATAGATATTTACTTTCATGTAATAACCTTCTAAAAGATAATGAGCGTTATTTTCATTTTTTGATTTTAATAAAAATGCATTGGTATATATATTTTGTAAATTTTCATCGTCAGTATTCCAATAACCGTTATATAAATCTTTATAGGATTTATCTTTTAAGGAATCTACAACTTTTTGTGCTATAACAGGTTGTATATAACTGAATAGGATTATAAAAATAATTGATAATTTTATTTTCACTTTAATGAAGGTTTAAATAAATCAGTCTTATATTCTTTATATAAAACATCATAAATTAAGAATTCGTATAATCTTTGGTTAGAATTAAAGTATCTGTTAATAGTCATGTGTATGATACTACTCGTAAGATTATTTAAACTAACTTCTACATTACCACTATTATAAAGCTCGTTAATTTTTGTAAAAGTCTGATTAGTATTTTCAGAATAAGTTTTAAGTAACTGCAATAAATTAGTTTTTCTAAAGCTTTCTTTTTGTGAAAGAATTTTTCTGCTTCTTTCACTAAGATCTTTCATAGTTATTTTGTTTGCGTTGAATTCTGACTTAAAAGCATTTCTACCTTTTTCAGCAAATTTAAATTTGCTCTCTTTTGAAAATTTAAACTGAGATAATATTATAGAAATAAGTTTTACAATAAAGATAATACTCTCTTCTTCTGTAAGCTGTTTTTCCTTTGCTTTTAAAATTGTTTCACTATCCCAGAAGAAAAGATTTTCAATATAAGTAATTGTAGATGAGCCATAACGTTCAATTTCTCGTTTGTATTGGTGCAATTGAACATCCCAAATAAATCCTGAATTTAAGTGAGGTATTAGTAATTTTTTTAACTCAGAAATAATAATACCAGTATGTGTTTCGCAGATAAGTTTAAATCTAATTCTAAGATGAAAATCAGGATCATTATAACGAATAAAAAACCATGATGAAATAATATTATTATCTAACTGTTTTTTAGTAAATGGTACAATAGCATCAATTAATATATCATCTGCTACATTTACACCACAGTATAGTTTATAATACATCCATTGGTCCCCTATTACAAAATTTCTTTTAATACTATTTTCCACCTTGTATCTTGTTTAATTTTTCTTCATTATATAATGAAACAATAAATTGATTACAAAATGAATTACTATTTTGTTTAACAACACTTTCTTTGTCAAATAAAAACTCTTTTAGTTTGAATAGCTTTAAATTTTTAATAGTTTTAAATAGCATTCTTATTGAGGTAGCATTCTTCATGTTAATTAATAATAAGTTATCACCTTCTACTAGTTGTACTAATTCTGGCATTTGTATAGCAGTTCTCCATATTCTCATTTTTTCCACCAAATCGTCATTATCTAGTTGAAAGTACTTAACAATATTTTCTGTCTTAATATTCCATTGCGCTTTAGAAAATATTACAGAATTATGTTCTACTCTTGGTAAGAAAGATAAATTCTCTAAAATAGGATGCCATTGAAATCCAATACCATTTCGCTTATCTTGATATTGCATATCGCAAAGGAAATAATAAATAGGTAACGCATTTGCGTAGTTATGAGCATTGGTTAAGCGAGGTAAAATTTCTATATCTAGACGTTTTGAGCGTAAAACAATTTTATTGTTTTTTACTGAAATCATTATATCACTTATAGGAATCTGATTTTTATATGGCAATCCCGATTTTCCTAAGAATGGAATTTCATAATCTCTAACTGATGGACGCCTTAATATGTTTCCTGTTCTCGATTGAGGCAGATGTATAATTTCTGAGAGTACCTTATTTGGATTCATTTTCTTTTCAACTTGAGTAATTTCTTCAACTTGTTTGAAAATTTTAGCATGCCCATGACTAAATCTTGCTAAAATATTCGCCGCGCTAGAACCTCCAAGCCAATTAAAGACTAATCTTTCTACATTATCAATAATAACAACCTCAATCATTGAAGCCATAGTGTCTGGTAAATCATTCCATTCGCATCCTAAATCTTTAAAATCATTTTCGTTTAACTTTAAAGTATACTTTTGATTACTTAGACAATTAGTAATTTTCTCAAGAAGAATAGAATCAACTGTTGTCCATTTGATATTTTTGCTTTGTGTGCTTTTATTAGGTAAATGTATATTTTCCAAAAGAGGATTATTATCATCTAGGGAATGAGAATATCCGATACCTATTTCAGTATCTAATACCTCATAAAGCGGTAACTCTCTTGTTTCATATCTTTTTTTAAAAGCTATTTTAAAGTTTTCTATTTTCGAGTTTTTTTGAAATAGAGTTATTTTATTTAGAATTATCATACTTTGTCTAATAGACTTTATATGATTTTTATTGAGCGTGTTTTTATAAGCTGAAGCAAATAAATCAACTTGTAGAATATGTTTTTTTATATGTTTTGTTTCTTTAAACTCATTTTCTATCCAATTATAAAATTCATAGTAATTATTTGGCTTTTTAGTATCTAATATTTTAATTTTATTATTTAACTCTTTAATTGATTTAAGGTGCTTTTTAGGAATAGATAATAACTCTAATTGTTCTATAAGAAATGATAGATTATTAGAATTGGTGATAATTATTTGAAGTTCAGATACTAAAATTTGTTTTTCTACAAGCTCATTTATAAAACTTAATGCCTCTGTTTTATCAATATCTTTAGAAATTAATAATGAAGCGAAATCATCCAATGTTTTTCCTCTTATAGCTTCACTTAAAATTATTTCCAAATAATCGGAATATAAAGCCCCATCCAAATAATAAATTCTATTATTATCATTATATATGTAACCTATATAACGATATTGATTACCAACTTTATATAAACTAGAATTTACAACATATTGAATTTTATTTTTAACCCCATTAAGTTTAGATATTCTATCAATTAATGCGGATAAGAAGGACATGTCTAACCGAGTAAAAGTTTTATATGAACTCAAACCTTTTAATTCTATTTCTGTATCATTAGAAAATGAGCCTTCAACACAATTTGCAAATAACCCAAAAGGGGTTGCTCTAGTCGTAATTCTAGTTAAGTACTTTAAAATTGAAAGCTTAATCTGCTCAATCTTTTTGCTATTTTCAATTTTATTATTCTGCCAATAACCAAACTGTTTTACAAGTTCAGGAGATGCTAAGGTTAGTGCTTTTATAAAGAAATCATCCTCAAATAGCTTTTTAAAGCATGCATCGGTAATTTCATAACTTTCAGTTATGCTATTATATAATTGTACTGAACGTGTTGGAGTTCTTAGGCAATAGAATGGAAATGCTTTATAAGGACTTTTAAATTTCAAGTTTAAATCATTTGAAGCTAAAATACATTATTAGGTATACTTTTCACCCAATTTCGCGAATTTGGCACCCAAATTCATGAATATGGATATAGATTTATTTTTTTATAGGAATTTTATTTCGAGCTTGGGGAATGAAATTAGTTGCAACTTTTTCTGGCGGATACTGAAAAGCCAATATAATAGAGTAGGTAAATCAAAATAATTACATTCAATATGGAAAGTTTAAAAAAATTTGAGAATTTATCCTTAGCAAATACAAAAGATATATTTGGAGGAAAGGAGCTTAAGACAGAACAGAGAAATGATGCAAATGAAGTGTTGTATACAGACTCTCATCATGACAATGATAATGATGGTAAATGGAGTTGCGGTGATACTTTTACACTGACTAAAGTTTAATAATCTAATAAATTAATAAAATGAAAAGCATAGAAAATTTTAAGGATGAGCAATTTGTTTGCTCAAACATATTTGGTTCATGGGATGGTATACATGGAACACCTGGTGGTACTTTTCAAGGTATGGAATACTCATCAGATGTATTTATTGATAAGAACGGAGATGGCAAATGGGGCAGTGGTGAAAGTGTAATCATGCATTTTTGTGATCCTCCTACCGTACAACAAGGATAAAACTTATAGAATAAGAATAAGCATTGTTAAAATGTTTAAGGCTACAGCAATGCTTATACTATTGATTTTTTAAAACAATAAGGATTGAAATTATGCATAGGTTAATTATAGTTTTTTCATTGGTTTTTAACTTCTGTGTTATCAACTCTCAAGAAAAAGTAGAAAAAAAAATACTTCCTGATATCTTAATATTAGAATTAAAATCTATAACTCAAAGTGACCAAAAATATCGCTCAATAATTGTTGAAAACAGAGAAAGTCTTTCTAAAAAAGATAAAGATAGTTTATGGGTCTTACAAGATGAAATTGATATAAATAATACTATAAGAGTTATTGAAATAATTAAAGAATATGGATATATATCAAGTAGTAATTCAAACTCAAATTTTCCCATGCATATAATATTAATGCATACACCGAATAATTTAAAAAGTGAAGTTTTAGAATTAATTGAAAAAGAGAATAGAGCTGGGAGAATAGTTAAAAGTTCTTATGGTCTTATTAAGTGGCATTTAGAAGGAAGAAAAGAAGTCAAGTTAGATTATTTCAAAAAAAATGATTCTACTAATTAGCAGTAAATATGATATAACATCACTAAATGTTTCTAGATGGCTAAGCAAACTAAAAGCGGACTTCTTTAGTTTAAATACTGAAGACTTTAATTCTCTAAACTCTTTCTCATTATTAGATAATGATATTAATGTCAAAATAAATGGAGTTGATTTTTCTGATGTAGATACAGTTTGGCATAGAAGAGGAAGGTTAAGACATATTCCAAAAGAATTAAATGGATTAGGCAGTTATAGTGAGTATCTAAAAAAGGAAGAAGATGCTCTTATAAAATCTATAGAGCTTTATTTAAAGAGTTCAACAAACTATATTGGTTCATATATAAAAGAGGTCGAAAATTATAAACTTTACAATTTAATTAAAGCAAAAGAAGCTGGTCTAAAAATACCTAAAACTTTGGTGACAACTTCTAAATCTGAATTGTTGGATTTTATAAATAATAGAACCGCAATATCAAAAGATATAAGATATTCTGTAAACATAAGAACTCAAAGTAAGTATATATCTTCAATAGGAACTTTTATTGTTCAAAGAGATGACCTTGAATTATTAGAAGACAATTTTGCGCCAATTCTCGTACAAGAATTAATTCAGAAAGAGTTTGAAATCAGGGTTTTTTTCTTTGACAATACTTTCTATGCAATGGCTATTTTTTCTCAAGATGATGAAAAAACTAAATTAGACTACAGGAATTATAATGAAGAAAAACAGAATAGATGTGTTCCTTTTATTCTGCCAAACCGAATCAAAAATAAATTAATTGCTTTCGCGAAAAAAGTAAACATTAGAACAGGTTCTATAGACATTATTTATACAACTTCAGGGGAGTATATTTTTTTAGAAGTTAATCCAATGGGACAACTTGATTGGGTGTCAAAAAACTGCAACTACCATATAGAAAAGAACATAGCTAATAATCTATTTAAAAGTAGAAATGAAAGGAATTAAACAAAAATTACCTCTTACGATTCAGAAGGCGAATTCTGAAGACTATATAAATGCTTCGAGTGGAAAGATGAAAGGCACAGAAAAATTTATTTCTATAAAAAAGTTCAATTCGGAAGTAAAACCTCAAGGTTTTTACAAGCCAATATCTAAAATGATTTCAATTAATGGTACAAAATAAAACTTTTAAACTCTTTTCAAATTGCATTCCGGTTAAAGGAGCTAAAAGAAGTACGATATGCGATCTTCAGAGAAATGAGGTTAAATTAATTCCGAATGATTTAGCTGAAATTTTGATCAAATATGAAGGAAAAGCTATTGGTGAAATAAAAGTAATTTATCAAAATAAATACGATTCTATTATTGATGAGTATTTTGAGTTTCTGTTAGAAAATGAGTTTATATTCTTTACAAATCAACCAGAATTATTTCCCAAAATGAGTTTAGATTGGGAAGATCCATCAGTTATAAATAATGCCATTATCGATAGAGATTCAAATTCTAATTACGATTTATATAATATACTTGATCAGTTAGACGAGTTGAACTGTAGGCATATTGAATTACGATACTTTAATTCAATTGAATTAACCGAAATCTTAGATATATTGAAATATCTTGAAAATGCCCAATCCACAATTATTTCAGTTGATGTTACTATGCCTTATAATGAATCACTTAGAAATTTAAATGATGTTATCATTAAAAATAAGCGATTAGCATCATTTAAAATATTTAATTCTTTAGAAGATACTTTTACACCACCTCTTAAGGAAAATATGGGTTTCATAATTTACACTAAAAAACAAATTAAGAACAGCTCGTGCTGTGGTCTTATATCTAAAGATTTTTTTGTAGTAAACACGCCTCTTTTCACAGAAAGTGTAAATCATAATAGTTGCCTAAACCATAAGGTTGGAATTGATGTAGATGGTAATATCAAAAATTGTCCTTCAATGAAGAAAAGTTTTGGTAATGTTTTGTCACAAACATTGGAAGAATGCTTAAATAAGAAGACTTTTAAAAAGTATTGGAAAGTAAAAAAAGACAATATAAATATTTGCAAAGATTGCGAATTCAGGCATATATGTACCGATTGCAGGGCGTTTATAGAAGATCCTAACGATATATATTCCAAACCATTAAAATGTGGTTACAATCCTTATACAAACGAATGGAAAGATTGGAGTACTAATAAGCTAAATATAAAAACAATTCAATCATATCATTTAGATGGAAAATAATACTAAAGGTGTAAGCTGAAAAACCTGAATAGAGTAAGCAATAAAATAAATTATTTAAATTATGAAAAAATTAAGTCAAGTTAATTTCGAAGAAATGAGATTGTCTAACTTACATCAAGTAAGAGGTGGAGATGGTGGTACTACCTATACTGGTAACCAAGGTAGTTCAGGTACTGATTGTTATTGTGATAATGACGGCGACGGTAAATTGAGTAAAGGTGATGACGTATTACTAGATAATGGTCAATGGATTGTAAAAAAATAGTATTTCAGCAATATCTTAAGTATTTCTTATATTTAAGATATTGTTTTATTTAAAACATAGAAACATGAAATATTATAGTTTTTTTTTAATGATTTTTTTTATTGCATCAAGTTGTAAATCTAACAAGTATGAGGATAATGAAGTTTTGTGCGAAGTATTAGTCAATATATACGATGATGATCAAAAATATAGAGGAAAGGAAAGTGAGCTAGTCGATCCTTTTTTTAAAATATTAGATTCAATAATGATCTCTGAAGGAATAACTAAGAAAGAATATATAAAATTTGAAAAAAACAAACAATTAGTCTATGGAAAAATTGCCAGAGGAGTTGCAGACAAAAGAAACGAAGTATCTAAAAAAGTGAAGGATTCTTTATGGGATTTGCAGAGTAGCTTGGATGAAAAGAACACTAAAATACTAATAGAAATAGTTGAGGAAAGAGGTTTTCCTGATATAAAAAAGTTAGAATGTAAGGGATATGCTTCTCCGTTTTTAATTTTTGTACATTCACCAGAAGAATATTGGGGTGAAATAAAAAATATTCTTGACCAAGAGATTAAAAGTGACAGAATAACAAAAGGCGACTACGATTATATAATGTGGCATATTAATGGTCGAAAAGAAGGGCCTTTATCTCCTATACCTATTGAAGATATCCAAATTATAGAAGATTAATATATTTTGTGTTGAAAAAATTCCCATTCTACAAGCAACGAGATAACAAAGACTGTGGTCCAACCTGTCTAAAAATAATAACCAAATATTTTAACAAAAGCATTGCTATACAGCAGCTCAGAGAATTAAGTGAAACTACAAGAGCAGGTAGCAGTTTACTAGGTTTGAGTGAAGCAGCAGAAAAGATAGGCTTTAGGAGTCTTGGCGTGAAACTTACTTTAAAACGCTTATTGGAGGCACCATTACCATGCATTGTACATTGGAATAACAACCACTACACAGTACTTTACAAAATAAAGAAAGAAGTCTTTTATATTTCAGACCCAGCTCACGGTTTGTTAAAATACAATAAAAAAGAATTTTTAAATCATTGGATTGGTCACAACGCTTCAGACCAAACAGAAGAAGGTATAGCATTATTATTAGAACCAACAGCAAAATTCTATAATTCAGATTTTGATAAAGGAAAAACAGAATTTGGATTTAAATTTTTATCAAAATACATCTTTAAATACAAGCGCTTTTTATGGCAACTAATAATTGGTCTAATAGCTGCAAGTTTACTACAGTTAATATTTCCCTTTTTAACCCAAAGTGTAGTAGATGTTGGTATTAAAAACCAAGACATCCATTTTATATATTTAATCTTATTTGCACAATTAGCTTTATTTATTGGACGAACAGCTATAGAGGTTATTAGGAGTTGGATTTTATTACATTTAAGTACACGTATTAATATATCTTTAGTTTCAGATTTCTTTATAAAGCTAATGAATTTGCCAATAGCCTTCTTTGATACGCGCATGACTGGGGACATTTTGCAACGTATCAATGATCATAAGCGTATTGAGCGAATTTTAACTACATCGTCACTCAACGTATTGTTTTCAATGGTGAATTTGTTGGTGTTTAGTTTTGTATTGGCATATTATAACCTAATGCTCTTTGGCATATTTCTTTTAGGTAGCTTTCTCTATTTTTTATGGATCATTATTTTTCTCAAAAAACGAAGAGATTTAGATTATAAACGTTTTTCAGAAGTGAGCCAAGAACAAAGCAAAGTAATTGAACTCATTAATGGTATGCAAGAAATAAAATTGCATAATGCAGAAAAGCAAAAAAGGTGGTCTTGGGAGTTTGTGCAAGCACGTTTATTTAGAGTATCTATTGAGGGTTTAGCTTTAGAACAATACCAAAGTGTAGGTTCTGGTTTCATTAATGAGGTTAAAAATATTTTAATCACAGTATTGTCTGCTAAATTGGTTATAGATGGTGACATCACTTTAGGTATGATGTTAGCTATTAGCTATATTGTTGGGCAGTTAAACTCACCAATATCGCAACTTATTAATTTTATAAGAGAAGTACAGGATGCTAAAATATCTTTAGATCGTTTATCGGAAATTCATAATAAAGAAGACGAAGAACAGCAAGATGTTGAGAAGCTTATGGATATTCCATTAGATGCTAACTTAGAATTATCAAAAGTATCTTTTAGATATGTTGGGTCAGATCAAATGGTATTAAAAGATCTGGATTTAACAATACCTGCTAAAAAAGTTACGGCTATTGTTGGTGTAAGTGGAAGTGGAAAAACCACTTTAATGAAATTGTTACTAAAGTTTTATGATCCAAACAACGGGCAAATAAAAATTGGTCATCACGATTTGCAAAATGTTTCACAAAAAACATGGAGACATCAGTGTGGAGTCGTAATGCAAGAAGGTTATATATTTAATGATACCATTGCAAATAATATAGCGGTTGGAGAAGATTATGTGGATAAAAAGAAATTAGCGCACGCCGTTGATGTTGCAAATATTAAAGAGTTTATTGAATCGTTACCATTATCATATAATACCAAAATAGGTATGGAGGGGATTGGTGTCAGCACAGGGCAAAAACAACGTTTGTTAATCGCTAGATCAGTTTATAAAAATCCTAATTTCTTATTTTTTGATGAAGCGACCTCTGCATTAGATGCTAATAATGAAAAGGTAATTATGGAAAAACTAAATACCTTTTTTGAAGATAAAACTGTAGTTGTTATCGCACATAGATTAAGTACTGTGAAAAATGCACATCAGATTGTGGTATTAGATAAAGGGAAGATTGTAGAAGTTGGCAATCATGAAGCTTTAGTAAAACAAAAAGGAAACTACTTTAATTTGGTTAAGAATCAGTTAGAACTCGGTAAATAGTATGCCAGATAATAATTTAGAAAATATAGAACTTCGAAGTGAAGAAGTACAAGAAATACTTACCAAAGTACCACATTGGATGATACGTTGGGGAAATGTCTTGTTTTTGTCTTTAATATTGATGCTGCTTTTTTTGTCTTGGTTTGTGAAATATCCAGATATTATTCTTTCTGAAGCAGTTATAACAACTCAAATTCCACCACAAAAAGAGTATGCTAAAATAACAGGTAAGTTAAATGCGATTTTAGTAGACGACAACCAAAGTGTTGAGAGTAATCAACCATTGGCAATATTAGAAAATACTGCCAATTATAGAGATGTTTATAAATTAAAATCTGTCATTGATACTATAACTGTTAACAGTAAATCATTTCAATTTCCTGTAGATAGTTTGCCAATATTATTTTTAGGTGATATAGAATCGCAATATGCGTTGTTTGAAAACAACTATAATCAATATTTACTCAATAAAGAGTTACAACCTTTTTCCAATGAAGCACTAGCTAATAAATATTCAATTTCAGAACTGAATAGACGTTTACAAAGTCTAAAGCGACAACGCGATATTAACAAGACAGAATTAGAGTATGCTCAAATTGGACTAAATAGGCAAAAAAAATTATTTAATAAAGGAGTTATTTCTGCTCAAGATTATGAAAACACTCAATTGCAATATGCAAGAGAAGAACGTAATTATAAAAATTTCGAATCATCTATTTCGCAAATACGAGAAGCCATAAGCAGAGCGCATATGACTTCAAAAGGCACTGAAATAAATAGAACAAAGGAAGAGATGACTTTACTTAAAAACGTTATTCAATCCTTTAATCAACTAAAAAATGCTATTAAAGACTGGGAAAGAATTTATGTTTTAAAATCAGATATAAATGGCAACGTGTCTTTTTTAAACTTCTGGAATAATAATCAAACTGTAAATCAAGGTGATTTAGTGTTTACGATTATTCCAATTGAGAACTCATCATTTATAGCAAAACTTAAAACACCTGCCCAAAATTCTGGAAAAATTAAAGTTGGGCAAAACGTAAATGTAAAACTAGAAAATTATCCTGATACTGAGTTTGGAGTATTGAATGGCAAAGTGAAAAATATTTCACTCATTCCAGATAAAGAAGGCTTATACTTTATCGACGTGGAATTACCTAAAAAGCTAATTACTTCTTACAATAAAAACATAGAATTTAAACAAGAAATGAGAGGTTCTGCAGAAATTATAACAGAAGACTTAAGACTCATTGAACGTTTCTTTTATCAATTTAAGGAAATTGTAAAACGCTAATTACCTACTTAAAACTAAAGCCCATCGAAAACTTAAAGGCAAAGTTGTCACTAGACTTTTCTAAACTATGGTACCCATATCTATAAAAACCTCCTACACCAAGACCTAAATAACCAACATCGAGCCAAGGTATTTTTATTAGGTTCTGTAATTCTAAACCAGTTTCTAAAAACAATTCTTCTTTAGTTGAGAAATTAATAAGTTGATGATTTTCAGGATCAGATAAATCTCCAAAGCCTAAATTATTATGTAATAGAATATCCGGCTGTATATAGCCTTTATTGTTTAAGAGTCTACCAAAATTATGAACTGTAAAAAGATGTAAATATTTATCCGATAAGAATTCATATGGAGTTACGGTTTGAAAATAGTTTCTTACCACAAACGGAATTTGTTTGTCAAATGCACCTTCTCCCGTAAACATTAATCCATAGGGGAGCGATGTGTCTAAATAGCCCAAATCTAGTCTATAAGTGCTTTTGCCTAAACCTTTTGTAATGAAACTATGGTCTAGAGTAAAGCGAAACTTGTTGTAATTGAAGTCACCATTTAGTGTACCTTTTAAACCTCTAGAATATAGGAAGTTTAAAACTGGAGCATCATTAGGTATTCTACTAGTAACACCAAAGTTATTTACAAGTTGTTCTTTTGCATGGAAACCAATGCCTATGTTCAATTCAGAATTAGAGTAATTAGTAATGCTCATGTTATTATTTGTAAACTCATAATCATAAAGTGGAGTAACATCTGCTACATTAAAGCCCAAAGTCCAATTTAGATTTCTGAATAGTTTCATATCCGTTTTTATGCTATAGGCTTCAATAGCATCCATTTGGCTTGCAATCCAATTGCGTTGTGAGAAAATATTACCAAATCTATTGTCAGAAAAAGTACCTGTTTCTCGTAAGTCGTTCATATATTTTAAACTAATGGAGATTTCTTTTTTTCCAGGTACTTCGACCAAAAGTTCACCTCCATATTTCCAGGCCTTGTCTTTAAACCCGTAACCAGCATACGCACCAATAGACACATTTTTTAAAATATCATCATTTGTCCATAGTCCAAGACCAAGCCTTGTACCTTCATATTGATTAAATCGCCCAAGTCTTGCAAGGTCAATATCTATATATTTAAGAGGTAAACGCCCTTTTACCAAACTTGGAAATAGGTTAAAAATTTTATCAAGTTTTATCTTTTCTCCAATACTATCTATAAAAACATAAGTGCGTTTTTCATTACTATTAAGAGAGTCTCTTCGATTCAGATTCCAAAAAGAATTATCTTTTAAACCTGCATTTTTAGGCAACGTAACTGACACAAAGGGGAATTCTTTTTTGCTCAAAGTAGCATTTGGTGTAATTTTAGAAAGGTAACTCTTGCCTTTATAAGTAAGGGCTCCAAAACCTTCACCAACGTTAATTTCAAAATTCAATTGCTCAGGAAACCAATAGGTGCTATTGACATGCTTGTACTTTTGCTGAATGGTCACATCTAATTTCCCTGAATTTATAGTGGTTGCATCAACACTTTGCACCGCATATTTGTTAGAATTAATGGTTATCAACCCTTTTAAACCCTCAAAATTGCGATTTGCTTTAGGTTCAAAAGAAATAATAAAAATGGTGTCGGTATCTTGGATGTATTCTTCTTTCAACCTGAATTTATATTTACGTGTACTGCCTTTAGAAATAGGATTCAGATAGTTACTTTCAAAAAGTGGAATATGATCATCGTAAAATGAAAAAGGCTGAAAACTATTGGCGAGCATAGCAAATTGTGGGTTCTTAAAACCAGAAGATCTTGTCGCCATGATGCTATCTTCTGAAAAACGAGGTTTTAGATATTTGTGTTTGGCAATCGTTTCTGTAATGAAAAAATAGGAACCCTTCATAATACTATCCATTTTCTCTCTTATAGTATCTTTTTCTTTACTCTGCTTACCAAGGGTGATAATAATCTTGTCATAAGACTCATAGGTATATGAGTTTAAGCTTTCAGGGTTATTTAGTTTTTTATTATTAACAGCGTTTCTAATGATACGATGCGCAGGATTCTCTCCGTCTATTACAACTTCATCTAATGCACTAACTTGTGGTTTTAATCGAATGATTTGATATTCAAAACTGCTTAGCTTTAGTGTTTTGGTTTCATAACCAACAGAACTAATTGTTATATTTTCTACTGATAGAGGAACATAAAAAACACCGTCAATATCAGTCGAAGTACCTTTATGATTATTTTCATTAAAGATAATATTGGCAAAGGGAATTACTTTTTTAATATCTTCATCAATAAGAACAAATTTCTTAGAGGTTTGAGCGAACGTTTTAAAACTTAAAAAAAGTAGAATTAAGAATAAAAATTTTCTCATTAAAGACATTGGTTAGCGGTATTGCTAATTAACGCATAATTTTTAAAACTATTGAATTTTCAGACCAACTTTCATTGCGTATCTTTGCGTCTTAATCCATTCAGATTATGAGCAAACAAAGTAAACGTATCGAGGCTTTAGTATATCATGCAAAGCCAACTCCAGGAAAGATAAAAGTAGTACCTACAAAGAAATACGCGTCTCAACGTGATTTATCTTTAGCGTATTCACCAGGTGTTGCCGAGCCTTGCTTAGAGATCGAAAAAGATGTCGAAAATGTTTATAAGTATACTGCAAAAGGAAATCTTGTTGCTGTAATTTCTAACGGAACTGCGGTTTTAGGATTAGGAAATATTGGTCCTGAAGCATCAAAACCAGTTATGGAAGGAAAAGGGTTACTCTTTAAAATATTTGCTGATATTGATGTGTTTGATATTGAAGTTGATACCGAAGATATTGAGGAATTTATTGCAACTGTAAAAAATATTGCTCCAACATTTGGAGGTATAAATCTTGAAGATATAAAAGCTCCTGAAGCTTTCGAAATAGAACGTCGTCTTAAGGAAGAATTAGATATTCCTGTAATGCACGATGACCAGCATGGAACGGCCATCATTTCGGCAGCAGCATTATTGAATGCATTAGAATTGGCTGAAAAAAATATTAGTGAAGTTAAGATTGTAGTCAGTGGAGCTGGTGCCGCCGCAATTTCTTGCACAAGATTATATCAAGCATTTGGGGCAAAACGCGAAAATATTGTAATGCTAGATAGTAAAGGCGTAATTAGAAATGATAGAGACAACTTAACGCCTGAAAAAGCAGAGTTTTCAACACATCGAAAAATTGATACGCTTGTTGATGCCATGGATAATGCAGATGTGTTTATTGGTTTGTCACAACCAAATATTGTAACTACTGAGATGCTCAAATCTATGGCTGTAAATCCTATCGTTTTTGCAATGGCGAATCCAGTCCCAGAAATTGACTATCAACTAGCAATAGATACTAGAGATGACATTATTATGGCAACAGGACGTAGCGATCATCCTAACCAAGTGAATAATGTACTTGGTTTTCCTTTCATTTTTAGAGGGGCTTTAGATGTTAGAGCGACTAAAATTAATGAAGCTATGAAAATGGCCGCAGTAAAGGCCCTATCTAAATTAGCAAAAGAACCTGTGCCAGAACAGGTTAATCTGGCTTATAATGAAAAACGACTAACGTTTAGTAGAGATTATATAATTCCAAAACCTTTTGATCCTAGACTAATTGCTGAGGTACCACCTGCAGTGGCAAAAGCTGCTATGGAAAGTGGTGTGGCAAAGGAACCGATTGAAGATTGGGATCGCTATAAAAACACACTCTTAGAACGCTTAGGTTCGGATAATAAATTAGTGAGACAATTAATTGGTAGAGCACGTACAAACCCTAAACGTGTGGTATTTGCTGAAGCAGATCAATTAGATGTATTGAAAGCAGCTCAAATTGCATACGAAGAGGGTGTTGCTTTTCCTATTTTATTGGGTCGAAGAGATACTATTATCGCTTTAATGAAAGAGATTGAGTTTGACGCAGATGTGCCTATTATTGACCCAAAATCTGACGAAGAATTAGAACGTAAAAATCGTTACGCAAAAGCTTATTGGGAAAAACGAAAAAGACAAGGTGTTACTATTTATTCGGCTGAAAAGAAAATGAGAGAGCGTAATTATTATGCAGCAATGATGGTAAATGAAGGAGATGCAGATACAGTCCTTACTGGTTATTCTCGTAGTTACCCTTCTGTGGTTAAACCGATGTTAGAGTTAATTGGAATGGCGCCTGGTATATCTAGAGTAGCAACAACTAATGTTATGATGACACAACGAGGACCAATGTTTTTGAGCGATACATCTATAAATATAGATCCTACAGCTAAAGATTTAGCGAGAATAGCACGTATGACCTCTAGAGTTACAAAAATGTTTGGAATTGAGCCTGTAACGGCAATGATTTCTTATTCTAATTTTGGGTCTTCGGATAATCCACGTGCCGAGAAAGTTAGAGAAGCTGTGGCATTACTACATAAAACATATCCAGATATGATTGTAGATGGTGAGTTACAAACAGATTTTGCCTTAAACTCTAAAATGCTTCAGGATATTTTTCCGTTCTCAAAATTAGCAGGAAGGAAGGTTAATACGCTTATTTTTCCAAGTTTAGATGCTGCCAATATTACCTATAAGCTTCTAAAGGAATTGAATAATTCAGAATCTATTGGACCAATTATGATGGGAATGGCTAAACCAGTTCACATATTACAATTAGGCGCAAGCGTAGATGAAATTGTAAATATGACAGCAATTTCTGTTATAGATGCTCAAGAGCGAGAAAAAAGACAGCAGAAATAGTTACTTTCTTAGTGTTTATCTTGTCCTTGTAATGTAAATAATTTTATTACATTTGGTTTTTTAACCCTTGGTAGTAAATGATTACACATATAGAAGGCAAACTTGTTGAAAAAAATCCGACTGATGTTGTAATAGATTGCAATGGTGTAGGGTATTTTATTAATATATCTCTTCATACTTTTTCTCAGATTCCAGATAAAGAACACTTAAGATTATATACTTATCTTCAAGTTAGAGAAGATTCCCATAGTTTATATGGGTTTTCATCTAAGGTTGAACGCGAAATATTCAAATTACTTATTTCTGTAAGTGGCATAGGTGCTAATACAGCACGTACAATGCTATCCTCATTAACACCAGAACAAGTTAAAGAAGGTATTGCTAGTGAAGACGTAGCACTAATTCAAAGTGTAAAAGGGATTGGACTAAAAACAGCACAGCGTGTTATTATTGATTTAAAGGATAAAGTGTTAAAAGTTTATGGCATGGACGAACTTTCTTTAATACCAAACAATACTCATAAAGATGAGGCGTTATCTGCTTTAGATGTTTTAGGATTTAACAAAAAACAATCAGAAAAAGTTGTTGAAAGAATTCTAAAAATCCAACCAGACGCCTTAGTAGAGCAAATTATTAAAGAAGCTCTAAAAAACTTATAATGCAATTGAATATAACTAACGATACTCAACGCTACACATTTAGTTTCTCATGCATATTAGCTTTTTTGATGCTAATAAGTTCTCTTACTTATGCCCAAGAAACTGAGCAAGAGCAAGACTCTACAAAAACTACATTTGCATTGGGGAAGTTAAAAATGCCAAACCCAAATAGTATTGTTTCAAAATATACATACGATCCTATTTTAGATCGCTATATCTACACAGAAAAAATAGGAAACTTTAATATTAATTATCCATTAATACTAACACCCGAAGAATTTCAGAAATTGGTGTTACAAGAAAAATTGAAGGAATATTATAAAAGAATGGCTGATGCCGCCGCTGGTCAAAAAGATGGATCGGAAGAAGATCAGAAAAATTTGTTGCCAGAGTTCTATGTCGATTCTGGTTTGTTTGAAACTATTTTTGGAGGAAACACGATTAACGTAGTACCACAAGGTTCGGTTGATGTCGATTTAGGAATACTTTATTCTAAACAAGATAATCCATCGTTTTCACCTCGCAATCGATCTAATTTTACATTCGATTTTGACCAAAGAATAAGTTTGAGTTTATTGGGTAAAGTTGGTACCAGACTTCAGGTTACGGCACAATATGATACGGAAGCCTCATTCGATTTTCAACAACTCGTAAAATTAGAATACACACCAACCGAAGACGATATTATTCGTAAAATTGAAGTTGGTAATGTCAATATGCCACTAAATAGTTCCTTAATTACAGGAGCGCAAAGCCTCTTCGGTGTTAAAACCGAATTACAGTTTGGTAAGACCAGAGTTACAGCAGTGTTTTCAGAACAACAATCACAATCAAAGTCAGTTGTGGCTCAAGGTGGCGGAACTTTAGAAGAGTTTGAGTTTTTTGCCAGAGATTATGATGAAAATCGACACTTTTATTTAGCCCAATACTTTAGAGATAACTACGATAAAGCCTTATTACAGTATCCTTTTATTGATAATCAAGGTTTGCAAATTACAAGAGTTGAGGTTTGGGTGACCAATAGAAATAATCAGACTGATAATGTTAGAAACATTATTGCATTTCAAGATTTAGGAGAATCTGAAATTGAAAATATTGGACTTAATCCAATACCTGCTGGATTTGTAAATAATCCTGGGGCATTACCAAATAATGAAAATAACGACTTTGATCCAACTAATATTGGTGGTGCAGGTTCTTTATTGACTAATGCTGTTAGAGATATTACAATAGTTGAAACTGGAATAAACGTTCCTGTAAACGAAGGATTTGATTATGGCAAATTAGAAGCTGCAAGAAAGCTGAGAGAAGGTCAGGAATATATTTTAAACACTGAATTAGGTTATATTTCATTAAATCAGCGTTTGCTTAATGACGAAGTATTAGCGGTTGCGTTTCAATATACTGTTGGTGGTCAGGTGTATCAAGTTGGTGAATTTGCTAATGATGGTGTAGATGCAACAACAGTTGATGATAACGCTGGGAATGAGGTGATTAATAATCAAAGTTTGGTCTTAAAAATGTTGAAAAGTGCAGTGACCTCTGTAGAACAACCAATTTGGGATTTAATGATGAAAAACATTTATGACACAGGTGCTTTTCAGTTAAGTCAAGAAGATTTTAGACTAAACATTTTTTATACTGAAGCGTCACCAGTTAACTACATAAGACCTGTGGAAGGAACATCCTTTCCACCTTTTGAGAATAACACACCTACCAATACTGCTGATGATACCGAAATAAATGAAACACCATTAATTCGATTATTTCATTTAGATAGACTTAATTTTAATAACGATCCACAAGAAGGAGGTGATGGTTTCTTTGATTATGTGTCAAATCCAATGATAACCGTTATTCCACAAAACGGTAAAATTATATTTACCAAAGCAGAGCCTTTTGGTCGCTACTTATTTGATGTATTAGATGATGATGGTAACCCAAATAATAATGACACAGACTATGAGCAAGATACTTACACTAATGCCAATCAAGAAAAGTATGTTTATGATTTACTATATAAATCAACTAAAACACAGGCTTTAGACGAGGCAGAAAAGAACAAATTTCAAATAAAAGGACGTTTTAAAAGTAGTGGAGGTGGTGGAGGAATTCCACTTGGTGCTTTTAACGTGCCAAGAGGTTCAGTAAGAGTAACTGCTGGCGGGAGACAACTTGTAGAAGGTATTGATTACACGGTAGACTATAATTTAGGGCGTGTTGAGATTTTAGATGAAGCTTTAAAAGCATCAAATACTCCAATTAACGTATCGGTAGAAAATAATGCAGTTTTCGGGCAACAAACGAGACGTTTTACAGGTATAAATATAGAGCATCAATTCAATGATAATTTTGTATTGGGTGCTACGCTATTAAATCTTAATGAGCGACCAATAACTCAAAAAGCAAATTTTAATTCTGAGCCTATAAATAATACTATTTTTGGGTTTAATGGAAACTATTCTACGGAAGTTCCTTTTTTAACACGATTAGCAAATAAATTGCCAAATGTAGATACTGATGTGCCTTCTAATCTTTCGGTTAGAGGTGAATTTGCTTACTTGTTACCAGGAGCACCAAATGGTGCTGATTTTAATGGCGAAGCAACAGCTTACATTGATGATTTTGAGGGTACTCAAGGTGCGATAGATTTACTGAGTCCATTATCATGGACTTTATCGAGTCGACCAAAAGAGCTAGGTGAAAACTATGAAGTTGAAGGTTTTGACAATGAAGATAAACCAGGAATTCAGAATGGCTTTGATAGAGCAGCATTGAATTGGTACACTATCGATCCGATTTTTTATAGTAACCAACGTCCTAATGGTATTACTGATGATGATGTATCTGATTTGTATACCAGACGGGTTTTTATTGAAGAAATATTTCCACAAGTTGATATCGTACAGGGACAAACCTCAGTTATAAATACACTAGATTTAGCTTATTATCCTTCAGAAAGAGGACCTTATAATTTTCAGGAAGAAGCCGCTGATGATGTATTGGATAATCCTAGTGATAGTTGGGCAGGTATCACAAGACAAATCACATCAACAGACTTTGAACAAGCCAATGTTGAGTACATTGAATTTTGGGTACAGGATCCTTTTTTAGATAATCCAACGAGCCAAGGTGGTAAATTATTTTTGAATCTTGGTAATATATCTGAAGACGTTTTAAAAGATGGTAAGAAGCAATACGAAAATGGTTTGCCAGAAGATGGTGATATCTCTACACTAAATCCATCAATTTTTGGATCGGTTGTGCCGCAAAATCAATCCTTAATATACACGTTTGGAACGACTGGAGCGGAACGTGCAAATCAAGATGTTGGTTTTGATGGTTATGATGATAGCGAAGAAACACCTACCATCGCAGATGATGCTCAATTGACAGCGTTGTATGCTAATTTTTCTGGTTTAGAAGATCCTTCTAAAGATAATTACACCTATTACCTAAATACTAGTGGTAATATTTTTGAACGCTATAAGAAATATAATGGCCAAGAAGGTAATACACCAGATGTCTTTACAGATACTAATAGAGGTTCTACTACCTTGCCAGATGTTGAGGATATCAATAGAGATAACACAATGAATACCATTGATAGTTATTTTGAATATGAAGTTGATATGGTTCCTTCTAGTCTTAATATTAATAACCCTCAAATTAATGATATTAAAGTCAGAAACGTCACCTTGCCAAATGGTGATCAGAGAGAAGTGACCTGGTATCAATTTAGATTACCTATTAATGAACCAACGAACGCTATTGGTGGTATTACTGATATTAGATCTGTGCGTTTTGCACGTTTATATTTAAGAGAGTTTACTCAAAATACAGTACTTCGTTTTGCCTCTTTAGATTTAGTACGTAGCGATTGGAGACGTTATACTTTAGATTTAGATAATGATCCTACAAATAATAGTGTTAATGATGAATTTAGTGTTGGTATTATAGGTGTACAAGAAAATGATGGTGATTATGTAATTCCACCAGGTGTAAGACGAGAAGAATTGAATAACAATAATACAATTCAGAGACAAAATGAACAGTCTTTAGTGTTACAGGTTTGTGAGTTAGAGCCGACCGACTCAAAAGGTGTATTTAAAAATATTAATGTAGATATGCGTCAGTATAAAAACTTACGGATGTTTTTACATGCTGAAGCACAAGAAGGTCAAACCCTTGTGGAAGGTGAACTTATCGCCTTTATAAGAATGGGTAATGATTTTACAGAAAATTATTATCAAGTTGAAGTACCATTATTACCATCAGATTTTGCAGATGGCAGTATTGAAGAACGTATATGGCCAGATGTCAATGAGATTAATCTTCCACTAGAAATTCTTCAACAGATAAAATCAAAAGGAATTTTTGATCAAACTTTAGCGAATGAAGATCCAACATTTTATGATGTTGTAGATGGTCAACTTAATGAAAATTCGGTTCCTGAGTTTTCTACTTTACCAATTGGTCAACAACGTGTAGCCATAAAAGGAAATCCAAATTTTGGAGATATAAGGGTTTTAATGGTTGGTCTCAAAAATTCTGGAATTACAGGTGCTAATTCTTGTGGAGAAGTTTGGTTCAACGAATTACGAATGTCTGATTTAGAAAATGAAGGTGGTTGGGCTGCTGTAATGAGTATGGATACTAATATTGCTGATTTTGCTAATGTCAGTGCCACAGGAAGACGAAGTACTATAGGTTTTGGTGGGATAGAACAAGGACCTAATGAGCGAAGCAGAGAGGATGTAAAACAATACGATGTAGTAACCAATCTACAACTAGGACAATTGTTACCGAAAAAATGGGGAGTTCAGATTCCTTTTAACTACTCGCAAAGTGAAGAAATTATTACGCCAGAATACGATGAGTATTATCAAGATATTGAGTTACAAACTCAGCTCGATAATGCTACAGACCAAGATTCTATTCTTAAGGTAAATGAAAACTATACTAAAAGAAAGAGTATCAATTTTATAGGAGTTAGAAAACAAAGAACAGGTGATGCCAAACCACGTTTCTATGATGTTGAGAACTTAACTTTCAATTATTCTTATAACAAAGTTGAGCATCGCGATTTTGAAATTGAAAATGCACTGGACCAAAATATTAGAGCAGGTGTAAATTACAATTATGCATTTGAACCTCTGAGAGTAGAGCCTTTTAAAAAGAATGATTCTTTATTTACAGGCAATTATTGGAAGATTTTGAAAGACTTCAATTTTAACTTGTTACCATCGAGTTTCTCAGTAAACACAGATATTAACAGGCAATTCAGTAAGCAAAAATTTAGAGAGGTAGAACTAGGAGGAGATAATATTGGTATTGAAGAATTATTCAGGAGAAATTACACCTTCGATTTTCAATATGCTATCAATTATAACTTAACTGATGCGCTGAGTTTAAACTTTACAGCAGCCAACACAAACATAGTACGTAATTATTTTATTGATGATCGTATAAACGGAAGACAAGATCCAGAACTCAATGTTTGGGATGGTTTCTTCGATTTTGGAGATCCTAATTTTCAGACACAACAACTTCAGGTTAATTATGAGTTGCCTTTATATAAAATACCAGCTTTAAGTTTCTTAAGAACAACATATGCTTATAACGGAGCTTTTCAGTGGCAAAAGGGTTCTGATTTAAATGCTGGATTAGAGGTAGAAGATCCAGATATGCCTGGTACTTTCAATACTTTTGACTTAGGACATTCCATCCAAAATTCTAACACGCACAATATTAATTCTACCCTTAATATGGAGACCTTATACAAAACTCTAGGGTTAGTAAGAAAAGGAAATCAAAGACGTGGCAGAAATAGAAATACAACGGTAAAAAGTCGTTCAGCTGCTCCTAAAGCGGCATTAGAAAATAAGAATGAACAAGCTAAAGATCCGAATAAGTTAAGTACAGGAAAAAAAGCCTACAATACATTAATTGATATTGTAACTATGGTAAAGCGTATTCAATTTGGTTATACTGAGAATAATGGTACATTCTTACCAGGTTATTTACCAACACCAGGTTTCATTGGCACGTTAAGACCGACTTTTGGTTACACTTTTGGGTCTCAACGAGATATTAGAGGTTTAGCGGCAAGAAATGGATGGTTGACTGATTTCCAAAATTTCAATCAACAATATACAGAAGTAAAAAATACGACTTTAGACTACTCGGTGAACATTGAACCTATGCGAGATCTAAAGATTGATCTTCAAGGTAATAGAAGTTATGCAGAAAGCTTTACTGAAAATTTTAGGGTAGAAGACTTTTTAGATGCAAATGGAAATATTGTTGATGTAGCAAATGGTGAATTAGGAGACGGAATAAATGATTATAGATCTTTAACACCAAATACCTTTGGTAATTTTAATATATCAACAGCCCTAATTAAAACTGCATTTAGTAAAAGTGATGAAAATCAATCTGCAGCTTTTGATGACTTTAGAGCCAATAGGTTAATAATAGCAAACCGCTTAGCAAAAGAGTTTTATGGAACAAATACTTTTGCAACAGATACAGAAGGTTATCCATTAGGTTTTGGAAAGAATAGTCAACGTGTATTATTACCAGCATTTTTATCTGCTTATCATGGTTCTAATCCCGATAAGGTGAGTACTGGTGCGTTTAGAGATATTCCTATTCCTAATTGGCAATTAAAATATACAGGCTTAATGAAAATACCATGGTTTAAGAAAACATTTAGACGTTTTTCTATTCAACATGGTTACAGGTCTAGATATACTATTAATCAATTCAGAACCAATTTAGATTTTACGGCAGGAAATAATGGTGAGCTATATATCGATCAACCAGACGAAGCGATAGAAGGTCAATCAGGTAATTTTAAAAATGAAACTCTATATAGCAATATTAATCTAGAAGAACAGTTTAGTCCATTAATTCGTTTAGACTTTGAAATGAAAAACTCAGTAAAAGTCTTAGCAGAAGTTAAAACAGATAGAACATTATCACTAAGTTTTGATAATAATTTAATGACCGAAATTCAAGGCAAAGAATATACTTTAGGTTTAGGTTATCGTATCAAGGATTTAAGGATTCGTTCTAAGCTCGCAGGTGCAAAACAAGTTGTTGTAAGTGATTTAGACATGCGAGCAGATATTTCTGTAAGAGATAACAAAACCATAATTAGATATTTAGATTTAGAGAATAATCAAATTACAGCAGGTCAGACAATTTGGGGATTAAAATATACTGCACAATATGCATTTAGTAAGAACTTGTCTGCGATCTTCTATTTTGATTATAATTTCTCTGATTTTGCGATTTCTACTTCATTCCCACAAACCTCTGTAAGATCTGGAATAACCTTAAGATATAATTTCGGAAATTAATTTTGAATGAAAGCAATTAAAAAATTACATTTGCTACAATAATATTTACAACATTAAAGATGAATATACCATCAGAATTAAAGTACACTAAAGACCACGAATGGATTAAAATTGAAGATGATATCGCTACAGTAGGTATTACAGATTTTGCACAAGGAGAACTTGGTGATATTGTATATGTAGAAGTAGAGACTTTAGATGAAACTTTAGATATCGAAGAGGTTTTTGGGACAGTTGAGGCTGTAAAAACGGTTTCAGATTTGTTTTTACCATTATCTGGAGAAATTATAGAATTTAATGAAAGTTTAGAAGACGAACCAGAAAAGGTAAACTCTGATCCTTATGGTGACGGCTGGATGATTAAAATAAAATTCTCTGATGCTTCACAAATAGACAGTTTATTATCTGCAGAAGATTACAAAGCAGTTATAAGTGGTTAAAAAGCTTTTTTTAATAGGTGCATTAGTTTACACCATTTGGTTAACTATTGTTAGCCTTGTTGATTTAAAAAAAGTACCAAGTTTAGGATCATCTTTTGATGACAAAATATATCATTTCATTGCTTATTTTATTTTAGCCTATTTATGGGTGACCTATTTTAAAACAAGTCCTAAAAAGTATATTATTTTAATTGTGTTTGGCTGTACTATCGCCTTTGGTATCATACTCGAGTTAATACAACATCAACTTAATCCAAATAGAACTTACGATAATTACGATCTAATGGCCAACTGTTTTGGAGTAATTATTGGCACATTAATTGCGAGTATATTAAACATAATTAAGTTAAAATAACTCTAAGTTTTGCTATATTCACTATTATTTAGTTAAATTAGCGACACTATTTTAAAGACAATACTATGGAACCTAAAAAGAACGTAAAATCTGATGTAAGTCGAAACAGTTCACTGTTTTTCGCAGTCGGTCTAGCATTAATGTTGGGAATAACCTACATGGCTATTAACTATAAGACATATGACAAGAGTGATATTGTTGCAGATTCACTTAATTTAGATGATGAATTAGAAGAAGAAGTGCCTATTACAGAACAAATCGTTACTCCACCACCTCCACCTCCACCTCCACCAGCTGCACCAGAAGTTATTGAAGTAGTTGAAGATGAAGAAGAAGTTGAAGAAACGGTCATAGAATCTACAGAGACTGAAATGGAAACTGAAATTGTAGAAGTTGAGGAAGTAGAAGTAGAAGAAGTTGAAGAAGACATCGAGGTACCATTCTCAGTAATTGAAAATGTTGCGGTTTTTCCAGGTTGTGAAAAGAAAAAGGGAAATGCAGCCAAGAAAGCTTGTATGAACGAGAAAGTAAATAAGTTCATCGGTAAAAAGTTTAATACTGAACTAGCTAGTGATTTAGGATTACCTTCAGGTAAACAAAGAATTTTTGTTCAGTTTAAGGTTGACAAATCTGGGAACATTACTAACATTCTTGCTCGTGGACCACATCCAGGATTAGAAAAAGAAGCAAAAAGAGTTATTGGTCAATTACCTAAGATGAAACCAGGAAGACAAAGAGGTAAGGCAGTTGTGATGCCATTCTCTATTCCTATTGTATTTTCTGTACAAGACTAAGAGGCAGATATATTTTAAAATATAAAAATCCCGTTCAAAATTAATTGGACGGGATTTTCTTTTTGGTATGCTTATTGTGACTTTCTCATAATATTAACATTTAAATAATACGTATTATGAAAAATTTTAAAAAAGACTTCGGTATTGCTGGTCAGAGCACTACTAAAGCAAAGAAATCACAAAAGCATGATGCAAATTTACAAAAAAACTCAACCCTGTATTTCCAAATAGGGTTGATTCTTTGTTTATTAGGCACATATGCACTTTTTGAAATGCAATTTCAAGAAAAGAAACTTATTATTGATTCTGTTGGATCTGATGAAGTTGCAACTATCGATGTAGTTGAAAAGTTTAGAGTAGAACCAGAAGTAATCGAAAAAAAACAAAAAGAAGTTAAACAAACAATTTTGATAGATAAGGTAATAGAAAAGCCAGATGATTATCTTGAGAAAGATCCTATTGATTTAATTGTATCAGATCCAACTCCTTTGTCGAGCGAACCAGTAGCAGATCCAAATGATATTGTTGATGCAGCGCCAATCGAAAGTCCTATTACTATGCCTTTTGATAGAATTGAACAAGCGCCTGTTTATCCTGGATGTGAGCGCCATAAAACGAACGACAAACGTAAAAAATGTATGTCTGAGAAAATCACTAAGCTTATTAATAAAAAGTTTAATACCGATATCGGTTCTGAGTACGGTATGTCAGGAAGACAGAGAATTAATACACAATTTACTATTGACAAAAATGGGGATATTATAGATGTCAAAATTAGAGGTCCACATTTTGCTTTAGAAAATGAAGCAAAACGTGTTATTAATAAAATCCCAAAAATGAAGCCAGGAATTCAAGGAAAAAAATCAGTAGGAGTAATTTATACACTTCCTATTGTCTTCGACGTTAGAGATTATTAAAAACTAAACTTCATAAAATTTTAAAAACCGTTATTATACCAATAGCGGTTTTTTTAATGTCTTATTTGAGTTCGGGGTTTCTAAAAAATAAGTATCTTTCACTCGTTAAAAATCCATTTTCTTCTATGAAGCGTATTTTGCTTTCTGCTATTCTCTCAATGTCGCTATTAGGTTTTACTCAAACATCTTTAACATATGAGAAACCACCAGTATTTAGTGAGTGCGAATCTGAAGCCATTGACCAATTAAAAGCATGTTTTAATTATACATTGAAAAGTTATATTTACGACAACTTTAATGTACCAAATATTGTTTCTGAAGAATCTTATAATGGTGATATTCAGATTTTATTTGAAGTTGATAACAAAGGTGAATTTAAAGTTATCTATGCTGATGCTATTTATGATGAATTAAAAGAAGAGGCAAGGCGTGTTTTCGACTTATTACCAAAGGTAGAACCAGCAAGCTATAATGGTAAGCCAACCTTTGTTCAATACAGTATAGTTATTGCAATACCGTTAACTAAACCTGTTAGAGAATTAGAAAAAACTGATGAGGTAAAGTTATCTCACAAAGACAGTCTTAATGCGACATTGTCAAATGAGTTCGATGCAATAGCAGATCAACTAAAACCTTATGAAAAACTAGAATACACTAGTCAATTAAATATTCCATTTACACATTCTTATTATGCGCGTTTTGATGACGAAATGAATGCCATCGGAACAAATAGCCATACAGCTGCTAAGCCATTTGTGTATAGTGATGTTAACAGATATTACGATATAGAATCTGAAAAGGAAAGTTTAGCTAAGGATACAGATACTTGGTTTGGTAGAAAATTATTCAATGAGCATTTAGTAGAAGTACAAGGTAAAGACTATTGGTTTACCGTAGATCCTATATTAGATTTACAAGTGGGAAGAGATGGTGAAGCAGATTTTAGTTCTACTTGGAATAATACCAGAGGTATTTTTGTACAAGGAGGTTTAGGAGATAAGTTTAACTTTTCTGCCTCGGTTTATGAAAGTCAAGGTCGCTTTGCAGAATATTTTAATCAATATGCTGAAAGCATTAGGGCTTCAGGACCAGATCCTGCACTAATTCCAGGTCGTGGTATTGCTAAAAGATTCAAGGATAACTCTTATGATTATCCTGTTGCAGAAGCGTATTTATCATACACACCTTCAAAGTTTTTTAATATTCAGTTTGGTCATGGTAAAAACTTTATAGGTGATGGTTATCGTTCTTTATTACAGAGCGATGTTGCAAGCCCTTATCCATTTTTAAAAACTAACATTAAATTTTGGAAAATAAAATATACAAGTACATGGATGTCTTTAAGAGATGTTAGAGGAGAAGTCATCGAAGACAAAACTTTCAGAACAAAATACATGGCTAACCACTACCTAAGTTGGAATGTTTCAAAACGTTTAAATATCGGTTTATTTGAATCTGTAATGTGGCAAAACTCAAATGACAGAGGTTTTGATCTTAACTATTTAAATCCAATAATATTTTTTAGAGCTATCGAGTTTCAGACCGGTCAAGGTAATGGAAATGCAATTTTAGGATTATCATCAAAATATAAATTGAATAATAAGTTCAATTTATACGGACAATTTTTAGTAGATGAGTTTTCCATTAGTGATATTACGGGTGGCGAAAAAAGCTGGAAAAATAAACTAGGCTTCCAGATAGGAACTAAATATTTTAATGCTTTTGAAGTAGACAATTTATTACTACAAGCAGAATACAATCAAGTGCGTCCTTATACCTATGCACACAATACTATTGTATTGAATTATGCACATAACAATCAACCAATGGCACATCTTTGGGGAGCAAATTTCAGAGAATTAGTATTAATTGGTCGTTATAATTATAAGCGTTGGTTTGCAGATGCAAAGTTTATAATTGGGCAACGCGGTTTTGATTTTAATACTGATGAGGACAGTTTTAATTATGGTGGTGATATATATGGCGACGAGGATTTCAGAGTTGGTGATACTAATATTAAGATCGGTCAAGGAAATAAAACCAATAGTTTTATGACTGAGCTACAAGCAGGTTACTTGCTAAACCCAACGACAAATTTAAAAGTGTTTACTAATATTATTTTTAGAGATTTTAATCCTGAAGCTATAACAGCTTCAACAATGGATTCTAATACGCTTTGGTTTAGTATTGGTGTAAGAACTGATTTATTTAATTGGTATAATGATTTTTAGGATTTAGGTTCCTTTAGACTCTTATAAAAAGTCAATCGTATACGTTCGCTATTTATAAAACCAGTACCATAATCTAAATCGTCATAAGTTTTTGTAAGACTAGTATCTGCTTTTACATCGTCTTCCGTTTTTCCTTCATCTATGGCTTTTTGAATCTTAGTTCTCAATGTTTCCAGCATTTCTAAGAAGCTTTTATATTCCTCTTTATTAGATACTTTACCATGACCAGGAATAATTTTGGTATCATCATCAATAACCATCAAGCCACGTTTTGCTGCTTCAATATAACCATTTACACTTCCTCCAGAATTTAAATCAATATATGGATAACGTCCATTAAAATAAGTATCACCAGTATGAAGCACGTTACTTTGTGTAAAATACAATAAAGTATCACCATCAGTATGTGCATTTGCGACATGGAAAACGGCAATACTTTCATCATTTATGGTAATATTAAGTTTATCGTTAAATGTTATTACAGGGAGAGCTTCTTTAGGTTTAAAGCTGCCATCTCGTTGCTCACCTTCTAAGCGTTTCTTAACATTATCGTGCGCAATAATTGTGGCTCCAGCTTTAGCCATATTTTCATTACCACCAGAATGGTCACCATGATAATGTGTGTTTACTAAGAATTTTAGGGGTTTGTCACTTAGTGTTTTTATAGCAGCAAGAATCTTTTCAGATAAAGGAGCAAACTGATCGTCAATTAGAAAAACGCCATCATCACCAACAGAAACACCAATATTTCCACCAGCACCTTCTAGCATATAGGTATGGTCTGAAAGTTGAGTTGTTTTTATTTCAACGTTGTCAAAACGTCCTTGAGCATAGATTGAAGTTGAGATGAATAATAGAAAAACTGAAAGGTGTTTGATGATTTTCATGAATAAGTTTTTAGTACATTTTGTTTTATAAAAATAAGCAAACTTAGAGTAATGTATAAGGTGAAATTAAAACTAAAGGCTTACGTTGTTTAAAACCAATTTTAGAAGTATCTTTGCACTCGCTAAGAATAGAACAAAAAAGTACAGTTTGAGTAGTACAAAATCTTCGGTATCAACAGCTTCTGTAATTACAGATTTTAAGGAAATTACTAAAATGGGATTATCCATTAGTGTAGTGTTTTCTGCTATTGCAGGATATCTTCTTGGTGCTGAGAATATCAACTTTACGACACTTACATTATTGGCTTTTGGTGGTTACTTTATGGTAGGTGCTTCTAATGCGTACAATCAAATTATTGAGCGCGACTTAGATGCGTTAATGGATCGTACTAAAAACAGGCCAATACCAGCTGGGCGGATGACCGTTAATACAGCGTTTATAATCGCAACTGCTTTTACGATTTTAGGCTTAATAACGCTGTATATTATCAATCCTAAAACAGCAATGTGGGGAGCGATATCCATATTTTTATATACAAGTGTTTACACACCTTTAAAAACAAAGACATCTTTAGCGGTTTTTGTTGGCGCTTTGCCTGGCGCAATCCCTTTTATGTTAGGTTGGGTGGCTGCGCGTAATGATTTTGGTATAGAGCCAGGTACCTTATTTGCCATTCAGTTTTTCTGGCAATTTCCTCATTTTTGGGCTATAGGCTGGTTTTTGTATGAAGATTATAAAAAAGGAGGTTTCTTTATGCTGCCTACTGGTAAGCCAGATAAAGGAACTGCAGTACAAATAATAATGTATAGCGTTTGGACTGTTATTGCATCTATTATTCCAGTATTTGGATTTACGGGTGATCTAAAATTATCTATTGTAGGCGCTGTAATTGTATTTATACTAGGAATGATAATGCTGGTGTATGCTTTTAAGTTGTTTCAATTACGAACAGCTAAAGCCGCAAAACAGTTAATGCTATCGAGCGTATTTTATATTACCATGTTGCAGATTATATATGTTGCAGATAAATTTTTAAGATAAATGGATTTAACACAAGGAACACCGGAAGAGAAAAAAGCCAGATCCAAAAAGATGATGCTCTGGTTTGGCATTGGTTCATTAATTATGTCGTTTGCTGCATGGTCTAGTGCATTTATAGTAAGTAAAAAACAACGTATCAATAAAGATTGGTTAATCGATTTTGAATTGCCTAGTGCCTTTATTATTAGTGTTGTACTTATCTTAATTAGTAGTCTAACATTTATTTTGGCCAAACGCGCATTAAAGCAAAATAAATTAAAGATGGTAACTGTTTGGTTACTCATAACGTTAGTTCTTGGTATAGCTTTTATTTTTAGTCAATTTGAAGGTTTTAATCAAATTATTAATATGGGACACTTCTTTACTGGGGAAAGTAGTAATATCACTGTATCTTATATATATTTAATCGCGGCAGTACACATTGCACATGTTGTAGTCGGTCTAATATGTCTTTTAGTAGTAATTTATAACCATTTTAAACAAAAGTATGGTCCAGATAATATGCTAGGATTAGAGTTGGCTGCAAGTTTCTGGCATTTTGTTGATATACTGTGGGTTTACCTGTTTTTATTCTTATATTTTTTTAAATAATTTATTACATTTTTTTAATGTCTTAAATCGTTTCTAAGTACACGTCACCACTTAGATTCAAAATTTAGACTTTGATGTTTCTTTAGATAAATAAAATGATTATTTTTGTCCAATCTTAAAATTTAAATAAATTCTATGGATTCTACAGTAGCAAATACTGGTACAGAAGGTAAAACTTGGGGAGGTGGAAACCGACCTTTAAAGGTGAGTTATGGAAAGATGATGATGTGGTTCTTCATTGTATCAGATGCATTAACTTTTTCAGGCTTCTTGGCTGCTTATGGCTTTTCAAGATTTAAGTTCATAAAAGAATGGCCTATCGCGGATGAGGTATTTACTCACGTTCCATTTTTACATGGTCAAGAACTACCAATGATCTATGTGGCATTCATGACTTTTATTCTTATAATGTCCTCTGTAACTATGGTGCTAGCTGTAGATGCCGGTCATCATATGAACAAGGCTAAAGTAACCTTGTACATGTTCTTAACCATTATTGGTGGAGCTATTTTCGTAGGCTCTCAAGCTTGGGAATGGGCCACCTTTATTCAAGGTGATTATGGAGCAGTACAAACTAAAGGTGGAAATATTCTTCAATTTGGTGAGTATGTTACTGAAGATGGTGAAGAAAAGTTTAAACGTATTTCAATAGACGAATTTGCTGTATCAATACCAGATGCACGAGTAGAGCATGAACGTAAAAATGGATTATGGTTTAGAGAAGAAGCTTCATTGCCACCATATACAGTTAACGAAATTTACACTGGATTAGCTGCGAATGATAATATTAGGGTAAGAACTCAAATTATAAATGACGAAGGGGAAAAAACAGTTTTATCTAGAGCAGAATCTCTCAAACAAATAAAAGATAATGGAAAGTTAGTTGTTAAGGGAGCTAATCTTCAAGTCAATGAGTATGGTACATCTTTATTCGCAGATTTCTTTTTCTTTATTACAGGATTTCACGGATTCCACGTATTCTCTGGAGTTGTGATTAACATTATAATTTTCTTCAATGTTATACTCGGTACTTACGAAAGAAGAGGAAGTTATGAAATGGTTGAAAAAGTGGGATTATACTGGCACTTTGTCGATTTAGTTTGGGTATTTGTATTTACATTCTTCTACCTAGTTTAAAAGAAATTAAGATTCAATTATGGCACACGAACATAAATTAGAAATATTTAGAGGCTTAGTTAAATTTAAGTCCAATACGAGTAAGATTTGGGGAGTTTTAGTTTTCCTAACTATAGTAACTTTAATAGAAGTTGTATTAGGTATCTATAAGCCAGATATGCTTATGCATACTTGGATAGATCCTTTTGAAGGTGGATTTTTAGCAACTTTAGGTAATATTTTATTATCACCTTTTATTTACATGAAGCCTTTAAACTTCATCTTCATTGTATTAACCCTGGTAAAAGCCTACTACATTACGTGGGACTTCATGCACATGCGTGACGAGACTAAAGCCTTAAGACGCATGGTAGTTTGGACAGGAGTTTTCTTAATCTGTTATTTAATATTTATCTTGTTACAAGAAGGCGGTTATGTATATGAAGTTTACTTTACTGAAGATCCATTAATTAAAAGAGATTTTTAAACTCAGAATTATAAGTTAAATGATATCAAAAGGTGGTTTTTTTAAACCACCTTTTTTATTTTTGCATTATGGTAGTAAGCAACAGAAAACGTAACGTAATACTAAGTATTTTATTCTTTTTACCTGTAGCATTTATTATTACGATGCTACTTTCAAAAGACAATTATAATCCACTCGATGTGGTTAAAAAAAATATTGTAGAGTTACCAGAAAATAAAGACAGCATTCAATTAAAAGATCATATCACAATATTATCTTTTTTAGGCAAAAAACCTAGTCAAAATTCTATTGCTGCTCTAAACTTAAAAGAGCTCATTTATGATACTAACAAAGGTTTCAAAACCTTTCAAGTTGTAGTTTTACTTCCTTATGAGGCGAAAGTTGAAGCCCAAAAATTACTGCAGGAAATTAGGTCATACGAAGATTTAAGATTCTGGCATATGGTATATACTGATGATGCAACAGTTAAAAGAGTGTTCAACAGTTTAAAATCAGATGCTAAACTAGATAAAAATCTTGCATGTAACTCAGTATATATTATTGACAAAGACATGAATCAAAGAGGGAGGTTGGATGACAGAACAAAAAAAGAAATAGAGGATAAAAATACGGTTTATGGACTCTATGATTACGACTGTATTAAAGTTGCAGAATTAAAAAATAAAATGGCTGCGGAAGATATGCGCGTTTTGTTTAAAGAGTATAGAGATAAGCGTAAAGGTGATTTTGAGGATTCTAATAAAAGACGTGTAAAAGATTTAAAATAGACGATGAATAAAAAACCAAACTATTCGTATGTGGGTATTGCATTAATTATCCTAGTTTTTGGAATCATTTTTATTCCCAAAATTATTGATAGATTGAGTAAGGGAGACATTATAAGAGATGAAAGTAGAAGCGAAGATGTATCTACTGCTGTCAAAGAAGATGATAAAAAATCTTATAAAAGTGATCTGGTTTACATTCCTAATGCAGATGGAGGTAGAAAGAAGGTGCCTAATTTTAGTTTCACGAATCAATTGGGACAAACGATTACTGATAAAGATTATCTCGGTAAAGTCTATGTCATTGAATTCTTTTTTACAACATGTCCAACAATTTGTCCTAGGATGAATAGAAACCTTGTTGAAATTCAAAATGAGTTTAAAGATTTTGAAAATTTTGGAGTTGCATCATTTACGATAACACCAGATATTGATACGCCAGAAGTATTAAAGGCATATGCTGAGAAATATGGGATTACAAATCCGAATTGGAATTTAATGACTGGAAATGAAGAAGAGATATATAAGTTAGCTAATGAAGGCTTTTATTTATATACTGCAAAAAATGACGAAATTATAGATGGGTTTGAGCATTCAGGTAATTTTGCTTTAATAGATAAAGAAGGTTTTATTCGTTCAAGATTAAAATCGCCAGACAATCCTTTGATTTATTACAACGGTATTATTTCTGAGGCAGAAGGCGAAGATGATGAAGGAATTCCTCAGGAAATCACCATTTTAAAAGAAGATATTGCTAAATTATTAAAAGAGTAGTTATGAATTCTCATCAGCTAGACAATGAAAAAAAATACAACAAATGGATTGTTGTTTTAGCAGTTATAATTCCATTAGTTGTTGCTATTCTATCTAGAGTGAAGCTACAAGATTTTGGCATAGAAGTAGAGCCTTTAAACTTTTTGCCACCAATCTATGCTACTATTAACGGATTGACAGCTTTAGTATTAATAACAGCAGTCATAGCGATTAGAAACAAAAATAGAAAGCTACATGAACGATTAATGAAGTTTGCCATAATGCTATCTGTTACATTTCTAGTCATGTATGTTGCCTATCATATGACAAGTGATTCAACCAAATTTGGTGGCGAAGGATTTATTAAATACATCTACTTTTTTATTTTAGCAACACATATTTTACTGTCCATTGTAATTATTCCATTTGTGTTGATTACTTACGTAAGAGCCATCACCAATAATATAGAACGACATAAGAAAATTGCGAAGATTACATTTCCATTGTGGTTATATGTAGCTGTAACAGGTGTTGTGGTCTATTTAATGATTTCACCTTATTATGTTTAATATGAAGCGTAAGATTGTTTTGCTTTTCTTCACTACCCTCTTTTTTGTAAGAAGTAATGCGCAATGTGCTATGTGTAGAGCTGTTTTAGAAAGTGGAGAGGATCAATCTGCAGCAGAAGGAATCAATGATGGGATTATGTTCCTAATGGCTGTTCCTTATATTTTGGTAGCAACAATTGCCTTTTTTATCTACAGAAAATACAGAAATTCAAATAAGACTGAAAATACAAGTTAAAAACTGTAACATTTTAGTGATTTAAGAGTCTTAGTCATGTAGGTATTAACAATTTGTTGGCATAAAAAACTTACAAATTTCCTTAAAATTGCACTAGCTAACCAGTCGTATTATGATTCGAATAAAAGATTTGCATAAATCTTACCACATGGGGAGCAATTCGCTTCATGTACTCAAGGGTATTGATTTTGATGTAAAAGAAGGTGAATTGGTATCCATAATGGGTTCCTCAGGTTCAGGGAAGTCCACATTACTAAATATTTTAGGTATGTTAGACGAAGCTGATGAAGGTCAATATATACTCGATAATGTTCCCATTAAAAATCTTAATGAAAAAATAGCTGCAAAATATAGAAACGAATTTCTTGGATTCGTTTTTCAATCCTTTAATCTTATTAATTATAAAAGTGCATTAGATAATGTATCAATGCCGCTGTACTATAAAGGCATCAAACGAAAAGAACGTACGGAAAGAGCAATGCATTATCTAGAAAAAGTTGGCTTAGCAGAATGGTCTCATCATTTGCCGAGTGAATTATCTGGTGGTCAAAAACAGCGTGTAGCAATTGCAAGAGCTTTAGCTAGTGAGCCTAAAGTTTTATTAGCTGATGAGCCAACAGGCGCATTAGATACTAAAACTTCATATGAAGTTATGGAGCTCATACAAGGTATTAACGATGAAGGTAAAACGATTCTGGTTGTAACACACGAGCATGATATTGCACAAATGACTAAGCGCATCGTTAATCTTAAAGATGGTGTCATCATTGACGACAGTAAAGTAGAACAAGTAAGAGCATCAGCAAATGTTTGATATAGAACGTTGGCAAGAAATATTTGAAACCCTTAGAAAAAATAAGTTAAGAACGCTCTTAACAGGGCTTTCAGTGGCTTCAGGTATCTTCATTTTAGTAGTTCTACTCGGATTTAGTAAAGGTATAGAAAATGGTGTTAAGTCAGAGTTCGAACAAGATGCAACTAATAGAGTTTCTGTGTGGACCGGAGTTACAACCAAAGGTTATAAAGGCTTAAATCCTGGAAGATATATTCAGCTAAAAAATTCTAGCTTTGATGCTATTGAAAATGAATACGATGATTATTTAGAGTACCGATCAAAGGACTATATGATTTGGGGAGGTACAGTAACTTACAACAACGAAACAGGAAATTATCGTGTTCGAGGCACATTGCCAGACAATCAATTTATTGAAAATGCAGATATTGGTTCTGGTCGTTTTATTAGTCAATCAGATATAGAAAACAATAAGAAGGTTGCCGTTATTGGTAATAAAATGAAAACTGACCTTTTTAAAGGTGAAGATCCCATTAACAAAAACGTTCAAATCTATGGAATGAATTTCAAAGTGGTAGGTGTTTATTTTGATCCTGGTGGAGACAGAGAAGAAAGCCAGGTTTATATTCCCGTGACAACCGCTCAGCAAGTATTTAATGCAGGAGAAAACATTCGCAACATGGCATTTACGGTTAAAATGGCAGATAATTTTGACGAAGCCGTTGCTATGTCTAACGCTATTGCATTGGGTATTGAGCAAAAAATAAAAGAAATTCATACGGTTGCACCAGATGATGTAAGTGCTGTTAGAGTTAATAATACACTTGAAGAAGCACAGAAAATCTATTCATTAGTAGCGACAATTCAAGCTGTATTTTGGTTTGTAGGTATTGGTACTATCATTGCTGGTATAGTTGGTGTTGGTAATATTATGCTCATTATAGTAAAAGAGCGGACAAAAGAAATTGGTATAAGAAAAGCCTTAGGCGCATTACCAATGTCAATTGTTGGAATGATTTTACAAGAAGCTGTTTTTGTAACTATGTTTGCAGGCTTATTCGGGTTAATCCTTGGACTAGGACTATTAGAACTTGTTGGGCCACAAATAGAAAGTGATTTCATCAAATACCCACAAGTCAACTTCAATATTGCTCTAATTACAGTGTTCTTGTTGGTGTTTGCTGGTGCTTTGGCAGGATTTATTCCTGCATACAGAGCCGCTAAAATTAAACCAATTGTAGCACTTAGAGACGAATAGTATGTTTAGCAGAGACCGTTGGAACGAAATACTAGAAGCCTTAAATGCTAATAAGTTTAGAACACTATTAACTGCATTTGGTGTATTTTGGGGTATTACTATTTTGGTGCTTTTACTAGCATTAACTAATGGACTGAAAAATGGAGTAACTGCCGATTTTGGTGATTTTGCTACTAATTCAATGTTTATGTGGACGCAAGGCACATCAAAGCCATATAAAGGATTACCTAAAGGACGTAACTTTAGTTATAAAATTGATGATGTTGCCGCGATCAAGGCTGAGATTCCTAATATAAAGTATGTATCTCCTCGAAATCAATTAGGAGGTTTTAGAGGCGCAAATAACGTAACCAGAGGCACTAAAACAGGCGCGTTCGAGATTTATGGAGATTATCCTGAATACATCAAACAACAACCAATGGACATTCTTCAAGGGAGATTTATTAGTTATTCAGATATTCAAGCTAAACGAAAAATATGTGTTATAGGAACAGGTGTTGTTAAGGGATTGTATGATAAAGGTGAGGAAGCTTTAGGAACTTATATCAAAGTAAATGGAGTCAACTTTTTAGTTGTGGGCACATTTAAAATGAGCAATAGTCAAGGTGATGACGAACAAGATGCAAGTACAATTTATATCCCATTTACAACATTTGGTCAAGCATTTAATAGAGGAGAGAATGTAGGTTGGATGGCCATTACTGCGGTGGATGGTATAACGATAACCTCATTAAAACAAAAAGTTTTTGATTTGATGAAGTCTAGGCATAAGGTAGATCCTACAGACGAACGTGCAATAGGTCATTTTGATTTATCAGAACAGTTTGAACGTATCAATGGTCTATTTTCAATTTTGTCTCTTGTTGGCTATTTTGTTGGTGCTTTGGTGCTAATGTCTGGTATAATAGGTATTAGCAATATTATGCTTATCGTGGTAAAAGAGCGTACTAAAGAAATAGGTGTAAGACGTGCTTTAGGAGCAAGCCCATGGACAATTAAATCTCAAATTTTACAAGAGAGTTTAATATTAACCATATTATCTGGTATGGTTGGTATTTCGTTTGCAGCTTTAGTTATTTGGATAATGAACACGATTTTAGATAATGTTGGTCCAGTAGAAAACTTTGCAAATCCAAGTGTAAGCATGCAAGTTGTATTTACAGCATTAATTATATTAATAGTATCAGGAGTATTAGCAGGTCTTATTCCAGCAAACAGTGCAACTAAGATGAAACCCGTAGACGCATTAAGAATAGAATAAATTTATATCAATCATAATCATGAAGAGAACCAAAACTGTTATCGCATTAATATTAATTGTTGTTGTATTCGGTGCAGCATTATATTATTTATGGGATAAAAATCAAGAAAATCCTATTACCTATACTACGGAGTCTCCAACAGAGGAAACAATTATTGTTAAAACTGTGGCAACTGGAAGCATTGTTCCAAAAGAAGAAATATTAATAAAACCTAACATTTCTGGGGTTATTGAAGAAGTTTTTATTGAAGCAGGCGAATATGTAAAACAAGGGGATCTTATTGCTCAGATTAGAGTTATACCTAACGTTTCAAATTTAACAAGTGCAAAAAACAATATAGCTTCTAATCGAAATGCTTTGCAGACTGCAGAAATTAATTTTAAAACTCAAAAGGCAATATACGACCGTCAAAAAGAATTATTTGATAAAGGAGTTATAGCAGCAAATGAATTCGACCAAGTTAATAATACATATTTACAGGCAAAACAGCGTGTTGAACAGGCAAGAATTGATGTGACGCAATCTCGTCAAAATTATGATATCATAAAAACAGGCACCACTTCCGGATTGGGTAGTGCCGCACAAACACAAGTTAGAGCAACAGTTGCAGGTATGGTTTTAGATGTACCAGTAAAAGCAGGAAATCAAGTCATTGAAGCTAATAATTTTAATGAAGGCACTTCTATTGCTTCGTTGGCAGACGTAAAGCAAATGATTTTTGAAGGAAAAGTAGATGAAAGCGAAGTTGGTAAAATAAAAGAAGGTTTACCATTAGAAATTACTGTAGGTGCTATCGAAAACGAGAAGTTTGATGCTACTTTAGATTACATTGCTCCAAAAGGTGTTGCTGAAAACGGAGCTATTCAATTTGAAATAAAAGGTACCTTAAAAAAAATAGATTCTACTTTTATTAGAGCAGGTTTAAGTGCCAATGCATCTATTATTTTAGACAAAGTAGAAAAGGTTTTAGCAATCAAAGAAGCCCTAGTACAATATGATAAAGAAACAAAAAAGCCATACGTTGAAGTTGAGATAGGTGATCAAGAATTTGAAAGAAAAGATGTAGAATTAGGCATTAGTGATGGTATTTTTGTAGAGGTTAAAAGCGGAATAACCAAAGAAGATAAAATCAAAGTTTGGAATCAAGTACAAGGTATTCCAAAATATGCCCAACAATAATTACTACCTTTAGTGTAACACTTTAAGATTTATATAGACAAATAGACATCATGAAAAAATCAATCATAGTAATATTACTTCTTTTGGGAGTTTTAGTACAAGCTCAAAATAAAAAATGGACTCTCAAAGAATGTGTTCAATATGCTTTAGATAATAATATATCTGTAAAGCAAAGTGAGTTAGATATAGAACTTGCTGATATTGAAAAATTAACTGCTAAAGGAAATTTTGTACCTAGTATAAATGCTGGTAGTGGTGTTTCAGAAAATACTGGTTTGAGTTTCAACCCAGTAACAAATAATGCTCAAACTACAACATTTCTTTCAGCTTCAGGTAATATCAATATTGGATATACACTTTTCGACGGATTAAGAAACTTCAGAAGATTACAGCGTGCAGATATCTCTCGCCTTTCTAGTCAATATCGATTAGACAAAATGAAAGATGATATTTCATTATTTGTTGCCAATGGATATCTTGCGGTAATTCTTAATAAAGCAAATCTTGAAGTTTTAATTTCTCAGAATGAAGTAACTAAAGAACAAATTCAGAGAACGCAAGAATTGGTTGATGCGGGCTCATTACCTAGAGGTGATTTGTTAGAAATAAAAGCAACAGATGCTAGTGAGCAACAAGCAATTATCAATGCTGAGAATAGTATTCGAATTTCATTAATTAGTTTGGCTCAATTACTTTTGATTAAGGATTATGAAAACTTTGATATTGAGGATGAAGGCTATGACATCATTGATGCTGGCATAGCAGATAAGGATGTTACAGAAATAATTACTGCTGCTAAAGAAAGTAGGTCAGAAATTAGAATAGCAGAACAAAATGTTGAGTTAGCAGAAATGGATTTAAAGATTGCTAAAGGGGCAAACTATCCAACATTATCGGCGTTTTTTGGTTATAATACTAGGTTTGCTAACACAACTTCTTTTATACAACAAGTAGACCCAGATAATCCAACCATTACACAACAAATAGGTACGGTTCAAGGTACAGGTGAGGCAGTTATAGGTGAATTTCCTAACACATTTCTTTCGGAGGTTGCAGCAGATCCTTTTATAGATCAGTTATATCAAAATGATGGTATTGGATATGGATTACAATTAAACGTTCCTATTTTAAATGGTTTTAATACAAAAGCGAATGTTCAAAGAAATAAAGTTAACTTAGAGCAATCTAAATTTCTATTAGAACAAGCGGAATTAGATTTAGAGTCTACAGTATATCAAGCTTACGTTGATGCTAAAGGCGCTTTGAAATCTTATGAAGCAGCAAAATTGGCTTTAGAATCTCAACAATTAGCTTACGATTATGCTAAAGAACGTTACGATGTTGGTTTAACAAACGCATTTGATTTTAGTCAATCTAAGCTTAGATTTGATAATGCCAACATTGAATTAAATCGCGCTAAATACGATTACATTTTTAAATTAAAGGTTCTTGAATTGTATTTTGGAATACCAGCAACTGAATTAAAGTTTTAATTATGAGCAAAACAGTAAAAATTATCATCGGAGTCGTTGTCCTTCTACTTATCCTTTTAATTGCAGGATCTAAAATGGGATGGTTCGGTAAAAAAGGAAATTTTAAAGAAGTTACTGTTAAGGAGGTAACACTTCAGGATATTGTAGAAACAGTGTCGGCCACAGGAAAAATCCAACCAGAAGTTGAGGTTAAAATATCTTCGGAAGTTTCTGGCGAAATTTTAGAATTACCTTTTAAAGAAGGTCAAGAAGTTAAAAAAGGAGACTTATTAGTAAGAGTTAATCCAGATTTAATTCAGTCTGCCGTAAGTCGTTCTCAGGCATCTTATCAGAATGTAAGAGCAGGATTAGAACAAGCAGAAGCGAACTTAAAACAAGCTAAAGCAGACTATGATCGAAATAAGGTGCTTTTTGAGAAAGGTGTAATTTCTAAAGCAGATTGGGATAGAGCAATTGCTGGTTATGAAACGGCCGAAGCTAATAAAAGCTCTGCTTATTATAGCGTGCAAAGTGCAGCAGCAACAGTAAATGAAGCAAAAGACAATTTAAATAGAACAACGATTTATGCTCCAATGAGCGGAACGATTTCAGTTCTAAGTGTAGAGTTAGGTGAACGTGTTGTAGGTACTCAGCAAATGGCAGGTACTGAAATTCTGCGTGTTGCTAACTTAAATAATATGGAAGTTGAGGTAGATGTCAACGAAAATGATATTGTAAAGGTTCAAATAGGGGATTCAACTATTGTAGAAGTAGATGCCTATTTAAAGAAAGAATTTAAAGGTGTAGTTACGGAAATTGCGAACTCAGCAGCGGGTACATTAGCAGCTGATCAGGTTACTAACTTTAAGGTTAAGGTTAGAATTTTAGAAGAATCTTATAAAGATCTAACAGAAGGTAAACCAGAAACCTATTCGCCTTTTAGACCTGGAATGACTGCTACTGTGGACATTATTACCAAAACACAAAAAGATGCGATTTCTGTACCAATTAGTGCAATTGTTATTAAAACAGATACAAGTTCTACCAAAAAACCATATAGTAAATCAGTAGATGAAAATGAATCTGTTAAAGAGGAGAAATTTGAATGTGTTTTTGTAAATGAAAATGGTAAAGCAAAATTGAGAGTTGTAGAAACTGGTATTCAAGATGATACTAATATCGAAATTGTTTCGGGATTGAGTGAAGACGATAAAATTATTACAGGGCCATATAATATGGTTTCTAAGACACTTAAACCTGGAGATTTAGTAGAAGTAAAGAATAAGAAATCTGAAAACTCAGAAGAAAAAGCAGAAGAATAGTATAAAACATATTTACTAATGGCATTAGTGCTAAATATTGAAACAGCAACTACAAATTGTTCAGTCTCTCTATCTAAAGATGGAGAGATTTTAGTTTTAAAAGAAGACTATAGTTCTGGTTATTCCCATGCGGAAACTTTACATGTGTTTATAGATGAAGTTTTTAAGGCTACAAAACTAAAACTTACTGAAGTTGATGCTGTTGCTGTTAGTAAAGGACCTGGTTCTTATACAGGTTTACGGATTGGTGTATCGTCAGCAAAAGGTTTATGTTTTGCATCAAATAAGCCGCTAATCGCTATTGATACGTTAGAAAGTTTAGCACACCAACTTCAGATAGAAGAAGGATATATTGTGCCAATGTTAGATGCTCGTAGAATGGAAGTTTATTCGGCTATTTATAATTCTAAGTTCGAGTTACAAAGAAAGATAGAAGCAGAAATTCTAACAGAAGAAAGTTACAGTTCATTTCTTAAAACTGATAAGGTATATTTTATTGGTAATGGTGTTGAAAAAACTAAAAGCTTAATTCAGCATCCTAATGCCAGATTTATTGAGGGTAAACTTCCATCGGCAAACGAAATGGCTGTATTGTCAGAATTAAAATACAAAATAAGCGACACCGAAGATGTCGCTTATTTTGAACCTTATTATTTAAAGGATTTTATTGCTTTAAAAAAGAAAGCTTAAGCTTCTTTTTGTATCTCAACAGCGTGTGGATAAGGTATTTCGATTCCAGCAGCATCAAGAGCTATCTTAACATTTTCCTGGGTTCCAAAGTATACATCCCAGTAATCTGCAACAGTACACCATGGTCTTACAGCAAAATTCACAGAACTATCAGCTAATTCAGAAACATTTACTGACGGAGCAGGATCTTGTAAAACCTTTGGATTAGAAGTTAGTACTTTCATTAAAACTTCTTTAGTTTGTTTGATGTCAGAATCATAACCAACACCAAACGTAAGATCAACTCTAAGTTTTCCTTCAGTAGAATAGTTTACAATATTTCCATTAGATAATGCACCATTAGGAATAATTACCTCTTTATTTGTAGGTGTTAAGAGCTTAGTTGTAAAAATTTCAATTTCTTTTACAACACCAAGTTCTCCTTGTGCTTCAATTAAGTCTCCTATTTTTATGGGCTTAAAGATCATTAATAAAACTCCACCGGCAAAATTACCTAGAGAGCCTTGTAGTGCTAGTCCGATAGCTAAACCAGCAGCGGCAAGTATTGCGGCAAAAGAAGTAGTTTCAATACCTACAGTACCTAAAACGACAACGATTAAGACAATTTTTAAAACCCAGCTCACAAGATTTAATAAGAACTTTTTTAAGCTCTCATCATAATCCGCTTTATTCATTGCTTTTTTAACGCCCTTAAGCATCATTTTAATAATCCAGCTACCTATAATCCATATCGCAATAGCTGCGATCAATTTTGGGCCAAACTCTACGATTAAGTTATAACCTGAGTCAATCCATTTTTGTGTATCCATTTTGGTTTAATTAATTTAATTAAATAAAAAACTCGACTTTCTAGTCGAGTCTTTTATATTGTTGTTTGTGTTATTATTTAACTTCGAAAGTTAGTTTTAATGCTACTCTAAATTCAGTAACATCATCACCATTAACGATTGCACTTTGATCTTGTACATATACAGAACGAATGTTCTTTACAGTTTTGGAAGCTTCTTTTACTGCTTTTTTTGTTGCATCTTCCCAACTTTTATCAGAATTAGATAATACTTCAATAACTTTTAATACTGCCATAATAATTTCAATTTATAGATTTATATAATGTAAGAACCTTAAAGTTAAAAAAAGTCACTCAATTACTTAAACAATTTAACCATTAATAGCATTAACAGTTATAGAGTTATCATTCAGCATTTCTTTCAACATATTTTCGATTCCATTTTTTAAAGTAAATGTTGAAGAAGGACAACCACTACATGCGCCTTGGAGTAATACTTCTACTTTTTTAGTGTCAGCATCAAAGGATTTAAATTCTATATTTCCACCATCACTTTCTACTGCTGGTTTTATATACTCCTCAAGGATATTTATAATATTTTTTGATGTATCGTCTAAGGCTTCAAATTTTTGCTCTATTGCCTCCTCAGTTTTATTGAGTTGCTTTGGTGCGTTATCATCTAAAATGGTTTTACCATCTTCTACATATGATTTTATAAATTCACGAAGTTGAAGTGTAATATCTTCCCATTCTACAATATCAAATTTAGTGATGGAAATAAAATTCTTTTCCATATATACATTTTTAATAAATGGAAACTGAAATAAAGCAGTGGCCAAAGGCGAAAGTTTTGCCTCTTCTATTGATGTAAACTCATATGAATTTGGAACTAAAACTTTATTACATACAAATTTTAAGACACCAGGGTTTGGTGTGCTTTCTGCATATACAGTTACTGCTGCTTTGGGTTTAATGGCTTCTTCAGTGACTACAACACCATCATTTGAGAGATAATCTTCAATTTGCTTAGCCACTTCATCTTGTACGTCTTTCCATTCAACAATATTGTAACGCTCTATTGCTATAAAATTAGAAGCGATATATACCTTCTTTACAAAAGGGAGATAAAATAATTGCTGAGCTAAAGGGGAGTGTTTTGCATCATCAATGTTGTTGAATTCAAAGCTATTGTGATTAGTAATGAAACGATCAGCTTCAAATTTTATAATAGCCTCATTAGAAGTAGGTAATATGGAAATTTTTGTCTTTGACATCTTTTTTTTGCAAAAATAGGAAATATCATTGGGAAACGTTCATCTATGATATTATGTTTTGAACTGAATTTTTCAGTCAATACACATAATTTGTTTAAATTCCATGCTTACAAAAAAACCATACCAAATAAATATATCTTGCTAGTGTTTATTTGAGTTAGTTTGAAAAAGCTAGACATGAAAAAGATACTATTTTTTGTAGTTCTCCTAACGACTACAATTTGCTCTTCGCAAGACCTCCCAATGCAAAATGGCACATTTAACCGTTGTGCACCAGATATATTTTACGATTCTGGTGGTGAGTTTGGAAATTATGGTAATAATGAAAATTTAGTAACCACTATATGTCCGCAAAATGCAGATGAATTTATTATTTTAAATTTCACACAATTTACAACGCAACTTGGTGCACAACCAGATGTGATGAATATATATGATGGAGAAGACACAAGCGCTAGCTTAATAGGGAGTTATCAAGGAACCGCTAGTCCAGGTATGGTTTCAGCATCTGCAGGTAATGTTTCTGGTTGTCTCACAATAGAGTTTATTTCTAATGATAGTGGAAATATTAATGGATGGGAAGCTGAGATATTATGTGCAACTCCTTGTCAGGCTATATTTGCTTTCATTGATGATACTACACCTGCACCCAATGTTGCTGGAGTCGTAGGTATTTTACCTGGTGAATCTGTTGACTTTTCAGGAAGTGCTACATTTTCGGGTGATGGATCTAATGCTACATATAATTGGGATTTTGGGGATAGTAATTCTGCAACAGGTGCTAATGTCTCTAATACTTTTCTTTTTCCAGGTACTTATACAGTAACATTAACAGTATCAGACGATAATCCTCAAGGCTGTGTTGGTACTGATACAATTACGGTTTTTGTCTTAGGATCTAATGTGGTCATAGACCAAGATACATTTACGCCAGAAGAATTAATAGAAGATGTCTTGGTGAATAGTCCTTGTGCTTCAGTTTCAAACATTACTTGGTCAACAGGAATTAGTTTTGGAGCTAATCAACCAAATGGTATAGGATATTTTTATGGTAATGGCCAGAGCTTTCCTTTTGAAGATGGATTATTATTAACGTCAGGTGATGCTAGTGAAGCTAGAGGACCTAATAATAATGGTATTTTGGGAGAGGGTACAGCCACTTGGCCTGGTGATTTTGATTTAGACAGTCAGCTAGGTGTGGATTCTCATAACGCTACCTTTATTCAATTCGATTTTACTCCTCTTGCGGATAGTATAAGTTTTGAATTTTTAATGGCTTCTGAAGAATATGATATGGGTAGTTTTGAATGTACGTTTTCTGATGCATTCGCTTTCTTATTGACGGATTCAGCAGGAAATACAACGAATTTAGCTGTTCTTCCAGGGACAACGACTCCAATTTTAGTTACAAATATCCATCCAGATAATGGTGCCTCTTGTGGAGGTGCTAATGAGCAATATTTTGGCGCCTATACTCCTAATAATCAACCGCCAATTGCGTTTGATGGAAGAACAGTAGTTTTCACAGCTCAATCCGCAGTCATACCTGGAGATAATTATACCATAAAATTAGTTATTGCAGATGATAGAGATAATAACTATGATTCAGGTGTGTTTCTAAAAGCTGGTAGTTTTGATTTAGGTGGTGATTTAGGAGAAGATATTACAATTGCTCAAGGTACTGCAGAATGTGGTGGATCTTCTGTGACTTTGGATACTGAAGTGCCTTTAGCTGACCATGTTTGGTATTATGCTGCAGATCCTACAATGCCAGATAATAGAGTTGAGCTTACTGGAGAAACAAGCTCCGTACTTACGGTCTCTGAAACAGGTATATACACTGTAGATGTTATTTTTACAGGTATTTGTCAATCCACAGATTCAATTTTAGTTGAATTTAAACCAAACCCTACAGCAAATCCAGCAAATAATTTAATCATATGTGACAATTCTGGTACTGCTAATTTTGATTTAAGCCAAAATGATAATGATATTTTAGGAAGTCAAAACGTTGATGATTTTATAATTAGTTATCACCTCACTGAACAAGATGCAATTGATAATGTTGGTGCTTTGTCGACTAATTATGAAAATATCAATACTCCTCAAGTGATATGGGCACGTATAGGAGATGCTACGCAAGAATGTTTTGATACTACATCCTTCACCTTAAACGTAGCAGGTCAACCGACGATCAATCCTGTCATTGATCTGGAGTTGTGCGATGATGATGGCAATGACGGATTTGAGGAGTTTGATCTGAGCACGCAATCTTTGGCCATATTGGGCATTCAGCCGTCCACGGATTATGCAGTGACGTATTACCTGAATTTTGCCGATGCCGATGCAGGCACCAATGCCTTGCCGAATCTATACACCAATACGATCAACCCACAACCCATATTTGTAAGGGTAGAAAATGTAGGGGACTCCAACTGCTATAATGCATCAGCGACAGCAGTATTTGATTTGGTGGTCAATACCAGGGCGATAGCCAACACACCAATGGATATGGAAGCTTGTGATGATGTGAGCAATGATGGTCTGGCAACGTTTGATTTGAGTACACAAGAATCAGATATCTTAGGGGTTCAAGACACAAATATATACATTGTATCCTTTCATAATAGCCAGTCGGATGCGGATGATAATATAGGTGCCTTACCAAAGAACTATTCAAATACGACACCAAATTTAGAGACAGTCTTTGCAAGAGTGGAAGACTCTTTACATCCAGACTGTTATGGTACTACGAGTTTCGATTTAGTAGTAGACCCGTTACCTCAGGTTGTTGCAGTGCCCCCTTTACAGGTCTGTGATGATGACACGGATGGATTTGTAAGTTTTCCATTAGACACCAAAGTAGCGGAGTTATTAAATGGTCAAACAGGTGTAGAGGTATCGTTCCATGAAACTTTAGTAGGGGCGGATACAGCTACCGCAGAAGTATTTGATGGTTACACCAATACGGCAATGACGGCCCAAACGCTATTTGTTCGTTTAGAAAACACGACCACCACCTGTTATAACGTCAATACGCTACAATTGGAAGTATTGGAAAACCCCATAGCTAATGTCACAACACCCTTAGAAGTTTGTGATGATGTTAGCAATGATGGTATAGCCCAATTTGATTTAAGTACCAAAGACGCTCAAGTCATCGGATCACAGACAGGTATGAGCGTAAGTTATTATAGCTCGCCAGAACTTGCTGAGACAGGAACCAGTGCTGTAGCGACACTCTATACAACGGTCACTAGAGAAATCTATGTGCGTATAGAGAATGATGTGACGGGCTGCTATGCTACAACCACTTTACAATTAATTGTTAATCCAACACCAACCACTGTAACAGTAGCACCTTATGAACTTTGTGATTATAATAATCCAGGAGACGAGCAAGAACTATTTGATTTATCAACAAAAGACGCAGAGGTTCTAAACGGGCAGGTCAATGTTACAGTAGCGTACTATGAGAATCAAACCGATGCCGATATGGGTATGAATGCCATTATAGGCCTATATACCAATACGAGCAATCCACAACCCATAGTAGCAGTACTGACCAATACGATGACCAGTTGCAGATCAAGCACCACTTTCAACTTAGTAGTCAATGCGTTACCCGTATTAGTCGCACCAACGGCTTTAGAAGTTTGTGACGATGGTACACCAGATGGACTGACGGAGATGGATTTGAGCGTGAAGAACGCAGAAGTTACAGCTAGCAATCCTAATTATGAGGTGAGCTATTATGAAACCATAGCAGATGCAGATGCAGAGATGAACCCCTTACCAACACTATATACCAATACAGTCGACGGACAGATTATTTTTGTACGTGTAGAAGATATAGGTACAGGTTGTTACGACACCACAACTTTAGAATTAGTGGTAGAACAAGCACCAATAGCCTTTACACCAACACCACTAAGATATTGCGACCCAGATAACGATGGATTTGGGTTCTTTACTTTAACAGATGCCGACAATGAGATTACAGGAGGAGCATCAGGTCTTACGGTAACCTATCATGAGACTTTGGAGAACGCTGAGAACAATGCAGATGCAATAAACACTAGTGTAGACTTCAGTAATAGTTCAATAGATACACAGACGCT